>NZ_CABVPW010000022.1:0-143878 GCF_902499025.1 Burkholderia lata | reverse complement strand
TACCAGCTGTCCACGTGGACACGTAGCATCAGAGTGCAGCGATTTCTACACAAGGGCGCCGTTATTCGATCGCTTACAATCTATCCCGTGACCGCACCGGATCAAGACGGCCGCTGTGTCGCGACCGATATCCTTCACTCGCCCAACAGCAAGCGGACGAAGAAGCCGATTGCCGAGATCTATGTGGCCCAACCGAAAGCGGATCAGTGGATTTGCGCGGCTATGTACAACTTCGGGGACAGCTTCGCATCGACGCCACTGAAATTTGGCCCCGGCACTACGAGCTATCCGACGCGGATGCAGGCGGTTCAAGAAGGGGCTCGGTGGCTTAGAAAGGTTCTCGCCAGTGAAAACATCAAGCAACAACAAGATCTGCCGGTCGTTCTTCAGTGGCTCGACGACATCCTCCAGTTGCCCGACCCCGACTGGACGCCCGAGATGGCGCAGGAGGTCGCCAAATGACCTCGCGCCCGGCCCTTTCTACCCCACGTCCGCTGCCGCGAAAGCGGGAACACGCGAAGAAGCGCCCGGCTATCGCACTGGCGAGCGTCAACGGCACTTCGATGCAGTCGAACAACGTCGGGCTGACGCCCGCAAAAGCGATCCAGAAAGACGAAGCGCCGCTCGCGCGGCGCAAACCTATCCAGACGAACGAAGCCTTGGCGGATAGCCGCCAAGGCAGACTCGCGCAACTCGACGCCCTTCGCATCAAGATCCGCTCACTAATCAGTGAGATCTCGCACGCGGCCGACATCGAGCTGCTGAACCTGATGGCCGACGAGATCGGGTCATTCGCTCGCCACAAGGCGGCGCAGGATGCGCGCACCTGGGCCGCGACCGCTACGATCACGCTTGAAACGGGGCTAATGCAACTCGCCCGTGCAACTCAGCCCGTCACCGAATAACGAGGTACAGAGAATTGAGCACCACCACCGAACGACTGTTGCGACTTCCGACCGTTCTGGACATGGTCGGCTTGGGCAAGACGACGATCTACGACATGATGAAGGAAGGTAGTTTCCCGAGACCGCGAAGAGTTCGCAATCTCTCACTATGGGCAGAGACAGAAGTACAAGCATGGATTCGTTCCATCACATCGCACGAAACGTCCATCGCCCAATAATCTGCCTAAGTCGAGACCTGATCCGTCAATCAGAATCGGATCAGGTCTAAAGCTACTTGGATGTCACCTCCCTTTGATCAGAAGCATGACAACCAGGATCGCGACCAGCGCAGCGAGCCACTTCAAGCCAGCGAACACCTTGTCGAGCCGTTCCGTCAGCGCCACGACGGGATTCCTGTCGTCCGTGCGCAGCGGCATCTGCGCTGAGCGGCGATCTCCCGGCAGGCTGAGCCACAGCGACTTCGCCGGGTAGTACGTCTGCACGCTGCCATCGGTAGTCACATGCTGAAGCGTGTGATCGGTGCACTCCCTGATTTGGATACAGGCCCGCATCTATCGTGCGACGGCCTATGTCGATTGCCGCTGCAGCGAGCGCCCAGTGTCCGTGCGGCGGCATCGCCGTCACGAGCCGGCCGAGCGCGTCGCTTTTCAGACGCATCGGATCGTTTCGAAATTGAAACGCGCGGTGCAACACGTCGACGAGTACGGCCAGGTAGGAGGCAGAGAGCGCACCTGGGTCGGCGGCCTTCAGAGATGGCTGTCCAACGTCGATTCCGCTAGCCGGAACGACATGAAGGCCGGTCGACGACGCGTGTGGATGGCGCCTGACGGCCGGTGGCCGCCGGTCGTGACCGCCGGGAACTGGCCGGACTACACGTCGACCGTTGGAAGCGCAATCTCGTGCATCTTCCTCCAGCGGCCCAACGAGTTCTCCAGCAAAGCGACAGAGCGACAGCATGTTCGAATCGCCTCCCGCGCAGACAGACGATGTTCGAGCTCGACGGCCGCCCATTGTGCTGTCGCGGCATCCCCGTGCGCGACAGTCAGATGCGGAACGATGCCATCGTGTGCACCACCATAGGGGCGAAACATGGGAAAGCGCTCGGCCAGCGCAGTCGTCAAGGCGACGAACGGTTCCGCCGGATCGGGAGCAAGATAAGTGGTGACTGCAAACCGCTCGACCTTCCTCAACGAAAATTCGAAAGGCTGCACAAGACTCAGCGCGCTTTGCGCCTGACGTAGAACGTCGGGCGTAATTTCGTCAGGCGGCATGAAGGGAAACAGAACCGTGACGTGCGCCGGCACACCCAGGTCGGAGGTAGCATCAAACCGACTCCGAAGGTCCGCTACAGTTGACTCGGCTGCAGGAACCTCAACGACGAACGCTGTTGTGAGCATTCACGAATCCTCTCGCGTCGATTGGCCAGTGATGATGGACTTCCGTCGGCAACACTCCTCACGACTGCCTGTGGCATTTCTAAACGATGATGGTCACACGGGGCCAGCGGTCCTTGTATCGTTTCTGCTGGATTCGCCGAAGATAGGTATCCATGCTGACGCGCGCTGGATTGCGTCGCACCACCATGGAAAAAAGGTCATCGAGTCCGTATGGCGCACAGACATCAATTGTCCCGTCGTTCAGCAATGTAAGTCCGACCGCCGTCGCGTACTCTGGCCACGACGCAATAGCTTGGGCCAGTGATCTGAAAGGAGACACGGGATGCCCAAAGGTTCTCTCGAACCAGAGATGTACAGCGGCCTGATTAGTCACCTCCCATGGAAGCTCGGGCTGCATGGCCGCCAGCAGGAACTCAAACGTCGCGTCGCGATGCGCAGAAAGATCCGTGCCGTCGAAGTACGCAACATCGATGTCAGACAATGCCGACGGCGCGTCCAGCCCATGCAACGAGTCCCACACAAGGTTTCGGACCGCACCCGCACCGATGCACCAAGAAGGTAGATTGAGAGTTCGGACCGCAACCAGTGCAGGCCAAAACCATGACGACTCCCGCGCAAGGGCAATGAGACTTGCTTCGAAATCGGTCGATGACATGAGTAACGAGCCTGCTGCGTCGACGATGACCTGCTGCCTATGGAACTCGCTGCCTGACGGCAAACATTGGACAGGCAATCGGGACTGTCGCGCTAGAATACTAAAAATTCTCAAGCCGCAGCCGTCATGAGCGTCCAAGATTGCGTCGATGTACCCATAAAAGAACGCGCAACAGTAGTGTGCCTCCAAGGGGACCGTGTGTTGCTGGTCGCGCGCGCGGCATCCCGATGGGCACTGCCAGGCGGGACAATTAAAGCCATCGAGACGCCTCTAGAAGCGGCGCATCGAGAGTTGCAGGAAGAGACCGGATTGGTCGGCTTGGACCTTACGTATGCGATGCACTTCGGCGGTCTCTCAAAGCTGCACCACGTGTTTATTGGTGAACTCAGCGCCGACCTGAAGCCGCAACCAAACAACGAAATCGCCCGCTGCAAACTGTTCCGTCACGATGACGTCGCAAAATTGCGGGCGAGCATTCCTACGAAGAAAATCATCGAGTTGGCCTACGGCAACGACTGGCGCCCATAGGCAAGATTCATGTCGCTTTTCGAGGGCACGTAGCTATACTTCCGCGTGCAAACCTTCGGACGTCGCTCTACCCGCAGCGAGGCGAACATGACCAGCTCATACACCTACCGTGGATATACGATCGACGTTCATTGCGAACATATGACCGAAGTGTCTCGAGAATCTTCGGTCACTTGCGAGACACCGCTCGGCTACCTCGCAATAGTCCAGGTGCGCGCAGCAAACACACGATCTTTTTTCCTAGCGCCGATTCGCTTGGCCGACGAACAAGGCAAGCCGTTTGTCGACAGCCTCGATGCACTGCGCGCCGGCCGTTCGGCAGGCGAGATCATCGTCGACGACCTACTCGTCGACAGATGCAGTGCCAGCCTTGACCTTCAGCGCTGATGCTTCCGCCGCGTCTCGCGGACAGCGTAAACAACTAGAAAGATTCCAACCATCGTAACGCCGGACGAGACGAAATCGTTCAGCGATCCGGCGCTATCCAGAAGCTTGGGAAAGAGTCCCATGCTTAGCCCAACGGCTGTCAAAAGAAGACCCGCGACTACGCCCCATACAGGGCCTGCATTCTCATTGTGCGTGTATTTCATTTCGTTCCCGTCCTGTGTCCCATCCCCGAGACACTTTCAATATAGCTGATCAATATTTGGGACCAAAGCAGCTTTGACGGATACGCCCTACATGCAAAAAGTCCCGCCCTCGGGGGAAGAGTGAGGGCGGGAAATGAAACGGACACCTCTGGCACGAGACGGTCCAAGAGAGTTATCGGCGACGTTGCAAGAAACTGAAGAAGGCTACAGGGGGTACGGAAACTCACGCCCACCCGGCTTCTACCCCAGTGAGGAAAAAAGGGGGTACCGATGGGGGTACAAAGCGATCATATGAAGACATATTTCATTAAATATCAATAACTTGAATATTTAAATTTCAATGCAACTTCCACATGACGATATGACGGATCACTTCGGTTGCTCCTGTTCGTTCCGGTTCGGCGACTTGCCTGTCACCCTTCTTGCCAGTCGGGCATCTTACGCCCTTCCACCGTTCGCTCGCATTCGCCGGAAATTGCGTCCGGCAGAGAAAGAAGGGGGTAACAAAGCGGGTATCGCTTCGACCACTCGAAGACGATACCCGCTTTTTCACCACGCCACGTGGTGGCGCCAAGATCCGACAAGCGAAGGCAGACGACAAGCCTACCAAACTTGCCGACTTCGATGGACTGGGCCAGTGCCAGACCCGCGAACAGCCAGGCGGGCATTGCCCGCAATGCATTCAGGATTGAACCTGCCGCCGTTGCACCATCTGACATATGGCACTGTTTTCAGAACACGGTTGTTGGAACGATCGGACGCTACCCGGTCCGGTCAGGCGAGCAAGCTATCGGGGCATTGCCAAACCGTTCCGGCCAGCAAAGCCTGTAGACCCCGGCGACTATACCCATAACAGCATAACGACGACCCCAGATGCGGTGCCAAATCGGTCTGTCCAACTTGCGTTTGCCATACGGCACAGATCCAGTGCTGGCGGCAGCATTTTGTTGCACGACGATCGGCATCAACTGCATCAGTCAATATATACGCCAACGCATAATCAGAGTTCCCTATTAGCCATGCCATCCCCTTGTATTTTTGACAGGTGTATTGGCAAGCTCGCTTACTATCCTTCGGATACAGTTCACAGGCCAATCCGTCACCCAGCCTTTCTTCACGTGGAACCCGCCCCTAAAAAAAGCAAACCCGCCATTTCGTTAACGCTAGCTAATGGCAACCGGTACTGCGAGCTGGAAATCGAAGCGAAATAACGCGATCAATTGAGGCCAACAATGACGACTATTCTCAAAGCAGGCTACGGAGTCTTGAATCAGACTGTTGACGTTGCCGGGGTGATTCAATCGCTTTACAACAGCGGGCAACGAGTATTTACCGCGCCCCCTCCCAATGCCGGGGATCCCTCTCCCGGGTAATCGCTAACGGTAGAAATTGCGGATTGTCGGCGTTCAGTCGACGGGCTGCCTGTGCTCACGGTGATGTCCGGCGACACAGCAAACTGCGTGATGCGGTCCGCTTGCTTGTCCGCCCGCGACGACGACTCGAAGAAGTACTCGTTCGAACCGATCACCATCGTGATCAGCACGCCGAGCACCCACATCGCGCCCGTTGCCTTGTTCTTTACCGCGTCGACCTTCCGATCGACGTCGGCGATCTCGTTGGCCAGCTCGCCGCGACGGCGCGCATCTGCTGCGTCAACGTCGCGATCTGGACGGCCAGCCCCTCCTGCTTTTCCTCACCCATCAAACCCCCGCCGAAAAAAAACCGCTCGAGTTGCCTCGAAGCGGCTGCCATACCCAATGCACATAAATCACTGGCGCTTTAAATTATTGATCATTAACCCGAACCCCTTTATTTAATGAAACAGCAACCCACACCACGCCCCCTCGCGATGGTTTACATACCAACAATCAAATCCTAATATCAAATCTCCAATGCGAATTCGATCAGGCACCTTCCCATCAACCACTCATCCATCGCATTGGTTAAATTTTCCATACGTACGGCACACTCTTAACACTGGAGGAAATAATGGCTAGAATAATTTGGGGCACCGTTAACCAAGACGGAAAAGTCTTAAACGGGAGCGGAGATTTCAGCGTTGAGCATACTGACACAGGCAAGTATGCAATCTCCTTCAACCCCGGCTTCCCGTCGCTTCCCGGAGTCGTCGCAACGCAAAATAACTATGGCGACACGGCTCAGAGCAATATGGACGGAGTAGCCGTCCCATTCGTCAACAATAACTACTGCCAAATCAATACCGGCGACAATGCCAAAAATTTTCGGAACAGGAGCTTTGCATTTATCGCAATTGGCAATTAAATAGCGCCAAATTTTCACGAACCGGTTCTTGCCCAACAATCGCCCACAAGTGCACTTGAAATTACGGGCAAACTGTCGAGCAAGGGCCGGGGGCGACCGACAACACATTGACCCATGATCCACACCGGATACGACATTTGCCTGCAGAAATGTGAATCATCCGCTGACCACTACTTGGACGCGGGGATCACCAAATCGACCTTCTTCGTCGGCTTCTTGCCATGACCGACCTTCGCTTTCCCCTTGTTCCCTCCGTTCAATGAGACGACCGTGATCCACCCGCGCGACGCGAATGTGTGTTCGACCGACTCGATCAGAAACTCGCCGTCTACACCTGCCTTGAACCCCTTCAGCGCGATCGTCTTTTCCGCCGACAGATCCGCGCGGCCGCGCGTCGTCAGCCGGCTCGTAGACGTGCGCCGGTTGAGCGTCGCCAGTCTCGACGTTGCACCGGCGTTCGCGGCCTCCGGACTCGCGAACGTATGGCGTTCGGTATGCACCGCGGACGCACCTGGCGGGGCGTCCGGATTCGGGATCGTCAGGTCGATCGTCTTCCCTGTCTTGCGGTCGTGCACCTTCGTGCGAACGGCCGCGAAGCTCGCACGGTCCGGAAAGTTGACTTCGTAGTCGAGTAGATCGCCGGGCGTGAGCGTCACGATCGGCGGCGGCTTGCCGCTCGCGCTCTTGCCAGCGCCGCGAGGCAGCACGATCAGCTTGCCGGCCTTGACCGTGGCCGTCGCACCGTATTGCCGGGCAACACGTGTGATGAAGTGCAGATCACTCTCGCCGAACTGGTCGATACGCGGCACGACGACTTCGACGTCGCACGCGGCCGACCACCTGTTACGACGCGCGACATCGCCGACGATGTCGGCCATTCCATGCGTGACAGGAAGTGCTATCCGAGCGTATCAACGAAGGCAAAGCAACTTTTCGAGCGGTCAGCGACGAGTCGCTGGAGAAGACGCGGAAGACGTGGACCTAACGGCACTTTGGCGAGAATCTGCGCATGCATCGAAGCCGATGCGTACCCGTACATCGGGAACCGCCACGTGTGCTCAGTCACCGCACACGATGTGCTCGCTTTGATGCGCCTGGATGAAGAGCGCCGCTCCCCGTCCGTGGCGAATTTCGCGAGCGTTGCCCACCTAGCCGGCACTACAACCATCAACGATCTGAAATGTCACGTCGGCGACCGAATCCGTACCGTAAGCATCACCGTCATATAGAATGGTGCGCTTTGCCCGTACTCCTATGTGGTTCAAGAACCTTCAGCTTCATCGTCTTCCGGCACCTTGGGCCGTCACCCCCGATCAGATGGAAAAATGGCTGGCGCCCCACGCGTTTCAGCCGGGCAACAGCATCGAGATGCAGAGCCACGGATGGGCGTCGCCGCGTGACGACGGCGCACTTGTCTATTCGATCAACCGGCAGATGTTGCTGACGTTTCGTGCCGAAAAGAAGCTGCTCCCGGCGTCGGTCGTCAATCAGGTGACCAAGGAGCGAGCGCTTGAAGTCGAGGAGCAGCAGGGCTTCAAGGTCGGGCGAAAACAGATGCGCGAACTCAAGGAGCAGGTTACCGACGAACTGCTTCCGCGCGCGTTCACCATTCGCCGCGATACCCGCGTGTGGATCGATACGGCGAACGGCTGGCTCGTCATCGATGCGGCTTCACAGGCTGTAGCCGACGATGTTCGCGGCCTGCTCGTCAAATCGATCGATCAGTTGCCGCTCGCCGGTGTTCAAGTGGTGCGTTCGCCGGTCGCCGCGATGACGGATTGGCTGTTGTCCGGCGAGGCGCCGGGCGGATTTACCGTGGACCAGGACGCCGAGTTGCGCTCGAGCGGCGAAGGCGGCGCCACCGTGCGATATGTCGGCCACGCGCTGGAAGCGAACGACATGCGCCGGCACATCGAGGCCGGCAAACAATGCATGCGCCTTGCGATGACCTGGGACAACCGAATCTCCTTCGTGCTGACGCCGTCGCTGACGATCAAGCGCGTTACACCGCTCGACGTGATCAAGGAAGCGGCGGATCCGACCGCGCAGAACGACGATGAACGCTTCGACTCGGATGTCACGCTGATGACCGGTGAATTGGCGCGGATGCTGACCAGTCTCATCGATATCCTGGGTGGCGAGCAGCACGGCTCGGCTCATCAGGCGGCAGCAGCCTGAACGCCGCCGGCGCCTGAGAAACCTCGCCCCCGCGACTGCGAGGTTTCGAGCCGGCGCGACAGGAAACGCTGTCCGCGCGCACCACTCCCCGTCAGGCCTTGTTGAAGGCGTCGAGCGTGCGCGCGGAATAGACCAGCGCGGCGCCGGCATTCAGATGGATCGCGACGCCGAGCGCTTCCGACAGTTCATCGACCGTCGCACCCGCTTTCTTCGCTTCGCTTGCGTGGAATGCAATGCAACCATCGCAACGGGTGGTCACAGCCACAGCAAGCGAGATCAGCTCCCTTGTCTTCGTATCCAGAAAACTGGTCTTCTCGCCAGCCTGACCAAGCGACACAATGCCTTTCATCGTGTCCGGGGCGAGCTTTGAGAATTCCCGGAATCGCTGCACAAGTTGCTCTCGATACTCGTTCCACTCGACCATCATTTTTCTCCGTTACACAGATGCTTTGAAGGATTGGGGCACGGCCGCTGCCGCGCCGCGATAATCGACGATCGCATCGCACATCCGTTCGAGCGCGCGTTGCACCTGTACGCGCGGGCATGCGAGATTGAGCCGCACGCAGCAACCGCCGTTTTCGACAAACATCTCGCCCCCTTCGAGAATGACCCCGGCCTTTTCCAGAAAGAACCGGGTCAGGTTCACCGACTCATCGAAGTAGGCATGCAAGTCGATCCACGCCAGGTACGTTGCATCAGGCACACGGAATCCGGCCTCGGGCAGATGCTCGTTCAGAAACTGCCGCGTCCATGCAAAGTTACTGTCCAGGTACGAGCGCAACGCCTCCAGCCACGGTGCGCCATCCCTGTACGCGCCAATCGCAGCGGCCAGGCTGAGCGGGTTCACAAACGGGTAATGTCGGCGCTTCCACGCGTCGCGCAACTCCGGATCCGGGATGATCACGGTCGCAATCATCATCCCGGCGAGGTTGAACGTCTTGCTGACGGCCATGCAGGTGATGATGTCCCTGCTTGTCGGGAACAGCTTGGCCAATGGCGTGTGACTGCGGCCGGTTCTGAGCAGATCGCAATGGATCTCGTCGGAAACGATCTTGACTCCATTCGCGATACAAAGCTCGCCCATGCGACGCAGTTCGTCGTCGGCCCAGATGCGGCCGGTCGGATTGTGAGGATGGCAAAGGAAAAACAGCTTGACCGCCGGATCGCTGACCTTTGACTCGAAGTCGTCGAAGTCGATTGCGTAGTCGCCATCGTCGGACACGAGCAGGCACGAGGTCACGAGCTCGCGATCGCGTTGAACCGTTGCATGCTTGAAGTAGCCGTAGGCCGGGGCCAGGGTGAGCACCTTCTCGCCCGGTTGACATATGTATTCCACCAGGCCGAACAGCGCCGGTATGACGCCCAGCGAGACCTGCATTTCGTCGCGCGTGAAGCGCCAGCCATACCGCTCGACGCACCAGGCATGGAAAACCTGATAGAGCTGATCGTCGAAGTTCATCGTGTAGCCGAACACCGGATGCTTCAAACGCTCGGTGACTGCGTCGATTGCTGCATCCGGCGCAGCAAACTGCATGTCGGCGACCCACATCGAGATCAATTCGTCCATCGGCCTGTCAAGCAAGGGGGCATCGGCGTCGGCCCCGAACAGGTAGTTTTCGAAGCCCTCTTCCGCCAACGCGTTGGTGCCTTGGCGGGAAATCAAGCGGTCAAAGTCGTATCCCATTTGCGTTCGCTCGTTAAATGAAAATGGCACGCAACCGACATCCGTCGTGTTGCCGTGAAGTCAGTTGAGGTGCGACCGTTGCCGCGCATACGTGAAATACACCACGAGGCCGATCGCGAGCCAGACCAGAAACGCGATCCACGTCGTGGCCTGCAGGAAGGCGGTCAGCGTGATGCAGAATGCAATCGCGAGGATCGGGACGAGCGGCACGGCCGGGCAGCGAAATGCGCGCGGGAGATCGGGTCGGGTCTTGCGCAAAATGATGACCGCGACGGAAATCAGGCTGAACGCCGCCAGCGTTCCGATGTTGATCAGTTCGGTCAACACGTTGAGCGGTACGACCGCCGCGACCAGGCCAAACAGAATCCCGACGATCCAGGTCGCGAAGAACGGCGTGCCGAGACTGGAATGAACGGTCGACAGTCGCTTCGGCAGAAGGCCATCGCGGGACATCGCGAACACGATGCGGGTCTGGCCGTAAGTCATCACGAGAATGACGGTGGTCATCCCGAGAATCGCGCCGAGGTCGACGAAGCCGGCGACCCAGTTCTCGCCCGCGTATTGCAGTGCGAGCGACACCGGGTGGTCGATACCAACGAATTTTTGGTAAGGAACGATGCCGGTCATGATCGCGGACACGACCACGTACAACACCGCACACACCGCCAGCGACCCGATGATGCCGATCGGCAGATCCCGAGCGGGTCGCTTCACTTCCTCGGCGGCGGACGTCACCGCGTCGAAGCCGATGAACGCGAAAAACACCAGTGCCGCTGCGCTGAACACGCCCGAGTAACCGAAGGGTGTAAACGGATGCCAGTTCACCGGTTGAACATGACGCGCTCCGACGACGATGAACAACAGCACGACACCGACCTTCAACCCCACCATCACGTTGTTGATCCGGGCCGATTCCCGCATCCCGAGCGACAACATGGCGGTCAACACCAACATGATGAGGAAGGCTGGAAGGTTGAACCACGTCTGGACACCGGGAATGGCGCCTGGAGCGGCCGAAAGCACGGCGGGCAGATGCAGCCCGAATCCGCCGATGAGCGACTGGAAGTACCCCGACCAGCCCACCGACACCGCGGAACTCGCCAGGCCGTACTCCAGCATCAGGTCCCAGCCGATCATCCATGCCACCAGCTCACCCATCGTGGCATAGCTGTAGGTGTAGATCGAACCCGCCACCGGCACCGACGACGCGAATTCCGCGTAGCACATCGCCGCGAATCCGCACGCGAGCGCCGCGATCACGAACGAGACGGTCAACGCCGGGCCGGCGGTAAGCGCCCCAGTGCCGGTCAGCACGAAGATGCCGGTACCCACGATCGCACCGATCCCCATCAGGATGAGATCGAATGGCCCCAACACCTTCTTCAGGCCATGTGGCGCGTGACTGGCGGCGACCATCGCCGCAAGATCCTTGGTTCTGAACAAGCTCAACTGACTCCTCCATCTCTTTTATGTGGGCGGCCTGAACCGTCTCGAGGCCCGGCCATTCGAACCTGGCGGACGTGGTTCAGAAGCGCCGATGGCACCCTGCCTGCCCGCTCGAGTTCGGTTAATGATCGTTGATGGAACGGTTAATAGGATTTCCCGAACGCAAGCCGTTTGTCTGATTCGGAAAATATAATTAACCGGCTTGGGTTCGATACTGGCCGGTCCTAAGGACGGCATGCAGGTGCTTTTTCACGTGCCAGCGTGCGCGGGCCAGGATGCACACAGCGACAGAGGGGAAAACGAGATGACGGATCTGGACGACACCGACAGGAAGATTCTGGAATTGCTGCAGGCCGACGGGCGCCTCGCAAACGCGGAAATCGCGGAACGGGTTGGATTGTCGGCGCCCGCTTGCTGGAAACGGCTCAAGCGGCTGGAGACGCGGGTGATCCAGGGCTATCACGCCACCCTGAATCAGCAGGAGCTCGGGCTGGGGCTGTTTGCCTTCATCAACATCATGCTCGACAGTCACTCCGAGAAGGCAATGCGGACGTTCGAAGCGGGCGTGATGGCCCTTCCCAACGTGGTGGCCTGCCACAACGTGTCAGGCAAGTACGACTATCTGCTGCAGGTGGTCGTCCGGGACATGGAGTCCTTTCACCAACTCGCGATGCACCGTATCCGCACCCTCGGCAACATCAAGGAGATGTACACCGGCTTTTCGCTCAAGGAGATCAAGCGCTCGACGAGCCTTCCTCTTTGACGCCTGAATCGCCTTGGTCGTGGCCACGAACACATGCCCGCCGACGCGAGGATCCCGCCCGCAACCGCCGGCAGCCAGCCTACCCAACCTGCCGGCTCCAACGGCCGAGATCCCGAAACGCATGCATCCGGCTCCAGGAACGCTGTTTCCGTCAGCGCACCGGCGCCGCGACTCACTTGATCAGGCGCAGCACATCGCGAAAGCGCGGATGCCGGCTGGAACCCAGCCATTCGAACCCGATCATCTCGACCGTCGCGATTTGCGCCCCCGCCGCCCCGAGCCGGGCGATCCCCACGTCCCGGTCACTCGTCTTGCGCGATCCCACGGCATCGCTGACCACCGTGACTTTGCGGCCGCTGCTCAACAGCCCGAACGCGGTTTGCAACACGCACACGTGCGCCTCGCATCCGGCGACGATGACGCTATTGCGCCCGGCCGGCAATGCATCGACCAGACCCTCCGCGCACGCGTCGAAATGATCCTTGACGACGGTGTTCGAGCACAGATCCTTGATCTCCGGTACGTTCCGGCCCAGCTGGAGGGGGCTTTGCTCGGTACCCATCACCGGCACCCCGAGTATCTGAGCAATACGGGCAAGCCGGACAGCCTGCGTGACGACGGATGCCCCTTCGTGTATCACCGGCATCAGCCGTGTCTGAAAATCAACCAATACGACCACTGAATCGTCGGGCACGTGCAGCACGGCACATTCTCCGGAGTGAAGGCGACGTCAACCACCATCGACCCTCGATGAAGAGTCGCTCTGTCGCAAGATCGTCAGTCCCGCCAAAGACGGATATCGAATCGCATCCGTAACCGACTGCGTCAATTCGATAAACGGCGGCGTGGCCCCAAGCCTACCAAACTTGCCGGCGCCGTTGGCGCGATAGCGTGGCGTCCGGTTCCCGGGATCACCCGTCGGTCCGGTCGCAGGAACGCGGGTTGCGCACCGCTCCGTATCGCCGAATCCATTGCATTCCGCGCATTCCGCTTGCACCGACCGAGACACGACGACAAGTGAGCCGTCACGATTCAATCCCGGTTCGGAATCAATCGCCAATACGGACATCGATTGCCAATCGATTTTCACCAAAACCGATAATCGGCGCGCCCCACCTCCTCATGAATTCGCATATTTTACCGACCCATCAAGCAATAATTGCGACCTCATTTCAGAACATTATTTGAAAACCAAAAATCATTATTGACTTCGACTTTATCAGAACTTTAGAATCCCCTACACCGGCTTACGTTTCGCCTTTCACGCCACACACGTACCACCACCGGCACTGCACCGGGGTGCCAGCAGAGAAGTCCTTCACCCCTAGCCGGTGCAGTGCCTCCTTTTGTTTTCAATTCCGGCGTTAATCGACAACCGGTTATCACCCATTCAATTCGCCCCGAAGCACACCCGGATTAATTCAATAATTTTTCAGAAATTCCGCAATACCGGATGAAGGAGACCGGGCACCCGCTCATTCGATAATTCCCATAAAAATCACCAGTCATCAGGAGGGACATCAACATGCATCGCCTTGCGAAGTCGCTGTGTCTCGGATTCATCTGCGCCGGCCTGCTCGCGGCCTGCAACGACGACGACGTCAAATCGGGCAGCCCGCCGTCGAACGCCGCCGCGCTGTCGTTCCGCATGGACACCGGCGGCCAGATCAACGCGTTCTACCGGCAAGACAAGGTCGCTGCACACCTGCTGGTGCGCTCGTCGACAAAGCCGCGCCTGCTCGTGGTCTTCCCCGCCGGCAACAGCGGCACCGGGCTGTGGTTCGACGACACCGCGCAGCCGGTGAACTGGAGCCTCGACACGCCGCCGTCCGCGCTGTCGGCGCCCGACACGCACGGTCGCCCGCTGTACGGCATCGGCGCCGACGTGTCGGTGGACACCGACACGCTGACGATCCGCCAGGGCGTGCTCAGCAACGTGCGCTTCCTGCGCGACTTCAACGGCGGCGCAACCATTCCGCAGCAGATCCTCGCCGCGCCCACGGTCCAGGGCAGCGCCGCGCAATGGCAACGCGACCGGATCGACGGCGCGCCCGGCTATTCACTGCGCATCACGCTGCGCGACGGCGGCAGCATCGCGCCGGCAGCGGGCGGCAAGCTCGTCCTGAGCGCGCCGGCGGGCTCGCATACGCTGCGGCTGCATGTCGATGCGCTGTCGGGCGAGACACCGTTGTCGCCGATCACGCACGCCGACCTGCTCGCGCCATCGGTCAACCCCGACCCCGTGAGCCAGAACGTGCTCGAGTTCCTGAGCTTTCATGACAAGCTGCTGGCCGGCTCGTGGCAATACGACACCTACTTCGGCCGCGACACGCTGATCTCGGTGCGCATGCTGATGCCCGTACTCGAACCCGCGGCGGTCGAGGCCGGCCTGTCGTCGGTGCTGAGCCGGCTGTCGACCGACGGCAAGGTCGCGCACGAGGAAGGCATCGGCGAATTCGCCCTCGTCGACAACCAGAAGAACGGTCGGCCGAACGATCCGACGCCGACCTACGACTACAAGATGATCGACAGCGACTACCTGCTCGCGCCGATCGCAGCCGCTTGGCTGATCGACGATACGCGCGGCCAGGCCCGCGCGGCCGCCTATCTCGCGCAGCGCGGCAGCGACGGGCAGACCAATGGCAGCCGCCTGGTCGTCAACCTGCTGCACGTCGCGACGACCGCGCAGCCGTTCGCGCAACAGCCATCGGTCGCGAACCTGATCCACCTGCGCCCTGGCGAGATCGTCGGCAACTGGCGCGACAGCACCGACGGGCTCGGCGGCGGCGTCTATCCGTACGACGTCAACGTGGTGCTGGTGCCGGCCGCGTTGCGCGCCGCGAACGCATTCCTCACGCGCGGCCTGCTCGATCCGTACCTGGATGCCGGGCAACGCGCGACGCTCGCCAGCACGGCGAACCAGGCGGCCACGTGGGAAACGCAGGCGCCGCCGCTGTTCCAGGTCAGCGTGCCGGCCGCGCAGGCGGCCACCGACGTGTCGGCCTATGCGCCGTCCGCGGGTGTGCCGGCCGGCGCCGCACCGGGCACGCCGCTGGCGTTCTACGCGCTGTCGCTCGATCAGCAGGGCAACCCGATTCCGGTGATGAATTCGGACGGCGGCTTCGCGCTACTGTTCGGCACGCCGCCGGATGACGAGCTTCAGCGGATCGTCACCGACGTCACGCGGCCGTTCCCGACCGGGCTGGTGACCGATGCCGGCATGCTGATCGCGAACCCGGCGTATGCAAGCCAGACGCTGTGGCCGAAGTTCACCAGTTCCGCGTATCACGGCACGGTAATCTGGTCGTGGCAGCAGGCGATGTGGGTGGCCGGGCTCGATCGCCAGCTCGCGCGCCAGGACCTGTCCGCCACGACCCGCACGCTGCTCACGCAGGCACGGCAGACGATCTGGCAGGCGATCTCGAACGGACGCGACATGCGCACGTCGGAGATGTGGACGTGGTCCTATGTGAACGGCAAGTACCAGACCGATGCATTCGGCACGCGCAGCGCGGACGCCACCGAGGCGAACGCGGCACAGCTCTGGAGTACGACGTATCTCGCGATCCGCGATCCGCAGCAGCGCGCGGGCAAATACTGGTGGCAGGCGTCGCAGCGGATGCAGGATGCTCAGCCGAAGAAGAGCGCGGCGGCCCTGGCATCGCGGTAACGCGTCGCCAGGCGCGTGCTGACCTGGCATGCAAAAGCCCCGGGGCGTTACCGCCTCCGGGGCTTCGTTAAAGATCGAGGCGCTCGACACCGCCTCTGTACGCCCGAGCTGCCGAATGTCCCGCGTTCGATCACCGGCGCCCGCGTGCCGCGCAAACCCGCGTCACCGCGACACGACCCGGTTCCGCCCTTCCCGCTTCGCCTGGTACAAGCGTTCATCGACCACGCGCAGCAACGCATCGACCGTGCTGCCGTCGGCCCCGTATTGCGCGACACCGACGCTGACCGTCACCTGCACGCGCTTGAAATCGAGCCCGAACGGCGAGCTCGCAATCGACGAGCGCACGCGCTCGGCCGTCATCCGCGCGCCTTCGAGCGGCATGTCCGGCAGCAGCGCCATGAATTCCTCGCCGCCGACCCGCGCGAGCCCGCCGGCCGGCCGGATCGCGTCGAGACACTGGCGCACGACGCCGCGCAACACCTCGTCGCCGATCTGGTGCCCGTACGCATCGTTGATGTTCTTGAAATTGTCGAGATCGAGCGCGAGCAGGCAGAACGGCGTGCCGTCGCGCTCGGCCCGCACCATCTCGCGCTCGACCTGCGCGATGAACTGCCGGCGGTTCGACGCGCCCGTCATCGGATCGGTCGCGGCCATGTATTCGAGCTTCTGGTTCGTGCGCCGCAGTTCCTGCAGCGCGCTCTCGGTACGCGCCATCGATTCCGACAGCCGGCTCATCAGGTCTTCCTGGCTGTAGATCGCCGAGAACGAACGCGTCGTCTGCAGTGCCTGCACGACGCCGTAGCTGAGCAGGAAGAAACCGCCCGCGAAAATCGCGTGCGCGAGCCACCACATGTGATTCCACGGCTTGCCGAGAATGAACGCGAGCGACGACAGCGCGAACGCCATGATCGACACGCCGTAGATCACCATCAGCGGCGAGCGGATCCGTCGCGCGAGCAGCACGGCGACGTTCAGCAGCGAGAACACGAGCGCGCCGCCTTCCATCGACAGCCGCGTGCCCAGCGCACCCGCAACCGGCGAATACGCGATGTACGCCACGGCCACGTTCACGATCACGAAGAACACGATCCACGGCAGCCACGTGCGCACGCTCGTGCGCCTCTCGAGGCGATCGGGCGGCCGCGAATACGACAGCAGGCCGGTGAGCAGCAGGATCGACATCACGAGCCGCGACGCGGGCCCGTACAGCAGGAACAGCCAGATGTTGTGATGCGCCATCCCGGTGAACGCACCGTGCAGCGCGTAGATCATCGCGAAGCCCAGAAAGCCAAGTGTCAGCCAGCGCAACAGCGGCTCGCCGGACGACCGGTAGCACACCCAAGTCACGTAGGTGACGAACGCGCCTTCGAGCGTCGCGGCGGCGATCGCGATTTCATGGAACGCGTGGCTCTCGAACACGACGTGCGGGTCGCTGAAGAACCACAGATAGGCGATCAGATAGGCAGGCAACAACGCGAATCCGACCAGCAGGCATTTCGCGTAGAGCCTCGCGGCCGCGCTGACGACGCGCGGCGGTTCCGCTGCTGCATAGGTCGTACTCATTCGGTCCCCGGTCGGTCTGCTGCGTTGGTTCGAACCTTCGCGGCACGGATCGCACGACGCACGATCCGGCCCATCGTGCCGAAAGGCAAATGTCAGAGCAAGTATAGGTGGGGCAATTCGTTTGACAAGTAAGGGGAAACGGCATTGCCGGGCGCATGCCTTTTGCTTCCCGATTGTTTCGAATGGTGATTCAGTCGCACCGATTCGCGTCGCGGCCGCCTGCCTCGCCGAAGCGAAACCGCGGCCGCACCCTGCCAAAGATCAGAGGATTTCGAACAGGCCGGCCGCACCCTGGCCGCCGCCGATGCACATCGTGACGACCACGTACTTCACGCCGCGCCGCTTGCCTTCGATCAGCGCATGGCCCGTCAGGCGTGCGCCCGACACGCCGTACGGATGGCCGACCGCGATCGCGCCGCCGTTCACGTTCAGGCGATCCTCAGGAATCCCGAGCGTGTCGCGGCAGTACAGCACCTGCACCGCGAATGCTTCGTTCAGTTCCCACAGGCCGATATCGTCGACCTTCAGCCCCGCCTGCTTCAGCAGCTTGGGCACCGCGAACACGGGGCCGATGCCCATCTCGTCCGGCTCGCAACCGGCCACCGCGAAACCGCGGAACACGCCGAGCGGTTGCAGCCCTTCGCGCTGCGCGGCGTCGGCGCTCATCACGACGCAAGCCGACGCGCCGTCCGAGAACTGGCTCGCGTTACCGGCGGTAATCACGCCACCCGGCACGGCCGACCGGATCTTCGACACGCCTTCGAGCGTCGTGTCGGGGCGAATCCCTTCGTCGGCCGAGACCGTCACTTCCTTCGTGAACAGGCGGCCCGTCGCCTTGTCGGCGATGCCCGCGAGCACGGTGATCGGCACGATCTCGTCGCGAAAGCGCCCGGCTTCCTGCGCGGCCGCGGCGCGCAGTTGCGACTGCACGCCATACTCGTCCTGCCGCTCCTTCGAAATGCCGTAGCGCTTCGCGACGTTCTCGGCCGTCTGCAGCATGTTCCAGTAGATCTCGGGCTTGTGCTGGACGAGCCAGCCTTCCTGGATCATGTGGTGGTTCATCTCGTTCTGCACGCACGAGATCGATTCGACGCCGCCCGCCACGTACACTTCGCCTTCGCCCGCGATGATCCGCTGCGCGGCCAGCGCGATGGTCTGCAGCCCCGACGAGCAGAAACGGTTCACCGTCATTCCCGGCACCGTCACGGGCAGCCCCGCGCGCAGTGCGATCTGCCGCGCGATGTTCGCGCCGGTCGCGCCTTCGGGGTTCGCGCACCCCATGATCACGTCCTCGACGCGTGCGGGGTCGAGCTTCGCGCGTTCGAGCGCGGCCGCGACCACGTGGCCGCCGAGCGTCGCGCCGTGCGTCATGTTGAAAGCACCGCGCCAGGATTTCGCCAGCGGCGTGCGGGCGGTCGATACGATTACGGCTTCGGTCATGCGAGTCTCCTTCGGTCCTGCTTCATGTCCTGAATCGAATGGGAAGGCGCTACGCCGCCGGGCGCGCGCCCGCGGACGTCACATGGGCGACGCCCGCTGCCTGCATCTGCTGCCATGCGTGGGCGAGCGACCCGTTCAGGTCGATCGCTCGGCACGCATCGTTGATCACCGCGGCTTCGAAACCGGCCGCGCGCGCATCGAGCGCGGACCACGCGACGCAATAGTCGGTCGCGAGCCCGCAGCACCACACGCGCTTCGCGCCGAGCTCGCGCAGATAGCCTGCGAGCCCCGTGCGCGTCGTGCGGTCGGCTTCGACGAACGCGGAATAGCTGTCGACCTGCGCGTCGCCGCCCTTGCGGATCACGAGCCGCGCATGCGGGATGTCGAGATCGCGATGCAGCGCCGCGCCGTCGGTGTCCTGCACGCAGTGCACGGGCCACAACACCTGCTCGCCGTACGGCAGCGCGAGCGTGGAGAACGGCTCGCGGCCCGGATGGTTCGCCGCGAACGACACGTGCTCGCGCGGGTGCCAGTCCTGCGTCAGCACGACCTGGTCAAAGCGTTGCGCGAGCGCGTTGATCACCGGCACGACCGCGTCGCCGTCGGGCACCGCGAGCGCGCCGCCCGGCATGAAGTCGTATTGCACGTCGATCACGAGCAGTACGTCGTCGGTGCGTTTCATTGCGTTTCTCCGGGTGTGTGTCGCGCCGCGATCCGGCGCGTCAGCCGTTGAACCCGCGGCCGGCCTTCGCGAGCTCCGCGATCGACGGCGCGAGCTGCCATGCGTCGCCGTTCGGTGCCGCCGCGTAGCGCCGAATCGCGCGCTCGACGTTGTAGAGGCCGACCACGTCCGCGTACAGCATCGGGCCGCCGCGCCACAGCGGGAAGCCATAGCCGGTCAGGTAAACCATGTCGATGTCGGACGCCTTCGACGCGATCTTCTCCTCGAGGATCTTCGCGCCTTCGTTGACGAGCGCAAATACGAGCCGCTCGACGATCTCGTCGTCGCCGATCTTGCGCCGCTCGACGCCGCGCTCCTTCGAATACGCGACGACCATCTCGTCGACGAGCGACGACGGCTTCGCCTTGCGATCGCCCGGCACGTAGTCGTACCAGCCGGCGCCCGTCTTCTGGCCGAAGCGGCCCTGCTCGCACAGACGGTCGGCGATCTTCGAGTACTGGAGATCGGGCTGCTCGACGTAGCGGCGCTTGCGGATCGCCCAGCCGATGTCGTTGCCGGCGAGGTCGCTCATCCGGAACGGCCCCATCGCGAAACCGAACTTCTCGATCGCGCGATCGACCTGCGCGGGCAACGCGCCTTCCTCGAGCATGAAGAGCGCCTGGCGGATGTACTGCTCGATCATCCGGTTGCCGATGAAGCCGTCGCACACGCCCGACACGACCGCCGTCTTGCGGATCTTCTTCGCGACGGCCATCACGGTGGCGAGCACGTCCTTCGCGGTCTGCGCGCCGCGCACGACCTCGAGCAGCTTCATCACGTTCGCCGGGCTGAAGAAGTGCATGCCGACGACGTCCTGCGGGCGCTTCGTGAACGCCGCGATCTTGTCGACGTCGAGCGTCGACGTGTTCGACGCGAGGATCGCGCCCGCCTTCGCCACTTCGTCGAGCTTCTTGAACACCTGCTCCTTCACGCCGAGTTCCTCGAACACGGCCTCGACGATCAGGTCGGCGTCCTTCAGGTCGTCGTAGGACAGCGTCGGCGTAATCAGCGCCATGCGCGCGTCGAGCTTCTCCTGCGTGAGCTTGCCCTTCTTCACCTGTGCATCGTAGTTCTTGCGGATCGTCGCGACGCCGCGCTCCAGCGCGTCCTGTTTCGTCTCGAGCAGCGTGACAGGCAGGCCTGCGTTGACGAAGTTCATCGCGATCCCGCCGCCCATCGTGCCCGCGCCGATCACGCCGACGCGGCGGATCTCGCGCAGCGGCGTATCGGCCGGCACGTCGGGAATCTTGCTCGCGGCGCGCTCGCCGAAGAACGCGTGACGCAGCGCGCGGCTTTCCGGCGTCATCATCAGCGCGACGAAATCCTCGCGCTCGGCAATGCTGCCCTTGTCGAAGCCATGCAGCACGCCGGCCTCGATCGCATCGATGCACTTGTGCGGAGCAGGGAAATTCGGTGCGGCAGCCTGTGCCGAATTGCGCGCGAACTGGATGAAGCCCGCGGCGTTCGGGTGAACGATCTTGCGATCGCGTACGCGCGGATGCGGCCCCTTCTGCGCACCGACCTTGCTCGCGAACGCGACGGCCGCGTCGAGCAGGTCGCCGTCGGCCATTTCGTCGAACAGCCCGCTCTTCGCGAGCTGCTCCGACAGCACGGGCGCGCCCGACACGATCATGTTCAGCGCGGTTTCGAGCCCCACCGCGCGCGGCAGGCGCTGCGTGCCGCCCGCGCCCGGCAGCAGGCCGAGCTTCACTTCGGGCAGCGCCACCTGCGCGCCGGGTGCCGCGACGCGGTAGTGCGCGCCGAGCGCGAGCTCGAGGCCGCCGCCCATCACGACGCTGTGCAGCGCCGCGACGACGGGCTTCGCACTCGCCTCCACCGCGCGGATCACGGTGTGCAGCGTCGGCTCCTGAAGCGCCTTCGGCGTATTGAATTCAGTGATATCGGCGCCGCCCGAGAATGCGCGTCCCGCACCGGTCAGCACGATGGCCGTGACCGACGGGTCCTGCGCGGCGCGCTCGAGCGCGTCCATGACGCCCTGACGGGTCGACAGGCCGAGCCCGTTGACGGGCGGATTGTTGAGCGTAAGGACGGCCACGCCGTCGCGAGTCGAGTAATCCACTGCCATCTGCCTGCCTCCATGCATCGCGCGCCGGGGTGGCTGCGCTTCATTGTGCGCGGTCGAACAGCCGCATGTCCGGATGAACGGAGGCAGCATACAACGAAAAAGCACGGTCGTTCAATTTGAATTTTGTTCCCGATCCGGGGACGGATCGGGCGACCGCTTCACGAGCCGCTTCCGGCCCGACGCGACGTTACGACTCGCAGACCGCCGTCGGCAACACGTAATCGCGAAACGTCTCGCGCAGCTTCAGCTTCTGCAGCTTGCCGGTCGCGGTGTGCGGCAGCGATTCGACGAACACGACGTCGTCGGGAATCCACCATTTCGCGACCTTGCCTTCGTAGAACGCGAGCAGCGCGTCGCGGCTCAGGTTCGCCCCTTCGCGCGGCACCACGACAAGCAGCGGGCGCTCGGTCCATTTCGGGTGAGCGCACGCGATGCAGGCGGCCTCGGCCACGCCCGGGTGCGCGACCGCGACGTTCTCGATGTCGATCGAGCTGATCCACTCGCCGCCCGACTTGATCACGTCCTTGCTGCGGTCGGTGATCTGCAGGAAGCCATCGGGGTCGATCGTCGCGACGTCGCCGGTCGGAAACCAGCCGCCCGACAGCGGCGACGACTCGCCGCGAAAGTAGTGGTCGATCACCCACGGGCCGCGCACCTGCAGTTCGCCGAACGCCACGCCGTCCCACGGCAGTTCGTGGCCGTCCTCGCCGACGATGCGCATGTCGACGCCGCAGATCACCCGCCCCTGCTTCTCGAGCAGCTTGCGCTGCGCGTCGAGCGGCCGTTGCGACTGCGCCCAGTTCAGCTTCGCGAGCGTGCCGAGCGGCGACAGTTCGGTCATCCCCCATGCGTGGATCACACGCACGCCGTATTCGTCCTCGAAGGTGCGCAGCATCGCGGGCGGGCACGCGGAGCCGCCGATCACCGTGCGGTTCAGCGTCGAGAAGCGCACGCCGGCTTCGCGCATGTAGTTGAGCAGGCCGAGCCACACGGTCGGCACGCCCGCGGAGAACGTCACGCGCTCGGCTTCCATCAGCTCGTACAACGATTTCCCGTCGAGATCCTTGCCGGGCAGCACGAGCTTGCCGCCCGTGAGCGGCACCGCGTACGGCAGCCCCCACGCGTTGACGTGGAACATCGGTACGACGGGCAGCACGGCGTCCATCGCGGACAGGTTCATCGCATCGGGCAGCGCGGCGCCGTACGCGTGCAGCACGGTCGAGCGATTCGAATACAGCACGCCCTTCGGGTTGCCGGTCGTGCCCGACGTATAGCAGAGCCCCGACGCCTGCTGCTCGTCGAGGCGCGGCCAGTCGTAGCGGCCGTCCTCGGCTTCGACGAGCGTTTCGTAGCAGAGGAACGGCGTCGTGCCGGACGGCAGGTGCGCGGCGTCCGTCATCGCGACCCAGCCCTTCACGTGCGGGCATTGCGGCGCGATGGCCTCGACGAGCGGTGCGAAATTGATGTCGAAGAAGACATAACGGTCTTCCGCGTGATTGACGATGTACGCGATCTGCTCGGGAAAGAGGCGCGGGTTGATCGTGTGGCACACGGCGCCCATCCCGCCGATCCCGTAATACGCCTCCAGATGCCGGTAGCCGTTCCACGCCAGCGTGCCGACGCGATCGCCGGTTTCGACGCCGAGCCGCGTGAGCGCCTGCGCCAGCTGCTTCGCACGGCGTTCGCAATCGCGGTACGTGTAGCGATGCAGGTCGCCTTCCACGCGCTTCGACACGATCTCCGTATCGCCGGCGTGCCGCGCGGCATGAGAAATCAGCGAGGACACCAGCAACGGCATGTCCATCATCTGGCCCAGCAACGGCTTACCCATCGTCTTGCTCTCCGTGTGGATGCGAATCGGTGCCTCTGCAGCGCGCCCGTCAGCGGCCCCGGACGGGCGTGGCGCACGGTGCGCGGGCCACCATGCGGGCGGCGCGGCGCCGCCTTACAATATCGGCTTACCCAGAGGCGCTCAACATGTCGTTTTCCCGAAGCGCAGCCGATGCGGCTGACACCCTCCCCGACCTCGCCGCCACGCTCGGCGCGCCCGCCGTTGGCGCGTTCGTCACGCTCGGCGACGCGTTTCATACGCGGCTGCCGGCCGCGCCGCTTGCCGCGCCGTACGTCGTCGGCTTTTCCGATGAAGTCGCGCAATTGCTCGACCTGCCGCCGTCGGTCGTCGCGCAGCCCGGCTTCGCCGAGCTGTTCGCCGGCAACCCGACGCGCGACTGGCCCGCGAACGCGATGCCGTATGCATCGGTGTATTCCGGTCACCAGTTCGGCGTGTGGGCCGGCCAGCTCGGCGACGGCCGCGCACTGACGATCGGCGAACGCACCGGCACGGACGGCCGCCGCTACGAGCTGCAGCTGAAAGGCAGCGGCCGCACGCCGTACTCGCGGATGGGCGACGGCCGCGCGGTGCTGCGCTCGTCGATCCGCGAATTCCTGTGCTCGGAAGCGATGCATCACCTCGGCATCCCGACCACGCGCGCACTGACGGTGATCGGCTCCGACCAGCCGGTGGTGCGCGAGGAGATCGAGACGTCGGCCGTCGTCACGCGCGTGTCGGAGAGCTTCGTGCGCTTCGGCCACTTCGAGCACTTCTTCTCGAACGATCGCCCCGACCTGCTGCGCCAGCTCGCCGATCACGTGATCGACCGCTTCTACCCGGATTGCCGCCACGCCGACGATCCGTACCTCGCGCTGCTCGAAGCCGCGACGCTGCGCACGGCGGATCTCGTCGCGCAATGGCAGGCCGTCGGCTTCTGCCACGGTGTGATGAACACCGACAACATGTCGATCCTCGGCGTGACGATCGACTACGGCCCGTTCGGCTTCGTCGACGCGTTCGACGCGAACCACATCTGCAACCACTCGGATACGAGCGGACGCTACGCGTACCGGATGCAGCCGCGCATCGCGCACTGGAACTGCTACTGCCTCGCGCAGGCGCTGCTGCCGCTGATCGGGCTGCAGCATGGCATCGCCGACGACGATGCACGCGCCGAGCGCGCGGTGGAAGACGCGCAGGCCGTGCTCGCGAAGTTCCCCGAACGTTTCGGCCCCGCGCTCGAACGCGCGATGCGCGCGAAGCTCGGCCTCGAGCTCGAACGCGAGAACGACGCCGAACTCGCCAACAAGCTGCTCGAGACGATGCATGCGAGCCACGCGGATTTCACGCTGACGTTCCGCCGGCTCGCGCAGATCTCGAAGCACGACGCGAGCCGCGACGCACCCGTGCGCGACCTGTTCATCGACCGCGACGCGTTCGATGCATGGGCGAACCTCTACCGCGCGCGGCTGTCCGAGGAAACGCGCGACGACGCGGCACGCGCGGCCGCGATGAATCGCGCGAACCCGAAATACGTGTTGCGCAACCATCTGGCCGAAGTCGCGATCCGGCGCGCGAAGGAAAAGGATTTTTCGGAAGTCGAGCGGCTCGCGCAGATCCTGCGCCGGCCGTTCGACGAACAACCGGAGCATGAAGCGTACGCGGCGTTGCCGCCCGACTGGGCCGGGTCGCTCGAAGTGAGCTGCTCGTCCTGAGCCCCAACCCGCGCGTATCGACCGACCGATCAGGAGAACCCCACATGTCCCACGATTCCGACGACAAGACCTTCCCGTACCAGAAGGACGACGCCGAGCTGCGCCGCCGGCTCACGCCGATGCAGTACGAAGTCACGCAGCACGCGGCCACCGAGCGGGCCTTCACCGGCGAATACACCGACACCGAGGACGCCGGCATCTACCACTGCGTCGTCTGCAGCACGCCGCTGTTCGAATCCGGCGCAAAATTCCACTCGGGCTGCGGCTGGCCCAGCTACTTCAAGCCGCTCAACGGCGAGGTGATCGACGAAAAGGTCGACTACTCGCACGGGATGGTGCGCGTCGAGGTGCGCTGCAACCACTGCGGCGCGCATCTCGGCCACGTCTTCGAGGACGGCCCGCGCGACCAGACCGGTTTGCGGTACTGCATCAATTCGGCTGCGTTAAACTTCGAGTCCCGACCCGAAAACGAATGAGCGGCGCCGGGCGGATCCGCGGGGCGACCCTCGCCGCCGCCCCGATCCGCTCCGGCGGTGCCTGGCGGGTCCCTACAACGGTGAAAGGCCGCGCAAGCGGCCTTTCACGCAGCTGCGAGCGCCATGAAATTCCTGTTCGATCTGTTTCCGATCATCCTGTTTTTTGCCGCCTTCAAGGTCTGGGGCATCTTTACCGCCACCGCCGTCGCGATCGTCGCGACGCTGGCCCAGGTCGCCTGGGTCGCCTTCCGGCACCGGAAGGTCGACACAATGCTGTGGGTCAGCCTCGGCGTGATCGTCGTTTTCGGTGGCGCCACCCTCGTCCTGCATGACGAGAAATTCATTCAATGGAAACCGACTGTGCTGTACTGGCTGTTTGCGGTCGGGCTGCTCGCCGCGCGCTATGCGTTCGGCAACAACCTGATCGAGAAGATGATGGGCAAGCAGCTCACGCTGCCGCACCCCGTGTGGGACAAGCTGAACGTCGCCTGGGCGCTGTTCTTCGCGGTGCTCGGCGTCGCGAACCTGTACGTGGTGCACAACTTCACCGAATCGCAATGGGTGAACTTCAAGCTGTTCGGCACGACCGGCGCGATGGTCGTGTTCATCATCCTGCAGAGCCTGTGGCTCACGAAATACCTGAAGGACGAGTGACATGACGGACGCCTTTCTCCACGCGTCGCCCGACGAACGCATCGCGCTGATCGAAGCGCGCCTCACCGCGGCACTCGCCCCCGTGTCGCTCGCCGTGCGCGACGACAGCGCGCAGCACGCAGGCCACGCCGGCGCGGCCTCGGGCGGCCACTTCACGGTCACGATCGTGTCGGCCGCGTTCGCCGGCAAGCCGCGCGTCGCACGGCACCGGCTGGTGTATGATGCGCTCGCTGATGCGATGCAGCGCGGCATTCACGCGCTTGCGATCGTGGCTTACACGCCCGAAGAATTCAACGAATCTTCAATCTAGTCTCATTAGGAATTCCCGATGATCCTGAAATCCCCCCGCCTGTGGGTCGCGGCGGCTGCTTTTGCAGCGGCACCGGCATTTGCCCAGAACATCGCCGTCGTCAACGGCACGCCGATTCCGAAGTCGCGCGCCGACGCGATGGTTGCTCAGCTCGTCCAGCAAGGCCAGACCGACAGCCCGCAACTGCAGCAGGCCGTGCGCCAGGAACTCGTGAACCGCGAAATCCTGATGCAGGAAGCGATCCGCGAAGGCATCCCGAACCGTCCGGACGTGAAGGCGCAGGTCGCCGTCGCGCAGCAGACCGTCGTGCTGCGCTCGATGATCGAGAACTTCCTGAAGAAGAACCAGCCGACCGACGCCGAAGTGAAGGCGCGCTACGACGACCTCGTCAAGGGCGCCGGCGGCAATCGCGAATACCACCTGCACCACATCCTCGTCGACAGCGAGCAGCAGGCGAAGGACCTGATCGCGAAGATCAAGGCCGGCGCGAAGTTCGAGGATCTCGCGAAGCAATACTCGAAGGATCCGGGTTCGGGCAAGAACGGCGGCGATCTCGACTGGTCCGACCCGAAGGCGTACGTGCCGGAATTCGCGGCGGCTGCGCAGAAGCTGCAGAAAGGCCAGATGACCGACACGCCGGTGAAGACGCAGTTCGGCTGGCACATCATCCGCGTCGACGACATCCGCGACATCGCCCCGCCGCCGCTCGAGCAGGTGAAGGCGCAGATCGCGCAGCAGCTCGTGCAGCAGAAGCTGCAGGCGTTCGAGGAAGGCCTGCGCCAGCAGGCCAAGATCCAGTAACGCCGGCGCGCGCCGCACGCGCATCGAAAAGCCGCTCTTCGGAGCGGCTTTTTTATTGCCCGCGCGCCGGCTGCCGGTGCGTCACGATGCGCCTGCAACCCGGCAAAAGAAAAAGGCCGCTCCGAAGAGCGGCCCTTTCCGTGCCGGATTCACGCGCACCGCAAGCGCAGGCTACGCGGGATAGAACACGTCGTGATAGCGAACGTCACCTGAAGGCCGCGGCGCCGAGTCGTCGAGTGACAGCGCAAGGAAATACTCGGGCGGCACGCCCGGGAACACGATGTCGCCGGATGGCGCGAAGCCGAAACGCGTGTAGTACGCGGGTTCGCCGAGCAGGACGCAGCCACGCGCGCCAAGCCGGCGCAACGCGTCGAGCCCCGTGCGTACCAGCCCGGCGCCGATACTCTGCCGCTGGCAGTCGGGCCGGACCGCGAGCGGCGCCAGCCCGTACCAGCCCTGGCTGCCGGACGGCTCGCCGCCGATCGACACCGGCGAGAACGCAACGTGCCCGATCAGGCGGCCGTCGCGCTCCGCGACGAGCGATACGCTCAACGCACCGTCCGCACGCAGTGTTTCGACGATCCGCCGTTCGAACTGCCCGCCTTCCGGCTCGCCCGCGAACGCGGCGACGATCACGCGGCCGATCGCATCGGCCTCGCTCGCGCGCTCGTCGCGCAGCGTGACGACTTCGACCGGCGCGTTCGGGTCGAACATCATCCCGATCAGCCGATCCAGCGGCGCGCGTTGCGGAATACGCGCATCCACGGGCTCGCTTCACCCCAGCTTTCCGGGTGCCAGCTCATCGCGACGGTACGATGCACGCGCTCCATGTGCGGCATCAGCACCGAGAAGCGGCCGTCGGCTGTCGTGACGGACGTGATACCGGCCGGCGAGCCGTTCGGGTTGAACGGATAGCCCTCGGTCGCTTCGCCGCGGTGGTCGACGTAACGCATCGCGACCGCGACGCGATCGATGTCGCCCTGCTGCGAGAAGTCCGCATAGCCTTCGCCGTGCGCGACCGCGACCGGAATCCGCGAGCCTTCCATCCCGTCGAAGAAGATCGACGGCGACTTCTGCACTTCGACGAACGAGAAGCGCGCCTCGAACTGCTCGGACTTGTTGCGCGTGAACTTCGGCCACGCTTCCGCGCCCGGGATCATCGACGCGAGGCTCGACAGCATCTGGCAGCCGTTGCAGATGCCGAGCGCGAACGTGTCGGGACGCGCGAAGAACGCCGAGAACATGTCGGCGAGGTTCGCGTTGAAGCGGACCGTCTTCGCCCAGCCTTCGCCCGCACCCAGCACGTCGCCGTACGAGAAGCCGCCGCATGCGACCGCGCCCGCGAAATCGGCGAGCGTTGCACGGCCGGCGAGCAGGTCGCTCATGTGCACGTCGTGCGCATCGAAGCCCGCGCGGTCGAACGCGTATGCCGTTTCCAGGTGCGAGTTCACGCCCTGCTCGCGCAGGATCGCGACGCGCGGCCGTGCGCCCGTTGCGATGAACGGTGCGGCGATGTCGTCGGCCGGATCGAAGCTCAGCACCGGCGAGATGCCCGGATCGGCCGCGTCGAGCAGCGCGTCGTATTCGGCATCCGCGCATGCGGGGTTGTCGCGCAGCCGCGCGATGCGCCAGCTCACTTCGCTCCACGCACGATGGAGTTCGGTGCGCGGTGCGTCGAAGATCTTCTTCGCGTCGCGGTACACCTCGATCACGTCGCGATCGTTGACCGAGCCGATCACGTGCGAGCACGCCGACAGGCCGAACTCGCGCAGCGCGCCGAGCACCGCGTCACGGTCGGACGCACGCACCTGCACGACAGCGCCGAGTTCCTCGGAGAACAGCGCGCGCAGCGTGCGGTCCTCGCGGCGTCCGCTCGTCTGCTTCGCCCAGTCCTTCGCGTCGCCGTAGTCGGATTCGTGATTCGGGTCGAGCGTCAGCATGTCGACGTTCAGCGACACGCCCGCGTGGCCCGCGAACGCCATTTCGCACACCGTCGCCCACAGGCCGCCGTCCGAGCGGTCGTGGTACGCGAGCAGCTTGTCTTGCGCATTGAGCGACTGGATCGCGTTGAAGAAGCGCTTCAGGTCTTCTGCGTCGTCGACGTCCGGCGTCGTATCGCCGACCTGCTGCGTGACCTGCGCGAAGATGCTGCCGCCCATCCGGTTCTTGCCGCGGCCGAGATCGATCGCGATCAGCACGCTGTCGCCCGCATCGGCGACGCGGCGCAGTTGCGGCGTCAGGTGACGGCGCACGTCCTCGACCGGCGCGAACGCGGAGATGATCAGCGACACCGGCGACACCACTTCCTTCGCGACGCCCTGCTCGTCCCACTTCGTCTTCATCGACAGCGAATCCTTGCCGACCGGGATGCCGATCCCGAGTGCCGGGCACAGCTCCATGCCGATCGCCTTGACCGTGTGGAACAGCGCGGCGTCCTCGCCGGCCGTGCCGCATGCAGCCATCCAGTTCGCCGACAGCTTCAGCTTGTCGAGCGACGCGATCGGCGCGCTCGCGATGTTCGTGATCGCCTCGCCGACCGCCATGCGGCCCGAGGCCGGCGCGTCGATCACCGCGAGCGGCGTGCGCTCGGCCATCGTCATCGCCTCGCCCTTGAAGCCCGCGTAGTCGAGCGCGGTGACCGCGCAGTCGGCCACCGGCACCTGCCACGGGCCGACCATCTGGTCGCGCACCGACGTGCCGCCGACCGAACGGTCGCCGATCGTGATCAGGAACGACTTGCTGCCGACCGTCGGGTGCTTCAGCACGTCGACCGCAACCGCCGACAGCGCGATGCCCGTCACATCGACGGGTGCGCGCTCGGTCGCCACGCGCGTGACGTCGCGATGCATGCGCGGCGGCTTGCCGAGCAGCACTTCCATCGGCATGTCGACCGGGTATTCGTCGGCGCCCGTCGCTTCGTCGTCGACGAGCTTCAGCTGGCGTTCGTCGGTCGCGACACCGACCACCGCGAACGGGCAGCGCTCACGTGCACAGATCGCCTCGAAGCGCGGCAGGTCGGCCGGCGCGATCGCCAGCACGTAACGCTCCTGCGCTTCGTTCGACCAGATTTCGCGCGGCGACAGGCCCGACTCCTCGAGCGCGACCTTGCGCAGCTCGAAGCGCGCGCCCTTGCCCGCACCGTCGACGATCTCGGGGAACGCGTTCGACAGGCCGCCCGCGCCGACGTCATGGATGCTCAGGATCGGGTTTTCCGCGCCGAGCTGCCAGCAGCCGTTGATCACTTCCTGCGCACGACGCTCGATTTCGGGATTGCCGCGCTGCACCGAGTCGAAGTCGAGTTCGGCCGTATTCGCGCCGGTCGCCATCGAGCTCGCGGCGCCGCCGCCCATCCCGATCCGCATGCCGGGGCCGCCGATCTGGATCAGCAGCGAGCCTGCCGGCACGTCATGCTTGTGCGTGTGTTGATCGGCGATGTTGCCGAGGCCGCCCGCGATCATGATCGGCTTGTGATAGCCATGCACCTTCCCGCCGACGTTCTGCTCGTACACGCGGAAATAGCCGCCGAGGTTAGGACGGCCGAATTCGTTGTTGAACGCGGCGCCGCCGAGCGGGCCGTCGATCATGATCTGCAGCGGCGACGCGATGCGGTCGGGGCGGCCGTACGGGCCGTGCGCATCATTCGGGTTGCGCTCGCCGACCGGCTGGGCCGCATCGCGTGCGCTTTCCCACGACTGGCGTGCGTCGGGCAGATCGAGGTTCGACACGGTGAAGCCCGTGAGGCCGGCCTTCGGACGCGCACCGCGGCCCGTCGCGCCTTCGTCGCGGATCTCGCCGCCCGCGCCGGTCGCCGCACCCGGGAACGGCGAGATCGCCGTCGGGTGGTTGTGCGTCTCGACCTTCATCAGCGTGTGCGTGAGCTCGGTGTGACGGCCGTAGCGTTCACCCGGCTCGCCGGCCGCGCCTGCGTTGCGCGGGAACCAGCGTTCGGCTTCGGCGCCGACCATGATCGACGAGTTGTCCGAATACGCGACGATCGTGCCTTGCGGGCTCAGCTTCTCGGTGTTGCGGATCATCGCGAACAGCGACATGTCCTGCGCTTCGCCGTCGATCGTCCACTGCGCGTTGAAGATCTTGTGGCGGCAGTGTTCGCTGTTCGCCTGCGCGAACATCATCAGCTCCACGTCGGTCGGGTTGCGTTCGAGCTTGCGGAATGCGTCGACCAGGTAGTCGATCTCGTCGTCGGCGAGCGCGAGGCCCAGTTCGACGTTCGCGCGTTCGAGCGCGCCGCGGCCGACGCCCAGCACGTCGACGCTCGAGAGCGGCTTGGCCGGCAGTTCGTCGAACAGGTGCTTCGCGTCGTCGCGTGCCGCGACCACGCTTTCGGTCATCCGGTCATGCAGCGCGGCCGCGACGGCTGCGCGCGCGTCGTCCGACAGCGCCTTCTTGCCGCCGAGCAGGCCCGACTTCAGCGTGACCGTGAATTCGACGCCGCGCTCGATGCGGCGCACCTGCGTGAGGCCGCAGTGCTGCGCGATGTCGGTCGCCTTGCTCGCCCACGGCGAGACCGTGCCGAAACGCGGCAGCACGACGAAGGTCTCGGCCGTGCCCTTCTCGGCCGCCGGCTCGAACGGCGCGCCGTAGTGCATCAGCGCGTCGATGCGCGCGCTGTCGTCGGCCGACAGCGGCTCGACCGCATTGACGAAGTGCAGGAACTGCCCGCGCACCGCGACGATGTTGGCGTCGATTTGCTTGAGCGTGTCGAGCAGACGGGTTTGACGGAAATCGGAGAGGGCCGAAGCGCCGGGAAAACACGAGAAGTGAGCCATGGGCTGGACTGACGTCGATGAGTCGCGCGAGGTGGCGACGTGGGGCGAAAGGAAGGCCGTAATTATACCCGGAAGTCGGTCGCCCCAGACCGGCCAATCGGCAGCCTGCATGCACCGCAACGGTGCCGCGGCGTGCGCCGTGCCCGGCCCGCCCGCCGGGCCGCCCCGCGCGGGTACGGCAGCCGGCCGCCGTGGCACGGCCGCACGGTCCGTGCTCGCCCGGCGCCGGTTCCCGCGATTTTGGCGCTATCATTCCGGGTTCACCGGGCCGGGGCCCTCAGCGAATTCTCACCGGGTGGCGCACGCGCGCCGCCCGTCATCGAAGCAATCCATGGATGTCATCGTCATCGGCGGCGGAATCAGCGGCGTCGCCACCGCCTACCAGTTGCGCGCGGCCGGCCATCGCGTATGCGTGGTCGAACGCCACGCGACCGTCGCGCAAGGTGCGACCTACGGCGACGGCGGCGCGCTGCTGCCGAGCCCGCTCGACGTCTGGTTCGGCCCGACCTTCATGCGCCAGCGCCAGCCGCGCGACAGCGGCATCGTCTACAAGCCGGGCTTCAACGGCGGCGTGCGCCGCTTCGTCAAGCAACTCGGCACGCTGCGCGAACCCGACGCGTTCGCCGCGCAGTACGCGCGGCTGCGCCCGCTGATCGACGCGTCGCGCGACACGCTCGCCGATATCGAGACGCGCCTCGAACTCGAATTCGAGCAGAAGCCCGGCATCCTGCACGTGGTGCGCGATCCGCGCGACTGGGACGCGATGCAGCCCGCGCTCGACCTGCTGCGTACGCTCGACCAGCCGTACCGCCTGCTCTCCGCCGACGAATGCGCGGCGCTCGAGCCGTCGGTGCCGGCCGAGCCCGGCTTCGCCGGCGGCGTGCTGCTCGAAACCGAACGCACCGGCAATTGCCCGCTGTTCGCGAAACTGGTCAAGCAGACGCTCGACGAGCATGGCGTGCAGTTCCGCTTCGGCGCGGAAGTCGCCGCGATCCGCGTCGACACCGGCCGCGCCGCGGTCGAGCTCGTCCCGCCGGGCGACCGGCGCGCGTCGAACGCACGCGAGGTCGACGTCATTTCCGCCGATGCGATCGTGGTCGCTGCCGGCGCCGGCAGCCTGCCGCTGCTCGACCGGCTCGGCTGGCGCCTGCCGCTGCACCCGGTGCGCGTCCATACGCTCACCGCGCCGGTCGCCTACGAAGAACACGCACCGCACCTGAACGTCATCGATTCGATCAAGCGGATCTCGATCACGCGCACGCACCAGCGACTGCGCGTCGGCGGCGGCGCCGTGCTGCAGAGCCTGCCCGACACCGCGAAGCCGCTCGCCGAGCCGCTGTCCGAGGCCGCGCTCGCGCTGCTCGGCCAGGCCGTCCACGACTGGGTGCCCGGCGCCGCCAGGATCTCGGCCGCGTTGTCATGGCAAGGCACGCAGCTGCTGTCGCCGGACGGCCTGCCGGTCGTCGGTCCGACCCCGCATCCGCGCGTGTTCGTCAATTTCGGGCACGGCCCGGCCGGGTGGGGGCTCGCATGCGGGTCTGCTAAAGTGGTGACCGACTACCTGGGCGGCGACGTGCAGCACTGGCCCGCCGACACGCTCGCCGCGCTGCGCGCCGGGCGCTTCACGACCTGACCGCCGCGGGCTCGCCCCGGCGGCCTCCTTGCCAGCCGCCACGACCCCGCGATGACCATTCATACCCGCCCGCTCCCCGATTCCGATCCGATCGCGCTGCTGCGCGTCGCCGACCTGCGCACGGCCGAAGCCGACGCCGCGGCGGCGCTGCCGCCGCACACGCTGATGGGCCGCGCCGGCACCGCCGCCGCGCACTGGTTGTCCGAGCGCATGGCCGGCGACGACCGCCCCGTCTGGTTCGCGGTCGGCCCCGGCAACAACGGTGGCGACGCGCTGGTTGCCGCCGCGCACCTCCAGCAGCTCGGCGTCGCGACCCAGGCGTGGATGCCGGTGCCCGTCAAGCCGGACGACGCGCAATGGGCGCTCGGCCTCGCGCGCGCAGCCGGCGTGCCGCTGTCGGCCACGTCGCCCGCTTCGCTGGACGACTACGCGTGGGTCGTCGACGGGCTGTTCGGCATCGGTCTCGGCCGCGCACTCGACGGTGCGTTCGCCGAGCAGGCCGCGCGCATCGCCGCACATGCGCGCAGCGGCGGCCACGTACTCGCGCTCGACGTGCCGAGCGGGCTCGACAGCGATACGGGCCAGATCGTCGGCGCGGGCGTCGCTGTCGCCGCCACCCATACGCTCACCTTCATCAGTGCGAAGCCGGGCCTCTACACCGGCGAGGGCCGCGATCTCGCCGGTGAAATCGACATCGCCTCGCTCGACGTCGCGCCGCCCGCGGCGCCTGCCATCGTGCTGAACGCGCCCGCGCGATTCGCCGCCGCCCTGCCCGCGCGCGCATTCGCGTCCCACAAGGGTACGTTCGGCAGCCTGGCGGTGCTCGGCGGCGACACGGGCATGTGCGGCGCGCCGATCCTGGCCGCACGCGCCGCGCTGTTCGCGGGCGCCGGCAAGGTGCATGTCGGCTTCCTTGGCGCCGGCGCGCCGCCGTACGACCCGCCGTTCCCCGAACTGATGCTGCATCCGGCTGACGGCCTCGATCTCGGCGCAATGACCGCGATCGCGGCCGGCTGCGGGCTCGGCACGCGCGAGGCGGCGGCGACGCTCGTGCGCGACGTGCTCGCGCACGATGCCGCGACGCTGCTCGATGCCGACGCGCTGAACCTCGTCGCGACACATGCGGATCTCGCAGGCGCCGTTGCCCAGCGTGGTTCGCGCGGCAACCCCTGCGTGCTGACGCCGCATCCGCTCGAAGCCGCGCGGCTGCTCGGCGGCGACACGGCGACAATCCAGCGCGACCGCGTCGCGGCCGCGCAGGCGCTTGCGACTCGTTATGCGGCGCACGTCGTGCTGAAAGGCTCCGGCACGGTGATTGCGGCACCCGACGGCCGCGTGACGATCAATCCGAGCGGCAACGCGGCGCTCGCCACGGGCGGCACCGGCGACGTGCTCGGCGGCCTGATCGGTGCGTTGCTCGCGCAGCGCGTCGCCCCGTACGAAGCGGCGCTCGCCGGCGTCTACCTGCACGGCCTCGCGGCCGACACGCTGACCGCACACGGCACGGGCCCGGCCGGACTCACGGCCGGCGAACTCGCGCCGATGGTGCGCACGCTGATCAATCGCCTTTTTTATGCGTCGCCGCGCGCCGGCACATAAGGCCGCTATACTGACTGCCCCGCCGCACGGCGGGCCTTCTCGTCCGCCGGCCTTCCGATCCCGATGAGCCGGCGCGGCATTCCTCCCGATTCACGCCTCACTCGAACCGCCATGACGCTGAATTCGCTCCCCGCCTGGACTGCCCTTCAATCCCACTTCGAACAGATCCGCCACGCCCGGCTGCGCGACTGGTTCGCACCGGAAAACGATCGCACGCCGACCCGTGCCGAACGCTTCACGATCGCTGGCGGCGGCCTCGCGGCCGATTTCTCGAAGAACCGCATCAACGACGACACGCTGCGCCTGCTCGTGGAGCTCGCACGCGACGCGGGTGTCGAAGCACGCCGCGACGCAATGTTCGCGGGCGAGATCGTCAACCCGACCGAAGGCCGTGCCGCGCTGCACACCGCACTGCGCGCGACCGACCCGCAAGCACCGTTCCACGCACAGATCAGCGCAGAGCGCGCGAAGATGGCGACCTTCGCGCGCGCCGTGCGCAGCGGCACGTGGACGGGCTACACCGGCAAGCGCATCCGCCATGTGATCAACATCGGCATCGGCGGCTCCGATCTCGGGCCGAAGATGGTCGTGCATGCGCTGCATCACGTCGCGACGCCCGACATTTCCACGCACTTCGTGTCGAACGTCGACGGCGCCGATCTCGCGCGCGTGCTCGAACAGGTCGACCCGGAGGAAACGCTCGCGATCATCGTGTCGAAGACCTTCACGACGCTCGAGACGATGACGAACGCACGCTCGCTGCGCGACTGGTTCGTCGCGCGCGGCTGCCCCGAGGACGCGCTCGCGAAGCACTTCGTCGGCGTGTCGGCGAACCCGGCCGAAGTCGTGAAGTTCGGCATCGCCGCGGACAACGTGTTCGAAATGTGGGACTGGGTTGGCGGCCGCTATTCGCTGTGGTCGGCAGTCGGCCTGTCGATCATGATCGCGATCGGCCCCGAGCAATTCGACGAACTGCTGGCCGGCGCAAACGACATGGACCGCCATTTCCGCGAAGCGCCACTCGAGCGTAACCTGCCCGTGCTGCTCGGCCTGATCGGCATCTGGTACCGGAATTTCTTCGGTTCGCAGAGCTATCTCGTCGCGCCGTATTCGGAAGCGCTGCACTATCTGCCGTCGTACCTGCAGCAGCTCGAAATGGAGAGCAACGGCAAATCCGCGCGCCTGGACGGCACCTTCGTCGACTACCCGACCTCCGCCGTCACGTGGGGCGAGCCGGGCACCAACGGCCAGCACGCGTTCTTCCAGATGCTGCACCAGGGGCCGACGATCGTGCCGATCGACTTCATCGCGGTGCTGACGCCCGAGCATCCGCTCGCGAGCCATCATCCGAAGCTGCTGGCGAACTGCTTCGCGCAGAGCGAGGCACTGATGCTCGGCCGCACGCTCGAGGAAGCGCGCAAGGTTGCGGGGCCGGGCAAGGAAGCACTCGCGCCGCACCTGACGTTCCCGGGCAACCGCCCGACGACGACGCTGCTGGTCGATGCGCTGACGCCGCGCACGCTCGGCGCGCTGATCGCGCTGTACGAACACAAGGTGCTCGTGCAGGCAACGGTGTGGGACATCAATCCGTTCGACCAGTGGGGCGTCGAGCTCGGCAAGATTCTCGGCAAGGTGGTGGAAGCCGACCTGTCGGCCGAATCGGTCGATCCGGCGAAACACGACTCGTCGACCACTGCACTGATCGAGCGCGCCCGCGCCGCGCTGAAACGCTGAAGCGCTGACGCAACGGCGTCATGCCGATGCCGGCTGCGCAGCCCTGCCTGCGCGGCCGGCCGCTCGATTCAGGTGCCGCGTTGCTCCGCGTGCGGCTCGACGATGCGGCCGGCGTCGAGCGTCACCGTCGTCGCGCAGCGACGTGCGAGTTCGACATCGTGGGTGACGAGCACGAGCGTGGCACCGTGCGTGCGGTTCAGTTCGAACATCAGGTCGATGACCGCGTGCCCCGTGGCCGCATCGAGGCTGCCGGTCGGCTCGTCGGCGAACAGGACCGCCGGGCGCGTGACGAATGCGCGCGCAAGCGCGACGCGCTGCTGCTCGCCCCCGGACAACAGCTTCGGATAATGCGCGGTGCGTTCGCCGAGACCGACCTGCACGAGCAGCGACCGGGCACGATCGGCTGCTTCGCGCGCACTGATGCCACCTTGCAATTCGAGCGGCAGCATCACGTTCTCGAGCGCCGTCAGGTGCGGCATCAACTGGAACGACTGGAACACGAACCCGACTGCGCCGTTGCGCAGCGCCGCGCGCGCATCCTCGTCGAGCTGGTCGAGCGCGCGACCGAGCAGGCGAACCGTGCCGCTCGTCGCACTGTCCAACCCTGCAAGCAGGCCGAGCAGCGTTGACTTGCCCGACCCCGACGCGCCAACGATCGCGAGGCTGCTGCCCGGCGTCACGGCGAGCGTGATGCCGTCGAGGATCGTCAGCTCGCCCGTTGCGTCGGCGACCCGCTTGCACACGTCATGGACTTCGATGATCGGATCGGTAATCTTGAACATGGACACGACATTCCGCTGGAAAAGACGCGCGGCGTTCGCCGCGCTGCTGGGCACACTGCTGGCCGCCACCGTGCCGGCACGCGCTGCGACGACGCCGGCCGCGACATCGGGCCAGCCCGTGATCGTCGTGCTCGGCGACAGTCTGTCGGCCGAATACGGGCTGCCGCGCGACACCGGCTGGGTGGCCTTGCTGCGGCAACGGCTCACGACCGAGCGAATCGATTATAGCGTCGCGAACGCCAGCGTCAGCGGCGACACCACGAGCGGCGGCCGCGCGCGGCTGCCCGCGGTGCTGCAGCGGTTCAAGCCGTCGGTCGTCGTCGTCGAGCTCGGTTCGAACGATGCGCTGCGCGGCGTGCCGCTCGCAACGACCGAGCAGAACCTGCGCGACATCATCGCCGGCGCACGACAGGCGCGGGCGAAGGTCGTGCTGGTCGGCATGTATGTGCCACCCAATTACGGCCCCGACTACACGCAGAAGTTCCACGCCGTCTATACGCGGCTGTCGAAGGATCTCGGCGTGCCGCTCGTGCCGTTCCTCCTGGCCGGCATCGAGAACAAGCCGGAGTTGTTCCAGGCCGACCAGATGCATCCCGCGCAGCAGGCGCAAGGCATTCTGCTCGACAACGTCTGGCCGACACTGAAACCGCTGCTCGGCAAGCCGCACGGCTGACGATATCGCCCCGTCGGAAAACAAAAAGCCCCGCATGAAGCGGGGCTTTTTGTTGCGTGCGAAACGACGCTCAGTTGTCGCCGTCCTGCGACTGGCCGGCCGTCGAGCCGTACAGCTTGACCTTCGAGCGATCGCGCAGCGCGGCGAGATACGCTTCGCCTTCGCTCTGCGCGTCGACCTGCGCCATCTGCTGCTGCGCAGCCGCCAGTTGCTGCGGATCGACCGCCGAACCCGGGATCACCGCGTTCACGCGGTAGATCGCATAGCCGTCCGCGCCGAGATCGACACCGACATACGACGGCAGCGTCTTCGCGTCGACCTTGTAGACGGCGCTCAGCGCAGCGGGCGTCAGGCCCTGCGACTGCGTGCGCGATACCTTCTGCGCGACCGCGAACCCGTCGGTCGACTTCGACTTCTGCAGTTCGGCGAGCTTCGCCGCGCCGTCCTTCTTCGCGAGTTCAGCCGCCTGCTCGGCGACGACCTTCTGGCGCACGACGTCCTTGATCGCGTCGAGCGCGGGTACGGCAGCCGGCTTGTAGTCGGTCACGCGCGCCGAGATCAGCGTGTTGTTGCCGATGTCGATCGCCTGCGTGTTGTTCTGGTTCTTCACCGAGTCGTTCGCGAATACGGCGGCCAGGAACTTCGGATTGTTCAGCGGGCTCGTCGGCGGCAGTTGCGGATTCGGCGTCGGCGTGACGGTGGCCGTCTGGATCGTCAGCTTGTACTTGTCCGCGGCCGGCTGCAGCGTCTTGGCCTTCTCGTAGACGGTGGACGTGAAGCCTTCCGCGTTGTCCGTGAACGCCTTCGATGCGTACTGTTGCTTCAGCTCCGCTGCGATCTGGTCCTTCACGTCGGCGAACGGCTTGACGGCCGCCGGCTTCACTTCCGTTGCCTTCAGGATGTGGAAGCCCAGGTCCGACTGCACGACACCGCTCACGTCGCCCTGCTTGAGCGCGAACGCGGCATCGTCGAACGCCTTGCCGCCCGCCGTCGAGCCGCGCGTGATGAAGCCGAGGTCACCGCCCTTCGCGGCCGACGGTGCGTCCTGCGAGCTCTTCTGCGCGATCTGCGCAAACTGGTCCGGATGCGCCTTCACGTCGGCGAGCAGTTGCTCGGCCTTCGTCTTCGCCGCAGCCTTGTCGGCCGCGCTTGCGCTGCCCGGCGCAGCAATGAAGATGTGGCTCACGCGAACCTGCGCTTCGGTGCGGAAGTGCGTCGGGTTGTCGTCGTAGAACTTCTTGACGTCCGCATCGGTCGGCTGCGCGCTCGCGGCCGCTGCGGCCGGCGAATAGACGAGGTACTGGATCGTCGCGGTCTCCGGCGTCGCGAAGGTCTGCTTGTGCGCGTCATAGTACGCGGCGAGCTGCGCGTCGGTCGGCTGGACCTTCGCTGCGAAGTCGCTCGTCTTCAGCACGAGCGCCTGCACTTCGCGCTGCTGCGCGGCGAGTTCGGACAGGCGTTGCGCGAGGCTCTTCGGCGTGAATGCGCTCGACACGATGCTGGCCGGAATCTGCTGCAGCGAGAGGCTGTAGCGCACGCGCTCCTGATACTGCTCGGGCGTCATCCCCTGGAACGACAACAGCTGCGCATAGCGCTCGACGTCGATCGAACCGTCGGGCTTCTTCAGCGACGCGATCATCGGGTCGCTCATCAGCGCGTCGCGCACGGCGTTGTCGGAGGCGGTCAGGTGCAGACGTTGGGTCTCGTCGGCCAGCACGCGTTGCTGGATCAGGCCGTCGAGCACCTGCTTGCGGTGCTCGGGCGTATCGAACATCTTGATGTCGAACTGCCCGCCGAGCGCCTGACGCGCCTGGTCGATCTGCTGGCGGAACGCGCCGTCGAATTCGACCCGCGTGATCTTGTGCCCGTTGACTGCCGCGACGTTCGCACTGTCGTCGAAGAAGCCGCGGAAGCCTTGGATCCCGACGAAACCCAGCCCCGGCAACACGATCAGGAGCAGGAGCGCCATCATCAGGCGCTGGTGATTACGGAAGAAATCGAGCATGCGTGACGGGAAAATTGGACAAAACGACCGATATTACAACATACGGGGTGGGACGGGAGAAAAGCAGACGTGCTGCGGGCGAGTACGACGCGACAAGCAGGCGCACAAAATGAAAAAGCCCGCACAAGGCGGGCATCTTCATTTTTTGGCGGAGCGGACGGGACTCGAACCCGCGACCCCCGGCGTGACAGGCCGGTATTCTAACCGACTGAACTACCGCTCCTTGGTCTGGCTGAATCAGGAAACTGGTGGGTGCTGAGGGGTTCGAACCCCCGACCTACGCCTTGTAAGGGCGCCGCTCTACCAGCTGAGCTAAGCACCCGTTTCCGATTCGTTCTGGCTGCGATCTGCGTTTCGGCATCAACAACCAGCGAGCCCGCAAGTTTAATTCATCCCCGATCATTTTGCAAAGCCCTGACGCGAATTTTTTAAACGTTCGCGCACACGATTCGGCTACGCATAAAAAAACCCGCGGCCACGCCGCGGGTTTCGTGAACAACCGTCAGGAACGACGGCGTCGCAATGCTTAGTGCTTGACGAATTCCGTCGAGCCGGCATCCTTCGCCGCATCAGCGACCGGTGCCGCCGCCTTCGCCTCTTCTTCCGGCGGCAGCGGGGTCGGCGAACGCTCGAGCGCGAGTTCCAGCACCTTGTCGATCCAGCGGACCGGCACGATCTCGATCGCGTTCTTCACGTTGTCCGGAATCTCGGCGAGATCCTTCACGTTCTCTTCCGGGATCAGCACGAGCTTGATGCCACCGCGATGCGCCGCGAGCAGCTTCTCCTTCAGGCCACCGATCGGCAGGACTTCACCACGCAGCGTGATTTCGCCCGTCATCGCGACATCGGCACGCACGGGAATACCCGTCAGCACCGACACCAGCGCGGTCGTCATCGCACCGCCGGCGGACGGACCGTCCTTCGGCGTCGCACCTTCCGGCACGTGGATGTGGATATCCTGCTTCTCGAACGCTTCGTCCTTGATGCCGAGACGACGCGAACGCGAGCGCACGACCGAACGTGCCGCCTCGACCGACTCCTTCATCACGTCGCCGAGCGAACCCGTGCGGATCACGTTGCCCTTGCCCGGCATCACCGCGGCTTCGATCGTCAGCAGATCGCCACCGACCTCCGTCCACGCGAGGCCCGTCACCTGACCGACCTGGTTTTCCTTCGCCGCGAGGCCGAAGTCGTACTTGCGCACGCCAAGGAACGTATCGAGGTTTTCGCCGTCGACCTTGATCGCGCCCGATGCCTTCTTCAGCAGCAGCATCTTCACGACCTTGCGGCAGATCTTCGACACTTCCCGCTCGAGCGAACGCACACCGGCTTCGCGCGTGTAGTAGCGGATGATGTCGCGGATCGCCTGCTCGGTGACCTCGATCTCGCCTTCCTTCAGCCCGTTGTTCTTCTTCTGCTTCGGCAGCAGGTAACGCTGGGCGATGCTGACCTTCTCGTCTTCCGTGTAACCCGACAGACGGATCACTTCCATCCGGTCGAGCAGCGGCGGCGGGATGTTCAGCGAGTTCGACGTCGCGACGAACATCACGTCCGACAGGTCGAAGTCGACTTCGATGTAGTGATCGGCGAACGTGTGGTTCTGTTCCGGATCGAGCACTTCGAGCAGCGCCGACGACGGATCGCCGCGGAAATCCATGCCCATCTTGTCGACTTCGTCGAGCAGGAAAAGCGGATTGCGCACGCCGACCTTCGTGAGGCTCTGCAGGATCTTGCCCGGCATCGAACCGATGTACGTACGACGGTGGCCACGGATCTCGGCTTCGTCACGCACGCCGCCGAGCGCCATCCGGACGAACTTGCGGTTCGTCGCACGGGCGATCGACTGGCCGAGCGAGGTCTTGCCGACGCCCGGAGGCCCGACGAGGCACAGGATCGGAGCCTTCACCTTGTCGACGCGCTGTTGGACCGCGAGATACTCGAGGATACGTTCCTTCACCTTCTCGAGGCCGAAGTGATCCTCGTCGAGCACCTGCTCGGCGTTCGACAGGTCGTTGTTGACCTTGCTCTTCTTGCGCCACGGCAGGCCGATCAGCGTGTCGATGTAGTTGCGCACGACGGTCGCTTCCGCCGACATCGGCGACATCAGCTTCAGCTTCTTCAGCTCGGCGTCGGCCTTCTTCTTCGCTTCCTTCGGCATGCGCGCGGCGTTGATGCGCTTCTCGAGTTCTTCGAGATCGGCACCCTCTTCGCCTTCGCCCAGTTCCTTCTGGATCGCCTTGACCTGTTCGTTCAGGTAGTACTCGCGCTGGCTCTTTTCCATCTGGCGCTTCACGCGCCCGCGGATGCGCTTTTCGACCTGCAGGATGTCGATCTCGGCTTCGAGTTGCGCGAGCAGGTGCTCGAGACGCTCGATGACCGGGAACATCTCGAGGATGTGCTGCTTCTGGTCGAGCTTCAGCGGCAGGCGCTCGGCGATCATGTCGGCGAGACGGCCCGCTTCGTCGATACCCGACAGCGACGTGAGGATCTCCGGCGGGATCTTCTTGTTCAGCTTCACGTACTGGTCGAACTGCGACACGATCGCGCGGCGCAGCGCTTCGGTTTCAGCGCTGTCGGCGTGATCGGGCTCGAGCGGCATCACTTCGCAGGAGAATTGCGTTTCCTGCTCTTCGATCGACAACGCCTTCGCGCGCTGCAGGCCCTCGACGAGCACCTTCACGGTGCCGTCCGGCAGCTTCAGCATCTGCAGGATGTTGGCGATACAACCGACCTCGTACATGTCCTTTTCGGTCGGTTCGTCCTTGGCCGCGGTTTTCTGGGCGACGAGCATGATGTGCTTGCCGCCTTCCATCGCTGCTTCGAGGGCCTTGATCGATTTCGGCCGGCCCACGAAGAGCGGAATCACCATGTGCGGGAAAACGACGACATCCCGCAGCGGCAGCAGCGGGAGCGTGATGCGTTCCGGCGGGAGAAGTTGGGTGCCTGACATTTCATTTCCCCATGAGTGGAATCAATTGTTCGGTAATTGAGGCCGCCACAACGAATTGCAAGCCTTCAAGTGCGGGAAATATTCGGTAAGAAAGTAACCACCGCGAGTCGAGTCAGAGTTACCCACAAGATAAACGAAAAAAAGCCGCCCACGGTCTCATGAACGGCCTTTTTCGCAGAACATCGTCGGCAAGCCGGTCAGTTCGAACCCGCCACCTTCGGCGTGTCCTCGTAGATCAGCAAAGGCTTGCCGTCGCCATCGATGACGTTCTCGTCGATGATGACTTTGCTGACCCCTTTCATCGTCGGCAGCTCGTACATCACGTCGAGCAATGCCTGTTCGATGATCGAACGCAAACCGCGCGCGCCGGTCTTGCGGCGGATCGCCTTGCGGGCGACTGCCTGCAGTGCGCCCGGCCGGATCTCCAGCTCGACGCGCTCCATCGCGAACAGCTTGTGATACTGCTTGACGAGCGCGTTCTTCGGCTCGACCAGGATCTTCATCAGTGCCGCTTCATCGAGCTTGCCGAGCGTCGCGACCACCGGCAGGCGGCCGATCAATTCGGGGATCAGACCGAATTTGATCAGGTCTTCCGGTTCCGTTTCGCGCAGCACTTCGCCCGCGTCGCGTTCCTGCTTGCTCTTGACCGTCGCACCGAAGCCGATACCGGTTTTCTCGGTACGATCGGTGATCACCTTTTCGAGGCCGTCGAATGCACCACCGCAGATGAACAGGATGTTGGTCGTATCGACCTGGATGAAATCCTGGTTCGGGTGCTTGCGGCCACCCTGCGGCGGCACCGACGCCATCGTGCCCTCGACGAGCTTCAGCAGTGCCTGCTGGACGCCCTCGCCCGACACGTCGCGCGTGATCGACGGGTTGTCCGACTTGCGGCTGATCTTGTCGATTTCGTCGATGTAGACGATCCCGCGCTGGGCCTTGTCGACCTCGTAGTTGCAGTTCTGCAACAGCTTCTGGATGATGTTCTCGACGTCCTCGCCGACGTAGCCGGCTTCGGTCAGCGTCGTCGCATCCGCGATCACGAACGGCACGTTGAGCAACCGCGCGAGCGTCTGTGCGAGCAGCGTCTTGCCGGAGCCCGTCGGGCCGATCAGCAGGATGTTGCTCTTCGACAGCTCGACGTCGTCCTTCTTGTCGAGATGCTTCAGGCGCTTGTAGTGGTTGTACACGGCCACCGCGAGGATCTTCTTCGCGCGCTCCTGGCCGATCACGTACTGATCGAGGATGTCGCGAATTTCCTGCGGGCTCGGCAGATCCGACCGGGACAGGCTGGCCTCGACGCCGGCGGCAGCCGCCTCGTCGCGAATGATTTCGTTGCAGAGGTCGATGCATTCATCGCAGATGAACACCGACGGGCCCGCGATGAGTTTTTTCACCTCATGCTGGCTCTTCCCGCAAAACGAGCAATACAACAGCTTCTCGCTGTTCGAACCTTTTTTGTCCGCCATGAATGTAGAGCCTCCGGACAGGTAAATGACATGATACGCCGAATGCTCCGAGCGCCGCGCCTAGGGCGCGACCGGAGCCGGCTGGATGCGCTTGCCGCAGATGCTCAGGGCGATCGGGACGTCGCAGGGGCGCCGCACGAATCGGGGCGGCACCCCACTTAAGCTCACGGGCGCTTCAGCAGCACCTGATCGATCAACCCGTATGCCTTCGCATCCTCGCTCGACATGAAGTTATCACGGTCGGTGTCGCGCGCGATGCGCTCGACGTCCTGGCCCGTGTGCTGCGCGAGCAACTGGTTCAGCCGCTCCTTCAGGTAGAGGATTTCGCGTGCCTGGATCTCGATGTCGGATGCCTGGCCGCGCGCGCCGCCGAGCGGCTGGTGAATCATCACGCGCGAGTTCGGCAGCGCGAAACGCTTGCCCTTCGCACCCGACGCGAGCAGGAACGCGCCCATGCTGGCCGCGAGGCCCATGCACAGCGTCGACACGTCCGGCTTGATGAACTGCATCGTGTCGTAGATCGCCATGCCGGCCGATACCGACCCGCCCGGGCTGTTGATGTACAGGCTGATGTCCTTGTCGGGATTCTCGCTCTCGAGGAACAGCAGCTGCGCAACCACGAGGTTGGCGGTCTGGTCGTTCACTTCGCCGACCATGAACACCAGGCGCTCTTTCAGGAGACGCGAGTAGATATCGTACGAACGCTCGCCGCGGCCGCTCGTTTCGACGACGATCGGCACCAGCCCCAGCGCTTGCGCCTCGAAACCCTGCGGCGCGTTCGAAGCAAGCATGTCCAGCAATTCAGCGCGAGTGATCATTCAATGAACCTTGTTCGAATGGAAAATTGAACGGAAGGAAGCCGCCCGCTCAATCGCCATATTAATGGCAACCGTGCGCTTGACGTAAAAACGGCGTGCGGGCCGTCGCTCCGACAGCCGGCACGCCGCTAGAGCAACACTTACGCTTGCGCCGATGCGCTCGCGAGTGCTTCGAAGCTCACTTCCTTGTCCGTCACCTTCGCCTTGCCCAGCACGAAATCGACGACGTTGCTTTCAACGACGAACGCTTCCATCTCGGCGAGGCGCTGCTGGTTCGAATAATACCAGCGGACCACTTCCTTCGGGTCTTCGTAGCTCTTCGCGAACTCGTCGACTTCCGCGCGGATCTGTTCCGGCTTCGCTTCGAGGCCGTTCGACTTCACGAGCTCGGCCAGCACGAGGCCCAGCTTCACGCGACGTTCCGCCTGCTCGGTGAACATTTCTGCCGGGATCGGTGCGTCCTTCGCGTTCGGCACGCCGCGCTGCGCCAGATCCTGGCGAGCCATTTCGACGAGGCGTTGCTGGTCCTGCTCGATCAGCGCCTTCGGCACGTCGAGTTCGGAAATCTTCAGCAGCGCGTCCATCACCTGGTTCTTGACGATCGACTGCGTGCGGCGCTTCGCTTCACGCTCGAGGTTTTCCTTGATCTCGCCGCGCATCTTCGTGAGATCGCCGTCTTCGATGCCGAGCGACTTCGCGAATTCACCGTCGATTTCCGGCAGGTGCGGCCACTCGATCTTCTTCATCGTGACCGTGAATTGCGCCGTCTTACCCGCGACGTCCTTGCCGTGGTAATCCTCCGGGAACGCCAGGTCGAACGTGCGCGACTCGCCGTCCTTCAGGCCCAGCGCTGCCGTTTCGAATTCCGGCAGCATGCGGCCTTCGCCGAGCACGAACGGGAAATCTTCAGCCGTGCCGCCCTGGAACGCGACGTCGTCGATCTTGCCGACGAAGTCGACCGTCACGCGGTCGCCGTTCTTGGCTGCGGTGTCCGCGCCGCCGTCGCCGTGCTCGCCGGCTTCGCCACGTGCGTGGAAGTGCACGCGCTGCTTGCGCAGGATGTCCAGCGTGCGGTCGATTTCAGCGTCGCCGATCGACGTCGTCGAGCGCTCGACTTCAGCCGTCGCCAGATCGCCGATCTTCACTTCCGGGTAGATCTCGAACGTCGCGTCGAACGCGTACGCACCTTCAGCCTGCTCCTGCTTCGGCTCGAAGCTCGGCTGGCCGGCGACGCGCAGGTTTTCCGCGCGGCTGATCGTGAAGAATTCCTGGCCGATCTTGTCGCTCAGCACTTCTGCTTCGACCTGACCCGCATACTGCTGCGCGACCATCTTCACCGGCACCTTGCCCGGGCGGAAACCCGGCATGCGCACGGTCTTCGCGAGTTTCTGGATACGGGCGTCGATTTCCTTCTGCACGGTGTCTTTCGGCAGGGAAATCGTCACGCGGCGTTCAAGCTTGCCGAGGTTCTCAACAACGTTAGCCATGGCTTCAATCGTCCTAAAATTATTCGAGCGAATCGGGTTTTCCTTGCCGTGCCTGCCTGCGGCGTGATGTGTGTCACATCCACTCGCCGCGCCGGAGCGCCACGCCATCCCTGCACGCGCCGGATGGCTAGCGCAAGCGGCTCGGAGCACGGCTTTGGCCGGAAGAATCGACTATTCTAGCAAACAATTTTCCTCACACCGCCAGATCGGCGCGACGCGCATGCGTCTGCGCCGCCTCGACAGCCCTTTGCACGGCAATGCACGCGGATCGCCGCTATGCCGAACGCCGTATCCACCACGGGCCCGCCATCCTGTAAGCTCCGATTGAGGGTATGCCGCCGTCGCGACCCCAATATTCTTCACACCAATCACGCCTTCTGGAGACACCATGCCGCAACACCCGTCCGCGCCTGTCGTCGTCATCGCGCCCGATTCGTTCAAAGGCTCGCTTTCCGCCGAGCAGGTCGCGGACGCGATCGCCACCGGCATTCGCCGCGCCCGGCCCGACGCCGTCGTGCGCTGCTGCCCGATGGCCGACGGCGGTGAAGGCACGCTCGACGCGATGCTGGCTGGCGGCGGCACGCGGCGCGCGCTGCGGGTGGCCGGCGCGTCGCTCGCGGCACGCGACGCGGCAGTCGGCGTGATCGACGCGCGCACCGCGATCGTCGAGACGGCCGAGATCGTCGGCATCACGGATCCGGTCGGCATGAGCGTGCCCGTCGATGCACGCAGCACGCGCGGGATGGGCGAAGCGATCCGCACGCTGCTCGACGAAGGCGTGCGCCGCTTCTTCGTCGCGCTCGGCGGCAGCAGCACCAACGACGCGGGCGCCGGGCTGCTCGCGGGCCTCGGCCTGCAGTGCTTCGACGCCGCCGGCCAGCCGGTCGAGCCCGTGCCGTCGCGGCTCGCCGACGTCGCGCGCATCGACGCGTCGGGGCTCGACCCACGCCTGAAGGAAACGGAATTCATCGGCATGTCCGACGTCGACAACCCGCTGACCGGCGCACATGGCGCCACCGCCGTATTCGGCCCGCAAAAGGGCGTGACGCCCGAGCAGGTTGCAACCCTCGACGCCGCCCTCGCCCGCTTCGCCGATCTCCTCGAAGCCGCGCTCGACCGGCGCAGTCGCGACCTGCCGGGCGCCGGCGCCGCCGGCGGCCTCGGTTTCGCGCTGCACATGCTCGGCGCGCAGTTCGAAGCGGGCGCCGAAGTGGTGGCGCGGCAGGTGGGCCTCGACGCCGCGCTCGCCGGCGCCGACTGGCTGATCACCGGCGAAGGCCGCTCCGACGTACAGACGCTGCACGGCAAGGCGCCGTTCATCGCGTGCCGGCACGCGCAGGCCGCCGGCGTGCCCGCGTCGCTGCTGTCGGGCGCGGTCGACCCGGCCGCGCTGTCGCGCCTGTCCGAACATTTTTCCGGCTGCTTCTCGCCGGCTCCCGGGCCGATCACGCTCGACGTCGCAATCCGCGACGCGGCGAATCTGCTCGCGAACGAAGCGGAGCAATTGACACGCCTGAAGTACGGCGCACACTGACCGTTGACCCGAGCGCGCGATACAGGAACAATCGGGCCCGCCCTTTTTCTTCAGGATTCGACATGAAAGGCCGTCAAGCCGGGCTCGATCAGTTTCTGACCTATCGCCTCCACGCGCTCACGAAGCGATCCGATCGCGGGATCGGCGAGGTGTACCGGCACAAGCTCGACATCTCGCTGCCCGAGGCGCGCGTGATCGCCGCCGTCGGCGCCTTCGGTCCGTTCTCGATCATGGATCTTGCGCGTCACACCAATCTCGACAAGAGCCAGGCGAGCCGGGCGGCCGAGGCGTTGCTGCGCCAGGGGCTGCTCGAACGCAGTGCAAGCGAGGAAGACGGCCGGATCGTACTGATCGCGCTGACCGCCGACGGCCGCGCGCTGCATCGCAAGATCATGCCGATCGTGCGCAAGTGGAACGACGGCTTGCTCGCGTGCCTGTCCGACAGCGAACGCCAGACGTTCGAGCGGCTGCTCGACAAGGTCGTTGCGCACGCGACCGAGCGGGACGACTGAGCCGCAACGCGGGCACAACGCCCGCGGCATTGATCCGACGAATTCGACGGGCCGCCCCGGTCGCCTGACCCGCGACGCGGGCGGCCCGCTTTGCGTCATGCGGCGCGACATGTTGCAATCGGACCGCAGCGCTCCGCGTCGCCGGCGGCGCGCATGCGGCGGCCGCGCCCGCGCTACAGCCCGCTGTTCGTCGCGCGCTGACGCAGCAGCCCGAGCACCGCGTCGCAATACGGGGTCGGCACGCCGAGCTTGCGCCCGAGTTCAGGAAACACGCCGAGGATCGGCCCGATCTCGAGCGCGCGCCCCGCTTCGAAATCCTGCAGCATCGACGTCTTGAACGCGCCGAGCTTGCGCGTGACCGCGATCCGCTCGGGCCCGCTCATCCCCGTCGACAGGCCGAGCTTCGCGCCGATCGCGGCCGCCTCCTCCATCATCCGCAACGCGAGATCCTGCGTGAACGGATCGTCGAGCAGCTGCTCGGCCGTCGACCCCGTCAGCGCGCTCAGGGGATTCATGTTCATGTTGCCCCACAGCTTCGTCCAAATCTCGGTCCGGATCGCGGGCGTCGACTCGACGTCGAAACCGCCCGCCGCGAGCGCCGCGGCGAACCGGGCGGTAGCCGTGTCGAGCCGCGCATCGGGCGCACCGACGATCAGCCGGTTGCCGCGCCCGCGACGCACGATGCCCGGCGCGTCCGTACTCGACGACAGGTGCACGACGCAACCGATCGCCTGCGCGGGCGGCAACGCCGCCGACACCGCGCCGGCCGGATCGACCGCATCGAGCGGCACACCGTCGAGCGCCCCTTCGAGCCCGTGCGTGAACCACCACGGCAGCCCGTTCATCGCCGCGACGATCACGGTGTCCGGCCCGACCAGCGGTGCAATGCGCGCGGCCAGCGCCGGGAGCGCCTGCGCCTTCAGCGCGATCACCACGTAGTCCTGCACGCCGAGCGCGGCCGCATCGTCGCTCGCCCGCACCGGAACCGACGATGTCACGCCCGCCTCGTCGATCACGCGCACGCCGTGCGTGTTCAGTGCGTCGAGCGTCGCGCCGCGCGCGTACGCACTCACGGTCATGCCGGCCCGCGACAATGCGGCCGCGAGCAATCCGCCGATCGCGCCGACCCCAACCACCGCCGCGCGCACCGACCCTGAATTCGTGTCGTTCATGATGGATTTCCGTCTCCTGGGAGCTGACGAGCATAACGCTCAATGGTTGCGGGCACAACCATTCACACGACGGCGTGCATCGTGTGACGTCCGCAGGATTCAGCGCGGCTCGTCACCGGCCTCAACCGGCTCGTCGTCGGCCGCGCCGCCCGTCGCGCCGAGCACGCCGGCGATCTGGCTCTTGTCGTGCATGCCGAGCTTGCGGTACGCGCAACGCAGGTAGTGGCGCACGGTCGTCGGCGAAATCGCCATCTGTTGCGCGACCTCCTTGTGCGAACGCCCGGCGCCGTAATAGCGGATCGCCGCAAGCTCGCGCGGGCTCAGGCGGTCGAGCAGCGAGCGCGGCCGCGCCTCGATCTGGAACAGCCCCGCAACCGGCACGCACTGGATCCGCAGCGCATCGCCGACGAACGGCTGACTCGACTGGCGCCGCAGGTGCGCGACGAGCGGCTCCGGCACGCGCGCACCGGCCCACGCCGGCCATTCGGACCGCAGCACGTCGTCGAAACCGTGATCGGCGTGGTGAAGCACGCCGAAGTTGTCGCACAGCGCACGCGCCGCCGGTGCGGCCGTATCGCCGCGCTCGCGCGTGAGCTGCGCGGCGCGATTGATCGTCAGCGCCGCCGCGAGATGCGGAATCACTTCCTCGAAACGGCGCGCATCGTCGTCGCTGAACGGCCGATTCAGGCCCTGGCGGTAGATCGACATGAACGTCGTCAGGCCGAACCGGCGATCGAGCGTGCACACGCACATCAGTTGCGCGAGCCCGTACTTCACGCACCAGTCGCGAAACCGAGAATCGAGCCCCGGCTCGACGACCGACAGCCGCACCGCGTGGCCGTGCGCGCCGCGCAACGTGCGGTGCGCGAGCGGGTCGCAATCGCGCACGCGCTTCCAGTCGCTGAAGAATGCGTGCGGCAGGCGGTACAGGAAGCTGTTGTGCATCACCGGGCCGGTCGGTGCGTGGGTCGCGACGCCCGTCCATGCGGCGTCGAACGGAATGAGCGCCTGCAGCAGCGAAAAGAAGCGGTATTCGAATTCGCCGATGCCGGACCGCGCGGCAACCGCGTACAGGTCGAGCAGCATCAGCCCGAGTTCGCGCTGCGAGGCGTCGCCGCGCGTGACGCCGTCGAAATCGGCGCGCCGGGACGGCAGCGGCGGCCAGGCGAAGTCGTCGAGCACGATGGCGGCCGGCACGTCGCGCAGCGCATCGAGATCCTGCCCGATATCCGTCGTGATCCTCACCTTCCGCTCCCCTGCCCGATCGGGCTGCTGATGTGCGCAACGACACCGGCCGATTATAGCGATCGGTTTTTTGACGGGCCACGGTGCCGGAACGGGCGCCAGCCCCATCCATTTGAACGGTGCATGGCCCGTTGCTGCTCCGCAGCACGCCACGCCACGGCACGGCACCGCACGCATGCCGCGCACCGCGGGTTTTCCACACCGTTCATCTGTACGACTGTTCGAAGGTTTTCCCGCTGCGGACACTGCGTCGCGACAACACCAACGACAAACCGATGCAGGACGGTATGGAGAACCCCACGTGACGAAACCCCGCTTCATCCGCACGGCCGCGGCCGCCGCGACGCTGGCCGCGTGCAGTGCCGCCGCACATGCTCAGTCGAGTCTTACGCTGTACGGCGCGCTCGACGCGGGCGTGCAATACCTGACGCATGCCGACGGGCGCCACTCGGCCGTGCAGTTGCAGAACTACGGCATCCTGCCTTCGCAGATCGGACTGAAGGGCCACGAAGATCTCGGCGGCGGCTGGCGTGCGCTGTTCAAGCTCGAACAGGGCCTCAACCTCAACGACGGCACCGCGACCGTGCCCGGCTACGCGTTCTTCCGCGGCGCGTACGTCGGCATCGCGGGGCCCGTCGGCACCGTCACGCTCGGGCGGCAGTTCAGCGTGCTGTTCGACAAGACGCTGTTCTACGACCCGCTCTGGTACGCGTCGTACAGCGGCCAAGGCGTCATCGTGCCGATGAACGCGAACTTCATCGACAACTCGGTCAAGTACCAGTCGCCGACGTTTGCCGGCTTCGACGTGGAGGCGCTCGCCGCGACCTCCGGCGTCGCCGGCAATACGCGCGCCGGACGCGTGCTCGAACTCGGCGGCCAGTACACGAGCAACGGCCTGTCGGTCAGCGCGGTGCTGCATCAGGCGCACGGCGATGTTTCGGCGGCCGGCGACACGTCGGCGCGCCGCCGCGAACTCGGCACGCTCGCCGCGCGCTATGCATTCGCCACACTGCCGCTCACCGTCTACGCGGGCGTCGAACGCCTGACCGGCGACCTCGACGCAGCACGCACGATCGTCTGGGGCGGTGCGCGCTACCAGATGTCGAGCGAGATCGGCCTGAACGCGGGCGTCTATCACACCGACTCGCGCACACCGGCGATCGGCCACCCGACGCTGTTCATCGCGAGCACCACGTACGCGCTGTCGAAACGCACCGTCGCCTACGTGAACCTCGGCTACGCGCGCAACAGCGGCCAGAGTTCGCAGACCGTCTACGAATACGACCCGACACCGCTCGCCGGCGCATCGCAGTTCGGCGCGATGGTCGGCATGTACCACCTGTTCTGATTCCCCACACGAGAGCCCGCCATGAAAACCCTTTCTCCGGATGCCGTACTCCCGCCCGACGGCCGCGCCTCGACCTTCGCGCGCTCGACGCTCGTCGCGCTCGTCGTGTTCGCGGCCATCACGCCGCTGCTGCTGCTCGTGGCACCCGCCGTCGCCGGACAGCTCGCGACGCAGCTCGGGCTGTCCGCGTCGCAGATCGGCACCTACTTCTTCGTCGAACTCGGTGCGTTCAGCCTCGCGACCGTGCCGTCGTACCTGTGGCTCGGCCGGGTCGACGCGCGCCGCGTTGCCGCGTTCGCCATCGCGCTGTTCGGCGCGGGCAACCTGCTGACCGCGCTGTGGATGCCGGGTTTCGTCGCGTTGCTCGCGCTGCGCGCCGTCACCGCGCTCGGCGGCGGCTCGCTGATGGTGCTCTGCATGACGAGTGCCGCGACGAGCGAGAACAGCGACCGCGTGTACGGCCTGTGGGTCGTCGGCCAGTTGATCGCGGGCGCGATCGGCCTGTTCGTGCTGCCGCATGTGTTCGCGGCGTTCGGGCTGCGCGCGCTGTATGTCGCGCTCGCCGGGCTCGCGCTGCTCGCGGCACCGCTGTCGCGCGGCTTTCCATCATCGCTGGGCACGCGATCCGCGCCCGCGCACAACGCGCGCGGCGCGGCGACGCAGACGCCGCAAAGTTTCGTCGTGCTCGCGATCGGCGCGGTGCTGACGTTCTATCTCGCGATCGGCAGCGCATGGACGTTCGCGAGCCGTGCCGCGACCGAAGCCGGACTCGATCCGCAGTCGACCGGCAACGTCCTCGCGATCGCGAGCGTGATGGGCATCGCCGGTGCAGCGCTCGCGTCGTGCGCGGGCGGCCGGCTCGCGCGGCGCGCGATGCTCGCGGCCGGTTACGCGCTGCTTGCTGCCTCGCTCGTCGCGCTCGCCGTGATGCGGCATGCCGGCGGCTACAGCGCGGCGATCTTCGCGTTCAAGTTCGCGTGGACGTTCGTGCTGCCATTCATCCTCGCGACCGTCGCGCAGATCGACACGTCGGGCCGCCTCGTCGCCACGCTCAATTTCGTGATCGGCGCCGGCCTCGCGGCCGGCCCGCTGCTCGCCGGGCTGATGCTCGACGCTGGCGGCACGATGCGCGTGCTGTTCACAGCCGCGACGGCCGTCGCGATCGTGTCCTTCGCCGCGCTGCGCCACATCGATCGCCGCACGCCCCCTTCCGTTTCTTCCCAACCGTGACAGGTCACGCACATCCATGAACCGCACTGCCTTCTTCACCGACGAACGCACTTTCTGGCATACCGGCGGCACGCACGCGCTGTTCTTCCCGGTCGGCGGCTGGGTCCAGCCGCCGTCGAGCGCGGGCTACGCCGAATCGCCCGATTCGAAGCGCCGATTCCTGTCGCTCGTGCAGGCCTCGGGCCTGGCCGCGCAGCTCGACCTGCGCGGCGCCGAGCCGGCCTCGACCGCCGACCTGCTGCGCATTCACCCCGCGCACTATCTCGACGCGTTCCACGCGCTCAGCGACGCGAACGGCGGCGACCTCGGCGATCTCGCACCGTTCGGCAAGGGCAGCTACGAGATCGCCGCGCTGTCGGCCGGACTCGCGATCGCGGCCGTCGATACGGTCCTCGGCGAGCGTGCGGCAAATGCGTTCTCGCTGTCGCGGCCGCCCGGCCATCACTGCCTGCGCGATCGCCCGATGGGCTTCTGCCTGCTGGCGAACATCCCGATCGCGATCGAGGCCGCCCGTGCGAAATACGGCATCGAGCGTGTCGCGGTGATCGACTGGGACGTGCATCACGGCAACGGCACGCAGTCGATCTACTACGACGATCCGGACACGCTGACGATCTCGCTGCATCAGGACCGTTGCTTCCCGCCCGGTTACAGCGGCGCGGACGATTGCGGCGAAGGCGCGGGTATCGGCGCGAACCTGAACGTGCCGCTGCTCGCAGGCAGCGGCGACGATGCGTATCGCTACGCGTTCGAACGGATCGTGCTGCCGGCGCTGGAGCGTTTCCGGCCCGAGCTGATCGTGGTCGCCAGCGGCCTCGACGCAAGCGCGGTCGATCCGCTCGCGCGCATGCAGCTGCATACCGACAGCTACCGGTTCATGACGCGTGCGGTGAAGGAAGCCGCACAGCGCCATTGCGGCGGGCGGCTCGTGATCGTTCACGAAGGCGGCTATTCGGAAGCGTACGTGCCGTTCTGCGGACTTGCGATCGTCGAGGCGCTGGCCGGCGTTCGCACCGACGTCGCCGATCCGATGCTCGACCTCGCGATCGCGCAACAGCCGGGCGAGCGGTTCGTCGCGTTCCAGCGCGAACTGCTCGACGAACTGGCGGTGTCGTTCGGGTTGTAGCGCGCGCCGGCAGACGCGACGGGGGTCGGCCGGTGCCGGCCCTCTTGCGCGATCGGTGCGGATGGGGTTTCCTGTGCTTTTATCCCCGTTCCGGCCCGAAGCCGCACTCTTCCGATGAAATCGTCTCCGCGCGATCACAATGACGATCCCAAGACGCGCCGCCAGCCTTCGAAACTGGTCCTGAACATCGCGGCCGTGACGGTCGGCCTCATCACGTTCGCGATCGGCGCGGCGTGGGTGATCTATAGCTGGGTGGTCGATCGCGAAGCGCAGTATTTCGCGATCCCGCTGGTGTTCTCGGTGCCGGTGATCGTGGCGGTCGCGATCCGGAGTTTCTGGGAATAAGTAAGTCTGAAATGACGAAGCGCCGCGGGTCGGGCGACGCGCGGCGCTGGGTGTCGAACTTGTTCAGATCAGGCGGGGATCCCCGCGGTTCGCTTGCGGGCCGGTCACAGGCCCGGGCGCGGGCACGGATTGGGGGCTGCGCCCTCATATCCGCCAGTGACAGCGCCCAGCGCGACGCCGGCCAGCGACGTGCCGAGCGCTTTCAGCACGTTTTCCGTAGAGAACGTTTCGCCGCTCGACATCACACGCCCTGAATACGCGGTGCACGCCGACGGCGACGACGATGCAGCCGTCTGCACCGGCTTGGCGCTCCATGCAATGTTCTCGGCAGGCGTATTGGCAAAAGCCGGCGCGGCCAGCATCAGTGCCAGTACGAAACTCGGCATGCGTACGGTGTTTTTCATCGGCGGTCCTCGGCGTAATTGTGTTTCTTATATCGGAAGCGAACACGATATTACACGCGGCACGAATTCTCGTGCGCTGCTTGCACGGGCTCGCGCGCCGGAAAAAGCACCGACATCAACAAAAAAGCGCTGCGGTCAATCGACCGGCAGCGCTTTTTAGTGAACGGCTCCCGACAGGGACACATTCGACTTCTGGTGCGTGAGGCCGGACTCGAACCGGCACACCCTTGCGGGCGTCAGGACCTAAACCTGGTGCGTCTACCAATTTCGCCACTCACGCGCATTTTCTGTCGCCTGACCACGCGGCACGCAAGATGCGTTTCCACGCGCCCGGGACATCGCGCCGGCTTGTAACCGGCACGCCCGATCAGGCGAGCGCGAGATTCTACCCGATCCGGGCGGCGTTGTCTCGCCCCTGCCGGCACCCGCCGTGCAGCGATGCTAGAATGCCGCGCTCGACGTTTCGGCACCGCGCCGCCGCGCGTGCCCCGAACCCGCCCCCACCCGATTCCGCCCGTGAACTTCGACGACTACTGTCAGCAAAAGGCCGCCCCTGCGGGCTCCAGCGTCTACTACGCACTGCGCCAGGCGCCGCTCGCCACGCAGCCTCGCCTGACTGCACTTTTCGCACTGCGCCGCGAACTCGAGGAAACCGTCAAGGAAACCAGCGACCCGACCGTCGGACACACGAAGCTCGCGTGGTGGCACAAGGAACTCGCGGCGCTGGCCGACGGGCAGCCGTCACACCCGGTCACGAAAGCGCTCGCGCAGCATCATCCGGCGATCGCCGCCGAGGCCGACGCATTGCGCACGCTCGTCAACGGTTACGGGATGGATCTCGAACAGGCGCGCTACCTCGATCTGGCGAACCTGCAGCGCTATATCGCACAGGTCGGCGGTACGTTCGCATCGCTGGTCGCGCGCGCCAGCGCCGCGAACCCGGCGGACCCGCAACCGTGGGCCGCGGATGCCGGCCGCGCGCTGATGCTCGCGCAGTTCGTGCAGGACCTCGGCAATGACGCGCGCCACGGCCGCATCTACCTGCCGATCGACGAACTGCAACGCTACAACGTAACCGCAGCCGATCTATTGAACCGCCGCTACAGCCCGGCCTTCACCGAATTGCTGCAATTCCAGACGGCCCGCGCGCGCGAAGCGCTCGTGGCCGCCGAAACGGCGATCCCTGCATCCGAACGCCGCGCCCAGCGCACGCTGCGCGCGCAGATCGCACTGGCCGGCTCACTGCTCGACGAAATCGAGCGCGACGACTACCAGGTGCTGCATCAGCGCATCGCGCTGACGCCGATCCGCAAGCTGTGGATCGCGTGGCGCACCGCGCGCCGGCGCTGACCCGTCCCCCTCACGCCTTCAGCAACGGCAGCGTGTCGAAGCGCTGCTGCAGCACGCGCGTCGAATCGAGCCCCCACCACGGCCCGAGCACCGTCGCGTAGAGCTGGCGGAAATCGACCGCGACCGGCAGGTTGCCGTTGCCGTCGAGCCGCCCGAGCGCCGGCGGCGCACCGTACAGCCCGCCGGCCACGCGGCCGCCCATCACGAAATGCGGCGCGGCCGTGCCGTGATCGGTGCCGTTGCTCTGGTTCTCGCGCACGCGTCGTCCAAATTCCGCATACGTCATCACGAGCGTCTGGTTCCAGCGCCCGAGTTCGATCAACGCGCCGCGCATCGCGCTCATCCCTTCGGCGAACTGCTTGAGCAGCGCGGCCTGCTGCCCCGGCTGGTTCTGGTGCGTATCGAAGCCATTGAGCGTCAGGCGCAGCACCGCGACACCATCCTGCGCGCCGGGCCCGGACGCTTCGCACGCGGCCAGCACCTGCATCGCGGTCTTGACCGACGTGCCGAACGCGCCGGCCGGAAAGGCCGTCCGGAATTCACGCATCCCGCCGCGCGGGCGCAGCCGGTCGGCCGCCTTCACGATGTCGTTCTCGACGTCGATGATGTGGGCGAGCGCGGGGTTCTGTTCGCGCAGCGACGACGGCTCGGCGAGCCGGGCCGCACGGATGAACTGCGCGGGATTGACGAGCGCGATCGCACGCGCGCCGTTCGAGAGCGGCCCCATCTCGGCGCTGCCGAGCACGACGCCGTCGGCCGCGAAACCGGGCGGCACGGGCGCTTGTGCGAACGTGCGCGTCAGCCAGCCTTCGTGCAGGTATTGATCCGAGCGCGACGCGGTATCCCAGATCTCGATCGACCGGAAATGCGACAGGTTCGGCTGCGGATAACCGACGCCCTGCACGACCGCAACCTGCCCGTCGCGCCACAGCGGCATCAGCGGCGCGAGCGACGGATGCAGCCCCGTATGCGCGTCGAGTTGCAGCACCTGCTCGCGCTTGATGCCGATGCTGCGCCGGAACTGGTAGTACAGCGGGTCCGCATACGGCACCACCGTGTTGAGGCCATCGTTGCCGCCCTTCAGCTCGACGAGGATCAGCACGTTCGCATACCCGGCCGCCGGCTGTCGGCCCGTCGCGGCCGCGGCCATCGCAGGCGCCTGCCACATCGATACGCCGGCCGCGGCCGCAGCGCCCGTCAGCGTCAGAAAATCACGTCGGTTCATCGCGCATCCTTTGGTTCGCCGCCCGGCACCTTTGCCGCACCGGCTTCCCGCTTCATCGTCGTTCGAATCATTTCAGTTGATAAGCCGGATCCATCAGCAGTGCCTCGAGATACGCGCTGCCGGTCGAATCCGTGTCGATTGCCGCGACCGGCGACAGCTGCAGCACCGCATGCTGCAACTGAAGCTCGGTCGACAAGCCCGCGATCGCCTGCGGCCGCGCGCGATACTGCGCCAGCCAGCGCTCGAGGTCGAAACGCAGGCCGGCCCGCACGGGCTTGGCGGGCGCACCGCGCATGCCGGGAGCGGATGCCGTATCGACCACCGGCATCGCATGCGCGCGGACATTCGGCGCCGGCGCCATCGCATGCGCCGGCGGGTGCATGCCGGCCGTCTCCGTCGCGCGGAACAGCTGCTCGACGAACTGCTTGCGCGCGAGCAGCGTGGTGCTGTTGATCCACAGCGCGCCGCCCGGCCAGCCCTTCACGTTCGGCGGGTAGAACAGGTTCTGACCGAGCGTGCGCACGGTGTTCGCGAGCATCTGCGGATCGCCGTACGACATGTCGAACAGCCGCACCGACCCGACGACGAATTCCGCAGGCGACTTGACGAGCACGCCGCGGTTGCGCGGATCCCAGAAGGCGTCGGTCGACCACAGCGCGGCGAGCGCGGCACGAATGTCGTAGCCGCTCGAGCGAAACCGTTCGGCCACCGTATCGAGCTCGCGCGGATCGGGCGTATCCGACACGAACTCGCGCCACAGCTTGCCGGCGATGAAGCGCGCCGTGCCGGGCCGCTTCAGCAGGATGTCGAGAAAGCCGTCGCCGTCGAACGGCCCCGTTTCGCCGAGGATCGTCTTGTCGCCCGCATCGTGCAGATCCGGCCGCACCTCGAAGCGATAAGTATCGGGATCGACCGTCCAGCCCGTCATCGCGCGCGCGGCTTCGGTCACGTCGTATTGCGTGTAATGCCCTTCGCCGAGCGTGAACAGCTCCATCACCTCACGCGCAAAATTCTCGTTCGGGCGCCCCTTGCGATTGCTCGCGCCGTCGAGGTACTGAAGCATCGCCGGATCTTTCGCGACCGCGTGCAGCAGCACGCCGAAATTGCCGAGCGCCTCGCGGCGAAACAGCCCGTTCTGCGCGGCCATCGTCTGCGGGTAAGGCACCTTGTCCTGCCCCGACGTGAAGTGCCCGTGCCAGAACAGCGTCATGCGCTCGGTCAGCGGCGACGGCGTCACGACCATCTCGTTGACCCACGCCGCGCGCAGCGCATCGTACCGGACGTTGCGCTCGCGCTGCTCGTCGCGCCGCATGTCGGGCGTCAGTGCCTGGCGCTGCGCACGCGTCGGCGGCAACTCGCCGATCCAGTCGGGCCACGTCGTGACGGGGTCGCGGCGAACGTTGCCGAGCGTGTCGGCGACGACCTGCGCGCGCGTCATGCCGACGACGCGCGCAACATCGGCGGGCGCAGGAGAAAAACCGGTACGACTCAGGAAAAACAATGCATCGTCGGCGTCGAGCGGCGACTGCATGGCGGGCGACGGCGCCGGTGCGGCAGCGTTCGCTTTCATCGTCATGGACTCCCGGAACGCACCGGCGGTGCGGATGCCGGTACAACGGCAATCGGCGGGTGAAAGTTGACGGAAAAAGTGCTACGAATTTTTTCGGCGCGGAAATTTCCGCGCAGAGCGAAAGACGGCGCGCGTCAGCGCTTGTACAACTCGCGAACGGCATCTTCGATATGCTGGCGCAGCAGGTGCCGCTCCTCGGGCGTCATATGGCCGTCGCGGCGGTGCTGCTCGAGATCGGGAGGCACGGCGGAACGAACCGGCATCTCGGCGGCACGATCGGGCTGCGCCTTGCTGCGCGGCAGCTTGCGCGACGGTGCGCCCTGCTCGGGGCGCTGCGCATACGCGAAGTTCGACGCATACGGACCGGCAAGCGCGATCGTCAGCATCAGTGCAATCCGGAAAGATCGCATGACCGTCCTCGCTTCTTTGGTCGATTTGTTCCCTTCGTCACGCGGCAACCGGCTACCTCTGGTACTTGAAAAACCCTGCGGAATTCGGGTGTGCAAAGATGAATGATGGAGTGCAGGGGAGTATCTACCGAATTTCGGCTTCGAGTAAAGGAATCTCTATAGCCTGCCTTTACTCGGCGCGACACTACGGGTAAATTTTGTAACCGACTGTAACGCGCGAAAATACGCGACCGTGCGTCAATTCCCATTCGCGATAAGATGCCGATCATGGAAACGAAAAACCCCTCCAAGATTCTCGTCGTCGACGACGACCCGCGCCTGCGCGATCTGCTGCGCCGCTATCTCGGCGAGCAGGGTTTCAATGTCTACGTCGCCGAAAACGCGACCGCAATGAACAAGCTCTGGGTCCGCGAGCGTTTCGACCTGCTCGTGCTCGACCTGATGCTCCCGGGCGAAGACGGCCTGTCGATCTGCCGCCGCCTGCGCGGCAGCAACGACCGCACGCCGATCATCATGCTCACCGCGAAGGGCGAGGATGTGGATCGCATCGTCGGCCTCGAGATGGGCGCCGACGATTACCTGCCGAAACCGTTCAACCCGCGTGAGCTCGTGGCGCGCATTCACGCGGTGCTGCGCCGCCAGGCGCCGGCCGAACTGCCGGGCGCACCGTCGGAAACCACCGAGGTGTTCGAGTTCGGCGAGTTCTCGCTGAACCTCGCGACGCGCACGCTGACGAAGTCCGGCCAGGAAATTCCGCTGACGACCGGCGAATTCTCGGTGCTGAAGGTGTTCGCGCGTCATCCGCGCCAGCCGCTGTCGCGCGAGAAGCTGATGGAACTCGCGCGCGGCCGTGAATACGAAGTGTTCGACCGCAGCCTCGACGTACAGATCTCGCGCCTGCGCAAGCTGATCGAGCCGGATCCGGGCAGCCCGCGTTTCATCCAGACCGTCTGGGGCCTCGGCTACGTGTTCATCCCGGACGGCGCTGCCTGACCTTTTTCCTTTCCGGTTTCGCCCGCCCACGGCCCGTCCCATGCGTATCGACCGGCGCCTCCTGCAGCTCGCGTTCGGCGGGCTGTTCTGGCGCACCTTCCTGCTGATCGCGCTGCTGATCTCGGTCAGTCTCGCCGCGTGGTTCCAGAGCTTTCGCGTGATCGAGCGCGAGCCGCGTGCGCAGCGCGTCGCGCTGCAGCTCGTCGCGATCGTGAAGCTCACGCGCACCGCCCTGCTCTATTCCGATCCCGATTTGCGGCGTGCGCTGCTGCAGGATCTCGAGAGCAACGAGGGCGTGCGCGTTTACCCGCGCGAGAAGACCGACAAGTTCAAGCTGCAGCCCGACGAATCGCTGAACCGCCTGATCGAACACGACATCCGCAGCCGCCTCGGCGACGATACCGTGATCGCGCAGTCGGTCAACGACATTCCCGGCGTGTGGATCAGCTTCAAGATCGACGACGACGATTACTGGGTCGCGCTCGACCGCGACCAGCTCGACAGCGTCACGGGCCTGCAGTGGGCCGGCTGGGGGCTATTCGCGCTCGCGTTGTCGCTATTCGGCTCCGCGTTCATCACAAGCCTGGTGAACCGGCCGTTCTCGCGGCTCGCGCTCGCCGCGCGGCAGATCGGCTCGGGCCAGACACCCGAGCTGCTGCCTGAGCGCGGGATGGGCGTCGCGGCCGAGACCAATCGCAGCTTCAACCAGATGGTGCGCGACCTCGAACAGCTCGAGGCCGACCGCGCGCTGATGCTCGCGGGCATCTCGCACGACCTGCGCACCCCGCTCGCGCGGCTGCGGCTCGAAACCGAGATGAGCCCGTCCGACCAGGCAACCAAGGATGCAATGGTCGACGACATCGAGCAGATGGATCGCATCATCGCGGCCTTCATCGACTACGCACGCCCGTCGCAACGCAAGCCGGAGCCCGTCGACCTGTCGTCGATCGTGCAGGAAGTCGCCGCGCGCGTGTCGGGCGAGGATGGCGTCGAGATCCGCACGCGGCTCGCGCCGAGCGCGGTGATCGAAGCCGACGAGACCGACATGCGCCGCGTGATCGGCAACCTCGTCGAGAACGCGCGCAAGTACGGCCAGAGCAAGCAGGACGGCGTGTCGCGCATCACGCTCGAGACACGCGTGTCGCACGCGCGCGTCGAGCTGTCGGTGAGCGACGAAGGCCCCGGCATCCCCGAGGATCAACTGCCGCTCGTGATGCGGCCGTTCTACCGCGTCGACACCGCGCGCACCAAGGCGGACGGCACGGGTCTCGGGATGGCGATCGTGCTGCGCCTCGTCGGCCGCTATCGCGGCGCGCTGCGCCTGCGCAACCGCAACCCCGAAGCGGGCCTCGAAGTCACGCTCGAATTCCCCGGCGCCGGCAAGGCACGTGCGACTGCGTGACGCGCTCGCGCCCCCTTCTTGCGCTGCACACTATCGATCCGGTTGAAAAAAGCTATGAGGGTCGTTAGTTAAAATCTATTGAAGTGACTAACTAATAGTGTTATAGTTTTGCCCATGCTGTCACATCATCGTTGCAGCACCGAGGTAGCTTGACTCAGTCTTCTTCCCAACTCATACAGGAGTATCCGCATGAAAACCGTGGGCGATAAACTCGAAGCTTTCACCGTCGTAGCCGCGAAGCCGGGCTTCAATCATCACGAGGAAAACGGCCAGTCGGCATTCGAGACCGTCACCGAAGCGTCGTTCCCGGGCAAGTGGAAGATCATCTACTTCTATCCGAAGGATTTCACGTTCGTGTGCCCGACGGAAATCGTCGAGTTCGCGAAGCTCACGAAGCAGTTCGAAGAGCGCGATGCCATCCTGCTGGGCGGCAGCTCGGACAACGAATTCGTCAAGCTCGCATGGCGCCGTGAGCACAAGGACCTCGACAAGCTGAACCACTACGCGTTCGGCGACGTCAAGGGCGAGCTGATCGACCAGCTCGGCGTGCGCGACAAGGAAGCCGGCGTGGCCCTGCGTGCAACGTTCATCGTCGATCCGGACAACACGATCCAGCACGTTTCGGTGAACAACCTGAACGTCGGTCGCAGCCCGGCAGAAGTCCTGCGGATTCTGGACGGCCTGCAAACGGACGAACTGTGCCCGTGCAACCGTGCAGTCGGCGGCGCAACGCTGTAAGCGCATCGATGCACGAAGCCCGCGGCGCACGTCCTGCCTGCGGGCTTTTTTAACGGCCAACCCATAGGAGATATCAATGGAATTCATCGACTCGATTAAGGCGCGTATTCCCGACTACGCGAAGGACATCCGCCTGAACCTCGACGGCACGATCTCGCGCTCGTCGCTCGAAGGCACCGACGCGGTCGGCGTCGCGCTGGCGGCGGCGATCGCGGCGAAGAGCACGGTGCTCATCAAGACGATCCGCGAAGCCGGCGTCCTGTCGCCCGAAGAGACGAACGCCGTGCTGACGGCAGCCGCGCTGATGGGGATGAACAACACCTGGTATCCGTATGTCGAGATGGCCGACGATGCCGACCTGAAGACGCAACGCGCCGAGCTGCGGATGGGCGCGTATGCGACGCACGGCGGCGTCGACAAGCGCAAGTTCGAGATGTACGCGCTCGCCGCGTCGATCGTCGGCAAGTGCCACTTCTGCGTGAAGTCGCACTACGCGCTGCTGAAGAACGAGCAAGGGATGACCGTCACGCAGCTGCGCGACGTCGGCCGTATCGCGTCGGTAATCAATGCCGCCGCGCAAGTGATCGCCGCCGAAGGCGAATAAGCGGCTGCACCACCCGGCCGGCAGACGCGCCGGCCCGGTAGACGCTTCAAACGAAAATGCCACGCATCCGCGTGGCATTTTTCATTTCCGCAGCGCGGCGCGCCGGGCGAACCGCGCACCGCGACCGGACGTCAGCCGCCCTGCTTCACCAGCAGCGCGGCAGCCTGTGCCTCGATCCCCTCGCCGCGGCCGAGATAGCCGAGCTTCTCGTTGGTCTTCGCCTTCACGTTCACGCGATCGAGCGGCAGCCCGAGATCGGCCGCGATGTTCGCGCGCATCCCGTCGATATGCGGTGCCAGCTTCGGCGCCTGGGCGATCACGGTGCTGTCGACGTTCTGGATCGTGAAACCGGCCGCCTTGATCCGTGCGGCGCACTCGCGCAGCAGCACGCGGCTGTCCGCGCCCTTGAATGCCGCGTCCGTGTCGGAGAAATGGCGACCGATGTCGCCGAGCGCCGCCGCGCCGAACAGCGCGTCGGTAATCGCGTGCAGCAGCACGTCCGCGTCCGAGTGGCCGAGCAGGCCGCGTTCGTAAGGAATCGTCACGCCACCGATGATGAGGGGGCGCCCCTCGACGAGCTGGTGCACGTCGTAGCCTTGTCCGATTCTGAAATCCATGCGTATTCCGATTGTGAGGGGGTGAAAGTCAGGAAGCGTTCGTGGAACGCGCGAGGATCGCTTCCGCGAGCGCGAAATCTTCCGGGTACGTGACCTTGAAATTGCGCAGGCTGCCCTGCACGACGCGCGGCGTGTGGCCGGCCCATTCGATCGCGCTCGCTTCGTCGGTCAGGTCGTGCCCTTCGCGCTGCGCGCGCAGGATCGCCTCGCGCAGCATGCCGATACGGAACATCTGCGGCGTCTGCGCCTGCCAAAGCGCGTCGCGCGACTCGGTGCGCGCGATCGCGTCGCCGCCGGCCGGCACGCGCTTGAGCGTATCGGCCACCGGCAGCGCGACGATGCCGCCGACCGGGTCGTCCTTCAGCGTCGCGACCAGCGTACGGATCAGCTCCGGCGTGATGCCCGGGCGCGCGGCGTCGTGCACCAGCACCCAGTCGTGGTCGGTCGCGCCGAATTCGGCCAGCTCGAGCAGGCCGTTCAGCACCGACGCCTGGCGCGAGCCGCCGCCGCAGCGGCGCACCGCGAAGCGCAGGCCCGCGAAGCGGCGCGCGTCGAAATGGGAATCGTCGGGCGCGAGGACGACGAGCGTCTGCGCGAATTCGCTGCACGCGTCGAACGCGGCGAGCGTGTAGTGCAGCAGCGCGCGGCCGGCCAGCGTGCGATATTGCTTCGGCACGGCCGAACCGGAGCGGCTGCCCGTGCCGGCACAGGGAATCAGGGCGAAAAGTCGGGGAGTCACGAAGGGAAACGCCGAAAAGATGAAATCGAGAAGCGGATTTTATAATAGGTCTTTCGTCTCGACCGGCGCACCGCGATGCGCCCGTGCACGCCACCCCTGTCGTCCCTATGCCAGATAACGCTTCCACCCCGTCCGCCTCGCCCGTTGCCCGCGTCAAGCCCGGCCAGCGCTTCGCCTTCGACGGCGCGCATGGTTCCGCCGACGCGCTCGCCATCGCCCGTTATCTCGCCGACAACCGCCAGGAGGTGCCGCTCCTCGCGGTGATCTGCGCGAACGCGGTCGACGCGCAGCGGCTCTCGCAGGAAATCCGCTACTTCTCGCCCGATGCGCGCGTGCGCCTGCTGCCGGACTGGGAAACGCTGCCCTACGACACGTTCTCGCCGCACCAGGATCTCGTATCCGAGCGTCTCGCGACGCTGCACGATCTCGGCGAGGGCCGCTGCGACATCCTGCTCGTGCCCGCGACCACCGCGCTGTACCGGATGCCGCCCGCGTCGTTCATGGCCGCGTACACGTTCGCATTCGCGCAGGGCGAGCGGCTCGACGAGGCGAAGCTGAAGGCGCAGCTCACGCTGGCCGGCTACGAGCACGTGAGCCAGGTCGTGCGGCCCGGCGAATATTGCGTGCGCGGCTCGCTGATCGACCTGTACCCGATGGGCTCGCCGCTGCCGTACCGGATCGACCTGTTCGACGACCAGGTCGACTCGATCCGCGCGTTCGACCCGGACACGCAGCGCAGCCTCTACCCGGTGCGTGACGTCCGCCTCCTGCCCGGCCGCGAGTTTCCGTTCGACGAAGCCGCACGCACGGCGTTCCGCAGCCGCTGGCGCGAGACCTTCGAAGGCGACCCGAGCCGCGCGCCGATCTACAAGGACATCGGCAACGGCGTGCCGTCGGCCGGCATCGAGTATTACCTGCCGCTGTTCTTCGACGAAACCGCCACGCTGTTCCACTATCTGCCGCAGGACGCGCACCTCGTGTTCACCGGCGATCTCGAAGCGTCGATCCGCCGCTTCACCGCCGACACGAAACAGCGCCATGCATTCCTCGCGCACGATCGCGAGCGGCCGATCCTCGAACCGCAGCGCCTGTTCCTGTCCGACGAGGACTTCTTCGCGTTCGCGAAGCCGTTCGCACGCGTCGTGCTGCCCGCGCAGCCGGCCGGCGGCTGGGCGACGGCGCTGCCCGAGCTCACCGTCGATCGCCATGCCGACGATCCGCTTGCGTCGCTGCGCACGTTCGTCGAATCGTCAGGCAAGCGCGTCCTGCTGACCGTCGAATCGGCCGGCCGCCGCGAAACGATCCTGCAGCTGCTCGCCGAACACCATCTGCGCCCTGCATCGAACGACCATTTCGCGGGCTGGCTCGAGAGCGACGAACGCTTCGCGCTCGGCGTCGCGCCGCTCGCGAACGGCTTCGCGGTGCCGGGCGAAGGCTACGCGGTCATCACCGAAACCGAGCTGTACGGCGCGCTCGGCCGCCGCGCGGGCCGCCGCCGGCAGGAACAGGCCAGCAACGTCGACGCGATGGTGCGCGACCTGTCGGAGCTGAAGGTCGGCGACCCGGTCGTCCATGCACAGCACGGCATCGGCCGCTACATGGGCCTCGTGTCGATGGATCTCGGCGAAGGCGAGACGGAATTCCTGCATCTCGAATATTCGGGCGACAGCAAGCTCTACGTGCCGGTCGCGCAGCTGCACGTGATCTCGCGCTACAGCGGCGCCGATCCCGACAGCGCACCGCTGCACGCGCTCGGCTCCGGCCAGTGGGAGCGCGCGAAGCGCAAGGCCGCGCAGCAGATCCGCGATACCGCTGCCGAGCTGCTGAACCTGTACGCGCGCCGCGCGGCCCGCGAAGGCCATGCGTTCTCGCTCGATCCGCGCGACTACGTGAAGTTCGCCGAAAGCTTCGGCTTCGAGGAAACGCCCGACCAGGCGGCCGCCATCGCGGCCGTGATCGGCGACATGACGAGCGGCAAGCCGATGGACCGCCTCGTGTGCGGCGACGTCGGCTTCGGCAAGACCGAGGTCGCGCTGCGCGCCGCGTTCATCGCGGTGCTGGGCGGCAAGCAGGTCGCGCTGCTGTCGCCGACCACGCTGCTCGCCGAGCAGCACACGCAGACCTTCGCCGACCGCTTCGCGGACTGGCCGGTGCGGATCGTCGAGCTGTCGCGCTTCAAGACCGCGAAGGAAGTCAACGCGGCGATCGCCCAGATCAACGAAGGCAGCGTCGACATCGTGATCGGCACGCACAAGCTGCTGTCGTCGGACGTGCAGTTCAAGCGGCTCGGCCTCGTGATCATCGACGAGGAACACCGTTTCGGCGTGCGCCAGAAGGAAGCGCTGAAGGCGCTGCGCGCGGAGGTCGACGTGCTGACGCTCACCGCGACGCCGATCCCGCGTACGCTCGGGATGGCGCTCGAAGGGCTGCGCGATTTCTCGGTCATCGCAACCGCGCCGCAGAAGCGGCTCGCGATCAAGACCTTCGTGCGCCGCGAGGAAGAAAGCGTGATCCGCGAGGCGATGCTGCGCGAGCTGAAGCGCGGCGGCCAGGTGTACTTCCTGCACAACGAGGTCGAGACGATCGAGAACCGCAAGGCGATGCTCGAGGCGCTCGTGCCCGAAGCACGCATCGTGATCGCGCACGGCCAGATGCATGAACGCGAACTCGAACGGGTGATGCGCGATTTCGTCGCGCAGCGCGCGAACGTGCTGCTGTGCACGACCATCATCGAGACCGGCATCGACGTGCCGAGCGCGAACACGATCATCATGCATCGCTCGGACAAGTTCGGCCTCGCGCAGCTCCACCAGCTGCGCGGCCGCGTCGGCCGCTCGCATCACCAGGCGTATGCGTACCTGCTGGTCCACGATCCGCAGGCGCTGACCAAGCAGGCGCAGCGCCGGCTGGAAGCGATCCAGCAGATGGAGGAACTCGGTTCGGGCTTCTATCTCGCGATGCACGACCTCGAGATCCGCGGCACCGGTGAAGTGCTCGGCGACAAGCAGTCGGGCGAGATCCACGAAATCGGCTTCCAGCTCTATACGGACATGCTGAACGATGCGGTGAAGGCGCTGAAGAACGGCAAGGAGCCCGACCTCACCGCCCCGCTCGCCGCGACGACGGAAATCAACCTGCATGCGCCGGCGATCCTGCCGGCCGACTACTGCGCGGACGTGCAGGAGCGGCTGTCGCTGTACAAGCGTCTCGCGAACTGCGAGCACGGCGACGCGATCGACGGCATCCAGGAAGAGCTGATCGACCGCTTCGGCAAGCTGCCGCCGCAAGCGCACGCGCTCGTCGAGACGCACCGGCTGAGGATCGCCGCGAAGCCGCTCGGCATCGTGAAGATCGACGCGAGCGAGGTGGCGATCGGGCTGCAGTTCGAGCCGAATCCGCCGATCGATCCGATGCGGATCATCGAGATGGTGCAGAAGCACCGGCACATCAAGCTCGCGGGCCAGGACAAGCTGCGCATCGAGACGCGCTCGCCCGATCTCGCGATCCGCGTGTCGACGATCAAGGAAACGCTGCGCGCGCTCGGCCCCAAGCAGGGAGCGGCTGCCGCAGTGCGCTGACGCGATGGTGACGGGTGCGGCGTTGCTGCACCGCACTGCGCCCGATGCGGGCGGGCCGACGCGTTTTTGAGTATGATTTTCCCATTCATCAGACGGAGTTTTGCCATGTCCACTCTCGACGCGACGGCGCCGTCCGCCGCCGACCAAGGCGACGCGTCGCTCGTCAGCCTGCCCTGGATCAAGCAACTGGTGTCGATGGACACGACGAGCCGCGTGCCGAACCTCGGCCTGATCGAAACGGTGCGCGACGCGCTCGCCGCGAAGGGCATCGCATCGACGATCACGCACGATCCGCGCGAAGGCTGGGCCAACCTGTTCGCGACCGTGCCCGCGCACGACGGCTCGACGAACGGCGGCATCGTGCTGTCCGGGCATACCGACGTCGTGCCGGTCGACGGCCAGCAATGGGACAGCAACCCGTTCGCGCCGGAAATCCGCGACGGCCGCCTGTACGGCCGCGGCACCTGCGACATGAAGGGCTTCATCGGCACCGCACTCGCGCTGCTGCCCGAGATGCAGGCGACCAGGCTCGCGAAGCCGATCCATTTCGCGCTGTCCTACGACGAGGAAATCGGCTGCGCCGGCGCACCGCTGATGATCGCCGACCTCGTCAAGCGCGGCGTGCAGCCGTCGGGCTGCATCGTCGGCGAGCCGACCAGCATGCGGCCGATCATCGCGCACAAGGGCATCAATGCGTACCGTTGCTGCGTGCGCGGCCACGCGGCGCATTCGTCGCTGACGCCGAAGGGGCTGAACGCGATCGAGTACGCGGCACGTCTCATCTGCCACATCCGCGACATCGCCGACCGCTTCCGCGCCGAAGGCCCGTTCGACGCGCTGTACGACGTGCCGTTCACGACCGCGCAGACGAGCACGATCCAGGGCGGCAACGCGATCAACACGGTGCCGGCCGAGTGCCGGTTCGACTTCGAGTTCCGCAACCTGCCGACGCTCGATCCCGAGCAGATCTTCACGCGCATCGAAGCGTATGCACGGGAAACGCTGCTGCCGCAGATGCTTCGCGAGCATCCGAATGCCGCGATCGAGTTCTCGAAGATCGCCGCGGCGCCCGGCCTTGACGCCACCGAACAGGCCGCGATCACGCAGCTCGTGCGCGCGCTGACGGCGGACCAGGACAAGCGCAAGGTCGCCTACGGCACCGAGGCCGGCCTGTTCGAACGCGCGGGCATCCCGAGCGTCGTATGCGGGCCCGGCAACATCGAGCAGGCACACAAGCCGAACGAGTATGTCGAGCTCGCGCAGCTCGCCGGCTGCGAGCAGTTCCTGCGCAAGTTCATCCGCAGCATGTCGGTCGACGCGCACTGACTGCCTCCCGCCACGCCGGCTCGCGTGTGCGGGCCGGCCCACTCTGCCATCCGCCACGTCATGTCGACTGAACAACAGGGCACCGCCCATACGACGATCGACGGCGAGCCGATCCCGACGCTCGACGACATCGCCGCGCAGCATTTCGCGCTGTCGCCGTGGGTCGCGCGCACGCCCGTGTTCGAGCGCGCCGACCTGCCGTCCCTCGAGGGCACCCACGTCAACTTCAAGTTCGAGCTGCTGCAGGTCAGCGGCAGCTTCAAGGCGCGCGGCGCATTCACGAACCTGCTCGCGCTCGACGAGGCGCGCAAGAACGCCGGCGTCACCTGCGTGTCGGCCGGCAATCATGCGGCGGCTGTCGCGTATGCGGCGATGCGGCTCGGCAGCAGCGCGAAGGTCGTGATGTTCCATACCGCGAGCCCGTCGCGCATCGCGCAGTGCAAGCAGTACCGCGCGGAAGTCGTGCTCGCGGGCAGCGCGTCGCAGGCGTTCGATCTGGTACGGCGGATCGAGGCCGAGGAAGGCCGTTTCTTCATCCATCCGTTCAACGGCTATCACACGATCCTCGGCACCGCGACGCTCGGCTACGAATGGGCGACGCAAACACCTGACCTCAATGCGGTGATCGTGCCGATCGGCGGTGGCGGGCTCGCGGCCGGCATGGCGACCGCGCTGCGGCTCGCGAATCCGCGTGTGCATGTGTACGGCGTCGAGCCGGAAGGCGCCGACGCGATGAGCCGCAGCTTCGCGGCGAATCACACGATCAAGATGAGCGCGATGCAGACGATCGCCGATTCGCTGATGGCGCCGCATACCGAGGAATACAGCTACCAGCTGTGCCGGCGCCACGTCGACCGGATCGTCACCGTGTCTGACGACGCGTTGCGTGCCGCGATGCTGTTCCTGTTCTCGCACCTGAAACTGTCGGTCGAGCCCGCATGCGCGGCCGCACTGGCCGCCCTGCTCGGCCCGCTGCGCGAAACGCTGCAGGGCAAGCGCGTCGGCGTGCTGCTATCAGGCACCAATACCGACCCCGGCACACTCGGCATGCATCTCGCACACGCGAAACTGCAGCACTGACCCCACATCGGGCACGCGTGGACAAACCTAGGGTTATCCCCAGATTATGTTGACAGCCCTGTTGATAACCCGCCGGACAAGCACGCAAGTGATTGAGCGCGCAGCGTTTTGCGCGCGCGGAGGTCGATCGTCACGAAATGGGCAGATGCGGCCGCTGGCCGCATGCGCGATGGCGATCGCGCTGCTCGCCGGTTGCGCGGCGCCGCCCTTGCCCGTCGTCGGCATGCCGTCAGCCTGCACGCAACCGGGCGAGAACCCCATGCTACAGGCCGACCTGCTGTTCGGGCGCGACATCGCCGGGCGCGGCCCCGTCACCGATGCGGAACGCACGGCGTTCCTCGCCGACACGGTCACGCCGCGGTTCCCCGACGGCCTCACCTACTGGGATACGCACGGCCAGTGGCGCGACCGGGCCAGCGGCGGGATCACGCGCGAAGACAGCTTCGTGCTCCGTATCATCGCCGACGATACGCCCGATACGCGTGCGCGGCTCGCGGCAATCCGGCAAGCGTACATGCAGCGATTCCACCAGCAATCGGTCGGCATGACGGTCGTGCCGGCCTGCGCATCGTTCTGATTTCCCCTTCTCCGTCGGCCGGCCATTCGCGCAAAAAAAACGGGCGCCCGGAGGCGCCCGTTGCATGCCGGAACAGCGGCGTGCCGCTTACTTGTTCTCGAACATGTCCATGATCTGCTGCTTCTCCTGCGGCGTGACGGGCGGCGGCGCAAGCCCCGCCGCACCGGCCGAACCGAGTGCGTCGTTCGCGCTGATCGCGTTCTCGGCCGGGTTGATGTCGACGTTCGCGACGAAGCCGTTGCCCGGCGTGCGATCGGCGTAATACAGCTCGCCGTCGATCGAGGTCAGGCCGTCGGGCATCGGCATCTGCTGCTCGGGCACGCCGTTCAGCGCGGTGCGCATGTAATTCACCCAGATCGGCAAGGCGAGCTGCGCGCCGAACTCACGGCTGCCGAGGCTCTTCGGCTGGTCGAAGCCCATCCACGCGACCGCGACGAGCGACTGCTGGTAGCCGGCGAACCAGCCGTCCTTCGCGTCGTTCGTCGTACCCGTCTTGCCCTGCAGGTCGCTGCGGCCCAGTGCGTTGGTGCCCGCGCCCGTGCCGGCCGTCGCGACCGAATGCAGCAGGCTGTTCATCATGTACGCATTGCGGCCTTCGATCGTGCGCGGCGCCGTGCTGCCCGCGAGCACCGGCTGCGACTTCTGCAGCGGCTGGCCGCGTGCGTCGTCGACCTCGGCGATCAGGTACGGATCGACCTTGTAGCCGCCGTTCGCGAACACCGCATAGCCGGTCGCGAGTTGCAGCGGCGTCACGAGGCCCGCGCCGAGCGCCATCGGCAGGTAAGGCGGCGTCTTCGCGGGATCGAAGCCGAAGCGCTGCGTCACGTACTGCTGCGCATACTGCGTGCCGATCGACGCGAGGATCCGGATCGACACGAGGTTCTTCGAGCGCTGCAGGCCGGTGCGCATCGTCATCGGGCCGTCCGGCTGATCGTCGTCCTTCGGCTCCCATGCGGTGCCGCCCGGCACGCTCGGCGGGAAGTACAGCGGCGCGTCGTTGATCATCGTCGCCGGCCCCATGCCCTTGTCGAGCGATGCCGAGTAGATGAACGGCTTGAACGACGAGCCCGGCTGGCGCCACGCCTGCGTCACGTGGTTGAACTTGCTCTTGTTGAAGTCGAAGCCGCCGACGAGCGAGCGGATCGCGCCATCCTGCGGCGCGATCGCGACGAGCGCGCCTTCGACCTGCGGCAGTTGCACGACCTGCCAGCCCGTCTTGCCGTCCTTCAGCACGCGCACGACCGAGCCCGGCTTGATGCGCAGCGTGTCGTTCGCGCGGGGGCTGAGCGCGCCCGCCACGAAGCGCAGCCCGGCCGGGCCGATCGTCGTGGTCGCGCCGCCGACGAACTGCACCTCGAGCGCATTCGGCGATGCCGACAGCACGACCGCCGACTGCAGGTCGCCGTTGTCCGGGTGATCGGCGAGCGCGTCGTCGATCGCCTCGTCGCGGTCGTCGCCGGCCGCGGGCAGCTGGATCGACGCTTCCGGCCCGCGATAGCCGTGGCGGCGCTCGTAGTCGAGAATGCCGCGACGCACGGCCTGGTACGCGGCTTCCTGGTCGGCCGAGTTGATCGTCGTCGTGACGGTCAGCCCGCGCGTATAGGTTTCGTCCTTGTACTGCTGGTACATCATCTGCCGCACCATCTCGGCGACGTACTCGCCGTGCACCGCGTACTGGTTGCCCGGCGTGCGCACGTGGATCTCTTCCTTCACGGCCTCGTCGTACTGCGGCTGCGTGATGTAGCCGACCTCGAGCATGCGCTTCAGGATGTATTCCTGGCGCACCTTCGCGCGCTTCGGATTGACGACCGGGTTATACGCGGACGGTGCCTTCGGCAGCCCGGCGAGCATCGCCGCTTCCGCGAGCGTGATGTCCTTCAGGTCCTTGCCGAAATACACGCGCGCGGCGGCCGCGAAGCCGTACGAGCGCTGGCCGAGATAGATCTGGTTCATGTACAGCTCGAGGATCTGGTCCTTCGTCAGGGCCCTCTCGATCTTGTACGCGAGCAGCATTTCGTAAATCTTGCGCGTGTAGGTCTTCTCGCTCGACAGGAAGAAGTTGCGCGCGACCTGCATCGTGATCGTGCTCGCGCCCTGGCGCGCACCGCCGTGCATCAGGTCGGCCACGCCCGCGCGCAGGATACCGACGAAGTCGACGCCGCCGTGCTCGTAGAAGCGATAGTCCTCGATCGCGAGCACGGCCTTCTTCATCACGTCCGGAATGTCCTGGAAGCGCACGAGGCTGCGGCGCTCCTCGCCGAATTCGCCGATCAGCACGTGATCGGCCGTGAACACGCGCAGCGGCACCTTCGGCTGGTAGTTGGTCAGTGCATCGAGCGACGGCAGTTGCGGCGCCATCACGACCAGCGCGTAGCCGACGATCAGCGCGCCGACGATCGCCAGCGTCACGAACAGGCCGGCGAACCACAGCATGACGCGCGAGCCGAACGAGCGACCGCGCCCTCCGCCGCCGCTGCGCTGAGTGCGGCGGTCGTCGTCGCGATCGTCGTCATCGGGGTAATAGGCTCCGGACGGCGAACGGCGCAGCGTGTAGTGGGGTTCGTTCCTGTCGGAAGAAGAAGGCGGTCGTTTGATAATTGGCATGTCGGAATGGCGGGCGTACGTGGCGCCCTCGGACGCATGCGGAAATGCAAGCGGATGAATCAGAGCAGGTACAGCGTGATGCGGCTGTCACGTCGACAGACCCCGCCGCGCGGCGATCCGTTCCCGCGACGTGACAGCGCATTTTAATGAAATCGACCGGGTGCCTTCGCGATTTTTTGTAAAAATTCCCGCAATGCCGTGATTTAAGGAACGTATTGTCTGCATCCTCTGCCTATCATGGACACGCAATATGGCGCGCACGGCCGATTTTCTTTCAATCGCGAAAGGTTCGATATCCTGATGCGCAAGCCGCTTGAAGTCGCGCGTTTAAGCCGTATTTAAGTGAACCGGTGGTGTAATATCCGCCGGCTCATGCGGGTCGGAACCGGCTCGCAACGGGCACTGCCGCTCTCACGCGGCGCCTTTCAACCACGGAGGATTTCATGTCGCTTTTCGACTCTGTTTCGCGCACGATCAAAGGCCTGCTGAACGATGCGGCCGATTCGGTACAGGATCCGTCGCGCGACGCACGGCAGATCGTGCGGGAGCTCGACGACAGCATCGGCCGTGCCGAGAATTCGCTGATCGAAATCGAGGCACAGGTCGCGACCCAGCGCAGCAAGCGCGATGCGGCCGACGACAAGGTGAAGAAGTACGAGGACGGCGCGAAGCGCGCGCTGCAATCCGGCGATGAAGCACTCGCACGCGAGGCGCTCGGCGCACAGTCGAACGCGGAAGCCGAACGCGATGCGCTCGCTGCCGAGCTGACGACGCTCGAGCCGTCGGTCGACAAGCTGAAGGGGCAGATCGCCGACATGCGTCAGCGCCGCAACGACCTGAATGCACGCTCGAACATCCTGCAGGCCAAGCAGGAAATCGCGCAGGCGAAGGACGTCGCGGCAAGCGCGCTGGGCGGCATCGGCGGCAAGAACCTGTCCGAAGACTTCCAGAAGCTCGAGGACAAGGTCGCGCTGCAGAACGCCCGCTCGGACGCGCGCCTGAATTCGGCCGACACGTCGAGCGGCAAGGCGCTCGACGACAAGCTCGCCGCGCTGAACAAGGGCCCGTCGGTCGAGGATCGCCTCGCCGCGTTGAAGAAGCAGCTCGACACGCCCGCGCAGTAACGGCCACTGCGGGCAACCGCGCCGCCGCCCGCCCCGGGCGCGGCGCGAACCGATCGTCAGGAGACGGGCGCCTGCGCCCGGTTCGACCATGAAGAAATCTCTCGCCGCACTCGGCCTCTCGCTGATGTTGCTGTCGTCCGCCGCGTTTGCGGTCCCGTCGCTGCAGCAGGTCGAGCAATCGATCGCGCAACGCAACTGGCAGCAAGCCGACACGCAGCTGTCGCAAGTCATCGACGCCCATCCGAACAACGCGCATGCGCGCTACCTGTACGCCCAGGTGCTGGACCGCGAAGGTCGCGCGTCCGACGCACTCGAGCAGCTGCAGCGCGCGAAGTCGCTCGATCCGCAACTGAAGTTCACCGACGCATCGCGCTTCGCGCAGACGGAGTCGCGCATCCGCGCCGACGCCGCGCGCGTGAGCGGCAACGTGCCGTCGGCCACGCAGGCCGGTACGCTGCAATCGTCGCTCGCGCCCGCCGTCGCACCGGCCGAGAAACACGGCCCGTCGACCGGCATGTGGATCGGCCTCGGGCTGATCGTCGCGGTGATCGCGCTGGTGCTGCGCTGGACGCTGCGGCGCGCGCGCACGGCCGACGACAGCCGCGCCGACGACGAACGCCGCACGCAGCTCAAGCGCGCCACCGACGTGCTGAACGACATCCGCCCGCTGAAACTCGACGCAAAGCTGTCGACGGCGCCCGGCGCCGCGGCGCTCACGGGCGAACTCGAAGCGATCGAGACCGACGCGCGCACGCTCGTCGAATCGCTGTCGAACGGCAAGAATCCGGTGCCGCCGTATCGCGTCGATGAACTCGAACAGCGTCATGCAAGCGTGAAGGCACGCGTCGAGGGCCGTCCGGACCCGGCCGCGCAACCCGCGGCACCCGTGAACGGCAGCGGCTCCGTGTACGCGCAGGAAGCCGATCGCATGACGGGCGCGCAAGGCCAGCCGTATCCGCAGCAACCGTACCCGCAACAGCAACCGCCGGTGGTGATCCAGCAAGGCGGCGGCGGTTTCGGCGGCGGCATGGGCGGGTTGCTGACCGGCGTATTGCTCGGCGAGGCGATGTCGGGCGGCCGCGAGCGTGTGGTCGAACGCGACGTGATCGTCGACGGCGAACGCCGCCGGCAGGAAAACGACCCGGGCTTCGACCTCGGCCGCGGCGACAGTTCGAACTGGAGCGACGGCAACAACGGCGGCGGCGGCATGGATCTCGGCAGCAACGACGACGGCTGGACCGACGACAACACCTGAAGTTGCACAGCGCGTCGACGCACCCGCGACGCGCTGCAACGCACGCCACGCTCCCCTGCAGGGCCGGCCGCGCCGACGCGCGGATTTGTCAATCATTTCAAGATGGGCTACCGGCAATGGGGAGCGTTCGCTATCATGCGGCCATCGGCGTGCCACCGACCCTCATTCGACGCTCTGCATCCCTGCGCGTCGCGGCACGCCTCCCCTCGCCCCAACCAGGAGAAAGCCGCTCATGAGCATCATCAAGGAATTCAAGGAGTTCGCCGTCAAGGGCAACGTCATGGATCTCGCCGTCGGCGTGATCATCGGCGGCGCGTTCTCGAAGATCGTCGACTCGGTCGTGAAAGACCTCATCATGCCGGTGATCGGCGTGCTGACCGGCGGTCTGGATTTCTCGAACAAGTTCGTTCTGCTCGGCACCATCCCCCCGACGTTCAAGGGTAATCCCGATTCGTTCAAGGACCTGCAGGCCGCGGGTGTCGCCGCGTTCGGCTACGGCTCGTTCATCACGGTGGCGATCAATTTCGTCATCCTCGCGTTCATCATTTTCCTGATGGTCAAATTCATCAACAAGCTGCGCAAGCCGGACGAAGCCGCGCCGGCCGCGACGCCGGAAGACACCGTGCTGCTGCGCGAGATCCGCGATTCGCTGAAGCAGCGCTGATCGCCGAGCGCCCCGCCAGCCAGGCCCGCCCCGTGCGGGCCTTTTTGTTGCGCGCGGTGCACCGCCGCATGCGGCCTGTCTCACTTTTTTGTGACGGGCGAATGCACGCGCGGGAAAAGCAGGTCTATGATGGAGACTAAACGACAGTACGGGCGCCAAGACGCTGGCTGTGTCGATCAAGGCGAGCAGGTCGACGGGAGACATTGATCGTCGTACTGCACGAAGGCAACATTTTCGTGTGCTATAAAGGATCGACATGCGGCGTACATAGCCGGGAGTGGGTCGCATGAAAGTGCCGCATTTCTTGCAATTGTTTTTGAGGCGAGTGTTTATGTCCTTCCCGAAAAAACGTCGGCGTGCCCAGCAGGATGGCCAGGAGTCATTCCTCGCGGTATTGCGCCACTCGAAACCGTTTGCCCAGCTCGACACCAAGATTGCCCGCGCCCGTGCGCAGGACGAACCCGTCCTGTACGCGCATGTGCTGCCCGGTCTCGACGTGCTCCTGTGCAGCGTGCGCGGCGCCCAGCCGCCTTATCCCGCCATCGCCGAGCTGCGCAAGCGCTGCATCGAATCGATCGCCAACGCGCTCGAGCAGCCGCTGGACGGCCTCGAGAACGGCGGATACTGGTATGAAGCAAACGGCTTTGGCTTCCTCGTGTTCGCCAGCCGTGCGCGTGCGCGCATCCTGCCCGAGTTTGGTGCAGGCACGAAAGCGAGCCTGCGCGGCGGGCTCGGCCGCCAGAACGCCGGCGATACGACACCACGCTCGCTCGGCTGAACCACCTGCCATTCGATGGGCCGCCTCCGGGCGGCCCATCTGCCATTCACGCGCCCCGCTTGTCCGTTACGAGGCCTGCTGACGCCCGTTGCCGGGCCGCACGATGTCGATGAACGCGGCGAAATCGGCGCCGGCGAGTCCTTGCGCGGCACCGAGCCGCAACACCTGCTGCACGGTGGCCGACACGGGCATCACGGCACCCGTGTCGCGCGCCGCGTCGGCGATCGCATCGACATCCTTCTGGAACGTGCTGAGCGCGCCGATCGGAGCGTGACCGCCTGACGTCATGCGCGGCACGAACGTCTGCAGCAGCACCGAGTCGGCCCAGCCGCCGGCCAGCGCTTCGGCCAGTCGCGCGGCATCGATGCCGCTCGCCTGCGCGAGACCAACGGCCTCGGCGATCGCGGTCACCGTCGCGGTGACGATCGCCTGGTTGCACAGCTTCGCCGTCTGCCCCGCGCCCGCGTCGCCCATGTGCGTGATGCGCGACGCGTACGTGTCGATCAGCGGCCGCACCGCGTCGAGATCGGCGGCACGGCCGCCGGCCATCACCGCGAGCGTGCCGGCCTGCGCGCCGGGCACGCCGCCCGACACCGGCGCATCGACCCAGCCGACGCCGAGCGCGGCCGCGCGCGCCGCGTAATCGCGCGTGGCGGCGGGCGGGATGCTCGAATGATCGACGATGCGCAGCAGGCGGCGCGCAGCAGCATCGCCGGAGAGCAGCCCATGCTCGCCGAACACGACGTCGCCCACCGCGCGGCCGTCGAGCACGCACACGAATACCGTCTCGACGCGCTCCGCCAGTTCGCGCGGCGTGCCGACCACCTGTGCGCCGTCCTTCACGAGCGCCTCGGCCTTCTCGCGCGAGCGATTCCACACGCTGACCCGATGCCCGGCCGCCAGCAAATGCCGAATCATCGGCGCACCCATCAATCCCGGTCCGCAAAATCCGACTTCCACGATGTTCCTCGTCTCCGATATGGGTTGAACTTGCCGCCCATCATACCTATCACTCAAGAAGCCGGACACGCGCGGCGCCGCTTCGGGACCACGGCTTGCACCGGCCATCCATACCGATATCCCAGGGAGCGCATCATGAGCGACCACGTGTACAAGATGATCGAGCTGACCGGTTCGTCGAAGCAATCGAGCGACGACGCCATCCGCAACGCGATCTCGAAAGCCGGCAAGACGCTGCACAACCTGCACTGGTTCCAGGTGACCGAAACGCGCGGCCACATCGAAGGCGACCAGGTCGTGCACTGGCAGGTCACGCTGAAGGTCGGCATGCGCATCGACGACTGACGCGCACCCTGCATCACACGCCGCGCCGCGAACCGGATCCGTGCAACGCGCATCCGCGCGGCGCCGCGCGCACCGCCATCCGTCCCGTTCAGGCCCCTTGTCGCGGCCCGGCCGGCGGGTACCTGCGGGTATCCATCTCTTGACGCTGGCCCAGCTTCATATTAAAAACGATATACCCCCCCTGCCCGCTCGATCAGCCCAGACATATAAAATGGAGATATCATGAGTCAGCAACGCGAGGCGATCGACACGTACCTCTTGCGCGTCTTGCACACCTTGTTGATGGAGCGCAGCGTCACGCGCGCGGCCGTCAAACTGAACCAGTCGCAACCGGCGATCAGCGCCGCGCTGCGGCGCCTGCGCGACATCACCGGCGATCCGCTGCTGGTGCGCGGCAAATCCGGCATGGTGCCGACGGAATACGGGCTGCGCCTGCTCGAGCCCGTGCAGAACGCGCTGCGTGAAATCGAGCGCATCAAGTTCCAGCAGCACAACTTCGACCCGGCCACGTCGATCCGCTGCTACCGGATCGGCTGCCCCGACTACCTGAACGTGCTGTTCGTGCCGACCGTGGTCGAGCGCTTCCGCCAGGCCGCGCCGAACGCAACGCTCGAGTTCCATTCGCTCGGCCCCGCGTTCGACTACGAGCTCGCGCTGGAAGACGGCAAGCTCGACATCGTCGTCGGCAACTGGCCCGAACCGCCCGAGCAGCTGCACCTGTCGAACCTGTTCGTCGACGAAATCGTCTGCCTGATGAGCAACACGCACCCGTTCGCGAAGCGCGGCGGGCTCACGCTCGACCAGTACCTGAACGCACCGCATCTCGCTCCGACGCCGTACTCGGTCGGCCAGCGCGGCGCGATCGACGTGCATCTCGCGCGCGAACGGCTCAAGCGCCACGTGGTCGTCACGCTGCCGTACTTCAACCTCGCACCGTACGTGCTCGTGAAGTCCGACCTGATCTTCACGACGACGCGCCTGTTCGCCGATCACTACGCGAAGTTCCTGCCGCTGTCGGTCGTGCCGGCACCGCTCGACTTCCCGCCGATGCAGTACTACCAGCTGTGGCACGAGCGCTGCCACTACTCCGACGAAGTGCGCTGGCTGCGCGGCCTCGTCGCCGAAGCCACCCGCACGCTGATCGAGCCGTAACGGCACGCGCCGCCCGCGCCGCGCCGGCGCGGCGTGGCGACGGCTGGCGGCATGCCCGGCGGCAACGCGGCCGCCGGATGGCGTCAGCCTTCGTTCAGCGCGACGCCTCGACCAGTGCCTGCGCGAGCGCGTTGTGACGCGCGATGACGGGCGGCAGGTCGAGCGTCGCCAGACGCCCTTCCCGCACCACCACCTTCCCGTTCACCACCGTGTACGCCGTCTGCGACGGTGCGCAGAACACGAGCGCCGCGACCGGGTCGTGCAGTGCGCCCGCGAACAGCGGCTGGCGCAGGTCGAACGCGGCGAAGTCGGCGGCCATGCCGGGCTTCAGCGCGCCGATATCGTCGCGGTTCAGCACCTTCGCGCCGCCGAGCGTCGCGATCTCGAGCGCTTCACGCGCGGTCATCGCATCGGGCCCGAAACCGACCCGCTGCAGCAGCAGCGCCTGCCGCACTTCCGCGACCATCTGCGCGCCGTCGTTCGATGCGGAGCCGTCGACGCCGAGGCCGACCGGCACGCCCGCGAGACGCATCTTCTTCACCGGCGCGATACCCGACGCGAGCCGCATGTTCGAGCACGGACAGTGCGCGACGCCCGTGCCGGTGCGCGCGAACAGGCCGATGCCCGCATCGTCGAGCTGCACGCAGTGCGCATGCCACACGTCGTGGCCGACCCAACCCAGATCTTCCGCATATTCGGCTGGCGTCATCCCGAACTTCTCGCGGCTGTACGCGATGTCGTTGACGTTCTCCGCAAGGTGCGTGTGCAGCGACACGCCGTATTCGCGCGCAAGCACGGCCGCGTCGCGCATCAGGTCGCGGCTCACCGAGAACGGCGAGCATGGCGCGACCACCACGCGCAGCATCGCGTAACGGCCTTCGTCGTGATAGGTCTCGATCAGGCGCTGCGTGTCGCGCAGGATGTCGGGTTCGCGCTCGACAACGGAATCGGGCGGCAGCCCGCCGTCGCGCTGGCCGACGCTCATCGCGCCGCGGCTCGCGTGAAAGCGCATGCCGATCCGCTGCGCGGCGCCGATGCTGTCGTCGAGGCGGCTGCCGTTCGGATAGATGTACAGATGATCGCTCGACGTCGTGCAGCCCGACTGCAGCAGCTCGGCCATTGCGGTCAGCGTCGACACCTCGATCATCTCGGGCGTCAGGTGCGCCCAGATCTTGTACAGGTTCGTGAGCCAGCCGAACAGCTCGGCGTTCTGCGCCGCAGGCACCGCGCGCGTCAGGCTCTGGTACATGTGGTGATGCGTGTTCACGAGCCCCGGGATCACGAGGTGGCCGCGCAGGTCGAGCACTTCGTCGGCCGTGTCGGGCAGCTCGGCGGTCGGGCCGACCGCGACGATCCGGTTGTCTTCGATGTAGAGCCCCGCGTCGCGCAGCTCGCGGCGCGTGTCGTCCATGGTCACGAGCACGTCGGCGTGCTTGACCAGCAGGGTTTTCGGGCGGGATGAGGAGGTGTTCGGCGCGCGTGCGCCAGCGTGCTGCTCGAGGTTCATGCGTTCTCCGCGTCGGTCTGCCCCCAGGGGCGGATCCTGGGGACGGTCACACAGCCGTTCGAACGCTGAGTCGCGGCACGCTCCGGTGCCTGCGTCCGTTCGAACGCCCTGGCCCGGTTACCCGGCGTGCTCGCCGTCTTCGGGGTACGCGCAGGCCATCAGGCCAACGCGCACGGCGGGAGGATCGCCCAAGCACGCGCCGCACACAATGCGCGATCCGGAATACCGCGTTTCACGGTTTCGATATGGTACGCCGCGCAACGCCCCGCCGGAGGCCCGAAACGCCCACCCGAAGCCGTATCCGGCGGGCCGTCGACAGCCGCTCATGCGCGGCGCATTATCTTTGATATCGCGCCCGTATTTGCGCGGGGAACCTTTTTACAATGCCTGCACGGCGCTCGCTTCAATCTCGCCGACGGGTATGTAGCCACGTGACGTGGAGCCTCGATCCGCCGCACAGTCAATGGATCGAGTCGCCGCCGAACCTCGCATTCACACAAGGACAATTGCGAATGGGAAAGCTCACTACCCACGTACTCGATACGGCGCACGGCCGTCCCGGCGCTGCAATCAAGGTGGACCTCTACGCGCTGGACGGCGAATCGCGCCGCGCGATCAAGACCGTGCTGACCAATAGCGACGGCCGCTGCGACGAACCCCTGCTCGAAGGCGCCGCGCTCGCCGCCGGCGAATACGAACTCGTGTTCCATGCCGGCGACTACTTCGCGTCGCTCGGCGTGAAGGTGCCCGAACCCCGTTTCGTCGATCGCGTCGTGCTCCGCTTCGGCATCGCCGACACCGGCTCGCACTACCACGTGCCGCTGCTCGTGTCGCCGTGGTCGTACAGCACCTATCGCGGCAGCTGACATTCGAATCAGCGCCCACATCAAGACAAAATCTGAGTCTGGAGGAGTTTCATGGAAGGCCTCATCACCGACTGGCTGAACCTCGCGCTGCGATGGCTGCACGTCATCGTCGCCATTGCGTGGATCGGCGAGTCGTTCTATTTCGTCGCGCTCGACAACAGCCTGAAACCGCCAACCGACCCGAACCAGCGCAAGCGCGGTGTGTTCGGCGAGCTGTGGCACGTCCACGGTGGCGGCTTCTACAACATGCAGAAGTACACGGTCGCCCCGCCGGAAATGCCGGATGACCTGCACTGGTCGAAGTGGCCGTCGTACACGACCTGGCTGTCGGGCTTCTCGCTGTTCTTCGTGCTGTACCTGCTCGCACCGAACACGTACCTGATCGACAAGAGCGTGCTCGACATGGGCCCGGTGGTTGCCGTCGCATCCGCACTCGGCTTCCTCGCAGCCGGCTGGATCGTCTACGACTCGCTGTGCCGCGTCCTCGGCACCAACGATCGCGTGCTCGGCATCTGCGTCGGCATCTACGTGGTCGCTGCCGCGTACCTCGCATGCCACATCTTCGCGGGTCGTGCCGCGTACCTGATCGTCGGCGCGATGCTCGCAACGATCATGTCGGCGAACGTGTTCTTCGTGATCATCCCCGGCCAGCGCAAGATGGTCGACAAGATGCTCAAGGGCGAAGAGCCGAATCCGATCTACGGCAAGCGCGGCAAGCAGCGCTCGGTGCACAACACGTATTTCACGCTGCCGGTCGTGTTCGCGATGCTGTCGAACCACTATGCAATGACCTACACGAACAAGTTCAACTGGGTCGTGCTCGTGATGATCATGCTGGCCGGTGCACTGATCCGCCAGTTCTTCGTGATGCGTCACCGCGGCAAGCAGCTGTGGTACCTGCCGATCGGCGGCGTCGCCCTGCTGTCGGGTGCGCTGGTGTGGACGATGCCGAAGCCGGTCGCACCGGAAGCACAAGCCGCAAACGCGCCGAAGGTCGTGATCGCCGACATCATGCCGGTCCTGCAGCAACGCTGCGTCGAGTGCCACTCGGCGAAGCCGACGCTGATGGGCAGCGCGCCCGCCGGCGTGATGTTCGACACGCCGGACGAAGTGTCGAAGAACGCGCAGCGTATCTACGAACAGGCCGTGCGCCTGAAGGCGATGCCGATCGGCAACGTCACGCACATGACCGACGACGAGCGGACGAAGCTCGCCGCCTGGTTCGAGGGTGGCGCGAACAAGTAAGCCGCCGTGCGCCGGGGTCGTTTTCCGGCGCAATCCTCTCCGTTCTCGGGCCCGATAATGGGCCCGTTTTTTTTGCGCGTTGAAAATGCGTTGCTAGCGCTCGCCGCGCATCGCGTCGCGCTGGAGCGCGACAAGTGCATCGAGCGCGCGCGGGCCGTCGTCGAACGGCACGAAGATGTGATCGTGGCAGGCGGCCGCCATCACGTTGCAGCTGATGCCGGCCGCGCCGAGTGCCCGTGCAAAGGCCGCCGTAAGGCCCACGGCCGCAAGGTCGGAATGCACGGTCAGCGTGATCCAGGCGGCGCGGAACAGCACGGGCCAGCCGCGACGCGCGGCCGTCTCCTCGCCGACGACGACCGTCAGCCCTTCCGCTTCGCGGAATGTCGCGATCGCGTCGGATAACGACACGTCTGCGTCGGTCGGCAGCGATACGAATGCGAACGCGCCCGGATGCAGTTCGGGCTGCATCGTGCTCAGCAGGATCGCGAGGTTGCTTTCAGGTTGGCTCATCGGAGGAACACACCCGGAAAGGGTGTCGTGCAGTGGCGATGCGGGCACGATAGCACGCGCCGCTACCACCGCTACGCGCGCATCGTGGCGACTTCGTCCGCGAGCCAGTCGCGCAAGGCGACGATGCGCGGATCGTCCTGCGTGCGCTCCGGATACACGACGTGATACGCAAGGCCGGGCGCCACCTCGACATTCACGTCGAACAACTGCACGATGCACCCTTCCGCAAGATCGCGTGCAATCATGCGCGGCTCTGCCAGACCGACCGCGGTGCCGTCCGTCACGGCCTGCACGACGTGGCTCGAATCCGGAAACGACACGCACCGGCTGTCGTCGAACCCGTCGACGCCCGCCGCGGCCATCCACGCCGACCAGCGCGGCCAGGTCACGCCGTCGACTTCGCAGTCGACGTGGCACAGCGTATGGCGCAACAGGTCGCGCGGCTTGCGCAACGGCGGCCCGGCCGACAGCAGCGCCGGGCTGCAGACCGCGACGACCGACGTGTCGAACAGGCGCTGTGCGCACGCATCGCGATAGCGCCCGGTGCCGAAGCGGATCGCGACATCGACGTCGTCGTCATCGAAATCGCGCAACCGGTCGGTGATGTCGAACGTCAGATCGAACGCAGGATGCGCGGCCCGGAAACGCGGCAGGCGCGGCAACAGCCAGTGCGTCGCGAAGCGCGCGCCGACCGACACGCGCAGCTCCGTCTGCTCTCGCGCGATACGCCGTGCCCGAGCCGTCGCGCGCTGCAGGCCCGCCAGCGCATCGGCGGCCGCAGCCGCCAGCACGACACCGGCCGGCGTCAGCCGGATGCTGCGGCTCGTGCGGACGAACAGCGCCATGTCGAGCTGCGCCTCGATTTCCTTGACCTGGTGACTGACGGCCGCCGGCGTCAGCCCGACTTCGTCGGCCGCCCGCGAGAAATTCAGGTGCCGCGCCGCCGCATCGAACGTCCTCAGCGCGCGCGTACCGGGCCACATGCGTTCCATCGATCTTCAAACCGGATTTGATGACCGTTCCAAAACTACTCGTTTTTCAAGACGCTATCAATCGGCAAACAATAGGTCTTCTTGAAGATACCGCAAGCCGCCCCGCGCTCGCGACCGAACCCGGAGATCCGCCGATGACCGTTGCCCCGTTCCCGTCCGTCGTCCAGCTCAATGGCGTCGCCGCCCCCACGGACGCGCTCGCCGCGCTCGCGTTCGCGGGCCATGCGCATTTCACCGCGATGCAGGTGCGCGACGGCCACGTGCGCGGCCTCGACCTGCATCTCGCGCGGCTGCGCGATGCGTCGAACGCGCTGTTCGGCCAGGCACTGCCCGACGACCGGATTCGCGCGCTCCTGCGCGTCGCGCTCGATCGCGCGCCGCCGGCGCTGTCGCTGACGGCGACCGTGCATGCGACGACGGGTGAATTCGTCGCGCCGCGCAACGATGAAACGCTCGACGTGCTGGTCCGCACGGCCGCGCCGTCGTCGGGGCCGGCGGGCCCGCTCGATCTCGCACTGTTCGAACACGAGCGCATGCTGCCGGAAATCAAGCACGTCGGCGAAGTCGCAAAGACACACTTCCTGCGCCGCGCGATCGCGCAGGGTTTCGACGATGCGGCCTTCGTCGATCGCCACGGGCGCATCAGCGAGGGCTCGATCTGGAATCTGGCATTCTGGACCGGCGATGCGGTCGTGTGGCCCGTGGCCGGCATGCTCGGCGGCGTCACGATGCGCATCGTGCGCCGGCAACTGTCGCGCCTGGGCATCGCGCAGCACGATCGCGAACTGACGCCGGCCGACCTGCCGTCGATGGCCGGCGCCGTCGTGATGAATTCGTGGACGCCCGGGATCGCCGTGCGCCGGTTCGGCACGGCGACGTTGCCCGATTCGTCATCGTTCGTCGCGCTGCTGCATCGCGCGTATGAACAGGAGACGCCCGTCGCACCCTGACGCACGGGCCCCGTGTCGGGCACGGCTCACCCGTCGACCGTCTCCGGCAGCCGAGCGATCACCTTGATCTCGAACTGGAAGCCATACAGCCAGGTCACGCCGACGGCGGTCAGCGTCGGATGCGGCGCATCACCCCAGTATTCGGGGACGATCTCCCAGATCCGCTCGAACGTCGCTTCGGGATCGACGAGGAACACCGTCACGTCGACGACGTCGTCGAACGTGCAGCCAGCCGCGCGCAGCACCGCGTTCAGGTTGTCGAACGCGCGGCGGACCTGCGCGCCAAGTTCCGGCTCGGGTGAGCCGTCCTCGCGGCTGCCGACCTGCCCGGACACGAACAGGAAGCCGTTCGCGCGCACGGCCGGCGAATAGCGGTTGCGGTCGTACAGCGCCTGGCGACCGGGCGGAAAAACCACGCTACGCTTTACCATCCCATACCTCCTTCGGTTTGTGGGGCGAAGCCGCCCCTGCATCAACGATGAAGGCACTTTAAGGACCGTTGCGCGGCGGATAAACCGGCAACCTTGTCCAACACTGTTTGCACGCACCAAACAATTTCCGACCGACGCGGAGCCCTGACCCGATGGATCGATTCGACGCAATGCAGGCGTTCGCCCGCGTGGTGGAAGCCGGCAGTTTCACGAAGGCGGCCGAGACGCTGCACATGAGCCGCACCACCGTCACGCAACTCGTGCAGCAGCTCGAAGCACGGCTGCGCGTGAAGCTGTTCAACCGCACGACGCGCAAGGTCGTCGTGACCGCCGACGGCGCCGCGTACTACGATCGCGTCGTGCGGCTGCTGGCCGACATGGACGATGCCGAAACGAGCCTGTCCGCGGCGTCCGCGTCACCCCGGGGGCGGCTGCGCGTGGACGTGCCGAGCCCGTTCGCGCGCCTGATCCTGATCCCCGCGCTGCCCGCGTTCCATGCGCGCTATCCGGACATCCAGCTCGACATGGGCGTGAGCGACCGCGTGGTGGATGTGATCGGCGAAAACGTCGACTGCGTCGTGCGCGGTGGCGAGCCGACCGACCGTGCGCTGGTCGCGCGGCGCGTCGGCGACCTGCGGCTCGGCGTGTACGCGTCACCGGCCTATCTCGCCCGCGCCGGCACGCCGACGCATCCGGACGAGCTGGAGGATACCCATCACCGGATCGTCGGTTTTCTGTGGGCGCGCACCGGCAAGGCGTTGCCGTTTGCGATGGCATGCGACGGCGAGCAGGTCACCGTGCGCGGACGCTACGTGCTCGCGGTCGACGACGGCAATGCGTACCTCGAGGCCGGCCTCGCCGGGCTGGGCATTCTGTGGCTGCCCGACTACATGGCCGGCGCGCATCGCGCCCGCGGCGAACTGGTGCCGCTGTTCGAGCAATGGCAGCTCGAACCGATGCCGATGTACGTCGCGTTTCCGCCGAACCGGCACGTCAGTGCGAAGCTGCGCGTGTTCGTCGACTGGGTCGCCGAGCTGATGGCACAGCATGCGCCGGTCGCGAACCGGCGTCGCGGCGGCGGTGGTTCACGCGACACGCGCAAAGCCGTAGCGACCTGAGTCGCGAGAGCGCGACCGTCCATAAAAAAAACCCGCGCACATTGCGCGGGTTTCGACAGGCAGTCGATCGCGAATACGCTGGCGACTCAGGCCGTCAGCGCGTGCAGCGCTTCGTCAGTGAGCCACAGCGATTCCTGCAGGTCCTGTTCGTTCAGGTTCAGGCCCTCGCCACCGCGATCGACGACGATGAAGTCGCTGACGCCGCCGAGCGCGATCAGCGGGTGATGCCACACGCCCTTCGCATAGTTGACGCCCTGCCACCCGCTCGTCACGAATGCGCGGATCTTCGCCGGATCGAGATCGCCCGCGGGCGCCACGACGACGAGATACGGCTGGTCGTTCAGCGGCACGAAGGCCTGGCTGCCGAGCGGGTGCCGCTCGAGCATCTTCACTTCGAACGGCAGCGTGCGCGGCTGGCCGCGGAACAAGTTGACGAGCGTGCGACCGTCTTCATCGGTCACGTCGACTTTCGCGAGATCGTGAAAGCGGATCGTCGTGCCGAGGTTGATCGGGATCTGCTTCGCGCCTTCCGTTTCGATCACGTCGCCGAACGGCGCGAATGCTTCCTTGGTCAGCGGTTCGATGGCAAGCGTCTTCATTTGTCGAGCGTCCCCCACAGACGCAGGCGCGACACGCCGCCGTCCGGAATGATGTTCAGTCGCACGTGCGTGACGGGGCCGAGCGACGCGATGTCCTTTTCGAAGTAGTGCTGCTTGTCCATCTGCAGCTTCTGTTCGCCGAGCAGCACCGGCCAGAACATCGACTGCGTGATCAGCGAGCTGTCGGTGCCGCCCGACACGTATGCGGCCTGGATCGAGCAGCGGTCCGGGAAGTTGCCCTTGAAGAACGCGGTATCGACTTCGATCTTGCGGATCACGCCCGGCTGCGCGAGCGCGATGATCGCCCAGTCGTTGCCCGGTTCGCGGCGGCGGCGGGTTTCCCAGCCGTCACCCATGTTCACGCCGCGGCCCGGCAGCAGCAGGTTCGACGCGACGCCGAAGTGCTGGTTGTTCGCGGCCACCACGTAACCGCCGTTTTCCATCGCGGCGAGATCGAACTGCTCGGTCGCGCTCGCGCCGGCCCAGTCGAGTTGCGGCTGGCCGTACACGCGCAGGCGCGCAATGCCGCCATCCGGGTAGATGTTCACGCGCAGGTGCGTGAAGGCGCGCGCATCGCTCGCTTCGACGTAGTGATGGCTGTTGCCCTGCAGCGTCGTCGACGGCACGATCTCGACCCACTCGGTCGCATGCGTCGGCGCGCCTTCGGCCACGAACGCAGCCTCGATCGACGCGGCCGGCGGGAAGTTGCCGGTGAAGTGGCTCGTGTCGATGTCGAAGCCCTTGATCACGCCCGGGCGCGCGAGCTTGACGATGCACCAGTCGTAGCCCGTCGTACGCTTGCGGCGCGTTTCCCAGCCGTCCATCCACTTGCCGTGGTCATCGTACTTGCCGGGGATGAAGACGGCCGGCTCGGGGTTCAGCATCCGGTCCTTCGGCGCGAAGAAATCGTCGCTGGCTTCGAGCGCCTGCGCACCGAGACGCGGGTCGGCCAGGTTCACGTAGCGCCGCGTGAAGTCGGGTGCGTTGGGATCGAGAAGCGGAACAGCCATGATGTTTCCTTGTTTCAGTGATGCGATCAGGCCGCTGCGACGCAGCAGGCCGTATTGCGGTGTCAGGCGTCGATCAGGTCGTCGAGGCGGAAGCGCGCGATCCGGTAGATCTGGTCGAGGCTCGCGCGCAGTTCCTCGGTGCGCGAGTGATTCACGCGCGACTCGAAGTTCGCGATGATGCCGTGGCGGTCATAGCCGCGCACCGCGAGGATGAACGGGAAGCCGAACTTCTCGCGATACGTGCGGTTCAGCGTCAGCAGCTTGTCGAACTCTTCCTGCGTGCACTGGTCGAGGCCCGCGCCGCTCTGCTCGCGCGTCGACTCGGCGGTCAGCTCGCCGCGCACGGCGGCCTTGCCGGCCAGCTCCGGGTGAGCGTTGATCAGCGCGAGCTGGCGCACTTCGCCGCCGGTTTCCACCGCGCCCGACATCGTCTTGTGCAGCGCGTCGATGCTCGCGAACGGCCGCTCGCCCGCGGCGACTTCGGCCACCCACGGCGAATGTTCGAAAATCCCCGACAATGCCGCGACAAATGCGCTCGGCGCCATCGTGTTCAGTTGTTCCAACGTGTAGCGCATCGCCTTCATGCTTTCCCTTCGTTTCGATGATTGGGCTGATACGGATGATGTTCACGCCAGTGACGCGCGATATCGACACGGCGCGTCACCCATACGCGATCGTGCTTCTCGATGTGGTCGAGGAAACGCTGCAGCCCGCGGAACCGGCCCGGCCGGCCGAGCAACCGGCAGTGCATGCCGATCGACAGCATCTTCGGCGCTTCGTCGCCCTCCGCGTACAGCACGTCGAATGCGTCACGCAGGTAGTCGAAGAAGTGATCGCCGGTGTTGAAGCCCTGCGGCGTCGCGAAGCGCATGTCGTTCGTGTCGAGCGTGTACGGCACGATCAGCTGCGGCGACTTCTTGCCGCCCGACACGTCGACGTCCATCCAGAACGGCAGGTCGTCGCCGTAGTTGTCGGAGTCGTACAGGAAGCCGCCGTACTCCGCGACCAGGCGGTGCGTATTGGGGCTGTCGCGGCCGGTGTACCAGCCGAGCGGACGCTCGCCCGTCACGCGCTCGATCGCTTCCATCCCGAGGCGCATGTGCTCCGCTTCGAGTTCCGGCGTCATGCTCTGGTAGTGGATCCAGCGCCAGCCGTGGCACGCGATTTCATGGCCCAGCTCGACGAATGCACGCGCGAGCTCCGGGTGGCGTTCGATCGCCATGCCGACGCCGAATACCGTCAGCGGCATCCCGCGCTTCTCGAATTCGCGCAGGATGCGCCACACGCCGGCCCGCGAACCGTACTCGTAGATCGACTCCATGCTCATGTGGCGGTCGGGATACGCGGCAGCGCCGACGATTTCCGACAGGAACTGCTCGGAGCCCGGATCGCCGTGCAGCACGCAGTTCTCGCCGCCCTCCTCGTAGTTCAGCACGAATTGCACGGCGACGCGGGCGCGCCCCGGCCAGTTCGCCTGAACGGGATGGCGGCCGTAGCCGATCAGGTCGCGAGGATAGTTGGGATCGAGTGACATGGTTCGAAGTGCGGCGAAAGCTCGCTGAAATAATGGGTTCGCATCGACTGCGCGGGTGCCGGAGGCCGGCTGCGCAAGCCGATGCGATGACGGCCCAGTGTAGCGAAAACGCCCATACGCGCCCATACAGCGGCGCAGATAGTGCGTGTCAGACGGTGTGTATGTGCGGTTGCGGCAAATTCGGGACCGGTCCCGCGTCATCCCCGTCCGGCGGGCTGAAGCGGGCGAACGCGCCGTCGTAGCGCTTCGGCAGCGGCCGCGCGTAGTCGCCGCGCTTCGCGGTCGCGAGGCGCAGCGCGACGAGCGCCTCGGCCCACTTGACGGCCGCCGTGACGCCCTCGACCACCGGTGCGCCGATCTGCTGCTCGATCTCGTGCGCAAACTCGGCCATCCCCGCGCAACCGAGCACGATCGCGTCGGCACCGTCCTCGTCGAGCGCGCGCCGGCATTCGTCGACGATGATCCGGCGCGCGGCCGAGCCCGGCCGGTCAAGCTCGAGCACCGCGACGTCGGTTGCGCGCACATTGCGGCAGAACCGCTTCATCCCGTAGCGCTCCGCGAGATGCCACGCCATCCCGCAGGTGCGCGCGAGCGTCGTCACGACCGAGAAGCCCGGCGCGAGCACGCTCGCCGCATGCATCGCGGCCTCGGCGATGCCGATCACCGGCCCGCGCGCGAGCTCGCGTGCCGCATAGAGGCCCGGATCGCCGAAGCATGCGATCACGTACGCGTCGCAGCCGTCGCGCTCGCCCTGCGCGATCTCGGCGAGCAGCCCCGGCGTCGCCAGCGCCTCGTCGTAATACCCTTCGATCGACGGCGGCCCCATCGGCGGGCTCACCGCCACGATCTCCGTGCCGGCGGCCGCGACCTCGCGCGCGCAGCGGCCCATCGCATCGGTCATCCGCTGGGTCGTATTCGGATTGATCAGTCGGATCTTCATCGCACGCTCCTCAGGCCTTCGCGCTCACGAGCAGCCGGTAGAACACGAAGCCGAGCCCCGCGCCGATGAACCACGAGAAGTTCGCGACGCCCTGCCAGCCCGGCACCATCACGCAGACGATCGCGATCACCGCGGCCGGCAGGAGCGCTGCGAGCGCGCGGCGGTTCACGCCGCCCGTGTACCAGTACGTGCCGCTTTCCGACATCGTGTACAGGTCGTCGCGCACGAGCCGGCCGCGCTTGACGAGGTAGAAGTCGGCGATCAGCACGCCGTACAGCGGGCCGATGAACGCGCCGAGCACGTCGAGCGTGTAGTGGATCACGGCCGGGTTGTTGAACAGGTTCCACGGCGTGATGAAGATCGACGCGACGGCCGCGAGCATCCCGCCCGCGCGCCAGCTGATCAGGCGCGGCGCGACGTTCGAGAAGTCGAACGCGGGCGACACGAAGTTCGCGACGATGTTGATGCCGATCGTCGCGATCGTGAACGTCAGCGCGCCGAGGATCACCGCGGTCGGATGGTCGATGCGGCCGACCGTCTCGACGGGATCGGTGATGAGTTCGCCGAACACCGGCAGCGTCGCGGCCGTCGTGATCACCGTGACGAGCGAGAACGCGAGGAAGTTGACCGGCAGCCCCCAGAAATTGCCGCGCTTCACTTCACCGAACGAGCGGCAATAGCGCGAGAAATCGCCGAAATTCAGCATCGGCCCGGAGAAGTACGACACGACGAGCGACACGGCCGTGATCATCACCGGAATCACTTCCGCACCGTGGTACTTCACACCACCGAGGTTGATGCCGATGTTGCGCCAGCCCGCACGCCACACCATGTAGCCGGCGAGGATGAACATCACGACGTAGACGGCCGGGCCCGCGAAGTCGATGAACTTCTTGATCGTCTCCATTCCGTTCCAGAACACCAATGCCTGGAGCACCCACAGCAGCATGAAGCCGGCCCAGCCGACCGCCGACAGCCCGAGGAAGCCGTAGCGATGCACGTCCGCGTAAGGCAGCCATTGCGGGAAGAATTTCAGCACGACGATCACGAGCGCGCTCGATGCGAGATAGGTCTGGATGCCGTACCACGCGATCGCGATCAGCCCGCGAATCACGGCCGGCACGTTCGCGCCGAGCACGCCGAACGTCGCGCGGCACGCGACCGGATACGGCACGCCGACCTGCTGGCTCGGGCGCGCGATCAGGTTGCACAGCAGGTTCACGAAGCCGATCCCGACGATCAGCGCGATCAGCACCTGCCAGCTCGTCAGCCCGAGCGCGAACAGGCTGCCGGCGAACACGTAGCCGCCGACGCTGTGCACGTCCGACATCCAGAATGCGAAGATATTGTATGAACCCCATGTCTGATTCTTCAGGGGTGCCAAATCTTCGTTGTACAGACGTTCGCTGTAACCATTCGGCAGTGGCGGGTCGCCGCCCTCGCCGCCTTCTTCCGCCGGATAGGCGCTGTCGTGCGCCACACTGAACTGAGCCATGACTTCTCCTTGACGCGGCCGTTTGGCCGCTCCACCGTCATCGATATCGCTCCGGATCGTCGCCCGGAGTCGGACCAGCAGCCCGCGGCAAACACCGCGGGCCTGCATTTCGCTCGTTCTTGTGGCGCGTGGCCGGGTTCGCGTCGCCGCTCAGGCGCCGCCGAACACTTCGCGCAAATCGACCTGCCCTTGTGCGGGCCGGTCCAGCATCTTCAGTTCGACATGCTGCAGGTGGTGCGCCATCAGCGTCACCGCCCGCTTCGGATCGCCCGCCTCCAGCGCTCCGAGGATCTCGTCGTGGTCGTCGCACGAGCACGGGCTGCGGCCGTGCGATTCGTACAGCGCCGACATCAGCGTCGAGCGTGCGACCAGCCCTTCGAGGCACGCGCTGAGCGTCGCATTGCCCATCAGCGTGGCAAGCGTCGTATGGAATTCGCCCGACAGGCGGATCCAGGCGGCGAAGTCGTGCCGCTCGAACGCCTTGCGCTCCTTTTCGATCAGCGCGGCGACTCCCTTCAGCCGCTTCGCGCCCGGCCCGGTCGCCAGCCGCTCGACCACGGCGAGCTCGATGATCCGGCGCATCTCGAACACCTCGTGCACGTCCTGCAGCGTCGGGCTCGCGACGAACGCGCCGCGGTTCGGCTCGAGGTCCACCAGCTTGTCGGTCGCGAGCTGCGCGAGCGCCTGGCGGATCGCCCCGCGCTTCACGCCGAACACGTCGCAAAGCTGCGCCTCCGTCAGCTTCGCACCGGGCGCGAGCCGATGCTCGAGGATTGCCGTGCGGATCCGCTCGGCGATCGCTTCGGGACTGGCTGCACCGGACGGGTGGGATTCGGGCTCGTTCATGATCGGCATCGTGTGATGATCCTCATCCTAGGGCGGACATAAAGATTGTCAACAATTCTTTTCCGGCATTGCGCACAATCGGCGTGCATCGATGCGACCTCGCTCGGTGCACGATGCACGGAATCCATGCGCGACAAGGCCTTGACGTACGACAGAGGCGCTTCTCGTCGTATACCCTTCCGGCCATTTTGTTGACAAAACTGGTGCAAGAGCCGGCACGGACCTGGCTGATGTCGACGAAAATTCTTGACCGTTAGTTGCACACTTACATAAAGAAAAAGGCGGGAAACCCGCCTTTCGATCGACTGCGCGCCCCTCAACCGAGGTGCGGATAGTCCGACAGCGTGAGCCGGAAACCGTGCGCATTCGCGACCAGTTGCGCCTGCGCGCCGAACGGCAGCGTCAGCAGGTCGGGCACGTGGCCGAACTGGAGCCCCGTGACGACCGGGATCCCGACCACCTCACGCACCTGGTCGATCATCGCCTGCATGTCGTAGCCGTTGTCGTACTCGAACGGCCGCGCGCCGGTGAACTGGCCGAGCACGAGCGCCTGCTGACGTGCGAGCAGCCCCGACAGGTGCAGTTGATAGATCATCCGTTCGATCCGGAACGGCTGCTCGTTGACGTCCTCGATGAACAGGATGCCGCCTTCGATGTCGGGCATGTACGGCGTGCCGACGAGCGACGTGAGGATCGCGAGGTTGCCGCCCCACAGCGTGCCCGTCACGTTCACGGTCTGCACCTGCGGCGCTTCCGCGATGATCGTCGTGCTCGGCTGCGTCAGCGTCTGCCAGAAGTGCTGCATCGTGAAGTCGCTCGGCGTTTCCGCGCCGAAATCGGCGGACAGCATCGGGCCGCCGAACGTCTTGATGCGCGCCTTCGCGTACAGCGCGAGCTGGAGCGCCGTGAAATCGCTGTGGCCGACGAGCGCGACCGGCTGGTCGCGCAGCCTGCGCTCGAGCCCGCGATAGTCGAGCCCGTGCAGGATGCGTGCGGCGCCGTAGCCGCCGCGTACCGCGAGCGCGATGTCCGGCAGCGGCCGCTCGGGATCGGCAAGACGGTTCAGGTCGCCTGCCCGCTCGCCGTCGGTGCCGCCGAACCGCTGGAAGCGCCGTTGCGTCGCTTCGATGTTCTCGATGCGGTGCTGCGCGGTGCTGAGGCGTTCGAGCGCGCGATTGATCGCGTCCGGGTCGTGCGGATAGCCGGACGGCGCAAGCAGGCGGATGGTGTAGGACGCGGCGGGCTGGAAGGACATGGCGAAGAAAGGTGTCGGGTCGTCAAACCTGCTTAGAGGGTCCGAACCGTCTCCGGTTCTCGGAACCGTGTGCGCCCCGCTCGCGCCGGGCGGCGGGTGCGGCGGCGCGCCTATGACGCGCCGGATTCGGCGTCACGGGCGAGCCGTGCTTCGCGCAGCGCGCGACGGCGCTCGGCGAAGAACGACTTCAGCGCGGCACCGCACTCGTCGGCGAGCACGCCGCCGGTCACTTCGGTATGGTGGTTCAACTGCGGATTCGCGAACGCGTCGATCACGCTGCCGCACGCGCCCGTCTTCGGATCGGCGGCGCCGTAGACGACCCGCGCGATGCGCGCATGCATGATCGCGCCCGCGCACATCAGGCACGGCTCGAGCGTCACGTACAGTTCGCAGCCGGGCATCCGGTAGTTCTGCAGATGCTGCGCGGCCATGCGCAGCGCGGCCATTTCCGCATGGGCCGACGGGTCGTGCCCGCCGATCGGATGGTTGAAGCCGCGTGCGATCACTTCGTCGCCGCGCACGAGCACCGCGCCGACCGGCACTTCGCCGGCCGCGCGCGCCTCTTCGGCGGCAGCCTGTGCGAGACGCATGAAATGCAGGTCGCGCGCCGATACGGGCGCGGCTTCGGGAACGGGAGATTCGGCAGCAGGTTCGGCCGCCGACCGGGCTGCGTCGTGCAGCGCGTCGGACGTCACATCGGCCCCGCTTCGACGGCCGCTTCGTCGAGCCCGCGCTCGCACAGGCGCTCCGCGATGCGCCGGCAGTAGTCGCGCGGCATCACCATCGGGCCGCCGCGCAGCGATTCGAGCGCCATGTCGAGTGCGAGGATCTTCGCCTGCAGCCGGCACCGTGCGGCACGGTCGCTGACCGCCTGCACTTCGTCATGCAGATTGCGCAGCGCGCGCAATTGCTCGACGGCCGGCGGCACGAAGCCCGCATTCTTCAGGATACGGTTGGCCACCCGCACCTCCTCGGGTACGAGCAGGTCGTCATCCAGCGCCTGCGGCGCGCCGGTACCCGGCAATTCGTCGAACTCGCCCCGCGCGGCGGCGGCGGCGATACGTTGTTCGACCAGGGCGTCAAGCAATCTCATCAGTCAATCGGAACAATGCGGCAGGCCGAATTCTAGCAGGGTGACGCGGGTATGACAGGCCCTTCGAATATATGCTCGATATTGCGTTTTTTAGGGGCCGAATCGCGACGCATGCGCGCCGATCGGCCTCATTTCCCGCTCTGCTGCGCCGCAGCGGGCCGCGAGCCATCCGGACACCGGCAAATGCGACCGGTGTCGGGCCCTGTTTTTATTTGCGACGACGCCGGCCGGGCCACGTCGTCCCGGAAAAACGGACACGACCCCGCCTCCATTTCTCCCGGTTCAGGTAGCCGCAGTTTCCTGCCGCGCGCTCGCGAACGGGCGGAACATCATCGCGATCAGGAACGCGCCGAGACCGATCGCAAACGAGCCGAGATACAGCCAGCCGTAGCTGCCGAACGTATCGACGATCAGGCCGCCCGCCACGGGGCCTGCGGCCATCCCGAGGCTCCCGGCCATCGCACAGCCGCCGATCACGGTGCCCATCATCCGCAGCGGAAAGTTCTCGCGCGCAAGCACCGAATACAGCGGCATCACGCCCGCATAGATGAAGCCGAACACGATCGCGACCGCGTAGAACCCGTCCAGCGTGCGCACGAAGTAGTAGCCGAGCGCGCCGAGCGCCTGCGCGAGCAGCCCGGCCACCAGCATGCGCTTCGCGCCGATGCGGTCGCCCAGGATCCCGAACGCGATCCGGCCGCCCATGCCGGCGAGCCCTTCGACGCTGTAGATCGACACCGCGACGATCAGCGGGATCCCGCACGTCACCGCGTAGCTGACCGTATGGAAGATCGGGCCCGAGTGCGTCGCGCAGCAAAAGAAGTTGGTCAGCAGCAGCACGATGAACTGCGGCGAGCGCAGCGCATCCGCGACCGACATCGCCGCAGGCTCGCCGGCTTGCGCAGGGGCCGCATGGGCGCCGTCGAGTGCGGGCGCCCGGCGCACCAGCAGCGACACCGGAATCATCACGACGGCCGCCAGCACCGCAATCAGCAGCATCGACGTGCGCCAGTCGCGCACCGACACGAGCCACGCGGCCAGCGGGGCCATCGTCATCGGCGCCATCCCCATCCCGGCCGACACGAGCGACACCGCCAGGCTGCGGTGCGTGTCGAACCAGCCGGTCACGCACGCCATCATCGGCGCGAATATCGCGGCCGTCGCGCCGCCGACGGCGAGGCCGAAAGTCAGCTGGAACGCAAGCAGCGACGGCGCGCGGCTCGCCAGCGCCAGGCTTGCCGACAGCAGGACGGCGCCCGTGATGACGACCGGGCGCGTGCCGATGCGGTCCGACAGGCTGCCCCACCCCATGCTCGCGAAGGCCATCGCGATGAAGCCGAGCGTCATCGCGCCGGAGATGCCGGTCATCGACCAGCCCGTGTCGCGTGCGATCGCGCGCAGGAACACCGGCAGCGAAAACATCGCGCCAACCGCGATGCAGCCCATCAGGCCGCCCGCGGCGACGATGACCCAGCGGTATCGGGAGTCCGGCATGGGGTGCCTCCTGTTCGTTACGGCGGTCCTCGGGAACCGGGCGCCACCTGCGTGGCGCAATGGCCGGTCGACATGGATACGACGGGCGACGCATCGGGAAATCGACATGCGCGGCACACGCGCCGGCGAATTTTTTGATTGTCCGCCGATCCGATCCGCCTGCAACGGGCGGATCGGGCCGACACCGCATGCCGGATCGTCCGGTTGGTCCGTCCCCTGCCGCAGCGCTTTTCCGGAATCGGAAAGTCGAAATCAGAAATAGTTGGTTTGGGCGCGCGATCGCGCTGACTACACTCGAGTGATCTTGTCATAACAAGTTGACCGATGACCTCCCCCAACGTCGTGCCGCTATCGGCGGCCCCGCTCTACGTGCAGATCAAGGACACGCTGCGCGCGCGCATTCTCGACGGCACCTATGCGCCGCACAGCCGGATGCCTTCCGAACACGAGCTCTGCGCGACGTTCGACGTCAGCCGCATCACGGTGCGCCAGGCGCTCGGCGACCTGCAGAAGGAAGGACTGCTGTTCAAGCTGCACGGCAAGGGCACCTTCGTGTCGAAGCCGAAGGCGTTCCAGAACGTGACATCGCTGCAGGGCTTCGCCGAGGCGATGTCGTCGATGGGCTACGAGATCGTCAACCAGGTGCGCAGTGTCCGCACCGTCAAGGCCGACCGCCATCTCGCGACGAAGCTGAACGTGCCCGAAGGCGCGCCGCTCGTCGAAATCCACCGCGTGCGACTGCTGAACCGCGAGCCCGTGTCGCTCGAACAGACGTGGGTGCCCGAAGCACTCGGCAAGCGCCTCGCGGGCGCCGATCTCGCGACCCGCGACATCTTCCTCGTCCTGGAAAACGACTGCGACATCCCGCTCGGCCATGCGGACGTGTCGATCGACGCGATCCTTGCCGACGACGAGATCGTCGATGCGCTGCAGGTCGAGGAAAGCAGCCCCGTGCTGCGCATCGAGCGCCTCACGCATGATGCGTCGGGCGCACCGATCGACTACGAATACCTCTACTTCCGCGGCGACGCCTTCCAGTACCGGCTGCGCGTCGATCGGCAGAAACCGCGCAAACCTGCAAGGAAACAACGATGACTACCCATGTGCTCGAATACGACATCGTCGTGGTCGGCGGCGGCACGGCCGGCCCGATGGCGGCGATCAAGGCGAAGGAGCGCGACCCGTCGCTGCGCGTGCTGCTGCTCGAGAAAGCCAACGTGAAGCGCAGCGGCGCGATCTCGATGGGGATGGACGGCCTGAACAATGCAGTGATTCCCGGCCATGCAACGCCCGAGCAGTACACGCGCGAGATCACGATCGCCAACGACGGGATCGTCGACCAGGAAGCCGTGTATGCGTATGCGACGCACAGCTTCGCGACGATCGAGCAGCTCGACCGCTGGGGCGTGAAGTTCGAGAAGGACGGCACCGGCGACTATGCGGTGAAGAAGGTTCATCACATGGGCTCGTACGTGCTGCCGATGCCGGAAGGACACGACATCAAGAAGGTGTTGTACCGGCAGTTGAAGCGCGCGCGCATCGCGATCACGAACCGGATCGTCGCGACGCGCGTGCTGACCGACGCGCAGGGCCGCGCGAGCGGCGTGCTCGGCTTCGACTGCCGCACCGCCGAGTTCCACGTGATCCGCGCGAAGGCCGTGATTCTCTGCTGCGGCGCCGCCGGCCGCCTGGGCCTGCCGGCCTCGGGCTACCTGATGGGCACCTACGAGAACCCGACCAACGCGGGCGACGGCTATGCAATGGCCTATCACGCCGGTGCCGCGCTCGCGAATCTCGAATGCTTCCAGATCAATCCGCTGATCAAGGACTACAACGGCCCCGCATGCGCATACGTGACGGGCCCGCTCGGCGGTTTCACCGCGAACGGCAAGGGCGAGCGCTTCATCGAATGCGACTACTGGAGCGGCCAGATGATGTGGGAGTTCTACCAGGAACTGCAAAGCGGCAACGGCCCCGTGTTCCTGAAGCTCGACCATCTCGCGGAAGAAACGATCCAGACCATCGAGCAGATCCTGCATACGAACGAGCGGCCGAGCCGCGGCCGCTTCCATGCGGGGCGCGGCACCGATTACCGCAGCCAGATGGTCGAGATGCACATCTCCGAGATCGGTTTCTGCAGCGGCCACAGCGCGTCCGGCGTGTACGTCGACGCACGCGCGGAGACGACCGTGCCCGGGCTCTACGCGGCCGGCGACATGGCGGCCGTCCCGCACAACTACATGCTCGGCGCGTTCACGTACGGCTGGTTTGCCGGGCAGAACGCGGCCGACTACGTGGCCGGCCGCGAGCATGCGCCGGTGGACGACGAACAGGTCGCCGCCGAACGCACGCGCGTGCTTGCCCCGCTGCTGCGCGAGCGCGGCCTGGCGCCGGCGCAGGTCGAATACAAGCTGCGCCGCATGGTGAACGACTATCTGCAACCGCCGAAGGTGACGCGCAAGATGGAAATCGGGCTGCAACGCTTTGACGCCGTTACTGAGGATATCGAACAGATAAAAGCGAACCATCCGCACGAACTGATGCGCGCCGCCGAGGTGCGCGCGATCCGCGACTGCGCGGAAATGGCCGCGCGCGCGTCGCTGTTCCGCACCGAGAGCCGCTGGGGGCTGTACCACCACCGCGTCGACTTTCCGCATCGCAACGACGCCGAATGGTTCTGCCACACCTGGCTGCGCAAGGACGCCGACGGTGCGATGCGCAGCGAGAAGCGGCCGGTCGAACCGTACGTCGTGCCGCTTGCCGACGACGATCGCGGCGCCTACACGAATCTGCGCATCCGCGAACCGGCCGCGCTCGCGGCTGCCCTTTGAGGAACCTGCCATGCCCCATACCCCGCACGACATCTTCCAGCGCAGCAGCGCACCCGTGACGATCGACGAGGCCCTGTGCATCGCCGACAAGGGCTGCACCGTCTGCGTCGACGTGTGCCCGCTCGACCTGCTCGCGATCGACGTCACCAAGGGCAAGGCCTATATGCAGTTCGACGAATGCTGGTACTGCATGCCGTGCGAGCGCGACTGCCCGACCGGCGCGGTCAAGGTCGACATCCCTTACTTGTTGCGCTGACCGTGTCCCTCAACGCTGATTTTCGTCGCCCATGACCGACTCCTCCTCCGCTGCCGCGTTGCCCCGTGCACACGTCCCCGACGAAGCTGCACTCGTCGCCCGCCTCGCCGCGCCCGATGCCTCCGTGCGCCGCGTCGCACTGTTCGAACTCGCCGATCTCGAGGACGCCGGGTTCGTGCCCGCGTTCGTCGCCGCGCTGCGCGACGATCCGTCGGCCGACGTGCGCGCCGAAGCCGCCCGCGTGCTCGGCGCGTGGGAACAGCCCGACGTCGTCGACGCGCTGTGCGGTGCATTGCTCGATCCGGACGACAACGTGCGCGCCGCCGCCGCGCAAAGCCTGTCCGAACTGAAGGACGCAGCGTCGGGCGTCGTGCTGCGTCGATGGGCCGACCGGCCCGAGCCGTTCGTGCGCCATGCCGTGCTGCGCGGATTGCGCGAGTTGCGCGACCCCGACGCGTTCGCGCCCGCGCTGCACGCGCTCGAGGCCGAACACGCCGCCGTGCGCGCCGAAGCCGTGGCGGTGCTCGGCTGGCTCAAGGATCCGCGTGCGCTGCAGCCGCTCGCAGGCATCGCGACGATCGATGCCGCCGCGGACGTGCGACGCGTCGCGGTCGGCGCGATCGGATTCGCCGCACCCGATGATGCGGCTGTCATCCACGCGCTGTTCGCTGCGCTGCGCGACCGCGAATGGCAGGTACGCGAGGAAGCGGCCACGACACTCGGCAAGCTGCGCGTCGCGGCCGCGCGCGAACCGCTCGTCGCCGCGCTCGACGATGACTACTGGCAAGTGCGATTGCGTGCCGCGCGTGCGCTCGGGCAACTGCGCGATGCGGCCGCGGCGCCGGCCGTCGTCGTGCTGCTGTCGCATGCGATCAGCAACCTGCGCAAGGAAGCTGCACTTGCGCTCGGTGAATTGCGCAACCGCGCGACGTTGCCCGCGCTGACCCACGCACTGGAGGATCACGATCCGGAAGTACGCAAGGCCGTGCGGATCGCGATCCGGCAAATCGACGAGGCGCCGTGATGATCTCTCCGACCGAAATCGCACTCGACCATCCGGCGCGCACGCTGACGCTCCACTGGCCGGACGGTCACACGCAACGCATCGGCTATGCACGGCTGCGCGGCGATTGTCCGTGTGCGGAATGCCGAAGGATCCGGCGCGACGGCGGTCGTGTCGATGCGGGGCCCGATGTGATGCTGAACAACGTCGAATCCGCCGGCTACGGCATCCGTGCAGTGTTCGACGACGGCCATGCGCGCGGCATCTATCCTTGGCCGTATCTGGCGGAGATGACGGCGCGGCCGTGACTTGGCTTCCGCGAGTGCGCGGACGACATGGCAGGCGTGCGGAAACGCTGCGATACTGACGCCCACGATCGTCTCCACCCACCGTGGGAGCCAGAACATGCACACCGCAGTCGGATTCATCGGCCTTGGCGTGATGGGTACGCCGATGGCGCTCAATCTTGCGCGGGCCGGCACGCCGCTCGTCGTGTGGAGCCGGTCGCACGGCAGCGACGACGCGCTGCGCGACGCCGGCGCGCGCGTGGCCGAGCATGCAGACGACGTGTTCGCGGCTTGCCGCACCGTGATCCTGATGCTCGCGAACGACGCGGCGACCGACGCCGTCCTCGGACGCGGCACGACCGATTTCAGCCGCCGCGTCGCCGGGCATACGATCGTGAACATGGGCACGCATCCGCCCGAATACTCGCGCGCGCTGACCGATGAAATCGCTGCCGCGTCGGGCCGTTACGTCGAAGCGCCCGTGTCGGGGTCGCGCAAGCCGGCCGAAGCCGGTCAACTCGTCGTGATGCTCGCCGGCACGCCGGACGACGTCGACGCCGTCCGCGCGCTCGTGAAGCCACTGTGCCGCGACAGCTTCGTGTGCGGCGACGTACCGTCGGCGCTGACGATGAAGCTCGCCGTGAACCTGTTCCTGATCACGATGGTCACCGGCCTGACCGAAGCCACGCATTTCGCGCAACGTCACGGCATCGATCTCGCCCGCTTCGCCGACGTGCTGAATGCGGGGCCGATGGCGAGCGACGTGTCGCGCGTGAAGCTCGGCAAGCTCGTCGCGGCGGATTTCTCGGTGCAGGCCGCGATCACCGACGTGCTGAAGAATGCGCGCCTCGTCGCCGATTCCGCGCGCGGCATCGGCATCGCGTCGCCGCTGCTCGACATCTGCCATACGCTGTACGGCGAAACCGAGCGGGCCGGACATGGCGCGGACGACATGGTCGCCGTGATCCGCGCGATCGAGCAGCGCACCGACGACGCACGATGAATCGTCGCCGGCCGCCCCACCCACTCGAACGCTTCCGCGCGTAGAAACTCATGTCCGATTCATCCCGCTCCCCGATCGGCGTCACCGCTTCCGTCCGCCCGGTTCCCGCCGTGATCGGCATCGTCCTGCGGGGGCGTGATGTGCTGCTGGTACGCCGCGCCAATCCGCCGGACGCGGGCTGCTGGGGCTTTCCCGGCGGCAAGATCGAAGCGGGAGAATCGATTGCGAACGCGGTCGTGCGCGAGATCGCCGAAGAGACGACCGTCGACGTCGAGGCGCTCGACGCCTTTACCGCGCTGGATGCGTTCGATTACGATGCCGGCGGCGACGTGCGCCAGCACTTCGTCATGGTCGCGGTGCTGTGCCGATGGTTGCGCGGCACGCCTGCTGCCGGCGACGATGCGCTCGATGCGCGCTGGTTCGATCTCGCCGAGCTCGACCGCGATGATTTGCCGATGAGCGCTGGCGTTCGCGACGTCGCGCGACGCGCGATCGAGCGCGCGGCGGCGCTTGGCGACGCGCAGCGTCCGGCCAATACCTGAATCGGCAACCCCTTGCGAGCAGCCCGATTGGGGCCATGACGGTGCCGGCTACCCGCCGAACTTCAAATGACAAATCAAAAATGGGCCAAACCATGATCAGCATTCGCAAGTCCACCCCGACCGACGGCGCACGCGTGCTGGATATCTGGCGCGATGCGGTCGACGCCACGCATCACTTCCTGAGCGACGACGACCGCCGCACGCTCGAATCCGAAGTCATCGCGTTCCTGCCCGGTGCCCCGCTCGATCTCGCCGTCGACGATGCCGACCGCGCGATCGGCTTCATGCTGCTCGACGGCAGTCACATGGAAGCACTGTTCGTCGATCCCGCTCACCATGGCGCGGGTGTCGGGCGCCTGCTCGTCGAAGATGCACTCAAGCGTCATCCCGACCTGTCGACCGACGTCAATGAGCAGAACGAATCGGCCGCGGGATTCTATGAACGGCTCGGCTTCGAGCGCATCGGGCGATCAGCGCTCGATGGACAAGGGCGCGCCTATCCGCTGATCCACCTGCGCTATCGCGCGACACTGCCGTCCTCGCCGCAGCACGCATAACCGTAGCCGGTGCGGGATATCGCGCCACCCGCCACGTCATGCGCACCGGGCACGCGAACGCGGCGACCTGATATCGAGTCCGCTCCACGTATGCAGCACGCGGCCACATGACGCGTCATGCACGACGCATCGGCAGCACGCGTTCGACCATTGCAACCGCGCGCTGCATGAAACCGTTGAACCGGTCGGCGTCGCGCCGCAGCCCGGCCTGCTGTCCGCCGATCAAGCACAAGTGCACGGCCTGCCCGACGATCTCGGCCTCGCCCGACGTGCGCACCAGCCGGCGCGACGTCTCGATCGCAAACGCGAGCCGCGCCGCGTCGACGCGCTGCTGGAATTCCGCGACCAGCGGATCGTGCAGCGCCCATGCGCGGATCGCGATTTCACGCCCGGACCGCTTCTCGGCGGCAATGCGCAGGTAGCGCGCCAACGTGTCGCCGGCACCGCGGCCGCCCGCCGCATAAGCAAGCATCCGCGCGGTGTAGTCGTCCTCCCACGCGGTCAGCAAGGTCGTGACGAAGTCCTCGCGATTGCGGAAGTGGTGATAGAACGATCCGCGGGTCACGTTCAGCCGGCGCGCGAGGCTCTCGGCCGAAATGCCCGCATACCCTTCCCCGTCGAGGGCGTCGAAGCCCGCGGCAATCCAGTCGTTTCGCGTCAGTGTGCTCATCGTCATCGCCATACAGGCTGTGTATGGTGCGGCATGGACAGATAGGCTGCGAACTCTATCACGGCCGTCGCCGCTTCCGGCAGCACGCCACTACGCATGGAGTCCACCTTGAAAGACATCGCTCTCGTCGCATTCGACCGCTTCACTGACGTCGACCTGTTCCTGATGTGGGACATTCTCGGCCGCAACAGCCGCGACTGGCGCGTCCGGATTCTGGGTGCGCAGCCGGTGCTGCATTCCGCACATGGCCTGGCCATCCCGACGCACGGCCCGCTTGCCGACGCCAATCACGCGGACGCGGTCCTCTTTTCGAGCGGCAAGGAAGGCGTACCGGCCGCGCTCGCTCATCCCGATTTCCTGCCGTCGTTCGATCTCGATCCCGAGCGCCAGTTTGTCGGGTCGATCTGCGGCGGGGCCTTCATTCTCGAGCGGCTCGGGCTGCTGCCGGAGCGCCGCGCCACGACGCATCCCGACGCGCGGAAGGGTTTGCAGGCACTCGGGCTGGACGTGCCGAACCAGCCGCTGGTGTGCCATCGCAACGTCGCGACCGCGGGCGGGTGCCTGGCGTCGGTCTATCTGACGGGATGGCTGGTCGAATCGATGTTCGATGCGGGCAAGCGCCGCGAGACGCTGCTGCCGGTGCTGCCTGCCGGGCAACGGGAGATTTACGAAGATCTGATCGAGTTCAGCATCAGGCAAGGTGCGGGACAACCCATGGGCGCGATTCGGGTGGTTGAAGACGAAAACGGGCTGGCGGCATGACGTGCGGATCAATGTGCTGCGGATAGTCGGCGGCCGCCACCCTGTTGCATCGTCGCGCGTCCTGCCGAGCCAATGGTGAATCGGGACGAACTCGCGGGCGGCCCTGGTCATCGATCGGGTCGGCGTTCGCCGCAAGGATGGTCGTTTCTCGGGCAGAACGAGCCTGTCGCGGGCCTGGAGATGCTAACCTCTCGGCCACTCAAACGACACCGCGTGAAGCAACAGGATTCGACCATGCAAACCGTTGCGGTACTGGACTTCGAAACAACCGGACTTTCGCCGAATATGGGCGACCGTGCGACCGAAATCGCCGTCATCCTGCTCCGGGACGGACAAGTCGTCGATCGTTTCCAGAGTCTGATGAATGCAGGCAGACGGATACCGTCGGATGTCGTCGCGCTGACCGGCATCACGAACGAGATGATTGCAACGGCTCCGCCGGCGTCGGAAGTCATGAAGGAAGCCGCGGCGTTCGTCGGCAAGCATGCGGTCGTCGCCCACAACGCCGGTTTCGACAAACGGTTCTGGCAGTCGGAACTCGGGCTACTCGGCATGTCGGCCGAGCATGCGTTTGCGTGCACGATGCTCGTGGCGAGACGTATCTACCCGGATGCCCAGAGTCACCGCCTGTCGAGCCTGGTGGATATGCTGCGGTTGCCCAAATCGGGCCGTGCGCACCGGGCGATGGTCGATGCCGAGATGGCCGGTCACCTGTGGTGCCGGCTGCAGCAGGACATTGCGCGGACTTACGGGCTGGGTCGCATCGATCACGCGCTCATGACGCGCGTCCAGGCAACGGCGAAGGCGAAAGTGCCGATGTACCTGCGGTCGCTCGTGGGTTCGCACGCGTGATGCATGCACGCACGCAGCGCGTTAACGTAAAACGGCTTGGCAATCGCCAAGCCGTTTCTTGTCCGGGCCTGAGCCCGGGCAGCATGCAAACTGAATCGGCCGTCCGCTTGCGAACGCCGGTTCAGTAACCAATACTTATTCCCACTCGATCGTCGCCGGCGGCTTCCCCGAGATGTCATAAACGACACGGTTGATCCCGCGCACCTCGTTGATGATCCGGTTCGACGCGCGGCCGAGCAGCGCGTACGGCAGGTGCGCCCAGTGTGCGGTCATGAAATCGGTCGTCTGCACTGCGCGCAGCGACGTCACGTAGTCGTACGTGCGGCCATCGCCCATCACGCCCACCGACTTGACCGGCAGGAACACCGCGAATGCCTGGCTCGTCAGGTCGTACCAGCTCTTGCCGACATCGGCTTCGCCGCACAGGCCGGCAGCCGCATCTTGCGCGGTCGCGGTCGTGTTGCGCAGTTCCTCGATGAAGATCGCGTCCGCACGGCGCAGCAGGTCCGCGAACTCGCGCTTCACTTCGCCGAGAATCCGCACGCCGAGGCCCGGGCCCGGGAACGGATGGCGGTACACCATCTCCGGCGGCAGGCCGAGCGCGACGCCCAGCTCGCGCACTTCGTCCTTGAACAGGTCGCGCAGCGGCTCGAGCAGCTTCAGGCCGAGCGTTTCCGGCAGGCCGCCGACGTTGTGGTGGCTCTTGATCGTCGTCGCCTTCTTCGTCTTGGTGCCGCCCGATTCGACCACGTCCGGGTAGATCGTGCCCTGCGCGAGCCACTTCGCCTTCGACAGCTTCTGCGCCTCGGCCTGGAACACCTCGACGAACTCGCGGCCGATGATCTTGCGCTTCGCTTCCGGATCGGTCACGCCGGCCAGGTGGCCAAGGAACTGCTCGGATGCGTCGACGTGCACGACCTTCGCATGCAGGCGGCCCTCGAACATGTCGAGCACCATCTTGCCTTCGTTCAGGCGCAGCAGGCCGTGGTCGACGAACACGCAGGTGAGCTGGTCGCCGATCGCGCGATGGATCAGCGCAGCGGCAACGCTCGAATCGACACCACCCGACAGGCCGAGAATCACTTCCTCGTCACCGACCTGCTCGCGGATCTTCGCGACGGCTTCCTCGATGTGGTTTTTCATGATCCAGTCGGGCTTCGCGCCGGCGATCTGCAGCACGAAGCGTTCGATGATCTGGCGGCCCTTCACCGTGTGCGTGACTTCCGGGTGGAACTGCACCGCGTAGTAGCCGCGCGCCTCGTCGGCCATGCCGGCGATCGGGCAGCTCGGCGTCGACGCCATCAGCGCGAAACCCGGCGGCAGCTCAGCGACCTTGTCGCCGTGGCTCATCCAGACCTTCAGCATCCCGTGGCCTTCGTCCGTCTTGAAATCCTCGATGCCGTCGAGCAGGCGCGTATGGCCGTGCGCACGCATTTCCGCGTAACCGAATTCGCGGTGGTCGCTCCACTCGACCTTGCCGCCGAGCTGCACGGCCATCGTCTGCATGCCGTAGCAGATGCCGAGCACCGGCACGCCGAGATCCCACACAGCCTGCGGCGCGCGCAGCTGATGGTCTTCGTACGTGCTCGCGTGGCTGCCCGACAGGATCACCGCCTTCGGCGCGAACTCGCGGACGAAGTCGTCGGACACATCGTTCGGATGGATTTCGCAGTAGACGTGCGCTTCGCGCACGCGTCGCGCAATCAGTTGGGTGACTTGCGAACCGAAGTCGAGAATCAGGATTTTGTCGTGCATGGCTGCGGACGGGATGAAGAGAATAAGAAAAGCAGCGCATCATTTGCATCATGCGCTGCGTCAATAGCATGGACAACGGCGTCGGGCGGAAGGCAGCACGCTCGACGCATGACCGGTCAATCCTGCATCGGCGGGCGCTCGTCGAGTGCGACGGTGCCAGACGACGATTGGCCGGATGCGGCCGGTGACGACGATGCAGCGGGCGCTGCGGGACGGCTGACGACGGGTTCGACACGCTGCGGTGCGGACGACGACGCGGGCGCCATCGCCGGCTCGGACGGACGCTGCGCCGGCGCGCGCGCCTCGAGCGCCTGCGCTTTTTCGCGACGGCGTACCGCCGATGCGAGCCGCACGCCGCCGAGGCCGAGCACGATCAGCGCGACGCCGGCCACGGCCGACAGCACCCTGCCGGCGGCCGCGAGCGCGGGACCGCTGCCGGTGCCGATCGACCAGACGATCGTCAGCGCGCCGGTCAGCCAGACCACATGGCCGACCGATCGCGCGACCGGCGCCGTGAGATCCCCGTTGAACGCTGCATGAAACGCGAGCCACGCGAGCCCGAGCAACGCGATGCCGAACGCCTGGCCGAGCATCGCCGGCTGGACGTTCGCAAGCTGCAGCGCGTTGAAGAGCGACTGCCAGGGCGTCAGCACGAACAGCACGCCGAACGCCAGCAGCAGTACGGCATCGATGATCAGCACAGCTCGCAGTAGCGGTTTCATCGGCGATCAGTCCACGTGGTAGTTCGGCGCTTCCTTCGTGATCTGCACGTCGTGCACGTGCGACTCGCGCATGCCCGCCGCGGTGATCTGGACGAATTCGGCCTTGTCGTGCAGCTCGTCGATCGTCTTGCAGCCGCAGTAGCCCATGCTCGCGCGCACGCCACCGACCAGCTGGAACAGGATCGCGTTGACCGAGCCCTTGTACGCGACACGGCCTTCGATGCCTTCCGGCACGAGCTTGTCGATGTTCGCCGAGTTGTCCTGGAAGTAGCGGTCTGCCGCGCCGTCCTTCATCGCACCGACGGAACCCATGCCGCGATACGACTTGTACTGGCGGCCCTGGTACAGGAACACGTCGCCCGGCGCCTCTTCGGTGCCCGCGAACATGCTGCCCATCATCACCGCGTTCGCGCCGGCCGCGAGGGCCTTCGACACGTCGCCCGAGAAGCGCACGCCGCCGTCGGCGATGCACGGCACGCCCGTGCCCTTCAGCGCTTCCGCGACGTTCGCGATCGCGCTGATCTGCGGCACGCCGACACCGGCAACGATCCGCGTCGTGCAGATCGAGCCCGGGCCGATACCGACCTTGACGGCATCCGCGCCGTATTCGACGAGCGCCTTCGCGGCGGCAGCCGTCGCGATGTTGCCGCCGATCACTTCGACGTGCGGGAAGTTCTGCTTGACCCAGCGAACGCGCTCGAGCACGCCCTTGCTGTGGCCGTGCGCGGTATCGACGACGATCACGTCGACGCCGGCCTGCACCAGCAGCTCGACGCGCTCTTCGTTGTCGGGACCGACACCGACCGCCGCACCTGCGCGCAGCTTGCCGTGTTCGTCCTTGCACGCGTCCGGGTGCTCGGTCTGCTTCGTGATGTCCTTGACGGTCATCAGGCCGCGCAGTTCGAACGCGTCGTTGACGACCAGCACGCGCTCGAGGCGGTGGCTGTGCATCAGCGCCTTCGCTTCGGCGAGCGGGGTGCCTTCCTTGACCGTGACGAGGCGCTCGCGCGGCGTCATGATCGACTTGACCGGCTCATCGAGGCGGGTTTCGAAACGCAGGTCGCGGTTCGTGACGATGCCGACGAGCTGCGGGCCTTCGACGACCGGGAAGCCCGAGATGCCATGCTGGCGCGACAGCGCGATCACGTCGCGCACCTTCATTTGCGGCGGCACCGTGATCGGATCGCGGACGACGCCCGATTCGAAACGCTTGACCTTCGCGACCTCGCGGGCCTGTTCGGCCGGCGTCAGGTTCTTGTGGACGATACCGACGCCACCCTGCTGCGCCATCGCGATCGCAAGGCGACCTTCGGTGACCGTGTCCATCGCGGCGGACACGAGCGGCATGTTCAGGGAGATGTTGCGGGTCAGCTTGGTCTTGAGGCTGGTGTCGCGCGGGAGAACGTCGGAGAAGGCGGGAACGAGGAGCACGTCATCGAAAGTGAGTGCTTTTTGGATCAGACGCATGGCAAATCCTATGGGCGCAAAAGCGAATTATACGCGAAGCGCCGCGAATTTTCACAACACGAACAACGGCTTAGCCGGTTTCGGCCGTTCGGGGGCCGAATCGTTCGGATCGCCGTTCGGTTCGTTTTCGATCGCCTTTCGTTTCACCGCCGCATCGAGCCATTCGCGCAGCCGGTGGCCAAGCGGTCGATCCGCCTGTTGCGAACGGGTCGCGCGACGGTGGTGACCACGGTGAAGCAAGGCCCGGCAACGTGGCGAATCGGCTCGCCTACCCTGTGTTATAGCAGCCCGGCCGCGCGCGCGATCATCGCCATGCCGCCGCCGATCGCGACGCAGCCGACGATCCGTGCAACCCGCCCGCCAGCCGGCACAAGGCGCTCGGCGGCGATCGCCACCGTCACGACCGCCATCACGCGCAGATCCATCATGCCGGCCGCCAGCGCGACCGCCATCAGGTTCCCGCAACACGCCCCGCATCGCATGGCGGCTCGCACGCCGTACCGCCATGCCGTACCGGCACGCACGCGCGGCGCGTGCACACAGGTCGCCGCGTGCCGGCAGCACGCCAGCCGGCGCGCCTTCCATCCGGAGAATTGCAGGACGCCTGCAGCCAATACGACCGTGCCGGCCACGAGCGGCATCGCATGGGCGAGCGCCGGCAGCCGTGCTGCGGCGCTCATCAGTGCGGCGCCGGCCGGAAACACGAGCGCCCCGAGCACCATCCACACCGCGAAATACCCGGCACCCGCGACGACGACAAGCGAGGCCGAACGCGCCGCCGCCTGCGGACCGATGCTCTGGCGGTATCGCCAGAGCACCGGCGCGAGGACGGGCAGCATCATCGTCGCCGTCATCGCGCCCCACATCCCGGCGAATGCCGCGAACGTGCGGCCGGCGCCCCATCCACACGGCCGCTGCCATGCCGCCGACGTCATCCAGCCACCGGGCATCGGTTCGCCGCCCATCGCGGCCATCGACGCGTGCTGCGCGAGGGTCGCGATCGCAGCGAGCGCGAACGCGGCCACGACCGCCACGCCGAATACCCGCGGATCGGGGCCCCTATCGCCAGCATCCGGCCGTGTCATCGCCCGCCCCCATCCGTCGCCGGCGCGCTCAGCCGCGTGCGTACTCGTCATGACGGTGCCACCACGGGCCGGTCTCGTTGCGCCCGCGCGGCGCGCGATCGAGCCACTGGTACATCCCCCACAGCCCGTCGAGCCCCCGCGCATAGGTCGAGTACGTGTGATAAACCGCGCCGTCCTCCCGCACGAACGCGCTCATCCCCGGCCGGTCGAGCGAATACGTGACCGCGTCGGTGCCGCACGTCGCCGCGAACTGCACGACGGGTGCCGGAGGCGGATCCATGTCCATCGCGTGGCCCGCCCGCGCGTAGTTGTATTCGACGTCGCCCGCGCGCTGCTGCGTTTCGGTGAACGACACATTGAAGTCGAAGTTGAAATCGCTGCCGACCGACGACGCCCACGGGAAGCTCCACCCCATCCGCTGCCGGTAAGCGAGCAGTTTCGCGAGCGGCGCGCGCGACACGGCGGCGAGCGTCACATCGTGGTTCGCCAGGTGCACGGCGAAGCCGTCGAAACCGTCGGCGAGCGCCGAGCACGACGGGCAGCCGGCCTTGTAATCGGGGCCGAACATGAAGTGATAGACGAGCAGTTGCGAACGGCCGCGAAACAGGTCGTCGAGCGTTGCCTGCCCGTCTTCGGTGTCGAACCGGTAGGTCTTGTCGACGCGCACCCAGGGCAGTGCCTGGCGCCGCCGCGCGAGTTCGTCGCTTTGCCGCGTCAGCGCCTTTTCCGCGTCGAGCAGCGCGCGGCGCTCGGCCAGCCATTCGTCGCGCGTTCCGGTGAGATGAGTCGTCATGGCGGGTTCCTCCTTCCGTTGGGTATCCGGGCACGGCGTCCGGTGCCGTGTGCGTGGTGCTAGATTAGTGGCGGGCATCGGACCGGAGGGAGTGACAAGTGTGTCGGGATTCGGATGGATTCGCTGATCACGGCGGCCGCGCGCGCGCTCGCGGCCGGTGACGCGCTCGGCGCGCTGAACCGCGTCGCGCTGCGCGACGATGCGCCGGCGCTCGCGCTGCGCGGGATCGCGATGGCACAGCTCGGCGATTTCGAACGCGCGCGCGCCCTCGTGCGCGGTGCCGCCCGTGCGTTCGGCGCCAGGGAGGCCGTGGCGCGTGCGCGCTGCGTCGTCACGGAAGCGGAGATCGCGCTCGCATCGCGCGACCTGCGCTGGCCGACGCGCGCGCTCGATACCGCCTGCGCGACGCTCGACGCGCACGGCGACCGCGCGAACGCCGCGCATGCGCGCTATCTCGGCGTGCGCCGGCTGCTGCTGATCGGTCAGCTCGACGATGCCGAACGGATGCTCGCCAATCTCGATCCCGCACCGCTGCCGGCCGCGTCGCGCGCCGCCCATGAGCTGATCGCGGCCGGCATCGCAATGCGCCGCATCCGCACGCACGCGGCCCGCGCAGCGCTCGCGCGTGCGCGCGCAGCGGCCCGTGACGCCGGCATTGCGGCACTGACGGCCGAGGTCGACACCGCCGCTCGCGTGCTCGACGCACCGGCCGCGCGCCTCATCGCGCGGGGCACCTCGCGGCTCGTGCCGCTCGACGAAGTCGAGACGCTGTTCGCATCGAACGCGCTCGTCGTCGACGCTTGCCGCCACACGGTGCGCGACGCGCGCACGACCGTGTCGCTCGCGCGGCGGCCCGTGCTGTTCGTGCTCGCCCGCGCGCTTGGCGAGGCGTGGCCGGCCGACGTGTCGCGCAACGCGCTCGTCGCGGCCGCATTCCGCGCGAAGCACGCGGACGAATCGCATCGCGCGCGCCTGCGCGTCGAGATCGGCCGGCTGCGCGCGGTGCTGCGACCGCTCGCGAACGTCATCGCCACGCCGCGCGGCTTTGCGCTCGAACCGCTCGGCGTACGCGAGACCGTCGTCCTCGCGCGCCCGGTCGACGATCGACACGCGGCCGTACTTGCGCTCCTCGCCGATGGCGAGGCATGGTCGAGCTCGGCGCTGGCGCTGGCCCTTGGCGCGAGCCAGCGCACCGTGCAGCGTGCGCTCGACGCGCTCGCCGAAACGGACAAGGTCCAGGCGCTCGGCCGCGGTCGCGCGCGCCGCTGGATGACCCCGCCGCTGCCCGGTTTCGCGACGACCTTGTTACTCCCTGCCCCGCTGCCGGGCGATTAGGATGACTTCACCAAAGGACGAGGGGACGAACATGAAACGCTCAAGTGCAGACATCCTTCGCGAATACGGCCCGTTTCCGGGCGTCGACGGCGTACACGGCGTCACGTACGACGGGCAGTACGTGTGGTACGCGTCCGGTGACAAGCTGAATGCGCTCGACCCGGAACGCGGCACGACCGTCCGCTCGATCGACGTCGCCGCGCATGCGGGCACGGCGTTCGACGGCCACCACCTGTACCAGATCGTCGAGGACCGCATCGAGAAGATCGATCCCGAATCGGGCCGCGTACTCGCAACGATTCCCGCCCCCGGCGGCGGCGGCGATTCGGGGCTGGCATGGGCCGAAGGCACGCTGTGGGTCGGCCAGTACCGCGAACGCAAGATTCACCAGGTGGATCCGCAATCGGGCGCCGTGCTGCGCACGATCGAGTCGAACCGCTTCGTCACCGGCGTGACGTGGGTCGACGACGAGCTGTGGCACGGCACCTGGGAAGCCGACCAGGCCGACCTGCGGCACATCGATCCGCGCACGGGCCGGGTGCTCGAGCAGATCGACATGCCGGCCGGCGTCGGCGTATCGGGGCTCGAATCGGACGGCCACGACCGCTTCTACTGCGGCGGCGGCAACAGCGGCACGCTGCGCACCGTGCGTCGGCCCGCACGGGCGCGGGCACCGGGCAACAGCGCAGGCGCAATGGCCGATTCGACTGACGAATGATCCGCAGCCTGCTGCGTTCGATCCCGGGCGCAGCACACCTGCGCCCCGCCGTGCGCCGAGTGCAGGAATGAACAAGACGACGCCGCGACCGCGTCGCTAAGATGCGCGCTCGTCAGTCATGTGTTCGGAGCGGTCGATGCAGCGCGGTGTGGTCTATGGTGTCCTGGCAGGTGCCCTGTGGGGCATGGTGTTTCTCGTTCCGCGGCTGCTGACCGATTTCTCGCCGCTGCTGCTGAGCGCCGGCCGCTACGCGATGTACGGCCTCGTGTCGCTCGCGGCCGCACTGCCGGCCGCCCGCTCGCTGCTGGCCCGGCTGACCCGCGAGGATCTTGTCGCGCTGGTCAGGCTCGCCATCGTCGGCAACGTCGCGTACTACATGCTGCTGTCCGGCGCCGTGCACCTGATCGGCATCGCACCGAGCTCGCTGATCGTCGGCGTGCTGCCCGTCACGGTCACGCTCGCGGGCCTCGGCGACCACGGCGCAGTACCGCTGCGGCGGCTCGCTGCCCCGCTCGCGCTGGTGATCGCGGGCATCGTCTGCATCAACATCGACCTGTTCACGTCTGAGGCCGCGCATGCGACGACGCTCGGCCAGAAGCTCGCCGGCATTGCCTGCGCGGCCGGCGCGCTCGCGAGCTGGACCTGGTACGCGGTCGCGAACGCACGCTACCTGCAGCGCCATCATCATTTCGGCGGCAACGAGTGGTCGGTGCTGTGGGGTGTCGTGACGGGCCTGATCGGCGGGCTCTGCTGGCTCGCGATCCTCGCGCTGCCGGCCGGCACGGTGCAGGCAGCCGTCCCGGCGTCGCGCTGGCAATTGTTCTGGCTGCTGAACCTCGTGCTCGCGATCGGCGCGTCGTGGCTGGGCAACGGGCTGTGGAATGCCGCGTCGAAGCGGCTGCCGCTCACGCTGTCGGGCCAGCTGATCGTGTTCGAAACCGTGTTCGCGATGCTCTACGCGTTCGTGTACGACCGGCGGATGCCGCATGCGCTCGAGATCGCCGCGCTGGTGCTGCTGCTCGCGGGCGTCTACGGCTCGGTGCGCCAGCACGGCAACACGCCAGCCAACGGCGATACGTCGGGAGGCACGCCCGCAAACGCGAACGCCGCGGCCCACTGAGCGCCGCGGCGTTTGGTCAGACGAATCGAGGCGAAAAGCGCGGATCGGACCGCGTCAGCGCGCGTCCTTGTGCATCCACTTGCGGCCCTCGATGGAGCCGTCGCGGCGCGACTTGTCGACGCGCCGCTGGCGCGCAAGCTTCGGATCGACGATCAACGGGCGGTAGATCTCGACGCGGTCGTGATCGGCGAGCGGCGCGTCGAGCGGCGCAAGCTTGCCGTACACGCCCGTCTTCGCGGTTGCGAGATCGATTTCCGGGTGCAGCGCGAGCACGCCGCTCGCATCGATCGCCGAGCGAACGGTCGCCCCGTCGGGCAGCGACAGCGGAATCAGCGTCTGGCGATCCGGCAGCGCGTAGCAGACTTCGATCGACAGCATCGCGTCACCCCTTCCCGTAGCGCTGGTCGGCGCGCTTCACGAACGAATCGACGAACGTGTTCGCGATGTGGCTGAACACGGGCCCGATGATCTTCTCGAGCAGGATGCTCGAGAACTCGTAGTGCAGCGCGAATTCGATCTTGCACGCATCGGCACGCAGTGCCGTGAAGCGCCACGAGCCCGTGAACTTCTTGAACGGGCCGTCCGTGAACTCCATGTCGATCCGCGTCGGGCGCTGCTGCGTGTTGCGCGTCGCGAAATGCTGCTTGATGCCCTTGAAGTTGATGTCGATGCGCGCTTCCATCCCGCTCTCGTCCTGACGGCGAATCTCGACGCCGCCGCACCAGGGCAGGAAATTGGGGTAGTCGGCCACGTCGGTGACGAGGTCGAACATCTGTTCCGCCGAATGACGGATCAATACGGTTTTCTGGACATCTGCCATAAATCGCGCGGCATCGCTTAAGGTGAGAACGCAAGCCGGGCGATTCCCGCCCCGCTTTGCTAAAATCGTGATTTTAAACGAGTTGGCTCGATCCTTTCATGAGCATCATCGACAACAGGAAAGCGCACTTCGATTATCACATCGAGGAACGCTACGAGGCGGGGCTCGTGCTCGAGGGCTGGGAAGTCAAGGCGCTGCGCGCCGGGCGCGGCCAGATCAGGGAAGGTTACGTCGTGATCAAGCACGCCGAGATCTTCCTGATCGGCACCCATATCAGCCCGCTGCCCGAGGCTTCGACCCACATCACGCCCGACCCGGTTCGCACGCGCAAGCTGCTGCTGCACCGCGACGAAATCAAGAAACTGATCGGCAAGGTCGAGCAGCGCGGCTACACGCTCGTGCCGCTGAACTTCCACTATAAGGGCGGTCGCGTGAAGTGCGACATCGCGCTCGCGAAGGGTAAGAAGCTGCACGACAAGCGCGAAACCGAGAAGAAGCGAGACTGGGAACGCGAAAAGGCACGCATCATGCGCGCCGGCACCTGACGCACGCAACACGCATTGCAAACGACACGGCCCGCTCGATGCGGGCCGTGTCGCTTTGTGCGAGATGAATCGGGCGCGCCGGCTACAAGGGCGATACTCGGCTCGCCGCGCCGCCCGTTTCGGCTGAAGAAAGGGTCCGCCGGCGGCGCCGCACGGGCGTCATCCGCGCCCCGACTGCGCGACGATTCGCCGCACGCCGATCGCACGCGGCGGCCACCAGCGCACCGCGCAAATCCGGGCTCAGGCCTTCCCGCCCGAAGCCGCCCCCGCGCTCTTGACGATCGTCAGCGCCGACGAGATCGCGGTGCCGAGATCCGAGAGGTTCGACGGCACGATCAGCGTGTTGCCCTGCTTTGCGAGATTCGAGAACGCGCTGACATACTGCTCGGCCACCTTCAGGTTCACCGCGTCCATCCCGCCCTGCGATTGCATCGCGTTCGCAATCTTTTGGATCGCCTGCGCGTTCGCTTCAGCCACCGCCAGAATCGCGGCGGCCTCGCCCTGCGCCTGGTTGATCGCGGCCTGCCGCTCGCCTTCGGATTTCTGGATCGCCGCTTCGCGCGCGCCGGACGCGAGGTTGATCTGCTCCTGCTTGCGGCCTTCGGAGGCGGCGATCAGCGCGCGCTTTTCGCGCTCGGCGGTGATCTGTGCCTGCATTGCGTGCAGGATTTCCTTCGGCGGCGTCAGGTCCTTGATCTCGTAGCGCAACACCTTCACGCCCCAGTTCGCCGCGGCCTGATCGAGCGCCGACACGATGTTGTGGTTGATGAAGTCGCGCTCCTCGAACGTCTTGTCGAGTTCGAGCTTGCCGACTACCGAACGCAATGTCGTTTGTGCGAGCTGCGTGATCGCGAGCACGAAGTTGCTCGACCCGTACGACGCCTTCATCGGATCGGTCACCTGGAAGTACAGCACGCCGTCGACCTGCAGCTGCGTGTTGTCGCGCGTGATACAGACCTGGCTCGGCACGTCGAGCGGAATTTCCTTCAGCATGTGCCGGTACGCGATGCGATCGACGAACGGCAGCACGATATTGAGACCGGGCGACAGCGTCGCGTGATAGCGCCCGAAGCGTTCGAGCACCCACGCATGCTGCTGCGGCACGATCTTCACCGTCTTCGACACGATCACGATCGCAATGACGAGCAGGACAACCCAGATGATCAGCGAATCCATGAAGTATTCCCTCCTTGTTGTATCAGCGGACGATCAGCCCGCAGGTTTCGCCACGACCACGAGGCAATTGCCGCGCACGGCGCTTACCTGGTACACGTGCGCATCGTCGCGCTCGCCGTTCGCGAGTTCGACGTCCCAGTCGGCGCCGCGATACTGCACGCGTGCGCGGCCGTCACGCCACGCGTCGACCGTGACGGTCGAGCCGATATCGAGATTGACGTCGGGATTCGTGGACGTATCGCGCTTCTGCTTGCGGCCGAACCCCGAACGGCGCAGCACGATCATCGCAACGATCGCGACCAGGGCCGCCGCGCCGAACTGCACGTGCGGCGCGAAACCGGCCAGTTGCAGCAGCCCGCCTGCGAGAAAGCCGAGCGCGATCATCAGCAGGTAGAACGTGCCCGTCAGCAACTCGGCCACGACCAGCACGCCCACCGCGCCCCACCAGAACAGATGCCCCGACATCATTGTGGTCTCCAGAAAAACATCCCCCGCGCTCACCTGCGTCGCATGCAACCAGAATACGCGTTGAAGCGCTGTTCCGGATCGATATATTCGCGGCCCCCGAGCGAGCGATCGACACGCGTGGGGCGGCCCGGTTCGTACCCACAAACAAAAACACCCCGGTGTCTACCGGGGTGTTTATAGCATGAACCTTGCATTTTGCCTTCATTGAAAGAGCGGCGGTGCCGCTCCTTCGCCGAGGGCAAGTTACCGACCGTTACTTCCGGTTGGCCAGCGCCTGCCACGTCTCGATGATCGTGTCGGGGTTCAGCGAAATCGACACGATGCCTTCGTCGGTCAGCCATTGCGCGAAGTCCGGGTGATCGGACGGGCCCTGGCCGCAGATACCGACGTACTTGCCCATCCGGCGGCAGGTGTCGATCGCGCGCTTCAGCAGGAACTTGACGGCCGGGTCGCGTTCGTCGAAGTCGACTGCCAGCAGTTCCATGCCCGAGTCGCGGTCGAGGCCCAGCGTGAGCTGCGTGAGGTCGTTCGAGCCGATCGAGAAACCGTCGAAGTGCTCCAGGAACTCTTCGGCGAGAATCGCGTTGGTCGGGACTTCGCACATCATCACGAGGCGCAGGCCGTTTTCGCCGCGCTTCAGGCCGAACTTCTCGAGCAGGCCGACGACGCGCTCCGCCTGCTTCACGGTACGCACGAACGGCACCATGATCTCGACGTTGGTCAGGCCCATCTCGTCGCGCACGCGCTTCAGTGCACGGCACTCCATCTCGAACGCCTGCGCGAAGTCTTCAGCGATGTAACGCGACGCGCCGCGGAAGCCCAGCATCGGGTTTTCCTCGTCCGGCTCGTAACGCGAGCCGCCGATCAGCTTCTTGTACTCGTTCGACTTGAAGTCGGACAGACGCACGATCACGGGCTTCGGATAGAACGCCGCCGCGATCGTCGCGACACCTTCCGTCAGCTTGTCGACGTAGAACTGACGCGGCGATGCGTGACCGCGCGCGACGCTCTCGACGGCCTTCTTCAGGTCCTGGTCGATGTTCGGGTACTCGAGGATCGCCTTCGGGTGAACGCCGATGTTGTTGTTGATGATGAACTCGAGACGCGCGAGACCCACGCCGCCGTTCGGCAGTTGCGAGAAGTCGAACGCGAGCTGCGGGTTGCCGACGTTCATCATGATCTTGACCGGGATTTCCGGCAGTTCGCCGCGCTGCACTTCCGTGACTTCCGTCTCGAGCAGGCCGTCGTAGATCTTGCCTTCGTCGCCTTCCGCGCACGACACGGTAACGAGCGCGCCGTCCTTCAGGATGTCGGTCGCATCGCCGCAGCCGACGACTGCCGGCACGCCGAGCTCACGCGCGATGATCGCCGCGTGGCAGGTCCGGCCGCCACGGTTCGTGACGATCGCGGCTGCACGCTTCATCACCGGCTCCCAGTTCGGGTCGGTCATGTCGGCCACCAGCACGTCGCCCGGCTGTACGCGTTCCATTTCCGACGGATCCTGGATCACGCGCACGGGGCCCGCACCGATCTTCTGGCCGATCGCACGGCCCGTCGCCAGCACCTGCGACTGGCCCTTCAGCTTGAAGCGCTGCTCGGCCTTGCCGGTCGCCTGGCTCTTCACGGTTTCCGGACGTGCCTGCAGGATGAAGATCTTGCCGTCGCGGCCGTCCTTGCCCCACTCGATGTCCATCGGACGCTGGTAGTGCTTCTCGATGATGACCGCGTACTTCGCCAGCTCGATCACGTCTTCGTCGGTGATCGAGTAGCGGTTGCGCTGCTCGTGCGGCACGTCGACCGTCTTCACGCGGCCCGGCTCGCCCGGCTGCGTGAATTCCATCTTGATCAGCTTCGAGCCGATCGAGCGGCGGATGATCGGGTACTTGTCCTGTGCGAGCGTCGTCTTGAACACATAGAACTCGTCCGGGTTCACTGCGCCCTGCACGACGGTTTCGCCCAGGCCGTAGCTCGACGTGATGAACACGGCGTCCTTGAAGCCCGATTCGGTGTCGATCGTGAACATCACGCCGGCCGCGCCGACGTCCGAGCGGACCATGCGCTGCACGCCGGCCGACAGGGCGACTTCAGCGTGCGTGAAGCCCTTGTGCACGCGGTACGAGATCGCGCGGTCGTTGTACAGCGACGCGAACACGTGCTTCATGCGGTCGAGCACGTCTTCGATGCCGACGACGTTCAGGTACGACTCCTGCTGGCCGGCGAACGATGCGTCGGGCAGGTCTTCCGCGGTCGCGGACGAACGCACGGCGAACGACAGCTCGCCCGGCGAGCTGTTCTTCAGGATTTCGAACTGCTCGCGGATTTCCTGCTCGAGACGTGCCTGCATCGGCGCATCGACGATCCACTTGCGGATTTCGGCACCGGCTTCGGCGAGCGCCTTCACGTCGTCGATGTCGAGCGACTCGAGACGTTTGGCGATGCGGTCGGTAAGGTCGTTGTGCGTGAGGAAATCGCGGAACGCGAGCGCGGTCGTGGCGAAACCGGTGGGTACGCGAACGCCTGCTTCGGAAAGCTGGCTGATCATTTCGCCAAGCGACGCATTCTTGCCGCCGACGATCTCCACATCGGTCATCCGCAACTGCTCGAACGGAATTACATACGCCTGGTCCTTTGCGACGTTTGCTGCGTTAGTCATACAAGCCCCTAAGTGTGAAAAAAATGCTCGATTGCGCAAGTGGGCTTGGACGCGGGCGCTTGCAAAAAGGCGCGGCGCGTCTTGCGCAACCTGTTGGAGAAACAATCGCAGCGACGGATAATCTTCCGACCCGATTTGCAAAAATCCCGGCAGAAGGGCGATATTTGCAGACAAATCGCCAAACTTGCCGGGAATTTTGGAATCGGGCGGCGAAGCCTGGGGCGCCGTTCGCGCCCTGCCCCCGCAATTGCTTATCCAACAGGTTGCCGCTATTCTACCGTGCCGGCTGCCGGATGTGGCGCGACCTTGTCACTGCGTCTGGAGGCGAACCTCCAGCCGCCCCGCGCAACCGCCCTTCACGTTCGACGTCCAGATTCATGCTGCCTACCGTATTCATCGTCTCCGACGGCACCGGGATCACTGCCGAAACCTTCGCGCATTCGATCCTCTCCCAGTTCGACCAGAAATTCCGTCTCGTGCGCGTGCCGTTCGTCGACTCGCTCGACAAGGCCTACGCGACCGTCGAGAAGATCAACGAGGCCGCCGTGCACGACGGCCGCCGCGCAATCGTGTTCACGACGCTCGTCGACAGCGAGTCGAACGACATCGTCAAGCGCTCGAACGCACTCGTGCTCGACATGTTCCAGCGCTTCGTCGAACCGCTCGAGCAGGAACTGGAGCTCAAGTCGAGCCACGCGATGGGCCGCGGCCACCAGAACGCGGACACCGAGGAATACAAGACCCGGATCGAGGCGATCAACTTCTCGCTCGCACACGACGACGGCCAGTCGAACCGCAACCTGTCGGAAGCCGACGTGATCCTCGTCGGCGTATCGCGCAGCGGCAAGACGCCGACGAGCCTGTATCTCGCGATGCAGTACGGCGTGAAGGCAGCCAACTATCCGCTGATTCCGGAAGATTTCGAGCGCGGCAAGCTGCCGTCGGCGCTCGCCGCGTACAGCGAGAAGCTGTTCGGGCTGTCGATCGACCCGCAGCGCCTGTCGGAGATCCGCAACGAGCGCCGGCCGGGCAGCAAGTACGCGGCGCCCGAAAACTGCCGCTACGAGATCAACGAGGCCGAAGCGATGATGCGCCGCGAGGGGATCAAGTGGCTGTCGTCGACGCACAAGTCGATCGAGGAAATCGCGACGACGATCCTGCAGGAAATCCGCCTCGACCGGCAGTCGTACTGAAACCGAGTGCCTGCGGCCGCCCGGCCGCCGCCGGAAACAAAAAAGGCCGCGTCGAACGCGGCCTTTTTAAATGGTGCGGAGCAAGCCCGCGCGTGGCGTCACGCACGCCGCTGCTGACGTACCTGCTCGAACAGGCAGACCGCTGCCGCAGCCGCCACGTTCAGCGATTCCATTCCACCCGGCTGCGGGATCGTCACACGATGCGTTGCCGCGTCGCGCCAGAACGCCGATACACCGGCACCCTCGTTGCCGAACACCCATGCAACAGGCCCCGACAGGTCGCAGTCATAGACCGCCTGCGCGCCGTGCGAATCGGTCAGCGCAACCGGTACATCGAGGCGTTCGGCGAGCGCACCGGCGTCGACGTCCTCGTGGATCGACAGCAGGAAATGCGCGCCCATGCCCGAGCGCAGCACCTTCGACGACCATGCGTACGCGGTACCCGGCGCACAGAACACGTGGCGCACACCGGCGGCCGCCGCACTGCGCAGGATCGAGCCGACGTTGCCGGCGTCCTGCACGCCGTCGAGCACGACCGACGACTGCGTCACGCGCTCGGGCAGCGGCTGTGCCGGCCGGTCGACGAGCAGCAGGAAGCCGACGCCGTTGACGACGCTCGACAATTGCCCGAACAGCGCGTCGGGCAGCGTGACGATCCGTTGCGCATCGATGCGCGCGACGATCGCCTGCGCCTCGGCGTGGCCGAGTGCGCCTTCGGTCGCCACGCACAGCTCGGGCGTCGCGCCCGTATCGAGGTACGCGCTCGCGAGATGGAATCCTTCGAGCAGTGCCTGGCCGCCGCGGCGTTGATGGGACGTCGAGCCCGCGAGCGCCTTCAGGCGCTTGTACAGCGGGTTGTCGCGGGAAGTAATGCTTTTCATCGAATCAGGTCAAATGCGGCGCGAACCGGTGCGAACGAGCGCCGATGCGCTTCGCACGGGCCGTGCTCGCGCAGCGCGGCGAGGTGTTTCGCGGTGCCGTAGCCCGCATGCACGTTGAAGCCGTACACCGGGAAGCGTTCGTGCAAGTCGACGAGCATGCGGTCACGGGTGACCTTCGCAAGGATCGACGCGGCCGAGATGCTCGGCACGAGCGCATCGCCGCTGACGATCGCCTCGGCGCGCACCGTCAGTGTCGGGCAGCGGTTGCCGTCGATCTGCGCGAGCGTCGGCAGGACCGACAGGCCCTCGACGGCCCGCTTCATCGCGAGCATCGTTGCGTGCAGGATGTTCAGCGTGTCGATCTCGTCGACACTCGCCGATGCGACACAATACGACAGCGAGCGCGCGACGATCAGCTCGTACAGCGCGTCGCGCTTCTTCGCGGACAGCGCCTTCGAATCGTCGAGCCCGTCGATCGGCTGCGCCGGATCGAGGATCACCGCGGCGGCCACCACCGGCCCCGCGAGCGGGCCGCGGCCCGCTTCGTCGACGCCGCAGACGATTTCGTCGGGACGGCTGAAATCGAAACCGCCCTGCACGTCGCTCGACGCGCGGCGGCGTGGTGCACGTACTGCGGTCATGCGCGCCCCTTGCGTTGTTCGAGCACGCGCACGACCGCTTCGGCCGCCTTCGCGGCCGTGTTCTGCCGCAGCGAAAGATGCATTTCGGTAAATACTTCGGTCAGCGTGCGGCGGTTCGCGTCGTCGCGCAGCTGCGTGATCGTCGCATCGGCGAGCGCCTCGGGCGTCGCGAAATGCTGCAGCAGCTCGGGCACGACGAAGCGCCCCGCCAAAATGTTCGGCAAGCCGACGTAAGGCAGGTAACCCTGCCGGCGCATGATCTGCCCGGTCAGCCAGGGCACCTTGTACGAGATCACCATCGGCTTCTTCAGCAGCGCGGCTTCCAGCGTGACCGTGCCGCTCTTCACGAGAATCGCATCGGCAGCCGTCATCGCGACCTGCGATCGGCCGTCGGTGATCGTCAGCGCGAGCTGAGGATGCGCATCGACGAGCGGCTGCAGCAGCGCGCGCAGCGCGGGCGTGGCCGCCGGCATCACGAAACGCACGCCGGGCTCGCGCTGCTGCATCAGCGCCATCGCCGCGAAGAACGTCGGGCCGATCAGCGCGATTTCCGAGCGCCGGCTGCCCGGCAGCACCGCGATCACCGGGCCGTCGGCCGGCAGACCGAGCGCGATGCGCGCACCGTGCGTATCGGGTTCGAGCGGGATCTCGTCGGCGAGCGGATGGCCGACGTAGGTCGACGCGACGCCTGCCTTGTCGAGAATCGCCGGTTCGAACGGGAACAGGCACAGCATGTGATCGACGGACTTCGCGATCTTCTTGATCCGGCCGCCGCGCCATGCCCAGATCGACGGGCACACGAAGTGGATCGACGGGATGCCCGCGTCGCGCGCGGCCTGTTCGACGTTGAAGTTGAAGTCGGGCGCGTCGACGCCGATGAACGCGTCCGGCCGCTCGGCGAGCAACTGGCGCTTCAGCTCGCCGCGAATCCGCAGGATCTCGGGAATCTGGCCCAGCGCCTCGACATAGCCGCGCACGGTCAGCTTGTCCATCTGCCAGTGCGAGTCGAAGCCGTGCGCGATCATCCGCTGCCCGCCGATCCCGTAGTACTGGGTCGATTCGGGCAGCCGCTCGTGCAGCCCGCCGAGCAGCGACGCCGCGAGCAGGTCGCCCGACGGCTCGCCGGCCACCATCGCGAGCCGGAGCTGATTGGTCGGAAGCGTCATCGCTTAGCGGATGATGCCGCGTTGCGACGCGTCGATGAACTCGACGAGCGCCTTCACCGGTGCATCGCCGTCGCCGCCCGCCTCCGCCAGCTCGCGCAACTGCACCTTCGCTTCCTCGAACGACAGGCCGTTCTTGTACAGCAGGCGGTACGCGCTGCGCAGCGCCGAGATCGCGTCGGGCGAGAAACCGCGCCGGCGCAGCCCTTCGACGTTGATCCCGTGCGGCTCGGCCTTGTTGCCCGCCGCGATCACGAACGGCGGAATGTCCTGCACGAGCGCCGACGCGCCGCCCAGCATCGAGTGCGCACCGATGCGCACGAACTGGTGGACGCCCGACATCCCGCCGATGATCGCCCAGTCGCCGATCTCGACGTGGCCCGCCATCTGCGCGTTGCTCGACAGGATCACGTGGTTGCCGACGGTGCAGTCATGACCGATGTGCACATAGGCCATGATCCAGTTGTCATCGCCGAGCGTCGTCACGCCGACGTCCTGCACGGTGCCCGTGTGGATCGTCGTGAATTCGCGGATCGTGTTGCGGTTGCCGATCACCAGCTTGGTCGGCTCGTCCTTGTACTTCATGTCCTGCGGACGACCGCCGACCGACGCGTAATGGCCGATACGGTTGTCCTCGCCGAGCGTCGTATGGCCTTCGATCACGCTGTGCGAGCCGATCGTCGTACGCGCGCCGATCGTGACGTGCGGACCGACGATCGCGTACGGGCCGATCTCGACCGATTCGTCGATCTGCGCGCCCGGTTCGACAATCGCGGTGGGATGAATCCTGGTCATGCGCCGTTGCCTCTCGATGTGATGTGTCGCGTTGCGTTGCCTGTCCGTGCCGCGTCGCTCAGGGCGCCACGTCGGTCGTCTTGACCGTGCACATCAGCTCGGCTTCCGCCGCCACCTTGCCGTCCACTTCAGCCACCGCCTTGAACTTCCAGATGCCGCGGATGTAGCGTTCGAACGTCACGTTCAGAATCAGTTGGTCGCCCGGCTCGACCGGACGCTTGAAGCGCGCGCCGTCGATCCCGACGAAGTAGTACAGCGTGTTCTCCGGATCCTTCGGCTGCTCTTCCGAGAAGGTCAGCAGCGCCGCGGCCTGCGCGAGCGCCTCGAGGATCAGCACGCCCGGCATCACGGGCCGCTTCGGGAAATGCCCCTGGAAGTACGGCTCGTTGATCGACACGTTCTTCAGCGCTTTGATTCCCTTGTGCGGTTCGAGTTCGAGCACGCGATCGACGAGCAGAATCGGGTAGCGATGCGGCAGCAGCGTGAGGATCTTGTGGATGTCGAGATTGATTTTTTCAGTGCTCATGATGGTTCGTCTCACGCAGAGGCTGCGCGGTGGTGATGCAAAGGCTGAAGCGGGCCGCCGTGCGGCCCAGTCTGGCAAACCGGGCCGGTTGCGCTGGCCGTACCCGGTTCGAGATCTCGCATGATGCGCTCAGGCGTCCGTGCCGCCCTGGGCGGCGAGCGCGGCTTCGAGCGCCTTGATGCGCTCGCGCAGCTTGTCGAGGTTGCGCACGAGCGCGGCGCTCTTGTTCCATTCGCCGTGGTCGACGGCCGGGAACGCGCTGGTATAGATGCCGGCCTTCGGCAGCGACTTCGATACGCCCGACTTCGCGGTGATGATGACATAGTCGCCGAGCGTCACGTGGCCGGCGATCCCGGCTGCGCCGCCGATCATGCAGTGGCGGCCGATCGTCGTGCTGCCTGCGATACCCGCGCTGCCGGCGATCACCGTATAGGCGCCGATCCGGCAGTTGTGGCCGATCTGGACCTGGTTGTCGATCTTCACGCATTCCTCGATGACGGTATCCGCCATCGCACCGCGATCGATCGTCGTGTTCGCGCCGATCTCGACGTCCGGGCCGATCGTTACGCCGCCGACCTGCGGGATCTTGACCCAGCTGCCGGTGCGCGCGTCGCCGTCGCCGACGAAATCCGGCGCGAAGCCGAAGCCGTCGGAGCCGATCACGGCGCCCGCATGGATGATCGCGCGCGGGCCGACCTTGCAGCCGTGGTACACCGACGCGTTCGGATACAGGTGCGAACCCGCGCCGATCGTCGTGCCGCGGCCGATGAAGACATTTGCGTCCAGCTGCACGCCGTCTTCGATCACCGCGCCGGCCTCGACCGTCACGTGCGGGCCGATCACCGCGCTCGCGGCGACCTGCGCGGCCGGATCGATCGTCGCGCTCGGATGCACGCCCGCGGCACGCTGCGGCGTGGCCAGGTCGATGAACATCTGCGCGACGCGCGCGAAGTACGCGTACGGATTCGGCGTGACGATGAAATTGCGACCGCTCGCGGCCGCGCCCAGCTTTTCGAGATCCTTCGGCGCGATCAGCACCGCGCCGGCGCGGGTCGACTCGACCTGCGACAGGTACTTCGGATTCGCGAGGAACGCGAGTTGCTGCGGGCCTGCCTGGTCGAGCGGTGCGAGCCCGCCCACCTTGCACTGTGCGTCGCCGGCGATCTCGCCGCCGAACCGCGTTACGAGTTCCTCAAGCGTCAATGCCATTCGTCGTCTGCTCCGTTCAGTTCGTCGAGCCGGACGCGAGCGCCTTGAGCACCTTGTCGGTGATGTCGATGCGCGGGCTGACGTACACGGCTTCCTGCACGATCAGGTCGTAATTCTGCTGCTCGGCGATCTGCTTGATGACCTTGTTGGCCCGTTCGAGCACGGCCGCCAGTTCCTCGTTGCGGCGCTGGTTCAGGTCTTCGCGGAACTCGCGCTGCTTGCGCTGGAAGTCGGTATCGAGCTGGGCGAGATCGCGCTGCTTCTGCGCGCGGTCGGCCGCCGACAGCGACGCGCCGTTCTTGTCCAGCGAATCGGACATCGATTTCAGACGCGCCCCGAGGTCCTGCAGATCCTTGTCACGCTTCGCGAACTCGGCTTCGAGCTTCGTCTGCGCCGCTTTCGCGGGCGCCGACTCGCGCAGGATCCGATCCGAATTGACCGCCGCGATGCGGGCGACGTCCTGTGCGTGCACCGTTGCCGCGCCCAAGGCCAGCGCAACGGTCAGCGCGCACATCACTCGTTTCGAAAACTTACCGGTTAGCAAAATTACCCTCTCGTTGCTGTTGTCATGCGTTCGGTTAGAACGCCGTCCCGATCTGGAACTGGAATTTCTGGTACTGGTCGCCTTCATGCTTCTGCAGCGGGAAGCCGAGGCTCAGCTTAAGCGGGCCGATCGGCGAGATCCACGCGAGACCCACACCGTAGCCGTAACGCAGGCCGTTGGCGCCCGTACTCGTGCCGCCCGGCGCGTTGCCCCACACGTTACCGCCGTCGAGGAACGTGAACACGCGCAGCGTGCGGTCGTAGCCCGTGCCCGGCAGCGGGAACGTCAGCTCGATGTTGCCGACGAGCATCTTCGAACCGCCGATCGGGTCGTTCGTCTTCGTGTCGCGCGGGCCCAGCGAGCTCGGCTCGTAGCCACGCACGGAGCCGATACCGCCCGCGTAGTAGTTCTTGAAGATCGGGTACGGGTTGCCGATACCGTTACCGTAGCCGCCTTGCAGGTTCATGCCCAGGATGAAGCCGCGCGAGAACGAATAGTAGTACTGGGCCTGCAGGTCGGCCTTGTAGTACTGGATCTTGCCGACCGGCACACCGTACTCCATGTTCGCCTGCGTGAAGTAGCCGCGGCTCGGAATCAGCGCGCTGTCACGCGCGTCGCGCGACCACGCAACCGTCAGCGGCACCGTGTTCGACACGCGGCCGAACTGGTTCACGTAATCCTGGTAGCTCTGCGGCGTGTTCGAATCGACGTCGAGACGGTTCTGCTCGAAGCCCGCGCCGAAGTAGACGGTGTCGACTTCCGAGAACGGAATGCCGAACTTCAGGTTGCCGCCCGCGCTGATGATCCGGAAGCTCGAGCTCGTCGAATAGTAGAGCGGCTGGTACGTACGGTAGAAGACGTCCGTGATCCGCTTGATGCCGTCGACCGTGAAGTACGGGTCGACCTGCGTGACGGTCAGCGTGCGGTAGCTCTTCGCGGTGTTGACGTTCACCGACAGGCTGGTACCCGAACCGAACACGTTGTCCTGCGACACGCCGGCCGACAGCACGACCTTGTCCGTCGACGAGAAGCCGGCACCCAGCGTGATCGCGCCGGTCGGCTTTTCGTCGACCTTCACGTTCACGTCGACCTGGTCGTTCGTGCCTTCGACCGGCACCGTGGTCACGTCGACGTTGGTGAAGTAGCCGAGACGGTTCACGCGATCCTTCGACAGCGCGAGGCGGTTCGAATCGAACCACGAGCTTTCGAGCTGGCGCATTTCGCGGCGCACCACTTCGTCGCGCGTACGCGTGTTGCCGACGACGTTGATGCGGCGCACGTACACGCGGCGGCTCGGATCGACGACGAGGTTCAGGTTCACCTTGTGGTTCGCCTGGTCGATGTCCGGCTGCGCGTTGACGGTCGCGAATGCGTAGCCGTATTCACCGAGCTTGTCGACGATCGACTTGGTGGTCTGCTGCAGCTTTTCGGCCGAGAAGCGGTCGCCCGCCTTGATCTTGATCAGCTTGTTGAGTTCGGCCTCGCGATCGAGCAGGTTGCCCGACAGCTTGATGCCCGACACCGTGTACGGCTCGCCTTCGTGCAGCGTGACCGTCAGGTACATGTCCTTCTTGTCGGGCGAGATCGACACCTGGGTCGACTCGATGTTGAACTCGAGATAACCGCGGTTCAGGTAGTACGAGCGCACGGCTTCGAGGTCGCCCGTGAGCTTTTCCTTCGAGTACAGGTCGTTCTTCGTGTACCAGGAGAACCAGTTCGGCGTCGACAGCTGCATCTCGTCGCGCAGCGTGCTGGTGCTGAAGGCCTTGTTGCCGATGAAGTTGATCTGGCGGATCTTCGCGCTCGGGCCTTCGGCCACCGCGAACAGGATCGACACGCGGTTCGCGTCGACCGGCGTGATCGTGGTCTTGACCTCAGCCGCGTAGAAGCCGCGCGTGAGGTACTGGCGCTTGAGCTCCTGCTCCGCCTTGTCGACGAGCGCCTTGTCGTAGTAGCGGCCATCTGCCAGGCCGACTGCGCGCAGCGCCTTCGTCAGGTTGTCCTTGTCGAATTCCTTCGTGCCGGTGAAGTCGATCGACGCGATGGCCGGACGCTCCTGCACCTGCACGATCACGACGTTGCCCTGCGTGGCGATGCGTACGTCGTTGAAGAAGCCCGTCGCGTACAGTGCGCGGATTGCTTCGGATGCCTTGTCGTCCGTGAAGGTATCGCCCTGCTTGATCGGCAGGTAGGCGAACACCGAACCCGCTTCGACGCGCTGCAGCCCCTCGATCTTGATGTCTTGCACCACGAACGGTGCCGCTGCATGCGCCGCGAGGCCGTGCGCGGCGAGCGCGGCCGCTGCAACTGTCTTAGGTACAAAGCGATGAGGTTTGAACAACATGCATCCCCAATATTTAGCTGCATCAAATCGGGCGACTGCCGAGCGGCGGCCGCCTGACGCTTCAGAAATGGATTAACCGAGCCAGATCGTTGAACAGCGCGATCGCCGACAATGCGACGATGCAGATCAACCCGGCTCTTTGCAGAATCAGCTGCCAGCGCTCCGAGACGGCTTTCCCGGTCGCGGCTTCAACCGCATAATATAACAGATGCCCCCCGTCCAAAACGGGAATCGGCAACAAGTTCAGGACGCCAAGGCTAATGCTGACAAGGGCGAGGAACGACAGGAACGCCGACGGACCGAGCCGCGCGCTCTTGCCCGCGTAGTCGGCGATCGTCACCGGGCCGGACAGGTTCTTCAGCGACGCGTTGCCCGTGATCATGCGCCCGAACATCCGCAGCGAATACACGGAGATGTCCCACGTGCGGTGCGCGCCGAGCTGCAGGCTCTCGATCGGCCCGTAACGCACGTCGACGGACGGCGCATGCATCGACAACGCCGCGCCGATACGGCCGACCTGCTGCCCCGATTCGTCGTCGCGCTGCATCTGCGGCACGATCGACACCGTCTGCGCGGCGCCGTCGCGCTCGATCTGCAGATCGAGCGGCTTGCCCGCATGGTGTTTCACGAAATCGATGAAGCGCGACGCACCGCCGATCGCCTTGCCGTCGAGCGCGACCAGCTTGTCGCCGGACTTCAGGCCCGCCTGCTCCGCCGCGCTGCCCGGCTGCACCGACGCGACCGACAGCGTGCCGCCGCCGGCCTCGAAGCCCAGATGGGCCATGAAATCGTCGTCGAGCTGACTTTCGGGAACATTGCGGAGGTCAACGCGGAAATCGAACGTCGTATTGCCGTCGCGTGCGCCGAGCACGATCTCGCGGTGATCGAACGCAGCCGCCAGCAGCTTCCAGCGCAGGTCCGACCACGACCGCACCGACTCGGACTCGCCGCCCTGCGCGTTGCGGATCGACACGATCTTCTCGCTGCCGTCGAAGCCCGCGCGCGCCGCCACCGTACCGGCGGCCGGCGGTGCGACGATCGCGGCCGGCTCGGTCACGCCGGTGGCAAATACGATGGAAAACAGCGCGATTGCCAACAGGAAGTTGGCAATGGGCCCGGCCGCGACAATCGCGATGCGCTTGTAGACCGACTGCCGGTTGAACGCCTGGCCCAGCTCCTCGGGCGGGATGCCGGGGCCGGGATCGCGTTCGTCGAGCATCTTCACGTAGCCGCCGAGCGGCAGCGCGGACAGCGTCCACTCGGTGCCCGTCCTGCGGCTGACCCAGCGCGCGACGGGCTGGCCGAAGCCGATCGAGAAACGCAGCACCTTCACGCCGCACCAGCGCGCGACACGATAGTGTCCGTACTCATGCACGACGACCAGCACCCCGATCGCCACCGCAAACGCGATCAGTTCGACCAGCACGTTCATGAGCACCCCATTCAGACAGTACGCTCCACGCGTGGCGCAGGCGCTTTCGCAATGATCTCGGCGGCGAGGCGGCGAGCCTCGGCATCCGCAGCAAGGACGTCCTCGAGCCCGTCGGGCGTACGGTTCGGCAGCGTGTTGAGCACGGCGTCGACCGTCGCCGCAATCGCCATGAAGCCGATGCGGCGCTCGAGAAACGCTTCGACCGCCACTTCGTTCGCCGCGTTCAATGCGGCGCTCGCGATGCCGCCTTCCTCGAGCGCCTTCAGCGCAAGCGCGAGGCACGGGAAGCGCGCGTAATCGGGCTTCTCGAACGACAGCTGGGCGATCTGCGCGAGGTCGAGCTGATCGACGCCTGCGTCGACACGCTCGGGGAACGCGAGCGCATGCGCGATCGGCGTGCGCATGTCGGGGTTGCCGAGCTGTGCGAGCACCGAACCGTCGCGATACGACACGAGCGAATGGATCACGCTCTGCGGATGGATCAGCACGTCGATCCGGTCGCCCGGCAGCCCGAAGATCCAGTGCGCCTCGATCACCTCGAGGCCCTTGTTCATCATCGTCGCGGAATCCACCGAGATCTTGCGGCCCATCACCCAGTTCGGGTGCTTGCACGCCTCGTCCGGCGTCACGTCGACGAGCGTGGCCGGTTCGCGCGTGCGGAACGGGCCGCCCGACGCGGTCAGGATGATCTTCGAGATCCCGCCGTGCTCGGCCGCGTCGCGCGGCATGCACTGGAAGATCGCGTTGTGTTCGCTGTCGACCGGCAGCAGGATCGCGCCATGGTCGCGCACGGCGTCCATGAAGATCGCGCCCGACATCACCAGCGCTTCCTTGTTCGCGAGCAGGATGCGCTTGCCGGCGCGTGCCGCCGCGAGGCTCGGCGCCATGCCGGCCGCACCGACGATCGCCGCGACCACCGTGTCGCAGCCGTCGCTCTTCGACACGTCGACGAGCGCCTGCGGCCCGTGCAGCACGGTCGTCTTGCTGCCCGCCGCACGCAGTTTCGCGTCGACCTGCGCAGCCGTCGCGGCATCGCCGACCACCGCCACTTCGGGCGCGAAGCGCAGGCATTGCTCGACCAGCTTGTCGCCGTTGCGGTGTGCGGTCAGCGCATAGACCGAGAAGCGCTCGGGATGGCGCGCGACCACGTCGAGCGTGCTGTCTCCGATCGAGCCCGTGGAACCGAGCAATGTCAGACGTTTTTGCATAACAGAAATAATGGTTTAACCAAGCAGCAGCATCGCGAGCGGCAGCACCGGCAGCAGCGCGTCGACACGGTCGAGCACGCCGCCATGGCCAGGCAGCAGTCCGCTCGAATCCTTCACGCCCGCCTGCCGCTTCAGCAGCGACTCGAACAGGTCGCCGATCACGCTGTACGCGACCAGCAGCGTCAGTGCGGCCCATGCGCCGGGCATCCCGTAGCGCACGGCGAACGCGGAAAACAGGGTCGGCTCGAACGCATGCGCGGCCATCGCGACACCGGCGACGACCATCACGGCGAGCCAGCCACCGATCGCCCCTTCCCAGCTCTTGCCGGGACTGATCGTGATGGCCAGTTTACGCTTTCCGAAGGCCTTGCCCGCGAAGTATGCGCCGATATCGGCGAGCCAGACGACCAGAAGCAACGACAGCACGAACGGCACGCCCTGCGCGCGCGCCGCGACGAGCGCATGCCAGCAGGCCGCGAAGACCACGAGGCCGGCCGCCAGCAGGAACGGCCGCCATACGCCGCCGGCGAGTTCGGGCTTGCGCCGCAGCGTGAACGGGCCGACCAGCAGCCAGAACACGCCGGCCGCCATGAAAAGGGGACGGGACGAAGCCGCATCGACGCCGAGCGGCGCCGTTGCCGCGAGCGCCAGCGCCGCGACGACTGCATAGACGACCGGGCCGGCGCCGCCGAGCTTGAGCAGGCGAGCCCATTCCCACGCGGCAAACACGAGCACGACGCCGATCAGCGCGCCGAACGCGGTGAGCGGCGCGAACAGCGTCACCGGCAGCAGCACCGCCAGCATCACGATCGCCGTGATCACACGGGTTTTCAGCATGAAAGGGAGTCGGCGTTCTGCGATTGCGGTTCGAGCTGTGCGCTCGTGCGGCCGAAACGACGCTCGCGCTCCGTATACGACGCCATGGCGTCGGCCAGTGCCGCGCCGTCGAAATCCGGCCAGTATTTATCGGTGAAATAGAATTCGGCGTACGCGAGTTGCCACAGCAGGAAGTTGCTGACGCGCTGCTCGCCGCCGGTACGGATGAAGAGATCGGGCTCCGGCGCATAGGCCATCGCCAGGTGCGGCGCGAACGCGTCCTCGGTCACTTCGACCTCGCGACCCTCGCGCACGGCCTGCTCGACGAGCTTCTTCGTCGCTTGCAGGATGTCCCACCGGCCGCCGTAGTTGGCCGCGATGGTGAGCGTAAGACGGGTGTTGCGCGCCGTCTTGGTTTCGGCGCGGCGAATCAGTTCGCGGATGCGCGGCTCGAAACGGTCGAGATCGCCGACGACACGCAGGCGGATCCCGTTCGCGTGAAGCTTGCCGACCTCGCGCTCGAGCGCGGTGATGAAGAGGCGCATCAGGAACGACACTTCGTCGTTCGGACGGCGCCAGTTCTCCGAACTGAACGCGAACAGCGTCAGGTATTCGACGCCGGCGCGCGCGCAGCCTTCGACCACCGCCCGCACGGCATCGACGCCGCGGGTGTGCCCCGCGACGCGCGGCAAGCGGCGTTCGGTCGCCCAACGGCCGTTGCCGTCCATGATGATCGCGATGTGACGCGGCACGACGCCGACGTCAGGCACGCGAACGGTAGAGCTGGTATAGGTCATGGCCGTTGAGACAGTAATGCGGGAAGAAGGCGGCGCGCGAGGACGGTCGTCAGACCGTCATGATCTCGGCTTCCTTGCTCTGCACGAGCTTGTCGATTTCGGCAACGTGCTTGTCGGTCAGCTTCTGCACGTCGTCGCTTGCACGACGCTCGTCGTCTTCCGAGATTTCCTTGTCCTTCACGAGCTTCTTGAGCGCTTCGTTCGCATCGCGGCGCAGGTTGCGGATCGCGACCTTGGCCGTTTCGCCTTCGCTCTTGACGACCTTGGTCAGCTCGCGGCGGCGCTCTTCCGTCAGCGCGGGCATCGGCACGCGGATCAGGTCGCCGGACGTGGCCGGATTCAGGCCGAGATCGGCTTCGCGAATGGCCTTCTCGACCTTCGCAACCATCGGCTTTTCCCACGGCTGCACACCGATCGTGCGCGCGTCGACGAGCGTCATGTTGGCAACCTGCGAAATCGGCACCATCGACCCGTAGTAGTCAACCTGCACGTGATCGAGCATGCCGGTGTGCGCACGGCCCGTACGGATCTTCGCCAGATCGCTCTTGAATGCATCGATCGAGCGCTGCATCTTCTGCTCGACGCCCTTCTTGGTATCAGCGACACTCATTTCAACCTCCGAACCTTCAAACCTTCAAAGAACGCGGACCCCACCCGGCGCATCTGGCGCGCCGCGGCCGATGGCCCGCATCCGCGGGAGTTTACACGTGGACGAGCGTACCTTCGTCCTCGCCCAGCACGATGCGCTTGAGCGCGCCCGGCTTGTTGATCGAAAACACGCGAATCGGCAGCTTCTGGTCGCGGCACAGCGCAAAGGCCGTCGCGTCCATCACCTGCAGGTTGCGGCTGATCGCCTCGTCGAAAGTGATCGTCGTGTAACGCGTGGCCGACGGATCCTTCTTCGGATCGGCAGAATATACGCCATCGACCTTGGTCGCCTTCAGCACGACCTCGGCGCCCACTTCCGAACCGCGCAGCGCGGCGGCCGTGTCCGTCGTGAAGAACGGGTTGCCCGTACCGGCCGCGAAGATCACGACGCGGCCTTCCTCGAGCTGACGGATCGCGCGGGGCCGGATGTACGGCTCGACGACCTGGTCCATCCGCAGCGCGGACTGCACGCGCGCCTCGATGCCGGCGTGGCGCATCGCGTCCTGCAGCGCCAGCGCGTTCATCATCGTGGCGAGCATCCCCATGTAGTCTGCCGTCGCGCGATCCATGCCGGCCGCGCCACCCGCGACACCGCGGAAAATATTACCGCCGCCGATCACGACCGCGAGCTGCGTACCGAGACGCACGACTTCGGCGATATCGGCCACCATCCGTTCGATCGTCGCGCGATTGATGCCGAAGGCATCGTCGCCCATCAGCGCTTCGCCGGAGAGTTTGAGGAGGACGCGTTTATAGGCATTGGACATAGGGGCTTCCGAGCGACGAGAGGATGACAACCACGAACTGTAGGGGCGAAATACTGATTCGGGCAAGCGCCGACGGTCGGACCGGGTTTCCCGGCCGGCCGGCGGCGGCGCCGACCGCGGCGGAGCGGACGCCCGCCGCGGATACTGCCTGACTGCTTACGGCTTACTGCTGCTTTGCTGCTGCGACTTGCGCGGCCACTTCGGCGGCGAAGTCGTCCTGGCGCTTCTCGATGCCTTCGCCGACGACGAACAGTGCGAACTTCTGCACTGCGGCATCCGCTGCCTTCAGCATCTGCTCGATCGTCTGCTTGTCGTTCTTCACGAACGTCTGGTTCAGCAGCGACACTTCCTTCAGGTACTTCTGGACGCTACCGTCGACCATCTTCGCGACGATTTCAGCCGGCTTGCCCGATTCCGCAGCCTTCTGCTCGGCCACGCGGCGTTCCGTCTCGATCAGTTCCGCCGGCACGTCAGCCGACGACAGCGCGACCGGCTTCATTGCCGCGATGTGCATCGCGACGTCCTTGCCGACCTGCTCTTCCGCGCCCGTGTACTCGACGATCACGCCGATACGCGCGCCGTGCAGGTACGTTGCGATCTTGTTCGCGGTTTCGAAACGGACGAAACGGCGGATCGAGACGTTCTCGCCGATCTTGCCGACCAGTGCCAGGCGCACTGCGTCGACCGTCGAGCCTTCGAGCGGCAGTGCCGACAGCGCAGCCACGTCGGCCGGGTTTTGCGTCGCGACGAGTTCTGCAACCGTCTTCGAGAATGCGAGGAAGTCGTCGTTCTTCGCGACGAAGTCGGTTTCGCAGTTCAGTTCGACCAGCGAGCCTGCGTTGCCGCCGACGAACGATGCGACGACGCCTTCTGCCGTCACGCGCGATGCCGCCTTGCTCGCCTTGTTGCCGAGCTTGACGCGCAGCAGCTCTTCAGCCTTGGCCAGATCGCCGTCGGCTTCCGTCAGCGCCTTCTTGCACTCCATCATCGGTGCGTCGGTCTTTGCGCGCAGTTCTGCCACCATGCTTGCGGTAATTGCCGCCATCATTCGCTCCTTGAGTCTGTATTCACAACGCCGCCCGCTTGGACGCGAACGGCCGAGATTCGGTTCCGGACCCGCGCCGATTCGGCGCGATCAGGTCCGGCGCACAAGCTTAAAAAAAGGGGGCCTGTTGAGAGCCCCCTTTTTGCGCCGGCTCGGGGCCAGTTACGCGTTTTCCTCGACGTACTCGTCGTCGCCGCGTGCGGCCTGGACCACTTCGTTGACCGCGTTAGCACGGCCTTCGAGGATCGCGTCGGCCACGCCTTCGGCGTACAGCGCGACTGCCTTGCTCGAGTCGTCGTTACCCGGGATCACGTAATCCACACCTTCCGGCGAGTGGTTCGTATCGACCACGGCGATGACCGGCACGCCCAGCTTGTTCGCTTCCGTGACGGCGATCTTGTGGTAGCCGACGTCGACGACGAAGATTGCGTCCGGAATGCCGCCCATGTCCTTCACGCCGCCGATCGACTTCTGCAGCTTGGCGATTTCGCGTTCGAACAGCAGCGCTTCCTTCTTGCTCATCTTCTCGAGCTCGCCTGCCTCGACTGCCGCTTCCATGTCCTTCAGGCGCTTGATCGATACCTTCAGCGTCTTGAAGTTGGTCATCATGCCGCCGAGCCAGCGTGCGTTGACGAACGGCATGCCTGCGCGTTGCGCTTCCTGGGCGATCGTGTCACGCGACTGACGCTTCGTGCCGACGAACAGGATCGTGCCGCGGTTCGCTGCCAGCTGACGCACGTACTTCTGTGCGTCCGTGAACATCGGCAGCGTCTTTTCGAGGTTGATGATGTGAATCTTGTTGCGGTGACCGAAAATGAACGGAGCCATCTTCGGGTTCCAGAAGCGCGTCTGGTGACCGAAGTGGACACCCGCTTCCAGCATTTGGCGCATCGTAACTGCCATGTAAATTCTCCACGAGGGTTGGGTCTTAAGCCGGCCGCCGTACCGCCGCGCGATCCCACCCCGAAGGGCGCGAATTTCGCGCGGCCGGCACCCTGGTTGCGCCGGCTTGCGATTCGACACGTGCAAAACGCCCGTGCCGTAAGCCTTCTACCGCGATGCCTCCCCAACATGGGGCAAATCGGCATTTGGATATCGACTTAGCCAAAGAGTATAGCACGCCGATTTGTCCGCTCTCAAGTCGCTCACCACTTTCGCTTGCCGCGCGGCAGCCGGCCGGACAATCCGCGAAAACCCGCACCCGCACCGCCGGCGGGGGCTGCGACGCCTGCCAGAAGGTGCGATAATCCGTCAATTCACCGCATTCCAGGCATACCTCGATGGCTATTACGCTCAAAAACGAACACGATATCGCCGAGATGCGCGTCGCCTGCCGTCTCGCGAGCGAAGTGCTCGACTTCATCACGCCGCACGTCGTCGCGGGCGTCACGACCGCCGAACTCGATCGCCTCTGCCATGAGTTCATGCTCAACGAGCAGGGCACGATCCCGGCACCGCTGAACTACCAGCCGCCCGGCTACCCGCCGTACCCGAAGGCCACCTGCATTTCGGTCAACGACGTGATCTGCCACGGCATTCCCGGCGAGAAGGTGATCAAGAACGGCGACGCGCTGAACATCGACATCACCGTGATCAAGAACGGTTACTTCGGCGACACGAGCCGCATGTTCATCGTCGGCGAGGGTTCGATCCTCGCGAAGCGCCTCGTGCAGACCACCTACGAATGCATGTGGCTCGGCATCGACCAGGTCAAGCCCGGCGCGCACCTCGGCGACATCGGCTACGCGATCCAGAAGCACGCGGAAGCGCAGGGCTACAGCGTCGTGCGCGAATACTGCGGCCACGGCATCGGCACGGTGTTCCACGAGGATCCGCAGGTCGTCCACTACGGCCGGCCGGGCACGGGCATCGAACTGAAGGCCGGGATGATCTTCACGATCGAGCCGATGATCAACGCCGGCAAGCGCGACATCCGCACGATGCCCGACCAGTGGACGGTCAAGACGCGCGACCGCAGCCTGTCGGCTCAGTGGGAGCACACGGTGCTCGTCACCGAAACCGGCTACGACGTGCTGACCGTATCGGCCGGCACGCCGGCGCGCCCGGTGTTCGCGCAACCGGCCGCCGCAGTCTGAGCGCCGTCGCGCCAGCCCGCCCCACTCGCACCTGAACGGCCGCCCATGAGCGCTCACGCAGCCCCCTCGCCCGAAGCGCTGTCGCGGCGCGCCGAATTCAAGGCCGCCAAGACGGAGATGCTCGAGCGCTTTCGCCGCGCGGCGAACGTCGCGTCGCTGATGCACGCGCTGTCGAAACTCACCGACGAAGCGCTGAAGCGCGTGTGGGACGACTGCGGGCTGCCCGCGACGCTCGCGCTCGTCGCCGTCGGCGGCTATGGGCGCGGCGAGCTCGCGCCCTATTCCGACGTCGACATCCTCGTGCTGCTGCCCGATGCGCACGACCCGGCGCTCGACGCGCGCATCGAGCGCTTCATCGGGATGGCGTGGGATCTCGGTCTCGAAATCGGCAGCAGCGTGCGCACGGTCGCGCAGTGCATCGAGGAGGCGTCGCAGGACGTCACGGTGCAGACTTCTCTGCTGGAAGCGCGCCGCATCGTCGGCAGCACCACGCTGTTCGAGCGCTTCACGGTGCATTACAACGAAGCGCTCGACGCCCGCGCATTCTTCACCGCGAAGGTGCTCGAGATGCGCCAGCGCCACGCGAAGTTCCAGGACACGCCGTACAGCCTCGAGCCGAACGTGAAGGAAAGCCCCGGCGGGCTGCGCGACCTGCAGACGATCCTGTGGATCGCGCGCGCGGCCGGTTTCGGCAGCAGCTGGCGCGAACTCGACACGCGCGGGCTCATCACCGATCGCGAAGCACGCGAGCTGCGCCGCAACGAAGGTTTCCTGAAGACGCTGCGCGCGCGGCTGCACGTGATCGCCGGCCGCCGCCAGGACATGCTCGTGTTCGACCTGCAGACGCAGGCCGCCGAGAGCTTCGGCTACCAGCCGACCCAGGCCAAGCGCGCGAGCGAGCAGTTGATGCGCCGCTACTACTGGGCCGCGAAAGCCGTCACGCAGCTCGCGACGATCCTGATCCAGAACATCGAGGCGCAGCTGTTCCCCGCGACGAGCGGCATCACGCGCGTGCTGTCGCCCGACCGCTTCGTCGAGAAGCAGGGCATGCTCGAGATCGTCGACGACGGCGTGTTCGAGCGCCATCCCGACGCGATCCTCGAAGCGTTCCTGCTGTACGAGACGACCCGCGGCGTGAAGGGCCTGTCCGCCCGCACGCTGCGCGCGCTGTACAACTCGCGCGAGATCATGAACAACACGTGGCGCCGCGATCCGCAGAATCGCGACACGTTCATGCGGATCCTTCAGCAACCCGAAGGGATCACGCACGCGTTCCGGTTGATGAACCAGACGAGCGTGCTCGGTCGCTACCTGCTGAACTTCCGCCGCATCGTCGGCCAGATGCAGCACGACCTGTATCACGTGTATACGGTCGATCAGCACATCCTGATGGTGTTGCGCAACATCCGCCGCTTCGCGGTGGCCGAGCACGCGCACGAATATCCGTTCTGCAGCCAGCTGATCGGCAACTTCGAGCGCCCGTGGGTGTTGTATGTCGCGGCGCTGTTCCACGACATCGCGAAGGGGCGCGGCGGCGACCACTCGACGCTCGGGATGGCCGACGCACGGCGCTTCTGCCGCGAGCACGGCATCGCCAGCGACGACGCGGCGCTGATCGTGTGGCTCGTCCAGCATCACCTGACGATGAGCCAGGTCGCGCAGAAGCAGGACACGAGCGACCCCGAAGTCATCAAGCGCTTCGCCGAAGTCGTCGGCAACGAACGGTACCTCACCGCGCTGTACCTGCTGACCGTCGCCGATATCCGCGGCACGAGCCCGAAGGTATGGAACACGTGGAAGGGCAAGCTGCTCGAGGATCTGTACCGCATCACGCTCGCGGTGCTCGGCGGCGCCAACCCCGACGCGCATTCGGAGCTGAAGTCGCGCCAGGAGCAGGCGCTCGCGCTGCTGCGCCTCGAAACCGTGCCCGACGACGCGCATCGCGCGCTGTGGGATCAGCTCGACGTCGGCTTCTTCCTGCGTCACGACGCGGCCGACATCGCGTGGCAGACACGCGTGCTGTACCGGCACGTGAACGCCGAAACCGCGATCGTCCGCGCGCGGCCGTCGCCGATCGGCGACGCGCTGCAGGTGCTCGTGTACGTGAAGGATCGCCCCGACCTGTTCGCGGGCATCTGCGCGTATTTCGACCGCAACGGGCTGTCGGTGCTTGACGCACGCGTCAGCACGACGCGGCACGGCTATGCGCTCGACAACTTCATCGTCACGCAGACCGAACGTGACGTGCGGTACCGCGACATCGCGAATCTCGTCGAGCAGCAACTCGCGTCGCGGCTCACCGAAACCGCGCCGTTGCCGGAGCCGTCCAAGGGCCGCCTGTCGAGGCTGTCCCGGACGTTTCCGATCACGCCGCGCGTCGACCTGCGGGCCGACGAGCGCGGCCAGTACTACATCCTTTCCGTGTCGGCCAACGACCGGCCGGGCCTTCTCTATTCGATCGCGCGCGTACTCGCCGAGCATCGGATCGGCGTCCACGCGGCGCGGATCAATACGCTCGGCGAACGCGTCGAGGACATCTTCCTGCTCGCGGGTGCCGGCCTGTCCGACAACCGCCTGCAGATCCAGCTCGAAACCGAATTGCTGCGTGCGATCGCAGTCTGAATTGAATTCCAGCGTTTATGCGCACCAAATTAACCGTCAAGAATCCGAAGCCGGCATCGCCGACCCGCGCCCCTGTCCGCTCCGGCAGCCTCGTCGCCCGCAAGGCGGTACGCCCCGCTGCGCCGCCCGCAGGGGACAAGCCGGCCCGCCCGAAGAAGGCCGCCCCGGCCGCCGCCGGCGAACGCTCGTTCAAGCCGCGCGCTGCC
>NZ_CABVPW010000021.1:0-152119 GCF_902499025.1 Burkholderia lata | reverse complement strand
CGTCGCGCCGTCGCGCGACGGCGCGGCCGTGCCGCTCGACGACACGGCCCGCGCGATCGGCACGCTCGCGTGCGCCGAACGCGAGCGGCTGTGCGGCGCGGTCGGCGCGGACGACTACGTGGTCAGCTCGACGATCCTGTCGATGCTGCTGATGAACGATTCGCCGCAGCATCGCGTGTTCGCGCAGGCGCTTGCCGGCGCGAACGACTACACGCCCGACTGGATGACCTGCTCGTACGAATGCGCGGGCTGGGGCTACGTGCTGCGCCGCACGCTCGCGACCGCGGCCGAAACCGGGCCGCGCACGCTGCTGCTGCAGATCGTCGACATCGACGTGCACGGCTTTACGTACTGGCACGGCAATCCCGCATGGGGACGCTCGGGCTTCGGCGTGTGTTCGCTGCTCGTCGATGTCGGCCGCGAAGCGGCGCCGTCCATGACGTCGGTGCTGGCCGAAGCCGCGCCGCCGGCCAGCGCGGTCGTGCGGCTGGGCCGCGACATCCGCACCTTCTGCGCGGCCCGCCCCGGCCTGCAGGCGGCGCTGCCGTTCTTTCCGGCTACGTCGCGCCGCGCGCTGCTCGCGTCGGTCGGCAAGACGCCGCTGCTGCCGGACGGCCACGGGCTGTTCGGTCATGCGTTCGGCAGCGATCCGTGGCTGTCGGTGCTGCTCGCGCATCGCGACGGCGACACGCCGCGCCGCGCGGCCGTCTGCTCGCTCGCGCTGAACGGCTATTACGCGGTCGCCGACGTCGCCTTCGCGCCGGACGCGACGTTCTCTCTCGACGGCGAGGCGTGACATGGTGCGACCCGTTCACTTCACCTACCGGATCGAGCGCGATGCGCGGCAGCCGGTCGCGGTTGCCGCGAGCGCGTACCGGATGCCGCTCGACACGCCGGCCGACTATGCCCGCGCCGCGCTCGCGGAAACGGCCGGCGACGTGTACGACGCCGGCGATGCGCTCGGCGGCGATCGCCGTGTGCTGCTCGACCATGTCCAGTACTTCGCCTTCCTCGCGGACATCACCGCGCGGGTCCGCGATGCCGTGCATCCGGACGCCCGCCTGTTCATCGAAGTCTGCGCGCCGTACTTCGGCGCGCTGCCGGCCGAGCTGCTCGCGCCGCACGTGCTGCTCGGCGTGCACCTGTACGACGAAGCGTTGCGCGATGCCGCGCGCGGCGCCCCCGTCGTATGGATCGGCGACCGGATCCTGCGCGATGCGGAGTTCGCCGGCGACAACCGCGTGTGCTGCGCGATCTGGCCCGCGCGGCTCGCCGACGCGTTCGACGCGCAGCTGCGCGGCCCGTGGCCATCGTATGCGATCCGCCTCGAGCCGCACCCGGCCGCCCCGCGCGCCGCCGCCACGACGCTTTCCGATTCCGCCCATCATTCCGGCGCCGCCGCGCGGCCGGGGAGACCTCGAAATGACTGACACGCTCACCGTTATGCAGGACACGGCCGACATCCGCTGGTCGATGCCCGTCGACGCGCTGATGTCGAACGACTACGCACTGCGCGAAGAGGCGCTGAACCGGTTGTACGAAAAGGCGAAGGCCGCGCAGTGGGACGTCGCGACCGATGTCGACTGGAGCCACGATCTCGACCCGGCGAACCCGCTCGGCATGCCCGACCCGACGCTGCTGATCTACGGCACCGAGCTGTGGGGCAAGCTTTCGGACACCGACAAACGCGAGGTGCGCCATCACGCACAGGGCTGGCTGCTGTCGCAGATCCTGCACGGCGAGCAGGCCGCGCTGATCTGCGCGTCGAAGCTCGCGTCGGCCGAGAACGGCCTGAGCGCGCGGCTGTGCGCGGCCGCGCAGATGATGGACGAAGCGCGCCACGTCGAGGCGTACGCGAAGCTCGTCAACGAGAAGCTCGACGTCAGCTACCCGATGAGCCGCTCGCTGAAGGGGCTGCTGCACGACACGATCACGAGCAACGCGCTCGACATGACGAACCTCGGGATGCAGGTGCTCGTCGAGGGCATCGCGCTGTCGATCTTCCAGAGCGTCGTCGCGTACAGCACCGATCCGTTCATCAAGGATCTGTTCGTGCGGATCCAGCGCGACGAAGCGCGTCACTTCGCGGTCGGCCGGATCACGCTGTGCCGAGTGTATGCGGAGATGAGCGCGGTCGAGCTGCGCGAGCGCGAGGAGTTCGTCTGCGAAGGCGCGGCCGTGCTGTACGAGCATCTGTGCGCGGACGACATCTGGGAACCGATGGGGCTGTCGAAGCGCGAATGCAGCGCGATGGTGCGCGAGTCGCCGGTGTCCAGCTCGATCCGCCGCTCGATCTTCCGGCGCCTGGTGCCGACGATCCGCGAGATGGGCCTGCTCACGCCGACCGTGCAGGCGACCTTCGAAAAACTCGACGTCCTCGACTACGCGGCGATGCCGCTCAACTGAACCATGACGACGACCTCCTCCCAAGCGTCACGCGACTTCTGGATCGGCATCGACGCGGTGGCCTACGAGCTGCCCGGCCTGCCCGTCGATATCGAGGCGTGGGCCGCCGAGCGCGACTACCCGGCGCAGCGGGCCGCGGCGATCGCGCACTCGGGCAGCCGCTATTTCCACATGGCGCTCGACACGAGCGAGACCGATCTCGCGATCGCGGCGGCCGGCCGCCTGCTCGACACGGCGCGCGTGCATCCGTCCGACATCGGCGCGATCGTGCACGTGCATACACAGCAGTTCAGCGTGCCGCCCGCGCCGCGCAGCCTGCCGCACGAGCTGGCCGCGCAGCTCGGCATCGAGCCGCTGTGGCTCGGCTCGGTCGCGCAGCTGAACTGCGTGTCGGTCGCGGCCGGCATCGAGACGGTGCGCGCGCTGATGCGCCGCTATCCGCAGCTCGACGCGGCGCTCGTCGTGTCGTCCGACCGCGTGTACGGCGAGGATTACCGGATGCGGCAGATGACGGGCGTGCAGTGTGACGGCGCTGCGGCGATGCTGATCGCGCGCAACAGCACGAAGAACCGGCTCGGCGGCATCGCGATCGAGACGCATGCGAAATGGCATCGCGGCTCGGACACCGTCGCCGCGAACGAGGCCGACCTGATCATGATGGAGTGGCCGTACACGCGCAAGGCGATCGACGCGGCGGTCGCGCTCGAGCCGCACGCGCTCGACGCATACGAACTCGTGCTGCCGCACAACGCCGACCTGCCCGGCTGGAACGCGCTGTGCCGTGCGATGCGCGTGCCGGCCGAGCGGCTCTATGCGGAAAACATCCATGCGCGCGGCCATGCGTGCTGTTCGGACTTTCCGATCAACCTGGCCGACGTCGGGCTCGACGCAGTCGCGCACGGGCATCGCGTGCTCGGCGTGATGCAGTCGAACTGCGGCGCGTACGCGGCCGCCACGCTCCATCCGGTGGGCCGCCATGACGCCTGAGCGCCCGCTTCCGCCCGCCGGCGACCACGCGTGGATCGCCGACCTGCGCACGCCGTGCTACGTATACGAGCCGGAAGTCGCGATCGCGCGCTACCGGTCGCTGAAGGCGCGCCTCGGCACGCGGCTGATCGTGTCGCTGAAGGCGAACCCGAACCAGGACATGCTCGCCCGCTGCGCGCATGCCTATGAAGACGGCGTCGAACTCGCGAGCCGCGGCGAACTCGACGCGGTGATCGGCCGGATCAAGACGCCGCGCTACCTGAACAACCCGTCGATGGACGAGATGTTCATGCGCGCCGGGCTCGCGTCGCGCTGCCATTTCGTGCTCGACAACCCGGACGCGGTCGCGCGCTTCGTGCCGCTGGCGCGCGAGGCGGCAGCCGGCGGCAGCACGCCGGGCTCCGTCCTGCTGCGCGTGAACGCCGGCGCGCTGGCCGGCAACGAAGCACGCGCGCTGTGGCACGACCACTTCGGGATGACGCCGAACGAGGCACACGACGCGGTGCGCACGCTCGCCGCCGCCGGTTTGCCGGTGGCCGGGCTGCACGTGTTTTCCGGCCCGCATTCGTTCATCCGCCAGGACGCGACGCAACCCGACACGCTGGTGCTGCCCGAGCGGCTCGCGGCGCTCGCCCGCGATCTCGCGCCCGCCAACGGCGCTCCGCTCGCGTCGCTGAGCCTCGGCGGCGGTTTTGCCGACGATCACCCGGCCGATGTCGCATTCGAGCGCTATGCCACCGCGCTCGCGCCGCTGGCCGGCCAGTACTCGCTCGCGCACGAATCCGGCCGCGCGATCTTCGCCGATGCGGGCGTGTTCGCGACGCGCGTCGTCGCGGTCAAGACATGGCAGGACCGCACGATCGCCGTCTGCGACGGCGGGCTGTCGCATGCGTTCCTGCTCGCACAGACCGAATCGGTGATGCGCCGGCTGGCCGCGCCTTCACTCGTGCGCCGCACGCCCGCGCCGCCGGCACGTGGCGTGCCGACGATCTACGTCGGCAGCACCTGCAGCCGCGCGGACGTGATCGGCCGCGACGACACGGGCGCCCCGCCGCAGGTCGGCGACATCGCCGTGTTCGCGCGCTGTGGCGCGTATCACCGCACGTACTCGATGGCGCATTTCCTGTCCCACGAAGCCGCGCACGTGTACGTGCGGCCCGCCTAGACCAACCTGAGAGAGGAGCCGATCATGAACGCCCTGATCAGCGTCGCCGACCTGCTCGAACACGGCGCCGCGCGCTGGCCGCAGCATCCCGCGTATGCCGACGGCGGCGGCACGATGACTTACGAACAGCTGGCGCGCGCGGTCCGCCGCGCCGCCGCCGCGCTCGCGTCGCGCGGTGTGCAGCCCGGCGAGCGCGTCGCCATCTACGCGCCGAAACGCATCGAAACCGTGGTCGCGATGCTCGCGGCCAACGCGCTCGGCGCGATCTTCGTGCCGGTCAATCCGCAGTTGAAGGAAGCACAGATCGAACACATCGTCGCCGACAGCGGCGCGGCGCTGTTCATGACCGGCGCGCAGCGGTTGAAGCGCCTGCCGGCGCTCGCCGCGCTCGTCGGTGCCCGCGCGATGCTGATCGAGGAACTGGCCGACGCGATCCACGCGCCCGGCACCGACGCACCGGCACCGGCCCCCGCCGGCCGACCGGTGGACGACGATCCCGCCGCGCTGCTCTACACGTCCGGTTCGACCGGCAAGCCGAAAGGCGTGGTCGTGTCGCACCGCAACCTCGTATCGGGCGCGTTCAGCGTCGCCGCGTACCAGGGGCTGGCCAGCGACGACGTCGTGCTCGGCGTGCTGCCGCTCAGCTTCGACGCGGGCCTGAGCCAGCTCACGACCGCTCTGGCCGCCGGCGCGTGCTATGCGCCGCTCGACTTCCTGCAACCGGCCGAAGTGCCGCGCCACTGCGACGCGTTCGGCGTGACGTCGATCACCGGCGTGCCGCCGTTGTGGATGCAGCTCGCGCCCGCCGGCTGGAGCGATACGGCGCGCACGCGGATCCGCCGCTTCGCGAACACCGGCGGCCATCTGGCGACGCCGCTGCTGCACCGCCTGCAGGCGCTGTTCACGAACGCCGCGCCGTACCTGATGTACGGGCTGACCGAAGCGTTCCGCTCGACGTACCTGCCGCCGGCCGACGCGGCGCGGCGCCCGACGTCGATCGGCAAGGCCGTGCCGAACGCCGAAATCCTCGTGCTGCGCGCGGACGGCAGCGAATGCGCGGCCGACGAGCCCGGCGAACTGGTGCATCGCGGCGCGTTCGTCACGCTCGGCTACTGGAACCGGCCCGAGCTGACCGCGCAACGCTTTCGTCCGCTGCCACGCCGGCACGGCGAGATCCCGCGCCCCGACGTCGCCGTGTGGTCCGGCGACATCGTCCGGCGGGACGCCGACGGCTATCTGTATTTCGTCTCACGCGGCGACGACATGATCAAGACGTCCGGCTATCGCGTCAGCCCGACCGAAGTCGAGGACGTGCTGTTCGCGCTGCCCCATATCCGCGAAGCAGCGGTGTTCGGCGTGCCGCACGCATCGCTCGGCGAGGCGATCGCCGCGTGCGTCGTGTCGACGCTCGACGCCGACGCGTGCCGCGCCGACATCGCGCGCGCCTGCCGCGACGCATTGCCGACCTACATGAGCCCGCTCGTCGTCGAGCCGCTGCCGGCGTTGCCGCGCAACCCGAACGGCAAGATCGACCGCCCCGCGCTGAAAAACCAGTATCGCGACGCGTTCGCGCGCACGAACGAGGAGACCGCCGCATGACCCTGTCGACGCTCGATGAAACCTGCCTCGGCGCGCGCCGCGTCGCCGAGCCCGGCACGCTTGCCCTGTCGGGCGGCGTCGTGGTGCTGCCGCCCTCGGTCGTGTTCAGCGCGATCCAGGCGCAGGAACGCCATCCCGGCTACCGGCACCTGCTGCTGCCGCAGGCGCGCTTCGCGCGGCCGCGCGGGATGGGCGCGCTGACGCCCGACGAAGGCACGCGCCTCGCGCCGGGCGGCCGGCCCACGCTGCGGGTCGCGCCGCCCGGGCGCAGCCTCGCCGATCTCGCCGCCGACGCGGCTCTCGACCTGCGCGACCAGCTCGGCTCCGGGCAACTGGCCCGCACGACCCACGTGATCGTCGCGAGCTGCGCGCTCAACGAAGGCATCGGCGACTCGGTCGTCGGCCGCATGCAGTACGAGCTCGGGCTGCAGCGCGTGACGCCGTTCGCGCTCGGCCAGAACGGCACGCTCGGCTGGTATTCGGCACTGATGCTGCTCGACGGGCTGCTCGACGAAGGCGACCAGGCGCTCGTGATCCTCAGCGACAAGTGGCTCTATCCGTTCTTTCGCCAGTTCGGCGACCTGGTCGGCTACGGCGACGCGGCCGCCGCGCTGCTCGTGTCGCGCGCGGGCCCGGCGCCCGAACCGGCCGACTGGGGTGGCGTGCGGTCCGTCGCGGTCGAATTCGGGCCGTCGATCGTCGATCCGTGGGCCGACGCGCCGGGCGCGCTGCGCGACACGCTCGCGCCGGTCGCCGCGCGCGCGATCCGCCGCGCACTCGACATGGCCGGGCTGCGCGCCGGCCAGATCGACTGGTGCGTGCCGCCCGGTTTCGATTCCGGCTTTGCGGCACGCGTGGCCGACGCCGCGTCGATCCCGGTCGCCGCCCGCATCCAGCATGAAGCCGCCGGCCACCTGTCGTCGGCCGAATCGGCGGCTGCGCTGATCCGGCTCGCCGGCGCGCTCGACGAAGGTGAACGCCGCACGGTGCTCGTGTGGGATGCGGCACTGCATGGCGCGGCGGCGGCGGCCGTCGTCGACCTCGCCGGCGGCCTCGATGCCGCGCTCGATATCGAAGGAGACGCGTGATGAGCGCCTACAAGGTAAGCCTGCGCGAGCTGCGCTTCTTTCTGTGGGAACTGTTCGAAGCCGACAAGCGGTTCCTGGCGGAACACGGCCTGTACGGCACGCACGACCGCGCGTCGATCGACGCGCTGCTCGAACGCGCACGCGACTTCGCGCTCGATCTCGGCCGCAGCTACCAGCAGGCGGACGTCGAAGGCTGCACGCTGCTCGACGACGGGCAAGTGCGCATTCCGTCGCATTTCCACGCGCTGTGGGCGCGGTTTCGCGACGAATGGTCGAACACGCTGTTCGGCACCGCGCACGGGCTGCCGCCGATCGTCACGCAGATGATCTACGAGATGTTCATGGGCGCGAACCCGTCGTTCATGACGTATGGCGGCTTCACGCGCCCGGCGATCAAGCTGCTGCAGATGCACGGCACGCCGCACCAGAAAGCGCTGATCACGCCGCTCGAGGCGTACCGCTGGGATGCGTGCTTCTGCGCGACCGAACCGCAGGCCGGCACCGACCTCACCGCGGTCGCGCTGCGCGCGACGCCGCTCGAACGCGACATCTACGCGATCGACGGCGAGAAGGTCTACATCTCGGCCGGCATGCACGAGCTGACCGAGAACACGCTGTATTTCGTGCTCGGCCGCATCGACACCGCGTCGCCCGACTCGTTCTCGCTGTCGTGCCTCGTCGTGCCGCGCTTCTGGCCCGACGAGGAGACGGGCGAGCTGCAGCCGAACCATGTCGACTGTATCGGCCTGCCGCGCAAGATGGGGCTCAAGGGCTGCGCGAACACGCACCTGGTGTTCGGCGCGAACGGCACGACCAAGGGCTGGCTGCTCGGCGGCCGGCGCAACGTCGGCCTGCTGCAACTGATGCCGCTGATGAACCAGGCGCGGATGAGTACCGGCATGTTCGGCGTCGGCGTCGCGTCGAGCGCTTACCTGCATGCGGTCGAGTATGCGGGCCACCGGCTGCAGGGCCGGCCGATCGAGCGCGCGTCGAATACCCACGCCGCGCGCGTCGCGATCGTCGAGCACGCGGACGTGCAGCGCATGCTGGTCGACATGAAAAGCCGCGTCGACGGCTGCCGCGGCCTGCTCGGCAAGCTCGCCGCGACCGCCACGCGGGCGGCGATGCTCGAAGCGACACCCGATGCCGACCCGGCCGAGATCGAGCGCCACCGCAAGCTGCAGTTGCTGCTGACACCGATCTGCAAGGCGTTCATCTCCGACCAGGCGTGGCGGATCTGCGAAACCGCGATCCAGGTGCACGGCGGGCTCGGCTATACCGATGCAAGCCCCGTCGAGCAGAACGCGCGCGACGTGAAGATCCTGTCGATCTGGGAAGGCACGAACTACATCCAGGCGCAGGATCTCGTGCGCGACAAGCTCGGCTTCGGCCGCCACTCGCGGCTGATCCAGTACTACCGCGACGAACTCGACGTGTTCCTCGCGCGCCAGCATCACACCGGCACGCATGCGGAGCTGCGCCCGCTGTTCGACGCACTGCGCACGGGCGCCGACCGGATCGCCGCCGCGCTCGACGACATCGCGCGCGACGTGCAGGACGGTCACACGCACCGCAGCAGCCAGTTCTACACGCGCTTTCTCGAGATGTTCGGCGTCGTCACGTCGGCATGGGTGCTGCTCGAATCGGCGACCATCGCCGCGCGCCGGCTCGACGCGCCGGACACCGCCGACACGCCGGCCGAACTCGCGTTCTATCGCGGCAAGCTGAAAAGCGCGCGCTACTACTTCGCAAACGTGCTGCCCGTGGTCGACCAGCACGCGGCCGTGATTGCCGCGATGGCGCACGCTGCAATCAGCGTCAGCAGCGAAGAACTCGCGCAGGTGGAATGACATGGACACGACACTCGATTCCGGCGCGACCGCTTCGACCACCACGCCCACCTCAGCCGGCGACGCGCCACGCAACCTGCTCGGCCGCCCCGCGACGCGCCATCGCGGCACCGACATCGACGGCGCGACGCTCGAACCCGAAGCGCTGCGCGTGCGCGATCTCGACCTGAACGCGCTGATCGGCGCGACGACGTTCGAAGGCGCGCTCGCGCATCTGTGGTTCGACGTCGCGCCCGGCAGCGCCGGGCATCGCGCGCACGAGGCAGCGATCGGCGCGCGGCTCGCGGTATTCGCCGATGCGCTGGCGCCCGGCTCGGCCGCGCAGTCCGTCGCTGCCGATCTCGGCGCGGCAGGCGTCGCGCCGGTGTTCGCGGCCGCGTCCGGCCTGCTGCGCGGCTTCGACGACGCGACGGCACGCGTGCACGGCGAAGCGCCGGACGACGCCGATCTCGACACGATGTTGCTGTGTGCGGCCGCCGCGCCGTTCCTGCTGCATGCGGCAATCGAAGGCCGCCCGTTCGCCGCCCGCAACGACGAAGCCGCTGCATCGCTCGACGGTGCGGCGACACAAGCACAACGCATGCTCGTGCTGACCGGCGCAACGCGCACCGACGCACCGGCGCAAGCCGCGATGGACATGCTGCTCGTCGCATGGCACGCGGGCTTCGGCTACATCACGCCGACCGTGCTCGCGCCGCGTGTCGCGATCGGCACCGGCGTCACGCTCACGCAGGCGATTGCGTCCGGTTTCCTCGCGAGCGGGCCGTCGCATGTCGGCGCGGCACTCGAAGCGATGCAGTGGCTCGCCGCGCTCGCGCGCTCGGTCCCGGGCGGCACCGACGCACCACCCGCGGCGCTCGACGCAACCGGGCGCGCGGCGATCGATGCCACGCTCGACGCGAAACGCACGCTGTACGGCTTCGGCCATCCGCTGTTCGTCGCCGACCCGCGCCCGCCGCACATGCGCGGCCGGTTCGCCGCACACGGCTTCGACGGCGCGTACGTGACGCTGTTCGACGCGTGCTGCGCACAGGCCGACGCGCGCCGCGCATTGCGCCCGAACATCGATTTCCTGACCGCCGCGACGCTGCTCGAACTCGGTGTCGCCGCGCCGTCGTGGGGCGTCGGCGTCGGGCTCGGCGCGCGCATCGCGGCGATGGCCGCGCATGCGGTCGAACGGCGCCGCCGCCCTGCTTTCGGCGTCAACAGCGCGACCGCGCGACGGCTGCTGGCCGCCGTGCCGGTCGGCTGGCTGTGATCCCTTCATCCCTTCCGCACTCAGCCAAAGGAACGTCATGCTGCTCAAGAACCTGCGCCCGGCGAACGACTACGATCGCTTCGCCACCGAAACGCTTGAACCGTGGGACCTGCTGTTCATCAGCCGCATCCGCCAGCTGGCGCGCGGGATGACGCCCGGCGTGATCGCCGACATCGGCACGGCCACCGGCGTCGTGCCGGTGCGGCTCGCGACCGATCCGGCGATGCGCGGCTGGCGCTACGTCGGCATCGACCTCGATCCGGCGATGCTCGACGAAGGCCGCCCGCGCATCCACGAACTCGAGCTCGACGACACGATCGAGATGCGCGTCGGCGACGCGCTCGCTCTGCCGTTCGACGACGGCACGCTGACGATGGCCGTCGGCCGCGCGACGCTGCACCACTTGCCGAACAAGGCACTCAGCCTCACCGAGATGTATCGCGTGCTGGAGCCGGGCGGCATCGCGCTCGTGCACGACATGCGCCGCGACGCGCCGCAGCACCTGCTCGACCGCTTCACCGCGATGCGTGCCGCCGCCGACTATCCGCCGACCCACGTCGAGGAGAAGATCACGCTCGACGAAGCGCACGCGCTCGTCGCCGAAGCCGGTCTCGCCGAAGTCGCGTCGATCTACAGCCCGAGCGCGGGGCTCGGCGCGCTCGGCTTCGAGATCCTGCTGAAGAAACCGGCGCTGGCCTGAGTGATGACCGATCTCGCCTTTCTCGCCGCGCATGCCGCCGCGCGGCTCGGCGCCGACGACGTGCACTGCTCGGCGGTCGCGCCCGGCGCGACGCTGCCGTTGTGCGTGACGCCGCGCAGCGCCGAGCTCGTGACCTCGCCGGAGATGTTCGTCGCGTGGTACCGCTCGCGGCTCGACACGATCGACACGCTGCTCGACGCGTGCGGCGCGCTGCTGTGGCGCGGCTTCGCGGTGCCCGACACGGCCACGTTCGGCCGCCTTGGCGCGCTGTACCCGGCGCACGCGAACGGCTATACGGCGGGCGCCGCGCCGCGCAGGCAGATCGACGGCCAGGTGTACGAGTCGACCCGTATGCCGCCGCCGTTCAAGATCGGACTGCACCAGGAGATGGCCTACATGCCCGCGTTCCCGCGCCTCGTCGCGTTCTATTGCCGGCAGCCGGCCGACGCGGGCGGCGAGACGCCGATCTGCGACATGCGGCGCGTGACGGCGCGCGTGCCGGCCGCGCTGCGCGAACGGTTCGCCGAACGCGGCGTGATGTACCTGCGCAATTTCGCGGCGCCCGGCGAGCGCGCGGACGGCCTCGCCGCCAATCCGGGCATGCCGTTCGCCGAATACCACCGGCCGTGGAACGACGCGTTCGGCACGAGCGAGCGCGACGAGGTCGAACGATTGTGCGCGGAACGCGGCGTCGGCTGCCGCTGGCTCGACGACGGCAGCGTGACCGTGTCGCACGTCGGCAGCGCGCTGCGCGCGCATCCGCGCACCGGCGAAACCGTGTGGTTCAACCAGGCGAGCGCACAGCACCCGAACCCGCGCTCGATGGGCGAGCTCAGCTACCGCTACCTGCAGCGCATGTACGGCGGGCGCGCCGCGTTCCCGTACGAGATCCGCTATGGCGACGGGTCGCCGATGCCGTTCGACGATCTCGTCGCGATCTACGACGCGTTCGACGACGAGGAGCTCGCGTTCCCGTGGCAAGCCGGCGACGTGCTCGTCGTCGACAACATGCTGGTCGCGCATGGCCGCAACCCGTACCGGGGCGCGCGCGACACGCAGGTCATGCTGTTCGACTGACAGGAAGCCGACGATGAGCGATTCGTTCCTCGCCTCCGTGCGCGCGCTGTTCGGCCCGCACACCGCGTTCGACCGGCCGCTGCGCGCCGGCACGCAGCAGGTGCCCGATGCACATGCGCCGGGCGCGGCGCTCGGCGCGCGCGCGATCGATGTCGCGGCCGGCGATTTCCATTTCTCCGCGCGGCACGTGCGATTCCGGCTCGGCGCCGTCACCGCGATCGTCGGGCCGAACGGCTCCGGCAAGACCACGCTGCTCGAAACGCTGCTCGGCTTCCGGCGCGGCGGCACCGACGTGCGCGTGCTCGACGTGCCGGCCACGCGCTTCATGCGCGATACGCCGTCGCTGCGGCGCATCGGCGCGCAGTTGCAGAAGGTCGAATATCCCGACCATCTCCGCGTGTCGGAGATCGTCGCGCTGCACCGCGCGATGTACGTGCATGCGGACGCCGCGGTCACGGACGCGCTCGGCATCGCCGAACTGCTCGACAAGCCGTGCCGCGCGCTGTCGAAGGGGCAGCGCCAGCGCGTCGATCTCTACGTCGCGCTCGCGCACCGGCCGGAACTCGCCGTGCTCGACGAACCGTTCACCGGCCTCGACCGCCGCTATGCGGGCGTCGTGATCGACCTGCTGCGCCACCGTGCGAGCGGCACGAGCGTCGCGATGATCTGCCACGCGGAGGAAGAGCTGGCCGTCGTCGACGATCTCGTGTGGGTGCGCGACGGCGGCGTGCGCTACCAGGGCGACAAGGATGCGCTGCGCGCCGAACTCGTCGGCGAGGCGCGCGCGGTCCTGCATTGCCGCGACGAAGCCGACGCACGCGCGCTACGCAAGCGGCTCGCGGCGCTGCCCGGCGTGACCGGCGTGCGCGTGTCGGCCGCGCATGTCGTCGAGGTATTCGGCGATGCGACGCTGCATCCGAACGTACACCGGATCGTCGGCGAACAGGGCATCCAGCATCTCGCGCTCGCGCCGAGCACGCCGGGCGACCTGCTGCGCCTCTGTACCGAGGGCCCCACCCATGACTAAGGTGTTCCTGATTCTCGTGCGCAACGAGCTGCTCGGCTATCTGCGCAGCCGCTCGTCGCTGTTCTGGACGCTCGTGTTCCCCGTGTTCCTGCTGAGCGTGATGCTGTTCGCATTCGGCGGATCGGGTTCGCTCGGCACGGCCGACATCGCGTTCGTCGTACCCGGCGGCGCGACCCCGTACAGCCGCGCATGCGAAGCGCAGATCGTCGACAGCCTCACGCACAGCGACACGGTGAAGGCGACCTTCGACGGCCGCGGCGCGGCGGCCGATCGCGTGACCGTCGTGCTCGGCGCCGACGAGCGCACGCCGACGACGATCCGCTACGACTTCAACGGCTCGCTCGCGGTCAAGGCCGCGTCGCGCGTCGTCGAGATCGCGCTCGCGCGCTGCGCCGCGCAGCAGCTCGGGCTGCCCGCCGCGCAGGCGCGCTTCGAAAACGCCGCACCGGCGCGCCGCCCGTTCGACTACGGCGCGTTCTTCGCGACCGGCATTCTCGTGATGGCGTTCATGGCGATCGGTCTCAACTCGACGACGACCGCGATCGCGTCGCTGCGCGAACGCAATACGTTCAAGCTGTACGTGTGCTTCCCGGTCTCGCGCGGCGTGTTCCTCGCCGCGCTGATCGTCGCGCGGATGATCATGATGGCGCTGTCGGCGCTCGTGCTGCTGACCGTCGCACGCGTCGCGTTCGGCATCGCGCTGCCGATCGCGACGCCGGACGGGCTGCGCGCGCTGCCGATCGTGCTGCTCGGCGCGGCGATGGTGCTCAGCATCGGCGTGCTGCTCGCGAGCCGCACCCAGTCGCTCGCGGCCGCCGAACTCGCGTGCAACGTCACCTACTACCCGCTGCTGTTCTTCAGCGACCTGACGATCCCGATGCACGACGCGCCGGCCTGGCTGAAGGCGGTACTCGCGTTCCTGCCGACCAACCAGTTCGCCGTTGCGCTGCGCGGCGCGCTGGTCGACGGCGCCCCGTATGCACAGCTCGCGCCGCAACTGCTCGGCATGACCGCAAGCACGGCGCTGTTCCTGTTCGCCGCCGCGCGGCTGTTCCGCTGGCACGACGCTTGACGCGTCGCCAGCTGTTTCGACGTTTCGACGAAGGAGAACCCCCCGATGAAATCGAGCAATCCCATAACCGACTACCTGCTGCACGCGAGCAACTTCCTGCCGGCGATCGTGTTCCTGTTCTACGGCCGGCTCGGCCCCGAGCAGCCGGACGTGCGCTGGACGCACGCGTTCCTGATCGGCGGCGTGCTCGCGCTCGTGCACGGTGCATGGCTGATCCGCCGCGCGGATCGCAACAGCATCGCGCTCGGCGTCGACCTGTTCCTCGTGATCGGCGCGGTGCTCGCGCTCGTATCGCCGACAGGTAGCCGCTTGTGGGGCGAGGAACTCGGGCCGGCCGCGATGCTCGTCTGCGTGCTGGTCGTCGGCATCGTGCATACCGCGTGGTCGGACGGCGGTTTCGTCGACGGCACGTTCGTCGACCATGCGCGCGCCCGTTCGCTGTCGATCGTGCTGCTCGCCGTCACCGTCGTCGCGCTCGCGGTGTCGATCACGATGCGCCACAGCCCGCTGTGGGGCGGCGTCGTGCCGCTGATCGCCCTGGTCGTCGTGCGCGGCCGGCTGCGCAGGCAGCTCGTGCGGGCGAGCTGACGATGAGCGCGCTGCCCGACCGCGCCGCGCAACGGCACGCACTCGCCGCGACGCTCGGTGATGGCTGGCTCGACGGTGCATCTCCCGACGCGTGCTCATCGTATGTGACGGATGTGGCCCTCCACGGCGGCATCGCACTCGGCGTCGCGCGGCCGGCATCGACCGCCGACACGAGCGCGCTTGCGCGAATCGCCGTCGCGCACCGCATCGCGCTCGTCGCGCAGGGCGCGCGCACCGGGCTCGTCGGCGCCGCGGTGCCCGATCGCAGCAGCACGCAATGCGTGGTGTCGTTCGACCGGATGCGCGCCGTTCGTGCGTTCGACGCGGCGAATCGCAGCATCACGGTCGAAGCCGGCGTGCGGCTGTCCGACCTCAACCGCGTGGCGGCCGAAGCCGGCCTCTGCCTGCCGATCGACCTCGGCAGCGATCCGGCGGCCGGCGGCCTCGTCGGCGCAAACGCGGGCGGCAGCCGCCTGATCAAGTACGGCGACGTGCGCCGCAACGTGCTCGGCGTCGAAGTCGTGCTCGCCGACGCGGCGGGCACCGTGATCGACGCGCTCGCGCCGCTGCGCAAACGCAACGCGGGCTTCGACGTCACGCAATGCTTCATCGGCGCGAACGGCGCCAACGGGCTCGTGACGGCCGTGTCGTTCGCGCTCGCGCCGCTCGAACGGTCGTCGTGCGCCGCGTTCGTCGCGTTCGCGTCGTACGACGCGGCGCTCGCCGGCCTGCTCGCGTTCGAGCGCGCGTTCGGCGAGATGCTGTCGGCATTCGAATTCATGTCGGCGGCGGCCGTCGGCTGCGTCGCGGCCGCGTATCCGGCGTCGCGCATTCCGTTCGAGGCCGATACTGCCGCGTGCTATGCGCTGGTCGAGATCGCAACCGGCATGCCGGGACTCGATGCGCTGCTCGAGGAACGCACGATCGCGACACTCGACGCGCTGGCAAACGAACGCGTGGTGCTCGACGCGGCCTGCGCACCGGCCGAACGGTTCTGGCGAATCCGCGACGCACTGCCGGCCGCGGTGGCGCAGGACGGCATGCCGCTGTCGTTCGACGTGTCGTTTCCGCGCGGCGCGCTGGCCGCGTTCGTCGCCGATGCCGAGCAGTGGATTGCGGCAGCGCATCCGTCGCTGCGCTGTCACACGTTCGGCCATTTCGGCGATGGCGGCTGCCATCTCGTCGTGTCGATCCCGCACGCGAGTGCGGAACGCTACGGGCCGCTGCAGCAGGTGGCGCTGCGCGGCGCGCTGTACGACCGCGTCGTGCGGGCGGGCGGCTGCTTCAGCGCGGAGCACGGCGTCGGGCCGGTCAACGTCGCGTACTACCGCAAGCACGTGCCGGCCGCACAACGACAGGTTGCCGCCGCCGTCCAGCACGCCGTCGACCCGCTGGGTCTGATCGGGCGTGTCCGCTATTGATGCGCCGTTGCGCGGCGCCACGGAGAATTCGCATGATCCTTCGACACCCGCCCGGCCCGGGCACCGCGTCCGAACCGGATGCCGATCCGCCGTTCTCCGGCATCCCGGCCACGCTGCCCGACTCGGGGGTCGTGGTCAATGTGCGAGGGGTGGCCTACGTGATCCAGCTGCCGCCGCGCGATCATGCGCGCCCGGCGCTGTGGCGCGAGCTTGAGGATTGGCGCGACGACCGGTCGGGCGACGGTACCGATCCGGGCAAGCGGCAGGATTGACCGGCGCGATGCGGCGACGTTCGCGGGCGCCTGCCGTCCCGCGATACCCGTTTGCTGCCCGTGCATCGCCTGCGCCACGGATATCCCGCGCAACGCCGCGTCAGGCAGAGTCTCACCCCGCTCGCGCAATCCGGAAGACGGCCATCGCGGCCTGCATCGAGCCGGCCTGATGCTCGAGCGCGGTCGCGGCGGCACTCGCCTGTTCGACGAGCGCCGCGTTCTGCTGCGTCATCTGGTCCATCTGCGTGACCGCCTGGCCGACCTGGTCGATCCCTGCGCTCTGCTCGACGGTGGCCGTCGTGATCTCGGTCATGATCGTCGCCACGCGCCGCACCGACGACACGATCTCGTGCATCGATTGTCCAGCCTGCGTCACGAGCGCATTGCCGTCGCGTACGTCGTCGATCGACGCGCCGATCAGTTGCCGAATTTCGCGCGCGGCGCTCGCGCTGCGCTGGGCCAGCGTGCGCACCTCGCCCGCGACGACCGCGAAGCCGCGCCCGTGCTCACCCGCACGCGCCGATTCGACCGCCGCGTTGAGCGCGAGGATGTTGGTCTGGAACGCGATGCCGTCGATCATCCCGGTGATCTCCGCGATCTTCTGCGAGCTCGTGTTGATCACGCCCATCATGTCGACGGCGCGACCGACCAGTTCGCCGCCGTGCTGCGCGAGGTCCGCCGCGCTCGCCGCGAGCGTGCTCGCCTGCTGCGCGTTGTCGGCGTTCTGGCGTACCGTCGACGTCAGCTGCTCCATGCTCGCGGCCGTTTCCTCGAGCGACGCGGACTGCTGCTCGGTGCGGCTCGACAGATCGAGATTGCCCGCGGCGATCTCGCGCGCGGCGGTGTGGATCGCGTCGCTGCTGTCGCGCATGCCGGTGACGGTCGCCGCGAGCCCGGCCTGCATCCGCTTCATCGCCGCGAACAGCTGGCCGATTTCGTTGCGGCCGGCATCGGGCACCGTCACGGTCAGATCGTTCGATGCGATCCGGTCGAGCAGCGCGGCCGCGTTCGCGAGCGGCCTCGTCACGATCGCGCGCAGCGCGAAGTGCGTCGCGGCGATCAGCGCGAGCGCCAGCGCGACGCCGAGACCGACCATCGCGACGATGCGCGTGTACGCGGTGTTGTCGTCGTCGATCGTGTCTTCCGCCAGCTGGTTGGCCGTTCGCTGGAATTTCTCGACGTTCGCCGAATACACCTGGCCGGCGAGCGTGATTTCCTTGTCGTTGATCTCCGCATACGCGGCGGTATCGCCGCTGCGCAGCGCGTCGGTCGCGCGGGCGAGGACGCTCGCGAGATGCGTCGACGATTCGACCAGCGCCTGCTTCAGGTCGGCACCGAGGCTGCCGATCGGCGCGGTATCCTTGAACGCCTGCGTTTCCTTTGCGGACAGGTCGAACGTGCGCTGCGCACTTTGCAATGCCGAGTCGCGCTGCGCCGGGTCGTTGTGTTCCTTCAGCGCCGAATACGCGCGCACGAGCGCCGAGCGGGTGCGCGTGCTGTCCTTGTACGCATCGTTGACGAGCGACGTCTGCGTCGCGATGGCGTGCAGACGTTTCGCGTTCGTGTTCGCGCTGCCGAGCGCAACGACGCCGACGATGCCGCCGACGATGATCATCGCGGCGAACGTGGCCAGCACGGCAAGCAAACTGCTTTTTACCTTCAGATCGCGCATGGTGAATCGACTCTCGAAGTTGTCCCATGTCGGTTAACGACAGCGGCTTTCCCAGCTTGAGTCGATCGCGCGCAATTTCGATGCGCGGCCCGGCATCGCCCGCAGGCGAACCTCGCGAATCGAGCGGCATGCGTGCGATGCCGCCCGTTCCATCGCAAGGAGATCAGTTCGTCCCGTCGTACGTGACGATTTCGACCCAGTTCGCGCCCTTGCCGACCGGATACTTGCCGATCGCGTCGAGGTGGCCGGTGTGCCGGTCGATCCGGTACACCGCGAGCGTCGGCGACAGTTGCCCGGCCGCGAGCAGATACGTACCCGACGGATCGATCGCGAAGCCGCGCGGCTGCTGCTCGGTCGCGAACGTGCCGATTCGCGTGAGCTTGCCCGATGCCGCATCGACACGGTACGCCGCGAGCGTGCTCGACGTGCGTTCCGACGCGTACAGGAATGTTCCGTCCGGCGTCAGGTGCAGGTCGGCGCCCCACGGCTTGTCGCCGTGGAAATCCGGCGGCAGGATCGACACCGTCTGGATCGGCCGCGTACCGTCCCCGCGCTGCGACAGCGCAAGCACATGCAGCTTGCCGTCGAGTTCGTCGATCAGGTAGGCGAAGCGCCCGTTCGACGAAAACACGAAATGGCGCGGGCCCGACTTCTCCGGCAGCCGGTACGCGGGCTCGGCCACGTCGGTCAGCTTGCCGGTCGATGCGTCGAACGGCAAGCGCAGCCACGCATCGGCGCCGAGCACGGAAGCGAACGCATAGCGACCGTCCGGGGACTGGCGGATCGCATGCGCCATCGGGCCGGTCTTGACCGTCTGCTGCACGTCGCCGGCCACGCCGTTTTCGCCGATCCGGTTGACCGCGAGCAGGTTGCCGCCATACGACGCGGAGAACAGGTAGCGGCCCGACGCATCGGTCGACACATACGCCATGCTGTCCGCGAGCGGCGAGCGGCCGAGTTCGATCAACCGCCCGTCGAGCGGATTGATCGCGAAGCTGACGACGCGATACGGCGTCGAGCGCAGCGCCGCGTACAGCCGGTGATGATCGGGCGACAACGCCATCGGCATCACGGTGCCGTCGACCGGCACGGTTTCGATCGCGCGCAGCGCGCCGGTCGCCGGGTCGATGCCGAACACCGAGATGTCGCGGCTGTCGCTGTTCGATACGTACGCATACGTCGCGGCATGCGCGAGCGAGGCAGCCAGCGCGAAGGCGGCGGCCGCGACGGCACGCCATGCTGTCTTCTTGTTCATGTGGAGTCGCTGCGGGTGAAGAAACCGTTGACGTGATGGCGGCGCCGGACAACCAGGATCGTCCGGCGCCGCGACAGGCAAGGCCGGCGGTCAGAACACCGCGTGCCCGCTGATGACGCTCGGCAGCCAGGTCGAGAAGAACGGAAGGTACGTGACGATATTGATCGCACTGAAGATCGCGAGGTAGTACGGCCACGCCATCTTCGTGGTCTCGCCGATCGACACGTTGCCGATCGCGCAGCCGACGAACTGCACCGAGCCGATCGGCGGGTGCACGAGGCCGAGCGAGCAGTTCAGCAGCAGCATGATCCCGAACTGCACCGGCCCGACGCCGCACGCCATCGCGATCGGCAGGAACAGCGGCGTCGTGATCAGGATGTGCGCGGCCATGTCGACGAACGTGCCGAGGAACACCTGGATGATGTTGATGTACAGCAGCATCAGCCACGGCGCGGCGGTCGACTGCTTCAGCAGCCCTTCGATCGCATCCGGAATCTCCAGGTACGACATCTGGAAGCGCAGCATGTTCGACACCGCGATCAGCAGCAGCACGACGCCCGTCGTGCGCGCCGCATGCGACAGCGCGCGGCGCAGCTTCGCGGCCGTCAGCGTGCGGTAGACGACCGCGGTCAGCACGAGCGAGTACACGACGGCGATCGCGGCGGCTTCGGTCGCGGTCGCAATCCCCTTCGCGACGCACACGAGGATGATCGCGATCACCATCAGCCCGGGCACCGCGCCGACGAAGCTGCGCAGCACCGCATACCAGCCGGGGAACGCAGGCAGCGCGGACGAACCGTCTTCACGGCGCGGATAGCCGTGACGCACGGCCTGCCAGTACGCGGCGGCGAGCACGAAGCCCATCACCCACAACACCGGCAGCAGCCCCGAGAACAGCAGGTCGCCGATCGACACGCCGCTCACCGGCTGGCCGTGCAGCATCCCGGTGATGCCCTGCGCGGCGAACGCGTAGATGATCATGTTGGTCGACGTCGGCATCAGTGCGCCGGCGAGCGACGCATGCGTCGTCACGTTCACCGCATACGCGGCGCTGTAGCCTTCGCGCTTCATCAGCGGAATCACCACGCCGCCCATCGCCGACGTATCGGCGGTCGGCGAGCCCGACACGCCGCCGAACAGCGTACAGGCGACGACGTTCGCCATCCCGAGGCCGCCGCGGAAGTGGCCGACGGTCGCCTGCGCGAAGCGCAGGATCCGGTCCGCGATGCCGCCGTGCAGCATCAGTTCGCCGGAGAAGATGAAGAACGGCACCGCGAGGAACGAGAACGCATTCATCCCCGAGATCATCGCCTGCATCGCGGTCGCGATCGGCAAGCCTTCGACCATATAGGTCAGCACGCAGGCGATGCCGAGCGCGAACGACACGGGCACGCCGAGCACGAGGAAAATCAGAAAACTGACGGACAGGATCGCGAGTTCCATGGCGTTATTGTCCCGGCGAAGAACGACGAAGCGCGAGCAGGTGCTCGAGCGAGAAGAAAATGATGGCGATCGCCGCGGGCATCGCGATCAGGTAGCGCACGCCTTCGGGCAACCCGATGATCGGGATGCGGTCGCCCATCGTCTCGGCGGCCATGCTGCCGCAGCCGACCATGATCATGATCGCGAACGCGATCAGGCTCAGGTGCTGGATCGCGATCACCACCGTGCGCGAGTTCGGCGGCAGCCGGCGCACGAGCGAATCGAGGCCGATATGGCCGCCGTCGCGCACCTTCATCGCCGCCCCGAACATCGCGATCACGATCACGAGCAGCAGCGCGATCGGCTCGACGAAATCCGGCGCGTTCTCGAACACGTAGCGCATCACGACCGCGTAGAACACCAGCACCGTGAGCACCGCGAGGCACGCCGACGCGATCACGGCCAGCACGCGGAACAGCACGTCGTTCACGCAGCGCAACAGCGGCGCGGCATGCGGCCGCGCCGGCGCCGTGCCGTCCGGCGCGCCGGCGCCGGGCGAACCCGCAGCCGACGCGCCGTTCAGGGAAGTGTGACGTGTCACTTGGTGGCCTCGATCTCGTCGACAATCTGCTTCATCTGCGGCGTCTTTTCATACTTGGTCCACAGCGGCTGCATCGCCTTCACGAACGCCGCGCGATCGATCTGCGCGGCCGGCAGGATCTTCGCGCCGCCCTTCGTCACCGTCTGCTGCGCGGACGCTTCGCGCGCGGTCCACAGCTTCTGGTAGTACGGCACCGAATCGGCCGCGGCCTTCCTGATCGCGGCCTGCTCCTGCGGCGACAGCGTGTCCCAGATCTTCTTCGAGAACACCAGCACTTCCGGCGTCATCGCGTGCTGCGTCTCCGAGTAATCGGGCGCCACTTCGTAGTGCTTGGTTTCCTCGTACGAAGGCATGTTGTTTTCCGCTGCGTCGACGAGGCCCGTCTTCAGGCCCGTGTACACCTCGGCGAACGGCATCGGCGTCGGCGTGCCGCCCATCGCCTTGATCTCGTCGACCATCAGGTCCGACGGCTGCACGCGCACCTTCAGCCCCTTCATGTCCGCCGGCGAGCGCACCGGGCGCTTCGCGTAGATCGAGCGCGCGCCGCTCTCGTAGAACGTCAGCGCGATCATCCCCTTCGCGGTGAACGCGTCGAGGATCTTCTGGCCGGCCGGGCCGTACATCGCCTTGCGGAAATGGTCGACGTCGCGGAACAGGAACGGGAACGACGGGATCAGCGATTCCGGCACGATCTCGTTGAACGACGCGCCGTTCACGCGCGCCATGTCGATCGCGCCGATCCGCACCTGGTCGACCGTGTCCTTCTCCGAGCCGAGCGCGCTGTTGCCGAACACCTTGATCGAATCCTTGCCGCCCGTCTGCTTCGACAGCTCGTCGCCCATGAACTTCACGGCCATGTTGGTCGGGAAGTTGTCGCCATGCACGTCCGCCGAGCGGAACACGCGCGCCTGGGCGGACATCGCGAAGCCGGCCATCAGCGCGACGGCCAGGGCGGTACGGGAGCGGTTGAATCGGTGCTTCATCGTCAGTCTCCTTGATGGTTGTGCTCGTTGTTGCGCGGCGATCCGCCGGCACGCGCATTCTTCGGCGCCGTGCTCGCTGACCGCAGAGTCATACGTCGTATGACGTGTTGACGCGAATGTACGTCGGTTAATCGTTTAACTCACTTGGTGCATACCCGTAGAGCCACTGTCCTGAGGGGTTTTAGGCAAATTTCGGGGAATCGTGTTCTCTGTTTAGGCGAATTTACGCGAAACGTTTTCCGGAAACGCATCCGCGCTCAAGGCGGGCGGCCAGCCGACCGCTTCCGTCGGAACCGGAAATCAAACTTTCGCTTCGTTTTCAATTGTCGTAGGATGACTGATCACGATGCCGGCGAGTCGGCGCGATGTGATGAACACCCGCTGGCCACGCGCCGCCGAGTGGTGGCACGACCGGGAAGGAACGAAAGGGAATCCGGGCAGCGGCAAGCGCCTGCGCGTGCCCCGCCGTAGGGCGCCAGAGTACGTGAGACTGGCGCCACGGTTTTGCGACTCTGCGTGCCTAAGTTACTGCGACTGCCCTACGCATTGTCGACAACGCCCCGTGATGTCGACGTCCGGAGTCATACTTCACAGGTCGCATGTTCGCGTAAAGCGCACGGCTGGCACCATGCTTTTCCGACTTTCTACCAAGTCGATGTAACCGGCTTGGCTCGCAACTCCGACGGCGGCTGCCGGCCAGAAGCAGCCAATCAGCCGACGTCTAAGAAGCGATCCATCCATAACGGAAGTCGCAAAGGCTCAGACTCGAACACGCGCATCAGTTGATCAGCTACAGGGCGGTAGAAGACATCGGACTCGACATGGACGACACCGTCTTGCACGCCAAGCCGTTGACCATTCAAACTCGCCGAAGAAAGGCGACCGACCGCGTCGGGTCGTGCGCCGTCGATCATTGATAAGCGCCAGACTGCCGGCAGCGATCACTTCGCCGAACTTTTAGAGATGGCCCGGTACTTTACGGCGTGGCGGCGCCGCGTCATCCGTTCGATTGCAAGGGCTGAAATCGCTGACGTTAGCCCAACGGCGCTCGCTGCTTGCGTCTATCGTGCTGAACAGAAGTCTGTCCAGCGTGCCACGGCAACGCCGAGGTGTGCCCCGAACAATCAGTCAACCCGGTACCAGCGACCAGATTCTGGACACACGGCGGCTGGGGCGCCGTTCGACCAGACTTGCTCCTCATCCAGGTGCAGCGAGGTCGAAGGGGCGATGTCGAAGACCACCTTAAGTGCTTGCCCAACATGGGCATCTTCGATGGGAAGCTCCCAAGTCAGGAATATCTGGATACGATCCTGGTCCGTCGCGAAGTCGACCGCATTGAAGCCGCTGCTGCCGCGCTGAATGACGCCATGAGGCTGGCCGGTATCGAATATCACAGCTGTCCCACGGGTCAGGGGAATGCGATGGCCCGTAGAGGGAAAATGCAAGTCCAGCCCCCGGTCCTCGCTCAGGAATAGATTGCAGAAGGCCGCACCGCCATATTGCGCACCGTCATGGTGGTACTTCGCGCCACGACAGGCCATGAGGGCTACGTCACTGGAGGCAAGCACGGTGGGCAGTCCTAGTGCGCACGTCCAGTCGGACATTGCCTGCACGCAGCGCTTATAGTCCGGCCAGCGCGCTTGCGTTCGCGCCAAAGGCATAGCCTCGACGTCCCCGGGTTCCAGGACGAGCCGCGACGATGTTTCTCTTTCCCAGTCTGCAAGCACGCGTGCGGAGGGAACGGGCACGTCGACCGTGCCTGATAGAACGATGTCACTTACGCGTCGACTGCGGATGGCGTCGCCGCTCCAGAAATAGGAAGTCAGCATGTCTCGAATTCGACGCTGTCAAAGGGGGCATCTGGGCGATTGTAACGATTCAGCCTGATCACGTCGGCGAAAATCGGCGATGACGCGTCACTCGCGAGTTCCGAGGTCAGGACGCTCGGACGTCGGCGCATACTTCGCAAACGGTCGTTGGACTTCGACGGTGGAGCGCCGCGCAATCGCCGTGTTGACGAGAGATGTCGCGAAAGTCAGGCACCCTACGCAGATCTCGAGCGCGAGATGAACCTCGCCACGCGTCATGTGGTGCACCGAGTAACCCGGCTCCGCCGTTCTGGTTGCGCTCGTTCTCTGCACCTCGGCACATGCCCTGACATGCGATCTGCGGCGACGCGGGTATCGCACACGACGCAATCATCGACCCGCTGGCGGCCGATTCGCTTTCTATACTGTTTACGTTGCCGAGTTATCAAGGGCATGCGTGCGTCAGCAACGCACACGTCCGACAAATCCCGGGGTAAACGAAAGCTGCACCTGCCACAAACGTTTGTGGCCGGTCGGTGAAGTTCGTCCCGTGCATGGACGGGAGAACGTGGATGGGCTCCTTAACCATCGGAGGCAATATGGCAACTTACATCGTATTGATGAATTGGACCGAACAAGGCGCGCGGTCCGTGAAAGACACGGTCCAGCGAGCGAGATCGTTTCAGGAAGGGGCGCAGGCGATGGGCATCACCGTCAGCTCGCTCAAATGGACACTTGGGCCTTACGACATCGTCGCGACACTCGATGCGCCCGACGACGAAACTGCGACGCGGCTGGGGCTGATGGTGGCGCAATTAGGCAATGTTCGAACCGTCAGTATGCGTGCTTTCGGCGAGGCGGAAATGGAGAGGATCGTCGGCGGCATGAAGTGAAGTCTTGACGCGCGAGATGCAACAGCGATCGACAGAGATGAAACAGGCGGCCTGGAAGCCGGCTGGCCGCCGTCGCATCGTGGCGTCACGGGTATTGCTCACGAGCCGGGCGCATAGCGCAGGCAAAGGCCGACGATGCAGGCGGCAAGCGTGCAGCGTGACGCCATTCTCACGCGCCTCGACATGAGCCGGGTGCCTGCGCAGCTACGCTCTCGGTGGTCGATCAACGACCAGAAACGGCCCCTCTGATACGGGAAGGTCGTCGTGAGCGGGCCGCTTTCCTGCGCGACATCGGTAACCGAGTCACTGCCAGCATCCTCGCACCTCGCGACGAAGCGCTCGCAATCATCCGTCTGGTCATGGGTGCCATTGCCGACCCGCAGTCGGGCTGTTTTCATGCCCGCGTCGGTCGCCGCTCAGGTTAGCTTTGGTGCTGGCGCGCTGACGCTCGCCATAGCCGGCGAGAAGCGCGATCGCAGACGCCGCCGTATCGGCAAGACGAAATGTGTCTGTACCGAATACTGGTCCGCGCGTGGCCGCACCGAGCGACCGTTTGGCGCTGATATCTGCTGTAGTGCGTCTGACGCGCCGACCGTCGGCAATGGGTCGGCTGCAGTCACCCGGGCGCAACGAAATGCCACTACGTTGGCGCCACAGTCAACCAATCGCACGACCTCCAACGCACCGCCCCAGCACCAGTGGCGCAACTGGACGTAAGCCGCTGATTTTCTGCGCACACCGTTGCCGATACTCTGGCGCCCTAGCCCGCCCCGTCACGTCACGTCACGTCACGTCTGCATGACCAGCGACGTCAGTTGCGCCGCGCGCGCCACGGCCATCTTCGCGTAGATCGACTTGATCTGCGTGCGGATCGTGCCGATCGACACGCCGCGCAACCCGGCGCATTCCTGCGGCGACAGCCCGTCGCAGCACAACAGCACAGTGAGATCGGCCTCGGCCGACGACAGCCCGTAGAACACGCGCAGCCGCTGCGCGCGGGCCGACGGCGAACGCAGGTCGGCGGCCGTCATCAGCGTCGCGACACCCGGCCGCTCGCGCATCAGGCGCGACTGCTCGGGCACCGGCATCAGCGCCAGCGGCAGCGGTTCGCCCGTTGCGCGCCGCAACAACAGCCCGCCGCGCGCGTACGCGTGCCGCCATTGCGCATCGTCGACGCAGCCTTCCGGCGCAAAACGCCCGTTCACGACCCGCAGCGCCGGTTCCGTCGCGATCAGTTGATCGGCCGCGCGATTCGTATAGCGCAGCTCACGCTGCGCACCGAGCAGGAACACCGGCACCGGAATCGCATCGAGCGCCGATTCGGCGGCGGCCACGCGCGCCTCGAGCTCGCCTATCCGCGCCTGGATCTGCAGTGCGCGGCTGATGTGCATGCCCATGTTTTCGATCGCATGGCGCTGATCGTCGGAAAGCCCCTGCGATTCGGGGCCACCCTGGACGCTGAGGAACGCGCCGGCGACCTCGCTGCGATGGATGTACAGGCCCGAGATGCTGCCGAGCCCGTAGGGGTGAAGGAATTCCTGATAGAACACACTGTGCGCGCGCTGGTGCGCAGGCAGGTGCTTGACGTCCTCGAACCAGCGGCCTGCCGGCCAGTCGGCGGCGACCGGCACGACCGGGTCGTACCGATAGAACTCGGTGTTGTAGGTGCGGTAACACGCGGCGACCCATGACGCGTCGTCGCCCGCCGCCTGCTCGATCGCCGGCACCCGCGCCGCGTCGTCGAAAGACAGCAGCGTGACCATGCGCACACCGACCCACGATCGCAGCCCGTCCAGCACCGTTTCCCATCGTTGATCGCCCAGTGCCGCGGCGTAGACGTCATCGATCCATGCCGATGGAATCAATCCGTTCATTTGCATCTGGCCACCCCGCGCCGTGCGTCTTTGTCGAACGTCGTCTGCGCATCTTAGTCAATCGACGCCAACGTTTAAATCACTCGTTCGCGTTTGATCGAAATACCACGTTTGTTACCGTTTATCGTCAGACGTAATAGCCGTCATTCCGGCATACGCGGCGGCGCCCGCTTTTCATCCCGACCCGGGTATGCCATGATGCGACGCATGACGATTCGAAACGCCACGCTCTCGCTGCACCATCACCACGGACGCCCTCTGTTGCGCCGTGGCTCGTTTCGCATCTAGCAATTGCATCGGGTAAATGCCCGATCAAGACGACAACCAAGGCGCCTCCGGCGCCTTTTTTGTTTTTTGCCGCGTTAAAAACCTGCTGCACCAATCCATCGAACCCGTACGGAGTGTTTTCAATGCAACAGCCCTGGAAAGACGTCGCCTTGTCGGAATTACCGCTCCGCGAGGATCTCAAGTTGCAGCACGCGTACGGGGCGCCGCAGCTCGATGTGCCGGTCTGCCTGAACGTCAACGAGAATCCCTATCCGCCGTCGCCCGCGCTCGTCGAGCGCATCGCGACCGCGGTGGCCGACGCCGCGCGCGCGGCGAACCGCTATCCCGACCGCGACTTTGCCGAGCTGCGCGCGCATCTGGCTGCATACCTGACGCACGACACCGGCGTGACGGTCGACGCATCGAGCGTCTGGGCGGCCAACGGCTCGAATGAAGTGATCCAGCAGATCCTGCAGGCATTCGGCGGCCCGGGCCGATCGGCGCTGGCTTTTACGCCCGCGTATCCCATGTATGACGAATACTGCCGCACGACCTTCACGCGCCTGCATACGTTGCCGCGCACCGAGGATTTCGCGCTGGATCTGGAGCAGGCGCTCGACAACATCCGCGAGCACCGGCCGAGCGTGGTGTTGCTGACTTCGCCGAACAACCCGACCGGCACCGCGCTGCCGGCCGACGATATCCGCGCGATACTCGACGTCGCGCCGGGCGTGGTCGTCGTCGACGAAGCCTATGCGGAGTTCCGGCGTCACGGCGTCCCCAGCGCGGTGACGCTGCTGCCCGGGCATCCGCGGCTCATCGTCACCCGCACGTTGAGCAAGGCGTTCAAGTTCGCGGGCGGCCGCGTCGGGTATTGCGCGTGCGCGCCGGCGATCGTCGAAGCGCTGAAGCTGGTTCGATTGCCCTACCACCTGTCCGCCTTCACCCAGGCGGCGGCCTGCGCGGCACTGGTCGCGCGCGACGAGATGCTGTCGCAAGTGGAAGCGATCAAGGCCGAGCGGGATTCGACCGTCGACTGGCTGCGTGGCCTGGGTCTCGAGGTAGCCGATTCCGATGCCAACTTCGTGATGTTCGGCAAGTTTGAAGATCGGCACCGGATCTGGAGCGGCCTCCTGCGCCACGGTGTCCTGATTCGCGAGTCGGGCCCGCCCGCGTATCTTCGCGTGTCCATCGGTACCGGCGCGGAGATGGCCGCATTCCGTGCGGCGCTGCTCGACGTGATGGCTCGCGGATGAGCGACCGGCCATCCGGTCGACGACGCGATGGAGCGCGTGTCAGCGCAATCTCCGACGATGCACTTACTTCATCGTCGCGAACCGCATTTCCATCGCGTCGATCTTCACGAGCACCGCTTCGCTGAGCTTCCTGACGTGGCGCGGCACATCGGGCGCGGACAGCAGTTCCTCGATTCGCGCTCGCCAGTAACTCGGATGCCGCACGCGCCCCGCACCCGACATCGACACATCGTCAGCGTTTGCCTCGCTGTCCAGGAGAGCCACCATTCTCTGAATGTGTGAGAGCTCTCGTTCCGCATAGTCTCGTGCCAGCATATTGATTGAAATTCCCCGAAATACGACAGCAGGCCTTCCGTCATCAACGCGCCATCGTGTTGCGATGCCGACGACTCACCGCACACGTTGGTCGCTATCGTACGCAGAAGCTGTGTCAGTAAACCGCGCGGGCATTTGCTGATTTCGACACGGAATGGCGGGCCTTTCCGTTTGTTTTGATGACTTCAGGCCCCGATGCCCTGAGGACAATCGTAGGCTGACTGTTGGGCGATGGCATCTCCCAAAGTGGGGATGTCGGGCGATATTGGCGGAGTGGGTATTACCGGAATTTTCGGGGAATCGGTCGAGCGTAGCGCGGCCGGCATGCGGTTGCCGACCGGCGAAAAATTATGGATTGGCTTACTACTTGAAGGGTTTGCGGACGATGCACGGGTGCAGCGCACGGTTCGCATGCACGACGACTGCGGGCGACGTGTGCCGTAGGCGTCAGCCACGGCAACGTCCGCGCACTGCTCAACGAGCCAGCGCGCAAGATCGTCGGGACACGTGGCGAACGACGGCGCAGCCCACTTGCCCGGCCGGCCGCGCGCCTTCACATCTCGGGTAGCGAATGTCGCCTGAGTGTTCGCGAGATGCTCATCGGCGAGCACCCTGTCGAAGTCCATCGGCAGCTGTCTCTTTTTCTGTCGGCATTGCGGGCGCCTGCTGTCACTGGCAGGCATGTCATGCGTCGGATCTCTGAATGTTTCGCGGAACTACACACCCGCGAGAGATGACCCGCCGGAGTCAGAGACCGGCGTCGCCGCGCGTCAGCCCGAAAATGAAATCGACTTCCACCGACGCGCCTTTGGGCAATTGCAGCACGCCGACCGACGTACGCGTATGAACGCCTGCGTCGCCAAGCACCGCATACAGGACGTCGGATGCGCCGTCGGCAACCTCGCTTTGCATCGTGAAGCCGGGTGCGCTTCGCACATACACGGTGATGCGCGGCACCGTCGCGATCGCGTCGAGCGTGCCGCAGTGCTTTCTGATCAGCGATAGCGCACGCAGCGCCGACACACCGGCAGCCCGGCGACCTTCATCGAGCGATACGGATTCCCCCACTACGCCCATGAAATGCACCACTTCGCCGATACGCGGAATCTGGCCGGCAATGTAGGCCGTGTTTCCGTCGACGAGAACGGGCGTGTACTTTCCGCCGATCCTGATTTCCTCGTCCGGGTTGAAGCCGAATTCGGCCGCGATCTGTATCAGCTTATTGTCTCTGTTCATTAGTGAATTCCCCGATACTTCAGAAAAATGTAAAGAATAATTAAGTCCCGGTTGCTTGTCTCAAGAAAAAACGACATGCCGTGAACAGTCAAAGTGACGTGCAGCCACCGTTGAATTTTCCGGGTAATCCTCTACGCTTTCTCAAACATGACACACTTTTCAGGTGTTCGAAGCAGTTCTGTGGAGCCCAATTGACGATAAAACACGTAGCCGAAGAGAATTTCCTCAAAATTTCCCGTTGAAACCGCTATCATGTGTGTACTCAACCTGAAGAGTGATACATGGCAACGTACAAGGAACTGAAAGCCCAAATGGAAGCTTTGGCCGAGAAAGCCGAAGCTGCGCGTGCAGCGGAATTCCAGGCGATCGTCGACGACATCCGCACCAAAGTTGCGGAATTCGGCATTACCGAGAAAGACATTTTCGGTACGCGTCGTGGTCGACCGGCCAAGCAAGCGGCCGCCCCCGTGCAGGCAAAGTATCGCGACCCGAAGACCGGGGCAACCTGGTCGGGCCGCGGTCGCGCGCCCGCATGGATCAAGGACGCGAAGAATCGCAATCGATTCCTGATCCAGGAATAAGATTCTCGACACGCACCGGCGCGCGGTATAGCGCGCCGTCCTGCTATTTGGGCGTCGATACCGGCGGTATTCAAAGACCGTTCCGGTTGATGAAGCTTTGTCTCAATCGGCGCGTGGCGAGCATGCTACGCGCCGATTGTAATTCGCCCCACCCAATCCTTCCCGATTCAACGTTCGTAATAGATCGCAAGCCAGACGGATTGCGTTTCTTCGTGCGTCCACGCGACGCGATGACGGCAATGCGGCTCGATCAGCACGTAGTCGCCGGGATGCATTTCATGGCGCGCCGGGCCTTCTTCGAATTCGAGTACGGCCGCCCCCGACAGCAATACGACCCATTCGGCGCGCGAGTCGTCATACCAAAAGCCGTCGGGGCTCGTGTGGCCCATCGATACGATTCGCTCGACGTTCAGACGCTGGCCCGTGACGAGGAGGTCGATTTTTTCATCGTCGCCACGTTGGCCTTCGGTGGTGAACAGGTTGCCGGTTTGAAGTTGCATGGGGTGGCCTCGTCGATGATCTTTGGGGGAAAGAATCGCGCGTCGAGTGACGGGGAATATTCATCGTAGTCTAACGATCACCATTGACGCTGACTCGTTTCGTCGGAAAGAGCATCGTAGCGTTTCGCATGCCTGAAATCGACCGTGGATTCAACCCGTACTGTTTGGGATCGCGCTCACCGAACATGGTGTGATTGGCGCCGTTAACATCAGCACGTTTTTCATACCGTCTCCCGTTCACACTCGATCTAGCGGAACGGTAAGCAGGTCGATCACCGCTTGCGTCTCGGGGCGCACGCCGCGCCACCACGCAAAGGCTTCCGCCGCCTGCTCCACCAGCATGCCAACACCATCGGCTACACCGGCGACCCCCGCATCGCGCGCCAGTCGCAAGAACGGTGTGAGGTGCTTGCCATAGGCCAGTTCATAGGCCGTGCCACGCGGGCTGAAAACGCCGGGCGGCACGGGCGGCAAATCGCCTGTAAGACTCGCGGACGTCGCGTTGACCACCAGATCGAAGCGCCCCATCCGGTCGAGCTCCCCGTAAGCGCACGCAGTGATCGGGCCATGCGGAGCCAGTTGCCATGCCAGCGCTCGCGCTTTCTCGACATGACGATTCGCAATCACCAGTTCCGCGGGGCGCGCGCCCAGGAACGGAAGCAACGCGCCGCGGGCCGCGCCGCCGGCGCCGAGCAGCAACACACGCTTGCCGGCGAACGGCGTGTGAAGATTCACCTCGATATCACGCAGCAGGCCGATACCGTCGAAGTTTTCCGCGAGAATCCGATCGCCCTCGAACTTGAACGCGTTCGCCGCGCCTGCGAGCGTCGCGCGCTCGCTGCGCTCGTCGGCCATGTCGAATGCCGCAAGCTTGAACGGTGCCGTGATGTTCATGCCCTTGCCGCCCGCCGCGATAAACGCCCGCACCGTTACCGCGAATGCGTCATCCGGTTCGCTCGGCCCCTCGATGGCTGTGTAGTGCATCGCCTGTTGCGTCGCTTCGGCGAAAAGCCCATGAATCAGCGGGGATTTCGTATGGCCAATCGGATTGCCGATCACCGCATAGGTATCGCTCATCGTCGCCTCACTTGTCGAACAGCACGCCATCGGTTTGCATCGCATCGATCTCGGCGGACGTGAAACCCAGCGATTGCGCGACTTCGGTATTGTGCTGCCCCAGATCGGGGGCAACCTCGCGGATCGTGGTATCGCACGCGGAAAACCGGAACGGCAGATTCGGCAAGCGCAGCGTGCCGTAACGCGGATGCTCCTGCTCGACGATCATGCCGCGTGCCTGAATTTGCGGATCGGCAATCACTTCGTCGATACGTTGCACCTTCGCGCAAGGCACATCGACGCCGTCGAGCAGTTCCAGAATCTGCATCACCGTGCGCGCGGCGACCCACGGCTCGACCACGTCGAGAATTTCCAGCCGATGAGCATTGCGTCCCACGCTATTGTGAAACCGCTCGTCGGCGCCAAAGCCGCGCGGCCCGCCGCTCGCTTCGATCAGCGACGCGAAGCGCTTCCAGGCATCGTCCACCTGCGCGGCGATCACCAGATCGCCATCGGTCGCGCGAAACACACCATAAAGCGTCGAGCCGGGCATGTCGTGCCCGGTCTGTTCGGGGAGCACATCTGCAAGCGTGTAGCACTGGACCGCATATTCGTGCATCGAGACGAGCGTGTCGTAAAGTGCCATGTCGATGTGCTGCCCTAGCCCGCTTTTCACGCGGCCGAGCAGTGCCGCATTGATGGCCGCGACCGCGTGAATGCCCGTGTACATATCCCCGAGCGAAATACGCAGCAGCGGTGGACGGTCGCCCGGCGTGCCGACCATCTGCATGATGCCGCTCTTGGCCTCGGCGATCAGTCCGAAACCCGCGCGATGGGCGTCCGGCCCCGTGTGGCCATACGCAGAAATGGAGCAGTAGACCAGCCCTGGATTGCGCGCGGAAAGCGCTTCGTAGCCCAGCCCAAGTTTGTCGAGCGCGCCGGGACGATAATTCTCCACGAATACGTCCGCCGACTGGCAGAGCCGTTCCATAAAGACCTTTCCGCGCGGGTCCTTCATGTTCACGCTGACGCCGCGCTTGCCCATATTGAGCTGCAGAAAATAGCCGCTCGAGCGATCGTCAAGCACGGTCGCGTGCTGGCGTCCCGCGTCGCCGCTGCCGGGACGCTCGACCTTGATCACTTCCGCGCCCAGCGCCGCGAGGCAACGCCCCACATACGGACCCGCGAGAAAGTGGCTGTAATCGACGACACGAATTCCTTCGAGTGGACGAGCCTGTTTCATCGTTCAGCTCCCGGCCGGCGCGGCACCATCAGACGATGCTCGCCTCGCTGCACGACTTCGCCATGCTGATTGACGAGTTCCGAAGGAAGCGTCACGATGCCCCAGTCAGGACGGCTCTTGCTCGGGCGCATCGCGCCGATGCGAAACTTCACATGCAGCACGTCATCGACCCTGATCGGCAGAACGAAGTCCCAGCTCCAGCCCAGCGACATGCCCGGCAGAAAGCGATAATCGCTCCGGGTCTTCAGGCCATCGGCAATCGAAAGACCAAACAATCCATGCGCAACGAGGCAGCCAAAATGGCTCGCGTTCGCATACGCTTCATCGACGTGCACAGGCGTGTGATCGCCCGTGAGATCGGCATACGCGAGAATCCGCTCCTTCGTGACGGTGTAGCGCGGGCTCACGCATTCGTCGCCTTCGCGTGCGTCGTCCCAGTATTTTTCGACGATCGTCATGTCATGCCTCCGCGCGCGGATCGATGGCGAGCACCTGCCCCACGCAGCGTGCGGGTTTCGCCTGAATGAATTCGATGGCAAGACCATCGGGCAAACGCAGCCAGTTCGCACCTTGCGGCATGGGCTGCACGTCGTAGCGGCGGGCGGCGGCGAGCGAGGCTTCGACGTCCTCGCACATGATGCCGAGATGGGCAAGCCGCCCTTCGGGGCCCGAAAAATCCGGCAGGTGAATGAACTGCATGCCGCCGAGCGTCCAGTACTGGCGCGGCGCTTCAAGCGTGCCGTCGACCTCGCGCATCGTCATGCCGAACACCGCCTCGAAAAAGCGGATGTGCCAGTGGATGTCGCTCACGAAGACGGCGACGTGTTCGAGATAGGCTTTCGATTCGCTCACGCTTGCGCCTCCGCTTTCTGGCGGTCGGCCATCGCACGCTCGACCCCCTTGATGCATGCAACGAGCGTCGCGTTGACGGGCGTCGGCACACCATGGCGTACGCCCCAACGCACGACCGAGCCGTTGATGAAGTCGATTTCGGTCATGGAACCTCTTTCGAGGCTTTGCAGCATCGAAGTCTTGAACGCAGCGGGCAAGCCTTCGGCGGCAAGCGACCACGCCTGCTCCGGATCATTCATCGACAGTGTTACGCCTGCCGCCTTCGCGACCGCGATCGCTTCCGCGACGGCCGCCAGCGATGTAGCCTTGAGCAGCGGCTCGTCGTAAAGCTGGCCGTATGTCAGCGACGTGATGCCGGTCAGCGCGCCCGTCGCGACATTCACGAGCAGCTTGTCCCACATGGTGCCGACGATGTTGTCGCTTACCTGCGTTTCGAGGCCCGCATGGCTGAATGCCTCGGCAATTCGTCGAACGCGATCCGTCACGCGTCCGTCCAGCTCGCCGACGATGGTTTGCTTGCCCACGACGCCCGACTCGACATGCCCCATTCCGCGCATTACGCCGCCCACATAGGTCTTGCCCGCGAGCACGCGTTCGCGGCCCACGGCGTCGGCAAGAATATCTTCGTGACCGAGGCCGTTTTGCAGTGACAGCACCCGTGTTTCAGGTCCCACCAGCGCTTGCGCGCTGCGAATCGCCGCATCGGTATGGAACGATTTGACGAGCACGATCACGACCTCGGCCACCCCTGCTTCGTCCGGCCGGGTAGTCGCGCGGACCTGCACCTTGCGAGAGCCGCTTGCGTCATCGACGCGCAGGCCGTGGGATCGCATCGCATCGACATGAGCAGGCGAGCGGTCGATCAGCCAGGTCTCGTGGCCGCCTTCGGTGAGCGTCGCGCCAATCGCGCAGCCCAGCGCGCCGGCACCCAGAATGGCAATTTTCAAGAGCGTCTCCTTAACGTGTGACGTCACGATAGGAGGCGTCGCATCATGTCGCAATACAATGGATACAATGACATCATTGCCTCACGCAATAATGATGACCTGCGATGATCCCGACCGACCTGCCCGACCTCAAGCTGCTGCAATTGTTCGACCTGCTCTACGACACGCGCAGCGTCACGCGCGTGGCCGAACAACTCGGTCAGAGCCAGCCGACCATCAGCATCTGGCTCGCGCGGTTACGCGAGCATTTGCACGATCCGCTCTTTATCCGGACGCCCGGCGGCATGGCGCCCACACCGCAAGCGGATGCGCTGATCGGCCCATGTCGGGAGATTCTCGAATCGTTGCGGCGCTTCTCGGCTTGGGAAATCGCCTTCGATCCAGCGACTGCGCAGAGACGTTTTCGCATCTGCATGACCGATGCGAGTCATGTGACGCTGCTGCCGCGTCTGCTCGCCTACGTGCGCGCGCAAGCGCCTGGCGTGCGCCTGGAAGCTGCGCGGATCGACGGCAATACGGAACGCGCGCTCGAATCAGGCGAGGCCGATCTTGCGATTGGATACGTGCCGTGGCTGAGCGGCGGCATCTATCAGCAACAGCTATACGAGCAGGATTGGGTGTGCCTTGCGAATCGCCATCATCCGCGTATTCACAAACGGATCAGCGTCAAGGCGTATCGGACCGAAGGCCATGTCGCGATCACGGGGGGAACGGGCACGGCGCTGCTTGAGCAGGCGCTCGTGCGCGAGCGCATTGAACGGCAGGTGGTGCTTGAATTGCCCGGTTTTCTGGGGCTCGGAGCCATTGTGCAGACCACCGATCTGATCACGACCTTGCCACGCCATATCGGCGAGACGCTGGCTCAGGCCAGCGATCTCTCGGTACATCCATGCCCCATTCCCGTCGCGGGCTTCGCCGTTCGGCAACACTGGCACGCGCGCTACCATCAGGAGGCGGGCAATCGCTGGCTGCGTTCGGTCGTCGCCCTGCTGTTCGGCATTTCCGGAGCGAACGTGACAGGCTGACGATTGACCGTTTCGGCATCCATGTCTGCCGATCCGTCGCGAGCGGACCATTGCACCCGGTCGCTCATCGTCTGCTCAGGGTCGGGGGCCGCCGCCCACGTTGGGCGGCTTGCGGCCGGGAGGCGTCGGTAGGTGACGCCTGATCCGACGCTCGTCAGTCCGTTTCGACGGGAACAGCGGCCGTCCGTACTGGGTTCATGCAGATCGACCGCTTTTCTACTGGTATGCCGGCAGAAGACCGGCAGCACGATAGCTTTCAATCAACCCGTCATAGACAGCGATATCCGCGCGACTTCTGGCGACGAGTTGAGCGCCGGCTATGGCTGCGAAGATGGCGCGAGCACGCCGCTCGCTATCCTCGGCGCCGGCAACGCCCGTGGTGGAGAGCACTCTGCTCAGCCACGCAATATTCACATCTGCAAAGGTTTGGACTTCTTTCGTCACCGCTTCGGGTAAGTCATCGGATTCGGCGGCCATGAAACTGCAGAGGCAGATGCGATTGCCGTTCTCCAGCGCCTTGCGAAATGTCTCCGGATAGCGATGCAGACAGTCGATCGGATCCGCCGATTCGGTCCACAGTGCTTCCAGAGTGGCTGCCGAGTCCTCCCAGTAGCGCCTTGCGACTGCCGCGCCGAGATCGGCCTTCGTCGGAAAGTGATGGTGAATGCTGGCTGCCTTGATTCCGACCGCGAGCGCGAGATCGCGAAAATTCAGACCATCGTAGCCATGCGACTGTGCGGCCAGCTTGGCTGCCGCAAGGATGTTTTCCCTCGAATTCGAACCGGCTTCGTTCCTCACTGCTTGCCTCGCTGAAGAAAAATGCGTGTTGACCAAACGCATTATAGTGGTCTAAGGTAAACCTACCAAGTGGCAGGTAGGGTTGTATCAAACGTTTTGGCCCTATCTGATTTCAAACGCTTCACCCCTCCTGACAGGTGAACCATGGCTTCCGACACCCGCGCATTCGACGCAAGCAAACTGGCCGCGATGACGATTTACGATTTCCCCACGGGCCCTTACCCGACACGCGTCCGTATCGCTCTGGCCGAGAAGAACCTGCAATCGCGCGTCCAGTACGTCCTGGTCGATCTCTACAAGGGCGAGCACAAAAGGCCCGACTTCATCGCCAACAAGAACTACTCCGGCACGCTGCCGGTGCTCGAACTGGAAGACGGAACCTGTATTGCGGAGTGCACAGCCATTACCGAATACCTCGACGCGCTCGATGGCGTACCCACGCTTACCGGGAGCACGCCGCACGAAAAGGGCGTCATCCACATGATGAGCAAGCGCGCCGAGCTGGAATTGCTCGACGCCATCAGTGTCTATTTCCACCACGCCACGCCCGGGCTCGGGCCGGAAGTCGAGCGCTATCAAAACGCCGAATGGGGGTTTCGTCAGCGCGACAAAGCGCTGAGGGGCATGCGGTACTTCAATGAAGTCCTGAAAAATCGGCCGTTTGTCGCCGGTGATACGTTTTCGATGGCCGACATCACCGTCATTGGCGGCCTGGTATTTGCGTCGATCGTGAAGCTGCCCGTGCCCGCGGAGTGCGAAGCCCTTCTCGCCTGGTACACGAGAATGCGGGAACGCCAGAGCGTCAGCAGCCAGCCGGCATTTGCGTGAATTTGCAGCTGTGGCCCCTTCATCGATACGCGCCGCATCTTTGGTTGCAACACCGGGGGGCCGCAGAACTGCTACAAACCGTCGTTCAACGTCCCGCGCAGTACCCGGCCCGCGCCGGCTGCGCACTCAACCCGCCGGCGCATGAACGCGCCGCGGCGCCCCCACGCGCCCCACTCACCCGGTCACCAATTCAGCGCCAAAGCGCGACGAAATCCCGACCAGCTGTTCGGCGGGCTGCGGCCGCGCGAACAGGAAACCCTGCACCTGATGGCAGCCGATCTCCTGCAGGAAAGCCAGCTGCTTTTCCGTCTCGACGCCCTCCATCACGACATCGAGCCCCAACGCGCGCCCCATTGCAACGATCGCGCGCACGATCGCGTCGTCCGTGCTGCCCGAACCGCAATCCGCGAGGAACGAACGATCGATCTTCAGCGTATCGACGGGCAGATCCTTCAGATACACCAGCGATGAATAGCCGGTCCCGAAATCGTCGATCGCCAGGCTGATCCCCCGCGTCGCCAGTTCGCGCAGCAGGATGCCGATTTCCTCGCGCGTGTTCATCGCCATGCTTTCGAGCAGCTCGAGTTGCAGGCATTCGGCCGGCAATGCGGTTTCGCTGAGGATGGTCGTCAGGTCGCTGAGGAAATGGTCGGTGAAGCATTGCCGCGCCGACACGTTCACCGATACCCGCCCGAACGCGAAGCCCTCGTCGAGCCAGCGGCGCGCCTGCCGGCAGGCTTCGCGCAGCACCCACCGGCCGATCGGGACGATCAGCGCAGACCGCTCCGCCAGCCCGATGAAGTCGCCCGGCGGCACCAGGCCCTTGCGCGGATGCATCCAGCGCAGCAGCGCCTCCACGCCGACGATCCGGCCGCTGGCCAGATCGTATTGCGGCTGGTAGAACAGGCGGAATTCGTTCTGCTCGAGCGCGCGGTGAAGCTCGCCGAGCGTCTCCAGCTGCTCCATCGCCGACGACGTCATCTTGCTCTCGAAGAACTGGAACACGTTCCTGCCGCGGCTCTTCGCGCCGTACATCGCCTGGTCCGCGAGCAGGATCAAGTGCTCCGCTTCGGTACCGTCGTCCGGATAGATGCTGATGCCGATGCTCGGCGTCACGAAGATCTCGCGACCGCCGATATCGATCGCCCGCCCCACTTCGTCCAGCAGCTTGCGTGCCACTCTCCCGACGTCGCGGACATCGTCGAACTCCTCGAGCACGAGCGCGAATTCGTCGCCGCCCATGCGCGCGACCGTGTCGTTCGCGCGCACGGTCGCGACGATGCGCCCCGCGACCATCTTCAGCACCTCGTCGCCGGCGTTGTGGCCGAGCGTGTCGTTGACCAGCTTGAAGCGGTCGAGATCGAGGTACATCACCGCGACCTTGCGTCCGAGCCGCTTCGCGTGAACGATCGCGTGTGCGAGCCGCTCCTCGAACAGCGCCCGGTTCGCGAGATCGGTGAGCACGTCGTGCGTGGCGAGATAGCCCAGCCGCTCCTCCGCCTGGCGCCGCTGCGTGATGTCGGAGAAGATCGCCGCATAGTGCGAGATCTCGCCTTCGTTGTCGCGAATGCTGGTGATCGTCAGGTATTCGAGAAACAGCTCGCCCGTCTTGCGGCGATTCCAGATTTCGCCTTGCCAATGGCCATCGGTCGTCAGCGAATGCCACAGCTGCTTGTAGAACTCGGGCGTCTGGCGCCCGGAACTCAGCAGGCCCGGGTCGCGCCCGATCACTTCGTCCTCGGTGTATCCGGTCAGGCGCGTGAACGCCTGATTGACGCGCTCGATCTTTGCGTGCCGGTCGGTCACCATGATGCCTTCGAGCGCCGATTCGAATACGCGATCCGCCATGCGCAGGTTGAAGCGCGCGAGACCCAGCGCTTCGTCGCGCTCGCGCAAGGCGCTGCGCAGCTCGTTCGCGTATTCGTGCTCGATGCTCTGCAGCACGTCCGCGAAACAGAGCAGCCCGGTCAGCCTGCCCGCCTCGTCCTGGATGCCGACGTGCCGCATATTGTGCTCGGTCATGAAGCGCTGCGCCGCATACAGGCTCTGCTTCGCAGTCAGCATCTGCAGCGGCTTGCTCGCGTAGGCGCCGACCGCGCCTTGAGCGCCGCCGTCCGCCAGCAGCCGGACGATGTCCCGTTCGGTCAGGATGCCGTGCTCGCCGTCGTCGTAGCCGACGAGGATCGCATCGAGTCGTTGCGTGCGCATCCGCTCGATGACCTCGTGCAGCATGACCTGCTCGGGCACGACGACGGGCGGATGGACGCGGATCGATTCGATCGGCTTCAGGTGCAGGAAGAATTCCGGCCCCTGGTTCACGACGACGTCGGTCTGCGTCAGCACGCCGATCGCGGCGCCATCCCGGACCACCACGAAGTGCCGCACGCCCGACTGCTTGAACTTCATCGCCGCTTCACCCAGCGGTGTATTGGCCTCGAGCGTCAGCACCGGATGGCTCATCACCTCGCTGACCGGTCGATCGAGCCCGTGCGGATTGTCGCCGGCCGACAGGGCATCATGCTCGGTCCAGATCCCGACGACCCGTTCATCCTCCATCACGACGATCGAGCTGCAACGCTCGGCGAACATGCGTCGTGCGACCTCCCGCACCGGCGTGGTGGGCGCGCAAGACAGAATCTGACGCGCGACGAGGCGCGCAATCGGAACATCGTAGCTGCTCGGATACATTCTCTAACCAAGACGAAAAAACCTCGCCGGCGCACTCCGATTCGGCAACCTGTGGGCTCGCCCGCGGCGACAAGCACGGTGCGATTGCACTTGCGTCGAATGGTTGCGTACTCATCGAAATCGCAAACGGGGAATTGACCCATCGTTTGACGCGTCGCGGCGGCGAGCGCGGCACATCGGCCCCGATACCGCATTCGACGATTCCTTGCCCGGCGGATCCACACGCCGGAGCGCCGCCCTCTCAGGGGCAGCCGCCCTGAGTTAACGACAGATCCGGACAAGAGTTGAGTGCTTTGGGGAAATTCAGGTTGCGCGCCGGCAAGGTGGGCGGCTGCGGGCCACGTGATACGTCGACTCTCCCGCGAGGCCGCCGCTTCACGGGCCTTTTCGTGCTTCACGCGTGCGGTGAGACGTCGCATGTCCTGGCGATCCCGCTCGTGGAGGGAGGAGCACCGTGAAGTCTGAGTGATCCAGGTGAGCATTTAGATCGGGCGGGCGGTTGCTTGCCGGCAAGTTTCTGACCCTCGGCTGAGCAACGGTCACGCGACAGGCCGATTCACCTCGAAGTCCGCCGGTTCCCAACGCACGGACATCGGCCCGAGCGGCCGGTCGGAGCGACTGCCCAGAAGTCTGATCGAGGCACGGTACCGACTGCTCATGATGTTCACGCAAAATGGCCGCGAGCGGTGCGGGACCTTCGGGGAAGATATGACAGGATCAAACGCAGCGCTTGACCCGCGATCCGCTAGTTGGCTTCCTGCCGGCAGCTGGGAAGGCGATGAAACACGATTGCCTCGCGCGCGTCGACTCGATCATTTTCGGATTCGGCTGCGCCGTGAAACGCTATTCTAAAAAACGAATGGGCCCCTGAATCGGAGCCCTTTCCTTTTGCGTTTACTCCGATTTTTGGTTTTGAGTCGCAGGAGTCGTTTGTGAGTTTTCCGGGATTTGGTTTGGAGGTGCAGGAGTGACCTTTGACCACCAGAGCCCGCCGACGATAGCGAGAACAACGAGAGACGCTCTTGCCCACACTGGAATATTCATCGACGAACCCAGAACGTCACGCACTTTGAAAAGCCCTTTGGCTATCGGCTGTGGTACGAGCTGCGCCCACCATTTTCCACCATTCCGCTTCTTTTCAAAATCGGTGATTTGGCCGACGATCGCAAGAATCTGCCAGATTGCAAGTGTGGGAACTATCATCTTCCACACCGCTGGCGGCACGTGAGCGCTGAAGCGATGATAGTTATAGAGTCCGGAGACTCCAACAACTACCCAAAAACTAGCCCAAGTAGCGAATTGGTTTTTCGGAGCTTGCTGCGCTTGCTGCGCTTGTTGCGTCTGTTGCGTCTGTTGCGTCTGTTGCGTTTGCGCTCGCACTTTATTCTCTAGCTTACGCTCAGGCTCCATTTCCATGCTCATTCTTTTTATCTCAAGAGAATTTATGGGAATACTCGAGTAAAGAGTATACACACCAACCGAATGATGGAAATAACGGCAACAACCATCTTTGCGTATTCTCTCAGATCGACGAATCGCATGCTCGCAACGGCCGACATTAGATTGACCACTTCATTTGTAAACCACGACGCCACTCGGCACGTTCGAGCAGCGTGTCGCGTGGCTCAATCCGGGTACTTGGTTCAAACTGCGCAAGAGGCAACTACACCTCTGGAGCGGACTTTTCCGTTTCGATAGATCGAACGGCAGATCAATTGAAGGAATTTTCAACCCACGACACTAGCGTGAGGTGTGGCTCTACGAGCAGAAACCTTCCTTGCCGGAGTAGCGCAACCACTACTCCGGACTCCCGAGCCGGCGATCAGAAGCCGTGGTACATGCCGATGTTGACTTGAACCTGGTTGCCGCCCGACGCGGTGTTGCCGAAGTCGGCAGCCGATGCCTGAGCACCCTGCGCATGAACGTACGCACCCATCGCGTACAGCGCAGTGCTCTTCGACAGCGAGTACGTCGCACCCAGCGACACCTGGTTGATCGACGCCATCGTGCGGCCTTCAGCGGCCAGCTTCGGCGTGGCTGCGGAACCGTAGACGTACGTGTACCCGGTCGCCAGCGACAGCGCCGGGTTGACCTGGTACTGCAGGAGGGCACCCAGCACGTTGAAGTGGATTGACGGTTGGCCCGCGTTGCCCTGGTACTGGGCGTTCGAGTAGCGCAAGCCCGCCGTGTACGGGCCCACCTGGTATTGCGTAGCGACTTGCGCGATGCCCGCGCTCTTGAACGCATTGCCGCCGTTGTAACCCGAACTCGGATAGCCCAGCGCCCCACCGAAACTCGGTTGCGCGGTTGCGTTCGTCCACCCGTTCGCACCCTGGTTGACAGCACGGAAGTAGCCGCCGGCGACCGTCAGACCACCCTGAGCGTAGTTCGCGGCCACCGACCACGACTGACCCGAACCCATCGAACCGGCAACGCCGCCGAACGAGTACGCGCCCTCAGCCTGGAAGCCGTGGTAGAGCGGCGAAATATACTTCACGGCGTTGTTCTGGTTCGTCGTGTTGTCGTTGTTGTCGACGTCGCCCGGGGTCGAGAATGTCGACGCCGAAATGGCGTCGCCCGTCAGGACCTGAACCATTTCCGTCACGGCGTCGAGCTGGCGCCCCAACCGCACGGTACCGTACTGATCGGAAGAGAGGCCCACGTAGGCCTGGCGGTTGAACAACGAACGCGTGGAACCGATGGGCCCCTGGCCGCCTATGCCGCCCGTACCGATGTTGAAGCCGTTTTCGATCTTGAAGATGGCCTTGAGACCGCCGCCGAGGTCTTCCGTCCCTCTGAGGCCCCACTTGTTCGAACCGGCGGCACCGCCATCGAGGCCGAACCTGCTATGGCCGTTGATGTTCGACGTGTATCCGATACCCGCATCGAGCATGCCATACAGGGTAATCGAAGACTGTGCCATTGCTGCCGACGATGCTGCGAAGGCGGCAACAGCGATAACGCTGACCTTGATTTTCTTGTTTTTCATCTGTATTTCACTGTCAGGAGTGGTTTCGGGATTGTTTGAAACGGTCTTGTTGTATTCGAATGCAGATGACGGCGCACGGCCTGCGCGTCGTCTCAGCCGCAACGGCTGACGTCATATTCACCAGATCGGCATATTTGACTCAATTATTTCGTCATCCTCAAAATTTCATGCAGGAAGGCGCCTCGCGTCTCGACCTATCCTGCATTCCCTCGATTGGAACCATTGCGGCGCCCCAACCTGGACGAAAGCCGCTTCCTTGCTTTCGTTGTCGCTCGAGCTACGCGGCATCGTGGATCGATCATGTCCGAATCCGCGAAGCCGAAAAACCCGAGCAGATCACCGCGCTGAGCCGAACGCTTCTCCGATGGCATTTCGAAGAAGTACTCCATCGTCATGTTCCAAGCTCGCGCGGTACCCGCGAGCGAGGTCAGCGATGACGAAATCACACCAGGCTCCACCTGCGACAACAGACGGCCTGGGAATACCAGCCGCCATCGCCCGTCGATCGAGCGCCCGCTCCAGCCGCTGGCAACGAGCGCGAACCTTTTCGCCGAACGCCAGCGCCGTCGGAGCGCGCTTTGCAGGTGCGAAAAACCATATCAGGAACATAAATCGTCGTCAAAATTTGTTTGATATAAGTTAATCGCGTCTGATAACCCTAAGCATTACCGGGATTTCCCTAATAGAAACCGGCACCAATGGAAGGGAAGGCGTTAGCGAGATACGCGCCGCCGCTCTGATGCACGATCGGGCAAAAACCGGGTGTCGAACGGGAGCGCCTCGTGGTAGTTACTGCCGATCCCTACCCTGACGTTGAGCCGTACCTGAAGTGGCGCGGGAAGCCGGTATTCCGGTTGGCATAGTGGGGAATCCATCCGTTGACACTCGAGATGCGATCCACTCTCTCGACGTGCTCGCAGATGTCGAGACTTCGTCTGCCTTATGGGCAGTCGAAAATCCGGATGTATGCTTCGTCGAACGCGTCGTTATCGAGACAGGTGGAATCGACCCGGCCGACATGGCATATCGAGAAGAGCGCTTGGCTGCTTCCAGTCCCTCAATGAATTCATCCCCCATTCGGCTCCGCGAGCACGTCCTGTCCGACGTCGACCGATATTGCGAATTGCAGATGAGTTCGCAAGTGGCCCGCTATGTGTCGTGGCTCCCGCGAACAAGAGCGCAATGTGAGCATGCGTTGGCCGATGCGATCGCCCAGCAACATTCCGCAGAGCGGATACGCTTCTTCTACGCCGTTGAATGTCTGCATGTGAAGGGGATGATCGGGAGTGTCGGGTACACGATCCGCGACTCGGCTTCGGCTGATTGCGGCTGGTTTTTGTTGCCTGACTTTTGGGGAAAGGGCTACGCGCCTCACGCGATTCGGGCGCTGCTCGTTCTCGCGTTCGGCACAGGCGGAATGGTGAGCATGACGGCGTCATGCTCGATCGAGAATCGTGCTTCTCTTCGCGTAGCCGAAAAATGCGGATTTCGCCTGATAGCCACGATCGGCGACCGATCCTACTTCGAAATCCGCAAGGAAGAGGTCATCTCCACGGCATGAAGATGTGAACATGCCGACGGCTCGAATCGTTGAATATTGGAGACGAATCGGCATCCGCCATCGGCGTCCTTGACCTTCGACGACACCGCACGATCTTCGTCGTCGGACTGTGTTCGGCCAGGAGCAGTGACTCGGAACACGTTCTTCAAAGCAGACATTGGTCGCCCAATTACTAAAGCATTCTGCGATCTTGCTTGGAAAAAATTGGGAGCCGTCACTCCAGCGGCTTGTATAACCGACGTGAGCCGGGATAAACTCCGCCGCTACATCCAACTCTTTTTTAAAAAGGAGGTAAATATGGTTTTGCTAGTGCGCCCACTGATGTTGGCACATTTGTTCAGCACATTCGCCTGCTCTTGCCTGAGTTCCATCGCGCTGCGATAACCCGGTCAGAGCAAAGCAGTCTCCTCCCGAGTCCTTTCTCGACTCAAAGGTTGTCGCCAGCGCTCCTGTTGACAGGGACAAACACGTCCCGAAAAAACGAGCGCAAGAGCATGACAACCCTGATTTCTGCACTTTCCTTGAAACTGGAAACCGGCCATGGCCCGCTATTCCAGGACCTTTCCTTTACTGTAAAACTTGGCGACCGCATCGGGCTGATCGGCCACAACGGCTGCGGCAAGAGCAGTCTGCTTGATGTATTGGCGGGCAGCCGCGAACCCAGCGTCGGTAGCGTGCAATACGCGGCGATGTGCCGCCTGCAACACGTCGAGCAGCATCTACCGCCGAGACTTGCCGACCTGACCACGCGAGAGGCGTTGCTGGAGAGCGTCGGCGAGCAACGGGCCGAGCATTGGCGGGTAGACAGTCTACTGGACGATTTGGAGTTGGCCACTGCGGCGGACACGTCCGTTTCCGACCTGAGCGGCGGGCAACACACGCGTCTGCTGCTGGGGCGTGCCGTACTGACGCAGCCGAATCTGCTGTTGCTCGATGAACCAAGCAATCACCTGGATCTACCCTCGCTATTGTGGCTGGAAGATTTCCTGCGCCGCTGGCAGGGTGGCTTCATCCTGGTATCGCACGACCCGCGGCTTCTGGATACCCTCAGCGACAAAAGCTGGATTCTGCGCGATCAGCGCTTGTACAGTTTCGATATGCCGTGCAGCCGGGCCCTGGTCGCATTGGCCCAGGCTGACGCAACGGCACAAGCGCGTCATGCAGGCGAGCAGAGCGAGATAGACCGGCTAGCCGCCAGCAGCAAACGTCTGGCCATCTGGGGGCGCGAGCACGACAATGAGAAACTGTCGCGCCAAGCCCGGTCCATGCAAAGGCGTGTCGAAAAACTGAAGGAAGACCAGACCTTTGTCAGTCGTGGCAGCCCGTGGCGCTTGAAGCTGCAAGGAAGACCATTGGCGGCGGACAGTCTGATGGCGTTTGAAGGCCTGCATGTACGCTCCCAGGCAGAAGAACCGATCCTGTTTGAGGTTCACGATTTGTGGTTGCGGCCAGGTGACAAGATCGCACTCCTGGGCAGCAATGGCACGGGCAAATCCTCGTTGCTGCGCCAGTGCTGGAGCGATCTGCAGCAGGGAGAAGCGCGCATTGGCTGGCGTTATCATCCAGCGGCGCGCATCGCCTACTACGATCAGTCATTGCATCAACTGGCCGACGATGCCACTTTGCCTGACGCGCTCTATAAATTTGCGCCAGTCGGCGACAAGGAGCGACGGCAGGCTTTGATTTCTGCCGGGTTTGCGTATGTCCGCCATGGTCAGACCGTGGCCACGCTGAGTGGCGGCGAGCGGGCGCGTCTGCTGTTTCTCGCGCTATCCATGGCCAGCTACCACCTGTTGTGGCTTGACGAGCCGACCAATCACCTCGATATGGAAGGCAAGTCCGAACTTGCAGCCGCGCTGGCGGCGTTCGATGGCGGTTTCATCCTGGTTTCGCACGACCGCGAATTGATCGAGCACAGTTGCAATCGCTTCTGGGCAATCCGTAACGGGCGCTTGCAAGAATGGCCGGATGCGGAAAGCGCGTATCGAAATCTGTTCGCCTCTCGTGATTCCACTGCACCCGAGCAGATTCCAGTCACACGGAACCACCCCGGCACTCAATCCGCCAGCAGTGACGCTGAGGCACAGTGGCAGCGTTGGTGTCAGTTGGAGACATTGCTGGCGGCAGAGCTCGCACGCAAACCGAAACATCAAAAGCCGCAACTGCAGGAACAGTGGCGAGAAGAAATGCGGCGACTGGAACAGGCGCTTGGGCTTTAACGCGTATGTGACGGGCGCGGTTCGCAGCAGCGCGGCGACGGCTGACTGGCTAGTTGCAGAGACTGGTTCGGTGCCTCTTGGTGCCGCCTGCCGCCCATATCCTGCGATTCCGCGCCCGCTTTCCGATCGAACGAGTGAGCCGAAATCGAAAAGCTCGAGCATCCCTTTCGGGGCGGCTACGGCCGCCCCTAAGCCCCCTCCCTTCCCCCCACCTGCCCAAGCACATACTCGACAAATCGAGTCAGCTTCGGCAGCGGCCGCCGATCATGCCGATACACGATATGGCCGGGATCGAAGGATTCGTACGCGCGGCCGCCTGCGATTTTCCACGTGGCATCCGGATCAACGCCGTGAGTCCGACCGTGCTGACCGAATCCATGGACCGATTCGGTCCGTTCTTCCCCGGCTGCGAGAGCGTGCCGGCGTCACGCGTGGCAATGGTGTATCGACGCAGCGTGGAAGGGGTGCATAGCGGTCGCGTATATCGGGTGGGTCACTGACGTTGAGGGCTCGCCCCGCGAGCCCGAATCCCGCGCGCCGCCGGCTGCCCCAGATTCCGCCACGCCATCACCGCGCCCACCACCAGCAGCAGCACCGAAACGATCAGCGCCCGCTCCATGCCATGCACAAACGCCACGCCCCCTGCCTCGCGAACGAAGAAACCAAACAACGCGACACCCATCACCCCGCCCACCTGCCGGGCCGTATTCAGCAACCCCGACGCCACACCTGACTGCGCGCCGCTCACCGCCGCGAGCGCCGCATCCGTGATGGTCGGTATCGTCAGCGCGATGCCGCTGCCTGCAAGCAGCATCGGGATCGCGAGCAACCCGTTGGATTGCGCAGCGATCGCCGGCCACATCGCCAGATAGCCGATCGCGGAAATCGACAATCCCGCCGTCGCCAGCGTGCGCGCCCCCAGCCTGCCGGTCAGTCGCCCGGCAACGATGCTCATGACCATCAGCACGCCCATCATCGGCAGAAACGCGACGCCCGTGCGCACGGGCGTCATGTGCCAGACCGACTGAAACAGCAGGCTCAACGTAAAGACGATGCCGTAGAAGACCAGGTTCGCGATCGCGCCGATCGCGATCGAACTGCGGACGATCCGGTCCTGCCACAACACGGCCGGCAGCATTGCGTCCGGATTGCGCGCTTCCAGCCGGACGAATGCGATGCCCAACCCGACGCACAACGCGAACGCACTCACGATGATTGGATTGCGCCACCCCAGCGCGCTGATCTCGGTCGACGCGAACGTGAGCGCCGCCAGCGCGAACGCACCGGTCAGCTGTCCGGGAAGATCCAGGCGCCTGCCGCGCTGCGCTTTCGTGTCGGGCGCATACCGCCATGTCATCCAGATACCGGCCAGGCCGACCGGCACGTTGACCAGGAAAATGCTGCGCCAGCCGACCGCCGCAATGAGCAATCCGCCGGCCAGGGGCCCCGCTGCCAGTGCAATTCCGCCGCCGGCGCCCCACCAGCCGATCGCGCGGCTGCGCGCCGCCGCGTCGTCGAATGCGAGGCGCAGCACGGCCAGCGAGTTCGGCACCAGCAGCGACGCGCCGATCCCCTGAACGAGACGCCAGGCGATCAACGCGCCCATGGAATGCGCCATGCCGCAGCCGATCGACGACAGCGTGAAGATCGCGTAACCGGCGATGAACACGCGCTTTGCACCAAGCCGGTCGCCGAGGGCGCCCGCCATCAGCAAGGTCGCCGCGAACACGAGCGCATACGCGTTGACGACCCATTGCAGGTCGGTGAGCGCTGCGCCAAAGGCCGTTCGCAACGCATCGAGCGCCACGTTGACGACGCTGACGTCGATCAGGACGACAGCAAAACCGAGGCACGCCGCCGTTTGAACGAGCCGCGGGTGATGTGTGGATGATGTCTGCATCGGCAATCCTTCGCATTCGGAGGATTGAAGCGTAGAGGATCGCCTTCTGTGCGAATATTCCGCAAAACGACACAGCAACCTGGAGAAAATGCACCGATGTTCGACTGGGAAAACCTGCGTTACTTCGTTGCCGTCGCACAAGCGGGGAGTCTTTCTGCGGCCGCCAGGCGGTTGAATGTCGACCATGCGACAGTCAGCCGCCGCCTGGCCGCACTCGAAACCGAATTGAAGATGCGCGTGATCGACAGGCTGCCGCGCGCGTGCCGGCCGACCGCCGCCGGCCGGCAGATTCTCGAGTACGCCGAGAAAATGGAGGAGCACGCATTTGCGATCGAGCGCCTCGCGCTCACGGAGCACCTGCCGATGCACGGCACCGTGACGATCAGCGTGCCGCCCGTGCTCGCCAACAATTTCTTCGCGAATCATCTGCATGCGTTCGCGCAATTGCATCCGGGCATTCGGCTGTCGATGGCCAGCCAGGCACAAAGTGTGTCGCTCGCCCGTCGTGAAGCGGATATCGCCGTGCGCCTGTTCCGTCCCGAGGAACCGCAAAACGTCACGCGCAAGCTGGGCGAGATGGCGTTCGGGCTCTATGCGAGTCGCGACTATGCGCACGTGTCGACGCCCGACGATTGGGCCTTCATCTGCTACGACGCGCAATTCGCGGAAATGCCGCATCAGAAGTGGCTCGAGTCGATCGCTCGAGGCCGCCGCATCGCCTGCGAAGTCAGCGATATCACGACGCAGCAGGTAGCGGCCCGCACGGGCATCGGTGTGGCGGGCCTGCCCGTGTTCATGGGCGACAGCGATCCCGGGTTGCAGCGCCTGCCGTTCGACGGGGAACCATACTCCCGCGACATCTGGCTGGTCGTGCACGCCGATCTCAGGCATTCGCCGTCGATTCGCGCGGCGATCGACTTTATCGCGGACATGACAGGCAAAACCTTCGCACCGCATTCCGGACAGTCGTGACGCCCATCAAGGCGCGCTGCGATTCACGATATCAGGCTTGCCGCGCGGGTTCGTACCTGAAATAGCACAGGTTGAAATACCAGTACGGATCGGAGATCGGAAGGTCCTCGCTCGGCCGCTCCCGATTCGGCCATCGAGAGACCTTTCGCAAATTGAAATGCTTCGGATCGGGCCAGCCGAACGCATGGAAGATGCGCTCGGCCAGTTCATCTTCGATGCTGTTGCGGAACTTCCATTTCCCCAGGAAGTGAAAGAACATCATGACCACGGCACCTGCGACGAGTGCCCCTCCCAGCATGATCGCGAAGTCTCCGATACTGCCTTCCCCACGAATGAAATCGATCCCCAGGAAGACGGCCATGATCAACTCCATGAACACGAAGAACCCCAGCGTGCCCTTGCGCTCGAATCGGCCACGCGCCTTCGTACCCATGACCGCATTCGGGTAGATCGCGACCACGGCGTCCGAATCGCGCTGGACGGCGTAGGCGAAATAGCGGTTCTCGCCGATTTTTTCCGCCACGACCTTGACCTCGTCTCCACGGTGCATCGGCATCATCCACAGCACGCCGCGGAAATGATTTCCGTCCATCTCGAACTCCACCCAGTCCGCTTCGTCTTTCCAGCTCGATGCGTCGGTCGCATCGACCATGACCTGCGCCTGGGCGCCCATGCCCATCAACGTAGCGGCAATCGCGGTCGCACCCACGACGCCTGCTGGCGGCGGAGGAATACGCGACGGGGCTGCCGCGCGCTTTTTCGACACATTGGCCAACGTGCCGCGCAACAGAACCAGATTGTCCTTCCACCCCGGCAATTGACCTTCCAGCGTCCCGGCTTCACGCTGGGCCGCGATCAACGCCTGCAATTCGTCTTCCATCAGCCGCTCCATGAAGTGACGATCCACCCGCCCGTCTGTCGTGGTATTTCGTCAGCGTGCGCTTTGAAATTGTGCCATTGCGTGGTCGGTACCCACGTCGTTTTGGCTCACGGCGGAATTTCCATGCATCTCGGCAGCAAGCGCAGGGAGGCAAATTCGGGTGCAGTAGAATAACTCGCGAAATTTCGGCGCGTGGCGACTCGAAGCGGGGAAAATGCGGGCGACCGGTAAAGCAGGCCTCGAGCCCAAATAAACCGAATCAATAACGGCAGAGCACCATGAGAGAAAAGACAACCACAGTCGAGTCACGTTACTTGAGAATATCCAGATGGCTTGCACTGGCGCCGATTGGTGCGTTGCTGGCTGGTTGCCCGCCCATGATCGTGCCGAATGTTCAGACACAACGATACGACAAGGTTTATCACTTTTCCGCCGACCCGCATCCGTGGCTGACGCTGGAACATGAAGACATCAGCCTTTACCTGTATCAGCAATGCGACAACCCGCCGAACGAGTGTCTCCGGCAGAGTCTGGTTGCATTGAAGGGCGGGACGCCACCAGACTGGAAAAACCTTCTGGATGCCCGCGAGGTCAGCTGGAGAATGCAAGGTGCGAATTTACCGATGCGCCGCCCACTCTCTGCGTATGTGCCCGGCACGCAATATCGCTTGATGGGTTCTTTTGACAATTACCCGGAAATCGTGTTTTCGATTCCGAAGAACCTGACCGATCACAGGAACTACGACAAGGCCGACAACGACAATCGCTACGTCAAGATCGAGGAGTTCAACACGCTCGCCTACCCGCAAGACCTGAACGTGAAGCTGGTGATCTATGACGACACGCATCAGTGGATTTTCATCGATCAACCGAAATTCAATTCGGACAGAAGCGACAACCCCACCGACCTGTTCATACCAGCCAAACTGTTTCGCTTCGAAGCCAGCGACGATGCACGCCTGAATCAACCCATGGCGCTCTACTACGTCTCGCCCGCGACGACGCCCATCGGCTATCGCGTCGTATCCGGCAAGGCAGCGGAATCGTGGGTCGATAAATACAGGATCAAACATCCCGCCCGCCAGATCGGGCTGGCCGATGTCACGTTTCCTTCAGCGCCACTTGAGCTGGATACCCGCACGGTGGATAGCAGGACCGCGTCCGGCAAGCCGACCCTGCAATGCCACTACGGCTACACCCAGTTCAACCTTGGCTGGATGGATGCAGCCCAGCATGGCGCACCGTCGGAGACCGAACGGAAAAGCTGCGAGCCCTATCGAGATCCGGCAGGGACAAAGGGATAATCGAGGCTGCATCACCGAACGTTTCGCTGCCGACTGGCCCGGGCGGGCCGGCGGCAGCCGATCGTGCACTTCGCCAACCGCCCGCCATCAAGCCACCGCCCTCAACCACCCCAGCAATTCCGCCGGCGCACTCCCGGCCGCCACCGGTTCCGGCGTCAACAAGCAGTAATGCGAACCATCCTCGACGAACCCCATCGGCGCGACCAGTACACCGCTTTCGATGTCGTCGCGAACGAGGTGCCACGGGCCGATCGCGACGCCGAGCCCCGCGACGGCCGCCTGCAGGCTGAAGTAGAAGTGGTCGAACATCTGCCCGCGCCCGCCTGCGACTGGCTGATTCGCCGCGACCGACCATGCCTTCCATGCGTCCGGCCGGGTCCGCGTATGCAATTGCGGCACGTCCGCCTTCAACGTCCGATTGCCGCGTCGCGCGGCAAACCACCCAGCGACTTTATCCGGCCGGCAAACCGGCCCCACCCGCTCGTCGAACAGACGCGCCGCGTGATAACCCGCTGGCCACCCAAAGTCATTGCGTCGAATCGCCATGTCGATGCCGCTGTCGAATGAAAACGGGCCGCCCGCCGCGGCCAGGTGAATGTCGACACCCGCATGTCGTGCCTGAAAATCCGGCCAGCGCGGAATCAACCAGCGCATCAGGAGCGTCGGCTCGCACGACAGGACCCAGCGCCTTGCCCGCGCAGCCTCGGTGCGCAATTCCTGCGCGGCGTGACGCATCAGCCCCAGTCCGTCATGGACGGCCTGCGCCAGCTTGCGGCCCGCATCGGTCAGGAACACACGACGGCTGCGCCGCTGGAACAGCGCCACGCCCAGGTCGTCCTCGAGCAAGCGCACCGCGCGGCTGACCGCGCCGTGGGTCAGGCACAGCTCGTCGGCGGCACGGCTGAAATTCTCGTGACGCGCCGCCGCCTCGAAGCAGCGCAGCGCCATCAGCGACGGCAGGTGGGTGCGAACGGATTGTGAGTCAATCTCACCATTCTGGTCAGAAATCATCGTTTTTCCCGATGAAACATGACCCATAAGATTGCGCTATCCAGCCATCAATCGCAAGGACAACACGATGACCGAACTGATAGTTGTAATCACCATCACGCTGCTGGCCGTGATCAGCCCGGGGCCGGATTTCGCGATGGTCACGCGCAACAGCCTGATGCTGTCGCGCCGCTCGGGTGTGCTCACCGCGCTGGGTATCGGGCTCGGCGTGACGGTGCACGTGAGCTACACGCTGCTGGGCGTCGGCCTGCTGATCCGCCAGTCGCTGTGGCTGTTCAATGCCGTCAAGCTGGTCGGCGCGATCTACCTGATCTACCTCGGCGTGAAGATGCTCATGACGAAGGCGGGCAACGGGCAGCCCGACACACGAGTCGCGCCGCTGTCCGACCTGGCCGCGCTGCGCACCGGCTTCCTGACCAATGCGCTGAACCCCAAGACCACGGTGTTCATCGTCAGCCTGTTCATGCAGGCCGTGCGGCCCGACACGCCGTTGATCGTGCAGATCGGCTACGGCGCGTTCATCGCTCTCGCACATGCCGGCTGGTTCAGCCTGGTGGCCCTGTGCTTTTCCGCTACGGCCGTCCGTGATCGCCTGCTGGCGCTGCGCCACTGGATCGACCGCACCTTCGGATGCCTGCTCGTGGGCTTCGGCGTCGCGCTGGCCATCGCGCGCGGCGGGCGTTGATTCGAAACGGCGCGCCGCGTGCCGATGCAACGATCGTGCACGCTTCGCCGGCGCGCCGAATGCGCCGCACGGTCGCTCTAGAACGTGCGCGCGATCGTGCGGGCTTCGTCGATCGCGCGACTGCGATCGACCTTTCCGTCGGGACCGAACAAGGTGCGCTCGACGACAATCCCGGTGACGTCCTTCACGCCCACGAACCTGAGCCAGGTCTCCATGTACGGGCGCTGAAGATCGAATTCGGCAGCCGGCGTAAATGAGCCCGGCGACTGATAGCCGAGCCCGCGCGCGTAGATCACCGCCGCCTTTTTCCCGGCCAGCTTGCCGGCGAAACCTGCGCCGTCGAACGTGAACAGCACGTCCTTCTGCGAGATCGCATCGATCAGGTGCTTGAGTTTGTACGGAATGCTGAAATTCCACAGCGGCACGCCGAACAGGAGCTTGTCCGCTGCGTGGAACGGTGCCGCGAGCTGCTCGATCCGTTGCCATGCCGTCGCCTGAGCCGGCGTCAACGCTTTGCCGCTCAGTCCCGCATATTTCGCGGCCAGCGCGGCTTCATCGAATTCGGGTATCGCCAGATTCCAGATGTCGAGCTTCTGTATCTCGTGATCGGGATGCGTGTGCCGGTAAGTATCGAGAAAGGCATTGCATACGTCGATGGATGCCGAATAGTCCTTGTTGGGTGAGCCTTCGATGTAGAGCACGCGTGTCATGAAACCGGTCCTTGCCGAAAGTGACGGCGACGCGCGGGATGCGCGGTCGCCCACTGCACTTCGCAGCCTATCGGATCGACCTATAATCCGGAAACGATATGAATTGATTGAATTAACCCGAATTGGTGATTAATGAACCCACCCCTCGACACGTCACTGCTTCATACGTTTATCGCGATCGCCGACGTGCGGAGCTTCACCGGCGCAGGTCGCAGGCTGAATCTCAGCCAATCCGCGGTCAGCGCCCAGATCGTTCGTCTCGAGGAGCAGGTCGGCCGGGCGCTGCTCGTGCGCAATACGCGCAGCGTAGCGCTCACCGAGCATGGCCAGATGCTGCTCGGCTACGCACGCGCGATGCTCAACCTGAGCGAGGAAGCGAGGGTGAAACTGGGCACCGGCAAGGCCGTCGATGTCACGCTGCGTATCGGTGCATCGGAGGATTTCGCGGGAGGCTGGCTGCCCGACGTGATGCGCCGCCATGGCGCCGCGCGGCGCGGCTTGCGGCTGGCTCTGACGGTCGACGTCGGCGACAGCCTGTTTCAACGGCACGCCAACGGCGAATTCGATCTCGTGATCGGCAGCCGGTGCGCGCACATGGGCCAGGGCGTGACGTTGTGGCGAGAGCCGCTCGTCTGGGCGTTTGCGCGCCATGAGCCGCTGCCGGAAGGCGATGTGCCGCTCGCGTGCTTCCCCGATCCGTGCCCGTACCGGGGCGCTGCCATCAAGGCGCTCGCGCTCGCCGGCATGCGCTATCGCATTGCCTGCGAAAGCCCGAGCGTCACGGGCATCCGCACGTTCGCACGCGCCGGCATCGCGATCGCGCCGGTACCGCGCAGTGCGATCGACGACACGCTCCGCGAGTTGGGCGTGTCCGAAGGCTTGCCGGCGCTGCCGGAAATGGAATTCGTGATGATGCATGACGCGGAGATGCCGGCCGCCGTCGAATTTGCCGCGACGATTGTCGATGAAACCGCCATTCGCAACGGGGCCGGCACGCGCAGCAGGCCTTAGCGGGCATCCTTCACGGTCGACGCTCGCTCCAGGCACTCACCCACGCATGCGCCTTCGACCGCAACGGCGCGCTGCTGGCGAAACAGCCGCGCGCCGGTCGCGGTGCGTCGTCGGTCTCAGCGCTTCGCGCTCAATCCCGCCCGCACGCCCTCCGGTTCCCGGCTGCGCCCGAGCAGCGCCGCCAGCGACAGATCCGCGATCTTGCCGAACGGCGCGCGCAGCAGGCTCGGCAGATTCCAGCGCCCCAGCACGAACACGCCCTTGGCATGGCTCATCGCACGGAATCCCTCGATGCCGTGATACGCGCCCATCCCGCTCGGACCGACGCCGCCGAACGGCAGGTCTTCCTGCGCGACATGCAGGAGCGTGTTGTTGATGCCGACGTTGCCCGACGTGGTGCGCTTCAGCAGCGACTCGCAGTCGCTGTCCTGCGCGCCGAAGTAATACAGCGCGAGCGGACGCGGACGCGCATTCACGTAGTCGACGACTTCGTCGATCGTGCGATACGTGCGCACCGGCAGGATCGGCCCGAAGATTTCTTCCTGCATGACGGTGGTATCGTCGTCGGCCCCGACGATCAGCGTGGGGGCGAGCGTCCGCTTGCGGGTCGCTGCCTGCTGCGGATTCACGCCCGCCTCGATCACGCGCGCGCCCTTGCTGCGCGCTTCGTCGACGAGACCTTTCAGGCGATCGAAATGCCGGTCGCTGACGATCGACGTGTAGTCCGGGCTGGTCGGCCCGTCCGGATAGAAGCGCGCGACGGCCGCATCGTATTGCGCGACGAACGCGTCCAGGTCGTCCTCATGCACCAGCGCATAGTCGGGCGCCACGCAGGTCTGCCCGCCGTTCGACAGCTTGCCGAACACGATGCTGGACATCGTCCGGCCATCGACATGCCCTCTCGCGACGATCGCCGGGCTCTTGCCGCCGAGTTCGAGCGTCACCGGCACCAGGTTGTCGCTGGCCGCCTTCATGACCTTTCGGCCCACCTGGGTGCTGCCGGTGAACAGCAGATGATCGAACGGCAAGCCGCTGAAGGCGGCGCCGACTTCCGGGCCGCCGAGCACGACCGCGACTTCTTCGATGGGGAAAGTCTCCGCGAGCATCCGGCGCATCACCTCGCTGGTGCGCGGCGTCAGTTCCGACGGCTTGAGCATCGCGCGATTGCCCGCGGCCAGCGCGGTCGCCAGCGGAATGAACGTGAGCGCGAACGGGTAATTCCACGGGGCCATCACGCCGATGACACCCAGCGGCTGGTATTCCACGTGCGCCTGCCCGGCCCGATAAAAGATCCCGACGTGCCGCCGCTGCGGCTTCGTGAAACGGCGCAGGTTGCGCGTCAGGTAGTCGATCGCCTGGATCACGCCGACCAGTTCCATGATCGCGGTCTCGTGCCGCGAGCGATGCCCGAAATCCGCGCTGACCGCCTCCTCCACTTCGCTGCGATACGCCAGCACCGCGGCGCGCAACCGCGCGAGCCGGGCCTTGCGCTGCTGCACGCTCGGCGGCCCCTCGCTGACGAATGCGTTGCGCTGGCGGGCCAGCAACACCGCCGGGTCGAAGCTCGAGCTGGATTCTGCGGAAACGGCCATGGTGCACCTCACGAGGTTGCGTCGATGTAGACACTGTCAACTTGCATGCAGCGGATCATAGGACCACAATGTGTTCCCTGTCAACATAGGAGCAACGCGATGTCGTCGGATGAGGATGCGGACGTCGGGCAAAAGGCTTATCACCACGGGGATCTGCGTCGCGCGATCATCGAAACGGCGCTCGACACGCTGCAGGAGCAACAGGGCTGGCAGTTCACGCTGCGCGAAATCGCGCGGCGGGCGAACGTCAGCCACTCGGCGCCGTACCGGCATTTCCCGGACAAGGCCGCGCTGCTGCACGAGCTCGCGCTGATCGGCTTCGATCGCCTGCGCGACGACCTCGCCGCGTCCGTCGATCCCGCGGCGGATGCGCCGGACGTGCTGCTCGCGCTGGCCTACGCGCATCTCGCGTTCGGGCAGCGCAACCCGGATCTCTATCGACTGATGTTTGCCGCGGATGCCGGCGAGCCCACGGATATCCATCTCGATCCGCGCGTGCAGGCGCCGTTCCTGCTGGTCGTCGATATCCTGGAACACGGCCAGCGCGCCGGCACGATCCGCCCGCGCCCGGCGCTCGGCCAGGCGACGGCCTGCTGGGCGCATCTGCATGGCCTGACGATGCTGGCAATCGACGGGCGGCTGGTGCGCGAGAAGGTCGGCGATCACGCGATCGAAGATGCACTGACCACCTTGCTGGACGGCCTCGTGCTGCCGGCCAGCGCCGCGCGGACGGCGAAGACGAAAAGGCCTTGACCTTCAAGTTTGCTTAAAGGTTATGGTTTGCCTCGGCAGCGTATCGAGGCCATGGGTATGGGTACTGCCAACCGACAATCCGGCGGCGCGTCGAAGACGTCCGCCCGTGGCCGATGAAAGGGAACCGCATCATGAGCAAGCGCATCCTGCATGTCGTGAGCAACGTCGCGCACTACGCCGATCCGTCGCAACCGACCGGCCTGTGGTTGTCCGAGCTGACCCATGCCCATCACATCTTCGCGGCGAAGGGCTATGAGCAGCGGCTCGTGAGCCCCAAGGGCGGCGTGTCGCCGCTCGAGCCGCGCTCGCTCAAATGGCCGCATGCCGACGCCGCCGCGAAAGCGTGGCGCGCCGACAAGGCCAATGAAGCGCTGCTGGCCACCACCGCACGCCCCGACGAAATCGATCCCGCCGATTTCGATGCGATCTACTTCACCGGCGGCCATGCGGTGATGTGGGACTACCCCGACGATGCGGGACTGCAGCGGCTCACGCGCGAGATCTACGAGCGCGGCGGCGTCGTGTCATCGGTCTGCCACGGCTACTGCGGGCTGCTGAACACGACGCTGTCGGACGGCTCGCTGCTGGTCGCCGGACGCCGGATCACCGGCTACTCGTGGGTCGAGGAAATCCTGGCCGGCGTCGCGAAGAAGGTGCCCTACAACGTCGAGGAGCAGATGCAGCAGCGTGGCGCGCGCTACGAGAAGGCGCTGTTGCCGTTCACGTCGAACGTCGTCGTCGACGGCCGCCTCGTGACCGGCCAGAATCCGCAATCGGCGAAGGCGACCGCCGAACAGGTCGTCGCGCTGCTGTGACGTGGTGCGCCGCCGCGCCGCTCAAGCGCGGGGCGACCGGCGGCGCACAACCGCTTCGTCGCGATCGGCGGCGGCAGTCGCCGCCTCGCCGCCCTCCGTCGCATTCCCGGGCGGGATTCGCGACAACAATCGTTTCGCATGGGTCGCACAATCGACCGATGCCGGTTTCGCGGCGATCTCGGCGATCAGCGACACGACCTGCGCCTTGCTTCGCGCGAGCCGCGCCTCCAGTGCCTCGATGTCCTGCACCTTGCGGCAGAGCGCCCCCAGCAACGCGTCGCATGGCCACTGCGCGAGGTCGGCCGGCATCAGCGTGCGAATCTCTTCAAGACTGAAATCCGCCTTCTGCGCGGCCGTGATCAGGTCGAGCACCGTCACCGCTTCCTGCGGATACGTGCGATAGCCGTTCGCTTCGCGCTCGACGAGCGTCAACAGACCAATGCGTTCGTAAAAGCGGATGCGCGAAGGGGTGAGGCCGGTGCGTTCCGCCAGTTCCCCGATCTTCATGTTCCGATACTCCCCCGCCGGATCGCATCCGGCCATCTGCCCCGTCGTGACTTTCCGTTGTCTCCTGATGTTGATTCGCAATCCGATCTTTATCGGCTTTCTGTCGACGAGCGAGCGAACGGCACGCGCGTTCAAATCACCTCGAAACGCAGCCCCGCATGACGCACCAGCCGCTCGATGTAGCGTGCGTCGAACATCGTCGCGGGCGTCCAGAAGCCGCCGCCGCGGCCGGTCTTGACGCCGTCGTCAACGCAATCCAGTGCGAGACTGAGCGCGGCCTGGCCGAGCATCTTGCCGGTGGAGCCATAGCCCGGATCGCGGTCGCCCGTGACTTTCACGCGCAAGGTTCGCCCGTCGTCGGCACGGCCGAAGAATCGCAGGTCGTAGCGGCCGGCCAGTTGCGCCGCGGCGCTCGGCCCCTCGCCGGGCTTCGGCAGCAGGAAGCGCTCCATCAGGCTGCGCACCGGCTTGATGACGACACCCACCATGAACGCGCCGAGGCCGGCCACCATCGTCACCGCGGTCAGGCGGCCCTTCAGGCCCGTGCCCGTCATCACCGCTTCGTCATACGTGAAGCGGCTGCCGTACGCGTTGCCCGCAAGCGCATTGGAGCGATGCACGACACGCTCGTTGACCGCCGCCATCACGAATGGCGCGATCCACGCGTCGAAGTCGCGATCGAATGCGGCGGATCGCACCGCATGCTGGCGCACCGTGAAGCCATGCCCCTTCGGGCACAGCGAATAAGGATCGAGCAGTTCCCTGCGCAACGCGGGATCGGCCGCGGCTTCCCGCACGACGTTGATCACGCTCGCCACCGTGCCGCCCGACGCGCCGCCCTTCAGCGTTTTCACCCGCATCTTCACCTGCGCGGCCGGCACGCCCCATTGCTGCCGCGCCTGCTGCTGCAGGAAGAACACGCCCATGTCCGACGGCACCGAATCGAAACCGCAGCAATGGACGATGCGTGCACCGGATTGCCGCGCCGCCGGCTCGTACTTGTCGATCATCCGCTTGATCCACTGCGTCTCGCCGGTGAGGTCGCAGTAGTCGGTGCCGGTCTCCGCGCAGATCCTGACCAGCGGCTCCCCGTAAAGCGCGTAGGGGCCGACGGTGGACACGACCACCCGCGTCTGCGCGCAGAGCGCGCGAAGCTGCGCTTCGTCGGCCGCATCGGCGACGATGATCGGCACCGACTGCCCGGCCGCGCCCAGCGTATCCCGGACCTGCCTGAGCTTTGCTTCGGAGCGGCCGGCCATGGCCCAGCGCAGCGTCTCGCCAGCGCCCGACAGGTATTCGGACAGGTAGCGGGCGAGGATCTGCCCGACAAAACTGGTGGCGCCAAATACGACGAGATCGTGGGTCGGACGGGTCATGGGCGATTCCTTCGGCGCGGGCGTGCCGCGAAGTGACGGGGTGTCAGCGTTGCTTTCCGGGTTCATCGAAGACCTTCAACGGGGTCGGCAGGTTCAGCACCAGCTGCGCGTCCTTCACCACGTCGAGACGTAGGATGGTGGATGCGCCCAGCCCGTCGAGCAGCTGGCTCACCGGGCCGCCGTGCCGCACGAGTTCGATGTTGCGCGGCAGCAGGCGCTGCGCGAACGATAGCGCATTCGTCTGTACCCATGTCTGGTGCCATTCGCCGTCGATGCGATTGATCATCGTCGACGTGCCCATGTGCGACTGCGACGCGACGTGGGTCAGCTCGGGCATCGGCACGCTCAGGCTCACGTCCGGCCGCCCGCCCGGGCCGGCAATGCGCGCGCTGGCGGTGGCGCCGAGGTTCACGTCGATATCGGCGAGCCACTTGGGCAGCTGATAGCCATGCACGCCGCGCACCCGCGCGATTTCCGTGGTGACCGGCAGCGCGAGCACGTGCGCGAAGAAGCTGCGGCGCCGCATCGAATCGATCAGCTCGAGTGCGTGCGACCCGGTCGCGCCGGGCCGGCGGATCACCACCGCGACGGACACCTCGTCGTAAGGATCGTTGTCGCAGACCGAATACGAGAAGAAGGTCAGCGCGACCAGCCCGTACCCGGGAAGCGCGCGCAGCGGCTCGAGCGGGTCCGGCAGCGTGGTCCGCAAGCGTTCGAGCGGCGCGAGGAACAGCAGCTGAATGCTGCTGGAACGGTAGTAGAAATTCGGCGCCCAGGTCGGGCCGACCCGCGATGCGACCTGACGCTTCGGAATCCGACGGAAAAAGTCGATGTTCCCCGCCGCGGGATCGCGCGCCACCTCGTCGAGGTCAGGATTCATCCGGAACCGGTCGTAGTACCCGCCTTCGGGCACGTCGACCTTGTGTGGACCGAATTCGACCTGTGTAAACCGCCTGTCCATGTTCGTCGCCTCTCGTCGATGATCGACCGTGGCAGGCAACACCCGAAGCCTGCTGACTCACTGCCGTCAGCAAGCACTCTAAGATTTAAGTCAACTTTAAGGTCAAGGCCCCGAGTAGAGGGGCGCGTCGGATTGCGTCCGGGCGGGCGGCAGGCGCTCGCCGTGGGGGCATCGAATCATTTGACGGCGGTCGTGCGACAGCCCTTGCCGGTATCAACACCATGCGCTGATTGTGCAGCCGGTCCGTCACCCGATGTGTGCACCGACAGCAGTCCGTTCGCCCAAATCGCAGGCTGAGGGCCGTCCGCTATCCGAAGCCGAACGCAGCTAGGCGAGCTCGCGAAGAAAGCCGGGGACCGCTTCTCCGATCGAGACAAGATAGCCGGCCATCGCACCGGCAACCTGTCGCACGGCCGGACGTGCCGTCATCCGTTCACGCCACGCGAGCAGCCGCGGCGTTTCGTCCGTCATCGGTGCGCCCTTGCGCGCGCCGAACAACTGCGCCATGTAGAACGCGATATCCGCGTACGAATACGTTTCAGCCAGAAATTCGCGATCCGCAAGCACGCGCTCCATGCGCCGATAGTATTGCGCCGCTTCCGCGCGCGCAGCCTGTGCCGCCGGATCGTCCGGCGTCGCTTCCAGCCCCATCAGCCGGATGACGTACGGAAAATAGATTTCATCGCTGCAATGTTCGAGCTGACGCGCAATGGCGCGCGCCGCCGGGCGGGCCGGCCATAGCGCGGGATCGGGCTTCAGGTCCTCGAGATACTCGAAGATCTGCGTGGAATCGAAGAGTTCCAGATCGCCGTCGATCAGCACCGGCACCTGCCGCTTCGGGTTGATCCGCAGCACGTCCGGATGCCGGGGATCGTAGCCGCGAAGCTGGCTGAACGGCACCATCACCAGCTCGAAGTCGATGCCCTTCTCGTGCGCGGCAATCTCGACCTTCGCACCGAACATGCTCAGTGGCCCGGAAATGATCTTCATCGTTTGATCCCCTGTGGTGTCGTGATGCGTAACCCGCGTCGATGAAACGGATCGGGAATGCGGCAAAGCATACGTCCGAAAACATGACACCTCATGTCAGGTATTTGAGGTAACGTGTCGCTCATGAAAGCGAGCCGCCTGCTGTCGATCATGATGATGCTGCAAGCGCGCGGCCGGATGACCGCACCGGCGCTCGCCGAAGCGCTGGAAGTATCCGAGCGCACGATCCTGCGCGACATCGACCAGCTCTCCACGGCCGGCGTGCCGATCTGGGGCGACCGCGGCCGCAACGGCGGCTTTCAGTTGAGCGACGGCTGGCGTACCGACCTCACCGGGCTGACCGAGCACGAAGCACACGCGCTGATTCTGGCGGGTCTGCCCGGGCCCGCGAGAGAACTCGGCCTCGACGGCATGGCGACCTCCGCGCGGCTGAAGATGATGGCCAGCCTGCCGCCCGGCTCGCGCGAGCATGCCGATCGCGTCGCCAGCCGGCTGCACGTCGACACCGTGGACTGGTACCGGGCGCAGGAAACGCCGGCATTCCTGCGCGAAGTGGCCGATGCGGTGTGGGGTTCGTACCGTATCGACGTGAAGTATCGGAGCTGGCGCGGCGTGTCGCGCCGCGAACTCGAGCCGCTCGGCCTCGTACTCAAGGGCGGCGCGTGGTACCTGGTTGCCAAGGTGGCCGGCAAGCCCGGCGCACTGACGTTCCGGCTCGCGAATATCCTCGAACTCGACGCATCGCGCCGACGCTTCAAGCGTCCCGCGCGATTCGACCTGGCGACGCACTGGCGCGACGCGATGAGCCGGTACGAAACCGACCTCAATCGGCTGACCGCCCATATTGCCGTGTCGCCGCGCGGCGAAACCTGGCTGGCCAACGCGCGGGTCAAGACCGCACCAGCGTCGCAGGAGGCGAGCAGCGCGGAGGTCCCGCCCGGATGGAAAACGTTCCTGATGCCGATCGAATCGATCGAGCACGGCGCGCGGAAACTGCTTGGGTACGGCGCACACGTGAAAATCCTCGGGCCGCAGGCGCTCAAGGATCAATTCATCGAAGAGGTGTCGCAGGTGAAGGCGCTGTATCGAGCAGGCGACGATTGACGCATGGCGTTTTGAGTCGCCGACGCCGCGGCAATTCGAAACAACGGAACCCTTGCACCGTCGTCAAGTTCGAAGTCGCGCGTTTCAATGCGATCGGGGGTTCGCGGACCGAGCCGGATGATCGTCTCGCGTCCACGCAACCGACATCCTCATCGACCCGCGTGCGTCCGCCAACAACGCCATCCGAGGCCGCGCCGCACCATTAGATCTCGTCGGAAAACTCGTCGAGAAAGCGCTGCAATCGATCGCGACGAACGATTGCCATACGCGTACCCGTGACGGTCTGGAAACCGGTTGAAAGCCGCAGCAGTTTCGTACGGAAGTGATCGATCGCGAATCGCGTGTCGTCGAGCGCCCGTTCCGATGCGTGCGGATCCGCCGGGTCATACAACGCACTGCCCATCCGGCCCGCGACATAAAAACACCGCGCGACGCCCACCATGCCGATCGCATCAAGCCGGTCGGCATCCTGCAACACCTTGGCTTCCAGCGTCTGCGGCGCGATGCAGGCCGAAAAACTGTGCGCCGCGACCGCATGCGCGACAGCGTCGATCTTCGCGTCCGGCCAATCCAGCGACGTCAGCACCTGCCGGGCCTTTTCCGCCGACAGCCGCGATGCCTGCCCGCGAAGCGGGGAATCCTTCTCCACCGCCACGCAGTCGTGCAGCAATGTCGCCGCCAACAGCACCTGCGCGTCGCCCCCCTCCTTCGCCTGGATGGCAGCCGCGTTCTTCCACACGCGTTGCAGATGCGACGTGTCGTGCGAGCCATCGCCATGGGCGTCGCTCCAGTGAGCCAGCAAGGCCTTGGCGAGATCCTGAAAGGGTGCGAACGCAGGGAGAGTCATGAGGTCAGGCGGTCGAAGTCGGGATGCCGATTATCGCTGCTGGCGCCGCGCGGCACACGATCCGCACCCCGATCCGCCGTCGTTTCCGACCTGTCAGGCAAACCGTTACCTCCGGCGGAACCCGGTTGGCTTATAGTGCGGGTTGCCAATTCGACGAGGAGCGCTGCAATGACACTGCTGGCCAATGGTCCGTTTGAAGTGAAGCTGAACCCGGAATCTCTGAGCACCGTCGCCGAGCAGACCGGGCTCGGTCGCATGTCGCTGGACAAGCAATATCACGGCGACCTGGAAGCCGTCAGTCAGGGGGAAATGCTGGCGTTTCGAAGCAGCGTCCAGGGCTCCGCCGGCTACGTGGCGATGGAAACCGTGCAAGGCGCGCTGGGCGGCCGCCACGGCAGTTTCGTCCTGCAGCACAGCTCGACCATGACCCGCGGGCAGCCGCAGCAGTCGATCACCGTCGTGCCCGATTCCGGCACGGGAGAATTGCTCGGGCTCGCCGGCTCGATGACCATCATCATCGAAAACGGCTTGCATTCGTACCGCTTCGACTACACGCTGCCTGACTCGCCTCGGTAAGCGGGCTCGTGCGGATGCGGCTGCTTCATGGTGCCGCCGCGCCGGGACCGCGACGCGTTCCCGTCTCCCGTGCAGCATTCACCTGACCGATACTCGATACCCGGCGATTGCATCTGGACGAAGGCATTGCCGGGTTCGCTCATGATCGCGTCGATGCGTTCGGCCGCGGCGACGCGTTCAATTCCACGCATGGCGCGCCGGCCGCACGCCGTTCAGGTAGTAGTTACCGACGAGGTGATATTTCCAGCGCACCGGATCGTGCAGCGTATGCGTGCGGGCATTGCGCCAGTGCCGGTCGAGATTGTGCTCCGCCAGCGTCGCCTGCGTGCCGGCCAGCTCGAACAGCTTCTCGCCCGCGAGCAGCGCGATCTCCGTCGTCAGCACCTTCGCCTCACCCACGGCCACCGACGCGCGCGCAACATCGTCCTCGGTCACGTCGCCGCGCGCCGCGATCTCGTCGAGCGTACCCGCGGCGCGCTCGAGCAGCGCCTCCGCCGCATGCAGCTGGATATGCAGACGGCCGATCTCGCGGATCGTCAGCGGATCGTCGACCGCCCGCTCGACGCCGCTGTCGACCCACGGCCGCGTGCGCGTGCGCACGAACGCCAGCGTATCGTCGAGCGCGGCCTTCGCGATGCCCGCGTCGATCGCGGCCTGGATGATCTGCGACAGCGGGCCGTTCAGCGTCGGCAGATCCGACACGCGCTGGGCCGGCAGCACGTGCGACGCCGGCACCCGCACGTTGTCGAGCACGACGGTGCCGCTCGCGGTGGTCCGTTGCCCGAACCCCGACCAGTCGTCGATCACGGACAGCCCCGGCGCGGGCTGGCGAATGTACGCGAGCCACGCCTGGCGCTCGTCGTCGAGGCCGAGCACCGGCACGTAGTGCGCAAACAGCGCGCCGGTCGAATAGAACTTGGTGCCGTCGACGACGTAATCGTCGCCGTCCCGGCGCACGCGCGTCTTCAGGTCGAGCACGTGCTTCGTGCCCTTCTCCGAAAAGCCGTTGCCGAACCGCTTGCCGCTCAGCACTTCCGCGAAGAAGTGGCGCTTCTGCGCATCGGTGCCGGTCAGCGCGATCACGTCGACCAACCCGAAATGATTCTGCGGCAACTGCCCGAGCGACGCATCGGCCGCCGCGACGATCTTCACGACCTCCGTCAGCGTCACATGCGACACGCCCGCGCCGCCATAGGCCTTCGGCACCGTGATGCCCCACAGCCCCGACTGCGAGAACCATTCGATCTCGTCGCGCGGCAGCCGGCGCTCCCGGTCGCGCTCGGCCGCACCTTCCGCGAGCCGCTGCGCGAGCGCATGCGCGGCCGCGATGGCCTGCGCGTCGTCGGCGATCACGTGCGCCGCTTGCGGTTGCGTATCGGCCGGCCGTTCCTGGATCGTGGCGCTCGTCTCTGACATCGGGCTCTCCTGCTGGTTGACGGAAAGATTCAATCTAGCAGCGCGCCGCGCGCCGGCAAACCGAGCGATTCGCACAACGATATTCCTTCGCATGACAAACGATGTGGCCCGCCGAGCGCAACCCACCGCGCATCAGCAACGATATCGACACCCCGGCATCGATGCCGCTTCGCTTCGCCCGCGTAATGCCCGGCGGCGATAACGATGTACGAATCCGTTATTGGATCGTCCGCGGCGTGCTTCCTATACTGGCCTGCCGGCATCGACGGCCCTGCCTTTCAAGGATCACCGCATGACTACGTCTCCCGCAGCAACCGAACTGTCCACCGGCACTGACTATGACGCGCTTGCCAGCCGCTTCAGGCCGATCTTCGAACGCATCGCGGCCGGCACCGCGGAACGCGAACGCCGCCGCGAACTGCCGCACGAGGCGATCGGCTGGCTGAAAGCGGCCGGCTTCGGCGCCGTGCGGCTGCCGGTGCGCGATGGCGGCGCCGGCGCGTCGCTGCCGCAGCTGTTCCGGCTGCTGACCGAACTCGCTGCCGCCGATTCCAATCTGCCGCAGGCATTGCGCGGGCACTTCGCGTTCGTCGAGGACTGGCTGAACGCGCCGCCGGATGCCGATCGCCGGACGTGGTTCGACCGCTTCGCGAGCGGCCAGCTCGTCGGCAATGCGTGGACGGAAACCGGTGACGTGGCACTCGGCCAGACCCTCACGAAGGTGTCGGAAAAGCAGGGCCGGCTCGTGCTGAACGGCCGGAAGTTCTACAGCACCGGCAGCCTGTTCGCCGACTGGATCGACGTGTTCGCGCAACGCGCGGACGACGGCAGCGACGTGATCGTCGCCGTCGCGACCGCACAGCCCGGCGTGATCCGCGAAGACGACTGGGACGGCTTCGGCCAGACGACGACCGGCAGCGGCACCACGCGCTTCGAGGACGCGGCGGTCGACGCACGGGACGTGATCGACTTCGCGCGACGCTTCAAGTACCAGACCGCGTTCTACCAGCTCTTCCACGTCGCGACGCTGGCCGGCATCGGCCACGCGATCGTGCGCGACGCCGGCGACCTGGTCCGCCGCCGCACCCGCGTGTACAGCCACGGCAACGCCCCGCGCGCGGCCGACGACGCGCAGCTGCAGCAGGTGATCGGCGAGATCGCGTCGTGGGCCTATGCGGCGGACGCGCTCGCGCTGCGCGCCGCGCAGCCGCTGCAACAGGCCTACGAAGCGCACTTCGGCGGCGACGCAACCGCCGAGCACGATGCCAACGTCGCGGCCGAGATCGAATCCGCGCAAAGCCAGCTCGTCGTGTCGGACCTCGTGCTGCGCGCGGCGACGCGCCTGTTCGACGCGCTTGGCGCCTCCGCGACCCGCAGCACGACGGCGCTCGATCGTCACTGGCGCAACGCGCGCACCGTGTCGTCGCACAATCCGCTCGTCTACAAGGCGCGGATCGTCGGCGACTGGGTCATCAACGGCCGCACGCCGCCGTTCGTCTGGCAGATCGGCAACGGCCCGGGTGCGAGCACGAGCACGCATGCAGAGACAGGAGCCGCGCAATGAGCAAGACCATCCGCTTCAATGCGTTCGAGATGAACTGCGTCGGCCACCAGTCGCCCGGGCTGTGGGCCCATCCGCGCGACCGCTCGTGGCAGTACAAGGATCTCGACTACTGGACCGACCTCGCCCGCGTGCTCGAACGCGGCATCTTCGACGCGATCTTCATCGCGGACGTGATCGGCTATTACGACGTCTACCAGGGCAGCAACTACCACGCGCTGCACCAGGCCGCGCAGATCCCGGTGAACGATCCGTTGCAGCTCGCCGCGCCGATCGCGATGGCGACCGAGCATCTCGGCATCGGCATCACCGCCTCGACGACGTTCGAGCACCCGTACACGTTCGCACGCCGGCTGTCGACCGCCGACCATCACACGAAGGGCCGGCTCGCGTGGAACATCGTCACGTCCTACCTCGAAAGCGGCGCCAAGAACGTCGGCGATCACGGCCTGCGCACGCACGACGACCGCTATGCGGTCGCGGCCGAATACGTCGAGGTGCTGTACAAGCTGTTCGAGGGCAGCTGGGAAGACGGCGCGGTGGTCCGCGATCGCGACGGCCGCGTGTTCACGCATCCGGAGAAGGTGCACGAGATCGGCCACAAGGGCCGCTTCTTCGACGTGCCCGGCTACCACCTGTGCGAACCGTCGCCGCAGCGCACGCCGGTGCTGTTCCAGGCCGGCGCGTCCGGGCCCGGCAAGGCGTTCGCCGCGCAGCACGCGGAATGCGTGTTCGTCGCCGCGCCGACCCGCCCGCAGCTTGCGCGCTACGTGGCCGACGTGCGCGCACAGGCCACGGCCGCCGGGCGCGACGCGAGCAAGGTATTGATCTACAACCTCGTCACCGTGATCGTCGACGAAACCGACGAGAAGGCGCAGGCCAAGTTCGACGAATACCGCCGGTACGTGTCGTACGACGGCTCGCTGGTGTTCATGTCCGGCTGGACCGGCATCGACTTCGGCCAGTACGCGCCGAACGATCCCGTCCGGCGCGTCGAGACGAATGCGATCGTGTCGGCGGTCGAACACCTGGCGGGCGGCGACACCGCATGGACGATCGAGGAGTTGGCCGCCTGGGGCGGCATCGGCGGCCTGGGCCCGGTGTTCGTCGGGTCGGCCGCGACCGTCGCGGACATCCTGCAGGAATGGGTCGCCGCCACCGACGTGGACGGCTTCAACCTCGCGTATGCGGTTGCGCACGAAACCTTCGAGGATGTCGTGCGTCATCTCGTCCCGGAATTGCAGCGGCGCGGCGTGTATCCGACCGGCTATGCGCCGGGCACGCTGCGCGAGAAACTGTTCGGCGGGTCGGCGCGGTTGCCGGACGAACATCCGGCCGCGCAGTTCCGCGACATCGAACAGGTCAAGCGCGATGCCGAGCGGGTGGCGGCCTGAGCGTGACGGCCATTCGGCGGCTGGTCGGCCCACCGCATGCGGGCCGGCCGGCTTCACGATGAACTGCAACCGGTGTGTCGGGTCGCTCGCCCGGCACGCTGCCTGATCGCCCCTTCTCCTCTCGCTGGAAAACCGGTACAGCACCGATGTGCGTTCCGTTTCCGCACTCGTTTCCCGAAAGGGTGCACCTTGTGCTTGTAGCAACGACGACGCGCGCACTCAAGAAAGTGCGCGCGTTTTCCAGACGTCAAGCGATCCCGACCGCGTTCACACACCGCCATCGTCGTCGATGTCGCGCGCCGTCGGCTCGTAACGCACGATCGACAGGAACACGATCGGCGTGGCGGCGCTGATCGCGACGACCCAGAACATGTCCGTGCCGAGCCGCGCCTGCAGGATCGGCAGCACGAACAGCGCAAGCGCCTGGCCGATGCCGCACAGCGAACGCCCGAAGCCGACGCCGGTGCCGCGGATCGATGCCGGATACGACAGCGTCGGATAGATCATCATCTGCGCGCCGGGCCCGAACCCTTCGGCGAACAGCCAGGTGCCGAGCATCAGCAGCACGAAGCCGATCGCGAGTGCGCCATGCGGATGCCCCGCCAGCGCGAGCGCCACGAGCGCGACGAACTGGAGCGCGAAGCCCGCAATCGCGACATGACGCGATGCATGGCGATGGGCGAGGCGCATACCCAGCAAGCCGCCGGTAAACGCGAAGAGCACGTTCAGCGCCAGCGACGCCGCAATCGTTTCGAACACACCCGCGCCGAGAAACTGCGACAGGATCGACGGCAGGAAGAAGGCGATCGCCGTGTATTCGAACGGGATGCACAGGTTCATCACGCTGGCGACGATCGTGCGTCCCAGGTACGGGCGCTGGAACAGCACGCGAATGCGCACGGGCGGCTGGCTCGGTGCCGGACGGGCATCTTCCGCTTCGTGCGCGTGAATCCCGTACGACTCGCGCAGAATCCGCGCGGCGTTGGCCAGATCCCCCTGGTTCGCGGCCCACAGCGGCGATTCGTTCATGAAGCGGTTCCTGAACAGGATGATGACGAGCGCGGGCACCGCGCCGAAGATCAGCGACGCACGCCAGAGCCATCCCGCATGCTCGGCGGGCAGCAGGAAATACAGCCCGAAGATCAGCAGGAAGCAGACCGACGACGCCACGTACCACATCGGGCACCACGCCGCGAGCCGCGACGCCTTGTTGCCGCGACCGTCGAACTTCGAGAATTCCGCGAGAAACGCCATCGCGACGGGCAGGTCGATGCCGACGCCGAGCCCCATCACGAAGCGCGCAGCGATCAGCACCCAGACGTTCGGCGCGAGCCCGGCCGCGATCGCCGCGACCACGAAAAACAGCATGTCGGCCATGAACACCTGATAGCGGCCGATCTTGTCGGTCAGCCATCCGCCGACCAGGCTGCCGAAGATCGTGCCGATCATGATCGCCGACCCGACCAGCCCGGTCAGCGCGGGGGTCAGGCCGAACTCGCGCGCCACGTCGTCGATGCCGTAGGACAGCGTCGTCAGGTCGTATGCATCGAGAAAGACGCCGCCGAGCGCCAGCAGCACGATCATCCGGGCATGGCTGACCGAGCTGTCCACCGTGTTGATCAGGCGCGCGACGTCGCTTGCCGAGCGAATGGGCGAGGAAACCGGGGTGACGGCGTTCAGGTCGATCGAACTCATCGCATTCCTTAGTTTTTCGCCGAATGGCCGGCGAGGTCCGCATGAAGCCGGAAGCTCGACGTGTTCATTCGCGAGCAGTGGAGGCACTATGCTGCGAAGCGCCTCCCGGCACGCGATGCCGTCGCGTTCCGGCAGCAGGCATTCTGTTCTCCCGTTCCGGTTATCCCAAGCGATATAAATCGATAAATTAATCGGCCCGCGTCATAAAGTTGCTCGCCGCCCGCGCTTAGCAGCAGCGTGCATGTTCAATCGCGGATTTCTTCGTTCGCGGCTCGTCGATGCTTCGTTACAGTAGCCGGTCACCCTGCCTGTTCGCGGCACCTTGCCGCCCTTCCGGAGAATTCCCGATGAAGCTGTCCTGGTCCCGCGCGTGGCAATCCGCGGCCCTCGTCGTTGCCGCGTTTGCCGGTCTCGCCTCGATGCAGGCACGCGCGGCGACGCCCGCGGAGATCCGCGTCGACTACGCGTACTACTCGCCGGAAAGCCTGGTGATCCGCCACTTCGGCTGGCTCGAAGACGAATTCAAGGCCGACCGCACGTCGATTCGCTGGGTGCTGAGCCTGGGCAGCAATCGCGCGCTCGAATACCTGAACAGCGGTGCGGTCGACTTCGGTTCCGCCGCGGGTCTCGCGTCGGTGCTCGCCCGTGCGAACGGCAACCCGATCCATACGGTCTACGTGTTCTCCCGCCCCGAGTGGACCGCGCTGGTGGTCCGCAAGGATTCGCCGATCCGCTCGCTGGCGGACCTGAAGGGCAAGAAGATCGCCGCGACGCGCGGCACCGATCCGTTCCTGTTCACGCTACGCGCGCTGCACACGGTCGGCCTGACCCGCGACGACGTCGAGATCGTCAACCTGCAGCATCCGGACGGGCGCACTGCGCTCGCGAACGGCCAGGTCGATGCTTGGGCCGGCCTCGATCCGCACATGGCCGCGGCACAGCTCGACGACGGCGCTCGCCTGCTCTACCGCAACGTCGCGTTCAATACCTATGGTTTCCTGAACGTCCGCGACGCATTCGCCGGCCAGTACCCGCAGGCGGTCACGCGCGTGCTGAAGGTCTACGATCGCGCGCGCCAGTGGATCGTCGCGCATCCGGCCGACACCGCGCAGATCGTCGCCGACGAATCGAAGGTATCGCTGCAGGTGGCCAAACTGCAGCTGCAACGCAACGACTTCAGCGATCCCGTTCCCGGCGACACCCAGCGCGCGGCGCTGAAGGCGGCGGCGCCGGTGCTGACGGCCGAACAGCTGACCAAGCCCGGCGTCGATCCCGCGAAGATCGTCGATACGCTGATCGATCCGGCGTTCGCGCGCCCGCTCGTCGACGCGTCGCGCTGAGACCGCCCATGACCGACACCGCTGCCCGCGACGACACGCTCGCGCCTCGCCGGCCCGCTTCGCCACCCGCCAGCCGGCGCGATCCGCTCCGAAGATGGCGGATCGCCGGCCTCGCGCTGCCGTTTGCGGTGCTCGCGTTGCTGGAGATCGTCGTGCGGCAAGGCTGGCTGCCGAACCATCTCGTCCCGGCTCCGAGTGAGATTCTCGACACGCTCGCCCGCATGGGCATCACGCGCGTGGCGCGCCATGTCGGCGCCAGCACGCTGCGGGTCGCGGCGGGCTTCGCCGCCGGCGCCGCACTCGCGCTCGTCGTCGGCGCGGCGATGGGCCTGAGCCGCCGGATCGACGCGCTGCTCGAGCCGACGTTCCAGGCACTGCGCGCGATTCCGTCGCTCGCGTGGGTGCCGGTGTTGTTGCTGTGGCTCGGCATCGATGAAGCACCGAAGATCACGCTGATCGCGATCGGCGCGTTTTTCCCGGTCCACCTCGCGGTGGTCGCCGGCATTCGCGACGTCGACCGCAAGCTAATCGAGCTTGGCGCGGTGTACCGGCTCGGTCCGCTCGCACTGTTCCGTCGCATCCTGCTGCCGGCCGCGCTGCCGCAGATCGTCACCGGGCTGCGCACGGGCCTCAGTCTCGCGTGGATGTTCATGGTCGCCGCGGAGTTGATCGCGGCCACGCGCGGCCTCGGCTTCCTGTTGAGCGACGGCCGCGAAACCGGGCGCCCGGATCTCGTGTTCGGTGCGATCCTGCTGCTGGCGTTGCTCGGCAAGCTGACCGACGGCGCGATGGCACGCATCGAGTCGCACTGGCTCGGCTGGCGCGACGCATTCGACCACGCGCCACGCAAGGTGTCGGCATGAGCACGCGCCCTTCTGCACACACGGCAGCGGGCACCGCGACACCGCTGCTCGACCTGCGCATCGCCCGCAAGCTTTACGGCGATCGCACGATCCTTGCCGACGTCCCGCTGCAGGTTGCGCGCGGCGAGATCGTCTGCGTGGTCGGCCCGAGCGGTTGCGGGAAGAGCACGCTGCTGCGGATCGTCGCCGGCCTCGACACGGATTTCCGCGGCAGCGTGAAGCTGGGCGGCGTCGCGCTCGACGGCCCCTCTCCGCGTGCCGGCGTGATCTTCCAGGAGCCGCGACTGCTGCCGTGGCTATCGATCGCGGACAACGTCGGCTTCGCAGCCGGCCCGCGAGGCGGGCGCGAGCCGGCCGTCGCACGGCTGCTCGACGAAGTCGGCCTGGCCGGCGTCGCCCGGCAGCTGCCGGCCACGTTGTCTGGCGGGATGGCCCAGCGCGCGGCGATCGCGCGCGGGCTGTTCGGCGAGCCGGACCTGCTGCTGCTCGACGAACCGTTCAGCGCGGTCGATGCGATCACCCGGATGCGGTTGCAGACGTTGCTGCTCGATGTCGTCGACCGGCACCGGATGGCCGCGATCGTCGTCACGCACGATCTGGACGAAGCGCTGTATCTGGGCGATCGCGTGCTGATGCTCGCGCCGAACCCGGGCCGCATCGACGACGAGATTCGCGTCGACGTCGCACGGCCGCGCGATCGGCGCGACCCGTCGCTGGCCGCGCTGCGCGCGCGGCTGCTGGACGCATTCCAGCAGCTTCAGGATCGTGCCGACGCAGCGAAGCGCCAGCCGCGCGACCGTCAAACCACCGAAGCCTGATTGCGCGCCGGCCGATGCGTCACCGGCGTTTCCCGGCCCCGATCCGACACGCGTTCAGGCCGGGACTACGCATCCGTCGCCTGTCGCCGTCATATCGGAGCCCCAATAGGGTGCACGGGATATCGGGCGTGCCCGCTCACGTCGCGGCGGCGTGAATGCCGCAACGCGGCGGTGCGCCGACGCACCTCAACCGTGCGTATGCCGCAACTCGCCGTCGATGGTCTGCGGCAGTCTCAGCAAGTTGAAGATCGGGCACACGGCCTCGACCGCCTGATGCAGCGCACGAATCGCCTCCGGCGGTTCGGGCGAGACGATATCGAGCGTGTAGCGGAGGTTGTGCGGGAACACCGGCACATGCTCGAACCCCGGTTGCTGCGCGAGCGGATGCTGGTCGCCGGTCACCTCGACTTCGATCGAGTCGATCTTCAGGCCGCGCTCCGCGGCCTGGATCAGCGTGATGTGCGTCAGGCAACTGCCCAGCACGCCGAGCTGCAACTCCGGCGACGCCGGCCCGAGGTTGTAGCCCGCGAAATCGGGCGGACTGTCGCTGATCACCTGGAAATCGCGAATGCGGATTTCGCGCACGCCGCTGCGACCCAGCGCGCGCACGGTCGCTTTCAACGGGGTGGCCTTGAGATCCGGATCGCTGCGGGCGGATTCCTTTTTCGCGAGCCAGGCGTCGCGCTTTTGTTCGAGATAGTCGTTCAGTGTCGTCATGTCGGGCCGGTACGGTCGCGATGATTGGCGTCGCCTACGGCGGCCAATCGAGAGGGATCTTCATGCTATGCCGTTCCGCGACAGCCGCTAAACGATCTTTCCAGCAAAGCAATTCGCGGCGCGTGATGTTGGGTGGCGGCACGTGTGCTCGGGAACCGTCGGCGGTCCTTCACACTCCTCGAGTTATCCACAATTTCCGTGCATAACCCTGTGGAGAACGTTCGCGCAAATGCGCCGCCGCCTTTGCCGACAAGCATCACGGCGACGCAGTCGCCACATCGCGGGCAATGAGCGCCGACCGCTTCGCATCGGGTTGTGCGATCGTCCGGACGTTGCGCTTCACCGGGCTGGTGCATGGATCGTCGAGATCGGTAGTCAGAATGTCAACTCCAGAAATGAGCCCCTTCAGCGCCGGTCGCACCGCGACGCCACGAGCCCTGCTCGACGATCCGCTGCCGGCCGCGCCGGTTGCCCGCATCGGTGCGTTACGCGAGCACCTCGTCACGCAAACGAAACTGCGCGACCGCCGCACTCAGCCGCGAGCCTTGTTCGTCGAGCGACAGCGCGGCGGCCGCGGCTTCCTCGACCAGCGCGGCATTTCGCTGCATCGTCTGCTCCATCTGGATGACCGCGGCGTTCACCTGCTCGATGCCCGACGATTGCTCTTCGAACGCGTTGCTGGTCTCGCTCATGATCGAATTGACGCGCTCGACCGCCGAGACGAGCTCGGCCATCGCCGACCCGGCCAGTGCGACGAGGCCGCTGCCGTCTTCGACGCGCTGCGCGGAATGGCCGATCAGCTCGCGGATTTCCTTCGCCGCCGACGCGCAGCGCTGCGCGAGCCCGCGCACCTCGGTCGCGACGACCGCGAAGCCGCGCCCCTGCTCGCCTGCACGTGCGGCTTCGACGGCGGCGTTCAACGCGAGGATGTTGGTCTGGAACGCGATGCTCTCGATCACGCCGACGATCCCGGAGATCCGCGTGGAACTGTGCGAAATCGCCGACATCGTCTCGACGACGCGCTGCATCGCCTCGCCGCCACGCGACGCGATGCCTGCCGCGCCTTCGACGTAGGTGCGGGCATCGCGCGCGTTGTCCGCGTTCTGGCGCACGGCCGCCGTCAGCTGCTCGACGCTCGCGGCCGCCTGTTGCAGCGAGACGGCCTGCTGCTCGGTGCGCGCCGACAGGTCGACATTGCCGCTCGCGATCGTGCGGACGTCGCCGACGATCGTCTCCGTGCTCGCGCGCACCTGGTTCACGGTCTCGACGAGGCCGTCCTGCATCCGCTTCAGCGCATGCAGCAGGTAAGCCATCTCGTTCTCGCCGGGCACGACGACCGCGCCGGTCAGGTCGCCTTTCGAGATCTTCTCGAACTGGTCGACCGCGAGCCTGATCGGCTCGATGATCGCCTTCGCGAGCACGCGCTGCGCAAAGAAGCCGACGACGAGTGCGAACACCGCGACCGCCGCCATCCCCCACACGATCCGGTGGAAATGCACCCCGGCCGCGTCGTAGCGCGCCTTTTCGCGCGCGACCTGGAACGCTTCGAGCGCATCGATCGCCTCCTGGTAGGCGGCGAACAGCGCGGGCGGCGCGGTACGTTGCGTGTCGAGGAAGCCGAATCCGTCGTCGCCGTCGAGTTGCGACAGCGCCTTCAGGAACACGCTGTCGAGCAACGCCCGACGGCGATTCTGCAGCGTGTCGAACAGCGCCTGCTCGTCGGCGTGGCGCGCGTGCAGGCCCGCATACGCGTCCAGTTCGTCGTTGCTCTGCTTGAGGAGCGTGCGGAGTTTCGCGATCTCGTCCTTGCCCGAGTGGCCGGCACTGATGATCTGCGCGACGTCGCTCATGCGTTCGCGCAGCACGAGCATCCGCTCGGAGCTGGTCTTCAGGTGCAGCAGCGACGCGGTGTCGTCGCGGTACATCGCCTCGAGCGAACCGTTGCCCATGTAGAGGGCCGCGATGCACGCGCCGACCACCAGCACGAGTAGCACGGTATAGCCGGCGATGGTCGCGACGAGACCACCACGGATAGTGAGTTGTTTTCGCATGACGTTCCCTTGCGCCGGCCGGGCGCGGCCAGCGGCGGATGTGGATTCCGGATCACGAAAGACGCGCGCCGCGTTGCAACACGGGCGCATGGGCTGCGAACGGGTTAACGGCGGGGGGAACGGGAAGGTTTTATCTGCACGCGACGTGGATCTTGACGATTGCGACAGATAACGGGCGAAACGGCACGTGACGGGTGCGCGAAGCAGTGCAGACGATCACCCGGACGGGAAGAAAGGCATCCTGATCACTCGACGCGCCCCGACGGGACCCTAGCCGCCATTGGCCAACCTGGAGCGGATCTCGTCGGCCGAAAGGTCGCGCAGATGCGTGGCGATCTGCCACAGATTCCCCCACGGATCCTTCACCATCGCCCGCCGGTCGCCGTACGGCAGGTCGGCCGGCGCTTCGAGCGGGATCGAATGTGCTGCGAGCGCTCGTCGATAGGTCAGGTCGGCATCCTCGACATAGACGTACAGGAAGGCGGGAATCGGATCGCGCAGGCCGTCTTCCCCGCTGATCATCACGACGGAATCGCCGATCCTGATTTCCGCAGGCAGCCCCGGGCGGTACTCGCCTTGCGCGAGAAATACCGTCCGAATGAATTCGATCAGGTTTTGCGGATCCGGCACGACGATCCGGGGCGTGACGGTGTGCCATCCGTCGGGCTGGAATGTGACCATGTCGGGCAGCCTCCGAAGCGATTCCGGGGGTATTGTCCTCCCGGCACGCGTGGCCTGCAAAGGATCGACTACGGCCGGCGCGCCGAAATTCACACCCGCTCTTCAATCGACGATGAACAGCCTGGCGCCTGTCGTGGTCGACGATCGATGCGCTTCCGCATGGTCGGCGACCTGGTAGCTCATGCCGGGTCGAAGCATGAACTGCCGCCCGTCTTCGAGTTCCGTCAGCAACTCGCCTTCGAGGCAATACAGGATGTGACCTTTGACGCACCAGTGGTCGGCCAGGTAGCCGGCCGAGTATTCGACCTGCCTCACGCGGATATCCCCGAACTGCATCGTCCGCCAGGTTGCCACCCCGCGTTCTCCGCGGTGTTCGGTCGGCTCGACGGTGCCCCAGTCGGTCGTTCCAAACGGGATGCCGGTCATTTTCATCATGCTTCTCGCTGACGTGGCGTTGCGCGCGGGGCTTGACGCGCCCCTCAGAGGATCTCGACTTCGACGAACACCACTTCGTGATCCGTCGCGTTGACGACGTTGTGTTCGACGCCCTTCGGCCCCGCATAGCTGCGCCCGGCATGCAGCTGCGACTCCCGGTTGCCCTGCGCGGTTTCGAGGAGCAGCTGCCCGTCCGTTTGCGGCACGACGACATAGTCATGCTGATGAACATGCCAGCCGGTCTCGGCGCCGGGCGCAAATCGCCATTCGGTGACGATCACGCGCTCGTTCTCAACCTGCTTCGTCGGGACGGCTTGCGGACGGTGGTGCATCGTATGTCTCCCAAAGTGTGGAGGCTGGCTGGCAGCCCTGCTGTCTTCCGAGGCTCGACAGGCTCGCCGCTCATTCTAAAGACGAAGCGCATCGTTCGACACATTCAGATGCGTTGCGTTTTCCCGCGCATCTGTTTTCGTCGGACGCGGCGCGCAACGGCTGGTGTCGCTACTGCTTCGCGATCCGGTACTGGCAGATGAGGCGCCCCTCTCGCAGGCAGTGATCCGTGACCGTTCGCCCGGTCGCCTCGGAGAAATAGGCTGCGATGGCGCGACACACACACGGCGTTTCGCGCACGGCGCTCGCGACCGGGCAGCTGTAATTGCGGACCATGATCGCGTTGCCGTCGGGGACGGCTTCCGTGTGCGCACCCAGTGCGTCGACGACGGCCATTGCGCTGGCCAGGTTCGTGTCGAAGTCGTCCGACGCCGGCAGGCCGTTCTCGCGCGCGAGGCGGCGGCCCGTGTCGACGAGCACCGCTTCGAGCTGGCGCGCGTCGAGATGCGCCTGAAGCGTGGCGAGCAGCGCCAGCAGAAACGCCGGATACGCGCTCGACGTGGCGTCCTCGCTGCCCGGCGCAGCCTCGTAGAGCACGGCCGGCTTGCCCGGTGTGCCGGTCTGCACCGGCTTGTGCCGGCGCACGAGCCCCTCCGCTTCCAGCTGCTTCAACTGCATGTTGATCGCCGTCCGCGTCACATTGAGGGATTCGCAGAGCTGCACGACCGTCAGCGGTTCTCGTTGCAGCGCGCGTAGGACGTCGTTCTTGGTAGTCACGGGAAAAGGGTTCGGATCGGCGGGTGAGCGATCGATTATAGCCCCGCGCCGGACGGGCTCGACCGGGCCATATTAACAATAACGACACATCTATTTGTCATTATTGTTAATATGCACTAGACTCGTGTTGCCGTCCCCGTCCCCCACCCACCGAAGAGTTCAGACCATGAGACGATCCGCGTCCCGTCTTTCCTGGGCGATCCTGCTTGGCCTCGCGGCCGCGCAGGCCGCGTCCGCCCAAACGCCCGCGCCTTCCGCCGGCCAGAAATCGTCGCCCACGCAACTGGTCGATGCGCTGAATGGCGTGTTCGGCCGCCATCCCGGCGCGCGAGCCGTGCATGCGAAGGGCATCGTCCTCGAAGGGTCGTTTACGCCGAGTGCCGCCGCGCCGGCCATCAGCAAGGCACCGCACTTCCAGGCTGCCGTGCCGGTGGTCGTCCGGTTCTCCGACTTTGCCGGCATTCCCGATATCGCAGACAACCATCCGCTCGCGTCGCCGCGCGGCTTCGCGATCAAGTTCAAGCTGCCCAACGGCAGCGATACCGACATCGTCGCGCACTCGTTCAACGGCTTTCCCTCCCCGACGGCCGACGATTTTCACGATCTGCTGATTGCGCTTGGCACGAGCGGCCCGAACGCAGCCAAGCCGACACCGCTGGATACCTATCTGGACAGCCATCCGGTCGCGAAGGCGTTTCTCACCGCACCGAAGCCGTTCCCGGTCAGCTACGCGACGCTGCCGTACTTCGGCGTCAACACGTTCCGTTTCATCGACGCGAAAGGCGCTGTGACCTACGGGCGCTATCAGTTCCTGCCGGTCGGCGGCGAGCACTACTTGCCGGATGCGGAGGCGGCCAAGGTGGCGCCCGACGCGCTGCAATCGGAAATCCGCCAGCGCGTCGCGCGCTCGCCGATCCGGTTCCGCCTCGTGCTGCAGATCGCGCAGCCCGGCGACAAGCTCGACGATCCCTCCATCGTGTGGTCGAACACCCATCGCACCGTGGAACTCGGCACGATCTCGATCACGAAGGCGGTAGCCGACAACACGGCGGCGCAGCGCCGTCTGCTGTTCCTGCCCAGCGCACTGCCTGCCGGTATCGAGGCGGAAGACCCGATGATCAATGCGCGTTCGGCTGCCTACCCGGTATCGTTCGCGCGCCGCCAGCAGTAAGTGCGACGGCTGCGGTTGCCAACCGCTACGCGCATATATAAGCAGTCCGTATGAACTACGGCATGCCGCCTCCGAAAGAAACGGCATGCCGTACCGACGCTACCCCAACCCAGGAGAACCTCCCGTGCCAATGCTCAAATTCGACCTCATCGAAGGCCGCACCGACGAACAGGTGCGCACCCTGCTGGACGCTGCCCATCAGGCGATGGTGCAGGCGTTCGATGTTCCCGTTACCGATCGCTACCAGTCCGTCACGCAGCATCGCCCCGGCGAACTCGTGGTGGAAGACACCGGGCTCGGGTATCCGCGATCCCGGAACGTGGTGCTGCTGACGGCAGTGAGCCGCCAGCGCACCGAGTCGCAGAAGATCGCGTTCTATCGTCTGCTCGTCGAGAACCTGCACACGCAATGCGGCATCTCGCCGGACGACGTCATCGTGTCCATCGTCGAGAACGGTGATGCGGACTGGTCGTTCGGCCGCGGGCGTGCGCAGTTCATCACCGGCGAACTCACCTGATCGCTGGCGCCGCGGCGCTGGTTGCAATCGCGGGCCGTCCCGCCCCGGCTCGCATGCAGCCGCGGCGGGACGATGGTCGATCCGGGCGGCACGCGTACTCCCACTCCGCGTCGGTGGGCAGCCGATAGCCATGGCTGCGTGGAACCGGGGAGGCACCCGTTCCGTCTTCATCGATTTCGTAGCTGCAAGGCAGACCGTCGGCCATCGACAGCCGGTTGCAGAACCGGACGGCGTCGATCCACGATACGTTTTCCACCGGGCAGTGCGCGCCGACATGCGACGACGGCGACAGCCCCGTGACCGCCGCGTATTGCGCCTGGGTCACCGGGTAGCGGCCGATCGCAAAGCGTTGCAGATCGACGCACCACGTGCGGCCGATCCGGTCGTCCCTCAATGCGATGGTGCCGGCGGGAACCTGCACCATCGGCAGATCGGGTATTTCAGACGGATATTCGCTGTTCTCCACGCTGCCGCCCCCCTTATGAAGCCGGCCTGACGGAACCCGCTTCGTCATAAGCGACGATGTTCAGTCCTTCCGTCGCTGCCGGCGCGACGAAGTGGCGCGTGATCCGTTCGAACTCGGCGTCCGATGCCTGGAACGGATGGTCGCCTCGCGCATTGCGTGCGTGCAGCCGCGCCTTGCAGACCGCATCGCTGACGTCGAGGAAATGCAGTCGATGATCGCGGCCGGCGGCCTGCGAAACGGCGAGGCCCCATGCGCGCGCGGCGACGGTATTGAACGGGACATCGAGCACGACCGACACGCCGGCCCGCAGCACCGCGCGGGCCTGATCGGCAATCACGTTGCCGACGCGCCTCGCGCACCGGACATAGTCGTCGATCGACAGGATCTCGCCCGGATAGAGCTGCGCGAGCCATGCGTCTTCGCTGATCGCAACGACCGGCCCGGCGCTCGCGAGCCGCGCGACGAGCGTCGATTTTCCGGACGCGATCTTGCCGCATACCATGTGGAGCAACACGGCATCGTCCGACGCCGTCGCGTGAAGTGACTTTCCAGTCTGCATTTCCAGGCCCTTCATCGAATGCCCAGAAAGCAAAAACCCGCCTTCCGGGCGGGTTGTGACGATTTCCATTCAGTCGATCGCTATCCCGCCGGCAACAGTGCGGCGCAAATAATCGAACGGGTTTGCGAATGGGTCATGCGCATCAGAATAACCAACTGTCCGATCGCGAGCAAGCGGGTTGGAAACGGCGCACGTCAACCTGTGCGCTTGAAACCGGTACACCCGCCGGAAATGAATATCGGCGCGCCCTGGTGTCTACGCGCCGCCTCCACTCAGATAGCGGTGGGTTCGACATGGTCGACTACGCGCGTCCCCTCTTCCTACGACATACATCCGCGCAGCCTCATGTTTAACTCATGCCCAACCGGATCGGACGCATTCCGAATCCGCGCGGCGCGCACCTTGAGTTTTCATGAAGCCGATCCATGCTTCCATGACTTCCGATGTGCGTGACGCACTGCCTGTGTACTGCGGTGACGAACCGGCTATCGGAGTGTGAACCAACGCGCGCGTTGCTGCCGCACCCGCTGCTCTCCTGGTGAAGATTGCCGATGCATCGCCATGGCAACAACGACTGGAACCTGAATGGTGAAAAACGCCGAACACGTGAATTCCCACAGCGCGATCGCCTGTGCGCCGGCAGCAAGTGAGCCGATCGGATACCCGCTCGCATGCGTCTGATCTGTTTTCCCTATGCGGGCGGCTCGGCCGCCGTCTATCGTGCGCTGCAAGCCTTGTTGCCCGGCATCGAAGTGCGCCGTCATGAACTTGCAGGCCGAGGCGGCCGCCTGTCCGAGCCTGCCGTCCGAGACATGTCGACGCTGGTCGACACGCTGCTGTGCGACCTGGGTGACTGCTTCGATCGTCCCTTCGCACTGCTCGGACACAGCATGGGCGCAGCGATTGCCGTCGAACTGGCGCTGCGGCTTCCCGCCCACGCGCAATCGAACCTGCGGCATCTGTTCGTGAGCGCGCGCGCCGCACCGGGCAAGGTGCGCCCCGATCGACGCATGCAGGCGCTGGACGACCGCGCCTTCATCGATGCGCTGCGCGAGATGGGCGGCACACCGAAGGCAGTACTGGACAACAGCGAACTGATGGCGTTGCTGATGCCGGCGCTGCGTGCGGATTTCACGATGATCGAAAACCACCGGCCCGTGCCCGGGCGCAGGCTGGCGGTGGACATCACCGCGTTCGCGGGCCGGGCGGATAAAGAAGTCCCCGTTGATGCCGTTGCAGGCTGGGGCGCCGAGACGACCGGGCGCTTCGATTTTCACGTCATCGAAGGCGATCATTTCTTTTTGAGAAGCGAAATGCGGACGCTGGCCGGCATCATCGCGGCCCGCCTGCGGCGCGTGGAACACGTCGCGTTGAGCTCACTGCAGGCATGACGGGCCGATCCTCGCGATCGGCGTGCCGGCCGGTGCCGTGATCGTCGAATGAAACGGCCCGCGCGCCTTATCCGCTCCCATGCCGGAGCCGCGGGCCGGTCAAGCATGCCGGGAGGCCGCGTCGCTTCCCTGCGCGCGATACTTGGAGTGCCATTGTGCAACGTAATCGAAAGCGAATCCTCGTAACAGGTGGCGCGGGTTTCCTCGGTTCGCATCTTTGCGAGCGCCTGGTCGAACTCGGCCACGACGTATTGTGCGTCGACAACTATTTCACCGGCACGAAGCAGAACGTGGCTGCGCTGCTCGGCAACCCGAGCTTCGAGGCACTGCGCCACGACGTGACCTTTCCGTTGTACGTGGAAGTGGACGAGATCTACAACCTCGCGTGCCCGGCTTCGCCGATCCACTATCAATTCGATCCCGTGCAGACCACCAAGACCAGCGTGATGGGCGCGATCAACATGCTGGGGCTCGCCAAGCGCACGCATGCGCGCGTTCTGCAAACCTCGACGAGCGAGGTGTACGGCGACCCCGATGTGCATCCGCAACCGGAGAGTTACCGGGGCAACGTCAACCCGCTCGGGCCGCGCGCCTGCTACGACGAAGGCAAACGGTGTGCGGAGACCCTGTTCTTCGACTATCACCGCCAGCAGAACGTGCGAATCAAGGTGGTACGCATCTTCAACACGTACGGGCCGCGCATGCATCCCAACGACGGCCGCGTGGTGTCCAACTTCATCGTGCAGGCGCTGCGCGGCGAGGACATCACGCTGTATGGCGACGGCAGCCAGACCCGGGCATTCTGCTATGTCGACGATATGGTCGACGGTTTGATCCGGATGATGGCCACGCCCGCGGAACTCACCGGCCCGATCAATCTCGGCAATCCGCACGAGATCGCGGTCAGCGAACTTGCGCAGATCATTTTGCGCCTGACCGGCTCGAAGTCGCGGCTCGTATTCCGTCCGCTGCCGAAGGATGATCCGACACAACGTTGCCCCGATATCAGCCTCGCACGCACCCACCTCGACTGGGAGCCGACGATCGGGCTCGAAGCGGGGCTCCGGCGGACCATCGATTATTTCTGCTCGACCGTCCCTGCCTGACGCCGCGTCCGGAAGCCACGCTTCGATGATCGGAAGGCAATGGCATGACGCGGTGACGTCGCATTGCCGATGTCCCATTTTTACGTGACAGACGTGACAGGGAGAGCATGCTCCAATCGGGTCGTACCGTTACACCATTGGCCAGGATGAAGCGATTCTCGTGCGCCAGTGTCCATCAATCCGCCTCGCCAGCCGGATCTGCGCGCATGGAAAAACTCGAGTATCTGAAGCAGGTCGAATCGAAGGCGCGAACCTACGCAACCTCTTTCCCGCGGCTGTTTACCCATGCCAAGGGCATACGCGTACGCGACGCCGACGGGCAGGAATACATCGACTGCCTGTCAAACGCGGGTACGCTCGCGCTCGGACACAATCACCCGGAAGTCAATGAAGCCGTCATGCGGTTTCTGTCGTCCGATCAAATGCAACAGGCACTCGACCTGGCAACGCCGGCCAAGCACGCGTTCGTCGAGCAGCTGTTCTCGCTCCTGCCCGGGAAGATCGCCGAATCCGGCAAGATCCAGTTTTGCAGTCCCAGCGGGGCGGATGGTGTCGAGGCGGCTATCAAGCTGACCCGGCACTATACGGGCCGCCCGACGATCATGGCGTTCCACGGCGCCTACCACGGCATGACGGCCGGCGCACTCGCCGCGTCGGGCAATCTCACGCCCAAGTCGGCCGGCGGCAATGGACGCGACGTTCATTTCCTGCCTTATCCCTATGCTTTTCGCTGCCCGTTCGGCACCGATGGCTCGGCGACCGATCAACTCAGCATCAACTACATCCGGACCGTCCTGTCCGATCCCGAGAGCGGGATCACGAAACCGGCGGCCATCATCGTCGAAGTCGTGCAAGGCGAAGGGGGCTGCATCCCTGCGCCCGACACCTGGTTGATCGAGTTGCGCGAGCTGACGCTGCGGCATGAGATCCCGTTGATCGTCGATGAAGTGCAGACCGGGCTCGGTCGAACCGGCGCCCTGTTCGCGATCGAGCATTCCGGCATCCGGCCGGACGTACTGGTGCTGTCGAAAGCATTCGGCGGCGGCTATCCGTTATCGGTGGTGGTCTATGACGAACGCCTGGACACCTGGCCGCCCGGCGCGCATGCCGGTACCTTTCGAGGCAACCAGATTGCGATGGTGGCCGGCCTGTCGACCATGCGCATCGTCGAACGGGAGGATCTGTCGGCGCATGCGGACAGGGTCGGCAAACGCCTGGTTGCCGGCCTCGAAGGGCTTGCCGAACGCTTCCCCTGTCTCGGCCAGATACGCGGCCGCGGCCTGATGATCGGCGTTGAAGTCGTCATGCCCGGCACCCATGGCCGAACCGGCCCGGCCCATGCGGAACGGGCAAAAGCCATCAAGCGGAACTGCCTGCAAAACGGACTCATTGTCGAAACCGGCGGCCGCAACGGCGCGGTACTCCGGTTCCTGCCGCCGCTGATCGTTTCGGAAGCGGATATCCACGAAATTCTCAATCGCTTCGAGCATGCCGTGGAAACGGCCTGCCGTGCATAGCCGCACCGCGGCGCGACCGCGCAGACCGACCCGTTCGGTTTCGCCGTGATCCACGTTAAGGAAAGGACTATTGACGATGCTGGGCATGACGGAACGCAAGCTGCTTGCCGAGGGAAGCTCTCCGTGGCTGCTGGAGCCCGTGTCGAGCGGGCGCGACATCACGCAGGCGGTGAACGACAACCGGGCGGCACTCGAATCCCGGCTTCTGGAACATGGCGCACTCCTGTTTCGTGGCTTCGACGTTTCGTCCGTGGGCAGCTTCGAAGCGTTTGCTCACGCGATTTCGGCCCATCAGTCCGACTACGTCTATCGCTCCACGCCGCGCACCTCGATCGGCAATGGCATCTTCACCGCAACCGAGTATCCGCCGAGCGAGACGATCGCCCTTCATTGCGAAAACGCGTATCAACGCAGCTGGCCGCTGAGCGTTGCATTCTGTTGCCTGACGCCGGCCACGACCGGCGGCGAAACGCCGATTGCCGACATGCGGGAGGTGAGCCGCAGGATCGGACCGCGCATCATGGATCGCTTCGAGGCGAAACGGGTCCGCTATGTCAGGCACTACCGGCGGCACGTCGACATTCCGTGGGAAACCGTCTTCCAGACCAGAGATCGCAGCCAGGTTGCAGCCTTCTGCGCAGACAACGGCATCGAGCTCGAATGGCTCGACGACGACACGTTACGCACCGCACAGATCAACCAGGGTGTGGCCTACCATCCGGTCACCCGCGACCGGGTGTTCTTCAATCAGGCCCATCTATTCCATATCTCGAACCTGGAAGCATCGCTCGCCAGTTCGATCGTCAGCCTGTTCGGCGAGGATCGAATTCCGCGCAATGCCTGCTATGGCGACGGGAGTCCATTCGATCTCGCCGACATCGAGCAGATCCGCAACGCGTTCCGCGAATGCGCGATCACGTTTCCATGGCAACGAGGCGACGTCCTGCTGGTCGACAACATGCGCTTCGCGCATGGCCGCAACCCGTTCGAAGGCGAGCGCAAGGTCGTCGTGTCACTGCTGGACCCGTACGCTCCCGACATCGAAGGAATCGCCGATCGTTAGCGAGCGCGCGCGTGCACATCAATAACAAGTCGTATTGATCCAGTGCGCGAAACGCCGTGTCCTTGGATTACGGGGCAGACGTCGGGTTAGAGCGATGCTCTAATTTCGAGACAATCCAGTTCAAGAAGCAAGCTTGGCAGGATCACCACAAACGGTCCTGAGATATTCAACGTTTAGAAGACTACGAAGGTTGAGCATGCTTCTCGATACAAAATTCAGGACTGTTACAGAAATTTTGTTGTTTCGCGGCAAGGTCGAACCGGAGAAGACGGCATTCATTTTTCTCGAGAACGGTGAAGCGGAACTGACTCGACTCACGTTCGGCGACCTGGACAAGCGGGCTCGCGGCATCGCCGCCAGGCTGCAGGACATCGCGCAACCGGGCGATCGCGTCCTGCTGGTCTATCCGCCCGGGCTGGAATTCATCTGCGCATGGGTCGGGTGCCTGTACGCCGGCCTGATCGGCGTACCGGCCTATCCACCGCGCAGGCATCGTCCCGCCGATCGTCTCAAGGCCATCGTCGCCGACGCCAGGCCGGTCGTCGCGCTGACCGACGCAGCCACGCTCGACGGCATCGCGCATCACGCGGACGGCTATTCCGACACGCTGGAACTGAAGATCCTGCCGACGGACCAGCGCTTCGACGCGCCGGCCGAACACTGGCGCGCACCGGAAATCACGCCGCAGACGCTGGCGCTTCTGCAATACACGTCAGGCTCCACCGGTACGCCGAAAGGCGTGATGATCAGCCACGCGAACATCCTGAGCAATATGGCGGTCATCGCCGAGGCGAGCGATGCCGATGCGTCGGCGGTGTTCGTCAGCTGGCTCCCGGTGTTTCACGACATGGGCTTCTTCGGGAAGGTGCTGCTGCCGATCTATCTCGGTGTGCTGTCGGTGCTGATGGCGCCCGCGGCGTTCGTGCAGAAGCCCATCCGCTGGCTGCAGGCCATCACGAAGTATCGCGGCACGCATTGCGCCGCACCGGATTTCGCGTATGACCTGTGCGCGCGCAAAATCTCCGACGAGGCCCGCGCGCAGCTGGATCTGAGCAGCTGGCGGGTTGCATTCAACGGCGCGGAACCGGTGCGCGCGGAGTCGGTGGCGCGTTTTTCGCACGCATTCGCCGCATGCGGCTTCCACGCGCACACCATGCGCCCGGTCTACGGCATGGCGGAGGCGACGTTGTTCATCTCCGGTCAGCCGGCACGCTCGCTGCCGCTCGTCGCGGACTACGACGCCGACGACCTGGCACACGGCGTGGCGACGAAAAGCGACACGGGCAAGCGCCACGCGCTGGTCTCATGCGGCCGGACCTGGGCGGAGCACCGCCTGCGGATCGTGAATCCGGACACCGGTGAGCGCTGCGCGCCCGGCCGGATCGGCGAAATCTGGCTGACCGGCCCGAGCGTCGGCGTCGGCTACTGGAACCGCGTCGACGAAACAGAGCGCACCTTTCGCGCGAAGCTGGCTGGCGATGACGCGCGTTACCTGCGCACGGGCGATCTCGGCTTCGTCGATGGCGAGGACCTCTTCGTCACCGGCCGTTTGAAAGACCTCATCATCGTCGCCGGCCGCAATCACTACCCGCAGGATCTCGAGCAATCCGCCGAAGGCAGCCACCCCGCGCTGGCGCCCAATGCGTCGGCGGCGTTCTCGATCAACGTCGATAACGCGGAGCGGGTCGTCGTCGCATGTGAAGTGCGCCGGGAAGCGCTCAACACGCTGGATGCGGAAGCCGTCGCCACGGAGATCCGGCGCACGCTCGCCGAAGCGCATGACGTCGATCTGTATGCGGCGATCCTGTTGAAGCCCGCCACGATCCTGCGCACGTCCAGCGGAAAAATCCAGCGGAGCCGGATCAGGCAGGCATTCCTCGATGAACAGGGGCTCGCGATCGCGGGCGAGTGGCGGCGTGCGTTCTCCGCGGAGTACGCGCCCTCCACGGCCGCGGCGCGCGACACGCAAGCGCTGGTGCAATGGTGCATCGAGCGTGTCTCGCGCCTGTCGGGCATCGATTCCGGCAAGATCGACCCCGACGCGCCGTTCAGCATCCATGGGCTCGATTCGAAGGACGCCATCATGCTCTCGGGCGAGTTGCAGGACTGGCTCGGGCGGCCCGTTTCCCCTACCGTCGTCTACGATTTTCCGAGCATTTCCCTGCTGGCGCGCCATTTGAGCGGCACCGGGAATGCCGTGCCGGACCAGGCGCCCGGTTCAGCCGAAGCACGCGCGGATATCGCGATCGTCGGCATGGGATGCCGTTTCCCCGGCGCCGGCAATCCCGACGCATTCTGGCAGCTTCTGCTGGAGGGCCGGGACGCGGTCGGCGCGTCGACGAAGCGCGCCGCCGACCTTCCGCCCACCGGACTGCTGGAACAGGTCGACCAGTTCGATGCGGCATTCTTCGGCATCAGCGCCCGCGAAGCCGAATCGATGGATCCGCAACAGCGTCTGCTTCTGGAGGTGGCGTGGGAGACGTTCGAGCATGCGGGAATCGCGCCCCGCAGTCTCGCCGGCGGACGCACCGCGGTCATCGTGGGCATCAGTAATTCGGACTACATCCGGCTGGCGCAGGAAGAAGTCGCGGACGTCGGCCCTTATGTCGCGACCGGCAATGCGCTCAGCGTCGCCGCCAACCGCATTTCCTACACGCTCGATTTGCGCGGCCCGAGCTGGGCGGTCGATACCGCGTGTTCGTCGTCGCTCGTCGCGGTTCATCAGGCGTGCCGCGCGCTGCAGCGCGGCGAGTCCGATGCGGCGCTGGCCGGCGGGGTCAACCTGATTCTGGCGCCGCAATTGAGCGACTCCTTCACGCAAGCGGGCATGCTTTCGCCGGATGGCCGCTGCAAGGCGTTCGATGCGGCCGCGAACGGTTACGTGCGCGGCGAAGGCGTGGGCATGGTGCTGCTCAAGCGGCTCGACGATGCGCTCGCGAACGGCGACACCGTGTTCGCCGTGATCCGCGGCTCGGCGGTGAATCAGGATGGACGCAGCAATGGCCTGACCGCGCCCAACGGCCCGGCCCAGCAGGCCGTGATTCACAGTGCGCTGCGCGATGCCGGCGTACGCGCGCACGATATCGGCTTCGTCGAAGCGCACGGGACGGGAACGCCGCTCGGCGACCCGATCGAGTTGAATTCGCTGGCGGCCGTCCTGAGTGAATCCCGCCGGCCGGACGATCACTGCTGGATCGGTTCGGTGAAGACCAACATCGGCCATCTGGAGTCGGCGGCGGGCATCGCCAGCCTGATCAAGACCGCCCTTGCGCTACACCATCGCGCCATTCCGCCGAACCTTCATTTCCGGTCGATCAATCCGGAAATCGCGCTCGACGGCACGCCCTTCCGTATTCCGCAGCAGGTCACGCCCTGGCATTCGGAACACGGGCCGCGCCTGGCCGGCGTGAGCTCGTTCGGCTTCGGCGGCACCAACGCGCACATGATCCTGTCCGAAGCGCCACGGCCCGCAGAGATCGAAGCCGACCCGGCGGCGCCCGCGGCGCGCGTCGTGACGCTCTCCGCGCGCACGCCCGACGCGTTGCAGGCGCTGGCCGCGTCCTATGCGGCCTATCTCGACGCGCATCCCGAGGCCAGTGTGCGGGATGTCGCGTTCACGGCAAATACCGGGCGCACCCACTTCACGCGGCGGGCGGCCATCGTCGCATCGAGTCTCGATACGTTGCGTTCGCAACTGGATGCCGTTTCGTCCGGCGAGCCTGCGGAAACACCGACTGCGGTGACATTCCACTTTTGTGCCGACGACGGCGGCAGCGCCGACGCGGTTCGGCAATTGCGCTCGGCCTGCCCCGCTTTCGATGCGTTGATGCAGCGGCAATCCGAGGCGCCCGGGCTCGTCCCCGCCGAAGCCGGGTTCACGACATTCCAGCGCGCGCTTGCGCAACTGTGGATGTCCTTCGGCGTCACGCCGGGTGCCGTCAGCAGCACCGGCGACGGGCATCGCGCCGCGGCGTCGTGGGCGGACGTGCCGCAGGCGCCGGACGGCGGCGCGGCGGGACACCCCGGCATCGTGATCGAAATCGGCGCGCACACGGCCGCGTGGGACACGATCCTGCACACGCTCGCCGCGCTCTACGTACGCGGCGCGTCCATCGACTGGGATGCCGTGGAACAGGACGCGCCGCGCCGCCGGCTCGCGCTGCCGACCTACCCGTTCGAACGTCGCGGCTTCTGGATCAGTCCGCGTGCGCCTCGGCATCCGTTGCTCGGGCGCCTCATGGAGCAGCACGCGCATGCGCCGGCCACGTGGATCTGGCAATCGCGGCTCGATGCGCCGGCGACCACCTTTCTCGGCGGTCACCGCGTCAAGGGGGCGCCCGTCCTGCCCTATTCCGCCTTTGTGGAAATGGCACTGGCGGCAACGACGGAAATCGGCGCCGCCGGCCATACGACCTTGAAGGACCTCGCACTGCATGCGCCGTTGCCGCTGCATCCGCATGAATCGCGCACCGTGCAGACCGTGCTGAGCCGCCGGTCCTGGGGACCGTTTTCGTTTGCCGTCTATCACCGGATCGAGGACACCCGCGCCGCCGCGACATGGCAGATGTGCGCGAGTGCCGAAATTCACGAATCGGATCGGAGCCACGCATGAAATTCGGCCTGATGTTCTTCGCCAGCAGTGAAGAGGCGCTGTCCGGCAACAAGTACCAGCTCGTGATGGAGAGCGCGCGCTTCGCCGATGCGAACGGGTTCTCCAGCGTCTGGGTGCCGGAGCGCCATTTCACCGAATTCGGCTCGCTGTACCCGAATCCCGCCGTCCTGCACGCCGCGCTCGCCGCTGCCACCCAACGCGTGAAGCTGGTCGCGGGCAGCGTGGTCGCAGCGCTGCACAACCCGATCCGGATCGCGGAAGAATGGTCGATGGTGGACAACCTGTCGAACGGCCGCGTGGGCGTGTCGTTCGCCTCCGGATGGAATCCGGACGATTTCGTGTTCGCCCCGGACAAATATGCGAGCCGGCAGGATGACATGCTGACCACGATGCGCGCCGTCCAGCATCTGTGGCGCGGCGGCACGCTGGATGCGACGAACGGCGTCGGCAAGCCGGTGCGGTTGCGCGTCTATCCGACGCCGGTGCAGCCGGAACTGCCCGTCTGGGTGACGGCCGCGAGCAATCCGCAGACGTTCGTGCGCGCCGGCGAAGTCGGCGCCAACCTGCTGACCCACGTGCTCGACCAGGATCGGGACCAGCTCGCGCACAAGATCGCCATCTACCGCGAGGCGCGCGCGAAGCATGGCTTCGATCCGGCGGCCGGCACCGTGTCCGTGATGCTGCACACGTTCGTCGGCGACGATGCGGCGCAGGCGCGCGAACAGGCGCGTGTGCCGTTCTGCAACTACATCCGCAGCAATATCGGGCTGTTGAACGGGCTGGCGCAGAGTCGCGGCCAGTCGGTCGACGTGCGCGCGATGGGCGCGCGCGAACTGGACGAGTTCGTCGAGTTTCTCTATGAACGCTTCGCGCAATCGCGCGGCCTCATCGGCACGCCGGAAACCTGCGTCGAACTGGTGCGGGATCTCGAGTCGATCGGCGTGGATGAAGTGGCCTGCCTGCTCGATTTCGGTCCGCCGGTCGAGCTGATCCTCGGCAATCTTCCGCAGTTGCGTCGACTACGGGAGATGTGCGCCCCGAGGCGACCCGCCGCGCCGGCGCGATTCGATGCCGCCGAGGTGCAGGCCCGCTGCACCGGAACGACGTCGGGCGCGGACTTCAACGGCGAAATCCGGCAGCACGGCGTGCAGATCGACGGCGTGTTCGACGCGATCCAGCAGATCTGGCGCACGACCGGCGAGGCGCTGGGGAAAATCAGCCTGCCGGCCGACGCGCTGGCGTCGTCGCAATACCAGGTCCACCCCGCCTTTCTCGACGCGTGCAGCCGCGTGCTCGCCGCCGCCATCGATCCGGACGCGCTGGAGTCGGGCGACCTGTACCTGCCCAGCTCGATCGGCGCGGTACGGGTCCATCAGCCGCCGTCGTCGACCGACGCATGGAGTCACGCCACGCTGCGCAAGCCGGTCGGACACGGCGCGCTGGAGGGCGATATCCGCGTCCATGACCCGGCGGGGCGACTGCTGATCGAGATCGATGCACTGCGGTTGCAACATGTGCGCGCGGGGCGCGCCGTCGAGCGGCACGACTTCGCCGCGCTGCTCTATCAACGCGTCTGGAGACCGTCGAACATCGACACGGCAACCGCCGGTTCGGCGCATGGCGAGTGGCTGATTCTCGCGGACCGTGGCGGCGTGGGCGCACAGCTGTCGGCCCTGCTGGAAAGCGCGGGCGATAAATGCACGCTGCGCTTCGCCGACGCGACGCCGGAACTGCCCGCGCCCGACCGCCCGCTGAAGGGCGTCATCCACCTGTGGAGTCTCGATCTCGCGCCCGCCGACATCGCGGCGAGACGGCGTGCCAGCGCGAGCGTGCTGCACCTGGTCAGGGCGCTTGCATCGCGCGCGCCGTCGGCCCGGCAGGCGCGTCTGTGGCTGGTGACGTCGGGCGCGATGAATGTTCTGGATGGCGAATCGATCGCGGTGGCGCAGGCCCCGCTGTGGGGATTGGGCCGGGCGATCGCAGTGGAGCATGCGGCGCTGTGGGGCGGGCTCGTCGATCTCGATCCCGCGCAGCCGTCGGCGGCGGACATCGCGCACGCGGTACAGGCTGGCGGCCGTGAAGACATGATCGCGTTTCGCCGCGACCAGCGCTACGTCGCGCGCATCGCCCGCGACAATCGCGAATTCGTCAGCCACCGGCCGATCCGGTTCCATCCTGACGCGACCTATCTGGTGACCGGCGGGCTCGGCGGGCTCGGCCTGCGGCTCGCGTCCTGGCTCGCCGACAACGGCGCCGGGAAAATCGTGCTGCTGGGGCGCGGCGAACCTTCCGCCGCGGCCGGGAAAATCCTGCGCACGCTCGACGCGCGGTTCATTCGCGCCGATCTGTCGCGTCGCGAGGACGTCGAGCAGGCGCTCGGTGAAATCGGGCAATCGATGCCACCGCTCAAAGGGATCTTTCACCTCGCCGGCGCGCTCGACGATGCGCTGCTGACGCGCCAGGACGACGACTTCTTCCATCGCGCCGGCAGCGGCAAAGCAGACGGCGCCTGGTATCTGCACGAGCTGACGGCCGACTTGCCGCTCGACCATTTCGTGCTGTTCTCGTCGATGGCCGCGCTGATCACGATGCCGGGCCAGGGCAACTACGCGGCGGCGAACAGCTTCCTCGACGCCCTCGCGCAGCATCGGCGCGCGCAGGGGAAACCGGGGCTCAGCGTCAATTGGGGGCCGTGGGCGGAGATCGGCCACGCCGCCACCGACTACGGACGGCGCGCGCACGAACAGCTGGGCGCGCTCGGCGTCGGCACGCTGCCGCCCGAACTGGCCATCGCGACGCTGGAACGGCTGATGGCGTCCGGCATCGCCCAGTCCGGGGTCGCGCAAATCGACTGGCCGACCCTGTTCCGGGTTGATGCGCCGGCCGCCGGGTCCGCGCTGTTTTCCGAGCTGGCGCAACCGGCCGCGCAGCCTGCGCAGCAGGAGACCGCATTGCTGCGACAGCTGCATGCGTGCGCACCGCGCGAGCGAATCGAACTCATCACCGACACGCTCGCGACGATGCTGGCCGAGACCTTGCGTCTTTCCGGCCCCGACGCCGTTGCGCCCGAGCGATCGCTGCTCGATCTCGGCCTGGATTCGCTGGTCGCGCTCGAACTGACCGATCGCCTCACCAAGGTGTTCGGAAGACCGTTTCGCGCGACGCTGTTCTTTTCCTATCCGAACCTGCAAGCGCTCGCCCAGTACGTGCTCAACGAACTGTCGCCGTCGCTCCCCGCGCCGGTCGTCGACGAAGCATCCGACGACCTCGACGAGGACGACCTTTCCGAACTGATCGCCCAGGAGATCGGCGCCCAATGAACGCCAAGGCCACGCATGCACTGAAAGCCGCACTCGACGAACTGCGCCTGCGGCGCGCGGAAATCGCGGCGCTGCGTTCGGACCGCAACGAGCCGATCGCCGTCATCGGCATGGCTTGCCGCTTCCCCGGCCGCAGCGATACGCCGGACGCGTTCTGGCAATTGCTCGATGGCGCGCGCGATGCCGTCACCGAAGTGCCGGGCGAACGCTGGGACATCGATCGCTACTACGACCCCGATCCGTCCGCGCCCGGCAAGATGGCGACCCGCCACGGTGCCTTTCTCGAACGCGTGGATCAATTCGACGCGGCGTTCTTCGGGATCGCGCCGCGCGAAGCGACTTACCTCGATCCGCAACAGCGGCTCCTGCTCGAAGTGGCGTGGGAGGCGCTCGAGAACGCCCATCTCGCGCCCGAGCGCTTCCGGCAGTCCGCCACCGGCGTGTACGTCGGCATCACCTGCTTCGACCATGCGATCCAGGTGTCCAATGCGTCGATGCCGTCGAGCAGCTACGCCGGCACGGGCAGCGCACTGAACATGGCCGCGGGCCGGCTGTCGTTCGTGCTGGGCCTCACCGGCCCGAGCATGGCGATCGATACCGCCTGCTCGTCGTCGCTGGTGTGCCTGCACCTGGCCTGCGAAAGCCTGCGCTCGCGCGAAACCGGCATGGCGCTCGCGGGCGGCGTCAACCTGATGCTGTCGCCCGAGGTCATGGTCAGTTTCTCGCAAGCGCGCATGCTGTCGCCGGACGGACGCTGCAAGACCTTCGACGCGGCGGCGGACGGCTACGTGCGCGGCGAAGGGTGCGGCATGGTGGTGCTCAAGCGCCTCGCCGACGCGCTCGCCGACGGCGACCGGGTGCTCGGCATCGTGCGCGGCACGGCGGTCGACCAGGGCGGCGCGGGCGGCGGGCTGACCGTGCCGAGCCGCGATTCGCAGGAACGGGTGATCCGCCGCGCACTGAACCAGGCCGGCCTCGCGCCCGGCGACGTCTCCTATGTCGAGGCCCACGGTACCGGGACGTCCCTCGGCGACCCGATCGAGGTGGAAGCGCTGGCCGGCGTCTATGGCCCCGGGCGCGCGGCGGGCGAGCCGCTCGTGATCGGTTCGGTGAAGACCAATATCGGGCATCTGGAGTCGGCCTCCGGCATCGCCGGCCTGATCAAGGTCCTGCTGTCGTTCGAGCACGACCGGATTCCGGCGCACCTGCATTTCACGCAACCCAATCCGCATACGCCGTGGCAGGACATCCCGATCCGCGTCGCGGCCGATCCGGTCGCGTGGCAGCGCGGGGAACGCAGGCGCATCGCCGGGGTGAGCGCGTTCGGATTCAGCGGCACCAATGCGCACGCGATCGTCGAGGAACCGCCCGTCGCGCCGGCGCACGCCGCGCAGCGCGCGCTGCTGCTGCTGTCGGCCCGATCCGAAGCGGCGCTGGCGGCGCTCGTGCAACGCTACGAGCACGCGATCGCCGGCGCGACGCCGCAGGAGCTGGCCGCCATCTGCCGCGCCGCCGCCACCGGGCGGAATCACTATCCGTTTCGCGCGGCCTATGTATCGGGCGTGAGGGAACCGTCGGCGGCAGCGGCGCGCACGGGCAAGGCGTTGCGCATGGGCTTCACGTTCGGCGTGCCGGACACCGGCGTCGCGCGCGCGCTCCACGCGTCGGAACCGCTGTTCCGCGACGCGTTCGCGCGTTGCTCGGTGCCACTGGAGGCACTCGAGACCGACGCGGGCCGCTTCGCGATCCAGTACGCGTGGGCGGAACTGTGGAAGGGATGGGGCATCCGCCCGTCCGCCGTGTCGGGCCATGGCATCGGCGAATATGTCGCGGCCTGCGTGGCGGGCGTCGTGAGCGTTGCCGACGCGTTGCGCCTCGTGGCCGCCCGCCCGGATGCCGAAGCGTTGCGCGCGGTGCTTCAGGACATGCCGTTCGCTCGGCCGTCGGTCCGCCTGATTTCCGGCTGTCTCGGCGCCGAAGTGACCGACGAGGTGACCCACCCGCAGTACTGGTTGCAGCTGGCCGGGGCGTCGGATCAAGCCGAAGCACCGCGCACGCCTGAGGGACTCGCGGACGGCTGGCTGCCGCAACCCTGTGCGGGCGATGCATTGGAGCACGCACTCGCGGCGCTGTACGTACAGGGCGGGCAGTTCGACTGGAGCGCGCTGTTCCCGGCGCCTGCCCAGCCCGCCACGACCCTGCCGAACTACCCGTTCGAGCGGCAGCGCTTCAGTCTGGAGAAGATCCAGTCGCCGGTCGTCGGCATGGATGCCGGCAGCATCGACGCAGCGGTGCGGCACCTCAAGTCGTCCGGCAAGTACCCGGAAGACGTGCTGAACGCGTTTCCGGAACTGCTCAGGACTGCATTCGCCCCCGCCGAAACCGCCGCGTCGAACGCACATTCGCTCTATCACGTGGTGTGGGAGCAGCAAGCCGCATTGCCGGCGGCAGAGGTCGCCGCCGACGCGTCCCCGTGGCTGATCTTCGCGGACGCGAGCGGTGTCGGCGAGCGGCTCGCGGCACTGTTGCGCGCGCGCGGCGCATCCTGCTCGCTGGTCCGCCCCGGCCTCGACTATGTCGCCGACGTGGAAGCAGGCTGGCAGGTCGCGCCCGAGCGGCCGGACGATTTCGTCCGCCTGCTGAACGAGACCGCCGCCCCCGGCCTGCGCATCGTCTTTCTATGGGCGCTGGACGAAGCCGTCGGCACGACGCGCATGTCCGCTGCCCTGCTGCATCTCGTGCACGCGCTGGTCGGCGGCGAGCGCGAGTGGACGCCTTCGACCCAGCCCAGGATCTCGGTGGTGACGCGCGACGCGGTGGAAGCCGGCGAAGCGCCGCACGTATCCGGGCTCGCCCAGACTGCGCTGTCGGGCCTGGCACGCGGGGCGATGATCGAGCATCCGGAATGGTTCGGCACCGCGATCGATCTCGATCCGGCCGCGCCGGAGGACGAGACGCAGACGCTGCTTCAGGAGATGCTCGGCGAGCGCCGCGAGGAACAGGTGGCGTTGCGGCACGGCGCGCGCCATGTCGCGCGCCTGAGCCCGCTCGCGCAAGCCGAAACCGCCGCGCTGCCGGTCGACCCGGACGCGGCCTACCTGATCACCGGCGGGTTCGGCGCACTCGGGCTGCACACCGCCCGGTGGCTGGCGGCGCGCGGCGCACGCACGCTGATCCTGGTCGGCCGGCAAGGGGCCGCGAGCGACGAAAGCCAACGGGCGATCGCCGAACTGCGTGAGCGGAACGTATCGCTGCGCTGCGAGCGCCTCGATATCGCCGACCCCGCGGCGGTCGCCGATTTCTTCGCCGCGCTCCGGCGCGACGGCGTGCCGCTGCGGGGCATCGTGCACGCGGCCGGCATCGTCGGCTACAAGCCGATCATGCAGGTCGAGCGCGAGGAACTGGACGCGGTCCTGCAACCGAAGGTCGCCGGTGCGTGGCTGCTCCATCAGCAAAGCGAGCACTTCCCGCTCGATTTCTTCATCCTGTTTTCGTCGATCGCGTCCGCGTGGGGTTCGCGTGAGCAGGCGCACTACAGTGCCGCGAACCGCTTCCTCGACGCGCTCGCGCATCATCGCCGCGGCCAGGGCCTGCCGGCGCTGAGCGTGAACTGGGGGCCCTGGGCGGAAGGCGGCATGACGTTCCCCGAGGCGGAAGCGCTGCTGCGGCGCGTCGGCATCCGGTCGCTGGCGGCGGATCGCGCGCTCGACGTGCTGAATCGCCTCCCCGCCGTGCCCCAGGTCGCGGTCGTCGATATCGACCTGGCGCTGTTCCAGGGCTCCTACGAGGCGCGCGGACCCAAGCCGTTCCTCGACCGCGTGCGCGTGGCCGGAAGCCCGCCGAGCGCGCCGGCGATGCCGGCGTTGAGCGACGCATCGCCGCGCGAGCGAAAGCGCCTGCTGGCGGACAGCATCGATCGCGCGGTTGCCCAGGTGCTCGGCTACGACGCGGGGACGCTGGATCGCGATCTCGGCTTCTTCGAGATGGGCATGGATTCGCTGATGGCGCTCGACGTGCGCACGCACCTCGAAAATGCGCTCGGTATCCCGTTGTCGGTCGCACTGTTGTTCGACCATCCGACGGTCAACGCCCTCGCGGATTTCCTGGCGGAGCAGGCGTCCGGCACCGTGCCGGACGCGCACGCGGCACCGGCACAAGCCGTGCCGCCTCAGCCGCGGCCGATCGCGCCGGCCATCGAGGCCATTGAGGCCCGCGAGGCCGGCACGCCGGAGCCGATTGCGATCGTCGGCATGAGCTGCCGGTTTCCGGGCGCCGCGCACGATCTCGACGCCTACTGGAATCTGCTGAACGACGGGGTGGATGCGATCTCCGAAGTGCCGCGCGAGCGCTGGGACATCGACGCGTACTACGATCCCGACCAGGATGCGCCGGGACGGATGTATTGCCGCTTCGGCGGTTTCCTCGACGACGTCGACCAGTTCGATCCGGCGTTTTTCCGCATCACGCCGCGCGAAGCAGCCGCGATGGACCCGCAGCAGCGCCTGTTGCTCGAAGTCAGTCACGAAGCGCTGGAGCATGCCGGCATTCCGGTCAATCGTCTCAAGGGCAGCCGGACCGGCGTCTTCGTCGGCATCACCACCAACGATTACGCGAACCTGCAGCTTCGCAACGGCGGCGGCAGCGGCATCGACGGCTATTTCTTCACCGGCAATCCGCTCAACACGGCGGCCGGCCGCATCTCCTACGGACTGGGCGTGCAGGGGCCGAGCATGGCGATCGATACCGCCTGCTCGTCGTCGCTCACCGCGATCCATACCGCCAGCCAGAATCTCCGCAGCGGCGAGTGCGATCTCGCCATCGCGGGCGGCGTGAACCTGATCCTGTCGCCGGACAACTCCATCGCCGTCTCGCGCACGCGGGCGCTGGCGCCGGACGGCCGCTGCAAGACCTTCGACGCGTCCGCGGACGGCTTCGTGCGCAGCGAAGGCTGCGGCGCGCTGGTGCTCAAGCGCCTGTCCGATGCGCTCGCCGCGGGCGATCGCGTGCTGGCCGTGCTGCGGGGTTCGGCCGTCAACCACGACGGCGCGTCGAGCGGCTTTACCGCGCCGAACGGACGTGCGCAGGAAGCCGTGATCCGCCAGGCGCTGGGCGGGCTTCCCGCCGCGTCCATCGATTACGTGGAAGCGCACGGCACCGGCACCCCGCTGGGCGATCCGGTCGAGTTGCAGGCGCTGGCGACGGTGTTCGGCGCAGGCCGCGACGAGGGCCGGCGGCTGCGCGTCGGCTCGGTGAAAACCAACATCGGCCACACGGAATCCGCCGCCGGCATCGCGGGGGTCATCAAGGTCGTGCTGTCGCTGAACCACGACCGCCTGCCCGCCCACCTGCATTTCCGCCAGCCGAGCCCGCTGGTGCAATGGGACGCGCTGCCCATCGAGGTCTGCGCCGAGGCGAGCGCGTGGCCGCGCGGCGAGCGGCCACGGCGAGCCGGCGTCAGCGCGTTCGGCGCGAGCGGCACCAATGCCCACCTGGTGCTCGAAGAAGCGCCCGCGCCGGCGCGGCCGGTGACGCCGCCCAAGCACAAGGTGCATCCGCTGGTGCTGTCGGCCAAGACGCCTGCGGCGTTGCGCGAGCTGGTCGGGCGCTATCAGCGGCGGCTCGAAGCCGAACCCGGTCTCGACATCGCGGCCGTGGCGTTTTCGGCGGCGAACGGCCGCTCGCATTTCGCGCATCGGCTGGCGCTGCCGGTGACGTCGCTCGACGACGCCATCGACAAGCTGCGCGCATGCCACGCGAAGGAACCCGCCGGCGCGGCGCAACCCGCCCCCCGCGTGAAGATGGCCTTCCTGTTCACCGGCCAGGGCTCGCAATACGCCGGCATGGGCCGCCGTCTGTACGACGCGTACCCGGTGTTCCGCGACGCCATCGACCGCTGCCGCGCGGTGGCCGATCCGCTGCTCGACAAGCCGTTGCTCGAGGTGCTGTCGGCCCAGGGCGAGGACATCCACCAGACCGGCTACAGCCAGCCGGCCCTGTTCTCGCTGCAGTACGCGCTCAGCACGCTGCTGGCGTCGTTCGGTGTGGTGCCCGACGCCGTGATGGGCCACAGCGTCGGCGAGTACGCGGCGGCTTGCGCGGCCGGCGTCTTCTCGCCGGAAGACGGCCTGCGGCTGATCGCCGAACGCGGCCGGCTGATGCAGGCGTTGCCCCGCGACGGCGAGATGGCGGCCATTTTCACCGACCTCGCCACGGTCGAGCGCGCGATCGAAGCGTGGCCGCACGAGGTCGCGGTGGCGGCCGTCAACGGTCCGGCGAGCATCGTGATCTCCGGCAAGCGCGAGCGCATCGCGATGCTGGTCGACGCGTTCGCCGCGCGGGACATCCGGTCCGTGCCGCTCAATACGTCGCACGCGTTTCACTCGCCGCTGCTCGAGCCGATGCTGGACAGCTTCCAGGCCGCGGCGAAAGCCGTGCCCGTCGCACGCCCGGCGATCCCGTTCTATTCGAATCTCACGGGCGCCGTGATGGACGACGCGCCCACCGACACGTACTGGCGCCGCCACTGCCGGGAGCCGGTGCAGTTCGCGAGCAGCGTCGAGCGCCTCGCCGAAGCCGGTTTCAACGTGCTGGTCGAAATCGGCCCCAAGCCGGTGCTCGTCAACCTGGCCCGCGCGTGCTGTGCGCCGGACGCCGGGATCCAGTTCCTTGCCCTGCAGCGGCCGCAAGTCGAGCAGCAAGCGCTGATCGAAACGCTGTCGAGCCTGTATGCCCGCGGCGTCGATGTCGACTGGGCCCCGACCGAAACACCCGCGCCCGCGCGCGTCGCATTGCCGTCCTATCCCTTCCAACGCAGCCGTACCTGGTTCCAGAAAGCGGACATGTCCATGACTCAGACAAGCGCATCACCCATCGCCGTCGCACCGACGCACAATCGCAGCGGCGAGGTTCTCGAATGGCTTCGCGGCAAGATCGGCGAATTGATCCAGGCCGATCCCGCCACCATCAACATCGAACTGCCCTTCCTCGAGATGGGCGCCGACTCGATCGTGCTGATCGAGGCCATCCGGCACATCGAGGCGGAGTACGGCGTGAAGCTGGCCATGCGCCGCTTCTTCGAAGACCTGGCGACGGTGCAGGCGCTCGCCGAGTATGTCGCGGACAACCTGCCGGCGGCCGTCGCGCCGACCGAAGCCGAGGCCGTGGCAGAGCCGTCCACGGCGGCGGTCGCGGTCGCGCCGTCCGCGGAGCTGCTTGCGCCGCTCGCCGCCGCCCCGGTGGAATGGGTGCCGGCCGAAGGCGGCTCCACGGTCGAGCGCGTGTTGCGGGAGCAGAATCAGCTGCTGTCCCACGTGATGAGCCAGCAGATGGACCTGCTGCGCACGTCGCTGACCGGCCAGGCCGGCGTCCGGCCGGCGACGGCCGCCGCGCAAGCCGTCGCGAGCACGACGAGCGTTGCACCCAAGGCCGCGATCGCGGCCCCGGCCGCCGCGCCCGCAGCGAAGCCCGCGCCTGCAGCTGCTGCGGCGCCCGCGGCCGACAATCCGCCGCCGAAGCCGATGATGCCGTGGGGCAGCCCGGTCCAGCAGCGGGCGCGCGGCCTGTCCGCCGTGCAGCAGGAGCATCTCGAAGCGCTGATCGTGCGCTACACGACGCGCACCCGGAAATCGAAGGACTCGGTGCAGGCGTCGCGCCCGGTGCTGGCCGACAGCCGCGCCACGGTCGGCTTCCGCTTTTCGACCAAGGAGATGCTGTATCCGATCGTCGGCGATCGCGCGGCCGGTTCGCGGCTGTGGGACATCGACGGCAACGAGTACATCGATTTCACGATGGGCTTCGGCGTGCATCTGTTCGGCCACACGCCGGATTTCATCCAGCACCAGGTCACCCGCGAATGGCAGCGCCCGCTCGAGCTGGGCGCGCGCTCCAGCCTCGTCGGCGACGTGGCCGCGCGCTTTGCCCGCGTGACCGGCCTCGATCGCGTGGCGTTCTCGAACACCGGCACCGAGGCCGTCATGACCGCCATGCGGCTCGCGCGCGCCGTGACCGGGCGCGACAAGATCGTGATGTTCACGCATTCGTATCACGGGCATGCCGACGGCACGCTCGCCGCGGCGAACGCGGACGGCGTGACGGAAACCATCGCCCCCGGCGTGCCGTTCGGCTCGGTCGAGAACATGATCCTGCTCGACTACGGCAGCGACGCCGCGCTCGAGGCCATTCGCGGCATGGCGTCGACCCTCGCCGCCGTGATGGTGGAGCCGGTGCAGAGCCGCAACCCTTCGCTGCAGCCCGTCGCGTTCCTCAAGGAACTGCGTCGCATCACCGAGGAGGCCGGCGTCGCACTGATCTTCGACGAAATGATCACCGGCTTCCGCGTCCATCCGGGCGGCTCGCAAGCCATGTTCGGCATCAGGGCCGATCTCGCGACGTACGGCAAGATCATCGGCGGTGGCCTGCCGCTGGGCGTCATCGCCGGCACCAGCCGCTTCATGGACGCCATCGACGGCGGCATGTGGACCTACGGCGACCACTCGTTCCCCGCCGCGGACCGCACCGCGTTCGGCGGCACCTTCTGCCAGTATCCGCTTGCGATGGCGGCCGCGCTGGCCGTGCTCGAGAAGATCGAACAGGAAGGCCCGGCGCTGCAGGCCGCGCTCAACGAACGGACCGCGCAAATCGCCGACACGTTGAATGCGTTCTTCGTGGAGGCCGAGGCGCCGATCAAGGTCACGTGGTTCGGCTCGATGTTCCGCTTCGAATTCACCGAGAACCTCGACCTGTTCTTCTATCACATGCTCGAAAAGGGCATCTACATCTGGGAATGGCGCACCTGCTTCCTGTCCACCGCGCATACGGATGCGGATATCGACCGCTTCATCCGGGCGGTGAAGGACAGCGTCGCCGACCTGCGCCGGGGCGGTTTCATCCGGCCGCACTCGAAACACGGCACGGTGGCCGCGCTGAGCGAAGCGCAACGCCAGCTGTGGGTGCTGTCGGAAATCGATCCCGAAGGGTCGCTCGCCTACAACGTCAACACCACCCTCGAACTGAACGGCCGGCTCGACGAAGCCGCGATGCGCGCGGCCGTCCAGAGCCTGGTCGATCGGCACGAGGCGCTGCGCACCACGGTGATGGCGGACGGGTCGGGCCAGATCGTGCATCCGTCGCTGAAGCTTCAGATTCCGCTGGTCGACACGGACCCGGACGCGTGGCGGGACCACGAAAGCCGCCAGCCGTTCGATCTCGTGAACGGTCCGCTCTTTCGGGCCGCGCTCGTCCGCCTGGGCAGCGAGCGTCACCTGCTGGTGATGACGGCCCATCACATCATCTGTGACGGCTCGACGTTCGGCGTCCTGCTCGAGGATCTGGCCCGCGCGTATGCCGGCGCGGCGCCGGCGGCGGCGCCGCTGCAGTTTCGCGCGTACCTGAAGCAGCTCGACGGCCAGCGCCACAGCCCGGAAACGAAGGCGAATCGCGAGTACTGGCTGGCGCAATGCGCGCGCCAGGCCGCACCGCTGAATCTGCCGGTGGACTACCCGCGGCCCGCGGTGAAGACGTTTCACGGCGAGCGCGTGTCCCTGCATCTGGACGCCGCGGCGGCCGCGACGCTGCGCACCGCGGCCCGTCAGAACGGCTGCACGCTTTACATGGTGCTGCTCGCGGGCTTCAATCTGTTCCTGCACCGCGTCGCCGGCCAGCAAGAGATCGTCACCGGCATCCCGGTGACCGGCCGCTCCGTGGCCGGCAGCGATCGCCTCGCCGGCTACTGCACGCATCTGCTGCCGCTGCGCTCCACGCTGCCGGAGCAGGCCACCGTGGCCAGCTTCCTGGCCGGCACCCGGCAGAACCTGCTCGACGCGCTCGAGCACCAGGATTACCCGTTCGCCGAGCTGGTCCGCGAAATCGGCGCACAGCGCGATCTCAACGCCGCGCCGCTGGTCTCGGCGGTCTTCAACCTCGAACCCGTGTCGGCGCTGCCCGAACTGCCCGGCCTGACGGTCGGCCTCGTTGCGCCGCTGATCCGCCATACCGCGTTCGACCTGAACGTCAACGTGCTCGACGCGGGGCAGGCACTCCTGATCGATTGCGACTACAACACCGACCTGTTCGACGCGAGCACGGTGCAGCGTTTCCTCGACATCTACCGGACCCTGCTGACGCGTCTCGCTGACGATGCGTCGGCCGCCGTTGCCCGGCTGCCGTTGTCGGGCGATGCGGAGCGGAACCTGCTGACCGTCGAGTGGAACCAAACCGACACGGATTTCGGCGAGGCCGCCGCGCAACCGCTGCATCGCCTGTTCGAACAGCAGGTCGAGCGCACGCCCGATGCCGTCGCTGCCGTCTTCGATGACCAGGCGCTCACCTACGCCGAACTCAACCTGCGCGCCAATCGCCTCGCCCACCACCTCATCGCGCTCGGCGTCGGCCCCGACGCCCTCGTCGGCGTCGCGATGGAGCGCTCACTCGACATGAGCGTCGCGTTGCTCGCGATCCTCAAGGCCGGCGGCGCCTACGTCCCCGTCGACCCCGACTACCCCGCCGAGCGCGTGCGCTTCATGATCGACCACGCGCAGCTGCGCTGGCTCCTCACCCAGCAGCATCTGCGCGCCGCGCTGCCCGACACCGACGCCCGCCTGATCGTCGTCGATAACGGCGAACTCGATCTCGACCTCGATGCCGTGTCGAATCCCACGCCCGCGCTGAACGGCGACAACCTCGCCTACATGATCTACACGTCCGGCTCGACCGGCCGGCCCAAGGGCGCGCTCAACACCCATCGCGCGATCACCAACCGCATCCTCTGGATGCAGCACGCCTACGCACTCGACGCCGACGATGCCGTGCTGCAGAAGACCCCGTTCAGCTTCGACGTCTCGGTCTGGGAGCTCCTCTGGCCGCTCGTCACCGGTGCGCGCCTCGTGTTCGCCCGCTCCGGCGGCCAGCGCGAGGCCGACTACCTGGTCGAGCTCATCGAGCGCGAACGGATCACCACGATCCATTTCGTGCCGTCGATGCTGCGCGCGTTCCTCGACCACCCGGACCTCGACGCGCACTGCGCGTCGCTGCGCCGCGTCGTGTGCAGCGGCGAGGCGTTGCCCCACGACCTGCAGCAGCGTTGTCTCGAGCGCCTGGACGTCAAGCTGTACAACCTTTACGGCCCGACCGAGGCCGCCGTCGACGTGACCGCGTGGGAATGCCGGCGCGACGACCCGCACCGCATCGTCCCGATCGGCCGGCCCATCGCCAACACCCGCCTCTATATCGTGGACACGCAGATGCAACCCACGCCGATCGGCGTGGCCGGCGAATTGCTGATCGGCGGCACGCCGGTCGGGCGCGGCTACCACGGCGAACCCGAACTGAGCGCCGGGAAGTTCATCGCCGACCCGTTCTCCGCCGACCCGCTCGCGCGCCTCTACCGCACCGGCGATCTCGCGCGCTACCGCCCCGACGGCAATATCGAGTTCCTCGGCCGCATCGATCACCAGATCAAGCTCCGCGGCCTGCGCATCGAACCCGGCGAAATCGAGGCGGTGCTGACTTCGCACCCGCTGGTCGATGCCGCGGTCGTGGCGCTGCGCGGCGTGGACGACGGCGCGAGACTGGTCGGATGGCTGTGCTCGCCGCATCCCGAAGCCGAACTGGTCGAAGCGGTGCGCGGCCACCTGCGGCAGCAGCTGCCGGATTACATGGTGCCCTCCGCGTTCGTCGTCGTGACTGCGTTCGAGCATCTGCCCAACGGCAAGCTCGATCGCGCCAGGCTGCCCGAACCCGGCGACGGCCTGGACCACGTTGCGCCCGTCAACGCGCTCGAAGCGCAGTTGACGGCCATCTGGCAGGAAGTGCTCGGCAAGGCGCGGATCAGCACGACCGCCAATTTCTTCGAGCTGGGCGGCAATTCGCTCCTGGCGACGAAGGTCGTCGCGCGCATCCGTCGCGATCTGCATGCGAAGCTGGAAATCCGCAGCCTGTTCGCACTCCCCACCATCTCGAGCCTCGCGAAGCGCATCGCCGATACGCAGCCGATCGATTACGCGCCGGTGACGCCGCTGCCGGTGCAGGCAAGCTACGCGCTCTCTCCGGCCCAGACGCGGCTGTGGGTCCAGGATCGTCTCCATGCGGCACAAGCCGGCGGGCCGCTGCCCACGTCCCTGCTGTTCGAGGGCGTGCTGGACGTGGACGCGCTCGTGCGGGCGTTCCGCGCGTTGAGCGAGCGTCACGAGATCTTGCGCACGCGTTTCGTGCTGGAAGGCAATCAGCCGGTCCAGCACGTGCTGCCGCCCGGCGAGGCCGCGTTCCCGGTCGAGGTCGTGGATCTGCAGGATGCCGAGGACCGGGATGCCCAGGCGATGTCGATCCAGGCGAGCGAACGGCTCGTGCCGATGGATCTCGCGACCGGCCCGCTCTTCCGCGTCAAGCTGCTCAGGCTCTCCGAAATCCGTCACGTCTGCATCTGCACGATGCACCACATCGTGAGCGACGGCTGGTCCACCGAGGTACTGCTCGACGACCTGTCCGCACTCTATGACGCATTCGTCCAGCGTCGCGACAATCCGCTGCCCGCACTCGCGATCCAGTACAAGGATTACGCCGGCTGGCTGAACCACCTGCTTGCCGGGCCGGACGGCGCGCGCATGAAGGACTACTGGCTGACCCGGCTGGGCGGCGGCCTGCGCGCGCTGGAACTGCCGGGCGACGTCGAGCAGCCGGCCGCGCCGAGCTGGAAATCCTGGCGATTCGAACTGCCCGCCGCCGAGACGACGGCGCTGGAATCGCTCGGCAAGCGCCACGGCGCGACCCTGTTCATCGCGTTGCTGTCCGCCATCAAGGCGCTGTTCTACCGCCGTTCCGGTCAGGAGGACATCGTCGTCGGCACGCCGGTCGCGGGCCGCGAGCTGCCCGAACTCGAGTCGCAGGTCGGCCCCTACCTGAACGTGCTGGCGCTGCGCGATCGTGTCGCGGGCGACGACCGGTTCGACACGCTGCTGACCCGGGTGCGGGACACGACCCTCGAAGCGTTCTCGCACCCGCTGTATCCGCTGGATCGCTTGCTCGACGAACTGCACATCAAGCGCGTTGCCGGGCGTAACCCGCTCTTCGACATCGGCCTGACGCTGCAGAACCAGCAACAGGGCCCCGTCGATCGCTACGCGGGACAAGTGCACATCGCCGAGCTGCCGGACCACGACCCGCAGGGCGCGGACACGGAAGCCGCGACGGACTTCTGGTTCCTGGCCGAACCGCGCGCCGAGGGCCTCGCGATCCGCGTCGTCTATCACGCGGGGCGGTTCAGCGAGGCCCTGGTGCAAGGCCTCGCCAACGAACTGACGTCCGTCATCGGCGAAGTGCTTGCCGATCCGGGCGTTCGCATCCGGAACCTGACCCTGGGGCAACGCGCGCTGCACGCCGACGCCCGCCAGCCCACCATCGAACTCAGCGCATTCTAAGGAGCCTTCGTTGACTATTTCGTCCAGCACGCAGGTCTACCTGCGACAAAACATCCAGTTCGAACCGCTGATCAACAGCTGGTTCGCGTGGTATCACACGCTGCCGCCGTTGACCGCCGCCCTCAACGTGGCGGAGCGGTTCCTGCCGCTGCTGAAGTCCTATGCCGCATCGCCGATGATGCATGCGGCGGCCTGCAAGGATCCCGCGATGCGCGGCGGCCCGTTTCTCGACCTGGGCGGCCAGCGCGTCGACGAAATCCGCGCGTTGATCGAGCAGACCACCCGGCGCGCGACCCGGCAACTGGAACTGGCGAAGGCTTACAAGGCGTTCTCCACGCTGCTGCTGGAACAGGCCAGGGGGATGGCGTCGGACCCGCTCTACCCCGAAATTCCGGAGGTGTTGAAGGGCTATGTCGAGATCTACTATGACCTGAACCACAACCCGTCCTTCCGGGTGTTCGAAAGCTTGCTGTACGCGAGCCCGTTCTATGCGCGCGATGCGCAGAGCATCGCGCTGTCGGCGATCGAGGAGAACACGCGCCGGCCGTTCATCCTCAGCACGCCCCGGCTCAGCGACGAGCGCACGGTGTTCAGCAACATGGCCTTCGACGACCGCGCGCTCGACGTGCTGTTCCGCATGCGCGACACGCCCGGCAGCTACGCGAAAATCGTCGACCTGATGCGCGTGGAGGAGAAGGACGAGCCGCTGTTCCGCTCGTTCTTCGTCGAGGAGGCGCCGGCGCCGAAACCGGATCGTTCGTTCGACGGCGACGACATCCGCATCCGCTACTACGGCCACGCGTGCGTGCTGGTCCAGAGCCGGGGCGTGAGCATCCTGATCGATCCGGTGATCAGCTACGGCTACGACACCGCGCTGCCGCGCTATACGTTCGCCGACCTGCCGGACCAGATCGACTACGTGCTGATCACGCACAGTCATCACGATCACATCGTCCTCGAAACGCTGCTGCAGCTTCGCCACAAGGTCAAGACCGTGGTGGTCGGCAGGAATCTCGACGGCTTTCCGCAAGATCCGTCGATGGAACTGGCGTTGCGCAAGCTCGGCTTCGACGACGTGCTGGAAGTTCGGGATGCCCAGGAAATCAAGGTGCCCAACGGCGCCATCACCGCCATTCCGTTCCTGGGCGAACACAACGACCTGGCGATCCACAGCAAGCAGAGCTTCATGATCCGCTTCGGCTCGCGGTCGGTGCTGTGCATCGCCGATTCGTGCAACCTGGACCCGCGCCTCTATGAGCATGTCTTCCGCCTCGTCGGCAAGCCGGACACGCTGTTCGTCGGGATGGAAACCGAGGGCGCGCCGCCGTCATGGGCCTACGGAACGCTGTTTCCCAAGTCGCTGCCGCGCGACATCGATCAGTCGCGCCGGGCGCGAGGCTGCCAGTTCGGCGAGGCCGCCGCGTTGGTGGACGATTTCCCGTTCAACGCGGCGTATGTCTATGCGATGGGTCAGGAGCCGTGGCTGAACCACCTTCTCGACAACACCTTCGACGAAAACTCGCCCAGCCACATCCAGTCCACCCAGTTCGTCGCGCACTGCAAGGCCAAGGGCATCGCGTCCGAAATCCTGTACGCGAAGAGGGAGATCGTGCTTTGTCAGAACTGAATCTCAACGCGCTCTCGACCAGCGGGCAATACCAGGAACACGTGGCGTTCTGGAACGACGCGCTCGGCCGCATCGACGAAGACTTCCGCCTTCAGCAGTCGTGGCAGGCGTACGCGCTGCCGCTCGGCCCCGCGCCGACACTGACGTTCGCGCTCGACGGCGACGCGGCGCCGGTGCTGGAGAAGCTCGCCGCCGGCAACGAACTGGGCGCGTTCGTCGTGCTGCTCGCCGCGCTGTTCCGCGTACTGGGGCGCTACGACGGCGCGGCCGGCCTGTTCGTGGAGTCGCCGCGCCTGAGCGTCGAACCCGCGAGCGGTCCCGCCGATCCCGTCCCGTTGCTCGACGCCAGCGAGCCCGGCCCCACGGTTCGCGCGTACCTGAACCAGCTGCGCGACAGGGTGCAGCGCAGCTATTCGTACCAGGATTTTCCGATCGCCGCCCTCGCGCACAAGCTGCATGGCGAACGGCTTGCGACCAATGTCGGCGTGCGCTTCGACGGCCTTCACGAAGCCTGGGCGTCGGCGGACTACGACCTGTCGATCGAGATCCGGCATCGGGAGCGCTACGAGATCGTGCTGACGGGCCGGCCGACGGTGTTCACGCTGCATTATCTCCAGCATGTCGCGCGGCACCTGCGCAACGTCATGGCCGGCTTCGGCGCACTTGACGCGCCGCTCGACACCGTCTCGCTGCTCGACGACGAAGAGCGCGCGCGCCTTCGTTCGCATGCGGCGCCCGTCGCGGTACAGGGAACCTTCCTGGAACAGTTCGCGCAACGGGTCGCGGCCGCGCCGGACAGCGTCGCGGTGGTGACCGCCGACGCATCGCTGACCTATGCCGAGCTCGATGACCAGGCGTCCCGGCTGGCGAGCTTCCTGCTCGCGGAATACGCGATCGAACGCGGCGACGTGGTGGGCGTCGTGGCCGACCGTTCCGAGAGCTGGATCGTCGGCATGCTCGGCGCGCTCAAGGCGGGCGCCGTGTATCTGCCGCTCGACCCGGAGTTTCCGCGGGAACGGCTGCGCTTCATGATCGAGGATGCGAAGGTCAAGGCGCTGCTGACGCACTCGGAACACCTGCCGTTGCTCGCCGATTTCTGGGCGATCCCGATGTTCGCCCTCGACTTCCAGCTCGACACGCTGGAACCCGCGTCGGCGTCGGCGCACGTCGAGGTCCGGCCGGACGATGCGGCGTACATCATCTACACGTCCGGCTCGACGGGCGTGCCCAAGGGCGTCGTGCTCGAACACGCAGGGCTCCTGAACATGGCGCAATACCATGTGGACGCATTCGGTTTCGATGCCGCCGACCGGTTCGTCCAGTTCTACTCCCCGGGCTTCGACGGCTCGATCATGGAGATTTTCGTCACGCTGCTCGCGGGCGCGCGCCTGGTGCTCGCGAAGACCGCCGTGATCCGGGACGTCCCGCGTTTCGTCGACTATCTCGCGCAGCAGGGTGTCACCACCATCAACGCGACGCCGGCCTATCTCGCCGCGCTCGACTGGCACGCGCTCGGCGCCGTGAAACGGGTCATCAGCGCGGGCGACAACGCCCGCGTGGCGGATCTGCGCGAGCTGGCCCGGACCCGCACGTGCCACAACTCGTACGGCCCGACCGAGGCAACCGTGTGCATCGCGGACTACGTGGTCGACCCGGCAATCACCTACGGGGCCCGTCTGCCGGTGGGCCGCCCGATCCGCAATACGCACCTGTACCTGCTCGACGAGCACGGGGCGCTGGCCCCCGAGGGCTGCACGGGCGAAATCTGCGTGTCCGGCATCGCACTGGCGCGCGGCTATGCCGGCCGGGACGACCTGACGGCCGCCGCGTTCGTCGACCACCCGTTCGAGGCGGGCGAGCGTCTCTATCGCACCGGCGACCTCGGCGTCTGGCTGCCGGACGGCAACCTGGAAGTCACCGGGCGGCGCGACACGCAGGTGAAGATTCGCGGCTATCGGATCGAAATGGGCGAGATCGAGGCGGCGCTCAGGCAGCACGCCGACGTCGCCGACGCGATCGTGTTCGTGCGCGAGGACGCGCCGCAGCACAAGCAGCTGGTGGCCTGCGTCGCGACGGCGGCGGCCAGCGTCGCCAGCCTGCGGGAACACCTGAAGGAACGTCTGCCCGAGTTCATGGTGCCGGCGTCGATCGTGACGCTCGAACGCCTGCCGCTGACGCCGAACGGCAAGCCCGACCGCAAGGCGCTCGCCGCGCTGGAACTGGCGCCCGTGCCGAGCGAAACCGTGTACGTCGCACCCGCCAACGACGTCGAGGCGCGCCTGGGCAAGATCTGGTCCGAGGTGCTGGGCCGCGAGCCGATCGGCGTGCACGACAATTTCTTCGAACTGGGCGGCGACTCGATCCTGATCATCCAGGTGATGTCGCTGGCCCAGCAAGTCGGGCTCAAGTTCAGCGCCGACCAGTTCTTCGCGCATCCGACCATCGCCGAGCTCGCCCAGGTCGCAATGGAGGCGCCGTCGCTCCGGATCGCGCAGGAGCCGGTGGTCGGCCCCGCCCCGCTGACGCCGATCCAGCACTGGTTCTTCGCGCAAGACGTCGCCGATCCGCACCACTACAACCAGTCGACGATGATCGAGGTGCCCGCGTCGCTGCGGCCGGACACGATCGAGCGCGCGCTGGCGGCCGTCGCGACGCATCACGACGCGCTGCGGTTGAGTTTCGCGTGCGTCGCCGGCGCGTGGCAGCAGTCGCATGCGGCGCCGCCGCTCGCCATTCCGCTCGGCGTCACGTCGCTGGCGGACGCGGCGCCCGCCGCACGGCACGCCGCGATGCTCGCGACCGCCACCGGCATGCAGGAGAGCTTCACGCTATCGGCGCCGCCGCTGCTGCGCGCGCACCTGTTCCAGTTCGGTCCCGACGCGTCGCAGCGCCTGCTCGTGGTGGCGCATCACCTGGTGATCGACGGCGTCTCGTGGCGCATCCTGTTCGAAGACCTGTACACCGCGTGTCGCCAGCTCGAAGCGGGCGAAGCGGTGCAGCTCCCGGCCAGGACGACGGCCTGGCGCGACTGGTCGACACGTCTGTCCGAACTCGGCGCGACCCGGCTCGACGGGCTGGACTACTGGCTCCAGGGGAACGCCGGCGAACCGGCGTGCTTCGACGACATGCCGGCCGGCACCCTCGCCGAAGCCGGCTCGACGGTCGTCGAGTTCGACGCGCAGCAGACGCTCGCGCTGTTGCAGGACGTGCCGCGCGCGTTCAACACCCAGATCAACGAAGTCCTGCTGACGGCCCTGCTGCTCGCGTTCGGCGACTGGACCGGCAACGCGTCGCTGGTCGTCGATCTCGAAGGCCACGGCCGCGAGGACCTCTTCGACGGCGTCGATACGTCGCGCACGATCGGCTGGTTCACCGCCCACTATCCGGTGTTCCTGAACGCCGGCGACGCCACCATCGCGGTCGACGCGCTGCGCCACGTCAAGGAGCAACTGCGCTCGGTCCCGATGCGCGGGCTCGGCTACGGCATTGCCCGCTACCTCGGCAACGATGCCGGTATCGCGGCCGCGCTGGAACGGCAGCCGCCGGCGCCGGTGCGCTTCAACTATCTCGGCCAGGTCGATCGCGTGCTGGCCGACGACACGGGCTGGAAGCCGGTGCTCGACTTCCAGAGTCCCGAGCACAGCCCGCGCGCGCGCCGCGGCCATCTGTTCGAGATCGACGGGATGGTATTCGACGGCCGTCTGCGCCTGACCTGGCACTACAACCGCGAGGCCTGCGCACCCGGCGTCATCGAGCAGCTGACGCAAAGCTACCGCAGCCGTCTGCTGTCGATCGTCGCGGCCAGCGGCGACGGCCCGCGCGCGCTGAGCCCGTCGGACTTTCCGGCCGCACGCATCAGCCAGGAAGCGCTGGACGCCCTTGTTTCAAGGATCAAATCGTGACATCCCCCACCATTGCCGATATCTACGAGCTCTCCCCGATGCAGGAGGGGATGCTCTTTCATGCCGTGCACGAGCCCGGCTCGAGAAGCAGCTTCAACCAGCTCAGTTGCCGGATCACCGGCAGCCTCGATCCCGCGCTGTTTCATGCCGCATGGCAGCAGCTCGTCGATCGGCATCCGGTGATGCGCACGTCGTTCCATTGGGAGGAATTCGACAAGCCCATGCAGGTCGTGCACGCGCACGCCACGCTGCCGTGGGTGCAGGACGACTGGCTCGACCTGCAGGAACACGAACAGCGCACGCGGTGGCGCGCGCATCTCGAGAACGACCTGGCCGAGGGCTTCGCGCTCGATCGCGCGCCGCTCGTGCGCTGTCGCCTGGTGCGCGTCGCCGCCGACGCCTACCTGTTCAGCTGGAGCCACCACCACATCCTGGCCGATGGCTGGTGCCTGTCGCTCGTCATCGAGGAGATCTTCCAGGTGTATGGCGCGCTCACGCGCGGCGTGCCGCCGGCGCTGCCGCCCGTGCGCCCCTATCGCGACTATATCCAGTGGCTGCAGCAGCACGAGCCGCAAGCCGCGCAGCAATACTGGACGCGCTATCTCGAAGGGTTCCGCACGCCGACTCCGCTGCCCACGGCCGCGCGAGCGGACGCGGGCGAGCGCTTCGGCCAGGGCCTCGCGCAAGTGCAGGCCGACCTGTCGGCCGACCTGAGCGCACGCCTGCGGCAATTCGCGGCGCGCCATCACGTCACCCTCAATACCCTCGCGCAAGCAGCCTGGGCGCTCGTGCTGTCGCGTTACAGCGGGGAGACCGACGTGGTGTTCGGCGCCGTCGTGTCCGGGCGGGGCGCCCATCTGCCGGGGATCGAAACCATGCTCGGCCTGTTCATCAATACGGTGCCGGTGCGGGTGCGGGTCGACCCGAGGCAGCCGCTGGTGCCGTGGCTGAAGATGATCCAGGCGCGCGTGGCCGCCCGTGCGCCGTTCGAGCACACCCCGTTGCCCGACATTCAGCGCTGCAGCGAAGTGCCGCCGACGACGCCGCTGTTCGAGAGCAACATCACGTTCATGAATTACCCGCTCGACGCGTCGCTGACGCATGGCGCGCACGGGCTGGCGGTCGACGAGGTGGCACTCTACAACCGCGCCGACATTCCGCTCGAATTCGTGGTGACGGCGCGCGACGACTGGAAGATGGAACTGTCGTTCGACCCGCGGCGCTTCGACGAAGACACCATGCAGCGGATGCTGGGCCACGTCGCCGCGACGCTCGACGCGTTCGCGGCCGATCCGAACCGGCTGCTCGGCCGCGTGCCGATCTTGCCCGAGGCCGAACGCCGGCAGTTGCTGGAGACCTTCAACGACACCGCCGTGCCGTTCGACGCCGCGCTCACCGTGGTGCATCGCCTGGAGCAGGCCGCCGCGGACCACCCGGAGCGGCCCGCGGTCGAGTACCGCGATAGCGTGCTGAGCGCGGGCGAACTGAACGCGCGCGCCAACCGCATTGCGCACCGCCTGCTGGCCGCCGCCGAGCTGGGGCCGGACGCGCTGGTCGCGATCTGCATGCACCGGTCGGCGCATCTGATGGAGGCGATCCTGGCCGTCTGGAAGTGCGGCGCCGCCTATATTCCGATCGACCCCGACTATCCGGTGGCCCGCATCCGCACCATTCTCGAGGATTCCGGCGCCGCCCTCGTGCTGACCTGCGACGGCCTCCTGCCCCCGGAGCTGGCCGGGATCGCGCCGGTCGTGTCGCTCGACGCCGTCACCGATGTCGTCGACGACACCAATCCCGGCCGCCCCGTGTCGCCCGACAGCCTCGCCTACGTGATCTACACGTCCGGCTCCACCGGCAAGCCCAAAGGGGCGATGGTCGAGCACGCCGGCATGCTGAATCACATGCTCGCCGAGATCGACGAGTTTTCGATCTCGGCGTCGTCGGTGATCGCGCAAACCGCGCCGCATTGCTTCGATATTTCGGTCTGGCAATTTTTCACGGCGCCGCTCGTCGGCGGCAAGACCGTGATCGTCGACGACGAATGCATTCGCGATCCCGCGAGTTTCGTCGCGTATCTGGAAACCACCCGGATCGGCATCCTCGAACTGGTGCCGTCCTATCTGTCCGCGGTGCTCGACCGTGCGTCGGAACAGCCGGCGCTGATGCGGCACTTGCGGCACCTGCTCGTCACCGGCGAGATGGTCAGCCCCGCCCTGGTGAAACGGTGGTTCGACGTGTTCCCGGACATCGCGCTGGTGAACGCGTACGGCCCGGCCGAAGCGTCCGACGACATCGCGCAGCACCGCATGACGTGCGCGCCGGCCACGCCTTACGTACCGGTCGGCAAGCCGATCCGCAACGTGCGCCTCTACGTCGTCGACCCGCAGATGAACCTGTGCCCGATCGGGATTCCCGGCGAGCTTTGCGTGTCCGGCGTCGCCGTCGGCCGCGGCTATCTGAACAACGAAGCCGCCACGCGGGAGGCTTTCGTCGAGGATCCGTTCCATCCGGAGCGCGGTGTCCGCCTGTACCGCACCAGCGACATCGGCTGCTATCTGCCCGATGGAACGATCGTGCTCCACGGCCGCAAGGACCACCAACTGAAGATCCGCGGCTATCGCATCGAGCTCGGGGAGATCGACAACGCGCTGGCCGCCATTCCGGAAATCCGCCAGGCGGCCGCGCTCGACTATCGCGACGAGGCCGGCCGCGCCGCGCTGTGCGCGTATGTCGCGTTCCGCGACGGCGCGTCGCTGAGCGACGCCCGGATTGCGGCCGCGTTGTCCGCCACGCTGCCGGAGTACATGGTGCCCGGCATCTACGTGGTGCTCGACGCGCTGCCGCTGAGCGGCAACGGCAAGATCGACCGCAAGGCGCTGCCGCCGCTGGACCGCTCGCGACTCTCCGCCACGGCACACGCGCCGACGCCGCCACGCACGCCCACCGAGACGCTGCTGTGCCGCATCTGGGGCGAAGCGCTGGGCATCCCGTCGCCCGGCATCCACGACAACCTCTTCGCGCTGGGCGGCGATTCGATTCTCAGCATGCGCATCGTGTCGCTGGCCGCGAAGGCGGGTCTGAAGATCACCACCCGGCTGATCTTCCAGCATCCGACGGTGGCCGAACTCGCCGCTGTGGCGACGCGCGGCACGGTCGGCGCGGCGGAGTTCGTCGCGTCGTCCGGCCCGCTGCCGCTGACGCCCATCCAGAAGCGTTTCTTCGCGCAGCGCAAGGACGACCCGGACCAGTACAACCAGGCGGTCCTGCTCGACGTGCCGGCGGATGTCGATCCGGTCTTGCTGCGCCAGGCGCTGCGGCACGCGGCCAAATGGCATGACGCGCTGCGGCTGCGCTTTCGCGCGGACGCGTCCGGCTGGCGCCAGGAAGTCGTCGACGATCCGGAGGTCCCCGTCGTCGTGTCCGACATTGCGCGCGACCAGCTCGCGCAGTACGTCGCGCAATCGCATGCGAGCCTGGATCTCGCGGACGGCCCCGTCGTGCGCGCGGACCTGTTCCGCATCGACGAAGGCCGTTCGCTCCGCCTGCTGCTGGTCGCCCATCATCTGGTCGTCGACGGCGTGTCGTGGGGTACGCTGCTCGAAACCGTGTACGACGCCTATACCCGCCTGCGCAACGGCAAGGCGCCCGAATTCGCAGGCGGCAGCGCGACCTGGACCGCCTGGACCCGGGCGATCTCGAACTGGGCCGGCTCCGGCGCCGCCGACGCCGACCTCGCCCATTGGCAGGCCCTCGCGGGTTCCGCCCTGCCCGGCCTGCCGCTCGATCGCGATGCGTCCGCCGACGCCAATACCGTGTCGTCCGCCGAAACGATCGTGGTCGAGCTGGGCGAAGCCGCCACGACGGCCTTGCTGGGCGCCGCGCCCCGCGCCTACGACGCGCAGATCAACGACGTGCTGCTGGCCGCGCTTGCGCGTGCCGTCGGCGACTGGAGCGGATGCGCCGACGTCCTGCTGGATCTCGAAGCGCACGGGCGCGAGGAACTAAACGACGACCTCGACATCTCGCGCACGGTGGGCTGGTTTACGTCGGTTTTCCCGGTCGTGCTGACGGTCGATGCCGGTTCGCACGATCCGGCTCGCCTGGTTGCGTCGGTCAAGGCGCGACTGCGCGCCGTGCCGAGCGCGGGCATCAGCTACGGCCTGCTGCAAGACCGGCTCGATGGCCCGGCTCCGCAGCCGCGACTGCAGTTCAACTACCTGGGCCAGACCGACCAGCTGTTCACCGCCGCACGCGACTGGAAACAGGCCGCGGAGCCAAGCGGAGACGGCCGCAATGCGAACCAGCTGCGCGAGCACCTGCTCGACATCAACGCCTACGTGACCGGCAACCGCCTGCACGTTGCGTGGGAGTTCAGCCGGGCGTGCCACGACACGGACACCATCCAGCGCATCGCGCAAGCCTACATCGCGGCGCTCGAAACCCTGGTCGCCGGCCATGCCGTCCAGTCCGCATCGACCGTGCCCGCGACCGGCTTGCCGCAGGCGCCGGCCTCGGTGATGGCGGACGAGATCGCCGACGTCTACGCGCTGACGCCGACCCAGCAGGGCATGCTGTTCCACAGCCTGTACGAACCCGCGTCGGACGCGTACTTCAGCAGCCTGAATTTCAGTATCGACGGCGCGCTCGACATCGAACGGTTCCGCCGCGCGTGGGATACCGTGGCGCACCGGCATGACATCCTGCGCACCTCGTTTCACTGGGAAGACATCGAAAGCCCCGTGCAGGTCGTGCATCGCCGGATCGACTTGCCGTGGCACGACGAGGATCTGCGCGCGGCGTCCGCCATGGAGGCCGAACAGCGCTGGAAAGCCTACGTGGCGCAAGACCGGGCGCGCGGCTTCGACTTTACCCGCGCGCCGCTGATGCAGCTCGCGCTGTTCCGCTTGGGCGAGCACGCATGGCGCTTCCACTGGAGCCATCACCACATCCTGCTCGACGGGTGGAGCTCCGCCCGGCTCCTGAGCGAAGTGGCCGCCGCCTATCAGGCGCTGCCGGCCGAAGGCGCTCCGGAGCGGGACGCGCCGCCCGCCTTCGCCGATTACGTGCGCTGGCTGGCACGCCAGGACGCCGCCGCTGCGGAACGTTTCTGGAAGACGAAGCTGGCGGATTTCCCGGCGACGACGCCGCTCGTGCTGGGCCGCCCCGAACTCGACGGCACGGCCGCGCCGGGCGCCTACGTGGAAGAGCCGCTGCTGCTCTCCGAAAGCGACACGCAACGGCTCGTCACCTTCGCGCAAGCCAGCCGCCTCACCCTGAACACGCTCGCGCAAGGCGCGTGGGCGCAGTTGCTGAGCCGCTATAGCGGCGAATCGGACGTCGTGTTCGGCACGATCGTTTCCGGTCGTCCGGCGTCGCTGCCGGCGTCGGACGAGATGGTCGGGCTGTTCATCAACACGCTGCCGGTGCGGGTCCGCATCGACGCGCGCCCGACGTCCGCGTGGCTGGCGCAATTGCAGATGGATCTCGCGCAGCAGGAGGAATATGCGCACTATCCGCTGGCCGACATCCAGAAATTCGCCGGCCTGCCGCCCGGCGTGCCGCTCTTCGAAAGCCTGCTCATCTTCCAGAACTATCCGGTCGAGGAAGCGCTGGCCGATGCACTGCCCGGCCTGCGGATCGGCGCATTCCAGGTGTCCGATCCGAACAATTACCCGCTGACGCTGGTCGTGACGCCGGGCAAGCGCCTGTCGCTGCAGGTGCTGTACGACAACGGCCGGTTCGATCGCGACACGATCGTCCGCCTGCTGCGCCATGTCGAGACCCTGCTCACCGGCCTGGCCGGCGCGGAAGATCGCCCGAACCGCAGCGTTCCGCTTCTCGCTGCCGCCGAGCGGGACGCCCTCCTGGTCGGCTGGAACGAACCGTTCGCGCCGGTTCCGTCCGACCGGACGCTGCCCGAACTGATCGAGGCCGTCGCCGCCGCGCATCCGGAGCGCATCGCGGTGCGCTGCGGCACGGAGGTGCGCACCTATCGCGACCTCGTCGAAGGCGCCAACCGGATCGCCGCGCATCTTCTGCAGACGGCGCCGCTCCAGCCGGACGACCGGATCGCCGTCTGGATGCCGCGCTCGCCGCTGATGCTGGAAACGATCCTGGCCATCTGGAAGTGCGGCGCGGCGTATGTTCCGGTCGATCCGGCCTATCCGGCCCAGCGGGTCGAGACCCTCCTGACGCTGGCCCGGCCGGCCGTCATCGTCGGCACGGACTGCCAGCCGCCGCCGGCGCTGGCGTCGATCCCGCTGGTCGATCCCGCCCGCCTGCCCGCCCATCAGGATGCCGAAGCGCCGACGACGCGCTGCCGGCCCGCGGATCTCGCCTACGTGATCTTCACGTCGGGTTCGACCGGCCAACCGAAGGGCGCGATGGTCGAACATCGCGGCATGCTCAATCACGTGCTTGCGATGGCGCGCAGGGTCGGGCTCGGCGCGCAGAGCGCGGTCGCCCAGACTGCTTCGCACTGCTCCGATATTTCGGTCTGGCAGTGCTTCGCCGCGCTGGCGTCGGGCGGCACGACGGTGATCTATCCCGATGCCGTGATCCTCGAGCCCGCGCGCCTGATCGACAGCCTGCACCTCGACCGCATCACGGCGATGCAATTCGTGCCGTCCTATCTGGCGACCTTTCTCGGCGAACTGGAACGGCATGCGGCACCGGCCTTCCCGCACCTCGACACGCTGCTGACGATCGGCGAAACGCTGCAGCCCGCCACCGCGCAAGCCTGGTTCCGCCTGAATCCGGCGGTCCGGCTCATCAACGCGTATGGGCCGACCGAAGCGTCGGACTCCGTCGCGCACTACAGCATGGCGCGCGCGCCGGATCTGCCGGCGATTCCGATCGGCCGACCGATCGAGAACCTGCGCCTCTATGTCGTGGACGCCGACATGCAGCCGTGCCCGCCCGGCGTCAAGGGCGAGATCTGCATCGGCGGCGTCGGCGTCGGGCGCGGCTACCTGTTCGACGAAACACGCACCCGGGCGGTGTTCCGCGACGATCCGTTCAGTCCGGAACCGGGCGCGCGCCTGTATCGCACCGGCGATATCGGCTGCTTCGGGGCGGACGGCAATCTGCACTTCTTCGGCCGCCGCGACTTCCAGGTCAAGATCCGTGGCTATCGCATCGAGCTCGGGGAAATCGAAGCCGCGCTGACCGGTCTCGCGGGCATCTCCAACGCCGTCGTGGTCGCCCGCGAAGCGCCGGATTCGGACATGACCCTGTGCGGCTACGCGTCGGGAACCGGCTGGACGCCCCAACGCGTGCGCGACGCACTGCGCGACACGCTGCCGGCGCATATGGTGCCCGACACCGTGATGCTGCTGCCGGCGCTACCGGTCATGCCGAACGGCAAGATCAACCGCGCCGCGCTGCCGCTCCCGGATGCCGCGTCCGTGCCCGACGGCGTGCCGGCCGAACCGCGGACGCCGGTCGAAGCGGCGCTGCTGCGCATCTTCGCCGAGGTGCTCGGCCGCCGGCCGCACGGCGTCGACGACGATTTCTTCGAGCAGGGCGGCCAAAGCCTCAAGGCGATCCAGATGGTCAGCCGGATCCGGCGCGAACTGAAACTGGAGGTCGCGGTCGCCGACATCTTCCATGCGCCGACGCCGCGCGCGCTCGCGCGGAAGCTGGCTGCCATGCCCGCCGGCGGCGCCGCCGCCGACGACGACGCGATCATCCCGGCGCTGGCCGTGCAGCCGTCCTACGCGGTGTCTCGCGCACAGAAGCGGATCTGGCTCGCCAGCCGCAGCGCGGATCCGTCCACGTACAACATGGCAGGCGCGCTGCAGCTGGACGGCGCCGTCGACACGGCGCGTCTCGTCCGTGCGTTCGACACGCTGGTCGATCGCCACGAGAGCCTGCGCACCGTGTTCGCGATGATCGAAGGCGACTTGCGGCAACGCATCCTCAGCCGCGAAGCATCCGGTTTCCGGGTCGAGCAGCGGGATCTCGCCGACGATGCCGGGCCGCAAGCGATCGATGCGCTGATTCGCGCGGAAAGCGAGCAGCCGTTCGATCTCGCGTCGGGGCCGCTCTTTCGCGTCAAGCTGGTGCGGCTCTCGCCGGCGAAGCATCTGCTGCTGCTGAACATGCACCACGTGATATCGGATGCGTGGTCGATCCGCGTGCTGACCGACGACCTGCATGCGCTGTATGCGGGACGCGACCTGCCGCCGCTGTCGATCCAGTATCGCGACTACGCCGCGTGGCACAACGCGAGCCTCGCCGGTCCGCGCGCCGCCGCGCATCGCGCGTACTGGCTCGAGCAACTGGCGGCGCCGCTGCCCCGCCTGCAACTGGCATCGGACTTCCCGCGTCCCGAGCGGCTTGGCCACGCCGGGCAGACGCTCGAAGTCGAACTGCCGGAGCCGCAGGCGGCGGGACTCGCGACGCTGGCCCGCGCTCACCATACGTCGCTCCATGCGGTGCTCCTGGCGTCGTTCTGCGTGCTGATGCACCGCTATACGGGGCGTGAGGACATCGTCATCGGCAGCGTGTCGGCCGGGCGCGACAGCGAGCAGCTCGAAGCGCAGATCGGCGTGTACCTCAACACCGTCGTGCTGCGCGTCCCGGTGCGGAAATCCGCGACCGTCGCGGAGGTGATCGACGGTGTGGCGAAAGCCTCCACGCAAGCGCTGGAGCATGCGTCCTATCCGTTCGACGAGTTGCTGGAAGACCTGAAGATTCGCACCCCGGCGGGCCATTTTCCGATCTTCGACATCCAGGCGAACCACGTTTCGATGCCGGCGCCGCAGCCCGGCCTTCGCATCACGGACCTTTCGCAGACCGACACGACGGCCAAGTTCGACCTGTCCTTCCAGGTCGTGGAAAGCGAAGGCAGGCACCTGATCCAGTTCATCTACAACACCCACCTGTTCCGCCCGTCGACCATCGCCGCGATGCGCGATCGACTGCTCGCGATCCACGACGTCTTCCGCCGCGATCCGGCCACGCCGGTCGATCGCATCCCGCTCTCCGGCGATGCGCCTGCCGCCGGCCCACGGGTCCGGGTCGGCCTGCGCCTGAAGCGCGCGCCCGAGGTCACGGCCGACGACGCGCTCGAGGAGAAGACCTGATGCGGGCCGGCCGGGGTTCGAGCAGCGGGCGCCGTGCGCGCTGCTGCGGGTTGTTTCAGGTGAACAAAACGTCTCAAGGAGTTTTCTGTGCAAGACAATAACGTGCTGGTCACCGACCATCGCTATGCGCACACCGCGCGTTTCTGGCGCGAAAGCCTTTCCCAGGTCGCCGGCGTCTACCGGATCGCACCGCACGCCCCGAGTCGGCAGCCGGGTCGCCAGCTGTCCCGCTCGGTGCGGCTCACGCCCGCGTCGCTCGACCTGTTGCGGCATATCGGCGACGGCGAGCTTGCCGAATTCGCGGTCACGGCGGCGGGCATTGCGTTCCTGCTCTGGAAATACTTCCGGATTCCGGTCACGGTGCTCGGCACGCCGGGGCTGGCCGAACATCCGCCGGCCCGGGCCGCCACCGTTCCGCTGATCATCGAGGTCCGTCCCGACGAGCGTATCGAGGACTACCTGTCGCGCGTGGCCGGGATCGTGGAAGACAGCTACGCCGAGCCTCGATTCCCGCTTGAAACGCTCGTGCGCAACGAACAGGACATGGATCTCGCGCAGCTCACGAAAGTCGCGCTGGCGGACGATCGGGTACACCACGCACCGACCGGTCGGGACGACGACCTGCAGCTGCATCTGCGGCTCGCGCGCGGCGAAATCGAGCTGCGTTACAGCGCGGCGATCGAGCCTTTCATCATCGACGGTTTCGCCGGCAGCCTCGGCGCGGTGCTGGAGGCATTCGAACACCTCGACCAGCCCGTCGGCGACATCGAATCGGCCCCGCCGGAAGAGCGGCCGCTGCTGACCGCCTTCAACGAAACCGCGACGGCGGGCCCCAGCCACCCGACGGTCGTCGCCATGTTCGAAGCGCAGGTCGCCCGCACGCCGACGGCGCCGGCCCTGGTCACCGACAGTTCGCTGATGACCTACGCCGACCTGAACGCCCGGGCCAACAGCCTGGCGCATCAATTGCGCGAACACCACGACGTCGGGCCGGAATCGCTGGTCGGCATCATGCTCGACCGTTCCGAATGGATGATCGTCGCGATTCTCGGCATCTTGAAGGCAGGGGCGGCGTTCGTTCCGCTGGACCCGGCGTATCCGGCCGAACGGATCAATCACATCCTCGGCGACACCGGCCTGTCGCTGCTGGTGACCCAATCGAGCCAACTGGCGCAGTGGTATGAATTCTCCGGCGTGACGCTGCTGCTGGATCAGGAACTCCCCGGCTGGACGCCGCTGCCGGACAACCCGCCGTACCGTGCCGAACCGGCGCACCTGGCCTACGTGCTCTACACGTCCGGCTCGACCGGGAAACCCAAAGGCTGCCTGCTCGAACACCGGAACCTGGCCCACTACATCGCGTGGGCCGCCGGGTATTACTTTCCGGAAAGCACGACCGGCAGTTTCGGCCTGTACAGCTCGCTTTGCTTCGATTTCACGCTCACCAACATCTTCTGCCCGCTGGTGCGCGGCAAGACGCTGCGCATCTATCCGCAGTCGGAAAGCATCGACACCATCCTGGCCCGGATGTTCCAGCCCGGCAGCGGCGTCGACACCCTCAAGCTCACGCCCACCCACATTCACCTGCTGGAATACATGAACCTGGCACGCTCCGGCGTGCGCAAGGTGATCGTGGGCGGCGAGGAACTGACGCCCCAGCACATCGCCACGCTGCGCAAGATCGATCCCGCGATCGAAATCTACAACGAGTACGGTCCTACCGAGGCGACGGTCGGCTGCATCGTCGAGCGCGTCGAGGACGCGCCGTCCACGGTGCTGATCGGCCGGCCCATCGCCGACACCCGGGTGTACATGCTCGACGACGCGCTGCGGCCGGTTCCGCTCGGCGTGCCCGGGGAAATCTGCCTCGCCGGCGCCGGCCTTGCGCGCGGCTACCACCAGCGGCCCGACGTCACCGCCGCGAAATTCGTCGAGCATCCGTTCCCCGGCGAAGCGCGCATCTATCGCACCGGCGACATCGGCCGGTGGCTGCCCGACGGACGTATCCAGTGCTACGGACGCGTCGACCACCAGGTCAAGATCCGCGGGCACCGTGTCGAACTCGGCGAGATCGAGGCCGCGATCGCCGCGCACGAGGAGGTCGTCGGCGCGGCGGTCATGCTGCGCGAATCCGCCCACGGGGTGCGCAAGCTGGCGGCCTATGTCAAGTGCGCCGCGAGCCTCGGCATGCCGGACCTCCGGGCCTATCTGGCCGGGAAGCTGCCGGACTACATGGTCCCGTCCGACATCATCCCGATCGCCGAATTCCCGCTCAACGCCAACGGCAAGCTGGATCGCCCGGCGCTCCTGGCCCTGGAGCCGGCCGCTGCGCCCGACGCCGCCCCTCTCGACGCGACGCCGATCCAGCTCGAGCTGGTGCGCATCTGGCGCGACGTGCTCGACAATCCGGCCGTCGATCTCACCGGCCGCTTCTTTGACTACGGCGGCGATTCGCTGCAAGCCATGCAGCTGGTCTCGCGGATCTGGAGCAGCTTCTCCGTCGAGATCGGCATCGACGCAATCTTCGAACTCCAGACCATCAGCGCGGTGTCCGACCTGATCGAAGCGTCGTCGCCCCGCGCCGGTTCGACGGCCGGCACCATCCTGCCCCGCTCGCGCACGAACGACCTGCCGCTGTCCTTTCCGCAGCAGCGGCTGTGGTTCCTCGCGCAACTGGAAGGCCCGTCGGCCACCTACAACATCTCGAGCGCGCTGCGCTTCGACGGCGAACTGGACATCGCGCGCCTGCGGGTTGCCGTGTCCGAGATCAGCCGGCGTCACGAGATCCTGCGCACGACGTTTCCCGCCGTCGACGGCCTCGGGGTTCAACGCATCGCGCCGCCGGCGCCGGTCGCGCTCGACGTCGTCGACGTCGCCGACGAATCCGACACGCTCGCGCTGCTCGCGGCGCAAGCCGACCGCCCGTTCGATCTCGCCGCCGGGCCGCTCTATCGCGTCGTGCTGTATCGCGTCCATGAGCGCCTGCACGTGTTCGGCATCGTGATGCATCACATCGTTTCCGATGCATGGTCGTCAGGCATCCTCATCGGCGAACTGGCCGCGCTCTATGCCGGCCAGTCGCTGCCGGAACTGGCTGTCCAGTACGCAGACTACGCCGTGTGGCAGCACGAGCGCCTGGCGTCCGCCGACACGCATGACGAACTGGCGCTCCTGAGCGCCGCGCTGGCGGACGCGCCGGACCTGATCGAACTGCCCACCGACCGCCCCCGGCCCGCCATCCAGCAGTTCCGCGGCGCGGTCCTGCCGTTCCAGCTGGGCAGTGAACGCGCCGACGGCCTGCGCGCGATTGCCCGCGCGTCCGGCACCAGCACGTTCATGGTCGTGCTCGCCGCGTATGCGCTGCTCCTGTCGCGATACAGCAACCAGCAGGACCTCGTCATCGGCTCCCCGATCGCCAATCGGCGTTCCAGCATGACCGAGCCGCTGATCGGCTTCTTCGCGAACATGCTCGCGCTGCGCGTGGACCTGTCGGGCAATCCGACCTTCGGCGAACTGCTGGCGCGCGTGAAGCGCGTCGCGCTGGACGGCTACAGCCGCCAGGAGATTCCGTTCGAGCAGGTGGTGGACTCGCTCGAGCTCGAACGCAACCTGAGCCGCACGCCGGTGTTCCAGGTCGTGTTCGCGTACGAGAAAGCACAGCCCCAGGCGGTGAGCTTCCCCGGCCTCGTGGCCACGCCGGTGTCGGTGGAGACCCACACCGCGAAGTTCGACCTCACGCTCCATGTCCAGGATGCCGACGACGGCCTCGCGGGCTCGCTGGAATACAACCTGGACCTGTTCGACGCCGCCACGATCGATCGCATGGCGGAGCACTTCCGTACGCTCGTCGATGCCGTGATCGCCGATCCGGACCGGCCGCTCGGCGCGCTGTCGTTGTCGAGCGATGCGGAGCGGAACCTGCTGACCGTCGAGTGGAACCAGACCGACACGGATTTCGGCGAGGCCGCCGCGCAACCGCTGCATCGTCTGTTCGAACAGCAGGTCGAGCGCACGCCCGATGCCGTCGCCGCCGTCTTCGATGACCAGGCGCTCACCTACGCCGAACTCAACCTGCGCGCCAACCGCCTCGCCCACCACCTCATCGCGCTCGGCGTCGGCCCCGATGCACTCGTCGGCGTCGCCATGGAGCGCTCCCTCGACATGAGCATCGCGCTGCTCGCGATCCTCAAGGCCGGCGGCGCCTACGTCCCAGTCGACCCCGACTACCCCGCCGAGCGCGTGCGCTTCATGATCGACCACGCGCAGCTGCGCTGGCTGCTCACCCAGCAGCATCTGCGCGCCGCTCTGCCCGACACCGGCGCCCGCCTGATCGTCGTCGATAGCGACGAACTCGATCTCGACCTCGACGCGGTGTCGAATCCCGCACCTGCGCTGAACGGCGACAACCTCGCCTACATGATCTACACGTCCGGCTCGACCGGCCGCCCCAAGGGCGCGCTCAACACCCATCGCGCGATCACCAACCGCATCCTCTGGATGCAGCACGCCTACGCGCTCGACGCCGACGATGCCGTGCTGCAGAAAACCCCGTTCAGCTTCGACGTCTCGGTCTGGGAACTCTTCTGGCCGCTCGTCACCGGCGCCAGCCTCGTGTTCGCCCGCCCCGGCGGCCAGCGCGAGGCCGACTACCTGGTCGAGCTCATCGAGCGCGAACGGATCACCACGATCCATTTCGTGCCGTCGATGCTGCGCGCGTTCCTCGATCATCCGGAGCTCGACGCGCACTGCGCGTCGCTGCGCCGCGTCGTGTGCAGCGGCGAGGCTTTGCCCCACGACCTGCAGCAGCGTTGCCTCGAGCGCCTGGACGTCAGGCTCTACAACCTTTACGGCCCGACCGAGGCCGCCGTCGACGTGACCGCGTGGGAATGCCGGCGCGACGACCCGCACCGCATCGTCCCGATCGGCCGGCCCATCGCCAACACCCGCCTCTACATCGTCGACGCGCAGATGCAGCCCGCGCCGGTCGGCGTGGCCGGTGAATTGCTGATCGGCGGCACGCCGGTCGGGCGCGGCTACCACGGCGAACCCGAACTGAGCGCCGGGAAGTTCATCGCCGACCCGTTCTCCGCTGACCCGCTCGCGCGCCTCTATCGCACCGGCGATCTCGCGCGCTACCGCCCCGACGGCAATATCGAGTTCCTCGGCCGCATCGATCACCAGATCAAGCTGCGCGGCCTGCGCATCGAACCCGGTGAAATCGAGGCGGCGCTGCGCACGCATCCGTCGGTCGACGACTGCGTCGTGATCGCGAAAACCGAAGGAGCCCGAACGTTCCTGATCGCCTATGTCGCGACCGCGGCACCGGACATCGCCGATCTGCGCGGCTATCTGGGCGGCAAGCTCGCCGACTACATGGTGCCGTCGCAGTTCGTCGCACTTGAATCCTTGCCGATGCTGCCCAACGGCAAGATCAACCGCAAGGCGCTGCCGCTCCCGGCGAACGTGATCGACGCAGCCCGGCCGCACGCGCCGGCCGTCACGCCCCGGGAAATCCTGCTGGCGTCGATCTGGCAAGACGTGCTGCAACTGCCTTCCGTCGGCATCCACGACAATTTCTTCGAACTCGGTGGCGACTCCATCCTGAGCATCCAGGTGATCGCGCGCGCCAATCAGGCGGGGCTGCGCGTGACGGCGAAGCAGCTGTTCCAGTATCAGACGATCGCGCAGCTGGCCGCCGCGCCCGAGGAACAGGCAGCACACGCGCCGACCTTGAGCCCGCTGGGCGAAGCGCCGCTCACGCCGGTGCAGCACTGGCTCTTCGAACAGGAGATCGATGCGCCGTCGCACTACAATCAAACGGTCCTGATCCAGGTGCCGGCGGATATCGACGCGTCGAGGCTCGGCGACGCGTTCCGGCAAGTCTACGAACATCACGACGCGTTGCGACTGCGTTTCTCGCACGGTGCGGGCCGCTGGACCCAGCAAGTCGTCGCCGGTGGCGAGATGCCGGCGCTCTTTGCGAAGCAGGTGATCGCGGGCGACGCCGGCGAGCGCCTGGCGGCGATGCGCGCCGCCGCCGCTGACGCGGAGCGCGGCATCGACATCGCGCACGGCCCGTTGCTGGCGGCCCGGCTCTTCTGCCTGGCCGACGAGCCGCTCGCCCGCCTGTTCGTGTCGGTCCATCACCTGGCGGTGGACGGCGTGTCGTGGCGCGTGCTCCTCGAGGACTTGCATGCCGCGTACCACGGCCAGCCGTTGCCCGAGAAGACGACGTCGTTCCGCGAATGGGCGTTGCATCTGCAGCAACTGGCCCGGTCGCCCGCCATCGGCGACGAAGCCCGACTGTGGCAGGCCCTCCTCGCGCAGCCTGTCGAGCCGATGCCGGTTGACTATCCGGCCGCGAGTGCGGCCAACAACGGAGCCAACAACGCGGTCGGCGATGCGTCATCCGTTTCATTCGAACTGGACGAAGCCGACACCACCACGTTGCTACGCCGGCTGCCACGCGCCTACGACACCCGCATCAACGACGTCCTGCTCGTCGCGCTCGCGCAAGCCTGCAGCATGGTCACGGGCAACGCCCGCACCCGGATCGATCTCGAGAGTCACGGCCGCCATGTGTCGGATGCGCCGCTCGACCTCACCCGGACGGTGGGCTGGTTCACGTCCATCTACCCCGTCGTGCTCGACGCCGACGCGATGCAAGCGCCTGACGAAGCGCTGCGTGCCGCGCGGCAGCAGCTGCGCCGGACTCCGGCCGACGGCCTCGGCTATTCGTTGCTCCGCTACCTGAGCCCCGACGCCGCCGTGCGCGACAGTCTCGCCGCGTTGCCGAAAGCCGATATCCTCTTCAACTATCACGGGCAGCTCGATACCGTGTTGCAGCAATCCGATGGCTGGCGCCCGGCGGCCGAAGACCTCGGTTCGCTGCGCGCCGGGCGGTCGCAGCGCACGCACGCATTCGAGATCGTCGCGGCTGTGGTCGACGGCAAGCTTCAGGTGGACTGGCGCTACGGCGAGCGGCTCCACCGGCGGCAGACGGTCGAGAACCTGGCCGCGCACTTCAAGGACCGGTTGCTCGACTTCGCGGCGTCGGTCCCCGACACCGCATGGGACGACATCGAGGACAGCTACCCGCTCTCGTCGCTGCAGCAGGGCATCCTGTTCCATTCGCTGTACGACCTCGATCCCGCCGCCTATTTCCAGCAGTTCAGCTTTGTCGTCAGCGGCCCGCTCCAGGTGCCGGCGCTCCGGCAAGCGTGGGCCAATGCGCTCGCGCGCCATGCCGTGCTGCGCACTGCGTTCGCGTGGGCCAATCGCGATCATCCCGTCCAGACCGTGCTGCACACGGTCGAGCTGCCGTGGACGTTCGTCGACTGGCGGCACCGCGATGCGTCCCGCCGCGCGCAGGACTTCGATGCGTTCCTCGCCGACGACCGGAAGCGCGGCTTCGATCTGCAGCGGGCGCCGTTGTTCCGCTGCACGCTGATCCAGGAAACGGACACGCGCCATCGCTTCTGCTGGAGCGCGCACCACATCATCCTCGACGGCTGGAGCACCGCGACCCTGATGAAGGAAGTGTTCGACGACTACCTGTCGCTCGCCCGCACCGGCATGCCCGCGGTCGCGGCGTCGGCGCCGGGATACCGCGCGTACATCGACTGGCTCGCGCGTCATCCTCGCTCGGCTGACGAAACCTGGTGGCGCGCCGAGTTGGCCGGCTTCCATGCCGCCACGCCGATCGCGGCCGGTCCGGCCCGGCAGACGGCCGGCGACACCGCGCGGCAGGACAAGCGCAGGACCCAGCAATTCCTGCTGGACGAGGCCCTGACCGCGCGGCTGCAAGCGCTCACGCGGACGCATCGCGTCACGCTCAACGTGCTGGTCCGCGCGGCCTGGGCGTTGGTGCTGCGGCGTCACGCCGGAACGGACGACGTCGTCTTCGGCGTCACCGTGTCCGGTCGACCGCCGATGCTCGACGGCGTCGAGTCGATCGTGGGGCTGTTCATCAACACGCTGCCGCTGCGCTTGCGTATCGCGCCGGAGCGCCCCTTCATCGAATGGCTGGCAGAGGTTCACGCAGCCCAGACGGCGATGGAGCCGCATTCGTACAGTTCGCTGGTCGATATCCAGTCGTGGAGCGAACTGCCCGCCCGCGACAGCCTGTTCGACAGCCTGCTGGTCTTCGAGAACTTCCCGGTTGCCGCCGCCCCCGATCTCGGGCCGGATGACATCGAGATCCTCGACACCCGCGCGTTCGCGGAATCGAATTACCCGCTGACCCTGACCGTGCACCCGAACGAGCGCATCGGCTTCCATATTTCGCACGATGCACACCGCGTCGCGCCGGATGTCGTGCGGCAGATGCTCGGCACCCTCCGCACGCTGCTGGAACGATTCGCCGACGAACCGACCCGGCTGACCGGCCAGCTCGCCGATCCGCGGGCCGCCGGTGGCCAGCCGGGCGCGCCGCGCGGTGAGGCCGAACCGGCGATCGAAGCCGCCGCCGGTGCGGCCACGGCGGCACGCGCCGTCGCGCATACGGCCGACGAAAGCACGTTGCTGGAGATCTGGCAGCGGATCTTCAAAAGAGACGACATCAAGGTCAGCGACAACTATTTCGACCTCGGCGGCCACTCGATCATCGCGATCCAGTTGATGGCCAATGTCGAGAAGGCATTCGATCGCCGGCTGCCGATTTCCTGTCTCTTCGAGAATCCTACGATCGAGAAACTGGCGACGGCGCTGGCCGCGCAAGAGCCGTCCGCGCCCGCCGGCGGACTCGTGCCGATTCGCGACGGCGGCCCCGCCGCGCCGCTCTTCCTCCTGCCGGGCGCCGGCGGGAACGTGGTCTACTTCCACCCGCTCGCGAACCACCTGAGCGGCGCCCACGCGATTCACGGGCTGGAAGCGCTCGGCCTCGACGGCTCGTGCGAGCCGCTCACCCGCGTGGAAGACATCGCGGCCCGTCATATCGAACGCATCTGGCCGCTGGTGGGCGCGGGCCCGTACTACCTGGCGGGCCACTCGTTCGGCGCGCACGTGGCGCTCGAAATGAGCCGGCAACTGGTCGCCAAGGGCGCCGACGTGAAACTGCTGGCGATCCTCGACGCGTCCGCGCCCATCGACAGCTCGGCCGCCACTTACTGGCAGGATTGGGACGACACCGAATGGCTGGTCGCGATCGCCCACGAAATCGGCACCTTCCTCGGGACCGACCTTCAGGTGACGCGAGCCGACCTCGTCCAGCTCGATCCCGACGGCCAGGCCGGCCTGATCCTCGAGCGGATCGGCAGCCGCGGCAGCTGGTTCGCGGACGCCGGGTCCGACCGCCTGCGCGCCTACCTGCGCGTCTATCAGGCCAACTTCAAATCGCACTACGCGCCGCAAGCCACCCCGCTGCCCGTGCCGATCGCGTTGTTCCGCAGCACCGAGCGCGATCCCGGCGACTACGCTCCGTCGCCCGAGATCGCGCAGCTTCGCCTCGACCCGACCTGGGGATGGTCCCGCTTCTCGGCGCTCCCCGTCGCGGTGACGGACGTCCCCGGCGACCACCTGACCATGCTGCTCGATCCGCATGCCGGTGCGCTCGCCGCCCAAGTCAATTCATTTCTGGAAAAAAAGCCCTCATGAAATTGAAATCAACGCCGACGATCGACAACACTTTCGCCCGCAAGGTCTGCATCAACCTGGACCGGCGCCCCGACCGCTGGGAAGCGATGCAACGAAAATTCGCAGAGCAGAACATTCTCACGGTGGAACGGCTGTCCGCCGTCGATGCCAGGCTGGTGAGCGTGCCGGAATCGTTGAGCCATATGCGCCCGCAGGACTATGGCTGCACGATGAGCCATCTCGCCGCGGTGAAACAGGCCAAGGCCGCCGGCGCGAGCGAAGTCCTGATCTTCGAGGACGACGCGTTCTTCGACGCCGATTTCGCCGCGCGCTTCCCCGAGTTCATCGCGCAAGTGCCGGACGACTGGCACATGCTGTTCCTGGGCGCGTATCACTTCACGCCGCCCATTCCCGTCGCGCCGAACATCGTCAAGGCCGTGGAGACGCTCACCGCGCACGCGTACGTCGTCAGGGACTCGCTTTACGACGCGTTCATCGCGATCAACGAAAACCCGCCGGCGATCAACGACCGCAACAACCTCGTGCTGCAGCAGACGTTCAATTGCTACTGCTTCGAGCCGAATCTGGTCGGACAGGAGTCCGGCTACTCCGACATCATGGACGAAGTGATGCCGGAAAAGCCGCTGACCTATTCCATGCCCATTCCGGACGGCTGGTAACGCCTGCGGCCCGTGCTCGCCGCGATCCCTCACTCGACAGGCCATTGAACATCATGCAAACCACCACCGTTGACCTCGAAGCGGCGTTCGTACAGGCCGCGCTGGATGCGCTTCACCGGGACTGCAAGCTCGGCGACGCGATTTCACTGGCCTATGGGAAATGCGAATCGACTGCCGCCGTGATCGACCTGATTTTTCCGTTGATCACGAAGAAATTGCGGATCGATTACATCCTCATGTACAGCATCGAAAGCAATCCCCGCACGCTCCTGCAATTTCTTCGGCTGATCGAGTCGCGGCTGGCACGGAACGAAAACTGGACGGCCGCCTCGGTCGAGGCCGCGTTGCGGAGCGTGGCCGATTCGACGGACAGCGTCGGCTGGGATCGTGCGCAACGCCTGCTGAAGTGCTGCATCCTGTTTTCCGATTCGCCGCTGGAAATCGTGGAAAGCATCACGTTCCTGGGCAAGCACGAAACCTCGTCGAGATTGAGATCAGCGGCAAGCAATGTCGAACTCAGCCACCTGATCAACTGAGACCTATTGGCCACTCATGGATTCCGCTCAAAGCAAATCGCCGCCATGGCATTCCGCCGTCACCCTGATGTGGCGCAGTCATCCCTGGCTGACGCTGGGCACGGTCCTGACGGGCCTCGTCAGCGGCATCGCGTCGATCGTGGGCGTCGGGTTGATCAGCAGGGTGCTGCATGACCAGGAGGATCGGCAGACGCTGTTGCTGATGTTCATTGCGGTGAATGTCATCGCGGTAGTCTGCCGGACCTGCGCTGCCGTGATGCCCTCCTATGCCTGCATGAAAGTCATGACGAGATTGCGCGTCAACCTGTGCAAAAGGATCCTGGCGACCCCGCTGGATGAAATCGACAGACGCGGCGCGCCCAATGTCCTGACCATGCTGACGCAGGACATTCCGCAGCTGAGCCAGACCCTGCTCACGATACCGACGATCATCGTTCAATCAGTCGTCCTGATTTGCAGCATCGCCTATCTCGCCTATCTCTCGTGGATCGTGTTCGCTTCGACGATCATCCTGACCCTCGTCGGCCTGCTGCTTTATCTGTTTTTCTATCGAAAGGCGGTCAATTTCACGGAGCGGGTTCGCGATGAATTTGTCCAGTTCAACGAATACACCCATGGCCTCGTGTTCGGAATCAAGGAGCTCAAGCTCAACCGGGCCAGGCGACGCTGGTTTACCCGGGCCGCGATCGAATTGTCATCGAAGCGCGTGGCAGGATTCAATTACATAGAACGCTTCTGGTTCATGAGCGGCGACAGCATCGGCCAGATCACGGTAGCGGTCCTGCTCGGATTTCTGCTGTTCGGTGTCCCTTCGCTCGGCGTCGTGGATCCCTCCGTACTCACGGCGAGCATTCTGGCCGTTCTCTACATGATGGGGCCCTTGACCATGCTGATCAATATTCTGCCGGTGGTGGCCGAAGGCAAGACCGCGCTCGCCCGGCTGGCGGAATTCGGTTTTCTGATCGACGACACGCAGGACTCACGCAAGGAACCGTCCCGTCCGGGCACCGTCGAATCCCCATCGGCGATGTCGTGGAAGGTCATCGAGTTGAAAGACGTGACGATGAACTACCGTGACAATGAATCGTCGGCCGACTTCGTGCTCGGCCCCATCAACATGACGATTCATGCCGGAGAACTCGTCTATGTGATCGGCGGAAACGGCAGCGGCAAGAGCACGCTGGGCAAGGTACTCAGCGGCCTCTATGCGCCTACCGGCGGAACGATTTCCGTCGATGGAAAAGTCATCGACGACGATGCCAGGGAACGGTACCGCAACCTGTTTTCCGCCGTCTTCACCGATTTCCATTTGTTCAACCGCATCATCGGACCGGATCGGGGCGATGAAAGCATCGAGCTTGCCCGGAAATACCTCGAAACCCTGAAACTGGGGGACAAGATCGAGATTTCCGGCCGGACTTACTCGACCACCCGGGCGTTGTCGACAGGGCAACGCAAGCGATTGGCGTTGCTTTGCGCGTACATCGAGGATCGTCCGATTTATATCCTGGACGAATGGGCCGCCGATCAGGATCCGGTCTTCAAGCGATTTTTCTATGAAGTGCTGGTTCCCGATCTGAAATCCCGCGGGAAATGCGTCGTCATCATTACCCACGACGATCAGTACTTCAAGCTCGCGGATCGGGTCATTCGCCTGGATAGCGGCCGCATCTTCTCCGATACGGCCATGTGTGCCGTCCAGGCCGAAGCGGCGGGATGAGCAGCGATCCGGATGCCGACAAGGTGCGCACTGTCCGTCGCAGACGGGCGGCACTGTCGCCGTGCGCCGCACCGGATTCGGCGGCTGTCCCGGCAATCCGTTACAGACGCGCTCGCAACCGGGTGTTTAAATCATGTCGGCATCCATGCGCGCAAGCGCAGCTTCAACGTCTCATCAGGAATCCCTTCATGGAGTTCAGCAGATTGTTCGCACACGTCGGCGAAGCGATCTCGAGCAGCGGGAGCCGACGCTTTCCCCGAATGATGTACAGCCTGATCGCCGCGGCGGTCCCCGTCGACGCGATCCGCATCTCCGAGCTTGCGGTCGACGCCGCGCGTGACGGCATTCCCGGGGTGCGCAGCCTCGGCGCGGTCGGTGCGGCGCTCGCGCAGGCCGGCCCGGCTGCTGCCTGTTGCGGGCCGCAGATGCCGCCGCGCCCGGGTGCGAGTTGCCTGCACGTCGACGACACGCTCGCCGGCCACGGCCCGACCGACGCGCAGCTCGACCGCTTCGTCCTCATGCAGGCGGCGATCGTGTCACCGCGTTGCGCGCAATTCCACCTCGTGACCCGCAAGCGGGGCCACTGTTACGTGATCTCGTTGTATCGCACGAGTCCGTTCGACGATTTCTCGCCGCAGGAGCGGACCTTCCTCAAGGAACTCTCGCACGTGCTGTTTCCGATCGTCGAGAGCCATGTCGCGGCGCTCGATTCGGCTCCGCCGGCCGCCCGTGTGACCGCCGCCGCGCCGCCGGCGACGCAATCGGGCCGGGAGCGCGTGGCGCGTCGGTTTGCCGACCGTCTGCAGCAAGCCGGCGTCAAACTGTCGACGCGCGAGATCGAGGCATGCACGGCACTGCTGGCCGGCGACACGGTGCCCGCCATCGCCATGCGCTTCGCGCTGTGCGAAAGCACCGTCGAGACCTATCTAAAGCGGGCAGCCGTCAAGCTGGGCTTCAGCGGGCGTCATGGCCTGACGCGCTGGATGCTCGACGAGACGGCCGGGACCGCGACGGAAGCAGGCCGGGACGGCACGAGAAGCGTGCGGCACGACTACGCGTCGGCGCGCATCGGAACCTGAAGGCCCGCGGCCCGAACGCGCATGCCCGGCGGCGTGCGCGCGTCAGGTGCGGCACGCCAGGCACTTCAGCGCGCGCGACGCCGACGCAGGCGACGCACGAAACGACATGGGACGGCTGCCGCCGACCTCCATCTCGAGTCACACGCCGGCAATCCGGCCGGCCGGCGACACAGCCCAAGCTGACACACCCTGTGACATCGTCGTCATCGCCCGCAACGGCGAGCGTCGGCGCGGGCACGCGCCGCAGCCCTCCCGGCACGCCGGCCGGCGGCGTTCGTCGCGCGTCGGCGGCGTGACGGCGTCACGCCGCCGACGCGCACGGTACGGAATCGTCGATCATCCATTTCGTGAGCCCGTGCCGGCCGCTGATGCCGAGCTTCACCGCGGCACGCTTGATGTACGTCTCGACCGTACTCTCCTTCACACCAAGCTCGTCGGCCATTTCGCGCAGCATCTTGCCCGCGAGCAGGCCGAGGCACACTTCGTTTTCACGCGCCGACAGCACGACCCCCGCGCGCGCGAGCCGCGATTCGAACTCGTGGCGCAGCGCCTCGACGCCGGGCATGCCTGCCGCCGCACCGGGCGCCGTCGCGCATTCACGCTCGCCGTGCCGGCGCGTCGACGCATGCCACTCGACGAGCGGCAGCAGCGTATCGGCGAAATTCTTCAGGAACGACATCTCCTGCAACGAGAAGTCGCGATGCGATGCCATGCGATGCAGCGAGATCACGTAGCGGCGATTCGCCTTGCCCGACACGAGATGGCACTGAAATCCGCCGCCCGGCCCGCGCGGCGGCGCGACTTCGCCGCCATTGCCGCGCCGCATCAGCGGATTGATGTGAATGAGCTGCCGGTCGCAGGCCGCCAGGATCCGGTTCAACGGCGGATGCGCTGCCGGTTCCCGCTCGCCGTGCGCGGCAGGCTCGCCGCGCACGGCGTCGCCCGGCGCGCCGAATGCGCCGAGCGATTGCACGCGGACGACTTCGCCCGCCGGCTCGTCGAGCGTCCATTCAGTCATCCGGGTGATCGCGAGCGGAATCGATTCGACCAGCAATGCATGCATGTCGGATGCGAACCGCTCACTGCCGGCGCTCGAAATCACCTTCCCGAGCTTCGCGAACATCTGACTCTCCTTGTTGTGCGTGCTTGAGGACGTGGCGCAACGCCGGCGCGGGCAAGCCGGCACGGATTGCGCGGCGCGCGTCGGGTCGCGCTTCGGCGCGCGCCTTCTTCGGCGGGCAACGCCCCGCCGAAGCGTTCGGCTCACGCGAAACGACGTCGTGGCGTTCCCTGTTCAGCACGATGCGAGCGATCGGCGAAGCTGCAAGAGGCTGAAGCGTCCATTTCAGTCGATGCGCGTTGCCGGATGAAAACGCGCCGCCGCCGGACGTGCTGAAGGCCTGAATTGGAAAACCCGGCGCCGGCCCCGGAATAGGCGCGTTCCCGGCGAATTCAACGAAAAATCGCGATCAAAAAAACGAAACGATTCTTTCCATTGAATTTGATCCACGCATATCCCAGCCGCGTATGATAGCGATGATTTAAGACATTTGCAGTTAACCTGACATCTATTTTTCAAATCAATTCGTTCGCCAACTGGAAATCGATCGATCCGCAAGCCACCCATTCGTATAATTATGAATGCGAGAATAAACCAACATCTGTTTACCACGATTTTTTGAAATAATCGTCCAAGCGATGCATACCACGAATTTTCATCGGAGCACCTCGTTCGAGAAATGAATTGTCGAATTTCGGCCATTCCCTCCCGCTCACCGGCCTGGCTTCACGCATTGCCTTCCGAAGGTTATTTCGATTCTCTAAACGATCGATTCGATTTACGCGAAAGCAAAGCACAATTACTGCCTACAACCCACGACTGGCGTGCCACCGACACCCGCGTTGCAAAATATCCACAAAGGGCGAAGCCATTTCCCGTCATAAAATTTCCATATTAAATGACTCGGAATTCGTCAATCCCACCGCTTGCCACCCGATAGATAAATTGCTACGCTTTCGACCGAAATACACGACGCATCACCAATCAATTTATAACTGCGGCCATGTTTATCTGAAAAATCTAAACATTGAATCATTGTTCACGTGAACCCATCTTTTATTGATCGTCGCGGCTAGCGCCTCGCCACCCGCCATTCCGTCGAATCTCCCTATCCGCTTGCCGGCAGGACAGACCGACGGCCAATTGAAGAAGTCGTCCGGCGGTTTTTCAATTTCCATTTAGACATCCGTGGTGATGCGCGGCCGCGCATTGCCGGACGCAACGTCCTTTTCAATCCTGACCCACCCACGCGCAACGCTTTTCGAGCGTCACGCCTGTACCAATTGCCACACCTGTCTCAACGCGTCATTTGTCGTCTTTCCAATCTGCAAAACAATTCCGAAAAATTGGAGCACACCATGAGTCACGAATTCCGAGACGAACCTGCGCCGCGTCGCGCCTTCCTGGCCGACATGGCGAAGCTCGCGGCGGCCGGCATCGTCACCGGCTGGACACCGCTCTATCAGGTTGCGGCGCACGCGCGGACCGCCGGCGAGACACCGCCCGGCTTCCCGGCCGACATCCCGCTTTACAAGCAGGCATTCCAGAACTGGAGCGGCGAGATCGCCGTGCAGGACGTATGGACCGCCGCGCCGCGCTCCGCCGATGACGTCGTCGCGACAGTCAACTGGGCGCGCGCAAACGGCTACCGGATACGCCCGCGCGGCTACATGCACAACTGGTCGCCGCTGACGCTGGACCCAGGCACCGGCGCCGCGAACCTCGTGCTGCTCGATACGACGAAGTCGCTGACGGCCGTCTCCGTCGACACGTCGGCCCGTCCGGCGCGCGTCACCGCCCAGACGGGCGTCTCGCTGGAGTCGTTGCTCGCGACGCTCGAGCAGTCCGGCCTCGGCGTGATTGCCGCGCCTGCACCGGGCGACATCACGCTCGGCGGCGCGCTCGCGATCGATGCACACGGCACCGCCGTGCCGGCGGCCGGTGAAACCTTGCAACCGGGCCAGACCTACGGCTCGCTGAGCAATCTCGTGGTCGCGCTCACCGCGGTCGTGTTCGATCCGACCCGGCAGCAATACGTGCTGCGCCGGTTCGAGCGCAGCGATCCCGAGATCGGCGCGTTCCTCGCGCACATCGGGCGGGCGTTCGTCGTCGAAGTCACGCTGACGGCAGGCCCGAACCAGCGGCTTCGCTGCCAGAGCTACGTCGATATTCCGGCATCCGAACTGTTTGCCCCGGCCGGCTCGACGGGCCGCACGATCGCGTCGTTTCTCGATCGCTCGGGCCGGGTGGAAGCCATCTGGTTTCCGTTCACGACCAAACCGTGGCTCAAGGTCTGGACGCCGACGCCGAGCAAGCCGTTCCTGTCGCGCGCCGTCACGCAGCCGTACAACTATCCGTTCTCCGATTCGATCCCGCAGTCCATCTCGGATCTCGTCAAGCGGATCGTGATCGGCGGCGAAGGCGCATTGACGCCGCTGTTCGGCCAGACGCAACTGGCCATCACGACGGCCGGTCTCGCACTCACGCTCAGCGGGGACATCTGGGGCTGGTCGCGCACCGTGCTGCAGTACATTCGACCGACGACGCTGCGCGTCACCGCGAACGGCTACGCGGTACTGGCGCGGCGCGCCGACGTGCAGCGCGTGATCAGCGAATTCGTGCAGTTCTATCAGAACCGCGTCGACACGTACAAGGCGAGCGGCGAGTATCCGATGAACGGTCCCGTCGAGATCCGCGTCACCGGTCTCGACAAGCCGGCCGACGCCGGCGCGGGCGCGGTCGTGCCTACCTTGTCCGCGCTCAAGCCGCGCCCCGACCGGCCGGAATGGGATACCGCCGTGTGGTTCGACATCCTGACGTTGCCGGGCACGCCGGCCGCCGATCGCTTCTATCGCGAGATCGAGCAATGGATGCTCGCGAACTACACCGGCTCGTATGCGACGGTGCGCCCCGAATGGTCGAAGGGCTGGGCCTATACCGACACGGCCGCCTGGCAGGACGACACGATGCTCACCACCACGATTCCGAACCTGCATCGTGAAGGCCAGCCGCCGTCGAGCAGCTGGGATACGGCGCGCGCGACCCTCGAACGCTACGACCCGTACCGGATCTTCCGGTCGCCGCTGCTCGACCGGCTGATGCCGTAGCGATCGCGGCGGAAGCGGGCTGCCACGGCTGTCACGAAACGTGACGAGGCCGAAGGTGCCCCGCCACGCCGCCTGCTGCACGCATTACCGCAGGTGGACGGTCATTGACCGTCCTTGCCGCCGGACTCGAGCAGCAGGTACTCGCCGTCCTCCGCGCTGCCGGCGCCGATCTCGACGAAGCCGCACGCGGCATAGAACGCCAGCGCCGACGTGTTGGCGCGCAGGCACTTGAGCCGGTAAGGTGTGACCGGCCAGCCCGGCAGCGCGCGCAGCAGCGCCTGGCCGATGCCGCTCCGGTGGTGCGGCCGGTGCACATGCAGGTGATGGATGAAATGGTCGGGCTCCCAGACCGACACGAAGCCGGCGAGTCGCCCGCCGTCGTCCTCGGCAACCCTCAGCCGCTCGCCTTCCGTCTGGGCCTCGAAGTCGGCCAGCTGGAACGCGCCGGCCGGCTGCCAGACGAAGGTCTCGCGGCGCGAGTGCAGGAACAGCTCGCGCAGGGCCGGCGTATCGGCGGCCACGGCGTCACGTACGATGATCTTCATGATTCGCTTACCTTGCAGTAGTCGTGGTTGCCGGGCCGGCACTGCCTGGCAGGCCCGCCATCACGTCGGCGACAAAGCGTTCGGTGTCCCGGCTGTGGTCCACCGTCGCGCCCAGCCGTGAGATGACCGCGCGGCACGACGGCACGATCACCGCCAGCGGGTGATTGAAGCCGTCCATCATCAGGTCCGCCGGCAGTGACGGAAACCGGTGCGCGCCGTGCCGCCGGCAGTCGCGCGAGCGCGACGGCGCATGCATCACGCGGCGCCGTCGCGCCCCTTCGGAAACACGCCGCGGCTCATCGCGTCGAGCTGCCGGACGATCTCCGTGCGCAACTCGGCCGATACCTCGACGCTGTCGAGCAGTTTCGAGATCCACAGCCCGTCGGCGGCGAGCCGGCAGATCATCAAGGTCGCGGCCTGCTCGAGCGGCACCGGGTCGGGCCGCGTCCATTCGCGCATCGGCACCGACCATCGCTCGCGCGTGTCCTGGTCGGTAATCATCGACGCAACCAGCACGCGCAGCACATCGGTGCTCGCGGCCGGATGCGACTCGTCCAGCACCGCATGCACGTACGCCCGCGCCGCCGCACCGGCGCCGTCGGCATCCGCCGTCACCCGCGCGGCCATCTGCGCGGCGAACCGCTCGGTCGCCTGCCCGAACAGCGCATCCAGCAACCCCTGCTTGTTCGCGAAGTGATACTGCAGCGCGCCCTTCGTCACGCCGGCGCGCTCGGCCACCGCATCGAGCGTCAACGCGGCCACGCCGTGATGGGTCGCGATTTCCGATGCGGCCGCCAGCAACTGCGCGCGCACCTGATCCGGCGCTTTTTTCCGGCGCACGCCGGCGGTGGCGACAGCCGGCGCCGAGGATGCTTCGGACGCCCGCGCACCGGCCGTTCCAGCCGGTTCGACGGGCGCGGACGCATCGTGCGGCGCGGGTTCGAGGTGTCTTTTCATGGTGCGGATGGTAGCACCCGGGCGTCTCGACATAAACATTCCGGCCGGATGGTATGATCCGCCGCATGACTACCCCCACCCCCTCCCCCTGGTCCGCGCTCGACACCGCCATCGCCCGTGGACGCGACGCCCTCGTGCGTCTCCAGCAGCCCGACGGCAGCTGGTGTTTCGAACTCGAATCCGACGCGACGATCACCGCGGAATACATCCTGATGATGCATTTCATGGACAAGATCGACGACATCCGCCAGGAGAAGATGGCGCGCTACCTGCGCGCGAACCAGCGGTTGGACACGCATGGCGGCTGGGCGCTGTATGTCGACGGCGATCCGGACGTGTCGTGCAGCGTGAAGGCGTACTTCGCGCTGAAGGCGGCCGGTGACAGCGAACACGCGCCGCACATGATCCGCGCGCGCGACGCGATCCTGAAGCTCGGCGGCGCGGCCCGCGCGAACGTGTTCACGCGCATCCTGCTCGCGACGTTCGGCCAGGTGCCGTGGCGCGCGACGCCGTTCATGCCGATCGAATTCGTGCTGTTCCCGAAGTGGGTGCCGATCTCGATGTACAAGGTCGCGTACTGGGCGCGCACGACGATGGTGCCGCTGCTCGTGCTGTGCTCGCTGAAGGCGCGCGCCCGCAATCCGCGCAACATCTCGATCCGCGAGCTGTTCGCCACGCCGCCGGACGAGGAGCGTCAATACTTCCCGCCCGCGCGCGGCATGCGCAGGCTGTTCCTCGCGCTCGACCGCACGGTGCGTCATGTCGAGCCGCTGATGCCGAAGGGCCTGCGGCAGCGCGCGATCCGCCATGCCGAAGCGTGGTGCGCGGAGCGCATGAACGGCGAGGACGGGCTCGGCGGCATCTTCCCGCCGATCGTGTATGCCAATCAGATGATGCAGGTGCTCGGCTACCCTGACGATCACCCGCTGCGTCGCGACTGCGACGATGCGCTGGAAAAGCTGCTGGTCACGCGGCCCGACGGCAGCATGTATTGCCAGCCGTGCCTGTCGCCGGTGTGGGATACCGCGTGGAGCACGATGGCGCTCGAGCAGGCGCGCGGCGTGGCGGTGCCGGAAGACGGCGAGCCGGACGAAGCACGGCGCGCGCTCGACGAACGCATCGCGAGCGCGTACGACTGGCTGGCCGAACGCCAGGTGAACGACCTGCGCGGCGACTGGATCGAGAACGCGCCGGCCGATGTCCAGCCGGGCGGCTGGGCGTTCCAGTACGCGAACCCGTACTACCCCGACATCGACGACACGGCGGTCGTCACCGCGATGCTCGATCGCCGCGGCCGCACGCATGCCAACGCGGACGGCACGAACCCGTATGCGCCGCGCGTCGCGCGCGCGCTCGACTGGATGCGCGGGCTGCAATCGCGCAACGGCGGCTTCGCGGCGTTCGACGCCGACTGCGACCGCCTGTACCTGAACGCGATCCCGTTCGCCGATCACGGCGCGCTGCTCGATCCGCCGACCGAGGACGTGTCGGGCCGCGTGCTGCTGTGCTTCGGCGTGACGAAACGCGCGGACGAACGCGCATCGGTCGCACGCTGCATCGACTACGTGAAGCGCACGCAGCAGCCCGACGGCAGCTGGTGGGGCCGCTGGGGCACGAACTACATCTACGGCACGTGGAGCGTGCTGGCCGGCCTCGCGCTCGCCGGCGAGGACAAGTCGCAGCCGTATATCGCCCGCGCGATCGAATGGCTGCGCTCGCGACAGCATGCGGACGGCGGCTGGGGCGAGACGAACGACAGCTACATCGACCCGAAGCTGAGCGGCACCAATGGCGGCGAGAGCACGTCCAACTTCACCGCGTGGGCGCTGCTCGCGCAGATGGCGTTCGGCGACTGCGAATCCGATTCGGTGAAGCGCGGCATCGCGTACCTGCAGTCGGTCCAGCAGGAAGACGGCTTCTGGTGGCACCGCTCGCACAATGCGCCGGGCTTTCCGCGCATCTTCTACCTGAAGTATCACGGCTATACCGCGTACTTCCCGCTGTGGGCGCTCGCGCGCTATCGGCGGCTGGCGGGCGCGGCGGCGGCGCGGGCTTCGGCCGCGCGCGGTGCGACGGCAGCCAAGGCAACGGACACGGCTGTCGCCTGAGCGGTAACGTGACGGCGCAACGCCGTCACACGAAGCCCTCTTCGACCAGCGTGCAGCCGCGCGCCGTGATCTCGTGCCGCTGGCCCGAGCCGCCGACCACGCGGCTCCAGCTCCTGGACTCGAGCACGGCCGCGGCGCCGTCGGTGCGCAGCGCATAGCCGAACCCGCCATACATGCCCGGCACGCCGAACCACATGCTGTCGGCCTGTGCGTCGAGTTCAAGCAGCGGTTCGAGTTCGGGCAGGCGCAGCGCATCGACGCGCAGGTGGGCGATGCGGCCGAGAATCATCTCGTGGAAGTGGCGCTGGATGGCGCGCAGCGTCTCGTCGGGCACGAAACGCTGCGGCCGCGGCGTCAGCAGATCGACCAGGTGCCGATGCCCGCGCTGCTCGGCAAGATCGACCGGGCGCGCACCCTGTGCATCGCGCAGCATGCGCGATGCACCGAGCTGCAACAGCTCGACGACGACTTCTTTCGGTGCGCCGCCGTAGGCAGCCTGGTGCAGCGGCGTATAGAGCGACGTGCCGCCCAGCCGCGTCGCATTGACGAGCCTCGACTGTTTCGCGACGAGACCCAGCATCGTCGCCCAGTCGCCGTTGCGCGCCGCGTCGGCCAACACGTGCCGGCGCGCGACCTCCGCTTCGTCGAGTACGTCGGCGCCCGTGATTCCATCCCATGTGATGCTCAATCGGCTCTCCTCGTGTGTCGTGCCAGCGCTATCGTAGCGCGCGATCACGCATTGCCTCTCCGGGCCGACGATGCATCGAGCACATCATGATCCAGCAGCAGGTTCAACAACTGACGGCGTGATTCGATGCCGAGCTTCGCGAATGCGCGTCGCGCATAGGTATCGATCGACGACGGCCGGATGCCCAGTTCGTGCGCGATATCCTGCGTCTTCCTGCCGCGAATGAGCCGCGCACACACCTCCGATTCGCGCGACGTCAGCTTCCCGAACACGTCGTTCAAGCGCTGGGCAGCCCCGCTTTCCTGACCGCGTGGCGCATCCGCGTGCGCATCGGCCGGCCGGTCGCCGACGATGCGCCGATGCGCGACCGCGAGCGGCAACACGATCAGCGCGACATGCCGGACGATGCTCAGCTCCTTCAGCGAAAACGCCGGCAGCCGCCGCGCGCGGCACACCGACAGCGCATAGGTCAGCTCGCCCACGCGATACGTGACCACGCACTCGTCGTGGATGTCCTCGGTGTCGTAAAACGCGCGCCGGATCTCGGGGTTCAACCGCAGCGTCGACAGCTGCAGCAGCTGCGTATCGCGTTCGCCGCGGATGCAGTCGAATGTCGTGTCGATCTGCGCGAAATCGCGGTAGTAGCGCGTCATCGTGCGCTCGATCTGGTCCGGATAGGTGCCGTAGCTGCCGATCCAGCCGACCCGGCGATCGTGCAGCGACTCGTCCTCGTAATCGAGGTGGATGGAATCGCAATCGACGATGCGCGTCAGGTTCTCGAACACGACCGCGACGAAATCCGGCGAGCCGATCGCGCCGGCCACGGCCGACAGCGCGTCGGACATGAAGACGAGCTGGCCCAGCTGGATATCGATCGTCGTAGCGGCGTCATGGTCGGTCATACGATGCACGAGAGAACGGGACGCTTACCGTTACCACGCCAAAAGTACGCTGCCAATTCCCTCGCGCTGGTTTCCGGTACGTGCCGCGGTACGGCTGTACGGATTTCATGGACAGACACGCCCACAGCCGCCGCATACAGTCATCCCCGAGATTCGGCGAGGCCCGCCGGCGCATCCGCGGTGCACGGCACGGCGCACCGCCGCGAGCCTCATCGACCGACCCGCGGCGCGCGTGCGCGATGCCACGCGCCGCCCTTGTTTCGAAAGGGAGTGACCATGATCGTCCGCGCTTTCCGTCTCGCCTTCCCGGTTGCGATCGCAGCCGCCGCCTGTTTCGCGCCGCTATCGGCGCTACCCGCCCATGCTGCGGATGCCGAACTGAACGTCTACAACTGGTCCGAGTACATCGCGAAAACCACGATCCCCGACTTCCAGAAGCAGACGGGTGTACACGTGCGCTACGACGTCTACGACAGCGACGACACGCTGCAGTCGAAGCTGCTGGCCGGCAGTTCCGGCTACGACATCGTCGTGCCGACCTCGAACTACATGGCCAAGCAGATCCAGGCCGGCGTCTACCAGAAACTCGACAAGTCGAAGCTGCCGAACCTCGCGAACCTCGATCCCGCGCTGATGAAGAAGATCGCGGAATCCGATCCGGGGAACCAGTACGGCGTGCCGTGGGCCTACGGCACGGACGGGGTCGGCTACAACGTGCAGGCCGTCAGGAAGGCGCTCGGCGACGGTGCGCCGCTCGACAGCTGGGCATTGGTGTTCGACCCGGCCAACGTGTCGAAGCTGAAAAGCTGCGGCGTGTCGTTCCTCGATGCACCGGACGACGTGTTCGCCGCCGCGCTGCAGTACCTCGGCAAGGATCCGAACAGCAAGAACCCGGCCGACTACCACACGGCATTCGACATGCTGAAGAAGGTGCGCCCGTACATCACGCAGTTCAACTCGTCGGGCTACAACAACGACCTCGCGAACAACGACGTGTGCGTCGTGCTCGGATGGTCGGGCGACGTCAGCGTCGCGCGTCGCGAAGCGATCGCGGCGAAACGCGGCTACGAGATTCGTTATGCGAACCCGAAGGAAGGCGGCATCCTGTGGATCGACGTGATGGCCATTCCGAAGGATGCGCCGCATCCGGAAGCCGCACTCCAATGGATCAACTACATCCAGGATCCGAAGGTGAACGCGGACATCACCAACGAGATCTACTACCCGAGCGCGAACAAGGCGGCCCATCAGTACGTGACGCCGGCCGTCGCGCACGATCCGAACGTGTATCTGTCCGCCGACGTGCTCGACAGGATGACGCTCTCGAAGCCGCGTTCCGCGGACATCGCGCGACTCGAGAACCGCCTGTGGCAGCAACTGAAAACCGGCAACTGACGAAACTGCCCGCAAGTATGGAATCATGCGAACGCGCCGTCGGCGCGTTCATTTCACAACGACTCAGGATGCCAGCCGTGCTCGACATTTCCGCCATCACCGATGCCCTCACCCCGAACGGCGAACCCGTGCAATACCGCGTGCCGCCCGAGAAGCTGATTGCCGGCGACCCGCTGCAGACGCTCACCCCCGGCTTCACGAGCCCGTGCGGCCGCTTCTCGACGGGCATCTGGGAAAGCACGCCCGGCCGCTGGCGGGTCGCGTATACCGAAGCGGAATACTGCGAGATCCTGGAAGGCACGTCGGTGATCACCGACGAGGAAGGCAACGCGAAAACCCTGCGCACCGGCCATCGCTTCGTCATTCCGCCGGGCTTTCGCGGCACGTGGGAAGTCGTCGAACGCACGCGGAAGATCTTCGTCGCCTACGACGAGCAGCCGCCCGAATAAGCGGTGACCGCGGCGCGACGCACGCCACATCGCGCCCCAATTTGCCACGCACATCCACGCCGTTGACATGGAATTGACACGCGCGGCCGGTAATTTCCGCTCGTCTCGTCCCGTGTGTCGCCATGCTTGCCCTGCTTCTCGCCGCCTTCTACGAAACCGCCCGCCAGGGAAGCGTGACCGCCGCCGCGAAGCGCCTCGACGTGAGCCAGCCGACGATCACGTCGCGCATCCAGCAGCTCGAGCGCCATTACGGCGTCGAGCTGTTCCATCGCCGCGGCAACCGTCTCGATCTCAGCGACGCGGGCGCGTCGCTGATGCCGATGATCGGCCAGATGCTGCAGATGGAGAACGATATCGATTTCGCGCTGCGCAACGAGCGCGAACTGCATACCGGCAACCTGCGCGTCGGCACGACCGGCCCGTTCTACATCCTGCCTGCGATCGCCGCGTTCCGCCGCCAGTACCCGGCCGTGAAGATCAGCATCGAGATCGGCAACTCGCAGCAGGTGCTCGACGCGCTCGTCGATTTTCGCTGCGACGTCGCGGTGTCGTCGCAGCGCGACGACGATCCGCGTTTCGTGCGGCATACGATCGCGAACGATCCGCTCGTGCTGGTCGTGCACCGTTCGCATCGGCTCGCCGCGCGCGAGCCGGTCGCACTCGCCGCGCTGGCCGGCGAGACGCTGCTGCTGCGCGAGGCCGGCTCGCGCACGCGTGCGCTGATGGAACACGTGCTGAAGCACGCGGGCATCGGGCTGCCCGCGAACGCGATCGAGCTCGGCAGGCGCGAAGCGATCCGCGAAGCCGTGCGGCACGACATGGGCTGCACGCTGATGCCGCGCGGCGAAGTCGGCGCGCATCCGGAACTGCGCGCGGTCGCGTTCGCCGACGATCTGCCGCCGATGCACGAATACCTGTACTACCTCGACGCGCGCGCCGATACGCGGCTGATTACCGCGTTCATGGCCAACGTCGAACGCCACGACGAGCGTACGCGCTCCTCCGCGTAACGGCGCGCGGACTCACACCGTCTCGAACAGCTCCACGACCCGCCAGCCGCGTGCCGTCGCCAGCGCGCGCAGCCGTTCGTCCGGATTGGTTGCGACCGCATCCGTGACCTGCTCGAGCAGCGGTATGTCGTTGTGCGAATCGCTGTAGAACCAGCTGCGTTCGAAGTCGGACCATGCGAGCCCGCGCGACGCGAGCCACGCGTCGGTGCGCACGATCTTCCCTTCCCGATAGCTCGGCACGCCGGCGGGCCGCCCCGTATAGCGCGCATCGGGCCGTCCGTCGACGGTTTCGAGCTCGCATGCGATCAGGTGATCGATGCCGAACGCGCGTGCGATCGGCCGCGTGATGAACGCATTCGTCGCGGTGACGATGCAGCACAGGTCGCCGCGCGCGCGATGATGACGCACGAGATCGAGCGCGGCCGGCGAGATCGCAGGCCGCACGACGTCGGCCATGAAGCACGCGTGCCAGTGCGCGAGCCGTTCCCGCGAATAGCGAGCGAGCGGCGCGAGCATGTTGCACAGGTGCGCATGGATGTCGAGCGTGCCGGCCGCATAGCCGGCCGCAAATGCAGCGTCGATGCGGGCGAATTCGGCCGCGTCGACGAGGCCATGCTCGACCATGAAACGGCCCCAGGCCTGGTCGCTGTCGAACGGAATGAGCGTGAAGTCGAGATCGAAAAGCGCGAGTTGCGTCATCGAATGAAGCGTCGTGTGAACAGGAATGAAAAACGCGCGGCCCCGTCGAATCGAGGCCGCGCACAAAAAGCCGCCGGCGCGGGTCGGCGCGCCGGCGGCAACCGGTGATGCGACGCCGGCCGCGCGGCCGGCGCCCGTCAGCTGGACACGCCCATCGCCGGATCGCTGATGCTGTCCTTGCCGGTCTCGACGCGGCCCGCGAAGCGGCGCACGAGACCGTTCTCGGCCGTCAGCGTGAAGTCGTACCAGCCGCTCGACGCCGCGAGCGTCCAGTACGGCTCGACCTGCATCCCGGCCGGCACCGAATAGCTCCACGGGCCGTCGGTGCGGTACGCGTTCGACGTGACCGTGACCTGGCTCGCCGCGTTGCCGACGTTCATGATCGTCAGGTACACGGCGTCGTTCGCCGGGTCGTAGCACACGCGAATTTCCGGCACGGGCCCGCTCGCGGCCTTCGCGACGTTGCCCTGGAATTCGCGCAGGAAACCGTTCGGCCCGAGCACCCACAGGTCGTAGTTGCCCGCATCGTCGGCCACCGCGCGCCACGCGTCCGACAACTGCTTGCCGGCTTCGACCGTATAGCGGCGCGGCGCGCGATCGAGATGCAGCTTGTCGTACACATGGAACACCGCGCCGGCCGTGCCGGTATTGCTGAACGTGAGCCACACCAGCCCGCCCGACACGTCGGCGCTCGCGCTCGTGTGCAGCTCGTACGGCAGCGCGCGCGACGGGCGTGTGCCGGCCGGCTGCGTCGGCATCTGCTGCGCGCTGACCGACGGCACCGGCACCGCGCCCTGCAGGCTTTGCTGCACGTGCTGCGCATCGGCTACGGCCTTGGTCGGCGCCGGGAACGACGTCGCCGGGTTGCCGTTCGGGTTCTTGAAGTTGAAGGCCGACGTCAGGTCGCCGCACACCGCGCGACGCCACGGGCTGATGTTCGGCTCCTGCACGCCGAAGCGCTGCTCGATGAAGCGCAGCACCGACGTATGGTCGAACACCTCGGAGTTGACCCAGCCGCCCGTGCTCCACGGCGACACGACGAACATCGGCACGCGCGGGCCGGGCCCGTACGGGCGGCCGTCCGGCGCGAGCGGCGACGAATCGCCGGGCGGGTTCGGCAGCGTGAAGTACTCGTACTGCGTCGTGACGGTCGACTTGCCCGCGTACGTGCCGTCCGCGTCGCGCGACGGCGCGTTCGGCGGCGGCATGTGATCGAAGAAGCAGTCGTTCTCGTCGTAGTTCACGATGAGCACGGTCTTGCTCCACACGTCCGGGTTCGCGGTCAGCGTGTCGAGCAGGCGCTGCAGGTAATACGCGCCCTGCCCCGGCGTCGACGCGCCCGGGTGCTCGCAGTATGCGGTCGGCGACACGATCCAGCTCACCTGCGGCATCCGGTTCGCCGCGATGTCGTCGGCGAGCGACTGCAGGAAGCCGCCGTCGGGCATCGTGTTGCCGATCCCCTTGTACAGCGGCGACAGCGCTTCCATCGCCGGCGTATAGGGTGCATTCGGCGAGCCCGGCACGGTCTCGTTGACCTTGCGGAACGTCGCGAAGCCCGCGAGCGGGTTGTCGGTGTAGTTGTCCGGCATGTTCTGGTAGACCTTCCAGCTCACGCCGGCCGCCTGCAGGCGCTCCGGATAGGTCGTCCACGTCAGGCCCGTCTTCGACGAACCGAGGCCGTCCCAGCCGTCGTTGTTCACGACGGCCGTGTTCGAGCCCGTCGGGCCGTTCGTGCCGGTCCACAGGAAGATGCGATTCGAGTTGGTGCCGCCGTGCAGCGAGCAGTGGTACGCATCGCACAGCGTGAACGCGTTCGCGAGCGCGAAGTGGAACGGCAGGTCCGACTGGCGCAGGTAGCCCATCGACGCGTCGCCCTTCGACGCGGGCCACGCGGTCATCCGGCCGTTGTCCCAAGCCGAATGCGAATCGGTCCACGAGTGCGCGCCGCCGACGAGCAGCGCGTTGCCCTTCGTGCTGTCGAGATAGAACGGCAGCACCGGGCGCTTGCCGTCGCTCTGCTGCCACACGGGCGTGCCGCCCGGCTGCGGGATCGTCAGGCGATCGCCGAAGCCGCGCACGCCGGGCATCGTGCCGAAGTAATGGTCGAACGAGCGGTTTTCCTGCATGAAGATCACGACGTGCTGGACGTCGTTGATCGTGCCGGTCTGGTTGTTCGCGGGAATCGCGAGCGCACGCCGGATCGCCGGCGGGAACATCGAGAAGGCCGTGCCGGCAGCAGCGGCACGGAGAAACGAACGGCGGTCGATGGAAGTCATGGTCGAGAAGGAAGGTCGTCCCGGAAAGGCGCGCGCGTCACGGCGCGCAGCGCAGCTGCGAGTTCAGCGACGGCGATTGCAGCGCCGCCGTGCCCGACGCGGGGCACGGGCCGGCGCCCGGCGCCACGACGATCG
>NZ_CABVPW010000020.1:0-152560 GCF_902499025.1 Burkholderia lata | reverse complement strand
GGCCAATCGCATACCAAATCCATTTAATCAGTGCCCCGGCCATCAAACCGCGGCGCTTTTCAACAGCCTGCTAAGGCTCGATCGGACGGAATGGTAGCCGGGGCGCGGCGCCATGCGTCGCGCGGCAGGCGGTTGCGACTGTAGCGCAATTCGCGCGCCCGCGTCCTTTCGAAACCCGTACTCGGCGGGCGAGCGGGGCAATATGTCGCAGTTGACGCAGGCGGCGGCGCGATGCCGGCGCTGCGCCGGTTTCGCCCAACTCGATGCGCAGGCGCGGTAAGATGCGCACAATTCCATTCGCGCAGCGGCCGCCCGGCGTTTGCCGGCCGGCCCTCACACTATCGAATCGATGCAATCCGTTCCGGCTTCCCTGTCCCTGACCGATACCGCGTTCTTCTTCGACTTCGACGGCACGCTCGTCGAACTGGCGCCCACGCCCGACAGCATTCATGTTCCGCCGTCGCTGCTGACGCTGCTCGACGAGCTGCAGCGCCGCTCGCACGGCGCGGTTGCGATCGTGTCCGGGCGCGGTATCGACAACATCGACACGTTCCTGAAGATGCCCGGCATGCCGATCGCCGGCCTGCACGGCGCCGAGCGCCGCGATGCGAACGGCGACACGCAGCGCATCGGCTTCAACGACGAACGCCTGCTGCGCATCGAGCGCGAGCTGGCGGCCGTCGTCGACCGTCATCCGGGCATGCTGCTCGAAATCAAGGGCGCGGCCGTCGCGCTGCACTACCGCAACGCGCCCGAGCGCGAGGCGGCGGCGCGCGCGGCCACCGAGCGCCTCGTCGCCGACTACGCCGATGCGTATGTGCTGCAGCCCGGCAAGATGGTGTTCGAGATCAAGCCGAAAGGCGTCGACAAGGGGCGCGCACTGGCGGCATTCCTCGACGAACCGCCGTTTGCCGGCCGCGTGCCGGTGTTCGCGGGCGACGACCTGACCGACGAGAAGGGCTTCGCGGTGGTCAATGCGCGTGGCGGGCTGTCGATCAAGGTCGGCGCGGGCGAGACGTCCGCCCGCACGCGGCTCGATTCGGTCGACGCGCTGCATGAGCAGATCGCGCGCTGGCTCGGTGCGGGGCAGCCGGACGCATGAGTCGCCTCATCATTGTTTCAAACCGCGTCGCGCCGATTTCGGAAGGCGAACCGGCGGCGGGCGGCCTCGCGATCGGTGTCTACGATGCGCTGAAGGAGACGGGCGGCATGTGGTTCGGCTGGAGCGGCGAAGTCGTCGCGTCCGGCGCGCCGCAGATCCGCGTCGAAGAGCACGGGCCGGTCACGTTCGCGACCATCGGCCTGTCGCGGCGCGACTACGACCAGTATTACCGCGGCTTCTCGAACGCGACGCTGTGGCCCGCGTTTCACTACCGCGCCGACCTGATCCAGTACGATCGTCACGAGTTCGAAGGTTACAGCCGCGTGAACGTGTGGCTCGCCCAGCAACTCGTGCCGCTGCTGCAGGACGACGACGTGATCTGGGTGCACGACTATCACCTGATCCCTTTCGCGCGCGCACTGCGCGCGGCTGGCGTGAAGAACCGCATCGGCTTCTTCCTGCATATCCCGTTTCCCGCTGCACAGGTGCTCGTCAATGTGCCGCCGCATCGCGATCTCGTCGAGTCGCTGTGCGCGTTCGACCTGCTCGGCTTCCAGACCGAACCCGATCTGCGCGCGTTCTGCGACTACGTCGAATCCGAAGCGGACGGCGTGATCGAGCGCAACGGCCACCTGGCGACGGTGCGCGCATTCGGCCGGACGCTGCGCGCGGCCGCGTATCCGATTGGCGTGCATCCGGACGAAATCGCGTCGCTCGCGCAGGCCGGCGAGCACGGCAAGGCGGTGCGCACGCTCGCGACGTCGCTGCGCGGTCGCAAGCTGATCATGAGTGTCGACCGGCTCGATTACTCGAAGGGGCTCGTCGAGCGCTTCCGCGCGTTCGAGAAGCTGCTCGAGCACGAGCCGTCGCATCGCAATCGCGTGTCGTTCCTGCAGATCGCACCGTCGACCCGTGCGGAGCTGCGCGCGTACCAGGACATCCGCCTGCAGCTCGAAGGGGAGTCGGGGCGCATCAACGGACGCTTCGCGGAGCTCGACTGGGCGCCGATCCTCTATATCCACCGCCAGTACGACCGCCAGTTGCTTGCTGCGCTGTACCGGCTCGCGCGGGTCGGCTACGTGACGCCGCTGCGAGACGGGATGAACCTCGTCGCGAAGGAGTACGTATCCGCGCAGAATCCGGACGATCCGGGCGTGCTCGTGCTGTCGCGCTTCGCGGGCGCGGCGCGCGAGCTGACGGGGGCGCTGATCGTCAATCCGATCGATATCGACGGGATGGCCGATGCGTTGTCGCAGGCGCTGACGATGCCGCTCGCCGAGCGGCGCGCGCGTTACACGGACATGATTGCGCAGCTTCGCGAGAACAACGTGTCGGTGTGGCGCGACAACTTCCTGCGCGATCTGCAGCACGCGTAACCGGCGGTTCGCCGGGCAATAAAAAAGCCGCAGTGCGAGAAGCACTGCGGCTTTTTTGTCGGCTGCGGGCGCCGGTGCGTCAGGCCACGCGCTCGCCGGTCGGCGCACCGCCGTCGGGGGCCGCGTGATGGCGGCCGTGCTGTTTCGCGAGCAGGTCGCGGTACAGGCCGGGGCGGTTGCGCAGTACGTCGGGCGGGCCGTCGTCGATCACCTTGCCGTTGTTCATCACGATGATCCGGTCGAAGTTGCGCAGCGTCGACAGGCGGTGTGCGATCGCGATCACCGTGCGGCCGACCATCAGGCGGTCGAGCGCGCTCTGGATCGCTTCCTCGGACGCGCTGTCGAGCGCGGACGTCGCTTCGTCGAGCAGCAGGATCGGCGCATCCTTCAGGATCGCGCGCGCGATCGCGATGCGCTGGCGCTGGCCGCCCGACAGCTTGACGCCGCGGTCGCCGACGATCGTGTCATAGCCTTCCGGCATCGCCTCGATGAACTCCGCGCAGCGGGCGTCGCGTGCGGCTGCGAGCACTTCGTCCCGGGTCGCTTCCGGGCGGCCGTACGCGATGTTGTCGTAGATCGTCCGATGCAGCAGCGAGATGTCCTGCGGCACGAGCGCGATCGCCTGGCGCAGGCTGTCCTGCGTGATCGTCTTCACGTCCTGGCCATCGACCTGCACGACGCCGTCCTGCGTGTCGTAGAAGCGCTGCAGCAGCGCGAGCACGGTCGACTTGCCGGCGCCCGACTTGCCGATCAGGCCGACGCGCTGGCCCGGCTCGATATGGAGGTCGAAGTGGTCGAGGATCGCACGGCGGTGCGGATACGCGAACGTCACGCGCTCGAAGTCGACGCGGCCGCCCTTGGCCGACAGCGGCTGCGCGTCGGAGCGGTCCGGCATTCCGTGCGGCTCGAGCAGCGTCTTCACCGCTTCGGACAGGCGCGCGATGTGCTGCGTGACGTCGACGAGCGCGACCGCGAGATCGCGCGTGCCGTGCAGGATCGTGAAGCCGAGCGAGCTGACGAGCACGATGTCGCCCGACGTCGCGCGGCCCTGGTCCCACAGCCACAGCGCCCAGCCGAGCAGGCCGGCGGACAGCATCGCGGTGATCACCGCGTGCAGCAGGCGCAGCTTCTCGAGATAGAGCAGGCTCTGCTGGCGCGCATCCATCTCGGCCTTGACCGTCGCGCCGAAGCGCTTCTGCTCGCGCAGCGTCATCCCGAATGCACGCACGAGGCCCATGTTGCCGATCACGTCGACGAGCTCGCCGTCGACCGCCGCGGCCTTCGCCGCGAACGCGTGGTGGCGGGCCGAGCCGCGTCCGGCGAGCTTGAACAGGATGACGGACAGCACGGCCGAACAGCCGAGCAGGCCGGCGGCCATCATCGGATTGACGACGATGATCATCAGAATCGCGCCCATCACCGCGATGCACGGCGGCAGCACGTTCCACGCCATCGTGTTCTCCGACGTGTAGACGGCGTTCGACGTGGCCGTGATGCGGCTCGCGAGCGTGCCGGGCTGCTTTTCGGCGTAGTAGGTGGGCGAATGGCCGATCAGGTACTGGAACAGGTCACGCCGCAGGTCGCCGGTGACCGCGACGAACGTGTGCGCGGCGAACCAGCCGCCGACGCGCCACAGCAGGTTGTCGGCGGCGATCAGCCCGACGAGCAGCGCGAACGCGCTCCACAGCGGGCCGGGGTGGTGGCGCCCGGTCGCCAGCACGTCGATCAGGTGCTTGATCGCGTATTGCGAGCCGAGCGCACAGCCGACGGCGGCCAGCACGCTGCAGAGCACGATCAGGTGGGCGACAGGATGCAGGCGGATGTAGCGGAACAGGAACGCGATCGGTCGATGCGCGTAGCTCGACAGCTTCGCGTTGTGGGCGTTGCGCTGGGCAGGGGTGAGAGATTCCAAAATATGCGTGCGGTGATTCGGTGATTGAGCGTGGCGGCGGGATCGCATGCCGGCGTTCGCCCGGACTGAATAATCCGGCATTGTAAACAAGGCCGCGTGTCGCGCTGCGCGAATCTTGCCTTGGCCAGGGGCTCGCGATCGATTTTGAGATAAAATCCGGCATCCCGTCCTGCCTCATGTGCCGGAATCACGCTGCCGGCAGTCACGGGGGCAAGGAATGCCAAAAGGGCCTTCCACTCTAGAACGGACACCCAAGTCCGCGGGTTGCAAAGTGTTGCGCCTTTGTAACAAAGTAAAGTGTTTGAAATGTTGTGCGCCGTATCAGGATTAACCCTAGATAATCGGCTCCGGGTTCGATTCCAGGTTTTTTACGAACCCCTGTCAACGGGTCTTCGTTTCAAACGTTCTATGCCTGTCGCGTCGCCGACGCTCCTTGAGCAGCGCGGGTTTGACGCCCCCGGCAGGCTGATTCGTCCGATCTTCGGACGAATTGCATCCAGCCCGGACCGCCGGCAGGTTGCCGACCCATACCTGGTTTTTAGCCGATTTTTTAGGAGTTACGCATGCGAATCGCCCAAATCGCTCCGTTGCACGAAGCGGTGCCCCCGAAACTGTACGGTGGTACCGAGCGAGTGGTGTCCTACCTCACCGAAGCACTTGTCGAGATGGGGCATGACGTCACGCTCTTCGCGAGCGGCGATTCGCAAACCTCCGCGAAGCTCGAAGCCTGCTGGCCGCAGGCGCTGCGCCTCGACCCGACGATCCGCGACGTGATGGCGCCGCACATGCTGCTCCTCGAGCAGGTGCGCCGCCGCGCGGAAGAGTTCGATGTCCTGCACTGCCACATCGACTACTACCCGTTCTCGCTGTTCTCGCGCCAGCCGGTCCCGCATCTGACGACGATGCACGGCCGTCTCGACCTGCCGGAACTGCAGCCGATCTTCAACGCATTCAGCGACGTGCCGGTCGTGTCGATCTCCGACAACCAGCGCATCCCGCTGCCGCAGGCGAACTGGCTGTCGACCGTCTATCACGGCCTCCCGGAAAACCTGCTGACGCCGATCCCGAACGTGAAGCCGAGCTACCTCGCGTTCCTCGGCCGCATCTCGCCGGAGAAGCGCGTCGACACGGCGATCCGCATCGCCGAGCAGGCCGGCCTGCCGATCAAGATCGCCGCGAAGCTCGACAAGGCTGACCGCGCGTACTACGAAGAGAAGATCAAGCCGCTGTTCGCGCTGCCGCACGTCGAGTACATCGGCGAAATCAGCGAGTCCGAAAAGACCGAATTCCTCGGCAACGCGCACGCGCTGCTGTTCCCGATCGACTGGCCGGAGCCCTTCGGCCTGGTGATGATCGAGGCAATGGCCTGCGGCACGCCGGTGATCGCGTTCAAGCGCGGCTCGGTGCCGGAAGTGATCGACAACGGCGTGTCGGGCTTCGTCGTCGAAGACGAGCTGTCGGCCGTCGCCGCGCTCAAGCGCCTCGATACGCTGCCGCGCGAGAAGGTCCGCGCCGCGTTCGAAGCCCGCTTCTCGTCGAAGGTGATGGCGCAGAATTATGTGAAGGGCTACGAGGAACTGCTGCGCCAGAAGCGTCGCACGGTGCTCCGCGAAGTCAACGCAAGCTGATTGCGGGCCGCCGCCGCGCTGCGGCGGGTGGCTTGCCAGCGACGCCCCGTCCGGGTTCCCGGCGGGGCGTTGTCACATCCGCGGCGCGGATCTGTTGTATTCTCGCCGCGCCCGACGCCGTGATCGGCCCCGGAAGCGGCCCGGCAGGGCATCCGTCCGTCTGTCCAGACGGTAATGTCCCTATAATGGCCGTGCCGTGAAATCCGGCCCCGCACGAATATCCAGAGGAGAGCAGTCTTGGCGAGAACGAAATCCACGCGCGCAGCGCCGGCCCCCGGCGCCGGTGTGATCTTCGCGTTGCGTGCGATCGGTCTCGTGCTGCTCGCACGCTGGCTGTTCTCGATGTCCCAGATGGGCTATCGCTCGTCGCTGTCGGCGATGGTGTCGTCGCCCTGGGCGTTCGTCTACCTTCTCCTGATCTTCCTGCTGCTCGCACTGCCGGGCGCCGTCGCGCGCGCCGAACGGCCGTTTCATCCGCTGCCGCAGTGGCTGCGCCAGGCGCTGCGCGTCTTCGCGCTGATCGGTTTGTTGTTCGCGGTCTGGTCGATCGGCATGTTCGTATGGGTGGACGGCTGGCGCCTCGCGCTGCATGCGGTGACGGCAACCAACGGCTGGCTCGTCGCCGCACCGGCGCTCTATGCGGCGATCGTCTGGATCTGCCGCCCGCGGCCGCTGTGGCGAACCAACGTGGCCGCTCGCCGCTTCGCGGTCGGCCGTTATGCGATTTCGCTCGACGTGCTGACGCGCACCGCGATCGTCTGGATGGAAAGCCGCAAGGTCGGCCAGTACGACGCGCGCGAACTGTCGGTGCGCTGGCCCGGCCGCAAGGCGCCTGCTGCAGGCGACGGCGCGACGGAAGGGCAGCCGGCAGTCGTGCCGCCGCGCCGCGGCAGCCTGTTCAATCGGCCGAAGGTCGAGCTGCTGTGGGATTCGCCGGCGGCCGTCGGCCATAACCGGCAGATCGTCATGCGTGCGCCGCTCGCGACCGAAGGCGACCGCGTCGCGGTGCTCGCGCTCGACGCGGCGCTCAAACAGATCGTCTGACAAGTCCCGCGCGCGGCGTGCGGGCGACAAGGAGGCGAGATGATCGTCCGCTGGTTGCTGGCTGCCATTCACCTGAGCGCGTTCGGCGTCGCGTTTGCCGCGATCGCGGGGCGTAACCGCGCGTTGCGCCGGCTCATCGCGTCGGCGCAGGCGGCCGACCTGCCCGGTGTATTCAAGGCCGATGCCGCGTGGGGACTGTCGGCGCTCGTGCTGATCGTGACGGGCCTGATGCGCGCGTTCGGCGGCTTCGAGAAAGGCTCCGCGTACTACCTGCACGAACCGCTCTTTCACCTGAAGATGACCGCGCTCGTGCTGATCCTGCTGCTCGAGGTCGTGCCGATGCTCGGGCTGATCCGGTGGCGTGTCGCCGCGCGGCAGCAGCAGATGCCCGATCTCGGCCGGGCGCGCACCTTTGTGCGGATCGGCCATTGGCAGGCGGTGCTGGTGATCGTCATCGTGTTCGCCGCGTCGGGGATGGCGCGGGGGATTGGAGTGGCGGGCTAGGGCTGGCCGGGCAGGCTTGGTCTGGGCGAGGCCGGGCAGGCCAGCCATCGCTACCACCACCGTCGTCGCGATCCGGTTCGACCCGCGCAGCGTCTTCCTTCAGACACCCACCAATCCGACCGCGGGCCGCATCGCGCCTCTCGATTCCGGCTCGACCGGGCGATCCTGCCGCCCGGTCCGTTCCACGCTCAGCGCACGAGGCAGGGGCGCTTGTTGTTGAAGGTCCACCCCGGAATCAGGTACTGCATCGCCGCCGCGTCGTCGCGGGCACCGAGCCCGTGCTGCTGGTACAGCTCGTGCGCGACTGCGACGGCATCCATGTCGATATCGATGCCGAGCCCCGGGCGCTTCGGGACGTCCACCAGCCCGTTCTCGATCTTCAGCGGCTCGCGGGTCAGCCGCTCGCCGTCCTGCCAGATCCAGTGCGTGTCGATCGCGGTGACCTGGCCCGGCGCGGCGGCCGCGACATGCGTGAACATCGCGAGCGACACGTCGAAGTGGTTGTTCGAATGCGAGCCCCACGTGAGGCCCCAGTCGCGGCACATCTGCGCGACGCGCACCGAACCCTGCATCGTCCAGAAATGCGGGTCGGCGAGCGGGATGTCGACGGCCTGCAACTGCACCGCGTGGCCCATTTGCCGCCAGTCGGTCGCAATCATGTTGGTGGCCGTCGGCAGCCCCGTCGAGCGACGGAATTCGGCCATCACCTCGCGGCCCGAGTAGCCGTTCTCCGCGCCGCACGGATCTTCCGCGTACGCGAGCACGTGGTGCTGGTCACGGCACAGCCGCACGGCCTCGTCGAGCGACCATGCGCCGTTCGGGTCGAGCGTCACGCGCGCGTCCGGGAAGCGCTCGGCGAGCGCCGTCACGGCCTCGATCTCGCTCTCGCCAGCGAATACGCCGCCCTTCAGCTTGAAGTCGTTGAAGCCGTAGCGCGCGTGCGCCGCCTCGGCGAGCCGCACGACTGCCTCGGGCGTCAGCGCGGCTTCGTCGCGCACGCGCGTCCAGTCGTCGGTCGCACCGCGGCCGTCGCGGTAGGGCAGCGCGGTCTTCGTGCGGTCGCCGACGTAGAACAGGTAGCCGAGCATTTCGACGCGCTCGCGCTGCTGGCCCTCGCCGAGCAGCGCGGCGACCGGCACGCCGAGATGCTGGCCGAGCAGGTCGAGCAGCGCGGCTTCGAGCGCGGTGACCGCGTGGATCGTCGTGCGCAGGTCGAAGGTCTGCAGCCCGCGGCCGCTCGCGTCGCGGTCGGCGAAGGTGCGCCGCACGTCGTTGAGCACCGCGTGGTAATTGCCGACCGGCTGGCCGACGACGAGCGCGCGCGCATCGTCGAGCGTGCGGCGGATGCTTTCGCCGCCGGGCACTTCGCCGACGCCGGTCCGGCCCGCGCTGTCCTTCAGGATCACGAGGTTGCGGGTGAAGAACGGGCCGTGTGCGCCGCTCAGGTTGAGCAGCATGCTGTCGTGGCCGGCGACCGGAATCGCTTGCAGGTCGACGATACGCGGCGTGTCGTGGGAGGGCGAGGCAGTGACGGCGTTCATGGGCGGCGATGGCGAAAGGGTGGGCAATGCCGTGCGGCAAAAGCTTTGCCGCGCGCGGCGGGAGGTGCGATCATTCGACAACCGACGTGCGCGGCGCGCAAGCCCCGCAGGTCGATGCAACCCGGAACGGGGTGGGAGCGGCAACCGATCCAGCGGAGCGCGGAACGCGAACGCTGGCTGATCGTAAAGCATGGGACCAGGCGGCGCTGGAATGCCCGCTTGAGTCGACAGGAGATCCGTGTTTCGATCATCAGTCGTCGGATGACTTGTGACGCAGTATAATGAATCATCGGCTTTCGCTCAAACCCCGCGTAAACCCTCGGCTCACACTACGATCATTCAAAAAGGAACCGGCCTCATGTCCGTGCCTACGCTTCCCGCAGCGCCGCGCCGTCGCGCACGCAGCCTCGCACAAGATGTCGTCGACGCGCTGACCGCGCAGATCGAAAACGGCACGCTGCGTCCCGGCGACAAGCTGCCGACCGAAACCGAAGTCATGGCGGCGCAGGGCGTGAGCCGCACGGTCGTGCGCGAGGCGATCTCGCGGATGCAGGCGAGCGGCCTCGTCGAGACGCGCCACGGGATCGGCAGTTTCGTGCTGGAGCCGTCGCGCCGCCAGACGCTCGGCATCGACCCGGCGACGATCACGACGCTGCGCGACGTGCTCGCCGTGCTGGAGTTGCGCATCAGCCTCGAAAGCGAATGCGCGAGCCTCGCCGCGCAGCGCGCGAACGATACCGACCTGGCCGCGCTGCGGCGCGCACTCGACGCGATCGCATCGGGGGCGGGCGGCGGCCGCGACACGGCACAGCTCGACTTCCAGTTCCATCTGCAGATCGCGCAGTCCACCGGGAACCGCTATTTCGTCGACATCATGACGCAGCTCGGCACGTCGATCATCCCGCGCACGCGCGTGAATTCGGCCCGCTTTGCCGGCGACGATCTCGAGCGCTACGTCGGCCGGCTGAACCACGAGCACGAGGATATCTACGAGGCGATCGCGCGCCACGACCCGGAGGCGGCACGTGCCGCGATGCGCACGCACCTCACCAACAGCCGCGAGCGGCTGCGCCGCGCGCACGAGGCGGCCGAAGCCGAGCGCGACACGCAGGCCAGCTGACGCACCGGGCGGCGCGGCCCGCGGTGCCGCCGGCCCGGTCGAATCGCACCAACATCAGTCGTCATACGAGATCGATATTCGTTCATCGATCACCGGGGCCGGGCGGCGTTTGCGCCGCCCGGCCGCCGGCACCGCCGATCAGCCTCCCTTCGTCGTGATCGTCTTCCACGCGCCGCTCTTCACCTGGTACAGCGTCGACATCCCGCTCTTCAGCGAGCCGTCGTTCGCGAATGAAATGCGGCCCGTGACGCCTTCGAAGTCGATCTTCTTCAGCGCCGGGCGATAGACCTTCGGGTCGGTCGAGCCGGCCGCCTGCATCGCCTTGATCGCCGCCCACGCCGCGTCGTAGCCGAACTGCGCATACGACAGCACGTCGACGCCGAAGCGCTTCTTGAAGCGCTGTTCGAAATCCTTCCCTTGCGGCAACTCGTCGAGCGGACGGCCGTATTCCCACGCCATCGCGCCTTCGGCGGCCGGGCCCGCGATCTTGATGAATTCGTTGTCCTTCACGCCGCCGCCGCCGACGAACTGCGCGTTCAGCCCGAGCTGGCGCATCTGCTTGATGAAGTTCGCGGCGAGCGAATCGAGTCCGCCGAAGAAGATCAGGTCGGGGTTCTTGCCCTTCAGGTTCGTGATCTGCGCGCGGAAGTCGACCGCCTGGTTGCTGGTGAACTCGCGGTCGATGAGATTCCCGCCGGCCGCCTTCACGGCCTTCTCGAACTCGTCGGCCTCGCCCTGGCCGAACGCGGTGCGGTCGTCGATGATCGCGATGCGCTTCGCCTTCGTCACGTCGACCGCGTACTTGCCCGCGTTGCCGGCGTTCTGGCCGTCGGTCGCGATCACCATGAACATGTTCGCAAGCCCGCGCGCGGTGAGCGTCGGGTTGGTCGCGGCCGGATCGATCACCGGGATGCCGGCCTTGTCGTAGACGACCGAGGCCGGAATCGTCGTCCCCGAGTTGAAGTGGCCGACCACGACCGACACGTTCTGGTCGACGAGCGCCTGGGCAGCCTGCACGCCGATGCGCGGGTCGGCCTGGTCGTCCTGCACGACAAGGTTGAAGTGCGCGGGCTTGCCGGCGATCTGCACCTTCTGCGCGGCGGCATCGTCGAGCGCGAGCTGCACGCCGTTCTGCAGGTCCTTGCCGTAACCGGCGTTCACGCCCGTGAGCGGCGCGGCGAAGCCGACCTTCACGTCGGTCGAATCGGCGGCCTGGGCCGCCTGTTGCGAGAGGAGGGCAAGCGCGGATGCAATCGACACCGACAGCAGGGAATGACGGAATTTCATGTTGTTCCTCTTGTTCGACACCTGCGAGTGAGTACCGCATGCGCTCGGGCGGGCCGGGCGCGTGCGACGGGCGGGCGGTTCGACCGCTTCTCGGAATCGGGCGGGGAGGTCGGCATCGTTATCCTCGGAAGAATCTCCCGTCAGGCTCCGCGAAGAAGAGCCCCGATCGCCTCGATATATAGGTCGCCGATATGCCCGGGTCTTGGCAATTCGCCGCGCATTCGGTGCGGATTTGCGCATAGCTTCCGCGCGTGCGGAGGCGGCCGATATCGGGAGTTTCCCGTCGCGAACGGAGCGGGCGAAGCGGAGGGGGAGTGAGGAGCAGGGAGGCGGCGCGGCCCGCCGGGGCCGCGCCGCGCACGGGACGCCGTCAGTCGGACAGCGCGTCCGATGCGGCTTCGGCATCGTCGTGCGATGCGTGCGTGCGGATCAGCGGATCGCTGGCGCTCGGGCGACCCGTCTCGACGTGGCCCGCGAAGCGGCGCAGGAAGCCGAGCAGCCGGCCGTCGCTGACGGTCAGGTCGTACCAGCCGTGACTGCCGCGCAGATCCCAGTAGTCGTCGATCTGCTGGCCCGGCGCGAGGTCGAACGTGCGCGCGTGGCCGTGGCCATACGCGTTCGTGACCTTGAGCCGCACGGCCTTGTGGCCGCGGTTCATCAGGCGCAGCGTGATGTTGCCGTTCGCGACGTCGTAGCCGTAGATCACCTCGGGGTTCACGTTCGCGCTGCCGACGCCGGTCGCGAACGGGCCGCGGAAATGGCAGTAGAAGCCGTTCGGGCCGTACACGTCGAGGTCGTACAGGCCGAGCGACGCCGCGGCGCTCCACGTGTCGGCGACCCGCTTGCCGGCTTCGACCGTGTATGCCCACGGGCCGTCGAGGCGATTGCGCGACTGCACCTGGAACGCGGCGCCCGCCCGGCCCGTGTTCGCGAAGGTCAGCCGGAACAGGCCGTTTACCGATTCGACGCGGCCGTGCACGAACAGCTCGTACGGCAGCGCACGCGCCGGACGCAGCCCGGCCTCCTGCTTCGGCAGCTTCTGCAGTACCGGCGGCACGGGGATGTAGTCGGGGTGGCGCAGGCGGTCGGGCGGCGCGTAGCCGCTCGTGTCCGGCAGCGTCGGCCAGCCGGCGTCGGCCGTCGCGAAATCGAATGCGGCGGTCAGGTCGCCGCACACCGTGCGGCGCCACGGCGAGATGTTGCCGGCCTTGACCGGGTATTGCGCGCCGAAACGTGCCTCGATGAATTGCAGCAGCGACGTGTGATCGTAGGTCTGCGAGCAGACCCAGCCGCCCTTCGTCCACGGCGACACGACGAGCATCGGTACGCGCGGCCCGAGTCCGTACGGGCCGGCCATGTGCGATGCGTCGCCGGGGAACACCTCGTTGGTCGTCGCGACCGTCGACAGCCCGTTGTCACGCGACTGCGGTGCAAATGGCGGCTGCACGTGGTCGAAGAAGCCGTCGTTCTCGTCGTACGTGATGAACAGCGCGGTCTTGCTCCATACCTCCGGATTCGACACGAGCGCCTGCAGCACCTGCTCGATGTACCACGCGCCGTAGTTCGCCGGCCAGTTCGGATGCTCGGAATACGCTTCCGGCGCGCAGATCCACGACACCTGCGGCAGCGTGCCGTTCTTCACGTCCTGCTGCAGGATGTCGAACAGCGTGCCGCCCGCGCTGATGTTGGTGCCGGTGCGCGCCTTGTCGTACAGCGGCGTGCCGGGCAGCGCGTTGCGGTACTGGTTGAAGTAGAGCAGCGAGTTGTCGCCGTAGTTGCCGATGTACGGGTTCTGCGTCCAGCCCCACGACCCGGCGGCGTTCAGGCCGGTGCCGACGTCCTGGTAGATCTTCCACGACACGCCGGCGTTCTCCAGCACTTCCGGATAGGTCGTCCAGCCGTAGCCCGCTTCCTCGTTGCCGAGCACCGGGCCGCCGCCCGTGCCGTCGTTGCCGACGTAGCCTGTCCACATGTAGTAGCGGTTCGGGTCGGTCGAGCTCGGGATCGCGCAGTGGTACGCGTCGCAGATCGTGAACGCGTCGGCGAGCTGGTAGTGGAACGGGATGTCGTCGCGCTTCAGGTACGCCATCGTCGTGGTGCCCTTGTTCGGCACCCACTGGTCATAGCGGCCCTTGTTCCATGCCGCGTGCATGTCCTGCCAGCCGTGCGGCAGGTCCTGCAGGAACTGCAGGCCGAGCTTGTCCGCGCCCGGGTGGAACGGCAGCAGTTCGGCCGGGCCGACCGGCTGGTGGAACACCGACTTGCCGTTCGCGAGGCGAAGCGGGCGCGGGTCACCGAAGCCGCGGACACCGCGCATCGTGCCGAAGTAGTGGTCGAACGAGCGATTCTCCTGCATCAGGATCACGATGTGTTCGATATCGCGGATGGTGCCGGTGCGGCGGTTCGCGGGAATCGCAAGCGCATCGCGAATCACGGGCGGGAACAGGTTCAGCGCGGCGGCGCCGGCGGTGCCGGCAGCGACGCGCAGGAAGTCACGACGGTTCGATCGGGTCATGGTCGTTATCGTGCGGTAAAGGGGGAGCCGATTGGCAGGACCTGCTGGAAGGGCGCGCCCGGGTCGCAGGATGCGGCTGCGCCCGGTCGTGCCGCCGCGAGCATAGCGAGGAATCGGTGTCATTCATGTGAAGTGCGGAAACGTTTGCATCCGCATCGAAGCGATATCGAAGCAGCGTCGGGACACGTGTCGCCGGCGGTCGCGGTGCGGCGCGGATGGGGCGGGAAAGCGGCGCGGCGCGAGATGCGCGTCGGTGAAGCGGAGGGCGATGCCGGTGCGTCAGGCGTCCGTCACCCACGCGCCGAACCATTCGCTCGGGCGCGCGATTTCGTCCTGCGCGGCGACGAGTTCGAGCTCGTAGCGGCGCGCATCGTAGGTGGCTTTCACGACCGCGTGCACGGCCGCGAGCGTGTGCTCGAACGCGGCGCGCACGGAGTCGCCGCGCAGCCGGCATGCGACGAAGATCGCGCTGGTCAGGTCGCCGACGCCGACCGGATGGCGCGGAAACGCGTATAGCGGGCGCTGGCCGATCCACGCTTCGGTTTCGGTGACGGCGAGCATGTTGAAACGATCGGCCGGGCTGTTGCGGTCGTGCAGGTGCTTGACGAGGATGATCTGCGGGCCGCGGCGGATCAGCGCGCGGCAGGCTTCGACGGCTTCGGCGACGGTTTCGATGCGCCGCCCGGCGAGTTTCTGCAGTTCGGTGTGGTTCGGCGACATGCCGTCCGCGAGCGCCGGCATCTCCTGGACCATGAACTCCTCGACGCCGGGCTCGGGCCGGATGCCGCCCGTCTGGCCCATCGCCGGATCGCAGAAGTACCACGCGTTCGGGTTCATCGCCTTCACCGAGCGGACGATTTCGACGGCTGCACGCGCCTGCGGCGGCGAGCCGAGGAAGCCGGACAGCACGGCGTCGCAGCGCTTGAGTGCGCCGATCGCGGCGATGCCGTCGACGAGCTGCTCCATCTTCGCGGCATCGATCGCGCTGCCGGCCCAGTGGCCGTACTGCATGTGATTCGACAACTGGACGGTATTGAGCGGCCAGACGTTGATGCCGAGGCGCTGCATCGGGAACACGGCCGCACTGTTGCCGGCATGGCCGTAGATGACGTGCGACTGAATGCTGAGGACGTTTTTCATGGGAATCGCCTGCACGCGTTTCAGGGTCACGTCACACGATACCCGAGTTCGTTGCGCGCGCGGAAGTCGCGCGGCCCCGGAGTGTTGCGCGCCGTCGTCAGCGCGACCGCGTAGAATCGCGGGGCGCGAGGCGGCCCGGCTGCCCGCGTGCGTTTCCAATCACCGTGATCGCCATGCTTTCGATTCGCAAGATGTTGTTTGCCGCGCGCGCCGCCGTGCTCGGCACGGGTGTCGCCGTTGCGTGCGCCATGCCTGCCATGGCGGCCGCCGCGTCGCCTGCCGGCAACGACGGGCCCGTGTATGGCCCGCGCCTGGAAGGGTTCACCTATCCGGCGCCCGTGCATCTGTACACGTTCGTGTCGCAGCGCGAAACGCTCGAGATGGCGTACCTCGACGTGCAACCCGTGCACCCGAACGGCCGCACTGTCGTGCTGCTGCACGGGAAGAATTTCTGCGCGGCGACCTGGGAGGACACGATCGGCGTGCTGAGCCGTGCCGGCTATCGCGTGATCGCGCCCGACCAGATCGGCTTCTGCAAGTCGTCGAAGCCCGATCGCTACCAGTACAGCTTCCAGCAGCTCGCGCGCAACACGCACGCGCTGCTCGAATCGGTGGGCGTGAAGTCGGCGACGATCGTCGGCCACTCGACGGGCGGGATGCTCGCGATGCGCTACGCGCTGATGTATCCGAAGGCGACCGACCAGCTCGTGCTCGTGAACCCGATCGGCCTCGAGGACTGGAAGGCGCTCGGCGTGCCGCCGCTGTCGGTCGACTACTGGTATGCGCGCGAACAGAAGACCACGGCCGACGGCATCCGCCGCTACGAGCAGGGCACGTACTACGCGGGCAAGTGGTCGCCGTCGTACGAGCGCTGGGTGCAGATGCTGGCCGGGATGTACCGTGGCGCGGGTCGCGATGCGGTCGCGTGGAACTCCGCGCTGATCTACGACATGATCCTCACGCAGCCGGTGGTCTATGAACTCGGTGCGATCCGCGTGCCGACGCTGCTGATGATCGGCGACAAGGACACGACCGCGATCGGCAAGGACGTCTCGCCGCCCGACGTGCATGCGAAGCTCGGCCACTATCCGGAGCTCGCGAAGCGCACGCAGGCCGCGATTCCCGGCGCGCAGCTCGTCGAATTCCCGGCGCTCGGGCACGCGCCGCAGATCCAGGACCCGGACGCGTTCCACAAGGCGCTGCTCGACGGGCTGGAGGCCGTGCACCCGCAGTGACGCGGGGGCCGGCCGCAGGCGGCCCGGGTGCGTGCCGTCAGCGCGTTTCGCTCGCGAGTTCGTCGCGGATCTGCGCGGTCAATTCGAACGAACGCAGCCGTGCCGCGTGATCGTAGATCTGTGCGGTGACGATCAGCTCGTCGGCCCCCGTCTGCGCGATGCGGTCGCGCAGCTTGTCGCGCACCGTGTCGCGCGAGCCGACCGCCGCGAACGACAGCGAATGCGCAACGGTCGCGAGCTCGAGCTCGTTGGCCTCCAGCACGTCGACGGGCGGCGGCAGCTTGCCCGGCGTGCCGCGCCGCAGATTGATGAACTGCTGCTGCAGCGACGTGAACAGGCGGCGCGCCTCGTCGTCGGTATCGGCGACGAACACGTTCACGCCCACCATCGCATGCGGTTTCGGCCATGCGGCCGACGGCCGGTACTGCGCACGGTAGATCTCGAGCGCGCGCATCAGGTAATCCGGCGCGAAGTGCGACGCAAATGCGAACGGTAGCCCGAGCATCGCGGCGAGCTGGGCGCTGAACAGGCTCGAGCCGAGCAGCCACACGGGCACGTCGAGCCCTGCGCCGGGTACCGCGCGCACGCGCTGGCCGGGCACCGGCTCCGCGAAATAGCGCTGCAGCTCGGCGACATCGTCCGGAAACGAGTCGGCGCTGCCGATCAGGTCGCGGCGCAACGCGCGCGACGTGGTCTGGTCGGTGCCGGGCGCACGGCCGAGGCCGAGATCGATGCGCCCCGGATACAGCGACGCGAGCGTGCCGAACTGCTCGGCGATCACGAGCGGCGCATGGTTCGGCAGCATGATGCCGCCCGAGCCGACCCGGATCGTCTGCGTGGCGCCCGCGACATGGCCGATCACGACGGCAGTGGCCGCGCTCGCGATGCCGGGCATGTTGTGATGCTCGGCGAGCCAGTAGCGCTGGTAACCCCAGCGTTCCGCATGCTGCGCGAGGTCGACGGTGTTGCGGAACGCCTGGGACGCGTCGGCGCCGGCGGGAATGGGGGCGAGATCGAGTACGGAAAACGGAGTCATCGGGTAGCCTTCGAAAGGGGCGCGCGCGGTGATGCGCTTACGCAACAAATGCCAAGGATTTTGCCAAAGGGTTCCGGAACGTGCTGGAGGCGGCCCGATACCCATGCGCCTTTCAGGGATGCAGGGTCGAATTCGGCGATCGTTGCAAAAATCAATTCAATCGCTGATTAATTACCAATCTTTACGGCGATTGGGTGTGAATCCGCATCGACGTACAAATTTGCACGAAACGTTTGATTTTCAAGACTGCAATACGCCTGCAAACCGCTTACGCTAACGTGAACGCGCGTGCGCCGAAATGGTTCGCCGACTGCGCAGCTTTGCCGGAATTGCACCAGTCCGTTTCGCGTAGTGCCGAGCGCGGGGTGCCGCAGGCTGCTAAAATCCGGCGCCTACCCATGTTGTGCCGAAGGTAGCCATACGAATCTTCCCGCATCCCGTCCGGGCGTCGCGCGGAGATGCACCACGCGAAGTCGGGCATGGTCGGATCCGAAGGATGGGTCGAGCCTTCCCCATTTACAGACGCTGCTGGAACAAGGAGTCGGGTCGTGCCCGCGTTCGTCGTTGTCGGAATACCGAATCACGCTCAATCATGCTCAAGCGTTCTCCATGGCGTTCAGGTCGCCGGGAGGCGTCGCGCATGACGGCAACCGCAACGATGCTCGACTGGCTCCTGATCGTGTTCACGCTGGCCGCGGCCGGCTATGCGCTCGTCGCGGCGTTCGCGCCGCGGCCGCGTACGCCGCGCACGGCCGTGCGCGACGGCTTCGAGCCGGTCAGCGTGCTCAAGCCGCTGTGCGGCGCGGAGCCGCACCTGTACGAAAACCTCGCGACGTTCTGCGAGCAGCGCCATCCGCGCTATGAAGTGCTGTTCGGCGTCGCGTCGGCGGCCGATCCGGCCATCGGCGTGGTCGAGCGGCTGCGCGCCGATTATCCCGAGTGCGACATCACGCTCGTGATCGACGCGCGCGTGCACGGCAAGAACCTGAAGGTCAGCAACCTGATCAACCTCGCCGAGCGGGCGAAGTACGGCCGCATCGTGATTGCGGACAGCGATATCGCGGTGAAGCCCGACTATCTGGAGCGCGTGACGGCGCCGCTCGCCGACGTGTCGGTCGGTGTCGTCACGTGCCTGTATCATGCGCGCAGCGTCGGCGGGTTCTGGACGCGGATCGGCGCGCAGTTCGTCGATGCATGGTTCGCGCCGTCGGTCCGGATCACGCACCTCGGCCGCTCGAGCCGCTTCGGTTTCGGCGCGACGCTGGCGTTGACGCGCGACACGCTCGACCGCATCGGCGGCTTTCCCGCGCTGAAGGACGAGCTGGCCGACGATTTCTGGCTGGCCGAGCTGCCGCGCCGTCTCGGGCGACGCACCGTGCTGTCGGAAGTCGAGGTCGCGACCGACGTGATCGAGCCGTCGTTCGGGCCGCTGTGGCACCGCGAGACGCGCTGGCTGCGCACGATCCGTTCGCTGAACCCGGCCGGTTTCGCGTTCCTGTTCATTACGTTTACCGTGCCGTGGCTCGCGATCGGCGCGGCGCTCGCGCTGCGCCTCGACGGAACCTTCGCCGGCTCGCTGGCGGGCGGGGCGGCCGTGGTGGGCGCGTTCGGGCGGCTCGTGCTGCACGCACGCGGCGAGGACGGCTGGCGCGCGTTCTGGCGCGACCTGCCGCTCGTCGCGGTGCGCGACACACTGCTCGCGCTGGAGTGGCTCGCGGCCGCGTTCGGCACGCACGTCGTGTGGCGCGGCGCGAGGATGACGGTCGTCGGCGGCGAACGCGCGACGGCGGCAGTGGAAGCAGTGGACGGCCGCTAGGGCCGTTCCGACCGAACCCGGCCCGAGGGCCGAGACGCGTTGCGCGGCGTGGCTGCGCGGCGTGACATGACAGAGAGGCGGGCGCCGGCAGGGCGGCCCGCGGTTTTTTGACTGAATCGTTGTGACGAATCGAACTATGCAGGCTACCGGAGCATTCATGAAAACGCTGTTCTTGCAGGCCCCTTCGTATGACGGCTTCGACGGCGGAGCCGGCTCGCGCTATCAGGCGAAGCGCGAAATCCGTTCCTTCTGGTATCCGACGTGGCTCGCGCAGCCGGCCGCACTCGTGCCGGGCAGCCGCGTCGTCGACGCACCGGCCGACGGCCTGTCGGTCGAGGAAACGCTGAAGATCGCGAACGACTACGACCTCGTGATCATCCACACGAGCACGCCGTCGTTCCCGACCGACGCGATGTTCGCGCAGGACCTGAAGAAGATGAAGCCGTCGTTGCTGGTCGGCATGGTGGGTGCGAAGGTGATGGTCGATCCGCACAACTCGCTCACGGCGAGCGAGGCAATCGACTTCGTGTGCCGCGAGGAATTCGACTTCACCTGCAAGGAAATCGCCGAAGGCCAGCCGTTCCCGCAGATCAAGGGCTTGAGCTGGCGCGCGAAGGACGGCTCGATCGAGCACAACGAAGCGCGTCCGATCCTCGAGAACATGGACGAACTGCCGTTCGTCGCGCCCGTCTACAAGCGCGACCTGAAGATCGACAACTACTTCATCGGCTACCTCAACTATCCGTACGTGTCGATCTACACGGGCCGCGGCTGCAAGTCGCGCTGCACGTTCTGCCTGTGGCCGCAGACGGTCAGCGGCCATCGCTACCGCACGCGCTCGGTCGAGAACGTGATCGCTGAAGCGAAGTGGATCCGCGACAACATGCCGGAAGTGAAGGAACTGATGTTCGACGACGACACCTTCACCGACGACCTGCCGCGCGCCGAAGCCATCGCCATCGGCCTGGGCAAGCTCGGCATGACGTGGTCGTGCAACGCGAAGGCGAACGTGCCGTACAAGACGCTCAAGGTCCTGAAGGAAAACGGCCTGCGCCTGCTGCTGGTCGGCTTCGAATCCGGCGACGACCAGATCCTCGTGAACATCAAGAAGGGCGTGCGCACCGATTTCGCGCGCCGCTTCAGCGCGGACTGCAAGAAGCTCGGCATCAAGATTCACGGTACCTTCATCCTCGGCCTGCCGGGCGAGACGCAGGAAACCATCAAGAAGACGATCGAGTACGCGAAGGAAATCAATCCGCACACGATCCAGGTGTCGCTCGCCGCGCCGTATCCGGGCACGACGCTCTACAAGCAGGCCGTGGAAAACGGCTGGATGGAAGAGAACAAGACCATCAACCTGGTGAGCAAGGAAGGCGTGCAGCTCGCGGCGATCGGCTATGCGCACCTGTCGCGCGACGAGATTTATCACCATCTCGAGCAGTTCTATCGCCAGTTCTACTTCCGTCCGTCGAAGATCTGGGAGATCGTCCGCGAGATGCTGACGAGCTGGGACATGATGAAGCGCCGCCTGCGCGAAGGTGTCGAGTTCTTCCGCTTCCTGCGCGCACACGAGGCCTGATTCGTGGCGACGCAGCCGGCGGCGCGGGCGCTGATCTTCACCGCGGACGACTTCGGGCTGCACCCGCGTGTCAACGCGGCGGTCGAGCGCGCGCACCGCGACGGCGTGCTGAACGCCGCCAGCCTGATGGTCGGCGCGCCCGCCGCGCAGGATGCGATCGAACGCGCGCGGCGGCTGCCGTCGCTCGCGGTCGGCCTGCATCTCGTCCTCGCGGACGGGCCGGCCACGCTGCCCGCGCATGAGATTCCCGCGCTCGTCGGCCCCGACGGGCGCTTCGGCGATGCGATGGCGAAGGACGGCTGCCGTTTCTTCTTCCTGCCGCACGTGCGTGCGCAACTGCGCCGCGAGATCCGCGCGCAGTTCGACGCGTTCGCGGCGAGCGGCCTGCCGCTCGACCACGTGAACGCGCACAAGCATTTCCACCTGCATCCGACCGTGCTGTCGATGATCATCGAGATCGGCCGCGACTACGGGCTGCGCGCGGTGCGGCTGCCTTACGAGACATCCGCGCCCGCGCTGCTCAAGCCGTGGATCGCGCTCGTGCGCGCGCGGCTCGACCGCGCCGGGCTCGCGCACAACGACTACGTGGTCGGGATCGAGCATACGGGTGCGATGGACGAGGCCGTGCTGCTCGACGCACTGGCCAAGCTGCCGCCGGGCGTCGGCGAGATCTATTGCCATCCGGCCGAGGCCGGCGACGGCCCGATCACGCCGACGATGGCCGGCTACCGTCCGGTGGACGAACTCGATGCGCTGCTGTCGCTGCGTGTCGCGGCCGCGCTGAAGGCGGCAGGCGTCGCGACCGGCGGCTTTGCCGACGTGTTCGGCCAACCCGCCGCACGGCGCGGCGCACCAGCGTCGCGCGCACCGGGAGCGCAGCCGTCATGACCAAGTGGATCAAATGGCTCGGCTGGCCGCTCGGCATCGGCATCCTGCTCGCGCTGGGGCTGCACGAAGGCATCGGCGACGTATCGCAGATGCTCGCGCGCGCCGGTTACGCGCTGCTGTGGCTCGTGCCGTTCCATGCGCTGCCGCTGCTGCTCGACGCGTACGCGTGGCACCTGCTGCTCGACAAGCGCTCGTCGCTGCCGTTCCTGTGGTGGATCGCGACTGTCCGCGAAGCGGTGAACCGGCTGCTGCCGGTGGTCGGGATCGGCGGCGAGCTGGTCGGCATTCGGCTCGCGCGCTGGCAGGTGCCCGACGCGAGCCGCGTGACGGCGTCGGTGATCGTCGAGGTGCTCGTGACGATCGTCGTCCAGTATGCGTTCGCCGCGCTCGGCCTCGTGCTGCTGCTCGCGACGACGGACAACATGGGCGGCGGCACGATCGGCCTCGCGCTGCTGCTCACGCTGCCGCTGCCGGTGCTCGGCGTCGTGCTGATGCGCCGTGGCGGCATCTTCCATGCGATCGAGCGTTTCGCGGGCCGCCTGCTCGGCGATTCGCACCGGCTGCTGCAGGGCGTCGACGGCAAGCGGCTCGATGCCGACATCGATGGGCTGATGTCGCGCACGGGCCTGCTGTTCAGCGCGTTCTTCTGGCAGCTGGCCGGCTACATGCTCGGCGCGCTCGAAATCTACTGGGCGCTCGCGCTGCTCGGCCATCCGGTGTCGATCGGCGGCGCGATCGCGATCGAGGCGATGACGCAGGCCGTGCGCCATGCGGCGTTCATGGTGCCGGGCGGCCTCGGCGTGCAGGAGGCGACCGTCGTGCTGCTCGCGCAGATGTTCGGCGTCGATCGCGAGACGGCGCTGTCGCTCGCGCTGGTCAAGCGTGGCCGCGAGGTGCTGTTCGGCTGCCTGGCGCTCGGTTCGTGGCAGCTTGCCGAACTCGTGCGCACGCGGCGCCGCATCGGTGTGCCGCCGGCCGTGCCGCGCGCGCCGCAAGCGGCGACCCGCGTGGCCGAGACTGAAACCGAAACGATGCATTGAACACGAGACGGGCCGCGCGCCCGTCTCGCGCTTTTGGCGTTGCACGGGTATCCTTGCCGCGTGTTTTCTCGACGTGCATTTCTTCCGATGAATTTCCGTTTCCGGCTGCTTCCCGTGACGATGCTGGCCGCCGCGCTGGCGCTGACCGGCTGCGACGACAAGCAAGGCAACCTCGACGTGCAACGTATCAGGGACTTCTTCAACGCGATCAAGCCCGCGCCGCTGCTGCTGAAGGGGCTGAAGGTCGGCGAATCGACCGAGGCCGACGTGCGCGGCACGATGGGCAAGCCCGAGACCGAGCGCGACTTCACCGACGGCTCGAAGCGTCTCGAATACCCGCGCGGCCCGATGGGCAACCAGACGTGGTTCGTCGATCTCGATGCGAACGGCCGCTACACGGGCGCGACGCAGGTGCTCACTGCCGAGAATTTCGCGAAGGTGCGCCCGGGGATGAACGAGGACGAGGTGCGGCGCCTGCTCGGCAAGCCCGGCGACATCGCGCAGTATCCGCTCAAGCCCGAGATCGTCTGGAGCTGGCGCTGGCTCGAGGACGGCGTCAACACCGACGCGTTCTTCAACGTCCATTTCGGCCCGGACGGGCTTGTCTATACGACTTCGCGCTCCGACATCCTGAAGGGACGGTAAGCGCAGCCGCAGCCGTCTTCGGCGCTATATCGAAAAAGCGACCGGAAAATTGCAAAAAGTCCGCTTCCCTGCCCGTTATCCGGTTGTCAGGGAGCGGCTTTTTCCCTTTTGAAACAGCGGCGTAGGCCGCAGTTGCAAATGATGGGACGGATTGTTGCGACGCAGCAATCGCGTGCAAGGTGGTTTGAGGCAATCAATTTCGCTTGCGACTATCCGCGTCAGCCCGGCGCGGGACAGGCATACGCGTCGGCAACCATTCCAACTCTGGAGACGCGCGTGTTCCTTTACGGCTTTGGTCCTGTCCTCTGGGCCGGCACCGTGCAGACCATCGAGCTGTCGGTGCTGTCGCTCGCCACTGCGGTGGCGCTGGGGCTGATCGGCGCGGTGGCGAAGCTGTCGCACAACCGGGTGCTGCGAGCGATCGCGACCGGTTATACGACGCTGATTCGCTCGGTGCCCGATCTCGTCCTGATGCTGCTGTTGTTCTACAGCATCCAGATCTGGCTGAACCAGTTCACCGATTTCGTCGGCTGGGACCAGATCGACATCGACCCGTTCGTGGCCGGCGTGCTGACGCTCGGCTTCATCTATGGTGCGTACTTCACCGAGACGTTCCGCGGCGCGTTCCTGTCGGTGCCGCGCGGCCAGCTCGAAGCCGGTGCGGCGTACGGGATGAGCGGCGCGCGCGTGTTCGCGCGGATCATGTTTCCGCAGATGATGCGCTTCGCGCTGCCCGGGATCGGGAACAACTGGCAGGTGCTCGTGAAGGCTACCGCGCTGGTGTCGATCATCGGCCTCGCGGACGTCGTGAAGGCCGCGCAGGACGCCGGCAAGAGCACGTTCAACATGTTCTTCTTCATCCTCGTCGCGGCGCTGATCTATCTCGCGATCACGACCGTTTCCAACCTCGTGCTGATCCAGCTCGAGAAGCGTTATTCCATGGGCGTGCGGCACGCAGATCTATGATCGAAATTCTCCAGGAATTCGGCCAGGCGTTCCTTTACTGGGACGGCCAGCGCCTCTCCGGCCTCGCGGTGACGCTGTGGCTGCTCGTCGCGTCGATTTCGCTCGGCTTCGTGTGCGCGGTGCCGCTCGCGGTTGCGCGCGTATCGAAGAACAAGTGGGTCTCGACGCCGGTGCGGTTCTACACGTACGTGTTCCGCGGCACGCCGCTTTACGTGCAGTTGCTGCTGCTCTACACGGGCATGTACAGCCTTGAGTTCGTGCGTTCGCACTCGCTGCTCGACGCGTTCTTCCGCAGCGGCTTCAACTGCGCGATTCTCGCGTTCGCGCTGAACACCTGCGCGTACACGACCGAGATTTTCGCGGGCGCGATCCGTGCGATTCCGCACGGTGAAGTGGAGGCTGCGCGTGCGTACGGGATGTCGCCGTTCACGATGTATCGCCGCGTGATCCTGCCGTCGGCGCTGCGCCGCGCGCTGCCGCTGTACAGCAACGAGGTGATCCTGATGCTGCACGCGACGACAGTCGCGTTCACGGCGACCGTGCCGGACATCCTGAAGGTTGCGCGCGACGCGAATTCCGCGACCTACATGGCGTTCCAGTCGTTCGGGATCGCCGCGCTGATCTATCTTGCGGTATCGTTCGCACTCGTCGCGGCGTTTCGCCGCGCGGAGCGCCACTGGCTTGCGTATCTCGCAGCCGCCCGTCATTGAATCACTTCGAGGAGAGCCAGTTGGCCGAGATCACTCAAACGAGCGCTGCCGCTTCCACCAAGCTTGCCGCGGTCGACATTCACAAGCGCTACGGCGACAACGAAGTGCTCAAGGGCGTATCGCTGAACGCGAAGGCCGGTGACGTCATCAGCATCATCGGCGCGAGCGGCTCGGGCAAGAGCACGTTCCTGCGCTGCATCAATTTTCTCGAGCGGCCCAATGCGGGGCAGATCGTCGTCGACGGCGAGGCCGTGCGCACGAAGGCCAACCGCGCCGGCGCGCTCGAAGTCGCCGATCACAAGCAGCTGCAGCGCATCCGCACGAAGCTCTCGATGGTGTTCCAGCACTTCAACCTCTGGGCGCACATGAACGTGCTCGAGAACGTGATGGAAGCGCCGGTGCACGTGCTCGGCATTTCGAAGAAGGAAGCCGAGGAGCGGGCGCGCGAGTACCTGGAGAAGGTCGGCTTGCCGCCGCGTGTCGAGAAGCAGTATCCGTCGCATCTTTCGGGTGGCCAGCAGCAGCGCGTGGCGATTGCGCGTGCACTGGCGATGCATCCGGACGTGATGTTGTTCGACGAGCCGACGTCGGCACTCGACCCGGAGCTGGTGGGTGAAGTGCTGAAGGTGATGCAGAAGCTGGCCGAGGAAGGCCGCACGATGATCGTCGTCACGCACGAGATGGGTTTCGCGCGCAATGTGTCGAACCACGTGATGTTCCTGCATCAGGGGCGGACCGAGGAAGAGGGCGATCCGAAGGAAGTGCTGGTACGCCCGCAGAGCGAGCGGCTGAAGCAGTTCCTGTCGGGCAGTCTCAAGTAACGCGACAGGGCAGGTTTCAACCGTGGTACCGGTGTCTCGTCCCGCAGGCGCCACCCGCACGACGCAGGTGGCGATCGTTGCATTGCCGCCCGTGTCGATGTCGGGCGTGGGTCCGATCGTCGATGCGCTGAACCTCGCGAACGAGATCGACGGTCGGCTGCTGTATCGCTGGCAGGTGTGTTCGTGGGACGGGCGGCCCGTGCCGCTCGCCGGCGGTGCGCAGTGGCATGCCGATGCGGCGTTCAACGATGCGATCGCGTGCGACTGGGTCATCGTCGTGTCGGAGCGGTTTCAGCAGTTTGCCGACTATCGGTTGTTTCTCGCGAGTCTCGCGAGGGTGGGGCAGCGGACGCCGGTCGTGACCGGGATTCACCACGGTGTGTGGTGGCTCGCGATGGCCGGGCAGCTTTCCGGATATCGCGTGAGCGTGAACTGGGAGACGTATCAGCAGTTCGCCGAGCAGTTCGAACGGTCGATCGTCACGCAGCAGATTTTCGAGATCGATCGCGATCGGGCTACCTGTGCGGGTGGGCAAGCCACCGTTGACTTCATGCTGGCCATGATTGGCCGGGAACATGGGCCTGACCTCGCGGAGCGGATTGCCGATGCGCTCGGCGCCGGGACGCTGCGGAGTGGCGAGGAGCGGCAGCGGATTCCTTTCGTTACTGCGCCGGGCGAGCGGCATCCTCGGTTGAACGATGCTTTGCTTTTGATGGAAGCCAATGTCGAGGATCCTTTGACTACCGATGAGATCGCCGAGCTGGTTGGCGTTTCACGCCGGCAACTGGAGCGGCTCTTTCGGCAGTATCTCGGGGCGATGCCCTCCAAGTATTACCTCAATCTTCGGTTGCTCAAGGCTCGGACTCAGTTGCAGCGGACCAGCAAGTCGGTCGTTCAAGTCAGTCTCGCCTGTGGGTTTTCTTCCGCTGCGCACTTTTCTAACGCTTACCGCGAAAGGTTTGGGGTTACGCCTCGGGAAGATCGGCGAGCGTGGCTCGAGAAGCAGACGGGCGGTGGTGGGGAGCCGCGTGGGGGCGCGCTTGTCGAGCGCGGTGCCAAGGATTGATTCTGTTTTTGGTGGTTCGCTTTTGTTTTTCGTGAAGCACCTGTGATCTTGTCGGTCTATTAGCGTCGCCCCTGCGCGGGGCGGCGGTTACTTTTCTTTGTCTTGCCAAAGAAAAGTAACCAAAAGAAAGGCGCCCGGAGAACGCATGACTTCCCGGTGCCATGGTCGTCAGAGTGGATCGCGCCTAAGTGTCCGCGCCAGTCAGGAGGACGGAGTGGTTCGAGCAATGGTTCTGACACCCTCCACTACTCGACAGAGCGGTATACCGCCCGCTAGCTCCGCCCTCGCTTCGCTCGGCCGACAGGTACATCCCCTCCAGTAACGCGCTAGGTCAATCAGTTCCAGCAATCACGGGCAAGCACCCCGAATTCAACGAATCAAGGCGTCCCCTCGTTCGCAAGGAAAAAGGGACGCAGCATGCACTCACACCGTTATCGAACACGCACTGATGGCAAGCAGTCCGACAGGTGCGATTGGTGTGAGTAAAGAGGGGCCTTGGTTTGTTGATGCAGCCCGGCAGAAGCATGCAAGCGCATGCAATGCGACGTGAAGCACTTTGCAGCCGAGCGTAGCGAGGATGGAGCTGGCGGGCGGTATACCGCTCTGTTGGGTAGTGGAGGGTGTCAGAACCATTGCTCGAACCACTCCGTGTTCGTGACTGGCGCGGACACTTAGGCGCGATCCACTCTGACGACCATGGCACCGGGAAGTCATGCGTTTTCCGAGCGCCTTTCTTTTGGTTACTTTTCTTTGGCAAGACAAAGAAAAGTAACCGCCGCCCCGCGCAGGGGCGACACTAATAGACCGACAAGACAGCAGGTGCTTCACGCCAAACGCAGGCGAACCGCCCAAAAAGCCTCAAAATACCGCCACCAAACCTCGACCCACCGCGCCCGAGAGGGCAAAAACAAACCGCACTATCCGCTTCCGATAGAACCCGTCGCAATTCCGCAAGACGCTTGCGTCACCCTTACCTAAACTTGATCCTGTTGAACCCTCTTACGAAACCGAAAGGAACGACCATGACGACCTCGACCGTGAACCGCCAGACATTCGATGAAGTGATGGTGCCGGTATTTTCCCCCGCGCCGTTCGTGCCGGATCGCGCAGAGGGATCCCGCGTGTGGGACACGGCCGGCCGCGAATACATCGATTTCGCGTGCGGCATCGCCGTGACGTCGCTCGGCCACGGCCACCCGGAACTGCTGAAAGTCCTGGACGAACAAAGCCGCAAGCTCTGGCACATCGGCAACGGTTACACGAACGAGCCGGTGCTGCGCCTCGCCAAGCGCCTCGAGTCGCTGACCTTCGCCGACCGCGCATTCTTCGCGAACTCGGGCGCGGAAGCGAACGAAGCCGCGCTGAAGCTCGCACGCCGCGTCGCGTTCGATCGCCACGGCGTCGATAAAGCCGAAATCATCTCGTTCGTGCAGTCGTTCCACGGCCGCACGTTCTTCACGGTCAGCGTCGGCGGCCAGCCGAAGTACTCGGAAGGCTTCGGCCCCGTGCCGGCCGGAATCAAGCACCTGCCGTACAACGACATCGAAGCCGCGAAGGCCGCAATCGGCCCGCAAACCTGCGCAGTAATCGTCGAGCCCGTGCAAGGCGAAGGCGGCGTGATCCCGGCCGATCCGGCGTTCCTGAAGGCACTGCGCGAAGCCTGCGACGCACACGGCGCACTGCTGATTTTCGACGAAGTGCAAACGGGCGTCGGCCGCACGGGCCAGTTCTACGCGTACATGGACACGGGCGTCACGCCGGACATCCTGACGACCGCGAAGGCGCTCGGCAACGGCTTCCCGATCGGCGCGATGCTGACGACGAACGAACTCGCTGCGCACTTCAAGGTCGGCGTGCACGGCACGACGTACGGCGGCAACCCGCTCGCATCGGCAATCGCCGACAAGGTCGTCGAACTGATCGGCGACCCGGCACTGCTCGAAGGCGTGCGCGAACGCAGCGTGCGCCTGAAGGGCGCGCTCGAACGCATCAACGCGCGCTTCGGCATCTTCAAGGACGTGCGCGGCAAGGGCCTGCTCGTCGGCGCGGAACTCACCGCCGCATTCGACGGCCGCGCGAAGGACTTCGTCACCGCCGCCGCCGAGAACGGCCTGATCATGCTGATCGCCGGCCCGAACGTGCTGCGCTTCGTGCCGTCGCTGGTGATCCCGTTCGACCTGCTCGACGAAGGCATGAAGCGCTTCGAGAAGGCAGTCGAACAAGTGCTCGCCGCCCAGGAAGCCACCGCGCGCTGATCGGCGCACCCATCGCAGACAGGAACGACGATGCTATTTGTTCGCCCCGGCAAACTCACGGATCTCGATGCGCTCGCGCACATGGCGCGCACCGCGCAGCCGGTCCTGCACTCGCTGCCGCACGACCGCGCGGCGCTCGAAGCGCGCGTGGCGCTCTCCGAGGATTCGTTTCGCGCGGACGTCGACTTCGCCGGCGAGGAGTTCTACCTCTTCGTGCTCGAGGATTCGTCGACGGGCAAGCTGCTCGGCACGGCGAGCATCGTGGCCGCAGCCGGCTACTCGGAACCGTTCTACGCGTTCCGCAACGACGCACTGATCCACGCGTCGCGCGAGCTGCACGTGAACCGCAAGATTCACGCGCTCACGATGTCGCACGAGCTGACCGGCAAGAGCCGGCTGGCGGGCTTCTACGTCGATCCGTCGCTGCGCGGCGACGCGGCCGCGCACCTGATCTCGCGTGCGCGGATGATGTACATCGCCGCGAACCGCCGCCGCTTCACGCCGGAAGTGTTCACGCTGCTGCTCGGCGTGAGCGACGGCAACGGCGCATCGCCGTTCTGGGAAGCGGTGGGCCGCAAGTTCTTCGGCCGCGATTTCACCGACGTCGACATCGCGTCGGGCGGCCGCAGCCGTACCTTCATCGCGGAAGTGATGCCGGCGTATCCGCTCTACGTGCCGCTGCTGCCGGAAGCCGCGCAGCGCGTGCTCGGCGAGCCGAACGAATCGGCGCTGCTCGCCTACGACATCCATCTCGAGGAAGGCTTCGAACCCGACCGCTTCGTCGACATCTTCGACGCAGGCCCGGTGCTGACCGCACAGGTCGACCGCACCGCGTGCGTGAAGCACGGCGCCGAGCGCGTCGTGCGCGAAGCGGCGCACCAGCAGGGCGACGTGGCGTACATGGTGTCGACGGGCAGCGGCGAATCGTTCCGCTGCGTGCTGGCCGACCTGCCGGGCGATGCGGGCGATGCACCGCTCGCGAGCGACGTGCGCGCGGCACTCGATGTGAAGGATGGCGATGTCGTGCGCTGCGTGCCGCTGCACCGCCGCGACGATGAGGATTTGAAGGGAGACGCAGCATGATCGTCGTTCGGGTCGTACAAACGGGCGACGTCGACGCGCTCGTGTCGCTCGCGAAGGAAACCGGGCCGGGCCTGACCACGTTCAAGCCGGACCGCGACGCGCTCGCCGCGCGCATCGAGCGCACGCGCCGCACGCTCGCGGGCGAGGCGGCGGCCGGCGAGGCCGGCTACTTCTTCGTGATGGAAGAATCGAAGACGGGCGACATCGCGGGCGTATGCGGAATCGAGACGCAGGTCGGCCTCGAACAGCCGTTCTACAACTATCGCGTGAGCACGGTCGTGCACGCGAGCCAGGAGCTCGGCGTATGGACGCGGATGTCTGCGCTGAACATCTCGCATGACCTGACGGGCTATGCGGAAGTGTGTTCGCTGTTCCTGAGCCCGCGCTATCGCACGGGCGGCGTGGGCGGCCTGCTGTCGCGCTCGCGCTTCATGTTCATCGCGCAGTTCCGCGAGCGCTTTCCGGAACGCATCTGCGCGGAATTGCGCGGCCACTTCGACGAAGACGGCACGTCGCCGTTCTGGCGCGCAGTCGGTTCGCACTTCTACCAGATCGATTTCAACGCGGCCGACTACCTGAGCTCGCACGGCCGCAAGTCGTTCCTCGCGGAACTGATGCCGCGCTATCCGGTGTACGTCGACCTGCTGCCGCAGGACGCGCAGGACGCAGTCGGCCTCACGCACCGCGATACGCTGCCGGCCCGCAAGATGCTCGAGGCGGAAGGGCTGCGCTACCAGAATCACGTCGACATCTTCGACGCGGGCCCCGTGCTCGAATGCCACGTCAACGACCTGCGCACGGTGCGCGAGAGCGTCGTCGTGCCGGTCGCGATCGGCGTGCCCGACGCGAGCGAAAGTGCGTGGGACGGCCATCCGCCGAAGTCGCTCGTGTCGAACACGTCGCTCACCGATTTCCGCGTCGGCGTCGCGCCGGGCGTGGTCGCGAACGGCTCGTTCGTGCTGTCGGCGGAAGACGCCGTCGCGCTCGACGTGAAGGCCGGCGATCCGGTGCGCGTGCTGCCGCTCAAAGTCAAACAGGGATAAACGAATCATGACGGAACTCTTCATCGACGGCGCCTGGGTCGCAGGCTCGGGCCCCGTGTTCGCTTCGCGCAACCCGGGCACCGACGAGATCGCGTGGCAGGGCGAAAGCGCGTCGGCGGCCGACGTCGACCGTGCGGTCGCGAGCGCGCGCCGCGCATTCGCCGGCTGGTCGGCGCTCGACTTCGAATCGCGCTGCGCGATCGTCAAGCGTTTCGCCGCGTTGCTCAACGAGCGCAAGGAGGCCATCGCAACCGCGATCGGCCGCGAGACGGGCAAGCCGCTGTGGGAAGCGCGCACCGAAGTCGCGTCGATGGCCGCGAAGGTCGGCATCTCGATCCAGGCGTACCAGGAACGCACCGGCGAGAAGCGCCAGGACATGGCCGACGGCGTCGCGGTGCTGCGTCACCGCCCGCACGGCGTCGTCGCGGTGTTCGGCCCGTACAACTTCCCCGGCCACTTGCCGAACGGCCATATCGTGCCCGCGCTGATCGCCGGCAATGCGGTCGTGTTCAAGCCGTCGGAGCTCGCACCGGGCGTCGCGCGCGCAACGGTCGAAGTGTGGAAGGACGCGGGCTTGCCGGACGGCGTGCTGAACCTCGTGCAGGGCGAGAAGGACACGGGCATCGCGCTCGCGAACCATCGGCAGATCGACGGGCTGTTCTTCACGGGCAGCTCGGATACCGGCACGCTGCTGCACAAGCAGTTCGGCGGCCGTCCGGAAATCGTGCTCGCGCTCGAGATGGGCGGCAACAACCCGCTCGTGATCGGCGAAGTCGAAGATATCGACGCGGCCGTCCATCACACGATCCAGTCGGCGTTCCTGTCGGCCGGCCAGCGCTGCACGTGTGCGCGCCGCATCTTCGTGCCGCAGGGCGCGTTCGGCGACCGCTTCCTCGCGCGCCTCACCGACGTCACGTCGAAGATCACGGCCGACGTGTTCGATGCCGATCCGCAACCGTTCATGGGTGCGGTGATCTCGGCGCGTGCGGCGGCGAAGCTCGTCGACGCGCAGTCGCGCCTGGTCGAGCAGGGCGCGAAGCCGATCATCGCGATGACGCAGCGCGACCCGCGCCTCGGCTTCGTGAACGCGGCGATCGTCGACGTGACGGGCGTCGCGAACCTGCCCGATGAAGAACATTTCGGCCCGCTCGCGCAGATCGTCCGCTACGCGACGTTCGACGAAGCGATCGAACGCGCGAACGACACGGCGTTCGGCCTGTCCGCCGGCCTGCTCGCCGACGACGCGAAGGTGTGGGAACACTTCCGCCGCACGATCCGCGCCGGGATCGTCAACTGGAACCGCCCGACCAACGGCGCATCGTCCGCCGCGCCGTTCGGCGGCACGGGCCGCTCGGGCAACCATCGCCCGAGCGCGTACTACGCGGCCGACTACTGCGCGTATCCGATGGCGTCGGTGGAGAGCACGCAACTGACCTTGCCCGCGAGCCTGTCGCCGGGCCTGCATTTCTGATCGAGGGAACGACGATGAACGCACAAGAAGCCAATTTCGACGGGCTCGTCGGCCCGACCCACAACTACGCCGGGCTGTCGTTCGGCAACGTGGCGTCGCTCAACAACGAAAAGTCGGCCGCGAATCCGAAGGCCGCCGCGAAGCAGGGGCTGCGCAAGATGAAGCAGCTCGCGGATCTCGGCTTTGCCCAGGGCGTGCTGCCGCCGCAGGAGCGGCCGTCGCTGCGCTTGCTGCGCGAGCTCGGCTTCTCCGGCAAGGACGCGGACGTGATCGCGAAGGCCGCGAAACAGGCGCCCGAACTGCTCGCCGCGGCGAGCTCGGCATCGGCGATGTGGACCGCGAACGCGGCCACCGTCAGCCCGTCGGCCGACACGAGCGACGGCCGCGTGCACTTCACGCCGGCGAACCTGTGCAGCAAGCTGCATCGCGCGATCGAACACGATGCGACGCGCCGCACGCTGTCGACGCTGTTCGCCGATCCCGCGCATTTCGCGGTGCATGAAGCGCTGACCGGCACGCCGGCACTCGGCGACGAAGGTGCGGCGAACCACACGCGTTTCTGCGCCGAATACGGCAAGCCGGGCATCGAGTTCTTCGTGTACGGCCGCGCGGAATACCGCCGCGGGCCGGAGCCGAAGCGCTTCCCGGCGCGCCAGACCTTCGAGGCGAGCCGCGCGGTCGCGCATCGCCACGGGCTTGCCGAAGAAGCGACGGTCTACGCGCAGCAGGATCCGGACGTGATCGACGCGGGTGTGTTCCACAACGACGTGATTTCGGTCGGCAACCGCGACACGCTGTTCACGCACGAGCGTGCGTTCGTCAACAAGCAGGCGATCTACGACACGCTGACCGCCGCGCTCGACGCACGCGGTGCGCGCCTGAACGTGATCGAGGTGCCCGACGCGGCCGTGAGCGTGAACGACGCGGTGACGTCGTATCTGTTCAACAGCCAGCTGCTGTCGCGCGCGGACGGCTCGCAGGTGCTCGTCGTGCCGCAGGAGTGCCGCGAGAACGGCAACGTCGCGGCCTATCTCGACGAACTCGCGGCCGGCAACGGCCCGATTCACGACGTGCTCGTGTTCGACCTGCGCGAAAGCATGAAGAACGGCGGCGGCCCTGCCTGCCTGCGCCTGCGCGTCGTGCTGAACGAAGCGGAACGCGCGGCCGTCACGTCGAACGTGTGGATCAACGACACGCTGTTCGCGTCGCTCGACACGTGGATCGACCGGCACTATCGCGATCGCCTCGCACCGGAAGACCTCGCCGATCCGGCGCTGCTCGACGAATCGCGTACGGCGCTCGACGAGCTCACGCAGATCCTGCGCGTCGGTTCGCTGTATGACTTCCAGCGCTGATTCCCGCATGGCCGCCGCGCTGCTCGACGACTTCCTCGCGTTCACGCTGACCGGTACCGCGCCGTCCGCGACGGACGGCACCTGCGCCGCCGGCGCCGTGCGCTGGCAATGGCTCGGCGACGGGCTGCTCGCGCTCGAACCGGTGGCGGCCGAGGCTGCCGGCACGGCGCGCGCGAGCGTGCTGGTGTCGGCCGGTGTGCACGGCGACGAGACGGCGCCGATCGAGCTGCTGTCGATGCTCGTGCGCGATCTCGCCTCGGGCGCGCTGCCGCTCGCGTGCCGGCTGCTCGTCGTGCTCGGCAACGTGCCGGCGATGCGCGCCGGCGAACGCTATCTCGACGACGACCTGAACCGCCTGTTCAGCGGCCGTCACGCGCAGGTGCCCGACAGCCGCGAAGCGCCGCGCGCCACGCAGCTCGAAGCGGCCGCCGCCGCGTTCTTCGCGGCCGCGCCGGCCGGCGCCGCGCGCTGGCACATCGACATGCACACGGCGATCCGCGCGTCGGTGTTCGAGCAATTCGCGCTGCTGCCGCACACGGGCACGCCGCCGACTCGCACGATGTTCGAATGGCTCGGCGAAGCGCGCATCGCGGCCGTGCTGCTGCATACCGCGAAGGGCAACACGTATTCGCATTTCACGGCCGAGCATTGCGGCGCGCTCGCGTGCACGCTGGAACTCGGCAAGGTGCGTCCGTTCGGCCAGAACGACCTGGCGCGCTTCGCGCCGGCCGATCGCGCGGTGCGCAAGCTCGTGTCGGGCGCGTCTTCCGGGATCGACGTTCCGTTGCCGCGCGTCTTCACGGTGATCGACCAGATCACGAAGCAGAGCGATGCGCTCGAGCTGTTCGTTGCGGCCGACGTCGCCAACTTCACCGCGTTTGCGCGCGGCACGGTGCTCGCGCAGGACGGCGATTACCGCTACACCGTGCAGCACGACGAGGAGCGCATCGTGTTCCCGAATCCGTCGGTGAAGCCGGGGTTGCGCGCGGGCCTGCTCGTCGTCGACACGACGCGCGACACGCTCGCCGCACTCGTCTGACGGTGCCGATAGCGCGCGGCCGCGGCAACCCGCGACCCGCGCATCGCCCGGCCACCATTCCCTTTTCGAGATGACACCCGCACGCCGCGCAGACGGCCCGCGGGTCGCGCTTGCGTATTTGCGACATCGTCTTGCAAGTTCGGCGGGCAGCCCGGCCGACGCCTGTGCACGCAGCGCAGCATCGCGTGTCGGCAGCTGCTTTGCCATACCGGGCCGCGCGGATTGGTACAATCGCGGCCTTGCGGCTGTTGCGCCGCATCACGGCGCGGCGGCATCATTGCGATGGTCATCCGACCCTGCAATGATGCATGCGCCCGTAGTTCCGGAACATTCGAGTATCGAGGAGAACACCTGATGAAGTTGGATTGGCGTAAAGTGGCCGCGCATGCGGTGGTGGCGGCATCGGCCGTGGCGGCAGGCAGCGCGATGGCGGCGGATCTGAAAGAGATCCGTTTCGGCGTCGAAGCCTCGTACGCGCCGTTCGAATACAAGACGCCCGACGGCAAGCTGACCGGCTTCGACATCGACATCGGCAACGCGGTGTGCGCGAAACTGAAGACGAAGTGCGTGTGGGTCGAGAACGACTTCGACGGCCTGATCCCGGCGCTGCAGGCGCGCAAGTTCGACGCGATCAACTCGGACATGACGATCACCGACCAGCGCAAGCACGCGATCGCGTTCACCGACGCGATCTACACGATCCCGAACCAGCTGATCGCGAAGCAGGGCAGCGGCCTGCTGCCGACCCCGCAGTCGCTGAAGGGCAAGCGCGTCGGCGTGCTGCAGGGCACGATCCAGGAAGCGTACGCGAAGAAGAAGTGGGCGCCGGCCGGCGTCGAAGTCGTGCCGTACCAGACGCAGGACCTGGCCTACGCCGACCTGAAGTCGGGCCGTCTCGACGCGACGTTCCAGGACGCGGAAGCCGGTTCGAAGGGCTTCCTGACGAAGCCGCAAGGCCAGGGCTTCGCGTTCGCGGGCGGTACCGTGAGCGACGCAGAGATCCTCGGCTCGGGCGTCGGCTTCGGCCTGCGCAAGAACGACGCGGCGCTGAAGACCGCGCTCGATCAGGCGCTGAAGGAACTGAAGGCCGACGGCACGATCGACAACCTCGCGAAGAAGTACTTCAGCGTGCCCGTGACGCTCAAGTAAGCGTCGCGTTCGATCGCACGATGCAAGCAAACCGGCCGCTGATGCGGCCGGTTTGTTTTTGGGAGGCGGGAAATGGCGGGAAACGGTGCGGCCAGCGGCGCGGGCACCGGCCGGCGGCCGCGTCAGGCCGGGAAGAACCGGCCCAGTTCGTGTGCGAGCTCGTTGAGCACGCTCATCTCCTGCTGCGTGATCTTGCGCGCGGGCTGCGCGCCGGCCCAGTCGCCGTACAGCAGCGCGACGGTCGTCGTGCCGACGCGCACCGGCAGCAGCACGAACGCGCGCGTATCGTCGAACGCGTCGAGATACCACGCGGGCAGGCGCTTGAGCATCTTCGGCTCCTGCGCCTGCTCGATGAAGATGCCGACCGAGTTCGAGATCGCGAGATGAAACACGTCCGGCTCGAAGCGCTCGTCGAAGCGCAGCCGGTCGAGCGTCGTATCGACGCCGGGGCCGAAGCCGAGGCGCGCGGCGAACATGCCGTCGTCGTGCCGCACGAACATCACGGTGCGCGTGAACGCGAGGCCGGCCAGCAGGCTTTCCGACGCGAGCGCGAGCACGGGGGTGAGCACGTGCTCGGACGGTAGCGCGCGCAGGTCCGCGAGGCCGGCTTCGAGGCATGCCTCGGGCTCGGCCTGCGCCCGCGCGATCGCATCGGCGTTTGCGCGCAGCTCGACGATCTCGCGCATCATGGTGTCGCTGGCTTCCTCGCGCGCGAGCCGCTCGGCGATCTCGACGAGCGCGTCGGATTCCATGTCGAGTTCCGCGCCGTAGTGCTGCGCGAGCGCCGCGATGCGCGCGTCGCGCTGCGGGCTCGCGGGCATCACGAGCGCGCCCGCGACGTCGGTCGAGCAGCGGCTGATCGCGCGCAGCCAGCGGACGCGTTCGGCCGGGCCGTCATCGGTCGCGTGGTCCGCGTCATGGTCGTCTTCGTCGTTGCCGAATGCGTCGGTGCGGACCACGTGGTCGTGGTCGGCCATCCCCGCGCGGATCACGTCCGGCAACCGCCAGCGCCCGGCCGCCTCGAGCCCGATCTCGTCGAAGCCGACGCCGAGCACATCGATGCAGGCGGCCGCTTCGTCGCCGTTCAGCTCGGCCGCGCGGCGGCGGATCCGGTCCCATTCGCTGTCGAGATAGCAGACGACCAGCAGCTTGCCGACCTGGCGCATCAGCGTGCAGACGACGGCTTCCTCGCCCGCGCGCAGCTCGGCGCGCTCGGTGAGCTTGCGCGCGACGCAGCCGGACAGCAGCGCGCGGTTCAGTTCGAGCTTCGCGTCGATACGGCGCGGCGTACTGTGGTGGAAATGATCGACGAGCTTGAGCCCGACGACCAGATGGCCGACGGCGTCCATGCCGAGCACCATCAGTGCGCGGGTCACGGTCGTGATGTTGCCGCCGAACGCCATGTACATCGCGGAGTTGGCGAGCCGCAGCACTTTCTGCGTGAGCGCGAAGTCCGACAGCACGACGCGCACGAGCGCGGTGAAGTCGAGGTCGTCGTTCTTCATCGCGGCCATCGTCGCGCGCAGCGATTCCGACAGCAGCGGGAAGTCGCCGCGTTCGTTCATCCGGGCCCACAGCTTGTCGAGCAATGCGGTGCGGGGCATGTGTTCGGTGATTGACATACGGATCTGTCCGGTTCGCCGCGCGCGTCAGGCGGCGGCGTGCAGGTGCAGCTGCTGCGCCTCGAAGCGCCGCGCGAGCTCCTCGGACGGCAGCGCCTGGCAGACGAGCCAGCCCTGGATATGGTTGCAGCCCATCTCCGTCAGCAATTCGCGCTGCGCCTCGGTCTCGACGCCTTCCGCGACGAGTTCGAGATCGAGTGTCTGCGCGAGGCCGACCACGGCCGACACGATCGCGCGGTCGTTGCGCGAGGTCAGCAGGTTCTCGACGAAACTGCGATCGATCTTCAGCTTCGCGAGCGGGAAGCGCTGCAGGTACGCGAGGCTCGAATAGCCGGTGCCGAAATCGTCGATCGCGAAGCGGATGCCGAGATCGGTCAGCTCCTCGAGCAGCCCCTTCGCTTGCGCGGGATCGTGCATCAGCAGGCTTTCGGTGATTTCGAGCACGATGCGGCGCGGGTCGATGCCCGTCAGCGCGATCGCCTCGCGCACGCTCTGCGTGAAGCGCGGGTCGCGGAACTGCTGCGGCGACACGTTGACCGCCACGTACTGCAGCGCGAGCCCCTGGCGATCCCAGGCGACGAGCTGCATGCACGCGGCCTTGAGCACCCAGTTGCCGAGATAGTTGATCAGGCCGATCGATTCGGCGAGCGGAATGAAGGTCGCCGGCGGCACGAGGCCGTGCACCGGGTGGCGCCAGCGGATCAGTGCCTCGACGCCGACCACCGCGCCCGACTGGCTGCGCGTGATCGGCTGGAAATGGAGCGAAAACTCGCCGTTGCGCACGCCGTCGTACAGGTCGGCTTCGAGCTTCAGCCGTTCGGCATCGGCCGGATCGTCGACGGGCGCGTGAAACGCGAGCGCATTGCCGCCCGACGCCTTCGCCTGCGCGAGCGCGTGGTCGGCGCGGCGCAGCAGCGGGCTGTGGTGCTGCGCGCGATGCGGCACGGCGCGCTCGTCAGGGTAGAGCGCGATACCGATGCTCGCGGACAGGTGCACGGTCTGCCCCTGGTACACGTAGGGCTCGCGCACCGCGGCCTGCAGCCGGCGCGCGAGCGCGTCGGCGGCATTGCTTGCCTGCGTGCGGTCCGGCGCGCCGAGCACGACCGCGAATTTGTCGCTCGCGACGCGCGCGAGCTGTTCGTTCGGCGTCACGAGCGCCTTCAGCCGCTGCGCGGTCTCGCGCAGCAGCGTGTCGCCCGCGTCGTAGCCGAGCGCGCGGTTGATCCGCTGGTAGTCGTCGAGATCGAGCAGCAGCAGCGCCGCGCAGGTGCCGTCCCCGTCGGCGGCCTGCTGCGCACGCATCAGCGCGGGCACGAGCGCGGACAGGTTGTCGAGCCCGGTCATCGGGTCGTGGTGCATTTCGTAGGTCAGGCGTGCCTCGAGCGCGCGCCACGACGACACGTCGAACGCCGCGATCGCAAACCCGTCGACCCCGTGGTGGCGGCTCTTGAACGCGCGGACTTCGACGTCCAGCGGGTAGGTGAGCGACTTGACGATGCACATCGTCGCCTTCTCGACCTGGCCGGAACGCGCGGCGCGCGCAAGCAGGCCTTCGAGCGCCGCGGTATCCTGTTCAGCGATCAGGTCGCGCAGCGTCAGCGTGTGCAGGTAGTCGCGGTGGTAGCCGATGAAGCGCAGGCTCGCGTCGGATACATACAGAAAGCGCAGCTCGCGGTCGACATGGGCGAGGAAATCCACCGTGCCGACCGTCTGTTCCAGCCAGTTGCGCACGGAGTCGTCGCGGCGCGGCGCGCCGGCGCGCGCGGGCATCAGCGCGCCGCCCGACCAGGCGAAGCGGCGCAGCGTATGCAAGGCGCTGCGCCAGGAGCCCTTGCGTGACGTCTGTTTCCTGTTGGCTTCCATGTTTCTCGCTGACGTGAAGGGCTGGAACCGGTTGTCCGGAAGGAATAACGGCAGACTGTGCGGAATCTTTAACGGACCGGCCGCGGGTGGCGCTACCGCTGGACCGGATCGGTCAGGCAGGTGTTCGACAGGCGAACGCCGGCATGGCCTACATCGAGGCTGACTGTATAAGAAATGAGGACGCAGATGAAGCGAAAACTGTTGCTGGGCGCCGCCGTGGCGGCACTGGTGGCCGGCCATGCGCTGATGGCGCAGGCGGAATTGAAGCCGGGTGCCGCGGCGCCCGATTTCACGACGCAGGCGTCGCTGGGCGGCAAGACTTACACGTACTCGCTTGCGGACGCGCTGAAGCAGGGGCCGGTCGTGCTGTATTTCTACCCGGCCGCGTTCACGAAGGGCTGCACGATCGAGGCGCACGCGTTCGCGGACGCCGTCGACCGTTACAAGGCTTACGGCGCGACGGTGATCGGCGTTTCGGCTGACAAGATCGACACGCTGACGAAGTTCTCGGTGAGCGAGTGCCGGAGCAAGTTCCCGGTCGCGGCCGATCCGGACGCGAAGATCATCCGGGAATACGACGCGAAGCTGCCGGCGATCGACAAGGCGAACCGCGTGTCCTACGTGATTTCGCCGGAAGGGAAGGTTCTTTACGAATACACGAGCATGTCGCCCGACAAGCACGTCGAGAACACGCTCGCCGCCGTGAAGGCGTGGGCCGACGCGCATCCGAAGCAGTAAACGGGTGCCCGCACGTCAGGGCGGCCCGTCGTGCGGGCCGCCGGTACGGAACGACGCGCCGCCCGCGTGGCGGCGCGCGCGAAGCCGCTAGGCGCGCAATGCCTGCTCGATCGGCACGCTGCCGCCGACGAAGCCGACGATCTTGCGCGAGATGCCGAGCTTGATCGCCTCGATCGCGGCCCAGGCCACATCCTGGCGCGACACGGGCGGGGCGGCTTCGAACCACGCGTCGGTGAGTGCGATCTTGCCGACACCCGGATCGTCCGTGAGCGGGCCGGGGCGCAGGATCGCGTAGTCGACGCCCGACGCGATCACGCGATCGTCGCCTTCGCGTTTCATCTGCGAATAGTGGTGCAGTGCGTCCGGGCCGAGCTCGGGCCGGTACGCGGACAGCGAACTGATCACCACGAGCTTTTGCGCGTTGTAAGCCAGCGCGTATTCGGCCGCGCGGGCGACCGCGTCGCGGTCGACCTGCTCCTCTTCGGCCGCGCCCTCCGATTCGGCCGAACCGGCCGCGTAGATCACGTGCGAGATGCCCTGGAATGCGTGCGAGAAATCGTTCGTCAGATCGGCCTCGACCACCCGTGCGCCCGCCAGCGCATAGCCGTGGCGGCGCACGAGCGCCGTGACCTCGAACTCCGGCTGCTTGAGCAGCAGATCCGCGCAGGCCTGGCCCGTTCGGCCGGTCGCGCCAATCAGCAGTACCTTCGTCGTCATGAAACCGCTCCTTGCTCGATGCGTCATCCTTCCAGATAGGGACGGACGACCGATAACTCAAGTGTAATGTCGATTTGCCCCTGCGGCGGGTGCGTATTAAGGGGCGTACCGGCGTCGGGCGTACCGGCATCGGGCGTGCCGGCATCGGACATACAGACACCGTGTGCCAGCAGGGCTGCCCGGCGCGGGCACGCGATCTGCGGGCGCGACTGGCATTCCGGTCGTCATTCATTCACACGGATGCGGGAATGACGCGCCGACCGGCTATCATGTGCGCGATGCATTTTTCGCCGCTACGTCATACAACGCGTCGGCCCACTGGTTGGAGTACACATGGCAATACCCCTGGACAACGTCAGCATGGCCGTGTTCTGCGACTTCGAGAACGTCGCGCTCGGCGTGCGCGACGCGAAGTACGAGAAGTTCGACATCAAGCCCGTGCTGGAGCGCCTGCTGCTGAAAGGCAGCATCGTCGTGAAGAAGGCCTATTGCGACTGGGATCGCTACAAGGGCTTCAAGGCGTCGATGCACGAGGCCAGCTTCGAGCTGATCGAGATTCCGCACGTGCGCCAGTCGGGCAAGAACTCGGCCGACATCCGGCTCGTCGTGGACGCGCTCGACCTCTGCTACACGAAGTCGCACGTCGATACGTTCGTGATCATCAGCGGCGACTCGGATTTTTCGCCGCTGGTGTCGAAACTGCGCGAGAACGCGAAGAAGGTGATCGGCGTCGGTGTGAAGAAATCGACGTCGGACCTGCTGGTCGCGAACTGCGACGAATTCATTTTCTACGACGATCTGGTGCGCGAGCAGCAGCGCGCGCTCGCGAAGCGCGAACAGCAGCAGCGCGCGGGCAACGGCGGCGCGAAGCGGCCGGACGAGCCGTCGCGCAAGCACGACATGGACGCGCGCAAGGCCGAGGCGATCGCGCTGGCGGTCGAGACGTTCGACGCGCTCGCGTCGGAGCGGGACGACGTCGGCAAGATCTGGGCGTCGGTGCTCAAGAGCGCGATCAAGCGTCGCAAGCCGGATTTCAACGAGTCGTACTACGGATTCCGCGCGTTCGGCAACCTGCTCGACGAAGCGCAGGCGCGCGGCCTGCTCGAAGTGGGGCGTGACGACAAGTCGGGCGCGTTCGTGTCGCGGGCACGCCAGTCGGCGGCTGCGGAGCACGTCGCGGCGGGCGGTGAGGGCGGCGGGCACGGCGGCGCGCACCACGGTACGCGTGCGGCCGAGCCGGCGCGGGCCGGGCGCAATGCGCAACGTCGCGGGCAGCGGGCGGAAGCGGTCGTGCACGAAAGCGTGCAGGTCGAAGCGGACGACGCGGAAGTGGCTGAGGTTGCCGAGGTGGCACCGATGACGTCGCCGGCGGAAACGGCCGAAGCGGCCGAAGTGGCCGACGCGCATGGCGATGCGAAGGATGGCCGCAAGCGCGCGCGCAAGACCGCGGCGAAGAAGGCAGGCGCGAAGAAGGGCGCCGCCGCGAAGAGCGCTGGCCGTCACGCGACCGGGAAGACCGAAGACGCGATCCACGACGGGGCGAAGCACGGCGGCGACAAGCACGCGCACGGCAAGCATGCCGACGACGCGCATCGCGACGCGGAGCAGGGCGACGAGCGGCATGTGACGGTGACGCACGCCGGGCCGGCGGCAGGCGATGCCGGTGGCGAGCGTGCCGCCGCCCAGCCGTCGCACGACGCGGCGCCGGTCGAAGCGGTGGCGGAAGCGCCGGCCGCTGCCAAGCCGAAGAAGCCGGCCCGCAAGGCCGCACCGCGCGCGCGTCGTCCGCGCAAGACGGCGGCGGACGCTGCCGAGTAACGTCGGTCGGCCGGATGCCGTCCCGAGCGGGACGGCATCCGCGCCACGATACCGGGCGGTGCAACGCCGGCCCGTCGAACTAGCCGTTCAGCGCATAAGGCTGCGTCATCACTTCGAGGAAGTGGCCGTCCGGATCGTCGAAATACACGCCGCGGCCGCCGTTGTGGCGGTAGATGTCACCGGGTTGCCGCTTCGCCGGATCGGCCCAGTGCGGCAGCCCGCGCTCGCGAATGCGCGCGAGCACGCGATCGAAGCCTGCTTCGTCGAGCAGGAACGCGTAATGCTGCGACGCGATCTCTCCCGGCTGTTCGTAAAAATCGAGCGATACGCCGTTGCCGAGCGGGACGACCAGCATCGCGCCGAACGGCGTCGGCGGCGGGAGTTCCAGCAGCTCGGTGAGGAAGCGGCTCGACGCGCGCTTGTCGCGGCACCAGACGATCGTATGGTTGAGCTGGACGTTCATGGTGTGTCCCCGTGAAGGGCCCCGCGGTGGGCATGGACTCACGATAGCCGATCGTCGCTGCGGTTCAAGCGCGAAAAAACGGCCGCCCGAGGGCGGCCGCTTTCATCACTCCCCGGCGACGGCCGGCCCGCCGGAATTCCCGCGGCGGTTGCGGCGTTTCTCGCCCCACACGCGGAACCGGTCCATGTACAGGTAGACGACCGGCGTCGTATAGAGCGTCAGCACCTGCGACACGATCAGGCCGCCGGCGATCGCGATCCCGAGCGGCGCACGCAGCTCGGCGCCGTCGCCGCTGCCGAACGCGAGCGGCAGCGCACCGAGCAGCGCGGCCATCGTCGTCATCATGATCGGGCGGAAGCGCAGCAGGCACGCCTCGTGGATCGCGTCGAACGACGACTTGTGGTTGTTGCGCGTCTGGTCGATCGCGAAGTCGACCATCATGATCGCGTTCTTCTTCACGATACCGATCAGCAGGATCACGCCGATCAGCGCAATGATGCTGAACTCGGTCTTGAACAGCAGCAGCGCCAGCAGCGCGCCGACGCCGGCCGACGGCAGCGTCGACAGGATCGTGATCGGGTGGATGTAGCTCTCGTACAGGATCCCGAGCACGATATAGACGGCCAGCAGCGCCGCGAGGATCAGGATCGGCTGGTCGTTCATCGACTGCTGGAACGCCTGCGCGGTGCCCTGGAAGCTGCCGACGATGGTCGGCGGGACGCCGAGCTGCGCCATCGTCTGGTAGATCACCTGCGTCGCCTGCGACAGCGACACGCCGGGCGGCAGGTTGAACGAGATCGTCGTCGCGACGAACAGCCCCTGGTGGTTGACCGACAGCGGCGTCGTGCTCGGCCCGAACGTCGCGATTGCCGACAGCGGGATCATCGTCGACTTCGACGTCGACACCGACGCACCCGACGACGCGCTCGACTTGCCGCTCGCCGCGATCGAGTTGAGCGCCTGGTTGCGCGCGGAGTCGGACGCGATCGCCGCGGCGCTCTGCGTGGCCGTGCCGGCGCTCGACGTGCCGGCCGACGTCGCGACGTAGGTGCCGGCGGCCGCGTTGGTGGTCTGCGAGCCGTTCGCGCTGCCGCCCGACGTGCTGACCCACACCTGGTTCAGCATCTCGGGGCTCTGCCAGTATTTCGGCGCGACTTCCATCACCACGTGGTACTGGTTCAGCGGGTTGTAGATCGTCGAGACCTGGCGCTGGCCGAATGCGTCGTACAGCGTGTTGTCGATCTGCGCGGGCTTGATGCCGAACCGTGCGGCCGTCGCGCGGTCGATCGTCACCATCGCCTCGAGGCCGCCTTGCTGCTGGTCGGAGTTCACGTCGGTCAGCTCGGGGCGCTTCTGCAGCGCCTCGGTCAGGATCGGCCCCCACTTGTACAGGTCGGTGCTCGAATCGCCGAGCAGCGTGAACTGGTACTGCGCGTTGCTCTGCCGGCCGCCGACGCGGATGTCCTGCGCCGCCTGCAGGAACGTGCGCGCACCCGCGACGTCCGCCAGCGGCGGACGCAGCTGCTGGATCACCTGGTCGGCCGACAGCTTGCGCTCGGTGCGATCCTTCAGCGTGACGAACATGAAGCCCGAGTTGGTCTGCGTGCCGCCGGTGAAGCCCGCGACGCTCTTCACGTTCGGGTTGCTCTGCACGATCCGCATCATCTCGGAGAACTTCAGCTTCATCGCCTGGAACGACGTCGACTGGTCGGCCTGGATGCCGCCGATCATCAGCCCGGTGTCCTGCTGCGGGAAGAAGCCCTTCGGCACGACGATGTACAGGTAGACGTTCAGCCCGACCGTCGCGAACAGCGTCAGCAGGATCAGCAGGGGCCGGCGCAGCGCCCACGACAGCGAGCGCTCGTAGCCGCGCTGCATGCGGGTGAAACAGCGTTCCAGGAATCGCGCGAAGCGGCCTTCGCTCTGCGGTTCGTGCGACTCGGGCAGCAGGCGCGCGCACATCATCGGCGTGACCGTGAGCGACACCGCGAGCGACACGGCGATCGCGAGCGACAGCGTCAGCGCGAACTCGCGGAACAGGCGCCCGACGATGCCGCCCATCAGCAGGATCGGCAGGAACACCGCGACGAGCGAAATGCTCATCGACAGCACGGTGAAGCCGACCTCGCGCGCACCGTCGAACGCGGCCTGCATGCGCGACTTGCCGTTCTCGATATGCCGCGAGATGTTCTCGAGCACGACGATCGCATCGTCGACGACGAAGCCGGTCGCAACGATCAGCGCCATCAGCGACAGGTTGTCGATCGAGAAGCCGAGCAGGTACATCGCGCCGAACGTGCCGATGATCGAGATCGGCACCGCGACGCTCGGGATCAGCGTCGCGCGCCAGTTGCGCAGGAACAGGAACACGACCATCACGACAAGGCTCACCGCGATCAGCAGCGTGTGCTCGGTGTCCTTCAGCGACGCGCGGATGGTGGTCGAACGGTCGAGCACCGGCGTGACCGTGATGTCGGCCGGCAACGACGCGGTGAGCTGCGGCAGCGCCGCGCGCACGCGGTCGATCGTGTCGATGATGTTCGCGCCGGGGGAGCGGTAGAGGATCACGAGCACCGCGCGCTTGCCGTTCGACAGGCCGAGGTTGCGGAGATCCTCGACCGAATCGACGACGTCGGACAGGTCGGACAGCCGCACGGCTGCGCCGTTGCGGTACGCGACGACGAGGTCGCGATACTGCGACGCCTCGGACGCCTGGTCGTTCGTATACAGCTGGTAGTGCTGCGGGCCGAACTCGATCGCGCCCTTCGGCGCGTTGGCGTTCGCGGACGCCAACGCGGCGCGCACGTCCTCGAGGCCGATTCCGTAATGGAACAGCGCTTGCGGCTCGAGCTCGACCCGCACGGCCGGGTTCGCGGAGCCGCTCACCGTCACCTGGCCGATCCCGTCGATCTGCGACAGCGACTGTTGCAGCACCGTCGACGCGGAGTCGTACAGCTTCGCGGGCGACGAGGTCTCCGACGTCAGCGACACGATCATGATCGGCGAGTCGGCCGGGTTGACCTTGCGGTAGGTCGGGTTGCTCTTCAGCGCGGCGGGCAGGTCGGCGCGGGCCGCGTTGATCGCGGCCTGCACGTCGCGTGCGGCGCCGTCGATGTCGCGGTTCAGGCCGAACTGCAGGATGATCCGCGCGTTGCCGACCGTGCTCGTCGACGTCATTTCGGAGACGTCCGCGATCGAGCCGAGGTGCCGTTCGAGCGGGCTCGTCACGCTGGTCGCGACGGTCTCGGGGCTCGCGCCGGGCAGCGACGCCTGCACCGAGATCGTCGGGAAGTCGACCTGCGGCAGCGGCGACACCGGCAGCTTGACGAACGCGAACAGGCCCGCGAGCGCGACGCCGATCGCGAGCAGCGTCGTCGCGACGGGGCGGGTGATGAAGGGGCGCGACAGGTTCATCGCTTACGCATCCGTGCGCGTGCCGGCTTGCGGGCCGTGGCGTTCGAACCAGCCGCGCACGCGGCGCGCGAGCGAGTCGAAGCCGAGGTAGATCACGGGCGTCGTGAACAGCGTCAGCACCTGCGACACGATCAGGCCGCCGGCGATCGCGATCCCGAGCGGCTGGCGCAGCTCGGAGCCCGCGCCGGAGCCGACGATCAGCGGCACCGCGCCGAGCAGCGCGGCGAGCGTCGTCATCAGGATCGGCCGGAAGCGCAGCAGGCACGCCTGGTAGATCGCCTCGCGCGGCGGCTTGCCTTCGACGCGCTCGGCCTCGAGCGCGAAGTCGATCATCATGATCGCGTTTTTCTTCACGATACCGATCAACAGCACGATGCCGATGATCCCGATGATGTCGAGGTCGTGCCCGGTGACGATCAGCGCGAGCAGCGCGCCGACGCCGGCCGACGGCAGCGTCGACAGGATCGTGATCGGGTGGATGTAGCTCTCGTACAGCACGCCGAGCACGATGTACATCGTGATGACCGCGGCGAGGATCAGGAACAGCTGGTTCGACAGCGATGCCTGGAACGCGAGCGCCGCGCCCTGGAAGCGCGTCTGGAACGACCCGGGCAGCCCGATGTCCTTCTCGGCGGCGTCGATCGCCTTGACCGCCTCGCCGAGCGACGCGCCTGCCGCGAGGTTGAACGAGATGGTGGTGGACGGGAACTGCGACAGGTGCGCGACCAAGAGCGGCGACGGCCGCTCGTGGAACGACGCGATCGACGACAGCGGCACCTGGCCGCCGCCGGCCGACGGCAGGTAGATGTCGTTCAGCGATTGCGCGTAGTGCTGCTCCTTCGGCTCGGATTCGAGAATCACGCGGTACTGGTTCGACTGCGTGAAGATCGTCGACACGATGCGCTGGCCGAATGCGTCGTACAGCGCGTTGTCGACGGTCGCCGGCGTGATGCCGAAGCGCGCGGCACTCGCGCGATCGATCTCGATGTAGACGGACTGGCCGTTGCTCTGCAGATCGGTCGCGACGTCGGCGAGCGACGGCTCCTGCTGCAGCCGCGCGACGAGCTTCGGCACCCAGGTCGAGAATTCCTCCGAGTTCGGGCTCGTCAGCATGAACTGGTACTGCGTCGGGCTGACGGTCGAGTCGATCGTCAGGTCCTGCACCGACTGCATGAACAGCGAGATGCCGGTGATGTTCGACACACGGTGCTGCAGGTCGCGGATGATCTGCGCGGCCGTTTCGGAACGGTCGTCGCGTGCCTTCAGGTTGATCAGCATCCGGCCGCTGTTCAGCGTGATGTTGCTGCCGTCGACGCCGATGAACGACGTCAGGCTCTCGACGTTCGGATCCTTCAGGATCTCGGCCGCGAGCGCCTGCTGGCGTTCGGCCATCGCACCGTACGAGATCGACTGCGGCGCCTGCGTGATCGCCTGGATCACGCCGGTGTCCTGCGCGGGGAAGAAGCCCTTCGGCACGTAGACGTACAGCAGGCCCGTCAGCGCGAGCGTCAGCAGCGCGACGACGAGCGTCGAGCGCTGGCGGTTCAGCACCCATTCGAGCGCGACCGCGTAGCGCGCGATCACCCAGTCGATCGCCTGGTGCACGCGCGCTTCGAAGCGATGGCTTTCGGGCGGCGGCGAATGGCGCAGCAGCTTCGCGCACATCATCGGCACGAGCGTGAGCGACACGATCGCCGAGATCACGATCGTTACCGCGAGCGTGATCGCGAATTCATGGAACAGGCGCCCGACCACGTCGCCCATGAACAGCAGCGGGATCAGCACCGCGATCAGCGACACCGTCAGCGAGATGATCGTGAAGCCGATCTGCTTCGAGCCCTTCAGCGCGGCCTCGAGCCCCGTTTCGCCTTCCTCGACGTAGCGCGCGATGTTCTCGATCATCACGATCGCGTCGTCGACGACGAAGCCGGTCGCGATGGTGAGCGCCATCAGTGACAGGTTGTTCAGCGAGAAGCCGGCCATGTACATCACCGCGAGCGTGCCGATCAGCGACAGCGGCACCGACAGGCTCGGGATGATCGTCGCGTAGATGTTCGCGAGGAACAGGTACATCACCAGCACGACCAGCCCGACCGCGAGCAGCAGTTCGAACTGCACGTCGCGCACGGCGGCACGGATCATCGTCGTGCGGTCGGTGACGATCTGCACGTCGAGCGCGGCCGGCAGCGTTTCCTGCAGCTTCGGCAGCTGCGCCTTGATCGCGTCGACCGTCTGGATCACGTTCGCGCCCGGCTGGCGCTGCACGTTCAGGATGATCGCGGGCTCCTTGTTCACCCACGCGCCGAGCTTGGTGTTTTCGGAGCCGGCGACCACCGTCGCGACGTCGGTGAGCATCACCGGGCGGCCGTTCTTGTACGCGACGACCGCGCTGTTGTACTGGTCGGCGCTCGTGAGCTGGTCGTTCGCGTTGATCGTGTACGCGCGCGTCGGGCCGTCGAAGTTGCCCTTCGGCGTGTTCACGTTCAGGTTCGAGATCGTCGTGCGCAGGTCGTCGAGGTTCATCCCGTATTGCGCGAGCGCGGTCGGGTTCGCCTGGATCCGCACGGCCGGGCGGTTGCCGCCCGACAGGCTGACGAGGCCGACGCCCGCGATCTGCGAGATCTTCATCGCGAGGCGCGTGTCGGCGAGATCCTGCACCTGCGTGAGCGGCAGCGTCTTCGACGTGACCGCGAGCGTCAGCACCGGCGCGTCGGCCGGGTTGACCTTCGCGTAGATCGGCGGGGCAGGGAGGTCCGACGGCAGCAGGTTGCCGGCCGCGTTGATCGCGGCCTGTACTTCCTGTTCGGCGATGTCGAGCGGCAGGTCGAGCGAGAACTGCAGCGTGATCACGGACGAGCCGGCCGAGCTTTGCGACGACATCTGGTTCAGCGACGGCATCTGCCCGAACTGCCGTTCGAGCGGTGCGGTGACCGACGAGGTCATCACCTCCGGGCTCGCGCCCGGGTAGAAGGTCTGGACCTGGATCGTCGGATAGTCGACTTCCGGCAGCGCGGCGAGCGGCAGGAAGCGCAGCGCGACGAGACCGGCCAGCATGATCGCCGCCATCAGGAGGGCGGTGCCGACCGGCCGGAGAATGAAGAGGCGGGATGGATTCATCGAGCGGCCCGCGCGTTACTGGGCCGCGGAGGCCGCTGCCTGCGACGCGCCGTGCTTGTGTTCGCCGCGATGGCCGCCGGCGCCCGATGCCCCCGACGCCGCAGCGGCGCCGCGCGTGCCCGACGCGCCTTTCGGCTTGTCGGCCGGGATCGAGATCGTCGCGCCTTCGCGCAGGCGGTCGGAGCCGTCGGTCACCACGCGCTCGCCGAGTGCGACGCCGCTGACGATGCTCGTGCGTTCGCCGTCGACCGGGCCGATCGCGACCTTGCGCACCGTCACCGTGTTGTCGGATTTCACGACGTAGACGAACTGGCCGATCGAGCCGGTCAGCACGGCCGAGGTCGGCACGATCGTCGCGTTGCGCAGCACGTCGACGAGCAGGCGCGTGTTCACGAACTGATTCGGGAACAGCATGCCTTCCTTGTTATCGAAGTTCGCGCGCAGCTTGACGGTGCCGGTGCTCGTGTCGATCTGGTTGTCGAGCGTCGCGAGCGAGCCCGTCTCGAGCGGCACCGTGTTGTTGCGGTTGTACGCGGTGACCGACAGCTTCTGGCCCGCGTTCACCTGCTTGAGGATCTGCGGCAGGTTGTCTTCCGATGTCGTGAAGATCACGCTCATCGGCTGCAGCTGCGTGATCACGACGAGGCCGTTGGCATCGCCCGGCGTCACGTAGTTGCCGGGGTCGACCTGGCGCAGGCCGACGCGGCCCGACACCGGCGCGGTGATGCGCGCATACGTGAGGTTCAGCTTCGCGGAATCGATCGCGGCCTGGTCGGTCTTCACCGCCCCTTCGTATTGCTTGACGAGTGACGCCTGCGTATCGACGGTCTGCGACGCGATCGAGTCCTGCGACAGCAGCGTCTGGTAGCGCTTCAGATCGAGGCGGGCCGTTGCGAGCAACGCGGAGTCGCGCGCGTGCGTGCCTTCGGCGTTCTCGAGCGACACCTGGTACGGGCGCGGGTCGATCTGTGCGAGCACGTCGCCCTTCTTGACGATCTGGCCTTCCTGGAACGCCACCGATTGCAGGTAGCCGGACAACTGCGTCTTGACCGTCACGTTCGCGAGCGGCGTGACGGTGCCGAGCGCGGACAGCACGATCGGCATTTCACCCTGCGTCGCGGTCGCGACCTGCACGGGCTGCGGAATGTTCGCCATTGCGGCGGGGCCGCCGCGACCGCGGTGGCCGCCGGCAGCACCGGTCGCGCTTGCGCCCGCGCCGCTCGCGGCAGTGCCGGTTGCCGGCGTGCGGTTCCACGGGTGCCACCACAGCAGGCCGCCGATGACGACGACCGCGAGCGCGCCGGCCATCAGCGTGCGGCGCGGGCGCCGCGCGGCGGGGGACGCGGGGTCTTTCGAAGGAGGCGTGGGCTTTTGTTCGTTATCCATCGTGATCTGTCAGGAAGACGGCGCGGCGTGCCGGAAATCGGACTGCTGGGCTGCGCGTGGGCGAGCGGTGCCGGGAGGGGGCGCCCGGCTCGGTCCGGGGCCCCGCCGGCCTGCGCGGGAAAAGAGCGGTGCGCACCGCGAATGCGGCGCGACGATGGGCATGATCCTACGTCCCGTCCCCGTTACAGTCCAGTGGTCTATCTTTCATCGGGTTACGGTCGTTACAGAACGCGACAGGACGATGACGAAACGATTACACGGCGATGCGCCGGGCCGGTGCGCCGCCGATTTCGCGCGTGATTTTCGCGATGCATTCGTGCAGCGCGGGCACCACGTGTTCGTTCAGCCATTCGGGCGGGCACTGGTGCGACGCGCCACCGCAATTCACCGAATAGCGCTGGCCCGACGGGCCGACGAAACCGGCCGCGACGGCATTCAGGCCTTCGCGCCATTCGCCGATCGCGATCGCGTGGCCGTCGCGCATCGCATCGTCCAGCGCGGGGTTCAGGCGTGCCGATACATGCGGCCAGTCGTCGCCCGCCGTGGTGCGCAGCGACTCGAGCAGCAGGCGGCGCTCGTCGTCCTCGAGCGCGGCGAGATACGCGCGGCCTACCGCGGTGCGCGCGATGTCCATCCGCGAGCCGATTTCGAGGCGCGTGACGAGCACGGCCGAACGCGGCCGGATCACGTCGATCGCGACCATGTCGAGCCAGTCGCGCACCGCGAGGTGCACGGACAGCGACGTGCGTTCGGCCAGCTCGATCATGAACGGCCGTGAGCGCGCGCGGATGTCGAAGTTGCGCAGGAAGCCGTGGCTCAGTTCGAGCACCGACGCGGTGAGCACGAAGCGCTCGCTGTCGGGCAACTGGAACAGGAAGCCGGCGCTGACGAGCGTCGCGGTGATGCGCGAGACGGTCGGCTTCGGGATGCCGGTCAGTTCGGTCAGCTCGCGGTTGCTGACGGGCGCATCAGCCGCCGCGATGCGGCGCAGCACGGCGAGGCCGCGGGCGAGGGCGGTGATCTCGTCGGGCGACGATTCACGGTCCCGCGACGCGGGAGGGGTTACAGTTGTCGACACGAGGGATTCTCTCTAATTCCGAAACTCGATTTCAATTTTGTTGGTATTGTAGGACTATTGTCAAAGGATGCATGTTCTGCTGGCAAACCGGTCATTGGATGAGATTTTACGGGTTCACCCTTGGTTTATTAGGAAAACGCTCAAATGAGCGTTGCCAGAAAGTGCATGAACCGGTGCAAATACCGCTTGACTTGTCGGGCGGAAACGGAAAGAATGTCTCACGTTTTCGAAACATCGTTTCAAGAGTTTAACCGGCAACGATGTTTCGCGCAGTCTCTCAGGTTCTAGCACGGCCCTCGGAATGGCTAGAACTTTTTTAGCGCCACGGTCTCCGTGGCGCTTTTTTTTGCCCGTCTTTCCGCTCGTCCGCCCGGACGAGTCAGGCCCGCATTATCCCCCGATCGTCGAAACCCCCTGTTTGAACGCGGGCGGTGTCTGTTTGCGCGCGCGCTTTGTGCGATTCGCATGCGCAAAAAAAAAGCGCGATACCCGCATTGGGCATCGCGCATCAAACGGCGTGGAGCGCCGACGAATGAACGGTGATGAAGAACGGCGGGCCCGGCCAAACGGGCAGGCCCTCCTCGCGTGGCCCGGTCAGGCCTTCGCGAGCTTGATGCTGGTCTGCTCGGCGGTCAGGTAGCCGACGCTGGCGCCGAAGCGGTCCTTGAAGTTCGCGCGCACGAGCGGATCGAGCGTCGGCTTGACCTTGTCGTGCAGCGGCGATTCCCAGTCGCCCGCGTGCTGGAAGTTGCTCATGATGTAGGTCCAGCCGTTGATCTCGTCGACCGCGTGCAGGCCCGTCGATTCGGCGCCGGCCGGGCACGACAGCACGCGCACCAGCGACTTCGTGTCGACGTTGTAGGCCCACAGGAAGTTGTTCACGTGCATGCCCGAGTCTTCGCCGATGAAGAGCGTGCGCAGCTTTTCGGAGAACTTCAGGTTGTCCGGGTTCGCGATCTTGTCCGGGTTCGCGAGGTTGCCGAGGCCATCGGCCGCGGCGAGATCCTCGCCGACGAGCGCGGCCGGCGCGCCCATGTCGACCGGCACCCATTCGCTGTCGATCGCGCTGCCCGTCGTGTCGCGCTGGCTGCCCTTCAGGTTCAGTGCATAGACGGCGCCCGCGGCGATCTTCTTGTCGACCGCGACGTCGCGCGACACCGCATTGCCCTTGACCATCGACGTCTCGATCCGCGACATCGCCGTGTAGACGATCTTGTCCTTCGCGTTCACGGTCGTGCCTTCGAGCTTCGTGAAGCCCATGCTGCCGCCGAGCAGCGCCGCATAGCGGTGCGTCTCGAGGAACGCGGCCGCCTTTTCCATCCCCGGCTTCACGCGCATCCAGTTGAACTTGCCGCCGAAGTGGATCTTCGCGTAGCTCGCATCGTTCGGGTCGGTGGTCGTCAGGTCCATGATGTCCGACGCCTTCAGCGTGTTCGCGAGCGCTTCGATCTCGCTGCTCGTTGCGTGGCCGATCCTGATCCACGTGAGCGTCGCGGTGCCCGCGCCGGCGGACGACGTCTGCGTCCACTTCGCGACGTACAGCGTGCCGGCCGACAGGTCGGCCGCCTTGTCGGCGACGAACATGAACAGGCCGCCGTTGGTTGCGTCGTCACCCATCATCACGGTGCGCTGGTCCGGCATCACCTGGATCAGCTCGTGCGAGATGCGGCCGAGGCAGTAGTGCTTCTTCACGGTGCCCGTGCCGTCCGGATTCACGGTGATCTCGGGCAGGTGGCCGTAGTGGTAGGGGTTCGCCTTCGTCTCGTCGCCGAACGTGTTCTTGCTGAACGCCTTGAACTGCGCGTCGGTCGCGACCTTCGTCGCGTCCGGCTCGTACTCCTCGCTCGACAGGTGCGTGCCCCACGGCGACAGGCTCGCGCCGCACGTGATCCACAGGCCGTGCGCCTTCGACGTGTCGACGTTGTGGTACTTGACGACCTTCAGCGCGCCGTTGGCCGGATCCTGGTCGAGCGTCAGCACCGCGATCGGCGACGGCAGCTGGCCGTACTGCGATGCGCTGGCCTGGTCGCGCGTCGTGTATTCGAACTGCACGACGGCGAACACGGTGTTGCCCTTCACGCCGGGCACGTTTGCGTTCTTCAGCGTCAGCAGCGAGCTGCCGTCCGGGCAGTCGGAATAGAACTGGCGCTCCTTGCCGGCAACCGAGCGATCGATGATCGGCTGGTTGTTGATGTCGTAGTAGCCGCCCGCGAGCGTCGTGCCGCCCTTGCCGTCCGGCACCATGTCGCCCGTCACGAAGAACGGCCGGTACGCCAGCTTGAAGTTGCGCGCGGAGCCGTCCGAGAACGACACCGACAGCGTCGAGCCGACCGTCGTCGTGGCCATCGCGGCCGCGTTGTCGAGCGAAGGCGCGGCCATCGCCGAGAACGTCGCCGACGTGTACGCAGCAGCGACCGGGGCCGGCGTCGACGCCGGATTGTCGTCGCCGCCGCAACCCGTCAGCAGGGCCGGCAGCGCGAGGCCGGAAAGGGGAAGCATCGGCGCACCGGCGAGGATCTTCAGGGCCTGACGACGGGCAGCATTGGGCAACGCGGGCATGTGGAGTCCAGTTTCAGTTGTTGGAAGAATGGCCTTCGCGAAGCAGGTGCTCGGCAAGCTTGGCGAAGGCAAATTGAAAACTGGACGGAAGTGTAAGGATGCTCGATGAAAGTTTTTTGAATTGAAAACGTAATGATGTGTCGGGCGTTCGTCAGGCGCTCAATCGCGTTCGGGGGTCGCCGAGATCCGGTGGATCGACAGGTCCGCGCCGTCGAACTCGGCTTCGCGGTCGAGGCGCAGCCCGACGGTCGCTTTCAGCGCGCCGTAGACGAGCGTGCCGCCCGCGGTCGCGATCGCGATGCCGCCGAGCGTGCCGACGAGCTGCGACATGAACGACACGCCGCCGAGACCGCCGAGCGCGGGCAGGCCGAACACGCCGGCCGCGAGGCCGCCGAGCGCGCCGCACATGCCGTGCAGCGGCCACACGCCGAGCACGTCGTCGATGCGCCACTTGTTCTGGACGCAGGTGAACATCGCGACGAACAGCGCGCCGGCGGCGGCGCCCGTGACGAGCGCGCCGATCGGGTGCATCACGTCGGAGCCCGCGCACACCGCGACGAGGCCCGCGAGCGGCCCGTTGTACGTGAAGCCCGGGTCGTTGCGGCCGGCCATCCACGCGGCGAGCGTGCCGCCGACCATCGCCATCAGCGAGTTCACGGCGACGAGGCCGCTGATCTTGTCGAGCGTCTGCGCGCTCATCACGTTGAAGCCGAACCAGCCGACCGCGAGCACCCACGCGCCGAGCGCGAGGAACGGGATGTTCGACGGCGGGTGCGCGGCGATCCGGCCGTCCTTCGCATAGCGGCCGTGGCGCGCGCCGAGCAGCAGCACGGCCGGCAGCGCGACCCAGCCGCCGAACGCGTGCACGACGACGGAGCCCGCGAAATCGTGAAACGGCGCACCGAACGCGTGCGTGAGCCAGGCCTGCACGCCGAAGCGGTTGTTCCAGGCGATCCCTTCGAAGAACGGATAGATGAAGCCGACGATGATCAGCGTCGCGACGAGCTGCGGATTGAACTTCGCACGCTCGGCGATGCCGCCCGACACGATCGCGGGGATCGCCGCCGCGAAGGTCAGCAGGAAGAAGAAGCGCACCAGCGCGTAGCCGCTGTGCTGCGACAGCGTGCCGATATCGTCGAAGAACTCGACGCCGTACGCGATCGTGTAGCCGATGAAGAAATACGCGAGCGTCGACACCGAGAAGTCGACCAGGATCTTCACGAGCGCGTTGACCTGGTTCTTCTTGCGGACCGTGCCGAGTTCGAGAAATGCAAAGCCCGCGTGCATCGCGAGCACCATGACGGCGCCGATCAACAGGAACAGTGTGTCGACGCCGGATTTCAGACCATCCATGCCGTGGCTTCCTTGCGCAAAAAACGGGCAAGGAACGCAAGTATCGAGCCAACTTGGTGAGCGGCTGCGTTGAGTTGGTGCTTCGACACCGCGTGGTGCGGCATTCCGGTGAATCGTGCACGGGAAGGGGGCGCGGCCGCTGCAGGGCGGGTTCGATGCCCGGTGCACGCGTGTGGTGCGGCACGTGCGGAACTGGTGCGTGTGATGTGCCGATTGGTGCGGCGTGATGCGTGATGGTGCGCGATGGCGGCGTTGCTGCGCACCGTTCCGGCGCGTCAGTGGCGCGGGAACAGCAGGGGCGGCCGGCGCAGCCGCAGCGCGCACGCCGACCAGTAGGCGGCGACGGTGGTCAGCCCGAGCGCGGCAAACGCGAGCGCCGCGAAACCCGCAAGCGACTGGCCGTCGGCGGTGGGGCCGAGGATGCCTTCCGTGACGATCAGCGCGGCCGTCCAGAAGCCGATCACGGCCTGCGTGAGCAGGCGCGCGGACGCGACGCGGCGCGGGCGCCCGGATGCGGCCAGGCGGCGTGCAGACGGCGGGCGCAGGCACAGGAACAGGGTGGCGGCGAGCACGGCGGCCAGGGCGATGAACCAGTCGACGAGGAAATCCATGAGAAAAAGGGGGCACGTCCGAAGCGGATTGAAGCGTGCCCACTTTAGTGTCCTCGCGTGTGCGATTAAATCAGACGAGTCCGAAATTGAAAGCCATTTTTAATGGCGGTGCGTGATTGGCCCTGTTCCACAGGCGGTATCATCGACGTCGGTCCAACCACGAGGCCGCGCGCCGCGCGGCCGGAGATTGCTGATGAACATGAAGACTTCGCGGGCGCGTCGCGTGCCCGGGTCCGTACTGGCGGCCGTGGCCGCCGGTGCGCTGCTGTTGCTCGCGGGCTGCGAGAAGTCCGGTGCGCCGGTCACGCAACCCGATACGGCCGCCAGCGCGGCCGCCGATGCCGCGAACAATGCGGCCAAGGCGCTTGACCAGATGGCAAGCACGGTCAACCAGCAGATCAACGCCGCGAAGGCCGGCATCGCGTCCGCGGCATCGGCCGTGCCGCCGCTGTCCGCGAGCGGCCTCGCGTCCGCCGCGCAGGCGCAGATCGACGCGGCTGCTTCCGCGGTCGTCGCGCATGCGGCTTCCGAAGCCGGCGCGAAGATCGCCGAAGCCGGCAAGAAGCTCCAGCAGTGGAGCCAGCAGAATGCGTCGGGCGCGAAGCCCGCGAGCGGAGAGTGACGCAGGCTTGCATGATCCGCTAAATGTAATTATGATAGTTACACATGTCGCCGGCTGCGGGATGAGCCGGCGCCGTCAAGTGAGTGAGGAATGAATACCAGCAGCCGGTTCGCGTTTGCCGTTCACGTGCTTGCCTTGCTGTCGATGCAGGAGGGCGTGCCGCTGTCGTCCGATATCATCGCGGGCAGCGTGAACACGAATCCGGCGCTGATCCGCCGGTTGTTGTCGATGCTGGCGGCCGCAGGGCTGACCACGTCGCAACTGGGCGCGGGCGGCGGTGCGCTGCTGGCGCGCGAGCCCGGCGCGATCACGCTGCTCGACGTGTATCGCGCGGTCGACGATGCGCAACTGTTTGCGCTGCACCGCGAGGCGCCGAATCCCGCGTGTCTCGTCGGGCGGCACATCCAGGGCGCGCTGACCGACTACATCGGCGACGCGCAGCGTGCGATGGAAGCATCGCTTGGCACGCGCACGCTGGCTGATGTGACGGCCGACGTGCTGGATCTGGAGCAGCGTACGCAACACGCGGCGCGCGCCGGCGGGTGACCGGCGGCAGGCAGGGCAGGAAGCCGGGCGGCGCGAGAGGCGCGGCGGCCGGCGCAACGGGGGCTTTGCCCCGTTTTTTTCGGTCTTATATGTAATTAAATGGGTTACATATTTTTCTTACTGGAGAATCGATATGACGCAACGTACTTTGAACATCGCGCTGTTCGGCGCTACCGGCACGATCGGCTCGCGCATCGCTGCTGAAGCCGCACGACGCGGCCATCGCGTGACCGCGCTGTCGCGCAATCCCGGTGCGGCCGGCGAAGGCATCACCGCGAAGGCGGCCGACCTGTTCGACGCGGCCAGCATTGCGGCCGCGCTGCCGGGCCATGACGTCGTCGCGAGCGCATATGGTCCGAAGCAGGACGACGCGGCGAAGGTCGTCGCAGCCGCGAAGGCGCTGGTCGCCGGCACGCGCCAGGCGGGGCTGAAGCGGCTCGTGGTGGTGGGTGGCGCCGGCTCGCTCGAAGTCGCACCCGGCAAGCAGCTCGTCGACAGCGAAGGGTTCCCGGAAGCGTACAAGGCGGTCGCGCTCGCGCACCGCGACGCGCTCGACTACCTGAAGACGGTCGGCGATCTCGACTGGACGTTCTTCGCACCGGCCGCACTGATCGCCCCGGGCGAGCGCACGGGCACGTTCCGCACGGGCGTCGGCAAGCTGATCGCGGACGCGCAGGGCAACAGCAAGATCTCGGCGGAAGACTACGCGGTCGCGTTCGTCGACGCGCTCGAGCAAGGCAGCTTCGTGCGCGAGCTCGCGACGGTCGCGTATTGAGCGGTGTGCTGGCCGGTGGCGCGTAGGTGCCGCGCCGGCCGCGACCTGCAGGAACGCGAGGCGATTCCACCTTCACGGGCGGGATCGCCTGTTTCATTTGGCGCGTGCCGTGTCCGGCGGATTCGCTCGCCCCGCGCGCGTACCGGATCGGTATTTATACCGGTCGACGCGGCGCAGCCGTTTCCATATTGTTCCCCGTTGTGCAGGATGAATAGAATAAATTTCTATCTACGAGGGACTGGAGAAATGGACGCCATCGATCGCAAGCTGCTGGAGCTGCTGCAGGCGGATGCCACGCTGCCGATCGCGGAACTGGCACAGCGCGTGAACCTGTCGCAGACGCCGTGCTGGAAGCGCGTGCAGCGGCTCAAGGAAACCGGCGCGATTCGCGCGCAGGTTGCGCTGTGCGATCCGCGCAAGCTCGGGGTCGGCACGACCGTGTTCGTCGCGATCCGCACGAACCAGCACACCGAGGAATGGGCGCAGCGCTTCACGCAGGCCGTGCGCGACATGCCGGAAGTGGTCGAGGTGTACCGGATGAGCGGCGAGACCGATTACCTGCTGCGCGTCGTGGTGGCCGGCATCGACGATTACGACCGCGTCTACAAGCAGCTGATTCGCGCGGTGCCGCTGTTCGACGTCAGCTCGTCGTTCGCGATGGAGCAGATCAAGTATTCGACCGCGCTGCCCGTGCGCGATCTTGCCGAGCCGGCATGACGCGGCAATGAACCGACGCGGGCGCACATCGCGCCCGCGGGTTCAGCGGCCGCGCGCCAGCGCGCGCGCGCGTTCGTCGGCCAGTGCGTCGCGCCGCACGAAATCCGCGACGAACGAGCTGGCCGGATGGTGATGCAGCGCGTACGGCGTATCCCATTGCGCGAGCTGGCCGTCCTTCATCACGCCGATCCGGTCGGCGATTGCGAACGCTTCCGCCTGGTTGTGCGTGACGAGAATCGCGGTGTGACCCGTGCGTTTCAGGATGTCGCGCAGCTCGAACGCGAGCCGCTCGCGCGTATCGACGTCGAGATTCGAGAACGGCTCGTCGAGCAGCAGGAGTTCCGGCGACGGCGCGAGCGCACGCGCGAGGGCGACGCGCTGCTGCTGGCCGCCCGACAGTTCGTGCGGATACGCGCCGCCGGAATCGGCGAGGCCGACGAGTTCGAGCATCTCCGCGACGCGCATGCGCCGTTCGACCTTCGGCATGCGCCGCAGGCCGAACGCGACGTTGTCCGCCGCGCTCAGGTGCGGGAACAGCGCGTAATCCTGGAACATCATGCCGATGCGGCGCCGCTCGGGCGGCACGTCGAGCGACGGCGCCGCGACGGGCGCGCCGTCCAGCACGATGCGTCCCATGCGCACCGGTTCGAAGCCGGCGATCGCGCGCAGCACGGTGGTCTTGCCGCAGCCCGACGCACCGAGCAGGCAGCCGATGTCGCCGCGCGGCAGCGCGAGGCTCAGCCCGTCGACCACCGTGCGGCGGCCGTGCGGCGTGTCGTAGGCGAGGCAGAGGTCATCGAGTTCGAGCAGGTTCACGGTGTCAGGCTCCGATCTTGTGGCGGGTGCGGGCGAGCAGGATCACGGGCACGAGCCCGGCCAGCACGATCGCGAGCGCGGCGACCGCGCCTTCCTCGTAGGTGCCGCGCGCGGCCTCCGCATACAGCCAGGTCGCGAGCGTGTCGAAGTTCAGCGGACGCAGCAGCAGCGTCGCCGGCAATTCCTTCATCGCGTCGACGAACACCAGCAGCGCGCTCGTCGTGAGCGCGGGCCGCAGCAGCGGCAGGTGCACGCGGCGCAGCGTGCCGCCGGCCGTCTCGCCGAGCGAGCGCGCCGCCTGTTCGAGCGACGGCGGGATGCGCGCGAGACCGGCCTCGATACTGCCGGCCGGGATCGCGAGAAAGCGCACGGTATAGGCGATCACGAGCGCGGCGGACGAACCCATCAGCAGCAGCCCGTCGCGGCCGAGTACCGCGCCGAACAGCCGGTCGGCCGCCGCGAACGGAATCAGCAGGCCGATCGCGAGCACGGTGCCCGGCACCGCATAGCCGAGGCTCGCGATTCTCGCGCACACGCGGGCTGGGCCCGCGCGGGCGCTGTCGCGTTGTGCGCGTGCGGCCCAGGCGACGACGAGGCCGCACGCGAGCGTCGCGACGGTGGCGGCGGTGGCGATCGTCAGCGTGTTCGCGAGCCCCGTCATCAGTTGTTCGGACACGCCGCCGACCAGATGCAGCCGTTTGGCCGTCTCGACCGCGAGGTACGCGGCCGGCGCGCCGAAGCCGAGCAGCACGGGCAGCCAGCCGAGCACGGCGGCGCCCAATGCGGCCGTGCCCGTCAGGCGGCGCGGCGCGATCGGCCGCATGCGCCGGCCGTGCGCGTAGCGCTGGCGGCGGCGCCCGTAGCGTTCGAGCACGATCATGCCGACGACGATCGCGAGCATCGCGAGCGCGATCTGTGCGGCGCCGGCGAGATCGGAGCGCGTGATCCACGTCGTGTAGACGGACACGGTCAGCGTCTGCACGCCGAGGAATTCCGACGCGCCGATATCGTTCAGCGTTTCGAGCAGCGCGAGGCTCACGCCGACCGCGATCGCGGGCCGCGCGAGCGGCACGACGACGCGCCAGAACGTGGCGATGCGGCCCGCGCCGAGCGTGCGCGCGGCTTCGAGCAGGCTCGCGGACTGCGTGACGAACATCGCACGCGTGCTCAGGTAGACATAGGGATACAGCACGAAGCCGAGCACGAAGATCGCACCGGGCAGCGAACGCAGGTCGGGCAGGCGGAACTGGCGCGGGCTGTCGAAGCCGAGCAGCCAGCGGACCGCACCCTGCACCGGGCCGATCGGGTGCAGCAGGTCGAGATACGCGAACGCGACGATGTAGGTGGGAACGGCCAGCGGCAGCAGCAGCGCCCACGTGAGCATCCGGCGGCCGGGAAAGTCGTATGCGGTGACGAGCCACGCGCAGCCCGTGCCGACGATCGACACGATCGCGCCGACGCCCGCGAGCAGCAGCAACGTATTGACGAGCGCCTGCGGCAGCACGAATTCGGCGAGATGGCGCCAGTGCGCGAGATCGGCGTCGAACGCGGCGGCCACGAGCACCGCAAGCGGCGCGGCGACCGCCGCGGCGATCGCCAGCGCCGCGACCAGCCACAGGCTGCCCGCTCTCGGCAGCAGGCGCGGCCGGCAGGGCGGCCGGCGCGCGCCGGCGGCGGTTGCGTCAGTTGTCAAAACCGACCTTGTCGACCAGCTGGCTCGCCTGCTTGCGATGCTTCGCGATGTCCGCTAGCGGCAGCGGGTCGATCTTCAGCGTGCCGAAGCTGGCGATCACCGGGTCGAGCTTCACGTTCGCGCGCACCGGGTATTCGTAGTTCGCCTGCGCATACAGCGCCTGCGCTTCCGGCGACACGAGGTACTCGAGCAGTTTCACCGCGTTGGCCTTGTGCGGCGCGTGCTTCGCGACCGTCGCGCCGCTGATGTTCACGTGCGTGCCGCCGCTCTTCGCGTTCGCGAACGTCGGCCGCACGACCTTGATCGCGTCGCCCCACTTGCGCGCATCGCTGCCGGGCTCCGCATTCTTCATGTGACCGACGTAGTAGGCGTTCGCGAGGCCGACGTCGCAGATGCCGCCGAGGATGTCGCGCGCGACGTCGCGGTCGCCGCCCGTCGCCTTGCGCGCGAGGTTCGCCTTCACGCCGCGCAGCCACTTCTCGGTCGCCGCTTCGCCGTCGTGCGCGATCATCGCCGCGACGAGCGCCGTGTTGTACGGATGCTGGCCCGAGCGGATGCAGACCTTGCCCTTCCATTTCGGATCGGCGAGATCCTCGTAGCGGAACGCGTCGACCTTCAGGTCCTTCTCGACGTACAGCACGCGGTCGCGCAGCGACAGCGCGTACCAGTCGCCGTTCGCGCCGCGCAGGTTCGCGGGAATCGCGTCGTCGAGCGTCTTCGAGCGCACCGGCTGCGTGAGCCCGCCGTCGACGAGATCGAGCAGGTTGCCGACGTCGACCGTCATCAGCACGTCGGCCGGCGACTGCGCGCCTTCCGCCTTCACGCGCTCGAGCAGGCCGTCCTTCACGAACACCGTGTTGACCTTGACGCCGCTCTGCTTCGTGAACGCGTCGATGAGCGGCTGGATCAGCTTCGGTTCGCGGGTGGTGTACAGGCTGACTTCCTCGGCCGCATGGGCCAGCGGCGCGAATGCGGCGGCGGCAAGGGCGAGGGCGCCGGCGAGCGGCAGCAGGCGGGTGCGCGGATTCGACATGAAGACTCCGGAAGGGGCAGATGAACGATGGGAGCGTTTCGGGGCGCGCCTGCCGCCCGAGCGACCCGAAACATTACAAAATGAAAGACTCGAGATTCTAGATCGAAATGGGAACGATTATCAAATGAAAGCTTGCTGCGGGTGGGAGGAGGCGGAGGATGGGGATCGGAATCGGCGCGTCGCAGCGGGCGCGCAAGCGCGTAGAATGCCCGCTTCGATGAATTTGACGGAGTCGCCCCGACCATGAACGATCAGCGCAAGAAGAACCCTGTCCGCAACGTGAGCATCCTGATCGTCGTGGCCGTGCTGCTCGTGATCGGGACGATCCTGTACAACGCGATTTCGCAGAAGCACGCGTACGACGAGGCCCATCCGGCCGAGGCCGCGAGCGCGGCGTCGCACTGACGTGCCGATGCGCGGCCCGGCGGGCCGCGCACATGGTGGGGACGTGAAGGGGATGAGTCCCCGGCTGCTGGTGCGGCGGATGCCGCGCGGAGCCGGGGGAGAAGCGGGCGCCAGAGCCGGCGCGCCGCGTATGCAGGTCAGCCGTGCGTCAACGTGACGCAGGCGCAAACTTCGGGCGAATCCGGGCGTAGAACACGAGCGCGAGCAGCGCGAGCCAGGCCGCGCCGACATACAGTGCGACGCGCGTGTCCTCGAACCAGCCGAGCATCACGATCACGAAGCCCATGAACGCGATCGTCAGTGCCGGCGCGACCGGCCACAACGGCACCTTGAACTTCAGCGCCGCGACTTCGGCGTTCGACAGCCGGCGACGCATCGCGACCTGCGACAGCAGGATCATCAGCCACACCCACACGGTGGCGAACGTCGCGATTGCCGCGACCATCAGGAACACATCCTTCGGCATCAGGTAGTTGAGCAGCACGCCGGCGAGCAGCGCAACCGCCATCACGAGCACCGTGACCCACGGCACGCCGTGCCGCGACGTCGTCATCAGCACGCGCGGCGCCTGGCCCTGGCGCGCCATCCCGAACATCATCCGGCCCGCGCCGAAGATGTCGCTGTTGATCGCGGAGATCGCCGCGCTGATCACCACGAGGTTGAGGATCGTCGCGGCCGACTTCACGCCGAGCGCCGAGAAGATCTGCACGAACGGGCTGCCGTCGCTGCCGACACCCGTCCACGGGCTGATCGACATCAGCACGACCATCGTCAGCACGTAGAACAGCAGGATGCGCGCGGGCACCGCGTTGATCGCGCGCGGAATCACGCGTTCCGGATCCTTGGCCTCGCCGGCGCTCATCCCGATCACCTCGATGCCGCCGTACGCGAAGATCACGACCGACAGCGACGCGATCAGCCCGCCGACGCCGTTCGGCAGGAAGCCGCCGTGGTTCCACAGGTTCGCGAACGTCGGCACGTCGGCCGAGTGGCCGAAGTGCATGCCGGTCAGCAGGATCGCGACGCCGCCGCCGATCATCGCGACGATCGCGCCGACCTTGATGATCGACAGCCAGAACTCGAGTTCGCCGAACACCTTCACGTGGCACAGGTTCAGCCCGCAGATGATCGCGACGACGCCGAGCACCCAGATCCACTGCGGGACATCCGGAAACCAGAAGCCCATGTAGATGCCGAACGCGGTGATGTCGGCGATCGCGACGATCACCATTTCGAGCGTGTAGGTCCAGCCGGTGACGAATCCGGCGAACGGGCCGAGGTTCTCGGTCGCGTAGTGGCCGAACGAGCCGGCGACGGGTTCGCGCACGGCCATCTCGCCGAGCGCGCGCATCACCATGTAGACGGCCGCGCCGCCCAGGATGTACGCGAGGATCACGGCCGGGCCCGCGAGCTGGATCGCGGACGCCGAGCCATAGAACAGGCCGGTGCCGATCGCCGAACCCAGCGCGAGAAAGCGGATGTGCCGCGCGCTCAGGTGGCGCTGCAAGTTTTTCATCGTGTCTCCGATATCGTTATGCGACGGACCGGGCGAGCGCGGCCGGTCCGATTGGCTTAAGTTGTCTATACAACTTAAATGTGAACGAATGATAACAAGCCGGGCCGGCTGACCGGAATCGGGTATTCCCTGACTGGCGCGACGGGCGCAATAGGGGGCTGGGCGGTCGCGCATCGAGGGCGCGGGCCGCGTGGAACGGGCGGGTCATGCTTCGGGGATCGCTGAATCGGGGAGCGCCGGGGCCGATCCGCGGCATGCGCGGGCCGGCCACCGGCGAGGTCAAGCCTGGGTCAGGCGGGCAGGCGGATCACGCTCGCATCCTTGCGGATCAGCAGCGACGACGCGAGCATCTGCTTGCACTGGTGCGCGAGCACCTTCAGGTCGTGCGTGAGCTCGGCCCCCACCGCATCGGATTTCTCCGCGGACACGACCATGGCGTCGAGGTCGCGCGTGATCTGCTTCGACGCGTCGAGCCGATCGGCGGGCGGCGGCTCGCCGGCCTCGGCCTTCTCGAGATTGTCGAGCACCGCGGCGAGGCCGCGGTGCAGCGCGTCGTCGTGGAGGATGCTGCCGTCGGCCGCGCAGGCCGTGCGGATCAGCGGCGCGGCGGCCGTGATCTGCGCGCCGAGCACGTGCGTCTGCACCAGCAGGTCGTTCAGTTCGGGCACGAAGCGCTGGTGCGCCTTCGGCTCGATCATCATCCGCTGGAACGCCTGCCCGAGATTCGCGAACGCGATGTGCACGTCCTTGCGCGCGAGGCGGTAGCGGTAGTCGTCGTCGAGGGTCGTGGACGGCGTCTCGATGGCTGCCGCGACGACCGGCACGACGGCCGCGCCGTCGGCGGCCGGCACCGGCGGCGGAGACACGCCGCGCCCGGCGCGCCACACGGCTTCGAAATACTTGCGGGTGGCGGTGAGCATGTCGGCGACCTGCTTGCCCATCAGCCGGTATTCCCAGTACGGGAACAGCCGGCTCGCGGCGATCGCGATCATGCAGCCGACCACCGTGTCGATCGCGCGCTCGCCGATGATTCGCATGCTGCCCGGCGCGAGCAGGTGGAACATCAGCAGCACGTACGACGACGTGAACACGACGCTCGCCGCGTAGTTGAACAGCAGCAGGCTGTAGCTCATCACCATCGACCCGAACATGATCGCGATCAGCAGGTGCGGCTCCTTCACCGTGTAGATCAGCGCGATGCTCGCCGCGCAGCCGATCAGCGTGCCGATGATCCGCTGTGCGTTGCGCTGCTTGGTGAGCGAGTAGCCGGGCTTCAGGATGATGATGGTCGTCATCACGATCCAGTACGCGTTCGTGAGCGGCAGCAGCCGGCCGAGCCAGAACCCGACCGCCACCGCGATCGTCACGCGCAGCGCGTGGCGGAAGCTCGGCGAGCGCATGTTCAGGTTCGAGAAGATCAGCAGCGGCGACATCCGGCGGCGCTGCAGGAAGCGCGTGAGCGCCTTGTCGATCTTCAGTTCGGTTTGCTGCGGATCGGCGTGGCCCGACAGGTTGCGGCGCATCCGGTCGATCAGGCGCGTCGCGCTCCAGATGCGCCGGAACGTGGCCAGCACGGCCGCATACGCTTCCGCGTTGGTGGCCGGGAAGTTCTTCTTGCGCATCAGCTCGATCTCGTACTCGATCGCGCGCAGTTCGGCCTTCACGCTGACCCGCGAATGCGGTGCGCGGTTCTCGAGCACCGCCAGGCCGATCTCCTCGAGATCGGCGGCCGCCTTGCGGATCAGGTCGCGGTAGAAAATGATCAGATCGGAGCCGCCGAACGTATTGCGCACCAGCGGGTAGTCGGTGTGTGCGCCGACGAACAGCTCGTGCAGGTCGACGCTGTTGATGAACAGGTTGTACATCGTCGTGCGGCCGGGATCGAGCTTGCCGCGCCGCAGCTTCGGCAGGTTGCGCAGCACGATGTCGCGCGCGGTTTCCTGCGTTTCGACCGCCGTGATCTGCTTGGCGACGAGATTGCGGTAGCACTCGTCGAGATCGGCGTCGAGGTCGTAGAACTGTGCGCGTGCGAGCAGGTAGTCGGCGCACGCGAACAGGCTCTCGGCGAGCGCCTGCTGCTCGATCCGGCGCGCCTGCCATTGCGACACGAGCGTGGCCCAGTACGTGTACCAGAGGCCGCCCGCGAGAATCCAGCCGGCGTTGACGAACGCCTGCAGCGGCGTGAACTTCTCCTCGAGCGTCATCACCATCATGAACAGCGTCGCGAAGCTGATCTGCGGCCAGCGGTTGCCGTAGACGACGATCAGCGACAGCACGAACGTGAGCGGCACGATGGTGAGCCACAGCCCGAAGATGTTCGGGGTGGCAAGGCCGGTGGCGAGCGCGGCCAGAAAACCGATCACGCTGCAAGCGAGCATTTCGTTGTGCTTGTACTTGAGCGGGCCCGGCATGTCGACGACGCAGGCGCCGAGCGCGCCCGTCGAGATCGTGAAACCGAGCTCCCGGTTGTGAAACACGATCAGGCACAGCACGGCCGGCAGCGAGACGCCGACTGCGATCCGCAGGCCGCCGAAAAAGTACTGGCTGTAGAAAAACTTTCTGATTTCGACCGAATAGCGCATCGATGGGCTGAATGGCAGACGAAGACGCCCGGGGGCGGCATCTTGACTGGCGACGAGTCTATCGTATTTCGCGGTCCGCAAAACCTGGCTTTCCGGACGAGGTCCGCGGCGGCGGTCCATTTGCTATCCTTGGTGATCCTGTTCGCCCGGCCCGGCCGGCGCGAGGTTCCGACGCCTGCTTCATGCTCCATCTCTTCTATTCGAACCGTCACGAAACGCTGGCCGACGCGCTGCTCGAGGATCTGGCCGCGTTCCCGGCCCGCAACGGCCCGTGGGCGCCGCAACAGGTGATCGTGCCGAGCGCGGCGCTGCGCCGCCGTCTCGAGCTCGATATCGCCGCGCGCAACGGCGTGTGCGCGAACGTCGAGTTCACGTATCTCGCGCAATGGCTGTGGGCGCAGATCGGCCGCGTGCTGACGGTGCCCGCCCGTTCGCCGTTCGCACCCGATCGCCTCGTGTGGCGCTGCTACCGGCTGTTTGCGCAGGCGTCCGACGGAGCGCCGTGGCTCGCGTCGCCGCGGCTGGCCGCGTATCTGTCCGCGTCCGACGATGCCATGCGCTACGAGCTGGCACACCGCGTCGCGGCCGTGCTCGATCATTACCTGACCTATCGTCCCGAATGGCTGGCCGCATGGCAGGCCGGCGAGTCCGTGCTCGCGGGCGACGCCGCGCCGCGCGGAATCAGCGACGCCGCGCGCGACGACGAGCGCTGGCAGGCCGCGCTGTGGCGCGCGCTGCTCGCCGAGCTGAGCGACAGCGGCACGCCGCCCGCGCACCGCTTCCTCGTCGAGGCGCGCCATCTGGATTCCGAAGCCATCGCGCGCGCGGACTGGCCGGAATCGGTCAGCGTGTTCGCGCTGCCGACGATGCCGCCGCTGCATGTCGCCTTGCTGCGCGAGCTGTCGCGCTGGATCGACGTGCGCGTCTATGCGCTGAACCCATGCCGCGAGTTCTGGTTCGACATCGTGACCGCCGCGCATGCCGAGGCGCTCGATGCAGCCGGGCGGCTCGACTATCAGGAAGTCGGCCATCCGCTGCTCGCCGAATGGGGCAGGCAGACGCAGGCGCAGCTGCACATGCTGCACGAATTGACGGAAAGCGCCGCGTCGGGCGACGCGTCGCGTTTCGTCGAGAATCCCGCGCCGACGTGGCTCGCGCGCGTGCAGAACGCGATCCTCGAACTGCAGCCGGAGGCCGACGTAGGCGACACGCCGGCCGAGCGCGGGATCGAGGTGCACGTGTGCCACAGCCTCGCGCGCCAGCTCGAAGTGCTGCACGACCGGCTGCTCGCGTGGTTCGACGCCGACGCGAGCCTGCAGCCGTCCGACGTGCTCGTCGCGGTGGCCGATCTCGCGGCGGCCGGGCCGCTGATCGACGCCGTGTTCGGCACGGCCGGCGCCGGCGGCTCGCGTGTGCCTTACCGGATCACCGGCCTGCCGCCGTCGCAGGCGAATCCGGTCGCGCGCGTGCTGCTCGACTGGCTCGTGTTACCGGAGCGGCAGGTCGGCGCGCCGGAGCTGGTCGAATGGCTGCGCGTCGACGCGGTGGCGGCGCGCTACGGCATCGATGCGGCCGCGCTCGAAACGGTGCAGACCTGGCTCGCGGCCGCCGGCGCGCGGCGCGGGCTGTCGCCGCTCGCGAGCGACGACGCGGCCGTGCCGTCGCCGCGCCATACGTTCTCCGATGCGCTCGCGCGGCTCTTTCTCGGTTATGCGATGCCGGAAGGCGCGGCGCCGGTCGGCGCGTGGCTGCCGATCGAGGCGGCCACCGGCAGCGAGGCCGAACTGCTCGGCCGGCTCGCACGCTTCACCGACGATCTCGACGGCTTCGCGCGGCGGCTGGCCGAATCGCATACGCCGCAAGGCTGGAGCGAACTGTTCGCCGACACGCTCGCGCGTTTCTTCGATTCGGGCGCCGCGTATGCGGACGCGCTCGCGGGCGTGCGTGACGCGCTCGATGCGATGCTGGCCGCGATGACGGAGGGGGCACCCGACGAAGCGTTGCCGGCGGCCGTCGTCCGGGCCGGGCTGGCCGCCGCGCTCGACGATCCGGCGCGCGGCGGGGTGCCGTGGGGCGGCGTCACGTTCTCGTCGCTGACGAGCCTGCGCGGCCTGCCGTATCGCGTCGTCTGCCTGCTCGGGATGGACGACGGCGTGCTGCCGAGCCTCGCGCGCGCGGACGAATTCGACCTGATGGCCGTGTTGCCGAAGCTCGGCGACCGCCAGCGCCGCGACGACGAGCGCAACCTGTTTCTCGACCTGCTGCTCGCCGCGCGCGACCGGTTGATGATTGCCTACACGGGCCGCAGCATTCGCGATAACGCACCGTTGCCGCCCGCGGCACTCGTCGACGAGCTGCTCGACCATCTCGCGCTCGTGACGGCCGGGCCCGACGCGCCGCCGGACGCGGTCGATGCCGCGCGGCGCGCATTCGTCGTCGAGCATCCGCTGCAGCCGTTCGCGGCTGCGTATTTCCAGCCTGGCAGCGAACTCGTTTCCTATGACGCCGAGCGTGCGACGCTCGCGTCGCTGCTCGCCGCCGAAGCGTCGCGCGACGGGCCGCGCGAGCTACCGTTCTTCGCGCAGCCGCTGCCGGCCGAACCGGTCGAGCCCGTCGCATTCAGCGAATTCGAACGCTTCTGGCTGCATCCGGCGCGTGCGCTGTTGCGCTCGCGGCTCGGCATCGTGCTTGCCGACGCGCAGGCCGAACTGCTCGACACCGAGCCGTTCGCGCTCGACTTCGCCGGCAGCGACGCGCTGGCCGAGCGCGTGCTGCCGCTGCTGATCGAGTCGGACGACGGTGGCGTGCACGATCACGCGCTGCGCATTGCGGACGCGAGCCCCGAACTGCCGGGCGGCGCGACGGGCGCCGTGTGGCGCGACCAGGCGCTCGGCTCGATGACACAGCTTGCGTCGAGCGTACGGCGCGCACTGGCCGACGGGATGGAGCGACGGCCGTTCTCGCTTACCGTCGTGCCGGCCTGGCCCGACACGGAACAGGCGCTGTTCGGCGCCGACGACGCGCGGCTGTCGGGCGACGCGGTGAGCGCGCCGCTCGAACTGCACGGCACGCTGAACCGGCTCACGCCGGCCGGGCAGATCATCTACCGTTATGCGCGGCCGAGTGCGCGCGACTACCTGTCCGCGTGGCTCGCGCATCTCGTCTACTGCGCGATCGAGCCTGGTGGCCCGCGCCGCACGCTGTGGTTCGGCAGCGGCGGTGCATTCGAGCTGACGCCTGTCGCGGCGCCGCTCGAGCGGCTCGCACCGCTTGCCGCGCTGTTTCGCGCGGGGCGGCGCATGCCGCTGCGGTTTTTCCCGCGCAGCGCGTGGGCAAGGGTGTCCGACGGCGAGGCCAAGGCTGCGAGCGTCTGGATCAACGAGCGCGTCGTGAGCGAGGCCGACGATCCGGCCATCGCGATCGCGTGGCGTGGTGCGCATGCGTCGCTCGACGAGCCGTTCGGCACACTCGCGCGGCTCGTGTTCGATCCGCTCGTCGAGCATCTGAAGGAGGTCGCATGAGCGCCGTATCTCAGCCGCAGCAGGCGCTCGAACTCGACGTGTTCGCGTGCCCGCTCGACGGCGTCAACCAGATCGAGGCGTCGGCCGGCACCGGCAAGACCTGGAACATCTGCGCGCTGTATGTGCGCCTGCTGCTGGAAAAGGATCTCGGCGCGGATGAAATCCTCGTCGTGACGTTCACGAAAGCGGCGACCGCCGAGCTGCACGAGCGGATTCGCGGCCGGCTCGCGCAGCTCGCGCATGCGCTCGACACGGGTGACGACGGCGGCGATCCGTTCATCGAGCGCCTGCTCGAAACCACGCTCGGCGAAGACGGCGCGCTCGATCCCGAAACGGCCGCGAAGCGGATCCGGCGCGCGCTGCGCGCGTTCGACCAGGCCGCGATCCACACGATCCACGCGTTCTGCCAGCGCGCGCTGCAGGAAGCGCCGTTCGCGGCCGCGATGCCGTTCGCGTTCGACATGGAGGCCGACGACGCATCGCTGCGCTTCGAGCTCGCAGCGGATTTCTGGCGCACGCGCGTCGAACCGGCGGCCGCGCGCTGGCCGGGCTTCGCGACCTGGCTCGTCGAATCGGGCGCCGGCCCGGCCGCGCTCGATGCGCAGCTGGCGCGCCGGCTGAAGAAGCCGCTTGCCGCGCTGCGTTGGGACGGTGTGACCGAGCCCGACGAATCGGCCGAGGCGGCCGCGGCCGAATGCTTCGCCGAAGCCGAGCGGATGTGGGCGGCCGAGCGCGAAGCGATCGATGCGTTGCTGCGCACCGCGCAGCCCGCGCTCAACCAGCGCTCGCACAAACCCGAAGCCGTGGCCGATGCGCTGGCCGCATGGGCCGCGCATTTCGCGCAGGTCGACGCGACGGCGGCGCTGCCGAAGGCTGCGCTGAAGCTCACGCGCACCGCGCTCGTGAAGGCGACGAAAAAAGGCGGCGCGACGCCCGAACACGCATTCTTCGACGTGGCCGACGCGCTCGAAGCGGCCGTGGCGGCGGCCGAGGCCGCGCAGCGTGCGCGCTGGCTCGCGCTGATCGCCGCATGGCTCGACATGGCGCCGGGCGAACTGGCCGAGCGCAAGCGCACGCGTCGCGTCGTCTCGTTCGACGATCTGCTCGCGAACCTGTACCACGCGCTGCACGCGCATCCGTGGCTCGCCGAGACGCTGCGCGCGCGCTATCCGGCCGCGCTGATCGACGAGTTCCAGGATACCGACCCGCTGCAGTTCGCGATCTTCGACAAGATCTTCGCGCCCGGCGGCCCGCTGTTTCTCGTCGGCGATCCGAAGCAGGCGATCTACAGCTTCCGCGCGGCCGATCTGCATACCTATCTTGCCGCGCGCGCACGGGCGAGCGAGCGCTACACGCTCGCGGTCAACCAGCGTTCGACCCCCGCGATCGTCGATGCGTGCAACCGCTTCTTCATGTCGAATCCGCGCGCGTTCGTGCTCGACGGGCTCGACTATTACGCGGTGCGCGCCGGCACGCGCGTGCGCGCGCCGTTCGTCGATGAAACCGATCACGGCCCGGCCGGCGATTTTCGGGTCTGGGCGTTGCCGGGCGGCGAGGGTACGTTGCTCAAGCGCGACGCGCAGGCACAGGCCGCGCAGGCCTGTGCCGCCGAGATCGCACGGCTGATGCGCGGCGCGCGCGAGGGGCGCGTGCGGCTCGGCGATACGCCGCTGTCGCCGGGCGATATCGCGGTGCTCGTGCAGACGCACCGGCAGGGCAGTCTCGTGAAGCGCGTGCTGGCCACGTGGGGCATCGGCAGCGTCGAACTGGCGCAGGCCTCGGTGTTCTCGACCGGCGACGCCGAGCAACTCGAACGCGTGCTGGCGGCGATCGATGCGCCGGGCGACCTGCGGCGCCTGCGCGCGGCGCTCGCGTCCGACTGGTTCGGCCTCGATGCCGGCGCACTGTGGCGGATGGAGCAGGGCGACGGCGATGCGCAACGTGACGCATCGGCGGCGGATAGCGCCGACGCGATGAGCTGGGTCGAGCGCTTCTCGCGGTACCGGCTGTTGTGGCGCGAACGCGGCTTCGCGGTGATGTGGCGCACGTTCACGCGCGAGCTGCGGATTGCCGAGCGGCTGATGGCCGGCGCGGACGGCGAGCGTCGCGTGACCGACATCAACCATCTGGCCGAACTGACGCAGGCACGCGCGTCCGCCCAGCCGGGCATCGCGCCGACGCTGCGCTGGCTCGCCGCGCAACGGCTCGACGGTGGCGGCGAGGAAGCGCAGCTGCGTCTCGAATCCGATCGCAACCTCGTGCAGATCGTCACCGTGCACAAGTCGAAAGGCCTCGAATACGCGATCGTGTTCTGTCCGTTCCTGAACGACGGCGGGTTGCGCGAGCCGCCCGCGTCCGCACTGCCCGATGCGCGCGAATATCACGACGATGCGGGCGATGCGGTGCTGCATTACGGGTGCGACGACGAGGCGGCCGCGCACGCGGCACGGCAGGCGCTGCGCGAGCAGGCTGCGGAACGCGCACGGCTCGTCTACGTGGCGCTGACGCGCGCGGTCTATCGCTGCTACGTCGTCGCCGGGCCGTACCTGTCGTCGCGCTCGACGCGTGAATCGCGGCGCAGCGTGCTCAACTGGCTCGTCGCGGGTGCCGGCCATTCGTTCGATGCATGGCTCGACGAGCCGCCCGACGAAGCGGCGCTCGATGCGGCGTGGCAGGCGCTCGCGAGTGGCCCCGTGAGCGTCGCGCCGCTGCCGGCGCCCGCGCGCCCCGAGCGCCTCGCGGCCGGGCACGACGCATCGCAGACGCTCGCCGCGCGCCATGCGACGCGCGTGCTGCGCGATGCGTGGCGGATGGCCAGCTTCAGTTCGCTGACGGCATCGATGGCGCGCGAGGAGGCGGGCGTCGCGGCCGTGCCCGATGACGAACTACGGCCCGATCACGACGCGCTCGCCGCGGTGGCGCCGGATGGCGAGTGGCTATTGGCCGATCCGGTCGCGCCCGAACCGCCGGACGACGACATCCTCGTGTTTCCGCGCGGTGCGGCGGCGGGCGAGTGCCTGCACCGCCTGTTCGAACTCAGCCGCTTCACCGAGCCCGAGTCGTGGCCCAGGGCCGCGCTCGGCGCGCTGCACGACCGGCCGGTCGAGGCCATGCCCGAGCTGGCCACGCGCCTGCCGGCGATGATGGTGCAGCTGGTCGACGATGTCGTGCGCACCGAACTCGTGCCCGGCATGCGGCTCGCCGATCTCGATCCGGCGAAGCGGCTCGACGAAATGGGTTTCCTGTTCCCGGCGCCCGCGCTCGACCTGCTGGCGCTGCGCCGGTTGCTGGTTGCGCACGGCTACCCGGACGTTGCACTGGAGGCGGGCGTGCTCGCCGGTTTCATCAAGGGTTTCATCGACATGATCGTCGAACACGACGGCCGCTTCTGGATCGTCGACTGGAAGTCGAACCATCTCGGCACGACGCCGGATGCCTACGGACCGCGCGCGCTCGACGTCGCGATGGCCGATCACGCGTATCACCTGCAGGCGCTGCTCTATACGGTCGCACTGCATCGCTACCTGCGCGGGCGGCTGCCCGATTACGACTACGACACGCATATCGCGGGTTACCTGTACCTGTTCGTGCGCGGTGTGCGTCCCGGCTGGCGTAGCGGCGGCGAGCCGGCCGGCGTGCATGCGCGGCGGCCCGCGCGCGCGCTCGTCGACGCACTCGACCGGATGATGGAAGGGGGCCGCGCATGAACATGAACGCGCAGGACGACACCCTCGAATTCACCGGCGGCCTCGTCGCGCGGTTGCCCGAGCCGGCCGATTTCGGCATCGCGCTCGCGGAAGGTTTCGCGCGCCGCATCGGCGACCTCTCTCGCCGCGCCGGCGCGCCCGCTGTGGCCGCGCGCTGGGCGGCGCGTGCTGCGTTCGCGACGAGCCGTGCGACCGCCGGGGGCCACGTGTGCGTCGCGCTCGGCGCGCTCGCGCAGCGCTACGAAGCACCGCTCGACGAGGTTCGCGCGGCGCTTGCCGCGAGCGGCGTGGTCGCGTTCGGCACGCTCGCGCGCGGCGACGAGCGGCCGCTGATCGTCGACCGCCATGACCACCTGTACCTGTCGCGCTATTTCGACTACGAACGTCGGCTTGCCGATGCGCTCGTCGCGCAGGCCGGCGTGGCCGCGCCCGACGAAGGTCTTGCGCCCGACCGGTTGCGCGACAGCCTCGCGCGTTACTTCGGGCCGGCAACCGGCGAAGTCGACTGGCAGCGCGTCGCGGCGATCGTCGCGCTGACGGGCCGCGTGACGATCGTCAGCGGGGGCCCGGGCACGGGCAAGACGACGACGGTCGTCGGCGTGCTGGCCTGTCTGCTCGATGCGCATCCGGGGCTGCGCGTCGCGCTGGCCGCGCCGACCGGCAAGGCCGCGCAGCGGATGCAGGAAGCGCTGCATGCGCGGGCCGGCGACCTGCCGCCCGAACTCGCGACGCGCCTGCCCGACACGTCGTACACGCTGCACCGGCTGCTGGGCGGCGGCGGGGCGGCCGGCTTCCGGCATCATCGCGACAATCCGCTGCCGTACGACCTGATCGTCGTCGACGAGGCGTCGATGATCGACGTCGCGCTCGCCGCGCATCTCCTCGATGCGCTTGCGCCGGGCGCACGGCTCGTGCTGCTCGGCGACAAGGATCAACTGGCCGCGGTCGAGGCGGGCGCCGTCTTCGCAGAGTTGAGCGCGCGGCCGGCGTTTACCGCCGCGGCGCGAACACGCATCGCGCAGGCGCTCGGCATCGACGAGGCGGCATTCGTCGCGGCGCTGCCGGTGCAGGACGAAGCCGCGGCCGCAGCGGTTCCCGTCGCGCATCCGGTTTCAGCCGCGGCCGGGGCACCGGCACTGCCGTCGGCGCCTGCTGCCGCCACTGCACGCAAACCGGCGTCGCGACGGAAAGTCGATGTGCGACAGGCCTCGCTCTTCGACGACGAACCGCAGGATGACGAAGTGTCGACGACCCGCGTCGCGCCGCTGCCCGCCGCAGGTCCGGTGCTGACCGAAACCGGCGAGCCTGGTGAGGCAGGCGAGGCAGGTGAGGCCCCCGCGTGGATCGAGGTCGACGAACTCGCGTGGCTCGACGCCGTCGAGTTGCCGCCGTTCGACGCGAGCGATGTGGCGCTCGCGTCGGTCACGTCCATCTCCCCGGACGAAACCGCGGCCGTGTCTGCCACGCCCACGCCCGCACCGGCCCCGCTCGCCGACTGCGTGGTCTGGCTCGAACGCAATTACCGCTTCGGTCTCGATTCGCCGATTGGGCGGCTGTCGCTCGCGATCCGCAGCGGCGACGTGCAGGCCGCGCTCGACGCGCTGCCCGCCGACGATTCGGCCGCCGCGTCGTTCCATGACGATGCGGGCGAATCGCTCGCGTCGTCGACGGTCGAGCGGCTCGCGCGGCGGTTCGGCGCCTACCTCGACGCATTGCGCGACGCGCTGGCCGCGCCGGTGCCCGATCCGCTGCCGCTGTTCGATGCGCTCAACCGGTTCCGGATCCTGTGCGCGACCCGCAGCGGCTTGCGCGGCGCGGAGCACGTCAATGCGCTCGTGGCCGCGCACGTGCGCCACGCGGCGCGCGTGCCGCTCGCGGTCGGTGCGCACTGGTTCACCGGGCGGCCGATCATGGTGACGCGCAACGACTACGCGCTCGGGCTGTTCAACGGCGATATCGGCATTGCGCTGCCCGACGCGCACGGCGTGCTGCGCGTGTGGTTCAGGCGCGCGGACGGCACCGCGCGCGCGGTGTCGCCGGCCGCGCTGCCGCCGCACGAAACCGCGTTCGCGCTGACGGTCCACAAATCGCAGGGCTCGGAATTCGACGAAGCCGCGCTCGTGCTGCCGGCATCGTTCGGCCGCGTGCTCACGCGCGAACTCGTCTACACGGCCGTCACGCGTGCCCGCACGCGCGTGCAGGTGATCGGGCCGCGGCGCGTGCTGGCGCAGGCAGTCGCGACGCGCACGCAGCGCGATTCGGGGCTCGCGGCGCGCGTCGACGAGGCGCTCGCGCGGCGCCGCATGGAGGCGTCGCGATGATGATCCGCTATACGCTCGATCCGGCCGAAGTCGAATGGACGGCCGTGCGCGCGCAGGGCGCCGGCGGGCAGAACGTGAACAAGGTGTCGAGCGCGATTCATCTGCGCTTCGATATCCGCGCGTCGTCGCTGCCGCCCGTCATCAAGGAGCGGCTTCTCGCGCTGTCCGACCAGCGCATCACGCGCGACGGCATCGTCGTGATCAAGTCGCAGGAATATCGCACCCAGGAGAAGAACCGCGAGGCCGCGCTGGCGCGACTCGATGCATTGATCGGCGGCGTCGCGTTCACGCCGCGTGCACGGGTCGCCACGCGGCCGACGCGTGCTTCGAAGGAGCGGCGGCTCGAGCACAAGTCGCGCCGCAGCGTGGTGAAGTCGGGAAGAGGGAAGGTGACCGACTGACGAATGGATGAGCGGACGAACGACGGGCGAGACAGCCGAACGCCCGACGTCGTGCCCGTTATCGCATGACGGTTCCCGCGCTGTCGAGCACGAAATCGACGCAGAACACGACGAGCCGGTTCTGCGCGCGGATCGCGACGGCGGCCGTATAGCAGTCGCGGCCTTCCGTCAGCGAGAAGTGCGGGCCCATCAGCGCGACGCGTCCGGGTGCGGCGATCGCACGCTGGAAATACGGGCGCCGCGACCAGTTGCTGTGGGTTTCCGGGAAGAGCGGTGCGAGGCGGGTGACGCCCGCCTGGCCGTCGTCGGTGCGCGCGCCGATCGACGGCAGGAACTGCTCGCCGGTCTCGTCGGTGACGAACACGCGGCGCGCGGCCGGCACCGCGAACACGCGCTGCGCGGCGTCCTGCAGGCTGCCGCTCGCGGAAAACGCTGCGGCGCCGGTCAGCACGAGCCGCTCGATCGCGTCGAAGCCCGGCTGCTCGGCGACGACCGGCGTGTGCCGGCGGGCGATGAAGCGCTGCCATGCGGCGTCGAGCATCGCGGGGGCTGCCGCGCTTGCATGTGCGATCGATGCATCGGGCTGGCCGAACTTGAAACCCTGCACGAAATCGATGTCGGCTTCCATCAGCGCCTGCAGCGAGTCGTCGCTCTCGACGCCTTCGGCGAGCACCATCGCGCCGGCCTGATGCAGCATCGACACGAGGTGATGCATGATGCGGCGATCTTCGGCCGAACCGGTCGAGCGTACGACGAGCGAGCGGTCGAGCTTGACGATGTCGGGTCGCGCGCGCCACACGCGGTCGAAATTAGAGAATCCCGTGCCGAAATCGTCGATCGCGATCAGGAAGTCGCGATGCTGGATCATGTCGATCGTGCGGGCGAGCGCGGCTTCGTCGCGCGCCGGCTGTTCGACGACTTCCAGCACGATGCGGTTCGGCGGCAGCGCGAAATGCCGGCACAGCGCCTCGACGAATTCGCGCTGCACGAGGCCCGAGTCGAGCACGCGCGGGTTGACGTTCAGGAACAGCCAGCCGTCGCCGATACCTTGCGCGACGAAGTTGGCCGTGTGCAGGCAGCGCGCGAGCCGGTCGAGCAGCAACGCGTCGGCGTCGGCGCGCGTCTTGTCGAACAGGGCGGCGGGCGAGATCAGTGCGCCGTTCGTATCGACGACGCGCAGCAGTGCCTCGTAACCGACGACCCGCTTGTGCGTGATCGACAGCACGGGCTGGAACACGCTGCGCAATGTCGTGGTGCGATAGGTGGCGACCCAGCCGCCGGGTGTCGGCGTGAGGCGTTCGAGCAGGGAGTCGAGCGAGAGGTCGCGGGCGGGCTTCATGTCAACGGTGCCCGGGAGTGAGCGGCGGAACGGCAACGCGCCGCCACGCTGAAGCAGTCGCACGCGCCGGCGGACGCGAAAGGACGTGGGACATCGAGACCGCCTTCTGCGGGTAAGTGTTCGGAGTGTAACGGGAACGGGGCCGCTCGCGTATCAGGGAAACTCCACACGCACCCGGGTACGCGGCGGCGGCCGGCAACGCACGCATGCGGGCCGCGCATGACCGCCGCGCAGCGTTGGGCGCCGCCGCCGCACATGACAATCGGACGGCATGGCGTGCGCGGTGACACGGGAAATTGCGGCGGCCGGCCAGTGGCGAGCGAATGGGCGAGCGACGGTCGCCGTCAGAGGAATGCCGGCCGCGCTGCGGCGCCATCCGCGGCGCGGCGATGAACAGTCGGCGCCCGGTCGTCAGGCATCGCGGCCCGGCCGATGGCGGCGCGTGCGCCCGAATGTATCGTCAGGTCGCTTCGCCGCTGCGCGGCCGGATCCCGGGAATCCGCTTGATCACGCCGGTTGCGAGCGCGGTGCCGACGAGTACGATCGCGCAGCCTTCGATCATCACGGCCGTCACGTGCTCGCCGAGGAACAGCGCGCCCCACAGCAGGCCGAACACGGGGATCACGAACGTCACGGTAATCGCGCGGGCGGGGCCGACATGCGCGATCAGGTAAAAGTAGATGAAATACGCGACGCCCGTACACGCGAAGCCGAGCGCGAGCACCGAGCCCCACGCGTGCGCGCTGACCGGCGCGGCCGGCCACGTGGCGATCGCGAACGGCAGCAGCAGGATGGTCGAGCCGATCATGCTGCCGGTCGCGTTGACGAGCGGATCGACACCGGTGAGTTTGCGCTTCGTGTAGTTGGCCGCAATGCCGTACAGCAGCGTCGCGCCGAGCGCCGCGGCGGCGGCGAGCGCGGTCGCAGTGGCGCCCGTTTCGCCATGAGCATTCGCGATCTGGTTCCACACGAGCGTGAGCACGCCGGCGAAACCGATCACGAGGCCGAGTGCGCGCGGCAGCGACAGCTTGTCCTTCAGCCACAGGTAGGCCACGAGCGCACCCCAGAGCGGCGTCGTCGCGTTGATCACCGACGTCACGCCGGCCGACAGCGTCAGTTCGGCGAACGCGAACAGGCAGAACGGGATGCCCGAGTTCAGCGCGCCGACGACGAACAACGGCCACGCATGACGGCGCAGCCGGGCGCCGAGATCGGCGGGTTTGAAGCGCGTCAGCGCGAAGCCGGCGAGAAACAGTGCGCCGATGCCCACCCGCAACGCCATCAGCGGCGCGACGCCGAGATCGACGACGCCGATCCGGATAAACAGGAACGACGCACCCCACAGGGCAGCGAGCACGGTCAGCAAAAGGGCGTTCTTGGGAGACATCGATCGTGAAGGGCGAGGAACGGATGCGAAGAATCTTACACCGCGTTACCGCGCCGTCGTTTCACGTTTCGATGAAATGGCAAGAAACGGGAATGTCGCCGGTTCCCGGCGCGGGACGGCCGCCTGCCGGCGGTCGTGCCCGATCAGTGATGGTGCCAGCCGCCGCGTCCGCCGAAGCCGAAATTGAGCGATACCGCCGGTCCCCAATAGCCGCCCCACGCGGGTGCATAGGCCGGTGCCGGATAGTAATAGGCGGGGCCCGGATCGACGTAGACGGGAGCCGGCTGCACGGGAGCCGCCGCGTAATAGCCGCCAGGATAGTAGCCGTACGGGTAGTAGCAGCCGGCGAGCGTCACGCAGGCGAGCGCTGCGGCGACGAGGGTCCTGTTCATGATGTCTCTCCGGCGGAGCCGGCAATCGGCAGATGCTTAAGCTTAGGCCGTGCACCGATGACACGGTGTGCAAAACGGTAACGGATCATTTCCGCGCAGGCTGCCGGTCACGTTGCGGCGCCGCATGCGAAAACGGCGCTTCCGCACCGCGAAAACGCCGTCTGGCTGGCCGTCGCGGCGCGCTGCGCCGCTTACTTGCCGACCTGGTTGCCGATGATGCCGCCGGCCGCCGCGCCGCCCAGCGTCGACAGTGCACTGCCGCCGATCGCCGCGCCGGCGACGCCGCCGACACCCGCACCGATTGCCGTGTCGCGCTGGCGTCTCGTCATCGAGTCACAGGCCGACAGGCTGGCCACGGTCGCGACGAGCAGCGCGCATACCCCAATACGCCGTATCGAATTCATGATCGTTGTCCTTGCGGTTGTGAACAGAGGACACGCGACCGGCCGGCGGCCGCGCATGAACCCAATCTACGCGCCGTCCCCCGACGCTGCTGTAAGGACTTGTTAAGGCTCGCGCGGTTTCGTAATGAATTGTTTCCGGTGGTTTACCCATGCGCCGGCGGGCACGCGGCATGCGCAAAAAAGCCCGCTCGAAAGCGGGCTTCGTGCATGGCGAGGCGATCCGGCGGGGATCGCCGGACCGCGCGTTCGCTTACTGACGGTGATAGATCTCGGCGCCGGTCTTGACGAACTCGACCGCCTTGACTTCCATCCCCTTCTTCAGCGCTTCGGTTTCCGACACGCCCTGCTGCGCGGCGAACTCGCGCACGTCCTGCGTGATCTTCATCGAGCAGAAGTGCGGGCCGCACATCGAGCAGAAGTGCGCGACCTTCGCCGAATCCTTCGGCAGCGTCTCGTCGTGGAATTCGCGCGCCTTGTCCGGATCGAGACCGATGTTGAACTGGTCTTCCCAGCGGAATTCGAAGCGTGCTTTCGACAGCGCGTTGTCGCGCACCTGCGCGCCCGGGTGGCCCTTCGCGAGATCGGCGGCGTGCGCGGCGAGCTTGTACGTGATGATGCCTTCCTTCACGTCGTCCTTGTTCGGCAGGCCCAGGTGCTCCTTCGGCGTCACGTAGCACAGCATCGCGGTGCCGAACCAGCCGATCATCGCGGCGCCGATGCCGGACGTGATGTGGTCGTAGCCCGGTGCGATGTCGGTGGTCAGCGGCCCGAGCGTGTAGAACGGCGCTTCCTTGCACCAGTCGAGCTGGAGATCCATGTTCTCCTTGATCAGCTGCATCGGCACGTGGCCGGGGCCTTCGATCATCACCTGCACGTCATGCTTCCACGCGATCTGCGTGAGTTCGCCGAGCGTCTTCAGTTCGCCGAGCTGCGCTTCGTCGTTCGCGTCGTAGATCGAGCCGGGACGCAGGCCGTCGCCGAGCGAGAAGCTCACGTCGTACGCCTTCATGATCTCGCAGATCTCTTCGAAGTGTTCGTACAGGAAGCTTTCCTTGTGATGCGCGAGGCACCACTTCGCCATGATCGAGCCGCCGCGCGACACGATGCCGGTCATCCGGTTCGCGGTGAGCGGCACGTACTGCAGGCGCACGCCCGCGTGGATCGTGAAGTAGTCGACGCCTTGCTCGGCCTGTTCGATCAGCGTGTCGCGGAAGATTTCCCAGGTCAGGTCCTCGGCCTTGCCGTTGACCTTTTCCAGCGCCTGGTAGATCGGCACCGTGCCGATCGGCACCGGGCTGTTGCGGATGATCCACTCGCGCGTTTCATGGATGTGCTTGCCGGTCGACAGGTCCATCACCGTGTCGCCGCCCCAGCGGATCGCCCACGTCATCTTGTCGACTTCCTCGCCGATCGACGACGTGACGGCCGAGTTGCCGATGTTCGCGTTGATCTTCACGAGGAAGTTGCGGCCGATGATCATCGGCTCGGATTCCGGGTGGTTGATGTTCGCGGGGATGATCGCGCGGCCGCACGCCACTTCCGAGCGCACGAATTCCGGCGTGATCTCGGCCGGTGCGTTCGCGCCGAAGGCTGCGGCGCCGAACGCCTGGCCCGGGTGCTGGCGGCCCATCATCGCGGCGAGCTTCGCGCCGTTCGGGCCGCTGGCCTTCAGGCTCTCGAGGTACTCGGCACGGCGCTGGTTCTCGCGGATCGCGATGTATTCCATTTCCGGCGTGATGATGCCCTGACGCGCATAGTGCATCTGCGTGACGTTCTTGCCGGCCTGCGCGCGGCGCGGGTTGCGGTGCAGGCCCGGGAACCGCAGGTCGGCGGTGGCCGGGTCGGCCGCACGCTCGAGGCCGTACTGGCTCGACAGGCCGCCGAGCACTTCGGTGTCGCCGCGTGCCTCGATCCAGCCCTGGCGCAGCGCGGCCAGGCCCGCGCGGATGTCGATCTTCGCGTCCGGATCGGTGTAGGGGCCCGATGTGTCGTACACGTAGATCGGCGGATTCTTTTCGCCGCCGAAGCCGGTCGGCGTGTCGGCCTGCGTGATTTCACGCATCGGCACGCGGATGTCGGGCTGAGAGCCGGTTACATAAACCTTGCGGGAATTCGGCAGCGGGGCGACGGCCGCGGCATCGACATGAGCGTCGGCGGACAGAAACTTCGGATTGGCGTTCATGCAATCTCCTGTGTGAGCGCCGGACAGGCGCGTCGGCGCTTGCCCGGAGCCCTTGACGTATGTGGGGCTCGAGCTAAGCAGGAGACGAGGCTTGGTGAGGCGGCGGATTTCGTCAGAAGGATGGCGGCGAAATCCGTACGCTTCCCTGCGCTGGCATTATCCAGATCAGGTTCAAAGGGTATTTCTCACCCGCAATGCCGATTGTTTGACCGGACGCATTGCAGGACCCCCGCGTTAGCAGGGCACACGATACACTGGCTTGGCGGCGGTTTCAACCGGGAGAGGATCGGCTGCCCCGGTGCGGCCGCAGCATGGCGGGCGGTACGGTGGCCCGTCGAAATGGCAGCGCGCGTCGCCGCCGCATGGCCTCCCGGCTTGGCCGGCAACGGCGAAGCGGTGCAGCATGACGCGCTTTCGCGCAACCTCAAAAAAAATTTTCGCAGCGGCTGTCATTTCCCGCGACGTCGTCCGTCTATTCGGCTCCTTAAACCCATGTTGTTTTGGAGAGATGTCATGAAAAAAGTACTGATTGCCGCTTGCGTCGCCGCTTTCGCCACGATCGCCACGGGCGCGTATGCGCAGAACGACGCGATGTCGCAGCCGGGCTCGTCGATGTCGAAGGACGCGATGGGCCACGACGCGATGGCCAAGGATGCGATGGGCCATGACGCGATGAAGAAGGACGGCATGAAGAAGCATGCGATGAAGAAAGACGCGATGAAGAAGGACGCGATGTCGCACGACGAGATGGGCAAGTCGTCGGGCGACAAGATGGCGCCGTCGAACTGACGGAGGCGGACGCGGCGCGGCCGGCGCGTGCGTCGCACGGCGGCCGCCCGCAACGCGTCCCGTCCCGTCCCGTTGACTCATTCCGGGAGTCTTCATCATGCAAACCGTTCCCGCCACCGGGCGCGCGGCCGCCACGCCGCCCGCGCGCCCGATCCATCCGCTGTGGGTGCGCGCGAGCCACTGGCTCAACGCGCTCGCGGCGATCCTGATGGTGCTGTCCGGCTGGCGCATCTACGACGCGTCGCCGATCTATCCGCCGTTCACGTTCCCGCACGGGATCACGATCGGCGGCTGGCTCGGCGGCGCGCTGCAATGGCATTTCGCGGCGATGTGGCTGCTCGTCTTCAACGGGCTGTTCTACCTCGCGATGTCGATCGCGACGGGGCGCCTCGCGCGCAAGATGCTGCCCGTCACGCCGGCGTCGATCTGGCGCGACATCCGTGCCGCGTTGGGCGGGCGGCTGTCGCACGACGACCTGAGCGTCTACAACGCGGTGCAGCGAGCCGCATACCTGACCGCGATCGTCGATCTCGTCGTGCTGGTGCTGTCGGGGCTCACGATCTGGAAATCCGTGCAATTCCCGCTGCTGCGTGAATTGTTCGGCGGCTACGACAACGCGCGTGTCGTGCACTTCTGGGCGATGTCGGTGCTCGTCGCATTCGTTGTCGTTCACGTCGCGATGGCGCTGCTGGTGCCGCGCTCGCTGCTCGCGATGCTGCGCGGGCGCTGACCTGTCAACTTCGAGTGAAGGAAATCATCATGTCGGAATCCGAAAACAAGCGCGACGGTTCGCGCTGGACGCTCGACCGGAAGTCGCTCGAACTCGACGTGCGCCGCGAGCTCGAGATGCCGTCGCGGCGGCTGTTCAACCGGCGCGTGCTGACGCTCGGCGGCCTGACGATGCTGACCGGCTGCTCGCTGAAGGACGACGCGTCGGTCAACACGTTCCTCGAGACGGTGTCGCGCATGAACGACCGCGTGCAGGCCTGGCTGTTCAGTGGCGAGCGGCTCGCGCCGACCTACACCGAAGCGGACATCACGCGACCGTTCCCGTTCAACGCGTACTACGGGATCGACGACGTGCCGCACGTCGATGCGTCGACGTATCGGCTCGTGCTGTCCGGCCGCGTGACGGGCAAGCGCGTGTGGACGCTCGACGAACTGTATGCGCTGCCGCACGCGGAGCAGATCACGCGGCATATCTGCGTGGAAGGGTGGAGCGCGATCGGCCGCTGGGGCGGCACGCCGTTCGGCGCGTTTCTCGCGCGTGCCGGCGCCGATACGCGGGCTAAGTACGTCGGTTTCAAATGCGCAGATGATTACTACGAGAGCATCGACATGCCGACCGCGCTGCATCCGCAGACGCTGCTCGCGTTCGACTACGACGGCCACCGGCTGCCGCCGGAATTCGGCTTCCCGATGAAGCTGCGGATGCCGACCAAGCTCGGCTACAAGAACCCGAAGCACATCATGGAGATCTTCGTGACCGATACGTTTCCGGGCGGCTACTGGGTCGACCAGGGGTACAACTGGTTCGGCGGATCGTGAGCGGTGCCGCGCCGCGCGTCAGAACGTTTCCCAGTCGGCCGGCGCGGACGTGCGTGCCGCCGCCAGCGCCGGCCCGGCAACCGCGCGGAGCGGGGCAGGGCGCTGCGTCTTGCGCACGGCGGCGGAGGCCGCCGCGATCGCGCCGGCCTCGCCGGGTTCGCCCGTTTCACCGGACAGCCTGAACACCGAGATCGCGCGCTTCTGCTCCGCCGCTTGCTGCTCGAGCGACTGCGCTGCCGCTGACGCTTCTTCGACGAGCGCCGCATTCTGCTGCGTGACTTCGTCCATCTGACCGACGGCCACGTTGACCTGTTCGATGCCGCGGCTCTGCTCGTCGGATGCGGCGGCAATCTCCGCGTTGATGTCCGAGACGCGGCGGATCGCCTGCTGTATCTCGCTCATCGTGCGGCCGACTGCCTCGGCCTGCGTCGAACCTTCCCGGACGGTCGTCGCCGAGCGCTGGATCAGATCCTTGATCTCCTTCGCGGCGCTCGACGCGCGCTGCGCGAGGCTGCGCACCTCGCCGGCGACGACGGCGAAGCCGCGTCCCTGTTCGCCGGCGCGGGCCGCCTCGACGGCCGCGTTCAAGGCGAGGATGTTCGTCTGGAACGCGATGCTCTCGATCAGGCCGGTGATCTCGGCGATCTTCGTCGAGCTCGTGCTGATCTCCGTCATCGTCGCGAGCATCTGCCCGACCGCTTCGCCGCCCTTGTCCGCGATCTGCGATGCGTTCGTCGCGAGCGTCGTCGCCTGGATCGCGTTCTCCGCGTTCTGTTTGACCGTCGCGGTCAGCTCGTCCATGCTCGCCGCGGTCTGCTCGAGCGACGCGGCCTGTTCCTCGGTGCGTGACGACAGGTCCATGTTGCCCGCCGCGATCTGTTTCGACGCGACCAGGATCGACTCGCTCGACGTCTTGATGCCGCGCACGATGCCGGCGAGCTGCGTGTCCATCTGGCGCAGCGCGCTCAGCAGGCGGCCGAATTCGTCCGTCGAGCGGGTCTCGAGCCGGTTTTCGAGCCGTCCGTCCGCGATGCGCCGGGCAGCCGTCATCGCGATTTCGAGCGGCTGCGTGATTGCGCGCTGCAAATAGAACCACGCGCCGATCGCCACCGCCACGCCGACGGCAAGCACGCCGAACGACACCCACTGCAGCAGGTGGAACGTATCGCTGCCTTGCGTGGCGGCGTCCTTCACCTGCGCCACGTTGATCGCGATGTCCGCGTCGATGCCGTCGCTCAGCGCGACGCCGACCGGGCGCAGCTTGTCGAGCGTCGCACCGACGGCCTCGGCATTGCCGCCCGCGGCGGCGGCGAGCGTCGCGTCGGAGAGCGAACGGAACGCGGCGAGCTGGCTCGCGATCTGGTCGGCGACCTTGCGCTCGTCGTCCGCGGTTACTTTGGCCGGGTAGTAGTCGTTCCACGCGGCGGTCAGCTTCTTGTCGAATTCGTGCATGCGATCGACGATCTGCTTCGCGTCGGCCGGGTTCGTTTGCGCGGCGAGCCGGTCGAGCGCGACGCGCATCTGCAGCGATGCGGTGTGTGTCGTCGCCAGGTCCTCGACCGGGATGGTACCGAGCGCGTACATCGAGTCCATGTCCGTACTCAGCTTCGCGAGTCCGCGGACCCCCGTCAGCCCGATCGCGACCATCACGAGAAAGCACGCGCCGAATGCGAGCGCGATCTTGAATTTGATTGTGCCTGTCAGCTTGCTCATCCACCGTCACCCATGTCGAAACGAGAAACCCGCCATCCCTGAACGCCGGTCGCGAACCGATATGTCTGATAAATCCATACTGCGTTCAGGGTTATAAAAAGGTAAACGGCAACGGCGATTGTTAACTTGAGGCGCAACGAACCGTCGCGTACGCATGGCGGCCCGCGTCGAATCCGGCGCGCGAACCGGGGCGGCGCGCCCGGTGTGCGGCGGGCTCGGAGCGCATCGTCGCAGGAGGAACTGTCGTGCGGATGCGTCATTCCTGATGCTTTCAGACAGGTCTGACGTTGCTTTCGAATCCGTGATGCCATAATGCCGAGCGTGCGCAGCCGAAACGGTTGCGCGCGTTTTTTTTGTCCCTCTGCCGCCGCTTGCCGGTTCTCTTTCGTCGCCGTTCGCACTGCCATGTCGTTCCGCACGTTTGCTCTGCCTTCCCGGTCCCGCCAGGGCCGCTTGCCGGCATCGCCGGCGTCTTTCAGCGGAGCACGCGGCGTGACGTGCGGGCAGGCTGCACGATGACGCCGCTCGACCGTCTCCTCGATTTCTTCGCCCGCTTCTCGTTCCGGATCCGCCTGCCGCAAAGCCGCGGCGGCCGCGTGGCGCTGGCGCTCGTCTTCATCTATTTCGTCTGGGGTTCGACCTACAGCGGCCTGCATTTCGCGCTGCAGTCGTTCCCGCCGCTGCTGCTGTCGGGGCTGCGCAACCTGCTCGGTGGGATCGGCCTGTTCATCTTCGCGCTGCGGCGCAAGCCCGAATGGCCGACGCTGCTCGAAATCCGCAATGCGGGGATCGTCGGCACGATGCTCGTCGCGCTGTCGTCCGGCACGATCGCGCTCGGGATCAGTCTGGTCAGCAGCGGCTCGGCCGCGGTGATGGTGGCCACGGTGCCGCTGTTCGCGACCGTGATCGCGGCGGTCGCCGGGCGGCCGGTCACGAAAGGCGAGTGGTCGGCCGTTGCGCTCGGGATGGTCGGCATCGTCGTGCTGAATTCGGGCGGCGCGGCCGCGCAGAATTCGGCGCTCGGCACGATCTGCGTGCTGGCCGGCGCCCTGTTCTGGGCCGGCGGCGCGCATCTCGCGACGCGGCTCAAGCTGCCGTCCGACCTGTTTCTGTCCACGTCGCTGCAGATCGGCCTCGGCGGCATGATCTCGACGCTCGTCGCGTGGCTGGTCGGCGAGCGCGTCGAGCACCTGATGGTGGGGCCGGTGTTCGCGTTCCTGTACCTGATGGTGTTCTGCACGATGGCCGCATACGTCGCGTACGGCTACCTGATCCGTCACACGAGCCCGATCATCGCGAGCAGCTGCATGTACGTGAACCCGATCGTCGCGGTCGCGCTCGGTGCGCTGCTGCTTGGCGAGCCGGTGACGATGGCCACCGTGGTCGCGACCGTCGCGATCCTCGGCAGCGTCGGGCTGTCGTTCGTGTTCGATCCGGCGCGCCGCCCCGCGGCGCGCGCGGCGGCCGCCAGTTCGGCGGCCGTGGCGGCCGCGTCGACGGCGGAGGCTTCGTCCGCGCCCGAACAGATCGCGGTGCCGGATGCGGCGCCGATCCTGGCGCCTTCGGCCGTTCCGCTGGCCGTGCCGACGCCGGCTGCCGTGATGGATCCCGCCGCGGTCATTGATCCGGCACCGGCGTTCGCCATGCCGCCCATCGCCGAACCGGAACCCGCGTTCGCGCCGCCGCCCGCCGCCGAACCGACGGCGCCCCGCGCCGACGCGTGATGCCGCCGTGGCCGGTCGCGCTCAGTCGTGCCGGCCGCCGCGGTGGTGGAACCAGCCCGCGAGCGCGGTGAACACCAGCCCGGTCGCGCACATGCCGATCCAGCCGAATGTGTGCCATGCAGCCACGCCGGCTGACGAGCCGAGTGCGCCGCCGATGAAATAGCACACCATGTACACCGTGTTGACGCGGCTGCGCGCCTCGGGCTTCAGCGCATAGATGCGCGACTGGTTCGAGATCTGCGCGGCCTGCACGCCGACGTCCAGCACGATCACGCCGATCACGAGCCCGACGAGGCTCGAACCCGACAACGCAAAGATCACGAACGACAGCGCGAGCAGCGCGATCGCGAGCGAGATGATCGCGCGCGGGCCGCGCTTGTCCGCGAAGCGGCCCGCGTACGGCGCCGCGAGCGCACCCGCCGCGCCGACGATCCCGAACAGGCCGGCTGCCTGCGGGCCGAGATGGAACGGCGCGCCGGCGAGCAGCAGCGTGAGCACGGGCCAGAACGCGCTGAATGCCGCGAACAGCGCGGCGCCCGTCAGCGACGCCTCGCGCAGCCCGCGCAGTTCGACCGCCAGATGCCACATCGAGCCGAGCAGCTTGCCGTACGGCAGCGTCGACGTCGGCGAGCTGCGCGGCAGCCGCAGCACGATCACGGCGGCGAGCGCGACGAGCGCCGCGACCGACGCGGCGAACACCGCGCGCCAGCCGAAATACTCGGCGACGAAGCCGGCGGCCGTGCGCGCGAGCAGGATGCCGAGCAGCAGGCCGCTCATCACGGTGCCGACCGCGTGCCCGCGTTCGGCCGGCGGCGCGATCTCGGCGGCGAACGGCACGGCCTGTTGCGCAATGGTCGCGAGTACGCCGATCGCGAGGCTCGCGACGGCGAGCACGGCCAGCGACGGCGCGGTGGCCGCGACGATCAGCGCGATCGACAGGCCGGCGATCTGCATCAGGATCAGCCCGCGGCGGTCGAAGCGGTCGCCGAGCGGCGCGAGCAGGAACATGCCGGCCGCATAGCCGAGCTGCGTCGCGGTCGGCACCGCGCCGATCCAGGATGCGCCGTCGGGAAACGCCGAGCGGAAGCTGTCGAGCAGCGGCTGGTTGTAATAGATGTTCGCGACGGACACACCCGCGATCGTCGCTAGCAGCAACAGCAGGCTGCGCGAATAGTGGGGTGAGGCGGCGTCGGTCGGACGGTCGGTGGAGGCGGTGGACATGGCTGCGCGGACGGAAGTGGGGCGGCGCGGCGCGCGGGCGCACGCGTCGGGTGCGCAGGCGCGCGGGGCGCCGGTCAAGGCTGCCGATCATACCGGAGCGACGTGAATCCTGCCGGACAGGGGCAAATCGGCGAAACCGGCGCAACCGGGCGGCGGCTGCTGCCGCCCGTCATCGTGCGTGCTTCACCCCGTCAGTCGACCAGCTCGCCCGTCGGTTCATAGAACGGATAGGGCCCGGCGCCTTCATCGACGTACACGTGATGCGACGTCATCCCCGCATCGGGCACATAGCGATGGACCGCGAACGCCGGCGGTTCGAGCCGGAAGGCGGACGGCGCATCGGTGCGCAGGTCGAATGCGACCTGGTGCGCGGGCGACGGCACCGCGGCTGCGAGCGTGCCGCCGAAGCGCGTGAACATCGTGCGATGCACGTGGCCGCACAGCACGCGCTCGACGTTCGGATGGCCGCGCAGCAGCGCGTCGAGTTTCGCGGAAGCGGCGGGCGCGAGGCGCAGCTTGTCCATGTGGCCGATGCCCGACGCGAACGGCGGGTGATGCAGCGCGACGATCACGGGCCGGTCGCGCGCGGCGTCGAGCTGCGCGGCGAGCCAGGCGAGCCGTGCATCGCACAGGTCGCCGTAGCTGGCGCCCGGCACCTGCGAATCGAGCGCGAGCACGCGCACTGTGCCGACGTCGAGCGCGTACTGTACGAATTCGCCGTCGTGCAGCTCGGCGCGATCGGCGAACGCGCGGCGCAGCCCGGCGCGGTCGTCGTGATTGCCGATCATCAGGTAATACGGAATCTCGAGCGCCGCGAGCAGCCCGCGCAGGTTGCCGTACTCTTCATCGTGGCCGAAATCGGTCAGGTCGCCGGTGACGAGCACCGCGTCGGGGCGCGGCACGAGCGCATTCAGTTTTTCGATGCAGCGCGCGAGCGCGGCCGCGGTGTCGACGCGCCGGTACGCGAGCTGTCCCGGACGCTTGATGTGGAGATCGCTGATTTGAGCAAGCAGCATCGTCGTTCCTCGGAATCGTTTGTATGTTGTCGCGGCGTCGTTGCGCGCCGCGGTGGGGTGCTGCCTGAATGATGCCCGAACGACGGATCACGCGCCGAGCGCGATCAGGCCTTCCGGTGCGATCGTGAGGCCGACCGCCGTGCCGCGTGCGAGCGCGATGCGGCCCGGCACGTCGATCACGAGCGCGTCGGGGGCCGCATGCTCGATCGTGAGCCGCGTGCGCTCGCCGAGGAACGCGCACGCACTCACGGCACCGCGCAGCGGCGCAAGCGCGGGATCGGCGAGTTGTGCGTCCTCGGGGCGGAAGAACCACTCGTCGGCGGCGTGCGGCGTCGCGATCGCGCCGCCCGTGGTCACCAGCGTGCCATCGCGCCATTGCCCGGCGAGCCGGTTCAGCGTGCCGATGAACTGCGCGACCGTGCGATTCGCCGGGTGGTAGTAAATGTCGCGTGGCGTGCCGATCTGCTCGATGCGGCCCGCGCCCATCACGACGATCCGGTCGCCGAGCTCCATCGCTTCGGCCTGGTCGTGCGTCACATAGACCGTCGTCACGCCGAGTTCGCGCAGCAGCGCATTCATCTCGCGACGCAGCGTGTCGCGCAGCTTCGCGTCGAGTGCGGTCAGCGGCTCGTCGAGCAGCAGCACGCGCGGCCGCACCGCCAGCGCGCGGGCCAGCGCGACGCGCTGGCGCTGGCCGCCCGACAGCTGGTCGATCGGCTTGTCCGCATGCGCGTCGAGCCGCATCATCGCGAGCAGCTCGTCGACGCGCTCGCGCAGCGCGCGCGACTCGGTCTTGCGGATCTTCAGCCCGTAGCCGACGTTGCCGCGCACCGTCAGGTTCGGAAACAGCGCGTAGTTCTGGAACACCATGCCGACCTGCCGGCGCTCGATCGGCAGCGGGGTCACGTCGTCATTGCCGAACGCGATCGTGCCGCCGGCGTCCGGCGTGTCGAGGCCCGCGATCAGGCGCAGCGTCGTCGTCTTGCCGCAGCCGGACGGCCCGAGCAGCACGAGCGTTTCGCCCGCGCCGATCGACAGGTCGAGCGGTTCGAGCACGCGCGTGCCGCGGAACGTCTTCGCGCAGCGGGTCAGGGTGATGGGGGTGGAATCGAGTTTCATGTCTGCGAGAAATTCAGCGCGGGCGCTTCTTGAGCGCGCGCGTGCCGGACGGATCGACGCCGAGCCACTGCATCGCAACGAGCAGCGGCAGCGTCATCAGCAGGAACAGGATCGTGTACGCGCTGCCGACTTCGAGGCGCAGCGACGCATACGTATCGGCGAGCCCGACCGGCAGCGTCTTGGTGTCGGGCGTATGCAGCATCCACGTGAGGTTGAATTCGCCGATCGACAGCGTGAGCACCGCGAGCGCACCCGCGACGATGCCGGGGCGCAGGTTCGGCAGCACGATCGTGACGAAGCGCGTGACGAACGACGCGCCGAGGCTGGCCGCACCTTCCTCGAGCGTGCGCAGGTCGGCGCCGGCCGCGACGGCCGCGACCGCGCGCACCATGAACGGCAGCGTGAACACGACGTGGCCGACGACGATGAACCACAGGCTCATCCGGAACGCGGTGAAGCCGCCATACACGACCAGCAGCGCGAGCGCCGATGCAAGGCCCGGCAGCGCGACCGGCAGCACGAGCGCCTCCTCGATCGCGCGCGCGACGCGGCTCTTGCTGCGCGCGAGCGCATAGCCGGCCGGCACGCCGACGACGAGCACGATCGCGAGCGTCGCGAACGCGACGTAGAGCGACAGCGCGACCGAGCCGTGATATTGCTGCCACACCTGTTCGAGCCAGCGCAGCGTGAGCCCGCTCGACAGGCCGCGGAAATAGTTGACGGTGAGGCCCGCGAGCACCGACATCACGACGGGCACGATCAGGAACGCGCACAGCAGCAGCGTGACGCCCCATTGCAGCGCGGCGATCGCGCGCGCGCCGGTGACGCGCGGCGCGCGGCGGGCGATGCCGTTCGCCTGCGCGGGAGCGGGGGCCGGCGACGGCGCGGAAGAGCCGGAAAGCGATTGCATGCGGGAATCCTCAGGCCGCGGCGGCGGCGGTGTGGCCGGTGAAGCGGCGCGCGAGCGCGAGCACGGCCCAGGTGACGATGCCGAGCACGATCGACAGGCCGGCCGCCGTCGCGATGTTCGCGTTCAGCGTGAACTCGGTATAGATCGTCATCGGCAGCACGTTCAGGTCGGTGGCGAGCGTGAACGCGGTGCCGAACGCGCCCATCGCGGTCGCGAAACAGATCGCGCCGGCCGCGATCAGGCCCGGCGCGAGCGCGGGCAGCACGATGTCGACGAAGATGCGCCACGGCGATGCGCCGAGCGAGCGCGCGGCTTCCTCGAGCGACGCGTCGAGCTTCGACGCCGCCGCGATCACGGTGACGATCACGCGCGGAATCGAGAAGTACAGGTAGCCGATGAACAGGCCCGCGACCGAGTACGCGAATACCCACTTGTCGCCGGTGAGCTTCGCGGACAGCATGCCGATCAGCCCCTGCCGGCCGGCGAGCATGATCACCATGAAGCCGACGACGACGCCCGGGAACGCGAGCGGAAACGTGAGCAGCGCGAGCAGCACGCGCTTGCCCGCGAATTCGCGGCGTGCGAGCAGGAGGCCCGAGATCGTCGACAGCACGAGCGTCGCGAGCGTGACGCCCGCGGACAGCGCGACGGTTTCGCCGAGGCTCCTCATGTAGCGCGCATTGCCGAGCAGCGCCGCGTAGTTCGAGAAGAACGCGCCGTCGGCGGATACCTGCACGAGTGCCGCCATCGGCAGCAGCCAGAAAGCGGCGAACACCGCGAGCGCCGGCGCGACGAGCGCGACGCGCCAGCGTAGCGGGAAAGTCAGGTCAAGCATCGATGATGTCCGGCCGCTTACTGCATCACCTGGAGGTATTGCTGGCCGAATGCCTGCTGGCCGGCCGCCATCTTGCCGAAGTCGACCGATTTCGCACGCGCATATTCGCTCGCCGGCAGGAACTTCGACGCGATGTCGGCGCCGAGCGTCTGCGCACGTACCGGACGCAGGTACGCGTTGGCCCACAGCTTCTGGCCTTCGTCCGACAGTACGAAGTCGAGCACCTTCTTGCCGTTTGCGTCGTGTGGGGCACCCTTCACGAGACTCATCACGTACGGCACCGCGATCGTGCCTTCTTTCGGAATCACGAACTCGACGTTCGCGTTGTCCTTGTACTTCGCGCGATATGCGTCGAAGTCGTAGTCGAGCAGGATCGGAATCTCACCCGACAGCACGCGCGCATACGCGGTCTGCTTCGGCACGATCGGCGCGTTCGCCTTCAGCTTTTTGAACCAGTCGAGCGCCGGCTTGAAGTTGTCGAGGCTGCCGCCGAGCGCCTGGTTCACGGCGACCGCGCCCGCGTAGCCGACGAACGCGCTCGACGGATCGAGATAGCCGACCATGCCCTTGTATTCGGGCTTCAGCAGATCGGCCCACGAGCGCGGCACCGGCTTGCCGTCGAGCGCGTCCTTGTTCACGAAGAAGCCGAGCGTGCCCGAGTGGATCGCGAACCAGTAGCCTTGCGGGTCCTTCAGGTTCGCGGGGATGTCGTTCCAGTGCGCGGGCTTGTACGGTGCGATCACGCCCTTGTCCTTCGCCTGGAAGGCCGACGACACGCCGAGGTAGACGACGTCGGCGACCGGGCTCTTCTGCTCGGCGATCAGCTGCGCGATCGACTGGCCCGAGTTCTTGTTGTCGAACGGCACGCGGATGCCGGTCTTCTGCTTGATCGCCGCGATCTGCGCGGCCCAGTCGGCCCATTCGGGCGGGCAGTTGTAGCAGATCGCCGTTTCGTCGGCATGGGCGGCGGGCGCGCCGGCGATGAGCGCGGCGCAGGCGACGGGAGCTGCAAGCGCGCGCAGCAGCGAGGTCAGGCGAAAGGACACGGTAGGTCTCCGGGCGAGGGTGAGGCGCTGGGGTGGTGTGGTTGTGTGCTTGTGTACGTGTGCGGCGGCGCGGGTTCAGGCCTTGCGCAATTGCAGGTCGGTGGCCGGCGGTGCGACCGTCGCGCCGTCGCGTACCACGTGCGGCAGGATCAGCGACGTGCGCTCGATCGCTGCGCCGCCGATGCACTCGACGAGACGCTGCCATGCGTGGCGGCCGATGTCGCGGTTCGGCGTCGCGACGCTCGCGAGCGGCGGCGCGAGCAGTTCGCCGATCGCGATCCCGTCGAAGCCGAGCACCGACAGGTCGTCCGGGATCGAGAAGCCTGCACGGCGCAGGCCGCGCATCACGACCATCGCGAGCAGGTCGTTGCTGCAGAAGAGGGCGGTCGGGCGCGTCGCGTGCGCAGTGAGATGGGCGAGCACCGCATCGGGCAGCTCGGGCGCGTTGAAGTCGACTTCGACCGGCGGCAACGTGGCGACGCCGCTTTCCTCGAGTGCCTGCGCATAACCGAGATGGCGCTGGCGCGCACGATCCGATGCGGCGAGCGAACCGGCCAGCATCAGCACGCGGCGGTGGCCGCGCGCGGTCAGCAGCCGCACGCCGTCATACGCGGCGCTGCGGTTGTCGACCGATACCGACGGGCGGCGCTGCGTGTCGTTGTGCATCAGCACGTAGTGCGGGCCGTCGCGATCGAGCATGTCGAGCAGCGGGTGGGTATCCGCATCGGCGACGGTGAGGATCAGCCCTTCGACGCGCTGCTCGCGCAGTGTCTCGATCGCGTGACGCTCGCGCGCCGCGTCGTATTCGGTCGTCATCAGGATCAGCTTGAAGCCGGCCGCGGTCGCGAGTTCGTCGATGCCTTGCAGGCAGTCGGCGAACACGGGGTTCGACAACGTCGGCACGACGACACCGACGAGCCGCGTGCGCTCGCCGCGCAGTTGCCGGCCGAGCGGGCTCGGGCGGAATTGCAGGGTATCGATCGCGATGCGGATCGTTTGCAGCGTGGCGGGGCTGACGGTATGCGGGGCGTTGATCGCACGCGAGACGGTGGCGATCGAGAAGCCCGCGAGGGCAGCGACATCCTTGATGGTCGAGGTCATGAAGTCATGCGATGTAAACGTTTTCGGCCAGAAAATTATCGAAAACGTTTGTGACTTCGCGATGACGTGAGCGACGTTTGTTTCGCAAAAAGTACGATACAAAAGTCAGACGGTTGGAACGTCGGGCAGGGCGGATTCATGTGAAGGATCGGCCGCGCGCCGCCGCTGTGGATTGTATCGGCGAACGCGGGCGCGGTGCGCGATGTCCGTCGTCGGGCGCGAGGCGGCCCGGCGTGCACGCGCATGCGGGCGGGATGCGTGCGCCGCGTCTCGCCGCTGGCCCGCGGCGTGCACGCGGCGCCGCCGCAGGGCAGGTTGGCGTTACAGCGCGACGAACAGCATGCCGTGCGGGTCCTGAAGGGCGGATGCGTTGCCGATGCTCGTCGCGACGGGCGTCAGGTGGCCGGACTTCGGATCCAGTTTCATCACCTGGCCTTGGCCGGCGCTGTAGGCGTCACCTTGAGAGAACGGCGCATCGACGCGGTAGGTCGTGTTGCTGGCGTCGGTGAACAGCATGAAGGTCTTGCCTTGCGGGCCCGGCGCCGGCACCCAGCGCGTATCGTCGACCGGATAGACAGGGCCGTCCTTGTCGCTGAAGAGCGTAAGCGTCAGCACGCTGACGGTCTGGCTCGCGCCCGGATTGTGGATGAACACCAGCTTGCCGTCGGCCTGGCTGTCGAGCACGAGATCGCCGGCGGAATTGATCGCTTCGGAATCGGGGTCCGTCAGGCTCAGTGTCACCTGCTGGTTGAAGGTGGGATTCGGCGATCCGCCGACGGACGGGGTCACGTCGGTGGCCTGCGCGTTACCGGCGAGCACCGGTGCGACGTCGAACGTCGTGCCGTTCGCGTTCAGCGTGAGCTGTCCGACGGTCGGTGCGGCGGTGCCGGGCGTGGTCGGGTTCGACGCGCTCACGTAGACGTTCCCGTTGAGCAACTGCATGTCGTCGAAGCCGCCGCCGTGTGCGGTCGGATTGACGGTCGCCGCGTAGGTCTTCTGCGTGCCGGCCTTGAGATCGATGATCGTCAGCTCGGGATTGCCGTCCTCATTGGCCATTGCCCATAGCGTGTTCGTATCGGCGCGGGCCATCAGGCCGTCGACGTGGCCCGGCACCGTATACGTCTTGAGCACGTTGCCGCCCAGGTCGTACTGCACGACATCGTTGGTCAGCCCCGGGACCGAGCCATCCTTGACGTCACCGGCCTTCTGATACCCGATGAAGACAGTGTTGTTGAACTGGACGATCGAGTCGGGCTTGTCGGTGGAGACCGGCGCTTTCGCGAACACGGACAGCGCGTAGCCGGACGCGGTGGCCGTGTTCGGCACGGCCGCCGTATTGGTCGGTGCGATACCGGGGGTCGAGGTCGCGTCGTCTCCACCACATGCCGCAAGAAAGACCGATGCCGACATCGCAATGAACAGAGGCTTTCTAAACATTTCGTTTTCCTGAATAGATGATTCGCGCCGACCGAATCGGGTTGATCTATTACCGCTGGTTACATGGGCGCGGGTCAGGCTAAGGCGCACATATTTCGTTTCGGTGAAAAAGTCGCGAACGTGCGGCGTGCCGTTCGCAATGCCGGGATCGGCTATCACGGTGTTGCTTAAGGCTGGCTTAACGAAAGGTGGCGAATCGCCTGCGTATCGAAATTCCGTCGGAAATCGGGGCATCGGCCGCGCCGGTCGAGCATGCGGATGTCAGGCGAAATCGAAGCCTTTCATTTTCTGGATGTAAGGCGCATGTGATCGAACGCGCGGCCGATCGTGCCGGCAAGCATCGGCGCCGGTGCATGGGGCGATGTTTCACCGGACCGGATCGGTCTCGGGAGGTTGCCGTGGCAGCGCGTCGCCGGTCGGGCAATCTGCGACGGAACAAATGAGGAAGGGGGGCGCGAGCAATGGTAGAATCGCGTCCGCCCTCTTGCCGGGGTGATGAAATTGGTAAACATAGCGGACTTAAACGATTGAGTGCCCGGTCGGAAACGGTCGGTGCAGAACCCTTCAAATTCGGCGAAACCCCTGATGCGCGCATCGAGGCAACGCCGAGCCAAGCCTCGCGGTACCCGCGAGGAAGGTGTAGAGACTAGACGGGGGGCGCCTAAGGCGCACGGGCAGCAGGCACGCCCGCGCGCGACGGTGAAGGCATAGTCCAGCGCACGAACGGCATCGCGCATGCGACGCCGGCTTTGAAAGAAGCAGTGTGACGAAAATCCGCCGCCTTAACTGGCTTGCCGGTTCGAGTCCGGTTCCCGGCACCACGATCGCTTTCAGTGCGATTCGATGAAGGGTCGAAAGCCCGCGAGAAACCTAGCGCTCGCGGGTTTTTTGTTTTTGTGGCGTGGCATCGATTGCGATTGCCTTCGACCGAACGACGAAGCCACCGTCATCGGCGACGCGTCGAATGGACCGGCGGGGCGGTCTCCGGCGGCGTCGCGGCGAATCATCACATGCGCGTGGTGGAACGCGCGCCTCCTGACGAAGCTGCAAGCCCCACCACGCAAACGTCACACGATGAAGTGACGCGATATCTACGAATCACACCGCTCGCGCATGAAGGTCAGGTTGCGCGTGCGCGACGTATCGATGCGAAAGCGCGTCACCTCGTGACCCGAGCGTTCCACCGTCAGGACGCCGTGGATGACGGCAAACTGACCGGTGGGGTCGAACGTGAAAATATCGTCGGCCACCGGCTCCAGCCGGTAGTCGGCACTGCCTGCGACGCCGTGCATGGTCAACATGAGTTCACCGTTCGTCACCGCGATCGTTGCACGTGCCGCGGCATCGTGACCGTGATACGTGCCGGTCAGACCGGCCGACGCATCGGAGAGCGACGGTGCGTGATCGGGCAAGCGCTCGAGCGTCTCCGCGTGCCCGCAGTCCACCAGCTCGATAGCCGTCACACGTGCCGCTGCCGCCGACGCTCGAGGTTTGATCAGCAGCGTTCCGCCTGCCCCTTCGTCGACCCGCAATCCGGCTTCCGTCTCGATGAGCGCCTGAGGCATCTGTCTGGCGTTATGCAAGCTCACGTTGACTTGCCCGTCGTGATCGTCGATCACGCAATACGTCCCGGATACACGCGAGTGGTACTTGCCGAGCAACGCTTCGTGCCCGGCAGTTTGCAGCGGCGCGGCAGGTTTCGCGCCAAGGATGGCATCGCCCAGAACGATATCGACTATCTGCGTAGCCAGTTCAACCACATTGGCTGCCGCGCCGTTGGTGAGAATGATGACGTCCAGTGCGTGCGTGGCCACGGTCAGCATCTGGCAGGTGCCACCGAACACACCGCCGGCATGGTGCAGCACCTCCACGTCGCGATGGGGCGTGAGCATCAGCCCGAGGGTGTAGACGCCTTCCGCGCCGCTCGAATAGTGCGGTTTGGTCAGCATCTGGCGCCAGCTTGCTTCGCTGCCGACCCGCTTGGGGCCGCGCAGATGCGCGAGCCAGCGCAGCATGTCGTCGACCGTCGACACGATCCCGCCTTCACCGAGCACCTCCCACGACGGAAAGAGGCCGCGCGTGAATCCGCCTGTTCCGTCCGGCACGTGCTGGGTCGCCATCCGCGGGCGGATGCGCATGTCGTCGGCGACCGACTCCGTGTCGACCATCCCCATCACGTCGAAGATGCGTTCCTTCAGAAAGGTCTCGAAGGGGACGCCGCTGACCCGCTCGATCGCGAGCGACAGCAGGTGATATCCGCCGTTGCAATAGATCATCCGCTCGCCCGGCGGGAAATTGACGTCGCGTTGCCGGACTTCTGCCGCCAGCACGCCGCCACGCGGCAGCGTCGCTACGCCTTGCGCGAGCAGCGTGAGGTCGAGATAGCAGCGGTAGCCGCCCGTATGCGTCATCAGCTGGCGCAAGCTGGGGTCGCCTGCCAGCAGCGGCAGTTCAGGCAGGTACGTGCGAATCCCGGCGTCGATGTCGAGCTTGCCGTCCTCGGCGAGCAGGAGCGCGGCGAGACAGGTGAAGTGCTTGCTCGTCGAGCCGATGCGCAAGCGCGTGGCCGGCGTATTGGCTACGCCGTGTTCCAGGCTTGCCATGCCGAAGCCTCGTCGGTAGAGGACTTCGCCTCGATGCGCCACGGCCACGACGAGGCCGGGTTCATCGCATTTGTTGAAGCGTTCGAACAGGGTATCCAGTTGCTTGGCGATGTCGTGCGATTCTTGTGTCATCTTCAGTTATCCCTATGATTTAGAACGGAACGGTAAGTGCCGCGCCGATCGTGCGAGGCTGAATCACGCTGACGAGCGCCGGGCCGCCCAGCGGTATCAGCGAAGTACCGGCCGCGATCAACGCGCGGCGGTCGAACAGGTTGCGAACATAGAACGCCAGGCTGAACTTCCTGAAGTCCACGCCCGCCTGGAGATCCGTGATCGCGTAGCCTGGCAACGGGTAATCCGGCCGGCCCGAGCTGGCGTCGAACCCGCTATGACGCCGGCCGACGAATCGCTGCGTAATACCCGCATACGACGGATACCCGTGTGCGCTGAACAGATAGGTGCCCGAGAGCGTCGCGGCGACCTTGGCTGAGTTCGGCAATGGCTGGCCCGCTGTCGTACCGGCGCTCGCGTTGCCGGTCGTCAGGCTGGCGTCGATGAGCGACAGGTTCGCGCTGAAGTTCCAGTGCGGGTTGGGGCGGAACGTACCGGAGAACTCCAGGCCCTTGATGCGCGCGTTGCCGGCGTTGATGACCTGGTTGACGCCATCGACCGTGCCGAGCTGCTGGATGTTCTTCCACTCGATGTCGTAGACCGACGTCTCCAGCGATAGCCGCTTGTCGAGCAGGTCGGCCTTGTAGCCCGCCTCGTAGCTCCATAGCGTGTCGGGCGCGAAGGTCGGGCTGCCCGCTGCACGCATGCCGGTGAGGGGATCGATCAGCAGGGCATTCGGGCCACCGGGCCGGTATCCGCTGGCGATGCGGACGTACGCATTGCTGTTGGAGGTCAGCGCATAGCGCGCGGTGAACATATAGGTCTTGCTGGTGTCCGACGACGGTGCCGAGATGGTCTGTGTCGGACCGGCGAGCGTACCGGAGGTCGTCTGTTCGTAGGTCTGGGTGTTGTGGGCGATCCGGACGCCGCCCGTCAGCGAAAGGCGCGGCGTGAGGTGATAAGTCAGGTCGCCGTAGGCTGCGTACTCGTTGTACGTACTGGGCGCCTGGAGCTCCGACAGGTTCGGGCCGGGCGTGCCGTCGGGCAACGTCGTCAGGAAGCCTTCGCTCGAGTTGCTGCGCTCGTGCGTATAGAAGAGGCCGGCCAGCCACTCGAGGCGCTGGTTGCCCGGCGAGGTCAGGCGAAACTCCTGGGTCACCTTGTTCGTGGTGGCCACATCCTTGGCGACTACCGAACCGAGATCCAGCCCCTGTGCTGCAAATAGCGGCCCATAGACACCGGTCAGGTCTTGCGGCGCGCTCGTGTTGATGCGTTGATACGACGTGATCGAGTTCAGGCGCGCCCAGCCGAGTTCGTATTCGATCCCGGCCGAATAGAGCTGGATGTTTTGATGAAAGGGCTGCTGGGCAAACTGTCGCGTTGTCAGGTCGCCCCAGACCGGCTGCCCGTTGGCGCCGTATTCGACGTAGTTCGGATCGTTGCGATTGATGTTTTGCGAGACCGCGGACAACCGGACCGTCAAATCCCGGGTCGGCGTCAGCAGCAACGACGCGCGGGCGCCGTAGGTGTCGCCGCGATCGATGTGGGTGTCCGCCTTGGGGCCCACGGCGTCGACATAACCGCCATCGTGCTGCCCGAACACGGAGACGCGCAGCGCGGCAACGTCGGTCTTCAGCGGGATGTTCAACGCGGCGTTGGCCGAACCGCTCACGCCGCCATGCGCCGTTCCCGACACGCCGGTGCCGACCTGCCCGGAAAACTGACTCGGGTCCGGTTCGTTGGTCACGTATTTCAGCAAGCCGCCCATCGCCCCCGCGCCATACAACGTGCCCTGCGGACCGCGCAGGATCTCGACGTGGTTGAGGTCGAGCAGGCTCATGTCGAGCGCGAACGTTGCACTTTGGGAGAACAGGGTGCTGCCGCCGAACGCGACGTCGTCGATATACATGCCGACCGTCGGCCCTGTCTGAACGCCCGTCGTCACGCCGCGGATACTGACCTGGCCCGACCCGCTGCCGCCACTGGCGTTCAAGTCGACACCCGGCTCCGCAGAGAGATAGTCGGACATCGTTTTCGCGCCGCTCTTCTGCAGTTCGTCGGCCGACAGGACATTGACCTGCATCGGGACTTCGCGAGCCGGTTCGCGTCGGCGTGTCGCGGTCACCACCACGGTATTGAGCGTCGCGCCATCCTTGCCTTGCGCTTTCGACGTCTCCGCTGCAGGGGCATTCGGTACCGGGGCAGGCGTCACAGCGGACGCCGCATCAGGCGCGGCGATCTGCTGAGTCGGCACGGGCGTTTGCGCCTGTTCCTGCGCGTGCACGCCCAACGATGCCAACCCGAATACCGGTCCGACGAAGAGGGGGGCGTAACGCCCGCCGTGCCGCAGCGGTAACGTTGCCGAAGCCGCAGGGTGCTTCGTCCGGTTCTTCACCTTCATCATTGTCTCCTCCTGATTTTGCGATCGACTGAACGCGATGCCGTGTAGCGCAACTCAGGGGGAACGGTAAGTGCCGGTTATTTCTGGTTCATGTGGCGTTTGTATCGTCGGTGATACAAACGATCGGTGAGCGTGATGGCGGGTCAGGCGGGCAGACGAGGTGGACGCGGGACGAAGACATGTTTCGGGTTTGCAATAAACGGCACACATGGCCCCTACATTCGCGGGCGATAATCGAAGCCATTGCTCGCTGTCGGCCATGACCATGCACAGACCCCGCTTCGATTCGGCTTTCTATCGCCTGTTCTTCGTGATGATCTCGATCATCCTCGTGATGCAGATCAGTGCCGGCCTGCTGCTCTTCAAGCTCTACAGCACCGCTCCCTTCAAGCCGCCTCCGGGGATGAGCGCATCGTTGCAGTGGGGCGCCGCGGTGATGATCCAGGTGATGCCGGCGCTGATCTCGTCCTGGATCGGCGCGCGCATGCTGGCCGCCCCGTTCCGCACGCTGACCGTAGGGGCTGCTGAACTGTCGAGGAATATCGATGCGCCGCCCATCAAGGAAATCGGCCCGGTCGAGGCGCGTCAGGCCGCCAGCGTCTTCAACACGATGCAGGCGTCGCTGCGGCGGCAAATGAGCGAGCGCAACCGCTTTCTCGCCGCCGTATCGCACGATCTGCGTACCCCGCTGACGCGCATGACGCTTCGCCTTCGATCTGCTCAGGATGTCGAATTGAGTGCCCGGCTCAGAGACGACATCGACGAGATGACACAGCTTCTGGAGGCCACGCTGTCGTTTCTGCGCAATGAAGAAGTGGTTGAAGTGTTCAGTCCGGTCGACATCAACGCACTGGTGGATGCCATCGCGGAAGATGCGGCCGAACTCGGTCAGAAGGTGACGATCAGCGGTGAGGTGCCGCCGATATCGGCCCAGCCGCTGGGTCTCAAACGCTGCCTGACGAACCTGGTTGCCAACGCGATTCGATACGGTGAAGACGCACACATCCGCCTGATCGACACGCCGTCGTGCGTGCGTATCCAGGTTGTCGATCACGGCCCGGGCATACCGGAGTCGCAGCTGGAGCGGGCGCTGGAGCCGTTCTACCGGGTGGAAAGTTCCCGCAACAGGAACACGGGCGGGACGGGGCTGGGCCTTGCCATCGCGAATGACGTGGTGAAGCGTCACGGCGGCGAACTGGTGTTGCGCAACGGGTCGGAAGGCGGGCTGGTGGCGCAGGTCACGTTGCCGCGTCGATAGGGCGAGGGGCGCGGAGCGATCGTTGGCACTGCTCTGTTTCACGCTTGATACAGATTGCTCACAAAGCGGAAACAGCGCGTGCTTATAGTCGTTTTACGCCCTTCAATCCCTTTCGGCAGACCTCGTCATGAAAATATTCACGGCTCAGCTTTCGACGGAAACCAATACCTTTGCCCCGTGCCCGACCGGATGGGGCGGCTTCGAAGAGTTCACCATTTTTCATGGCGACGCGAGTGTGCGCGAACCCGACGGCATGGGCTTTGTGCTCGCGGAAGTGCGGCGCCTTGCGGAGGCCGACGGTCACGACATCGTGGAAGGTCTATGTGCGGAAGCCCAGCCGTCCGGCCGCACGATTCGTGCGGTCTACGCGTCCCTGAGAGACGAAATTCTCGATGGCGTAAAGGCCGCGTTGCCGCTGGATGCCGTAATTCTGCTGCTGCACGGCGCGATGGTGGCGGAGGGCTACGACGATTGTGAAGGCGATCTGCTCGCCGGCGTTCGCGCCATCGTCGGCCCGGACGTCCCCATCTCGGTCACGCTCGACCCGCACTGTCACTTCACGCAATTGATGAAGGCATCGGCAGACGTCTTGATTGCGTACAAGGAGTATCCGCATGTCGATGCCATCGATCGGGCGCGCGAAGCCTATCGGCTGGCGCTCGAGATGGCTGCCGGACGCATCCGCCCGACGATCGGCGTGTCGGACTGCCGGATGGTCGGTGCCTGGCACACCACGGGCGAACCAATGGCGGGGTTTGTCCGGCGCATGAAGTCGTTCGAAGGACGCGACGGCGTGCTGTCGGTGTCGCTCGGCCACGGGTTCCCGTGGGGCGACGTGCCGGAAGCCGGCGCGAAACTCTGGGTGGTGACGGACAGCGATCTCGCCAAGGCCGAGGCGCTGGCGGCGCAACTGGCGCGCGAGTTCTGGGAACTGCGCGACGCGACACGCCCCGCATGGCTCGATATCGATGCCGGACTGGATCGAGCGCTGGCGGTCGACGGTGGCCCGGTCGTACTGGCGGATGTCGCGGACAATCCTGGCGGTGGTGCGCCGTGTGACAGTACGTTCATTCTGCGTCGCGTGATCGAGCGACGGATTGCCAATGTTGCGATCGGGTGCTTCTGGGATCTCGGCGCCATCCAGATCTGCAAGGACGCGGGTGTCGGGGCAACGCTGAATCTGCGCATCGGCGGTAAATGCAGTGTGTACTCGGGGGACCCGGTGGACCTGCGCGTCACGGTGCGCAGTGTGGTCGAGCGGCATACGCAAAGCATCATGGGTCTCGAGCAGCCGCTTGGCCGGGCGGTGTGGGTAGAAGCGGACAACGGGCTCGACATCGCGCTGATCTCGGTTCGCACCCAGGTGCTGGGCGTGGACGTATTCACCGGCCTCGGCATCGACTTTCCCGGCAAGAAGCTGGTGGTCGTGAAATCGACGCAGCATTTTCAAACCGAATTCGCGCCGCGTTCGACGGCCATCTTTCATGTCGCTGCGCCCGGTGCGCTCATGGTGAACTTCGCCGAACTCGACTATCGTCATCGTGACCTCAACTACTGGCCGCGCGTGTCGAATCCGTTTGCGTCGGCGATGTGAATACGTGCCGGCGCTGTTTGGCGCCGGCACGTATCAGGCATCGACGTGCACCCGCGTGAAGGCCAGATGCCGGGTGCGCGGCGTATCGACGCGAAAGCCGGTGATGTTTGCGCGCGTGGCATCGCGGGTCAACGTGACGATTCCGGTCATGATGTCCACTGGATCGACCGGCGCCAGCCGGAAGACATCGTGGGCCAGCGGCGTGAGGCGGTAGTCGCAACGGCCCACCGCGCCGTGCATGCGAAGAACGAGGGCTTCGTCGTCGAGTCGAATGATGGCGCGGGCGTGGGCATCGTGGCTTGCGAATGTGCCGGACATCGCGGCGGCGAGAGGCGGCGTCATCGCGGGCGCTTCGCCGAGGCGTGCGAGCGTGTCGACATGGCCGCAATGCACGATGCGCAGGATGGAGAGATCGTCCGGTGTGCAAGACGATCCCCACCGCAACGCCAGCGGCCCGTCGCCGCCCGCTTCGACCTGGACGTCGTTCAGGCCGTCCGCGCTGTCGTAGAGCGTCATCGGCGGCCTGGGGCAAAGCGGTCCCGTCAACACCAGCGCGCCGTCATGATCCTCCAGTACATGCACGGCGCCGGTGCGGGACGACCGGTAACTGCCGAGGCGCGCCACATGATCGGCGGCGCGCGCCGCGACAGGCGGGCCGTCGCCATCCAGGTCGTCCGCCAGCACGATGTCGACGACACGCCTCGACAGTTCGAGCGGTGCGTCGAGCGCGCCGTTGCTGAGCAATACGACGTCGAGCCCGTGCGCCGCCGACACCAGCATCTGGCACGTTCCACCGACGACGCCACCGGAATGTTGGATCAGCTCGACACCTCGATAGAGGCTCTGCGTGAGACCGAGCGAGTATCGGCTGCGCTGGCCGCTGGAGAACACGGGCAACGCCAGCATCTGGATCCAGGTATCGGCGTTGCCGACGATCTTGTCGCGGCATCGCAGGTGCGCGGTCCATCGCAGCATGTCGTCGACGGTCGAGACGATCGAGCCTTCACCCAGCAGTTCCCACGTCGGAAAGATACCGCGCCGGAATCCGCCGTCGCTGTCACGAATATGCATCGTCGCGATGCCGTGCTCGAGTGTCATGTCGTTGGGTACGCTCGCGGTGCCGTGCATGAGCAGGGGAGCGAAGAGATGGGTCGCGAGGAATGCGGCGAACCGCATCCCGCTCGCACGTTCGACGGCGAGCGAAAGCAGGTGATAGCCGCCGTTCGAATACATCATGCGTTCCCCGGGCGGAAAATTTTCGTCGCGTTGACGTTGCTGCGACGCCAGGAACGCGCCAGGCGGCGACATGGCGAGACCCTGCGTCAGCAGCGCCAGGTCCAGTGCGCATCGCTGTCCGCCGCGGTGCGACATCAACTGCCGCAGCGTCGGTCGGCCCGCGGCCGGCGGCAGTTCCTGCAGATACGTGCCGATGGGGGTGTCGGCGTCGAGCGCGCCGCACTCGCACAGGAGCAGCACGGCGAGGCAGGTGAAATGCTTGCTGACCGAACCGATGCGCATGCGTGTGGCCGGCGTGTTGGCGATGCCGTGTTCGAGGCTGGCCATGCCGAAACCGCGTCGATACAGCAGTTGGCCGCGATGGACGATGCCGGCGATCAATCCGGGTGCATCGGCGCGGTGATAACGCGCGAACAGTGCGTCGAGCTGCGTCGTCGTGGTGGATGAATCCGATGTCATGTCGATCGCTCAGTGAGAGGAAGCAGGGACGCCCGCGTGGCCCCAGGCTTGGGGCGGGCAGTGCAGCAGGCCGTCGATGTAGGCGACGCCCGGCTCGCGATCGCGGGCGAGGAAGATCGGTCCGTCGAGATCGACGTGATCGCACAGTTGCCCGAGCAGAAAGGCAGGGGCGATCGCCAGCGACGTGCCTGCCATGCAACCGACCATCACGGACAGGCCGGCTTCGCGTACACGCGTGGCAAGGTCGAACGCGCGCGTCAGGCCGCCGCATTTGTCGAGCTTGAGGTTGACGATGTCGTAGCGGCGCGCGACCGCGGGCAGGTCGCCGAGATCCTGAAACGATTCGTCGGCCGCGAGCGGGATCGGACAGTCGATATGGTCGAGACAGGCGTCCGCACCGATCGCAAACGGCTGTTCGAGCATGCCGACATCGAGCCGTTGCAGCACGGGGAGCATCGCGTCGAAGTGCGCGCGCGACCAGCCCTGATTCGCGTCGACGGCGAGCGTGACTTCCGGGCGCGCCTCACGGATTGCCGCGAGGCGCGCGGCGTCGGCGGCGCTGCCGTCCAGCTTGACCTTCAGCGCCCTGGCGTGGGGCAGTCTCCGGGCGGCCCCGGCCATTGCACTCGGCGTATCCACGCCGATCGTCATCGTGGTCCGCAACGGGCGCGGCGCGGAGAGGCCCGCGATGCGCCAGGCAGGCACGGCCTGCTGTTGCGATTCAAGCGACCACAATGCCGCATCGACCGCGTTGCGCGCGCCGCCGGGCGGCAAGACGTCGAGCAACTGCGCGCGCGTGACGCCGGCTTCTATCGACGCCCGGGCGCTTTCGATTTGCGCGGCGATGGATTCAGGTGTCTCACCCAGGTAAAAGACCCCGGATGCTTCGCCGTTGCCGGCGTGGTGCCCGTCGTCGACGGTCACGCTCACGACGCGAGCGGCGTCGATGACGTGGCCGGTGATATGGAAGGGAGCCGCCAGCGGCCAACGTTCGATGCGCAGCGAGAGCGAGCGTGTGCGGGGTGACATGGGAGCGGGAGGAAGAAGGGAATTACGCATAGCGTTCGATTGCTTCTCGGACACCACGGCCGGCCGCGCGCATCAGAATGCAGGCGGCAAAGAAGCCGAACGCCGCGACGCAGACGATCGACCCCAGCAAGCCCTGGCTGAACGCGTGCAGACGATCCGACATGAAGCCGATGAACACGGGGCTGCCCGATTGCACGACGATCGTCGTCAGCGCGCCGATCGCCGCCACGCGCGAGCGCAGGTGGGCAGGGCAGATGTTCTGCATGATGGTGGGAAACAGCACCATGCCGGCGACCATGCAGGCGAGCTGTGCGCCGAAGAGCGCGTAGACCGGTGTAAGCGAGCCGACCGCCAGATAGAGGAACGACAGGCCGCCGGCGACCAGCGCGCCGCATTCGCAGACACGCAGTGGCGCGAGCACGCCGAAGCGCGCTTTCATGCGGCCGGCAACGAGTCCGCCGAGCACGCAACCCGCGATGCCGCCGGCCATCGCCGCCACCCCCATGCCGCCGCCGGCTTCGGCCGGCGTAGCGCCGAAAGTTCGCACCGCCACGACCGGCATCCACGTCGCCACACCGCCGAACGACAGATTGACCAGTCCGATGGCACCGAAGAACTTGAGCATCATGATGGCTTCGCGCCGGAAGTAGACCGGTGCGGACGGCAGCGGCGCGGATGGCCGCTGCCGCGCGGCGGATGCTTCCGTGTCGCCGTGCCTTCCGGGTCGAATGAGCAGAACCAGCACGACCAGCACGGGGGCGGGCAGGGCAACCGCAAAAAACGCGAGCCGCCACGGCGCGAGATCGGCGAGCCCGACCGGCAACGCGCCGTGCACTGCCGCGATGCCGTGCATCAGTGCGCCGCCGAGCGCCATCCCCGCACCTGAGCCCAACAGGTTGGCGAGCGCGAAGATCGCATTGGCGAGCACGCGCTGGCGCGCAGGGAAGAGATCGGGAATCAGGCCGTAGATCACCGGCACCAGTCCGGCTTCGCCGATCCCCAGCCCGACGGTGGCGATGAACAACTGCCAGAAGTGGGTGGTCATGCCGCAGATCGCAGTGGCAGCGCTCCAGACGACGACACACGCGACCAGCACCACACGGCGATCCACGCGGTCGGCGACCCAGCCGATCGGCAGCGAAGCCACGCCGGCGAACAGCGCGATGCCCGCGCCTTGCATCAGGCCGATTTGCGTGTCGGTCAGCCCGAAATCGTGGCGGATGGGCTCCGTCAGCAGGATCAGCATCTGACGGTCGACGAACGCGAAGAACGCCACGATCACGAGAATCGCCAGGCCGAACCACGCGAGTGGTCCGGCAGGTGATTCCGATGGCGGGCTCGGGGTCGCCACGGGGGCGAGCACGTCGGGGTTGGCGTCGAACATGAGGGCTCCGTGATGAGAAAGCGGTTACTGCATGAACTGCTCGTTGCCCACGAGCCCGATGCGGTTCGCGCCGAGCCGCTGCGCGGACGCCATGACCATGGCGACGGCGCGGTAAGGCGCCGCCTTGTCGGGCCGCAGATGCAGTTCGGTCGGCGCGGGGTTGGCGGCGACGTCGTGCAATCGCGTTTCCAGTTGCTCGCGCGAACTCAGCGTCTCGCCATTCCATGCGATGGTGCCGTCGGCCGCGATATTGATCTGCACCACGGGCGGTGTCTGCAGTTGCGACGGCGGCGCGCCGGTCGGCATGTCGAGCTTGACCGCGTTCGTCTGGATCGGAATGGTGAGGATCAGCATGATCAGCAGGACCAGCATCACGTCGATGAGCGGTGTGGTGTTGATCTCGATCATCACGTCGGGTTCGTCGGCGTTGCCGGTGGGCATCGTCATGGCCATCTCGGGTCTCCTTGTCGGTGTGGAGGAATCATTGGCGCGGCGGCGGTTCGGTGATGAAGTCGACCTTGACGATGCCCGCCCGCTGGCAGGCAAACACGACGCGGCCGATGGCCGCGTAGCGCGCGTCGAGATCGCCGCGGATGTGGACTTCGGGTTGCGGCGATTGCACCGCAACCGCCTTGAGCTTCTCGACGAGCGTTGCCGCGTCCGGTACGCGCCGTTCGTCCCAGAACACGTCGCCTTCTTTCGTCACGGCGAGAATCACGTTCTGCGGGGTCGTTTGCAGCGGCTGCACGGCTTCCTTGGGCAGCGTGACCGGCACGGTGTGCGATACCACCGGAATCGTGATGAGGAAGATGATCAGCAGCACCAGCATCACGTCGACCAGCGGCGTCGTGTTGATGGACGACATGGTCTCGTCGTGCTCGGCGCCGTCGCGGGGGCCTACGGTCATGGCCATGGTTCACCCCACGCGGGTGAGGGCGGCGGCCTTGGTCGCGGCGGCGGCCCCGGCCGTGGTCGTGCCGGTCAGGATGACGATGTGCAGTTCCGTCGAAAACCCGCGCACGCGCTCCATCACCGCCTTGTTGCGGCGCACGAGCCAGTTGTAGCCGAGCACGGCGGGCACCGCGACAGCCAGCCCGATCGCGGTCATGATCAGCGCTTCGCCGACCGGCCCCGCGACCTTGTCGATGGACGCCTGGCCCGCGATGCCGATCGCAGTCAGTGCGTGATAGATGCCCCACACCGTGCCGAACAGGCCAATGAACGGCGCGGTCGAACCGACGGTGCCGAGAAACGCGAGGCCGTCCTGCAAGCGGCTCGAGACCGACGTGGTGGCCCGCTCGATGGCCGCCGCGACCCACTGGTTGAGGTCGACCTGTTCGACCAGCGCGCCTTCGTGATGGTCGAATGCCGCGAGACCTGTTTCGGCGATGAAGCGGAACGGGCTGCCGGCGTCCAGTTTTTTCGTGCCTTCGCCGAGACTGGCCGCTTTCCAGAAACCCGTTTCCGCCGCCTTCGCACGGCGCAGCACACGCGTTTGCTCGAGCAGTTTCGCGACGATGATGTACCAGCTGCCCATCGACATGACGACCAGAATGAGCAGCGTGCCGCGTGCGATGAAATCCCCGCCTTTCCAGAGCGCATCGAGGCCGTAGGGATTCGCCACCGTATCGGTGGCGGCGTGCGCGGCGCTGGCCGCGAGGAACAGAGCCGTCACCAGGGCGGCCTTGCGGGTACGGTTGATCATGAGTGTCTCCTGAAATGCGTTGGCAAGTAGAAAGGGAACGGCTGTCGAGGGCACCGTCAATCGAGCTTGAAAGAGAAGGGCACCTGCACGCGGACTTCCTCGCCCTGTGCGACGCAGTGGAACTGCCGCACTGCGTTTTCCGCGGCCCTGTCGAGAACCGGCGCGGCCGACTGGGTCACGCTCAGGTCCTTGACGTTGCCGTCGGTGCCGACCACGAAGGTCACGACGACGTCGCCGGTCAGGTTGTCCTTGAGCGCTTCACGCGGATAGCGAATGGCGGCGCGGACCTGCGTCGAGTTGGGGCACACCACGCCGACGCTCGTCGACACCGGCGCCGCAGCGGCGGGCGGTGCCGGCGGCGCGACGGGTGCCGACGGCGCAGGCTTGGTCGATTGCGTGGTGATCGCGTTCGGCGACGGCGGCGCCGCGACGCGCACTTCCGGGGGCGGCACGAACGGCGGCGGTGGCGCGACGTGCTTCGGCGGTGGCGGGGCGATCCGCTTCGGTGGCGGTGGTGGAGGGGGCGGCGGCTTGATCTCCTCGATGATCCGCGTCTCGATCGGCTGACGAATCACGTCCACGACTTTCGTCGCGAGACCGGTGAGCAAGGCGTAGACGATCACGGCGTGCAATCCGACCACGAAGGCGATGCCGCCAATGCGCCGGACAGGTGGCTTGGGTTGTGCGTAGTTCATGTCCCGCGTGTCTCCTGCGTCGATATGACTTGGGAGCCACGTTAAGACCCGGGCATTTCTGGTTCATATCGGCTTTGTATCTGCGCTGACACAAAGTCTTTCCGGTTGGGCAATGTTGCGGCAGGACGCGCGAAACCAGACGGGGCGGCGAAGGCGGACGATGCTCGGCGGCGTCTCTTCGGGAAAATACCGGGCGGGTTATCCATGACGCGCATGCTCGTCAGGCGTCCCGATTTTTCCGGACGACCTTGTGGGGCAAGGTGCCGGGGCAATTATTTCAACGCTGCAACAATTCGTGCAAAAAGCCCTTATATTGACGGGCAATAATGAGTGCGGGGCACATCTCATCGCCGCAACATCGGAGACAAGACGCCGTGAACAAAGCGATTCGTATTCTCGTCGTCGACGACGACTCGCAGATTCGCAGCCTGTTGTGCGACTGCCTTGCAGACTTCGGCATGACGACCGCGCAAGCCGGCACCGGCGCGGAAATGCATCACGCGCTCGGGGAGGGCGGCTTCGATCTCGTGGTGCTCGACCTGATGCTGCCGGACGACGACGGCCTCAATCTCTGCCGCGAGATTCGTGCGACATCGGAGATTCCATTGATCATCCTGACCGCTCGCGGCGAGATGACCGACCGGATTGTCGGGCTGGAACTGGGTGCCGACGACTATATCGTCAAGCCGTTCGAGCCGCGTGAACTGGTCGCGCGCATCCAGACGATCCTGCGCCGCGTGCGTGCGCAAACGCAAGGCCGGACGAGGGCGCAGGAGGAAAGCCGCTTTGCCGGATGGCGGCTTCACCAGATCGGCCGCCACCTGATTGCCGCCGACAACACGGTCATTCCGTTGTCGAACGCGGAATTTCGCCTGCTCAACGCGTTCCTTGCCGCACCGGGGCGAGTACTGAGCCGCGAATACCTGATGGATACCGCGCGCGGCAAGTCGATCGACACGTTCGACCGCAGTATCGACGTACAGATATCGCGCCTGCGTCAGAAGTTGCGCGAGGACATCAAGGAGCCGCGCCTGATTCGCACGATTCGCGGCGAAGGCTACATGCTGGATGTCGGCCATCGTTAGGTGTGCGTGCCGATCGATGCAGCTGAGCGTCAGCATGCGATGCAAGCGGGGCGCCGGACGGGGCGCCGGCGCGTTCCGTCATCATCGACTCAAATACACCGGCAGGTCGGTCTCCGGCGGCGTCACGCCAAGTTCGAACAGCATCTGGCACACCCAGCCACGGTGGTACGTCTTGTGGTTGTACAGGTGCAAGAGCATCGCGCCACGCGCCATCTGCCCCGCGCGACCGGAAACGAATTCGAACGACACCGTTTCCGCAAGGCTCGCGGCATCCTGTCCGTCGACCCATTCGATCAGCCACTCATTGGCGTCGCATTGTGCGGCGACGAGTGCCGGCAGCGTCGGGCACAGCAGGTCGCGTCGCGAGCTGAACCCGTGCCGGCGCCCCGTCAGATGCGCATGCCAGATCAGATCGACCTGATAGTTGTGATTCAGTGTCGCCAGTATCGAGCCGAACAGCGTGTTGCTCGGGCCGACGATCTCGTGCATCGGCACATTCTCCAGCGCATCGAACAGCGTGCGGTCTGCCCAGTCGTTGTAGCGTGCGAGGAGGCATGCGGTGTCGGAATCCAGCATCGGGGCGTCTCCTGTCAGGAAGGCTCGGCGCTGCACATCAGGCGCCGAATACGAAGGTCGACAGCCATTATTGATGCATGACGACGCGTTGGGTACTCGCGTTTGTTTTGCGGGCCGACCCGTTCCGGAAGCGTTGCGCCATACGGCGTCGCACCACGGTATCGTGCTGACGCGCGGTGCACGGGCTCACATTGGGTTGCTGCTGCGCCATGCGGGTGAAGCGCTGGATGCCGGCGGAACGCACCGCATCCGCGCGCTGCTCGAATGGACTGCCGTGCGATTCGGCGACGATCCGACAATCCACAGACAATCAGTCGCTCGCGGGTTTCCTGCTTTTGCGGCGTTGCGCCGGTTGCAATGCCGCTCGATGGGCATCGGGCGATTGAACCCGCACCCTGTCGATCAGCGCACGCAACCCGCCCGAAACATGGCGATGACCGGGGTAATACAGGCACAGCCCCGGCATGACCGGGCACCAGTCGGCCAACACGCGTTCGAGCCGCCCGTCGGCCAGCGCATCGCGGACGAGATGGTCGGGCACGAACGCGATCCCGATCCCGTCGATTGCGGCGTCGACCATCAACGGCTGGTCGGTCAGCGTGAGCGGGCCGCTGACGTTCACCGTTTCGACGACGCCGCGGCGCTCGAACTCCCAGCGGTAGATCGCACCGCTGTCGAAGCGAAAGCGGATGCAGTCGTGCCGGCCCAGGTCCTGCGGCACGTCGGGGCGGCCATGCGCGGCGAAATAGGCCGGCGACGCGACGGCGGCGAAACGCACCGGATCGGACACGCGCACCGCGATCATGTCCTGCGGCACGGCTTCGGCCAGCCGGATCCCCGCGTCGAATCCACCGGCGACGATGTCGCCGAGCTTGCCGTCCGTCACGATGTCGAGATGGACCTGCGGGTAGTCGCGCAGGAAGCGCGCGAGCACCGGCTTCAGCACGAGGCGGATCGCCCCTTCGCTGGCGTTGATGCGCACGGTGCCGCTGGGCGTGTCGCGCATCCCGTCGACCGCGAGCATCGCCTCCGCAACCGACGAGATCGCCGGGCGGAGCTTGTCGACGAGCCGTTCGCCGGCGTCCGTCAGCGACACGCTGCGCGTGGTGCGATTGAACAGGCGTACCCCCAGGCGCTGCTCGAGGCTCTTGATCGAATGACTGATCGCCGACGGCGTGACGTCGAGCTCGACCGATGCCGTGCGGAAGCTGAGGTGCGTCGCCGCGGAAAGGAACACATTGAGCGAGAAGAGATCGCCGCTTTTCAATTGATGAGCTGATTTCATCGTGACGTAAAGATTGGCGAGATTGTCATGATAATGCGCCTTTTCTAGACTAGGCCCTGCGTTCGGTTGATCAAGGAGCAGGCAATGAAGATGAAGGCGATCGTGATGACGGGGGCCAACCGGCCCTGGGAAGTGCAGGAAGTGCCGGTGCCGGAAGCCGGTCCGGGGCAGGTGCTGGTGAAGGTGCACGCGTCGGGGATGTGCTACACGGACGTGTGGGCCACGCAGGGCTACGGCGGGGACATCTATCCGCAGACACCGGGCCACGAGGTGGTCGGCGAAATCGTCGAAGTGGGCGCGGGCGTGCATGCGCGCCGGGTGGGCGACCGGATCGGCACGACGTGGGTGCAGTCCGCGTGCGGGCGCTGCCCGTACTGCCGCGAGCATCGTCCGCTTTCCGGCCAGACGGCCGTGAACTGCGATGCGCCGCGGACCACCGGGTTCGCATCGCAGGGCGGGCATGCGGAGTACATCGCCGTCGCGGCCGAGGGCACGGTGCTGTTGCCCGACGCTCTGGCGTATGTCGATGCCGCACCGATGATGTGCGCGGGCTACACGACATGGAGCGGCTTGCGCGATGCGGCGCCGCAACCGCACGAGAAGGTGGCTGTGCTCGGCATCGGCGGATTGGGGCACGTGGCGCTGCAACTGTCCCGCGCGTGCGGCTTCGAGACCATCGCGATCACGCATTCGGCCGACAAGCACGACCTCGCGATCGGGCTGGGCGCGGACCGGGTCGTCGCAAACGGCGCGGAGCTGCGCGACCTGGGCGGCGCGGATGTCCTGCTGGTCACGACCAACGAGTTCAGTACTGCGGAGGAAGCGATGACGGGCGTGCGGGTCGACGGCCGGGTGATCCTCTGCGGGCTCGACTTCAGCAAGCCGTTCTCGATCGCGTCGCAGCGCAAGCCGTTCCACATGATGCGCCAGCAGGTCATCGGCTCCACGCATGGCGGCTTGCGCTACCTGAGCGAAGTGCTGGATCTCGCCGCCAAAGGCAAGGTCAAGCCGATCGTCGAGACGTTCTCGCTCGACCAGGCGACGGAAGCCTATGACCGCCTCGCGTCCGGGAAGATGCGTTTTCGCGGCGTGTTCACGCCCGCGCAAAGCCGCTGACGCTCAAGGGTGCCGGGAGATGCGGGGATGGTTCTCCCGGCAAGCGGGCGTGGCCGACTCGCCGTGCTCCGCGCCTGTATCGTGATCGAATGGGTCACATCGATATGCGGCCGTCGTCCGCGATCGACATGCCCCTGATATCGACGGCCGCCCGCTCAGGCGCGGCATGCCGGCCTCGTCCGGCGCAGCCGGTTGTCGCCCGGCCTCGGTCGTCGCGACCTCCGCGATTTCCCGTCAGGCCCCGGTTCGCACCGGCCCGGCAACCCCGGGCTGCCGGCCGGTGCCCGCCTGGCGGGGCACCCGCGCCCGACATGGCAAATCTGCTCACCGCAATCGAGCGGCTTGGGCATCGACGTCCGTCGCCACAAGGCATAGATTTCCAAGGTTGACGTGCCTATCCGCACGCCAGCCCGCGCGCAGGCCGGCAACCGGCCGCGCGTTCCTAATCAGCGTGAGACACAATCGAGCGTGGAGACGACACGATGAGCCTGTCAGAGCCATTGCGTCTGCATGTGCCGGAGCCCACCGGGCGCCCGGGCTGCAAGACGGACTTTTCCTATCTGCATCTATCGCCGGCCGGCGCCGTTCGCCGCCCGCCGATCGACGTTGCCGCGGCGGACACCGCCGATCTCGCCCGCAGCCTCGTGCGCGTGCTCGACGACAGCGGCAAGGCCGTCGGCCCGTGGGCACCGGATCTCGACGATGCGCGGCTGATCGCCGGCCTGCGCGCGATGCTCAAGACCCGCATTTTCGACGCGCGCATGATGATCGCGCAGCGCCAGAAGAAAATCTCCTTCTACATGTTGAGCCTCGGCGAAGAGGCGATCGGCACCGCGCACGCGATGGCGCTGCGCGACGGCGACATGTGCTTCCCGACCTACCGGCAGCAGAGCATCCTGATCGCGCGCGACGTGCCGCTCGAGCGGATGATCTGCCAGCTGATGTCGAACGAAGGCGACCCGCTGAAAGGCCGCCAGCTCCCCGTGATGTATTCGGATCGCGATGCGGGCTTCTTCTCGATCTCCGGCAACCTCGCGACGCAGTTCATCCAGGCGGTCGGCTGGGCGATGGCGTCGGCGATCAAGGGCGACACGAAGATCGCGTCCGCGTGGATCGGCGACGGCGCGACGGCCGAATCCGATTTTCACACCGCGCTCACGTTCGCGCACGTGTACCGCGCGCCGGTCGTGCTGAACGTCGTCAACAACCAGTGGGCGATCTCGACGTTCCAGGCGATCGCGGGCGGCGAAGGCACGACGTTCGCGGGGCGCGGCGTCGGCTGCGGGATCGCGTCTCTGCGCGTCGACGGCAACGACTTCCTCGCGATCTACGCGGCGTCGAGCTGGGCGGCCGAACGCGCGCGCCGCAATCTCGGCCCGACGCTGATCGAGTGGGTGACCTACCGTGCGGGCGCGCATTCGACGTCGGACGATCCGACCAAGTACCGGCCGAGCGACGACTGGTCCCATTTCCCGCTCGGCGATCCGATCGAGCGCTTCAAGCGCCACCTGATCGTCAAGGGCATCTGGTCGGACAGCGCGCATGAAGCGCTGACGGCCGAGCTCGAGGCCGAGGTGATCGCCGCGCAGAAGGAAGCGGAGAAGTACGGCACGTTGGCCGACGACCGGATTCCGTCGCCGGCTTCGATGTTCGACGACGTGTACAAGGAGCTGCCCGCGCACCTGCGCCGTCAGCGCCAGGAACTGGGAGCGTGATCATGGCGCAACAAGAGACAGGCACGGCAACGCAGCCGATGACGATGATCCAGGCGCTGCGCTCGGCGATGGACGTGATGCTCGGGCGCGACAGCGACGTGGTCGTGTTCGGGCAGGACGTCGGCTATTTCGGCGGCGTGTTCCGCTGTACCGAAGGACTGCAGAACAAATACGGCAAGTCGCGCGTGTTCGATGCGCCGATCTCCGAAAGCGGGATCGTCGGCGCGGCGGTGGGGATGGGCGCGTACGGGCTGCGCCCGGTGTGCGAGATCCAGTTCGCCGACTATTTCTACCCGGCATCCGACCAGATCGTGTCGGAAGGCGCGCGGCTGCGCTATCGCTCGGCCGGCCAGTTCATCGCGCCGATGACGATCCGCATGCCCTGCGGCGGCGGCATCTACGGCGGCCAGACGCACAGCCAGAGCCCGGAGGCGATGTTCACGCAGGTGTGCGGGCTGCGCACCGTGATGCCGTCGAATCCGTACGACGCGAAGGGGCTCTTGATCGCATCGATCGAGAACGACGATCCGGTGATCTTCCTCGAGCCGAAACGGCTGTACAACGGGCCGTTCGACGGCCATCACGATCGGCCGGTCACGTCGTGGCTCAAGCATCCGGCAAGCGCGGTGCCCGAGGGCTACTACACGGTGCCGCTCGATACGGCTGCCGTGGTGCGTCCCGGCAACGACGTGACGGTGCTGACCTACGGCACGACCGTTCACGTGTCGCTCGCCGCGGCTGAAGAGACGGGCATCGATGCGGAGGTGATCGACCTGCGCACGCTGTGGCCGCTCGACCTCGACACGATCGTCGCGTCGGTGCGCAAGACCGGGCGCTGCGTCGTGGTGCACGAGGCGACGCGCACCTGCGGCTACGGTGCGGAACTGGTGTCGCTGGTCCAGGAACATTGCTTCTACCACCTCGAAGCGCCGGTCGAGCGCACGACGGGCTGGGATACGCCGTATCCGCATGCGCAGGAGTGGGCGTACTTTCCGGGACCGGCCCGGGTCGGTGAAGCGTTGCGACGCGTGATGGAGGCGTGAGATGGGGATTCATGTCATCAAGATGCCGGATATCGGCGAAGGGATTGCCGAGGTCGAACTGGTGGCCTGGCACGTGGAAGTCGGGCAGACGATCAAGGAAGACCAGCCGCTCGCCGATGTGATGACCGACAAGGCGGCGGTCGAGATTCCGTCGCCGGTGACGGGCAAGGTGATCGAGCTCGGCGGCCGGATCGGCGAGATGATGGCGGTCGGCAGCGAGCTGATCCGCCTCGAGGTCGAAGGCGACGGCAACTTGAAGGCCGGCGCACCGGTGCGGGAATCAAAGGTAGAAACCGCACCGGTCGCTGCGGCGCCGTCGAAGGCGGTAGCCGAGGCGCCGGCGGAATCGTCCGCAAAGCCGGCTACGAAGCACGCACCCGCGGGGCCGCGTCGCGCGAAGCATGCCGAGCGCACGGAGCACGCTGCGCCGCCGCGCGCGGCGCTCGCGCCGGGCGAACGGCCGCTCGCGTCGCCGGCCGTGCGTCAGCGCGCATGGGACATGGGCATCGAGCTGCGCTATGTGCGCGGCACCGGTGAAGCGGGGCGGATCCTGCACGCGGACCTCGATGCGTTTGCGGGCACCGGCGGCGGTGCGGTGCACGGATCGCGAGCGCATGGTTACGGCGAGCGCAACGACGAAACCGACGTACCGGTGATCGGCTTGCGGCGTGCGATCGCACGCAAGATGCAGGAAGCGAAGCGCCGCATTCCGCACTTCAGCTACGTCGAGGAAATCGACGTCACCGAGCTGGAATCGTTGCGTACGGAACTGAATCGCCGCCACGGCGACACGCGCGGCAAGCTCACGCCGCTGCCGCTGCTGATCCGCGCGATGGTGATCGCGCTGCGCGACTTTCCGCAGATCAACGCGCGCTTCGACGACGAAGCGGGTGTCGTCACGCGCTACGGCGCGGTGCACATGGGCGTCGCGACGCAGACGGACGGCGGCCTCACGGTGCCCGTGCTGCGTCATGCCGAAGCGCGCGACGTGTGGTCGATCTCCGCCGAGATCGCGCGGCTCGCCGATGCGGTGCGTACGAACCGCGCGCAGCGCGACGAGCTGAGCGGCTCGACGATCACGATCTCGAGCCTCGGCGCACTCGGCGGCATCGTGTCGACCCCGGTGATCAATCATCCGGAAGTCGGCATCGTGGGCGTGAACCGGATCGTCGAGCGGCCGATGATCCGCGACGGTGCGGTCGTCGCACGCAAGATGATGAACCTGTCGTCGTCGTTCGACCATCGCGTCGTCGACGGTGCGGACGCGGCCGAATTCATCCAGGCCGTGCGCGCGGTGCTCGAGCGCCCGGCACTGCTGTTCGTGGAGTGATAACGCAATGAAGAACGAACACACCACGCTGCTGGTGATCGGCGGCGGCCCGGGCGGCTACGTCGCCGCGATTCGCGCCGGCCAGCTCGGCATTCCGACGGTGCTCGTCGAGCGCGACCGGCTCGGCGGCACGTGCCTGAACATCGGCTGCATTCCGTCCAAGGCGCTGATCCACGTGGCCGACGCATTCGAACAGGCCCGCGGCCACGCGGGCGAGGGCGCGCTCGGGATCCGCGTGCGCACGCCCGAGATCGACATCGCGAAAAGCGTTGCATGGAAGGACGGCATCGTCGACCGGCTGACCCGCGGCGTCGGCGCACTGCTCAAGAAGAACGGCGTGCGCGTGCTGCACGGCGATGCGCAGGTGGTCGACGGCAAGACCGTCGACGTCGTCGCCGGCGGCCACACGACCCGAATCAGCTGCGAGCACCTGTTGCTCGCGACCGGTTCCGAACCGGTCGCGCTGCCGTCGATGCCGTTCGGCGGGCATGTCGTGTCGTCCACCGAAGCGCTGTCGCCCGCGACGTTGCCGAAGCGGCTGGTCGTCGTCGGGGCCGGGTATATCGGGCTGGAACTCGGGATCGTCTATCGCAAGCTCGGCGTCGACGTGAGCGTGGTCGAAGCGGCGGAGCGCGTGTTGCCCGCATACGATGCCGAACTCGCGCGGCCGGTCGCCGATTCGCTCGCGCGGCTGGGCGTGCGGCTGTTGCTCGGCCACAAGGTGCTCGGTCCCGCGGAACACGGCGCGGTGCGCGTGCAGGCCGCCGACGGCGCGGAGCAGACGCTGCAGGCCGATCGCGTGCTGGTCGCGGTGGGCCGCCGGCCGCGGGTCGACGGTTTCGGGCTCGAGTCGCTGCCGCTCGATCGCAATGGCCGCGCGCTGTGGATCGACGACGAATGCCGGACGTCGATGCGCAACGTCTGGGCGATCGGCGACGTTGCCGGCGAGCCGATGCTCGCGCATCGCGCGATGGCGCAAGGCGAGATGGTGGCCGAGCTGATCGCCGGCAAGCGCCGCAAGTTCATGCCCGCGTCGATCCCGGCCGTGTGCTTCACTGATCCGGAAATCGTCACGGCCGGCTGGTCGCCGGACGACGCGCGTGCGGCCGATGTCGATTGCGTGAGCGCGTCGTTCCCGTTCGCGGCGAACGGGCGCGCGATGACGCTGCAGGCGACCGACGGTTTCGTGCGTGTCGTTGCGCGGCGCGACAATCACCTGATCGTCGGCTGGCAGGCGGTCGGGCGCGGCGTGTCGGAACTGGCCGCGGCGTTTTCGCAGTCGCTGGAGATGGGCGCGCGGCTGGAGGACATCGGCGGCACGATCCATGCGCACCCGACGCTCGGCGAAGCACTGCAAGAGGCTGCGCTGCGCGCGCTCGGGCACGCGTTGCACGTCTGACGCGCACCACGCGTGACACGAAGCCGCCGATGCGCAACGTGCGCATCGGCGGCTTTCCGTTTGCCGTGCCGGCTTTCGCGCCGGCGCGTGCACGCTTCGTCAGGACGGCGCGCGGAGGTCGACGGGTTGCGCCGTCACCTGACGATAAAACGCATCGATCGCATCGACCATCTGCGACAGCCCCGGCTGTTCGAGCGGATAGTGGCCGGCATTGTCCAGCATGACGACCTTTACCGGCACCTTCCGCACGCGCTGCAGGAACGGCTCGCTCAGGTGCAGCGGCGTCCAGCGATCCGCGGCCGGTTGCGTGAGCAGGATCGGGCACACGGCGAAATCCTCCGGCTCGACCGCCGGCCGGTACGACATGTAGGAATCGAGAAACGCGATCGTCATCGCGTTGCCGGCAGAGGTGCGATCGGACAGCCACACCTTCAGCGCATCGCGGTCGTTGACGAGCGCGGACATCTTGCTGGCGAGCGTCATCGGCACCCGCATCGATTTCAGCGGGGTCATCGCGGTGAGATGCATCATCGTGCCGCCGACGCGGCTCATGAACACGTTGCGCGCGGTTTCGTCGCGCACCTGCTGAAGTCGCTGGTCGAGGAAGGTCATGCCGACGATGCCCTTGACCTTGCCGTTCAGCGCGGCCACGTGATACGTGAGCATGCCGCCCGCACTCAGCCCGTAGAGCACGATCGGCCGGTCGTCTTTCGCGCGCTCCGCGTCGATCAGGTCGCTGCCGGCGCGCACCCAGTCGTCATAGCGGACCAGCGCGCCCCTGGCGACCTCGGTCATCCCGTATTCGGGCATGTCGACCGCGATCGTTTCGTAGCCGCGGCGCGCCAGCTGCTCGCCGAGGATCATCGACATCTGCCGGCCGTTGGTGCCCACGCCGTGGAACAGGATCACCTTCACGCGCGCTTGCGGGTTGCGGTACGTGTCGAGATGCATGCGATGGCCGTGCCACGACCACCATTCTTCCGTCGGTTGCTGGCCGTCCTTCCACTGGAAGTCGGTCGGAAGGAATTTCTGCATGTCGCGCCAGACGGGCTGGTCTGCGTAGGTCTTGGGCATGGTGGCGGACTCCGGTGGATTGGGCGAAACGGCATCGTCGGCCCGTGCCGGCGCGAGCGGTGCGCCCGTCAGGCCGGCGGCCAGCAATAAAGTGCAGGCCGGGCGAAAGAGCGAACAGAGCTTCATGGTGATCGACGCCGTGCGGGTTGCGATGTCGTCCATCATCGGCGCGCGGGCTCGCGCGATCCATGCTGGGGCAGGCCAACCGCTTTAGAATCTAGGCCAACCCACGTCGCGAGGCGCCTGATGAATGTCTGGAACTTTGCCCGCAGCCCGGCTTCCGTCCTGCTGATGATCGACTTCGGGCGCGACCGCAAGATCGCGCCGTCGGCGTTGCTCAACGGGTCGCAGCTCACGCTGAAGCAGCTCGCCGACCCGGATTTCACGGTGCTGGCCGCCCAGGAGCTGGCGGTGGTGTCGAACCTGCTGGACCTGACCGCCGGTGAGGCCGGCGTCGGCCTCAAGGTCGGCCTGTCGTACCAGCTTTCGGCATACGGGCTGCTCGGGTACGGGCTGCTGAGCAGTGCGACCGGGATGGACGCGGTCGCGCTCGCGGGCCGCTACCTGGCGCTGACCTATACGTTCGTCGGGATGACGTTCCGCCGGGCCGGGCAGCACGACGTGATTCAGTTCGACGCGTCGCCGGAGCTGGCCGCGAACGTGCAGCGCTTCTTCGTCGAACGCGCGATGGGCGCGACGTGCCGCGTGCTGCGCGACGTGATCGGCAGCGCGTTCGAACTCGCGACGTTCGACCTTGCGTATGGCGCCGGCTCCGGCCCTGACGCGAAGCAGCCGGTGCTGGGCGCGACGATCCGGCACGGCCGGCCCGCCAGCACGCTCACGTTCGAGCACGCGCATCTCGAGCGGCCGTTGCCGCAGGCGAACGCCGCGACCGCGGCGATGTGCGAGCGCATGTGTGCCGAGTTGATCACGCGCAGGCGGACGCGCGTCGACCTCGTGTCGTTCCTGAACGAATACCTGGCTACGCGCCCGTTCGACCGGCCGCCGCAGCTGAAGGACATCGCGACGCTGCTCAACACCAGCGAGCGCACGCTGAAGCGCCGGCTCCAGGAAGAGGGCGCGTGCTTTCGGGACATTTCGAGCGCGGTGCGCAAGACTCGCGCACAGGCGCTGATCGCGGAAGGGCGGCTGTCGATCAAGGAAATCGCGCAGGAACTCGGATTCAGCGACATGTCGTCGTTCTCGCAGGCATACAAGCGCTGGACGGGTGTCGCGCCGAGCGTGTCGCGACAGGAGACGGCGGGTTCGTAGCGCGCACCTGGTGAATCAAGCGCGTCCTGTAATTTTTTGAGATGTTGGGCGGTTGTCGGCGCCGAGTCGGCCGACGATCATGTGGGAAGCCGGAAACCGGGCCGTTCCCGGCCCGCCAACGCAGGCTCCAAACGGAAGAACCGGACATGAAATTGCTGCTCGTCGGCGCGACGGGACTCGTCGGGCGTCACGTCCTCGAAGTCGCGCTCGCCGATGCGCGGGTCGATCAGGTGATCGTCCTCGCGCGCCGCCCGTTGTCGCCGCATCCGAAGATGCGCGCGCACGAGGTCGATTTCGATCGTCTGCCCGACGCGGCCGACTGGTGGCACGCCGATGCCGTGATCTGCACGCTCGGCACCACGATGCGGGCCGCGGGCTCTCAGGCGGCATTCCGGCGGGTCGACCACGACTATCCGCTCGCGGTCGCGCGGCTCGCGCACCGCTACGGCACACCGGCTTACGTACTGAATTCCGCACTCGGCGCGGATCCGGCGTCGCGCATCTTCTACAACCGTGTGAAGGGGGAGGTCGAGCAGGCGCTCGCCGGCGTCGGATTCGCGTCGCTCACTTATGTGCGGCCCGGCCTGATCGGCGGCAGCCGCGACGAATTCCGGTTCGGCGAGCGGCTGCTGGTGTCCGCGTTGAACGTGGCCCGGCCCGTGTTGCCGGCGAAGTGGCGCGTGAATCCCGCGTCGCGGATTGCCCGCGCGATGCTCGACGCGGCGATCGACGCACGGCCGGGCGTGCAGGTCATCGCGTCGGACCGGCTCGTCTGACCCGGAACGGGCGGCTCGCGACGGTCACCGATCCGCGAAACCGTCGAGCCCGCCGAACCGTTCGGCGAGCGCCGTCGTGAATGCCTCCAGCGCTTCGCTGCCGTCGCAGTTCCTCGGCGTCGCGAGCTGGAATTCGACCGTATGGCTCAGCTTGCTCGCGAGCAGCCGGCGCATTTTCCCTGCGGCGACCCACGGCGCCGCGACATGGTCGGGCAGGAAGCCGACATGCGCGCCGGACAGGATGAAGATCACGTCGGCGTCGACGTTTTCGGAGAACGCGGTCGGCTGCGCGTTGCGCAGCGCCGCACCCGACGTATTCGTCTTGTAGAGCCGCGCGACGTTGCCGGCACGCGCGATGTCGTTGACCGACACGGTCTTTTTCGCAAACAGCGGATGCCGGGCGCCGCAGTGCAGCGACTGGTGTTCGACGAACAGCGGCGCGTAGTGCAGGCCGGCCTGGTGGCCGGAAAAGTAGCCGATCGCGAGCTGCAGTTCGCTTTTCAGCAGCCGGCGCTCCAGCTCGTCGGGCGGACCCGCGACCATCTCGATCAGCACGTCGGGCGCCCGTTCGCGGAAGCGGCCGACGGCCGCCGCGATCGATTCGACGACGTCCGGTGCCAGCCGCTCGGACAGCCCGATGCGCAGTTCGCCGAGCAACGTGCCCGACACGTGCTGCGTATCGCGCGTGAACACGTCCATCGCGTGCAGGAGCCGCCGCGTCGACTGCAGCACGCGTTCGCCCTTCGGCGTCAGCCGGAAGCCGCTCTTGCCGCGATCGCACAGCCGGAACCCGAGACGCGTTTCGAGCTTGGCCATTTGCGTGCTGATCGTCGAGGGCGCCATCCCGAGCGTGCCCTGCGCGGCGCTGAAGCCGCCGCTTTCGACGATCGTCAGAAAGAGCCGCAGCAGCTGCAAATCCATGTCTCTCAGTCGGGTCAGCATGGCGATACATCGCGTTTCGTGAAGTCGGCTTATGTTAGTTCATATTTTTCGTCGGATGCGCTGGCGGCAGAATCGGGCACGAGGTCGCCAGCCGCGCGACCGTTTCCCTACGGACAGGATTCCGACGATGAGCCAGAACGATTTCGCATTCACGCGCGACAGCCTCTATGGCACGCAGGCCGAGCCGTCCTTCGCGGGCGCGACGAGCTTCATGCGCCGGCGTTTCAGCCGCGATCTCGATGGTGTCGACCTCGCGATCACCGGCGTGCCGTTCGATTCCGCAGCGTCGCACCGGCCCGGCACGCGCTTCGGCCCGCGCGGGTTGCGGATCGCGTCGACGGGCATCGCGTGGGAGCGCCCGTGGCCGTGGTCGTTCGATCCGTTCGACGTGCTGGCCGCGGTCGACTACGGCGATTGCGCGTTCGATCTCGGGCAGCCCGAATCGGTGCCGGGCGCGATCGAGCGGCATGCGGATGCGATCCTCGCGCGCGGCTGCGCGATGCTGACGCTCGGCGGCGATCACTTCATCACGTATCCGCTGCTGAAGGCGCATGCGAAGGTGCACGGGCCGTTGTCGCTCGTGCATTTCGATGCGCATACCGATACGTGGCCCGATCGCGACGTCAAGCGCATCGATCACGGCACGATGTTCTATCACGCGGCGCGGGAAGGGTGGGTGGTGCCCGAACGATCGGCGCAGATCGGGATCCGGACGACCAACGACGAGCCGATGGGCTTCGACATCCAGGATGCGCGCCAGGTGCATGCGTCGACACCCGCCGCGGTCGCCGCGCGCATTCGCGAGCGGGTCGGCGATCATCCCGTGTACCTGACGTTCGACATCGACTGTCTCGATCCGGCCTTCGCACCGGGCACGGGGACGCCGGTCTCGGGCGGACTGTCGAGCCATCAGGCGTTCGAGATCCTGCGTCATCTGGAAGGCATCAACCTGGTCGGCATGGATGTGGTCGAAGTGTCGCCGCCGTATGATCATGCGGAAATCACGTCGCTGGCCGGCGCGACGATCGCGCTGGAGCTGATCTGCCTGTATGCATCGCGCCGGCGGCGAACCATGGAAGAAGCGAACGATGACTGAACTCACCTGGCGCAAGGCCGTCCCCGACGATGCGGCCGCGTGCATCGCACTGCGCGGCAGGACGCGCGAGAACGCGTTCACCGAGGCGCAGTTGCGCGATCTCGGCATCACCGTCGAAAGCTGGGGCGACGGGATTCGCGGCGGCCTGTTCTCGGGCCATGTCTGCTGTGCGAACGGGCGCATGGTCGGCTACTGCTTCGGCGACACCGATTCGGGCGAGATCGTCGTGCTCGCGATCCTGCCCGAGTACGAGGGGGCGGGGATCGGCAAGCGGCTGCTGCGGCAGGTGATCGACGAATTCGCGGCGAACGGTTTCACGTCGCTGTTTCTCGGGTGTTCGACCGATCCCGCGTCGCGCTCGCATGGCTTTTATCGGCATCTGGGCTGGACGCCGACCGGGACGCTCGACGCAGCGGGCGACGAAATCCTGACGCTGCGGATCGCGCAGCACGCGTGACGGTATGGGCCGGATCGCTCCCGGCACACCATCGATTCGTAAAACTGTTTCGTCATACAAACAATCGCGCGGCCGTCGCACCCGCGCTGACCTACGATGGAAACATTGCATCCATCGTCCGCCGAGCCGTGTGCACCCACTACCGCGCCCCCGACGAAGACCCGGGCATCAGCGAACTGAAGATCGGCATCGGCGATCTGTTTCGCCGCGACCCGTGGGCCCCCGACGTGTATCCCGACTACGCGGCGCCGATTGCGCGCGCCGATGGCGACGGCCTCGAAGTCGTCACGGCCGTGTTCGGCTTCTGGCCGAAATTCATGCAGCCTGAGCGGCTCGACGAGAACGGCCGCAAAAAAAAGAAACTCGATACGGTGAACGCGCGGGCGGAAACGGTCGGCTCGTCGCGGCTCTACGGCAACGCATGGCGCAACGGCCAGCGCTGCCTGATCCCGGTGCGCTGGATCGTCGAACCCTGCTACGAAACCGGTCGCAACGTGTGGCACCGGATCGGCGTCGACGGCTGGCAATCGTGCTGCGTCGCCGGCATCTGGCGGCGCTACGAGGGCGACGACGGCCGCGAGCGCGTGGGCATGGCCATGCTCACGGTCAACGCCGACGGGCACCCGTTGTTCGCGCGGATGCATCGGCCCGGCGAAGAGAAGCGGGGCGTCGTGATGCTGCGCCGCGACGATTACGACGAATGGCTGCACGTGCGCGACATCGAGGCCGCCCGGCGCCTGGTGAACCTGCTCCCCGCCGCCGACATGACGGCCGAGCCCGATCAGGCCTCGCCTGCGCGCACCTGACCTTTCATTATTCATACGCCTGACTTTCGACAAAACGGGTCGAACGTATCCCAATTTTTCAGACAATTTCGAAAATCGGCGGTTACCGGGTAATCACCGATACCTCGCAAGTTGTATATACAAGATCATCCGCTGGCAATGTCGGCACACGTCGTGCCGCTTGCGCGCCAGTGCGCAGACCGTGCGTGCGTGGCGCATGCCGGCGATCCACGGCGCCCCGCACCCGCCGAGCCGAAAGGGCGGCTCGCAGATTCCCGTCTCGTCCAAACCATTTGTGATCCTGAGTATTTTGGAGATTTCCCCGTGTCAACGAATCCCAGTGGAAAAGCCGGCGGCCTGATCGAAGTACGTTCGATCGACTTCATCCCCGACGCCGAGCGCCACGGCGGCTTGCTGAGCCAGTTCACGCTGTGGCTGTCGGCGAACATGCAGATCACGGCCATCGTCACGGGCGCACTCGCGGTCGTGCTCGGCGGCGACGTGTTCTGGTCGCTGGTCGCGCTGCTGATCGGCCAGTTCATCGGCGGCACGGTGATGGCGCTGCATGGTGCGCAGGGGCCGCAGCTCGGGCTGCCGCAGATGATCTCGAGCCGCGTGCAGTTCGGTGTCTACGGCGCGATGATCCCGATCGTGCTCGTGTGCCTGATGTACATCGGCTTTTCCGCCAGCGGCTCGGTGCTGGCCGGGCAGGCTGTCGCGCAGCTGCTGCACATCGACGACGCGGCGGGCATCCTGTTGTTCGCGGCCGTGATCGTCGTGCTGACCGTGTTCGGCTATCGCGCGATCCATGCCGTCGGCCGGATCGCGAGCGTGGTCGGCATCATCGCGTTCGTCTACATGTTCACGCAACTGTTCGCGAACCACGACATCGGCGCGCTGCTCGCGAACAAGCATTTCTCGCTCGCGAGCTTCCTGCTGTCGATGTCGCTGTCCGCATCGTGGCAGATCGCGTTCGGCCCGTACGTCGCCGACTATTCGCGCTACCTGCCGCGCTCGACGTCGTCGGTCGCGACGTTCGTCGCAGTCGGCCTGGGCTCGGTGATCGGCGCGCAGGCGGCGATGGTGTTCGGCGTGTTTGCGGCCGCACTGGCCGGCAGCCAGTTCGCGCACCATGAGGTGTCGTATATCGTCGGGCTCGGCTCGACGGGCGCCGTGGCTGCGCTGCTGTACTTCAGCATCGCGTTCGGCAAGGTGACGGTGACGGCGCTGAACGCCTACGGCAGCTTCATGTCGATGGCGACGATCGTCAGCGGCTTTCGCGGCAAGGGCGCCGTGTCGTCGAAGAGCCGCCTCGTGTACATCTTCGGGATGATCTGCGTGTCCACGCTCATCGCGCTCGCGGGCCGCCATTCGTTCCTGAAGGAATTCACCGCGTTCATCCTGTTCCTGCTCGCGTTCTTCACGCCGTGGAGCGCGATCAACCTGGTCGACTACTACTGCTTCACGCGCTCGCGCTACGACGTGCCGGCGCTGTCCGATCCGGATGGCCGCTACGGCCGCTGGAACGTGATGGCGATCACGATCTACGTGGTCGGTATCCTCGTGCAGTTTCCGTTCATGTCGACGCACATCTACACGGGGCCGCTCGTCGATGCGCTCGGCGGCACCGACATCTCGTGGATCCTCGGCCTGGTCGTGCCGGCCGTGCTGTACTACATCGGCGCACGCGCGTCGCGCCGCAGCATTCCCGAACGCCTGATCCTGCCGCTCGAACGCGGCGAAGTTCACCACTGACGACACGTCACGCGCCTCGGGCCGGCCGGCTGCCGGCCTGAGTGCCGCGTCGAGCCGGGCGCCGCCTGCGCCGGGCTCTTCCCCACGTTTCCTTTTCCGCGATGCCGGTGCGGCGCGACTGCCGCGCGCGGTGTCGTTTCATTCTCGGGCTATTAAATAGTATGACTAAACAAATGACGACCCGCGGAAGCGATTCCCGGGCGCGGATGGTGCACGCCGGTCTTCGCATGACGGTCGCGGTGGCGTGCGTCGCCGGACCAAGCGCGGCGTTCGCACAGGATGGCGTCACGCTGTACGGCGTGATCGACGAATTCGCGCAGTACGTGAATACGGGCAACGGCTACACGGCGGCGATCAATTCGGGTGGTCAGTGGGGCAGCCGGTTCGGGCTGAAGGGCGGGGAGGATATCGGCGGCGGGCAGAAGATCGAGTTCGCGCTGGAGAACGGCTTCAATCCGAACGACGGTTCGCTGGCGAGTTCGGGCAGCCTGTTCAACCGGCAGGCGTGGGTCGGCATCGCGGGGCAGTGGGGCAAGGTGCGCGCGGGCCGTCAGAATTCGCCGCTGTTCAACGACCAGGGCGGACAGGATGCGTTCGGCGGCGTCACGCAGGCGTCCGGCATGGACAACCTGACCGTGTTCGCGTTCCGCACCAGCAATACGCTGTCGTACCAGAGCCCGGAGATCGCGGGCTTCCAGGGCGGGCTGTACTTCGGGTTCGGCGATGCGGGCGGCGTGCGCTCGGCAGGTTCCAGCCAGCAGTTCGACCTGACCTACGAACACGGGCCGTTCGGCGCGTTCGTCGCGGGCCAGTGGCTGAAGAACGCGACGGCGACCACGACCGATCGCACGATCATGGCCGGCGCGTCGTACGAGATCGGCAAGGCCACCGTGTACGGCGGCTTCTCCGCGGTGAAGTGGGCCGATCTCGGCATCGATTCGCGCGTGGTCGGGTTGTCGGTCAAGTACCAGTTCAATCCGGCGAACTACGTGGCGCTCGGCTACGCGTATCTGCACGATCGGTCGTCGCAAGGCAACAATGCGGACCAGCTCGGGCTGATGTACGAGTACGACCTGTCGAAGCGCACGAGCTTCTACGGCGCGCTGTCGTACCTGCGCAACCGCAACCAGGCCGGCTATACGCTCGCCGGCGCGGCGAACCCCGGCCTGCCGCTCGCGTATCCGGGGGCGAATGCGCGCGGCGTGCAGCTCGGCATCGTGCATCGGTTCTGACGAGGCCGACGCGCCGGGTCACATGTGCCCGGCGCTTTCCGCGAGCGCGTTCGCGCCGTTACTTTCCCAGCCGTTCCGCGAGCGAATGGCGCTGCATGCAGCGCTCCATCGCGTCGAGAAACGCGTGCTCGGCCGCGTTCATCTTGCGATCGCGATGCCACAGCAGGAACACGTCGACATCGACGAGCCCGTCGTCGGGCGGCAGCCGCCACAGCCGCTGCTGCGCGATGTCGTCGCGCACGATGTGCTCGGGCAGGCAGCCGATCCCGTAGCCGGCGAAGATCAGCCGCCGCACTTCCTCGAGGCTCGGCGACGACGCGACGATGCGCCCCGTGAAGCCCCTCTGGTCGCGAAACACGGTGAGTGGCGACAGGCTGTCGCCGATCTGGTCGCTCGTGAACGACACGAAATTCTCGGCGAGCAGATCGTCCATCCGCAGTTGCGTCTGCCCGAACAGCCGGTGATGGCGGCCGCAGTAGATCGCATAGCGCTGGCGCAGGAAGCAGCGCATCTCCAGCTTGTCGTGCGGCGTGCGGCACAGGCCGAGCCCGGCCGTGGCCGTTTTCTGCAGCAACGAGGAAAGAATGTCCGACGAGCGCATCACCTCGATCTGCAGGTCGATGCGCGGATACGCGCGATGGAAATCCGCGAGGAATTCGTCGTAGACGGGCGACTCGATGCGGCTCACCGTCAGCAGCCGGATCGAACCGGTCAGGTCGGCCGTGCTGTCGTCGATTTCGGTTTCGAGGCGCGAGATGCCGCCGTAGATGTCGCTCGCGATCCGGTAGACGGCTTCGCCGGCAGGCGTCGGCGCGAAGTGCGTGCCGCGCCGCTCGATCAGCTTGCGCTCGAGCGTGTCCTCGAGCCGCCGCAATGCCTGGCTCACGGCCGGCTGCGTCACGTGCAGGCGCGCGGCCGCGCGGCTCACGCTGCGCTCCTGGATGATCACCAGATAGGTGCGCAACAGGTTCCAGTCGAGGCGGTCGTTCAGGAACGGGGCGAGGTCGGGGCGCATCGGGTCTCCGGGCGAGGCGTCGGGGCGGACATTAGTTGAATTTATACCGTGAATAATAACTTGAAATTTGACTAATAATTTGCGGTCGCCGATAAAGGAGGGGTGCCGCAGCGTGCGGCGCAAGGCCGCGACAGACGGCCGTCACACGATATTGCGCGTCGCGTCGCAGTGGCGCGCGTCAGGAGCCCGCATGACCCAGTCCCTTCCTTCCGCCCGCCAGCCGGGGCGCGCCGCGACGGCCGCGTTCATCGGCACGATGATCGAGTGGTACGACTTCTACATCTACGCGACCGCCGCCGCGCTCGTGTTCGGCGAACTCTATTTCCCGTCGCATGACCCTTTCGTCAGCACGATGGCGTCGTTCGCGACGTTCGCGGTCGGCTTCTTCGCGCGGCCGCTCGGCGGCGTGATCTTCGGCCATCTCGGCGACCGCATCGGTCGCAAGAAGGCGCTGATGACGACGCTGATGATGATGGGCGTCGCGACCGTCTGCGTCGGGCTGCTGCCCGACTATTCGAAGGTCGGCATGCTCGCGCCGGTGCTGCTCGTCGCGCTGCGCGTGGTGCAGGGGATCGCGGTCGGCGGCGAATGGGGCGGGGCGGTGCTGATGGCGGGCGAGCATGCGCCGCAGGGGCGCCGCACGTTCTTCGCGTCGTTCGCGCAGCTCGGCAGCCCGGCCGGGCTGATCCTGTCGCTGATCGCGTTCCGCGCGGTCACGTCGATGGACAAGGCCGACTTCCTCGCCTGGGGCTGGCGCCTGCCGTTTCTCGCGAGTTCGGTGCTGCTCGTGGTCGGCATCCTGATCCGGCTCGGCGTGAACGAGTCGCCGGAATTCGCGCGCGTGAAGGAAACCAACCGCACGGTGAAGCTGCCGGTCGCCGAAGTGTTCCGCTCCGCGTCGGGCCTCGTGGCGCTCTGCATCGGCGCGAACACGATCGGCATCGCGGGCGTCTATTTCACGAACACGTTCATGATCGCGTACACGACGCAGTACGTCGGCGTCTCGCGCTCGCTGATCCTCGACAGCCTGTTCGCGGTCGCGATCATCCAGTTCATCGCGCAGCCGATCGCCGCGTGGATCGCCGAGCGCATCGGCGGTGCGCGCTTCCTGAAGCTCGCGGCGCTGCTCGCGATGCTGTCGCCGTATCCGATGTTCATGCTCGTGCAGGGCGGTACGTCCGCGTCGCTCATCGCCGGCATCGCGCTCGCGGTGGTCTGCATGGCCGGCTTCTATTCGGTGATCGCGGGTTTCGTGAGCGACGTGTTCCCGGCGCACGTGCGCTATTCGGCGATCTCGCTCGCCTACCAGATCTGTGGTGCGATCGCGGGCGGGCTGACGCCGCTCGTCGGCACGTGGCTCGCGCATCGCTTTGCGGGCCAGTGGTGGCCGCTCGCGGTGTTCTACACCGGTCTCGCCGGTGTCTCGCTGCTCTGCATCGTCGCGCTCGACGCACGCCGCGCGGCACGGCCGGCCGCCGCCGAAGCGCTCGGCTCGCAATGAACCCCAACGAACGAATTCATCCGGAGTGCACATGAAAGACCTGCTGGAAATCGACGGCGCCCGTTTGTGGCAGAGCCTGGCGGACATGGCGCGTGTCGGCGCGACGCCGCGCGGCGGCGTGCGGCGTCTCGCGCTCACCGACGACGATCGTCGCGGGCGCGACCTGTTCGCGCAGTGGTGCCGCGACGCGGGGATGACGGTGAGCGTCGACGCCGTCGGCAATCTGTTCGCACGGCGCGACGGCACCGATGCGCAGGCCGCGCCGGTGCTGATCGGCAGCCATCTCGACACGCAGCCCGAAGGCGGTCGTTTCGACGGTGTCTATGGCGTGCTCGCCGCGCTCGAACTCGTGCGTACGCTGAACGACGCAGGCATCGCGACCGATCGGCCGCTGGAGATCGTGTCGTGGACCAACGAGGAGGGCGCGCGCTTCGCGCCGGCGATGCTCGGCTCGGCGGTGTTCACGGGTGCGTTGCCGCTCGACGATGCGCTCGCGAAGCAGGACGCCGACGGTGTCACGCTCGGCGCGGCACTCGACGCATGCGGCTATCGCGGCACGCGTGCGACCGGCGGCGCGGTCGATGCGTACTTCGAAGCGCATATCGAACAGGGCCCCGTGCTCGAGGCGAACGGCACGACGATCGGCGTCGTCACGGGCGGGCAGGCGATCCGTTGGCTCGACGTGACGGTGACGGGCGTGGCCGCGCATGCGGGCACGACGCCGATGCCGTATCGCAAGGACGCGTATTTCGCGAGCGCGCAGATGGCACTCGAACTCGAACGGATCGTCGCCGGTTATGCACCGCGCGGTCTCGCGACGATCGGGCAGGTCGGCATCCGCAACGCGTCGCGCAACACCATTGCCGGCGACGTGACGTTCACGGTCGATCTCCGCCATCACGACGATGCGCAAGTCGACGCGATGGAGCGCGACTTGCGCGATGCGTGCGCGCGTGTCGCCGCGGCGCGTGGCGTGCAGGTCGCGATTGAAACCTGCTGGCGCAGCCCGGCGACGCCGTTCGATCGCGACTGCGTCGAACGGGTCGCGCAGGCGGCAGCGAAGTTCGGCTATACGAACGAGCGGATCGTCAGCGGCGCGGGCCACGACGCGATCCTGCTTGCGCGCCGCGTCCCGACCGCGATGGTGTTCATCCCGTGCGTCGACGGCCTGTCGCACAACGAAGCGGAAGATGCGCTGCCTGACGACGTGACGCACGGCACGAACGTGCTGCTTCATGCGGTGCTCGCGCGCGCCGGCGTCGCGGCGGGCGTTGCCGTGGCGGCCACTCCACAGGATGCGTGAAGCGGTGAACCGCTAAACCGGTAAACCGACCAATCGAACAACCGACGAGGGCGAACGATGAAGACCTATTTCCATCCCGAGCAGTTGCTGCACCACCCGCGCAGCTACCTGTCGCGCGGCCGGATGCGTGAACCGCAGGAAGTGCCCGAGCGCGCGGCGCGGCTCGTCGCGGCCGTCCGGGCGCTCGACTTCGACGTGCGCGAGCCGGCCGACCGCGGCACCGCGCCGATCGCGGCCGTGCACGACATGAACTACCTGCGCTTTCTGGAAGAAGCGCACCGCGACTGGAAGCAGATGCCCGACGACTGGGGCGACGAAGTGATGTCGAACGTGTTCGTGCGCGACCCGAACCCGCTGCGCGGCGTGCTCGCGAAAGCCGCGCGCTACCTCGCCGACGGCAGCTGCCCGGTCGGCGCGAACACGTGGCGCGCCGCGTACTGGTCCGCGCAGGACGCGCTTGCAGCCGCGGCCGATGTCAACGACGGCGCGCGCGAGGCGTACGCGCTGTGCCGGCCGCCTGGCCACCATGCACGCCGCGACGCAGCCGGCGGTTTCTGCTACCTGAACAATGCGGCGATCGCCGCGCAGTCGCTGCTCGGCCGCCATCGCCGGGTCGCGATCCTCGACACCGACATGCATCACGGGCAGGGCGTGCAGGAGATCTTCTACGGCCGCGACGACGTGCTGTACGTGTCGATCCACGGCGACCCGACCAACTTCTACCCGGTCGTCGCGGGCTACGAGGAAGAGACGGGCACGGGGGCAGGCGACGGCTTCAACCTCAACCTGCCGATGCCGCACGGCGCGCCGGAGTCGGCGTTCTTCGAGCGGCTCGACGATGCGCTGCGCGCGCTCGCGCGGTTCCAGCCCGATGCGCTCGTGCTCGCGCTCGGCTTCGATATCTACAAGGACGATCCGCAATCGCAGGTGGCCGTCACGACCGACGGTTTCGGGCGGCTCGGCGGCGCGATCGGCGCACTCGGGTTGCCGACGGTGATCGTGCAGGAAGGCGGCTATCACCTCGACAGCCTCGACGCGAACGCACGTGCATTTTTCGGCGGGTTCGCCGCCGCGCGCTGATACGTCGAAGCAGCGGCCGCGATGCGCGGCCCGCCAACGAAAACGCCCGCGTCGGGATCCCGACGCGGGCGTTTTTCAATAGCGGTGCGCATATCGGCACCTGGCGGGCTACCGCACGCTTACGAATTCGCGGCGGCCGGTGCGCGGCGCTGCTGCACGATCTGCAGGAAGACGAGTGCGAGTCCGGCCGCGGCGATCAGCCCGCCGACGAGCGGCACGGCCGCATAACCGAAACCTGCCGACAGTGCCGCGCCACCGGCAGCCGCGCCGAGTGCGTTGCCGAGATTGAACGCGCCGATGTTGACGGCCGATGCGAGGCCCGGTGCTTCGTGGGCTGCCCGCATCACGCGCATCTGCAGCGGCGGCACGACCGCGAACGTCGCGATACCCCACACGAGCAACGTGACGGCGGCGCCGGCATGCGTGCCGGCGAGCACCGGGAACGCGGCCATCGTCGCGATCAGCAGCAGCAGGAAACCGATCAGCGTGCCGTCGAGCGAGCGGTCGGCCAGGCGTCCGCCCGCGATGTTGCCGATCGAGAAGCCGACGCCGATCAGCACCAGCATCGCGGTCACGAAGCCGGGCGTAGCGCCGGTCAGGTGTTCGAGCGTCGGCGCGATATACGTGTAGAGCGTGAACATCGCGCCGGCGCCGAGCACGGTCGTCCCGAGCGCGCCGAGCACGACGGGGCGCGTCAGCACCGAGAGTTCGGCGCGCAGGTCGGGCATCTTGCCGGCTTCGCCCTTCGGCAGCGCGGCGAACAGCCCGGCAATCGCAACCAGGCCGAGGCCCGCGGTCGCCGCGAACGACATGCGCCAGCCGATGATCTGGCCGAGCCAGGTCGCGGCCGGCACGCCTCCGACGTTCGCGATCGTGAGACCCATGAACATCGTCGCGACCGCGCTGGCCTGCTTTTCGCGCGGGACGAGGCTCGCCGCGACCACCGAGCCGAGCCCGAAGAATGCGCCGTGGTTGAGGCTCGTCACGAGGCGGGCGAGCAGCAGCGTCGTATAGCCCGGCGCCATTGCCGACAGCAGGTTGCCGATCGTGAAGATCGACATCAGCGCGATCAGCGCCGAGCGTCGCGACCAGCGCGCGAGCAGCAGCGTCATCAGCGGCGCACCGACCATCACGCCGATCGCATACGCACTGATCAGCATGCCGGCTTGCGGAATCGACACGTGCACGCCGTCGGCGATCACGGGCAGCAGGCCCATCGGCGAGAACTCGGTCGTGCCGATGCCGAATGCACCGGCGGCGAGTGCCAGCAGCGGCAGCGCGGCGCTGCCACCCGGGCGGGAAGGAGAGGAAGTCGTGGTGTTCACGCGATGGGCTCCTGTAGTCGAGGGACAACGGCATGGAGCCGTTGAGGACAGGGCGAAGTGTGCCTGCATGACTTTTGCGGAAAAAGCCGCATACGAACGAAATTATCTTGATTTCATGTCAACAATGCAGCGAGCGCCACGGGCAAAAAAAGCCCCGATCACAGGGGGACCGTGACCGGGGCGGAAACGCATCCTCTCTTTGGCACGAGGGTTGGATGCGCGCGAAGTATATTTCGAACCGTGACAATTCGAAGCGGCGTTAAACGGCCGTTTTTGGTGTCAATTTAAAAACACCGGTGCTATGGCGTCCGGTGTCGCCGTTTCGAAAGAATTTTCGCGGGAAAGATGCGGATGTTTAGCGTGTTTCAGCAGCCAAAGCGACGGTTTGACGGAAGGCGATTCCGCCCGTCATCCGGCATCGCGAATCCTGCCGCTCAAGCGCCGGGCGAGGCCCCTGTATCTGCACCGCTCAGCCCGCTTCACCGGCCGCATCGCGCACGGCGTCGAGAAACCGCGCGACGACGGGCGACGGTGGCACGGCCGCACCGTCGAACACGAACTCGATGTCGAAGCGGCTCGCGAGCTCGTCGAGCGCGACGAGCCGGACCGTATGCGGGCAGGTCGGCGACGCGCTTTCCGGCACGAACGCACAGCCCATGCCGGCCGCGACGAGGCCGATCAACGTCGGAATGTCGCTGCCGACCTGCGCGATGCGTGGCGTGAAGCCGGCCTGCTGGCACTGCGCCATCAGGAACCGGTGGTGCGCGGCGGAGCGCTGCGCGTCGAACCAGACGAACGGCTCGTTCGCGACGTCGGCCAGCGTGCGTGGCGCGGTGAAGGGTTCGCCCGGCGGCGCGGGCATCGCGAGCACGAAGCGGTCGCTCAGCAACCGTACGCCCGACAGGTGCGGCGCCTCGTCCCGGCGCCACGCCATGATTCCGCCGTCGAGCTGGCCGCGCACCAGCGCGCTTGCCTGTTCGGCGGACAGCATCGGTGCGATCGACAGCTTCACGTCCGGGCACCCGTCGCGAAACGCCTTGAGGACGTTCGCGACGACGGGCAGCGGCAGGCAGTTCGGCAACGCGCCGAGCCGCAGCTCGCCCAACTGGCCGGCCGCGCTGCGCAATGCGCGCTCGCGGCTGTCCTGAAGTGTCGCGAGCAGGCCGGTCGCGTCCTGCAGGAAGCTTGCGCCGGCCGCCGTCAGCGTGACGCCTGTTGCACGGCGTACCAGCAGCGGCGTGCCGATCGCGTCCTCGAGTTCGCGGATCTGTCGCGACAGTGCGGGCTGGACGATCCCGGCCGCGCGGGCGCCGGCCATCACGCTCCCGGCCTGTGCGACGGCCACGAAGTAGCGCAGGTGACGTAATTCGATCTGACGCATGCGGTATCGGCTCTTGTTCATCGATATACCTGTGAAGCATAGCAAACGCCATTCGATGGTATTGGAAAGCATGGCGAGCGTGCCGTACGATGACCGTCATTGCCGCTCGCCCTACGAGTCGCGCTCCTTCCGTTCTTATTGGTCCCGTCCCATGCCGCTCCATATCCCGACCCCTTATATCCGCTCGCAAATCGCGTCCCGCCGGCTCGGCAGGACCATCCGGCTGAAGCTCGATGCGCTGCAGCCGTCGGGCTCGTTCAAGCTGCGCGGCATCGGCGCGGTCTGCGAAGCGCGACATGCCGCCGGCGCGCGGCGCTTCGTGTCGTCGTCGGGCGGCAACGCGGGCATCGCGGTTGCGTATTGCGGCCGCGAACTCGGCGTGCCGGTGCTCGTCGTCGTGCCGGAAAGCGCGTCGGCCCGCGCACGCGAGCTGATCCGCGTCGAGGGCGCGGAGCTCATCGTGCATGGCGCGAGCTGGGCCGAGGCAAACGCGTTCGCGCAGTCGGCGCTCGGCGAGCACGATGCGTTCGTGCATCCGTTCGACGACCGCGTGCTGTGGCAGGGCCACGCGACGATGATCGACGAGATGGCGGCGGCCGGCCCGAAGCCCGACGCGGTCGTGCTCGCGGTCGGCGGCGGCGGGTTGCTGTGCGGCGTGCTCGAAGGGCTGGCGCGCAACGGCTGGCACGACGTGCCGGTGGTCGCGGTCGAAACGGCAGGCGCCGACTGCTATGCGCGCTCGCTCGCGCAGGGCCGCCCGGTCGAATTGCCGGCGATCACGAGCATCGCGACGTCGCTCGGCGCGAAGCGGCCGTGCGATGCAGCGGTCGACTGGGCCGCGCGGCACGAGATCCATCCGGTCGTCGTGTCCGACGCCGATGCAGTGGCCGCGTCGCTTCGCTTCCTCGACGAACACCGGATCGTCGTCGAGCCCGCGTGCGGCGCCGCGCTGGCCGCGCTCGAGCGGCCGGTGCCCGTGCTCGCGTCGGCGACGGATATCGCCGTGATCGTCTGCGGCGGCGTGACGGCGACGGTCGAGCAGTTGCAGACGCTGAGCGCGACGTTGCGGTAGGCGGAGCGGCCGGCTCAGGCAGGCCTGCAGGGTCACGGTCAGACGGCTGTCGGCGAAGGATGTCGCCGTGACCGTCTGTGGCGGCGTGACGGCGACGGTCGAGCAGTTGCAGACGCTGCACGCAACGTTGCGGTAGGCGGAGCGGCCGGCGCAAGCCGGTCTGCCATGTGACGGCCGGACGGCCGTCGGTCCCGGCGAATGTGAGCATCGGCCGCACATGCTTGCCGCGAAGCGTCGACGCAATGTCGGCTATACAGCGGGCGGGCGGGCAGGCAGCCGGCGGCGCGGGCGTTTTTGTGAGGCGTGACGGGGAAGGGTGCGTATCGTCGCGCTGCGCCGGATGCGGCCGGGCGCGACGATACGGGCGGCCGGTCAGTTCGTGGCAGGTGCGCTCGCGCCGGACGGTGCGGACGATGCGACGGGGTTGGCGGCAGCAGGCGCGGGCGAGGTGCTCGAGGGTGCCGACGCCGATACGGGGGCCGGTGCGGCGGACGCGGCCGGTGCCGGCGTTGCAGCGGCCGGAGCCGAAGCGGCAGGCGTCGAAGCGGCAGCGGGCGATGCCGCCGGGCTGGAAGCGGATGCCGGCGCGGAAACCGGCACGGGAGCCGAAGCCGGCAGGGATGCCGATCCGGACGCCGGCGCGGGAGCGACAACCGGTGCGGGCGTCGACGAGACGGCCGAAGCAGGCGCCGCACCCGAAGCCGATACCGCCCCCGAGCCAGACGCGGCCACCGGCGCGGCAGCGCGCATCGCCGCCGGCGCGACCACGGCCGACGCGGCGGCCGGCACGGCGTTCGAGCCCGACTCGGGCGCGACGACCGGCAGCGACAGCGGTACCGGCGCCGCGGGCGGCGTCGGCACGATCGGCGTCGTCATCTTCATCGGCTCGCCCTGCGGCGTCGGCGCGGGTTCGGGCAGCGGCGTGACGGGTTCCTTCTCGGCGGCCTTGACGGTCGCGCGGTCGCGGCGGGCCGGATCGATCTTCAGGAAATGCTCGACGAGATTGAAGAAGCGCTCGTAGAACACGCCGGCGGGAATCGTCTCGCTGGCGGTCTTGACGAGCGCGTCGTCGCTCGACCCGATCGGCAGCGACAGCGAGCCGAACACGCTGAGGCCGACGCTGGCCGACGTATTCGACTTCTTCAGCGTATAGCGATCCTGCACCGCGTTCACGTACGCGATGCTCGACGAGCCGTCCGCGTTCGCGTCCGCGCACACGACGTGAAATTCGATCACGACGTGCATGTCGTTGTTCGGCTGGAAATTCTTGCTGCCGTCGACCGCGTCGTTACGCGACGACGACACCACATAGCCCTGGCTCAGCAGCGCGCGCCGCGCGGCCTCGCAGGCCGCGTCGGATTTCGAGTGGAACGTATGCGCGTACGGGCTGCTCGTTGCGTCGAACTGTTCCTGCTGGTAGATCGGCTTGGGCGGCGACGAGCACGCCGCCAGCACGGTCGCGGCCGTGAGCGCGCACGAAACGGAAAACAGGCGAAATCGGTTGTGCATGGCGTCTTTCAGAAGGCTTGGCGAGAGGCCGCGCAACGGCGGAGCCTGGATAAAGCGCGCGGCAATCTCGTAAGGCCGGGGCGCCATTATAGTTTCCTTTGATGTCGCGCTCGCTTCAGTCGGCCGGTGCGCCGCGTGCCGCGGCCAGCAATTGCGACGTCAGCGGATGGTGTTCGCCGCGCCGCGAGCGGATCGCGTGGATCTCCTCGGTCACGTCGCCCGCCCGCCCGAGCCGCCGCAACCCGCGCAGCAGCGACGCGTCGTTCGCGCCGAGTTCGCTCAGCGGAAACACGCCGAGGCCGCGTGCCGCGAACACGGCCATCAGCGCGCTGTCCTCGAATTCGCCGGCCACGCGCGGCACGATCCGCTCGCCTTCCAGCCACAGGTCGAGGCGCGCGCGCAGCGCCGAGTGCGCGGTCGGCAGCAGCACCGGCAGGTCGGTGAGGCACTGCGGAAAGTGCTGCCGCGCGGCCGGCGTGACGAGCGCCGCGGGGCCATACCAGTCGACCGGCGACGCGACGAGCCGCTCGCTCGTCACCCGCAGGTTCGAGCCGGAGGGCGCGCCCTGGCCGGCCAGCACCAGGTCGAGATGATGCAGCGCCAGCTCCGCGAGCAGCGCATCGTGTTCGCCTTCGTGGCACAGCAGCCGCAGCGTGGGGGTATCCAGCACGGGCGCGAGGATCGCGTGCGCGGCGAGCTTGGAGATGCCGTCGGAGAGGCCGACCGCGAGCCGCACGGTCGGCTGGCTGGCCGCCGCGCGCACTTCGTCGGGAATCAGCCGCCCCATCTCGAAGATCACCTCCGCGCGCGCAAACGCGGCCTGGCCGGCGTCGGTCATCGCGACGCCGCGCCCGGCCGGGCGCAGCAACTGGTGCCCGAGCGCCTTCTCGAGTTCGCGCACCTGCGCGCTGATGGTCTGCACGGCCATGTCGAGCCGTGCGGCCGCGCGCGCGAAGCCGCCTTCCTTCACGACGACCCAGAAATAGTACAGATGTCGGAAATTGAGCATCGGATCGTAATTTCGGAAAAACCGAACTGAAAGTCAGATTCTCTCTGATTTTTCCGAAGTTCGGGGCGGCATATGATCTGGCTTTCCACTTTCGTATCGGCCCATTTCATGGACTACCTGCTGACGCTTGCCGTTGACCCCGCCGTCTGGGCGGCGCTTCTGACGCTCGTCGTGATGGAAGTCGTGCTCGGCATCGACAACCTGATCTTCATCTCGATCCTCAGCAACAAGCTGCCCGAAGCGCAGCGCGCCCGCACGCAGCGCCTCGGCATCGCGCTCGCGCTGGTGATGCGCCTCGCGCTGCTTGGCAGCGTCGCGTGGATCGCGAGCCTCACCGAACCGGTGTTCACGCTGTTCGACCATGCGTTCTCGTGGCGCGACATGATCCTGCTGTCGGGTGGCCTGTTCCTCGTGTGGAAGGCGACCACCGAGATCCATCACCACGTGTCGCACGACGGTGAAGGCGCGGGCGGTGCCGGCGGCGCGGTCGGCCTGACGATGTGGGCCGCGATCGGCCAGATCGTGATGCTCGACATCGTGTTCTCGATCGACAGCATCGTGACCGCGATCGGCATGACCGAGCACGTCCCGATCATGTTCGTCGCCGTGATCGTCGCCGTCGCCGTGATGCTGTTCGCTGCACAGCCGCTCGCACGCTTCATCGACCGCAACCCGACCATCGTGATGCTCGCGCTGTCGTTCCTGGTCGTGATCGGCATGACGCTGATCGCCGAAGGTTTCGGTTCGCACGTGCCGAAGGGTTACATCTACGCGGCAATGGCGTTCTCGGCTTTCGTCGAAGGCATGAACATGCTGGCGCGGCGCGCGAAGGCGAAGCGCTCGGCACCGACGGAAGGCCACTGAGCCACCGCGCGCGACGCCGGCCGCCTTGGCGGCCGGCCCGCGCGCCTCATACGGAATCCAGACGAAATTCGCACGGAAAGGAGAAGCGCGATGAAATGCCCTGTCTGCAAGACGCCCGACCTGTTGATGGCCGAGCGCCAGTCGATCGAGATCGACTACTGTCCGACCTGCCGCGGCGTGTGGCTCGATCGCGGCGAACTCGACAAGCTGATTGCACGCGAGACCGGCGACGTGCCGGTGCGTCGCGACGAGACGCCCGTGCGGCACGATGCGCAAGCGCCACGCGGCCACGACGGCGGGTGGGGGCGTGACGCTCGCGCTTACGATAACCGTGACAGACACGATGGCCGCTCACACGACGATCGCTACAAGCACGACGGCCAGCGCCGCAAGAAATCGGTGTTCGATCTGTTCGACTTCGACTGATTGCGCCGCACGTTGAAATAAAGCCCCGCCGGGTGCATACCCGGCGGGGCTTTTTCATGCGTGCGAGATCACGGCACGCGCCGATGCTTACGCGTTGCCGGCCGTCACGTCGATGCGGCGCGGACGCGTTTCCTCGCGGCGCGGAATCGTCAGCGTCAGCACGCCGTCGCGCAGGTTCGCGTCGATCCTCGACGTGTCGAGATCCGGGCTCAGCACGAAGCTGCGCGCATAGCGCGTCGCGCGGATTTCGGCGTGCCGCACGCGCAGGTCGGCCGGCGTGTCGAGGTGCGTGTCGGCTTCGATCGTCAGCGTGTTGTCGTGCACTTTCACGTCGAGGTTCTCGCGCGGCACGCCGGGCAGGTCGGCCCGCAGCGTGACGCCGAGATGGTTCTCGACGATGTCGACGGCCGGCGTGATGGCGGGCCGTCGGGCTGCTTCGGCGGCAGCGGGGTGAACGGTGTTCGTCTGACGCTCGGCCAGGGTCGGGTTCGCATTCATGTCGGTATCCTGAATATTATTGAACGGTGATCGCACGCGGCTTCGATGCCTCGCGCCGGCCGACGCGAATCAGCAGGCAGCCGTTTTCGTAGCGGGCGCTGACCTGGTCGGGATCCGCGTCCCGCGGCAGCTCGACGACACGGCGGAATGCACCGTGAAAGCGTTCCTGTGCATAGGTGCGCAGATCGTCGCCGTCGTTGTGAGCCGCCGGCTTGCGCTCGCCGCTGATCGTCAGCAGATCCTTGTCGATCGAGACGTCGAAGTCGGCCGCGGCCATGCCGGGCGCGAACGCGACGATCTCGATGGCGCCGTCGGTGGCGCCGACGTTGAGCGCGGGAAACGCACCGGGTCGTACCGCGCGAATGCCGGACGGACGTTCGCCGAGCAGGTTCGCCACTTGCCGCTGCACGCGGGCGAATTCGTCGAACAGGTCGCTGCCGAAATGGATACCGCTCATGTTGGTCCTCCTGAACAGGGAACGCGGGAGACGTGACGGCGCGACGCCTGCGGCGGGCGCGACGTGGAAGCTCCACTGGGTCGAATCGGGGGCAGTGCGTTGCATGGTGCGCTGCCCGACGACGTGTAATTAGTGGCAGCCGAAGCGCATTTCAAGAGGGAATCTGCAATCTGCATCAATGCAGGCCCGTGCGATTCGATGCGACAATCGCCGCGATCTATTTGCAGACCAACGACACGGGACAATCATGGACATTCGACGCATCGCGATCGTCGGCGCCGGCGTGATCGGCGCGAGCTGGGCCGCCTTCTATCTGACGCAGGGCTTCGACGTCGTCGCGACCGATCCGGCACCGCACGCCGACGCGCGGCTGCGCGACGCGCTGGCCGCGTTTCTCGGCGACCGGGCCGCCGAACTTTCCGCGCGGCTGTCGTTCGACGCCGATCTCGTGCGTGCGCTCGACGGCGTCGACTTCGTGCAGGAGAACGGCCCGGAACGGCTCGACCTGAAGCGCGAGTTGTACCGGCAGATGGACGACGTGCTGCCCGCGCACGTGCCGATTGCGTCGAGTTCGTCGGGCCTGAAGATGTCGGACATCCAGACCGCGTGCGACAAGCATCCGGAGCGTTGTTTGATCGCGCATCCGTTCAATCCGCCGCACCTGATTCCGCTCGTCGAGCTGGTCGGCGGCGATGCCACTCGCCAGGACGTGATCGCGCGCGTGAAGAATTTCTACGATGCGCTCGGCAAGCAGACGATCGTTCTCAACAAGGAGATGACCGGCCACGTCGCGAACCGGCTCGCGGCCGCGCTGTTCCGCGAGGTGTATCACCTCGTCGGTGAAGGCGTCGTGAGCGTTGCCGATGCGGACAAGGCCGTCGCATGGGGCCCCGGCCTGCGCTGGGGGCTGATGGGGCAGTGCCTGACCTATCACCTCGGCGGCGGCGCGGGCGGGATCGCGCACTTTCTCGAACACCTGTCGGGGCCGATCACGAGCTGGTGGGACGATCTCGGTACGCCGTCGTTCGACCCGGAAGTCGATCGCAAGCTGAACGACGAATTGCGCGCGATCCAGGGCGAACGCTCGATGCAGGAACTCGAGGCCGAACGCGACCGCTTGCTCGTCGAGCTGATCGACGCGCGGCGCCGCAGCTTCCTGCCGTGATCGCGCCGCGGCGTCGCGCAGGTGCCGCGGGCGGCTACTGCTGCGCGGCGGTTTGCGGGGCCTGCGGCGTCTGCGCGAGCCATGCCGGGCTCGCGGCCTGCACCAGTTCGCGGTTGCGCGCGCGTGTCGCGGCGTTCGGCGGGTAGTTGCTGTCGTTCGTCGGCAGTTCGCCGTCGAGATAGGCCTGCTTGAGTTGTGTAATGACTTCCGCGCGGGTCAGCCCCTGCGCGGGCGCCGCGGCGTCGGTCGTCTGGGCAAAGGCGGGGGACAGCAGGGCGGCGGTGGCGGTCGCGACGGCGAATCGCAAGACATTCATGGCGTGCTCCGATCAAGGGGACGGGACACCGGATGCACGCGGCGGCTGGCCGTGCGTTCCGATGGGTCCCATTGTCGCGAGCGGGTGCTGCGTGGACGATGACGCGTTCCGGGCAAAGCTGTCAGGTGCGTGCGCGGGCACCGGGTACGTTCGCCGCTGCGTGGAGCGCGCCCGGTGCGGTTACAACTCCGATGCGGCTGTAATCAGCGTGGCCTCGAGTGCCAGCGTCGAACGCGACGCGGCCGCCGGCCGGTCGATCACGTATTCGAGTTCGCCGAGTTCGGGCAGCCCTGCGTCGAGCCGCGCGAGCCCGGCCGGAATCACGTAGCCGGCGAACGCGCTGACGCCGAGCCCCGCGCTCGCAGCAGCGCGCAACACCGCGACGCTGCTGCTCACAACCGCGATCCGGTACGGCCGCCCGACGGCCTCGAGCGATTCGAGCACACGGCGGCGCGACACGCTCGGCTCCGGATGCATCGCGAGCGGCAGCACGGTCTCGTGGCCGGTGATCCGCGAATCGGGGCCCGTGCACCAGTACAGCGGCTCGCTGCGGATCACGCGGCCGCGCCGGCTGCCCGCGATGCGCTTCGCGAACACGAGATCGTGCCGCCCTTCGTCGAGCGCGTCGAACAGGTCGCCCGACAGCCCGGTCGAGATCGCGAGCTCGACTTCCGGATTGCGCTGCACGAAGCTCGCAAGTGCGGCCGTCAGGTGCGCGGACGCGAAATCTTCCGACATCGCGAGCCGCACCTTGCCCGACAGCGGCGGCCCGCACACCGACGTGACGGCCTCGTCCATCAGCTCGAGGATGCGCACCGCGTAGCGGAACAGCGCATCGCCGTGCTGCGACAGGTGCACGTTGCGCGTGTCGCGTTCGAACAGCGGCCGGTCGAGCAGCTCCTCGAGGCGGCGGATGTGCTGGCTGACGGTCGACTGCGACAGGCTCACGCGCTCGGACGCGGCGGTGAAGCTGCCGGACTGGGCGACGGCGACGAAGCTGCGCAGCAGCTCGGGCGGTAACGGACGCATTGCTAAATCCACTGAATCGGTTTCGACAACTTCATAAATGACCGCATTTTGCGGCGCTAGTATCGGATCACGCCCCGGTGCGGCCCGCAACGGGGCGCACCGGACGCGTAGCCCGCGTCGTGCCGGCGGCTGCATCATTCAGTCTACGGCATCCGGCGTCCGGCCCGAAACCGCATCATCCCATCGACCGCCCGAGAACGTGCCCGCATGACGGGCCGCCGGGCCGCGGCGCACCGCCGCAGGAGACGAGTCCGCGCACGGGATCGGCGTGCGGGGCCGGCGCCTGCAGGCGTCCTGCGCCCGTCACGAAGAGACTGGAGACGACTCATGATCATCTACGGAACCGCGCTGCTGGCGTTCTGCCACCTGGCCGGACTGTTCCTCGGCGACCTGCTCGGCAGCGCGATCGGCGTGAAGACCAACGTCGGTGGCGTCGGTATCGCGATGCTGCTGCTGATCTGCCTGCGCCTGTGGCTGCACCGCCGCGGCTGGCTGCCGAAGGAGACCGAGGCCGGCGTCGGTTTCTGGGGGGCGATGTACATCCCCGTCGTGGTCGCGATGGCCGCGAACCAGAACGTCGTCGCCGCGCTGAAGGGCGGCCCCGTTGCGCTGCTGGCCGCCGTCGGCGCGGTCGCGATCTGCGCATGCTGCATCGCGGTACTCGTGCGCACCGGGCGCGACGACACGGCGTTCGCGGGCGTGCCGCAATTCGAAGAACAGTGACGGAGGCCGCCATGCTGCAGATGCTCGAAAAAACCGTCGCCCACAACGGGCTCGTCGCGTCGTTCGCGCTGGTCGGCCTGATCATGTGGCTGTCGTCGATCGCGTCGCGCAAGCTCACGTTCGGCCGCGTGCACGGCTCCGCGATCGCGATCGTGATCGGTCTCGCGCTGGCCTACGTCGGCGGCGCATTCACCGGCGGCGAGAAGGGGATCGCCGACGTGCGGCTGTTCGCGGGCGTCGGCCTGATGGGCGGCGCGATGCTGCGCGATTTCGCGATCGTCGCGACCGCGTTCGAAGTGCAGCCGACCGAGGCGCGCAAGGCCGGGCTGGTCGGCGTCGTGTCGCTGCTGCTCGGCACCGTGCTGCCGTTCATCGTCGGTGCGTGCATCGCGCGCGCGTTCGGCTATACCGACGCGGTCAGCATGACGACGATCGGCGCGGGCGCCGTCACCTACATCGTCGGGCCGGTCACGGGCGCGGCGATCGGCGCAAGCTCCGACGTGATCGCGCTCAGCATCGCGACGGGGCTGGTCAAGGCGATCATCGTGATGGTCGGCACGCCCGTCGCGGCCAACTTCATGGGCCTGAAGACGCCGCGCTCCGCGATGATCTTCGGCGGCCTGGCCGGCACCGTCAGCGGCGTGAGCGCGGGGCTCGCCGCGACCGATCGCCGGCTCGTCCCGTACGGCGCGCTGGTCGCGACGTTCCATACGGGCGTCGGCTGCCTGCTCGGCCCGTCGGTGCTGTTCTTTACGACGCGCGCGCTGGTCGGCGGTTAGGCCCGGACGGTGGGCGGCCCGTGCGCGGGCCGCATCCATCGCCGCGTCCTCTGAGTCGCATTCGTCAACATCATCAATCGGCGGCGGCGCCAGGCTTAGAATGCCGCTGAACCATCGAAGCGGGAGAACTGTTCATGACGGGATGGAATCACGCGCGGCAGGCGCGCGATGCACGCCTCGCGGCCGGCGCGGCTTACGCGCAGGGCAAGCGGGTCGATGCGCGCGACACCGTGGCGTTGCTCGAAGCGGTGCTGCGGCCCGGCGACCGCGTCTGCCTCGAAGGCGACAACCAGAAGCAGGCCGACCTGCTCGCGACGGCGCTCGCCGACGTCGACAGCGCGAAGGTGCACGACCTGCACATGGTGCAGTCGGGCGTCGTGCTGCCCGAGCATCTCGACGTGTTCGAGCGCGGCATCGCGAAGCGTCTCGACTTCGCGTATTCGGGCCCGCAGTCGCAGCGGATCGCGAAGCTGCTGTTCGGCGGCAAGATCGCGCTCGGCGCGGTGCACACCTATCTCGAGCTGTTCGCTCGCTACTTCATCGATCTCACGCCGCAGGTCGCGCTGATCGCCGCGGTCAGCGCCGATCGCGACGGCAACCTGTACACCGGCCCGAACACCGAAGATACGCCGACGGTCGTCGAGGCCACCGCGTTCAAGGACGGCATCGTGATCGCGCAGGTCGACCGCATCGTCGACAAGGTGCCGCGCGTCGACATTCCGGGCGACCGCGTGCATTTCGTCGTCGAGGCCGGCCGGCCGTTCTACGTCGAGCCGCTGTTCACGCGCGATCCGGCGGCGATCACCGAAACGCAGATCCTCACCGCGATGCTCGCGATCAAGGGCATCTACGAGCCGTACGGCGTCAAGCGCCTGAACCACGGGATCGGCTTCAACACGGCCGCGATCGAGCTGCTGCTGCCGACCTACGGCGAGAAGCTCGGGCTGAAGGGCAAGGTCTGCTCGCACTGGGCGCTCAATCCGCACCCGACGCTGATTCCCGCGATCGAGTCGGGCTGGGTCGAGCAGATCCATTGCTTCGGCTCGGAAGTCGGGATGGACGACTACATTCGTGCGCGTTCCGACATATGGTTCACGGGCCCCGACGGGTCGCTGCGTTCGAACCGCGCGTTCTGCCAGACGGCCGGCCTCTATGCGTGCGACATGTTCATCGGCTCGACGCTGCAGATCGACCTGTCCGGCCATTCGTCGACGGTCACGGCCGAGCGCATTGCCGGTTTCGGCGGCGCGCCGAACATGGGCAGCGACGCGCGCGGCCGGCGCCATCCGAGCGAGCCGTGGCTGAAGGCCGGTGCGGAAGCGGATCCCGATACGCCGGCGGCGCTCAGGCGCGGCCGCAAGCTCGTCGTGCAGATCGGCGAGACGTTCGGCGACAAGAACGTGCCGATGTTCGTCGAGAAGCTCGACGCGCTGAAGCTCGCCGACAAGCTGCAGCTCGACCTCGCGCCGATCATGGTCTACGGCGACGACGTCACGCACATCGTCACCGAGGAAGGGATCGCGAATCTCCTGATGTGCCGCGACAAGGACGAACGCGAGCACGCGATCCGCGGCGTCGCCGGCTATACGGAGATCGGCCGCGGCCGTGACCGGAAGATGGTCGAGCGGCTGCGCGAACGCGGCGTGATCCGTCGTCCGGAGGATCTCGGCATCGATCCGCTCGACGCCGACCGTCGCTGGCTCGCCGCGCGTTCGATCAAGGATCTCGTGCACTGGTCGGGCGGCCTCTATGCGCCGCCGGCCCGGTTCCGCAACTGGTGAGGAAGAGGGCATGGAACAGTTGAACTATCGCTTCACCGCGCGCGAACGCGCGAAGGGCGAGCAGGCCGCGGCGCTCGTCGGCGTAGTGGCATCCGGCAATCTCGAAGTGCTGGTCGAGCGCGTGCTGCCGGGCAACGAATGCGAGATCGACATCCGCACCGCGGCGGTCGGGTTCGGCGCGGTGTGGCAGGCCGTCGTCACGGATTTCGTCGAGCGGCGCACGCCGGGCGGCCTGAAGCTGTCGATCAACGACGGCGGCGCGCGGCCCGACATGGTGTCGCTGCGGCTCGCGCAGGCGGTGCGCGCGATCGAGGGAGACGCCCAATGAACAACCCCCACGCTCACATCCATTCGCTGCCTCCCGAGGGGGGCGGCGCCTCCCCAGGGGCGGCCCGTCGGGAGGCGCCGAACGACGTGAAGCACGATCACGACGCCCCCGCGTTCGTCGCGAACGCCGCAAGCTGGTACGAAGCATCGGCGCGGCAGCGCGTCGAGGGGCTCCTCGACGCCGGCAGTTTCAGCGAATTCCTCGGCCCGGCCGAGCGCGTGACGAGCCCGCACCTGCCGCTGTTCGACCTGCCGCAGCAGTTCGACGACGGGATGGTGGTCGGCCACGGCCGGCTCGACGGCCAGCTGGTGTTCGTCGCCGCGCAGGAAGGCCGCTTCATGGGCGGCGCGTTCGGCGAAGTGCACGGCGCGAAGCTCACCGGGCTGCTGCGTGCCGCGCATGAAACCGGCAAGCCGGTGCTGATCCTGTTCGATACGGGGGGCGTGCGGCTGCAGGAAGCGAATGCGGGCGAGCTCGCGATCGCCGAGATCATGCGTGCGCTCGTCGAAGCGCGTGCGGCCGGTGTGCCGGTGATCGGGCTGATCGGCGGGCGCTCGGGTTGCTACGGCGGCGGCGGATTGCTCGCCGCGTGCTGCTCGGCGCTCGCGGTGTCGGAGCAGGGCCGCATCAGCGTGTCGGGCCCCGAAGTGATCGAGACCAATCGCGGCGTCGAGGAATTCGATGCGAAGGACCGCGCGCTGATCTGGCGCACGATGGGCGGCAAGCACCGGCGGCTGGTCGGCGGCGCGGATCGCTACGTGGCCGACACGCCCGATGCGTTCCGCGCCGCCGCGCTCGAACTGATCGGCCGTGCGCCGACGTTCGATGCGGCGATGCTGCGCGCCGAGCAGGCGCGCCTCGAAGCGCGTGTCGAGCGATTCGGCGCATGCCAGGACGCGCTCGACGTGTGGCGCGCGCTGGGCGCATCGGCGCCGGAAGCGATTCCGGGGATGCCGGACGATGCCTTCGCCGCGCTCGCGGACCAACTGCAGGAGAGCCCGCATGACGCTCGATGAAGTACTGAATTCACTGTTCCCGCAAGGCCACTCGATCGCCCGCAACGGCGGCCTGCTGACCGGCCATGCGGAACTGGCCGGTACGCGCGTCGACGTGATCGGCGTCGCCGACCGTTTGCCGTTCGGCATCGACGAGGCGCTGACGCTGGCGGCGCGCGTGCTCGACACGATCGAGCGCGGCGGCGACACGCCGATCCTCGTGCTCGTCGACAGCGACAGCCAGCGGATGAGCAAGCGCGACGAACTGCTCGGCCTGAACGAAGGGCTGTCGCATCTCGCGAAGTGCCTGATGCACGCGGATCTCGCCGGGCACCGGACGATCGGCGTGCTGTATGGCCACACGGCCGCCGGCGCGTTCATCGCGACCGCGCTCGCGACGCGCACGCTGCTTGCGGTGCCGGGCGCCGAGCCGGAGGTGATGGACCTGCCGTCGATGTCGCGCGTGACCAAGCTGCCGATCGACGTGCTGAAGGAGATGTCGCGCTCGACACCGGTGTTCGCGCCGGGGCTCGACAATCTCGTGAAGATGGGCGCCGTCGACGCCGTGCTCGATCCGGCCCGCGCGCTCGACGCGCAGGTCGGCGAATGGCTCGGCAAGCCGGCCGACCGCGTCGACCGGCGCGCCGCGCGCGGCCGCACGGTTGCCG
>NZ_CABVPW010000019.1:0-165805 GCF_902499025.1 Burkholderia lata | reverse complement strand
GTTCCTCAAACTCGGTTGCTGCCTGATCTGCTGGAACACCCTCCGGCGCGCCGAACAGTCTTTATGAAACCGTCTCTAACGGCATGTGCGGCGTCGCTGGCCTGCCGGCCCGTCCGTTCCTTCAATCGCATGCCGGAGCCGGGTTCCGAGGAGGCCTCGTGGCAGACAAAGTCAATGAGCAGATTACCGACGCGGTGACGCAGACCAACGTCAACGTCGTGGCTGGGTCTCCGGCCCAGGCGCTGGGCACGCTTTACCAGATGTTCAGCCAGGCCGTCGGCATCTCGGCGCAGAACATGACGCAGCAGCAGGCAGCGCTGAACCAGATTTCGAACGCCGTCGTGTCGAAGGCGGTGGCCATGATCCTGTCCGTCGAAGCATCGCCGAAGGGCGCATCGGGCGGTGGGTCCGGTGGCGCGCCGCAGGTTCCGGCGGCCGGGCCGCAGACGGGCCCCACGCATTAGGACGCGACGACTCTCGGGATACCTGAACCATGAACATGAAAGGACTTTTGGGCGGACGCGGTGACGGCACGACGCAGACGCCGGACGATGTTGCGGACACCGCAGCCGAAGCCACGACGCCGGCCGATGTCGCACCGGACACCGCGACACCGAAAGCCGGCGCGCGCACGTGGCCGGTCAACCGGCTGCGCCGCTTCACCGATGCATTGAAAGCACCGAACCAGGTCGCGGATGCGCCCGGGTCCGGCGGCTCGGCGCTGCAGACCGTGCAGGCGATCAACGCGGAGGCGGCGTCCTATGCGACGACGCAGATCGCCGTCGGCCCGAACATGATGATCACGCAGGCGGGCGGCATGGTCGCGCAGGCGGCGGCCAACTACTTCGAGGCGACGACGTCGCTGGCGATCGCGGGCAAGAGCGTGCTGATGAAGGACCTTGCGCAGAAGACCGTCGACGAGAACGTGCCCGGCATGGCAATGGATGCGGTGGGCCTGTTGTTGACCGATCTGTTCGTGGCGACCGCGGCGATCGTCGCGGGTGCCGCGGAAGCGATCGAAGGGGAGGCCGCCAGTGTCGCACTCGACAGGATCGACGAAAGCCTGCAGAAGTATCAGGCGCTGCTGGACAAGAAGGGCGCGTAGGGTGCGCCGACGATGCAGCCGCGGGCTGCGTGGGCAGCGTCGACGACGACCCGGGCAGGCGCGAAACGGCAGGCATTGAATCGATGCATGCGTGATCGTCCGCGTGGTGTGGATGATCGCGCCGATGGGGAACGTCGCGGGCAATTGCCGTCCGCATGCGCACCGACGAAGCATCAATCGACACGACCCGCCGGGCCGTCAGGCCCGATGCGGGATGTGAGCGGCGGGACCGACGCACGGCCATTCTGTCGAACACGTCGCGGCTTGCCAACAGCAGTCCTATCTAGTCATGTGAGGAACTCATGTCCTACATCGTTCACGACGTACACGGTCCCGCGCCGCTGGGGGTTGGCGAGCTCAACTGGGGAGATGCGACGGAAATCGACTTCGGCGCGATGACGAGCTGCATCGCGCTCGTCGAGCAGACACCGGGCCAGCCGACGATGGTGCGCGGGATTCATCTGTCGATCGTCAGCGCCGACGGCACGAACGTCTACGATCCGGCGGCAGACGTAGCCGGACAGGTCGAGACGATCATGCAGCAGAGTGGCGATCTGCGCGCGTGCCTTGGGCGCATCGACCTTTGGCAGGCCAGCGAGTTGCAAGAGGTGCGGGATTTCTTCGCCGGGCTGATGCAGAGTCTCGACATGACTGACTGGGTGCCGGTGCCGGACGGCAACCTGCGGGTGCGGATACACGGTGGCGTGATGCAGTATCAGCAGGGCACCGGCGCATGGACCAACGTGTAGCCGGCACGATCCGCTGAAGCCGGTACCCGCCATGCGTGCGGGCGCCGGTTCGAATGGACCTTGACGGGGCGGAGTGATCCCGCGAGGCCATTCGGATCAGGACCATGAGTGCCGGTTACGTCACGCTGACCGGAATCTCTATCAGGTTCGGCTGTCCCGATGCGATTCCGCACGCGACGGCGGCCGCGATGTCTCCCGGCCGCGCCACGCGACGGGCGGTCAGCCCCCAGGATTTCGCGAGTGCCAGGAAGTCGATGGGCGGGTCCTTGAGGTCCATGCCGGCGAAGCGATCGGCATGGGCGCTGACGAAATGATGCTGCGATTTCATGTACTTCTTCAGGATGTTGTACTCCTGATTGTTCACGACGACGAACGTGACCGGAAGACATTCATGCGCCGCGGTCCACAACGCTTGCGGCGCGTAGAGGGCGGAGCCGTCGCCGATGATCGCGACGACGGGTTCCCGTCCGAGCCCCAGCGATATGCCGACCGCCGCGCCCATGCCCCATCCGAGGATGGCGCCCCGGGTACCGTAGTACTGCCGGGTACCGGCGGAGTGGAGCGCGCTGCGAATCAGCGGCATCGTCGCCGGCGATTCATCGACGACAGGCGTCGTCGGACCGAGCGCCCGCGCGACTTCGTGCGCGGCGACGAGCGGTGTCGTCATCGTGGCGCTCAACCCGGACGCGACCTGCTCCTCGAGGTTGATGCGCCGTCGTGTGCGACTGCGCTGCGCGTCGGCGCGCAAGGTATCGATTTCGGCGCGCCGATGCTGCGACGCGTCGCGCAGCATCGGCAGGAGTGCCTGGAGGGATACGCGAAGGGCGCCGACGCAGCCCAGTGCTGTTGCATGTATCCGGCCCAGGTCGTGCGGGTCGCTTGCCAGCTGATAAAGCCTGCACGTAGACGGAATGGCAGGGCCGACGGAGTAGAGGATCGTGATGCTGAAGTGACCGCCCAGCACGAAGACTGCGTCGAAGGCGCCGAGCGTTTCATGCATGTCGGCGGCCGTCATGGGCAGGTTGCCGCACCACAACGCATGCGATGTCGGAAACGGCAGGTGGGCCGGCCAGGATGGGCCAAATACCGAGGCTCCCAGCGTTTCGGCGATGGCTACGGCTTCCGCGCTGGCGCCGGCCGCGAACACTTCGTCGCCCACCACCATCGCAACGCGTCCGGGAGGGATCGAGGCCAATGCCTTCGCCAGATCGGGCAGCGCCGCCGGGATCGAGGTGCGGTCGATCGCCGATTGCCGCGCGACAGGCCGGGACGTGGTGCGCTCCATGACATCCATCGGCAGGGACAGAAAGACCGGCCCGGACGGGGCCGCCGCGCTGTCGTTGAATGCGCGCCTCACGAGCACGCCGATTTCATCGGGGTGAGCGACTTCCCGTGCCCATTTGACCGCCGGACGGGCGACACCCAGCGAATCGCCGTACAACAGCGGATCGGTGTATGCATGGCGAGTATCCTGCTGGCCAGCCGTGACGACCAGCGGCGTTCTGGCCGCCTTTGCATTCAGAAGGGCGCCCATCGCGTGGCCGAGGCCGCCCACCGTATGCAGGTTCGTAAAGCCGGGCCGGCCCGAAGCCTGGGCATAGCCATCCGCCATCGCCACGACCGCGGCCTCCTGCAATCCCAGCACATACGACAGGTCGGGCGCGTCGGTCAGTGCATCGATGAATGACAGCTCGGTCGTGCCGGGATTGCCGAAAACGTAGCGTACACCTTCGCTTCTCAGCACCTCGACGAGTACCTCCGCGCCGCGTCGGGGCTGGATGTCGTCGAGTGCTACGAAGCCCGTATCGGCTTCTGTTTCCCCGTTCGTCACCGGGCGTCGTCGTTGATTTGCGTCCATGTCTTCCTCCCATTGAGGGCGAGGATAGGACGCGATACGACGCTCGCGCTTGAACGTTCTTGCGCTGTGCGCCCTTTTGTTACCGGGTGTCGCTCCAGCGACTCGGCGCGACACCGTTTGCCTTCTTGAAGTGACGGTTGAAGTGGCTCTGGTCCGCGAAGCCGAAAGTCGCGGCCACTTCCGTTGCGGGCATGCCGGCACGAAGCGCATCGCAGGCGCGGGCCAGTCGGACCTGGTTGCGCCAGGCATGCGGTGCCATGCCGACCTCGCGCGAGAAGATGCGCGCGGCATGGAATTTCGACACGCCAACGACGTTGGCCAGCTCGGCCAGGTCGAGCGACGCGGTCAGCTCGTCGAGCATGCGCGCCTTCATCCGCTCGACACGCATGCGATCGATGCTCATCGGCCGGGAAGGCGGGCGCATCCGTCCATAGCGCTTCAGCAGCGTGGAAACGGCGTCGAGCAGCACGTACTCCACGGCAAGCATGTCGGTGCCGGTCTCGAGTACGCGGTGCGCTCGCAGCGCGCGGCCGACCAGGTCGGTGTCCTTGATGATGTCCGAGTCGAACCAGGGCGTGCCGTGATAGGACAGCCCGGCCTCTTCGGCCACGCCCTGCACGAAATCGACCGGCAAATAGAACGTGCGGCATTGCCAGCCTGCGTCGGCCGCGCTCGAACCGGTATGGATTTCGCCGGGATTGATGATGGGAAGGGACCCGGCGTCGGCGACGAACCGCGTGCCGCGATAGTCGTAACGTTCAGCCCCGCGTTCGATGACCGATATCGTGTACGCGTCGTGCCAGTGGGGAGAGTAGACATGGTCGGTGAAGCGGGCCGTGACCATCTCACCGCCGGGGACCAGCGTGGAGCGCCAGACGCGCGCGTCGTTCCGGCGCGTCGGCTTGCCGTTCGCCTGAGGCGCGTGTTGCTCGATATCGTCGGAGTCGATTGCAGACATAGGTCACTCGGGCGTGGTCATCCATGTTCGAGCCGCAGGATAGCGTCAAAATGAAATGTTCGCCGACGCGGTTGCGCGGGTGATCCGTTGGTCGACGAGCCACGCATTTGAGACTGTCGTCGCGGACGCGTGCCACGCGACGACAATTCATCGCCGCTGTCCCGTTCAATCCAAGTACGTCAACCCCACCGCGCCCCTCGCCTCCGCGATGGTCCGCCCGCCTAGCCCCGCGCGCGGGCCGGTTCGCTGCCCCGTAGTCGCGAGACCGACGACAGCATGGCCTCGCATTCAACCAGCACCGGCTGTTCGACGGTCGTGTTGAAGCGTCGCGCGAATTCGTTGGTGTGTTCGATCATCTGCAACGGGTCATCGCCGGCTGGCATAGCCGGTTGCATAAAAAAGGGGATCGATCGGGCATGCCGAGGAAGCGGCTGGGAAGGGAGTGCCGCCCGTCGCGAAGTGCCGGGAATACCAACAGTTTGGCCGGGTGGGCATAGTCAGGAATTGACGGCCGAAGGTCGAATCCGGTCGGGCGGAAGATGAGCAATATTTACTTTCGAGTGATGGAACGAATGTTAAATGTCAATGGAATCAACATGTTCCATTCTTTTTGATGTCAAAAGGTGTGGGTGTTGTTCCGCTGTATTCAAGGCGCGTGCATGTGTTGCCGTCTGTTACCACAGCGCAATTGTTTTTGTGTGAACGTTGCATTTAAAATCGACACTCAAATCAATTAAGTGCGCAGGTGACGTAGCGGTCTGAGAGCGTCGTCGCCGAATGCCCATCGATAAGTGAACGTGACCGAAATTCTGCGTGCCTTCGTGAGCGCGCTCGATCAGAACAATCGTGCAATCCGGTTTCATTGGGGACGACATCAAGAGGCGCTGGCACGTGTCCTCGTACCGCAAAGCATCGATTTGACGGAAGGCTTGTGTACCGGCATCGAAGGGCATTTGACCTGTCTGTCTTCGCGCCCGGATCTTCCGCTGTCCACGTTTCTGGGGTTGCCGCTTTCCGTGCAACTGATGACGGATCGAGGCAAGCCGTACCCGATCAACGGAATCATCACCGACGTGCGTGCCGGTCAATCGGACGGCTCGCTCACGTGCGTACAACTGACGTTGCGCGACGCGCTTGGAATCCTCGAGCAGCGTGTCAACAGCAGAACGTTTCGTTCGACGAGCGTCCCGGACATTCTGGAAACACTGCTGCACGAATGGCAGCAACGCAGTTCGGCGTTGGCGCAGGCTTTCGATTTCGAACTCGTGCTCGATCGCAATCAGTATCCGAAGCGCGAGCAGACGCGTCAGGCGGGCGAATCGGATGCGGCTTTCATTCGCCGGCTGTGCCGGCGTGACGGCATTTTCTGGTATGCACGGGCCGGCAAGCATGACGGAGCGGCAACCGATACGCCGGTCCACACGCTCGTGTTCTGCGACGATCCGACGAAGTTGCCTCAGGCGGCGGCAGGCCAGGTGCCTTATCACCGCGGTTCGCAGTCGCGGGAGCGTGACGCGGTCACGCTCTGGTCCACGGCCCGAGCGCTGACGCCCGGCAGCGTGCGACGTTCCAGTTGGGATTACAAAGCCGGCAGGATGGCACAGTCCGAGCAGGAGACGATCGTCGATCAGGGGGAGGCAGGCAACGATCTCGCGAAATTGCTGGCTAATTCGGTCATCGACGTCCCGCACGCAGGCGATTCGGACGCCGATCAAGAGCGCTTGGCGAAGGCACGCATTCTGGCGCACGAACGTCGTGCGGAGTGTGTATACGCGGCGAGCGATGTCCGGGACGTTTCACCAGGTTTTTGGTTCACGCTGCTTGGGCATCCCGAGGTCGACACGCGGCCGGACGAACAGCGGCAATTCGTGATCACCAGCCTTCATCATCGGGCCACCAACAACTACTCCAAGGCGCTCGATGAACGGGCGCAGGCACTGTTTGCCGCGAGTCGCTGGAGCTTCGACACGTTACCGGCGGAAGAAGAGGGGGCCGGGGTTCGATACGAGAACACGTTCACGTGCGTGCGCCGGGGCGTGCCGCTGACGCCAGCTTACGACCCGCGCGTTGATTTGCCGCCCGTGCATCCGTTTACCGCGAAAGTGGTTGGTCAGGATGGCGAGGAAGTGCATTGCGACGAATTCGGCCGCATCAAGGTGCAGATTCTCGGCTTGCGCGCCGACGACCACACCCATGCGCAGGGCGCCGGCACCAGTGGAACCGAGCGGGACAGCGCGTGGGTGAGATGGGTCAGCCCCTGGGCCGGCCCGAACTACGGCATGGACATGCTGCCGCGTGCCGGTATGGAAGTGCTGATCGACCATCTGCATGGCGATCCCGACAAGATGATCGTGACCGGGGTGCTGCACGGCGGTCCCAATATGCCGACCACGTTCAGCCACACGGGCTCGCTTCCGGGCAATCGATATCTGTCCGGTATCAAGACGAAGGAGGTCAAGGCGGATCGCTACAACCAGCTGCGCTTCGACGATACGCCCGGCCAGATCAGCAGTCAGCTTGCCAGCGAGCACACCCATACCCAGTTGAACCTGGGTTACCTGACGGAGCCTCGCGACGAAGGTAAAGGCGCGCCTCGCGGCGACGGTCTGGAGGCTAGAACCGATGCCCAGGCGGTCATTCGCGCGGCGAAGGGCGTCTACGTGACCGCGCAGCAGCAGGGACGTGCCGAAGGCAAGATGCTCGAACGCACGGCATTGCAGACGTTGATCGAACAGTTGCAGGAACTGGTACGAAACCTCGGTGATGCGTCCGCTGCGAATGACGCCGAGAATACCGATCTTGCACGCATCGAGAAGATCACATCACAGATCAAGGGCTGGGACGCCGGCAGCAACGTCGACCAGGGTGGTGGAGGCGGTGGTGGCGGTGGTGGCGGTGCGCCGATGGTTGCAATCGAGGGGCCGGCCGGTGTGACCGTGGCCAGCGAGGATGCGATGGTGCTCGGTGCGCAGACCAACATCGATGCCGTAAGTATCGGCAACACGCAGATCAGCGCGGGACGTCGTCTGCTGATGCGCGTCGGAGACTGGATGAGTGCCTTCGCGGCCAAGGGCATGACGCTCGTCACGGCAGAGGGCAAGCTCCGGATTGAAGCGCACAAGGAGGACGTCGTCGTGAAGGCCGCCAAACGGATCATTCTGGAGGCGGGTGAGGAAATCGTGTTTCGCTCGCCTAAGGTCAATACCCAGGCGAGCGACGAAGCGTCGATCAACGGCGGTTCGAGCTACAGCCAGTGGAATGGTGGCGGCGTCGTGCATGGCACGAGCGGCGTGTGGCGCGAACATGCGGCGTCGCACAGCCTCGTCGGCCCGGACAACAAGCCCGTGAAAGCGCCCGATCCCCTGACCTTCAAGGAACTGGAGCAACAGGACAGCCTGGCTGTGGTGCTCCGTTCGCATCCGGAGGACGGCCGGCCGCTCGCCTATGAGCCGTACACGCTTTACAAGGGATCGGCCAAGATTGCGGACGGCGTGACCGACGAGCATGGTCAACTGATCATTGCGAATCACCAGAAGGGCACGTCTTCCTATACGGTCAAGCTGCACAACGGGCATGAGATCGACGTGCCCGTGAAGGAGGAGGGCTTGACCGATGACGAGCAACTGGCCGCGCAGGGATGGCGAGCGGTCGACGGCGATCCGGAATCGCGCCAGCGCCACGCAGAGGGCTGACCGGCGATTTGCCACAGTTTTTGACGAGAAACCTGATGTCCGATACCAATACCCAAAACAAATCGAAGGCGCCGGTCGATGTCGGTAAGCGGCAGACGGTCGCCAGTGCACAGTGGTTTCTGGAAAAGCAGGCGGACTACTACGCGCCGCCATACGAAAAGAACAATCTCGACGTATTCATCTGCGGCGAGGATGCGTTCAAGCAGATTGCGGCCGATTTGAAGGCGGCCAAGCACAGTGTCGAGATCATCTGCTGGGGCTTCGATCCCGGGATGGAGTTGATCCGGAACGGAAAGGTCTGGCCGCGAGGAGATACCTGGGGTGGATTGCTGCGCGACGTAGCGGCAGGGAAATTCAACAATGGCAAGCCGGTGCAGGTTCGTTTGCTTTCGTGGTATGGCTTCATCGGAAGTCTCGGCTCGAACAACAGCCGGGTCACAGCAGCGGTCGCCTGAACTATGACGATAAGCAGGCCATCAAGGTCGCTATGGATGGTGGCATCTATATGCCGACCGAGAATCCGCCTCAACCTCAAACTCCGCGGGAACGGCGCGAGGATTTCAATTCGCGATGGTATGACGATGCGTTTGCCGGCCGGCTGCCCAACCTGTCGATTCGTACGCGGGACGGCAGCAGCAAGGACGTCCATGAAAGCCTGAAGAGCGAGCCGGGCAAACGTGACTTCACCGAGGTACTGGGGTTGGAGAAGGTGGCCACCGACCATCAGAAGACTATCCTGATCGATTACGACCATGAAGGCGGCGTGCACGCCGTCGGCTACGTGATGGGGCTGAATAGTGTGACGGACTATTGGGACACGCAGCAGCACCTCTTCAATGATCCTCGCCGGGGTGAGGCGTGGGAAGGGGCCAATGACACCGAACCGGGCCTCAAGCCTTACCAGGACTATGCAAGCCGGATCCGGGGGGAGGCGTTGGTGCCGGTGAGCAAGAACTTTACCGACGCGTGGAACCGTGCCAAGGGCAAGGGCACGAACTTGTCGCGAACGCACGATTTCAAAAAGGTCCCCCCGGGCTTGACGCAGAATCTCGGCACGCCGTGCCAGCGTGCGCAAATCGTCCGTACGCAGCCCGAAGAAAAGGATAAATCCGTCAAGGCCTTGTATGCGCAGGCGACGTCCTTCGCGCGCAACTACATCTACATCGAGAACCAGTATTTCCAATATACCGAGTGGCCGAAGAAGCTGAAGGAGTTGCGGGCCGACTTCCTCTCGTGCAGCCAGGCTGCCGGCAAGAGTCCATCCGACATACCGAATTTGCACGTGATGGTTGTCATCCCTACGCCTGAGCGGGTGCAGATGGTGCCGCGCACGCACGATACCGTTAAGGTGCTGGGGCATGGGACGTCGATGCCGAATCAGGACAAGGCCGTCGAAGACGAACTCGCGCGCAATCGGCAGCAGCAGGCGACCTGGGATGCCTACGTCAAGCGGCAAAAGGCGAGCGGCGCGAGTATAGATCCTGATCTCTATCCTGCGCCGCTCTCGCCCGCGGCGCAAAGTGCCAAGGATCTCGGCGACAAGGCATCCCTGGAAAAATCGCTGGATCAAATGGGTATCCGTGCGCTGGTCGGTAGTCTCTGGACCTTTGATCGCAATTGGCGCAGTTCCAAGCTGAACACCGAAACGGAAGAAAAGCGGGCCCGCTGGAACGAATACGCGCAGAAGCAGCAAGCCAAGGGTGAATTGCCCGACCCAGATCTGGCGCCGATGCTGCCGCTGCCGACGCAGTCAATCGCGGCCAGATACCGGGAAATCTATATTCACAGTAAGCTGCTGCTGATCGACGACAGTTTCTTCACGTTGGGAAGCGCCAACCTGAATTTGCGGAGCATGGCGGTTGACGCGGAGATCAACGTGGGCAGCGATGATCGTGCCAAGAGCACCGATTTGCGGAAGCGAGTCTGGAAGCTGCATACCGGCGGTGCCCATGACGGTGGAAATGGGAGTCCTGCCGCCATCGAGGAAACGTTCACAAAATGGCAAAAACTCATGGATACGAATGCCATGCAGAAGAAGCGCGGCCTGGAGCCGACCGGCTTCTTGATGGGGTTTCAAGACGATCGCACGTCCAGTGTTCGGCTGGCCTGACGCGCTTTCAGAATATGCGAGTTCCAATGAGTTCGACAACGTCCAAACGCCTGCGCCTTGCTGGCGCGTTTTCCCTCACCTTGTTCTTTGCTTGTACTGCCTGCTCGATGAACGATTCTCTTCCGCGAAACATGTCGCTCGACGCTTTCAATCCGCATCGCGAGACGTTCGTTTGCGTGCACGAAGCCGCTGCCGTTCCGGCAGTCGACCCGGAAGCTGATCGCTGGAATCAGCAGGCGATGAAGATGACGAGTGCATTGTTGTGGCCGAACCAGCGCGACTACGCTGGTGCCGTTGCGCTGTGGGGGAAGGCTGCCGAGCGCAAGCACTGGAAAGCGATGCTGAACCTGGCGAACGCCTACGCTCAGGGGTTGGGCGTGGATCGCAATACCGAGCGCGCCGTACAGATAACCGAAGGGGCGATGAAGCTGGGCATCCCCGCAGCCTACGATCTGATGGGCACGTACTACATGAACGGAGTGGGCGTAAAGCAGGATGCCAGCCGTGCATACGCTTTCTGGCAACTTGCAGCGGACAAGGGCAGCCCCAGCGCCATGGCTTATTTGGGCGGCAAGCTCGATGCAGTCTACGACGATCCGAAATCCGGTTTCTGGGGGAACCGGAAGATTGCGCTCAAAATGCTTGAATGCGGATTCGCCCAGGGTAGCGGAGATGCTGCGTATGCGCTTGGAACGACGCTGGTTGGCTCCGACAAGTCGCTGGACGAGGACAATGCGCGAGCACTCAAGATTCTGCATGAAGGCGTGAAATACGGTAGCGCCAAAAGTGCTGGATATTTGTTCGGTGCGTTCGATGATGGCGATCCGGTAGCGGGTGGCGTGAAGGATCGCGCTCGTGCCGAGCGTTATATCGTCCTTGCCGATCGCCTCGAGCGCGACCCCGACCTGCGTCTGCCGAACCTGGACAAAGTGGTGCCGCTTCCGCCCGCCAAACTGCCCAAGTGGGACGGCAACAAGGAGACGTTGATCAACGCGGCGAAGGCGGTGACGTCCGCGCCGGCGTCGCCGGTCAAGCCCGCCGTGCACCCCGTGTCGCTGCATACGGGCCGCGCGCACGTGCCCGATGGCTACATGCTGCCGGAGAAGCCGCAGGTCACCGTGCCTCCGCAGGCGGAAACGACTGCCGCTCCTGTCGGTGGTTACTGGCTGGCACAACTGAAATATCCGGTCGCCGATCGTCACCTCGCATGGAATATGGCTCAGCTACCGATGCATTACCGGAAGGAGGAGCTGTTCGATCGGAGCCGCCCCGGTTTGATGCCGGAGGATGGCCGCATCTTCTTCCACTATGTCGGTGACGTGATTCCCATGCCCGCGCAAACGGTGGAATCGCATCCGCGCGTCACGCAGGGCATCGTGCGCGCCGCCGAATTTCCCGACCCGGCCATCCGGTGTCGCGGCACGCGTGCGTGCCCGGTGACGGGCATCTGGCAAGCCGATGTGGCAGGCGATCATCCTCGGGCGGCCACGTTCAACCAGTGGTATCGCCAGGCGTACGTCATGCAGGGCGATACGTTCCCCGATCCGCGGGCGATGCATCTGGACGTATCGCCGGCTGACGTGACGTGGACGTGGTGGAACGAGGCCAATCACCTGGGGTTCGCGAAGCTGCCTCAGGTCAGCGTCGGCAACGCGTCCGAGAACGCTTGAGGGGGCGGAGATGCGTAAATCGACGATTGCCGCGACGGTGTGTGTCGGCGGTCTGATCCTGGCCGCCTGGGGTGCGATCGCGGCAATGGGCTCCGTGGCCCAGATCAGCGGAGGTAGCTACGGTTCGCACGATGTGAGCGATTTCGCGATCGAGAATTTCCTGTTTCTCGGTCCGCTGCTTGCTTTGGGTGGCGTGGTCGCATGGTTCGCCAGCCGGGGTTCGGCAACATCCGGCGACGATGACGAGGAACAGCACTCGGACAAGGATGAGACCGATGCCGTGGCTCCCGCGCACCGGGAAGCAGATCGATGAGCAGTTCTGAAATCATCTACAAACACGATCAGTGGCGCAAGGGCGCGGGCGGTGCGCCCGCGGGACTGTCTGGTCAGGCAGACAGTTCGGCCTACGCCGGCCTCGATCTGGGTCTCGCGCAATTTGCCGGCAGCAGTTTCAACGGTAGCAGTTTCGCCGGCACGTCATTCCGGCAAGCCGGCTGGACGGGCTGCCGGTTCTCGGCCTGCACGTTCGCAGGTTGCGATTTTGCCGGGATTGCGATTTCCGGATGCACATTCGTCGATTGCAGCTTCAATGACGCCGCCTTTCAGGGCAGCACGTTCAACGGCGTGAAATTTCTCGGATGCAAGTGGAACGGTGTCAGGTTCGACGGCAACACGTGGCATTCGGTGCAGGTGCTGGACTGTACAGGCACCACGGTTGAAGCTCACGGTCTCAAGGGACTGGACGTCGATTTCACCGGGAGCTATTTCGAGCATCTGGCCTTCGAAGATACGGAAATCAACGGCGGGCATTGAGTCGAGGCGGTGTCCGTGACCGGGTTTCGTCAACGTAGCTGCGAGTTGGCCAGCAAAGGCCTTTTTGGCCGTCAATACCCACAAAGAAACATCATTTCGCGCAAGGCGGTCTGTCAGCGGAATGTCTCAACTCCAACCAGGCGGTTTCGGCGGACAGCCACGGCAGATACAGCAGGCCAGCCATCAGCAGCAACGTACTGGCGCGTACCCAAGTGCTTGGTCTTCGTAGCGACGGGGCTGATGGACTACCTCGATTTCTTCATGCTTGCCGGCGCGGGGAGCGCCACTCTAACGGTTGCTGCAACGGCGCGCGCGGGATCAGGAAAGGGCGGTTGAAGATCAGGCAGCCGCTACCTGTCCGCCCGAAGCGCGCGATTCGCCGTACAAATTCCGCGTCGAGGTCAACGGCCGCTTCCTGAACATGGATTCGAGCGACGTGGTGAGCGGCACGACTGGAATATTCACTGCGTATGCGGCGCCTCACGATTTGCCGGGTCCGAATCATGGTCGCTGATGGCCGGGCAGGCGGCGAAAACGATCCGGGCATAGCGATCCGAACATCGCACATGGGGTTCCGGATCAGGAGTGGAATCGGCTATATCGCGACGTAGGGCGCGCGTAATTAGCCTGAGATGGGCCGGCCCGATGCCTGCGGCGGGCGTGTAGCGAGCAGTGCGACGAAAGGGGCGTGCGCTGGTGTGCGATGCGCTGATGTCTTGTCCGCAGGCACTTCACCTTGGACGGCTCTTCCGGCACCACACACCGCCCCTATTCACCCACCCCCAGCTTTTTTCTCGTCAACACCAACAAAAATCATCATTTCGCGCCCGCCTGCGCATCAGCAGAATGTCTCCATTCCAACTCACGCGACAGCACGAGCGTCGCACTGAGCCGCACTTCAGAAGGAGACAGCCGTGGCAGTCGAAACAACCTCAATCGATACGCTCGTCGTCGGCGCCGGTCAGGCCGGCGTGGCCATGAGCGAGCACCTGGGCAAGCTGGGTGTACCGCATCTCGTACTGGAGCGCAGCCGCATCGCCGAACGCTGGCGCACGGGGCGCTGGGATTCGCTGGTCGCGAACGGCCCCGCGTGGCACGACCGCTTCCCCGGCCTCGAATTCGACGGCCTCGACCCTGACGCGTTCGCTTCGAAAGACCAGGTCGCCGACTACTTCGAAGCGTATGCACGCAAGTTCGACGCACCGATCCGCACCGGCGTCGAGGTGAAGAAGGTCGTGCGCAATACGGGCAAGCCGGGCTTCGTCGTCGAGACGTCCGACGGCACGATCGAGGCGAACCGCGTGGTCGTCGCAACGGGGCCGTTCCAGCGCCCGGTGATTCCGCCGATCGCGCCGGACGACGCGCGCCTCGTGCAGCTCCATTCCGCCGACTATCGCAACCCGGCGCAGCTTCCGGAAGGCGCGGTGCTGGTGGTTGGCGCGGGGTCGTCGGGCGTGCAGATCGCCGACGAACTGCAGCGCGCGGGCCGGCAGGTTTACCTGTCGGTCGGCCCGCACGATCGTCCGCCGCGCGCGTATCGCGGCCGCGACTTCTGCTGGTGGCTCGGCGTGCTCGGCGAATGGGACAAGGAAGTCGCGACGCCCGGCCGCGAACACGTGACGATCGCGGTGAGCGGCGCGCGCGGCGGCCATACGGTGGATTTCCGCAAGCTCGCGAACCAGGGCGTGACGCTCGTCGGGCTGACGAAGTCGTTCGACGGCGGCGTGGCCGTGTTCGAACGCGATCTCGCGATCAATCTCGCGCGCGGCGACGAGAACTACCTGTCGCTGCTCGACGCGGCCGACGCCTACGCGGCACGCAACGGCCTCGACCTGCCGGAAGAACCGGAAGCCCGCCGCATCCTGCCGAACCCCGACTGCGTCGCGCATCCGATCCTCGCGCTCGACCTCGCCGGCGCGGGCGTCACGTCGATCGTCTGGGCGACCGGCTATGCGGTCGACTACGGCTGGCTGAAGGTCGACGCGTTTGCCGACAACGGCAAGCCGCAGCACCAGCGCGGCGTGTCGAAGGAGCCGGGCATCTATTTCCTCGGGCTGCCGTGGCTGTCGCGGCGCGGCTCCAGCTTCATCTGGGGCGTGTGGCACGACGCGCGGCACATCGCCGACCACATCGCGATCCAGCGCACCTACCTCGACTACCACGACGCATCGCAGCGCCGCTCGACCGCGCACGCGGAGCAGGACGGCGCCGCGTCGCACGCCGACGCGCAGCCGCTCGCCGACGCGGTGAACTGACCGCACCCATGCCGCCTGCCGCACCGCGTCCGCTTCCGGTGCGTCGGCGTGACCCCTGACGACTGAAGGATTTCGATGAGCCAACCCACCCATACCCGTATCCGCATGTTCAACACGAAGGATACCTACCCGAACCAGACGCTCGACAACGACCTGTGCCAGGCCGTGCGGGCCGGCAACACCGTCTACGTGCGCGGCCAGGTCGGCACCGATTTCGACGGCAGGCTGATCGGGCTCGGCGATCCGCGCGCGCAGGCCGAGCAGGCGATGAAGAACGTCAAGCAGCTGCTGGAGGAAGCCGGCAGCGACCTCACGCACATCGTGAAGACGACGACCTACCTGACCGACCCGCGTTATCGCGAGCCGGTGTACCAGGAAGTCGGCAAGTGGCTGAAGGGCGTGTATCCGATCTCGACGGGGCTCGTCGTGTCCGCGCTCGGCCAGCCGCAGTGGCTGATGGAAATCGACGTGATCGCCGTGATCCCGGACAACTGGCAGCCGAACCGCGCGTAGGAGGCGACATGACTTTCTCCATCGTCGGGCGCTGCCCGGAAACGGGCCAGCTCGGCATCGCGATCAGCTCGTCGAGCATCGCGGTGGGCGCGCGCTGCCCGTGGGTGCGTGCGGGCGTCGGCGCCGTCGCGACGCAGAACATCACGCTGCCGGCGCTCGGCCCGCAGATCCTCGACCTGATCGAACACGAGCAGCTCGCGCCCGCCGCGGCGCTCGACCGCGCGCTCAGCGCGAACGGCTGGAGCCAGTACCGGCAGGTCACGGCGATCGACGGGCAGGGGCAGACCGCGTGCTTCACCGGCAAGGAAGCGCTCGGCACGCATCACGCGGTGCGGGGCGAGCAATGCGTGGCGGCGGGCAACCTGCTGGCCGCGCCGGCCGTGATCGACGCGATGGCGCGCGCCTTCGAACAGGCGCCCGGCCTGCTCGCCGATCGCCTGCTGGCCGCGATGCATGCGGCGATGGCGGCCGGCGGCGAGGCGGGGCCGGTGCATTCGGCCGCGCTGAAAGTGGCCGGCGACGTGACCTGGCCGATCGTCGACCTGCGCGTGGACTGGGCCGATACCGACCCGATCGGGCAGCTCGATGCGCTGTGGCAGGCTTACCGGCCGCAGATGCAGGACTATCAGACGCGCGCGCTGAATCCGACCGCCGCGCCGAGCTACGGAGTGCCGGGCGATGAATGACACGTCGAGCCGCGCGCTGCTCGAACGGCTGATTGGTTTCGCGACGGTCAGCCGCGATTCGAACCTCGAGATGATCGCTTTCATCCGCGACTATCTTGCGGGCTTCGGCGTCGAGAGCGAACTGTTCTACAACGCGGAGCGCACGAAGGCGAGCCTGTACGCGACGATCGGGCCGCGCGACCGCGGCGGTATCGCGCTGTCGGGCCATACCGATGTGGTACCGGTCGACGGGCAGGCGTGGACGGTCGAGCCGTTCCGGCTGACCGAGCGCGACGGCCGCCTGTATGGCCGCGGCACGGCCGACATGAAGGGCTTCATCGCGTCGGCGCTCGCGGCCGTGCCGGTATTCGTCGCACGGCCGCTGAGCGTGCCCGTGCATCTCGCGTTCTCGTACGACGAGGAAGTCGGCTGCCTCGGCGTGCGGCCGATGCTCGAAGCCCTGGCCGCGCGCGAGCACCGGCCGCGCCTGTGCCTGATCGGCGAGCCGACCGAACTGAAGCCGGTGCTCGGTCACAAGGGCAAGCTCGCGATGCGCTGTCATGTGAAGGGTGCCGCCTGCCACTCGGCGTACGCGCCGTCGGGCGTCAACGCGATCGACTATGCGGCGAAGCTGATCGGCCGGCTCGGCGAGATCGGTGCGGCGCTCGCGCGGCCCGAACGGCACGACGCGCGATTCGATCCGCCGTTCTCGACCGTGCAGACCGGGCTGATCCAGGGCGGCCGCGCGCTGAACATCGTGCCGGCCGAATGCGAGTTCGATTTCGAGGTGCGGGCGCTGCCGGATTTCGATGCGCACGACGTGCCGAGGAAGCTGCAGGACTATGCGGAATCCGAACTGTTGCCGAGGATGCGCGCGGTGCAGCCCGATACCGACATCCGGCTGCAACCGCTGGGCGCGTATCCGGGGCTCGCGACCGCACCGGACAGCGAGGCCGCGCGCCTGCTCGCGATGCTGAGCGGCTCCGATGCGTTCGGTACGGTGGCGTTCGGCACCGAGGGCGGGCTGTTCGGGCAGGCCGGCATTCCGACCGTGGTATGCGGGCCCGGCAGCATGGACCAGGGACACAAGCCCGACGAGTTCGTCACGCTCGAGCAGCTTCACGGTTGCGACGCGATGCTGGGCCGGCTGGCCGCGCATCTCTCTGCGGCCGCCTGAACTGTCGAGCGGCCGGCACGCACGTGCCGCAGCCCGCGGCGCGTGCGCTTTCCTGTTCCTTCCCGTTCCTTATCGCGCAGTTTCCGCGACGATCTGCGCGAGCCGCTCGCGGCAGAAATCGACGAACGACTGCGCCTGTTTCGTGAGCTGACCGCGCTTCAGCCGTGCACTCACGAGCCCCGACGGGCTCACCGTTTCGCTGAGGGAGATCGTCACGACCCGCTGGCCGTCGTACGTGTATTCGGAATGCGGGCGCGTGACGAGCAGCGAGAAGCCGAACCCCTGGCCGACCATCCCGCGCACCATCTCGATCGACGGCGAGCCGAACACGATGTTCGGTGTCAGTCCGAGCTCGTGAAAGAGACTGACGAAATACGTGCGGCTCGGCTGCACGTCGAGCAGGATCATCGGTTCGACGCACAGGTCGCGCAACGACACGTGCGTCTGGCCCGCGAACCGGTGGTTCTCCGGCAGCAGCACGTACGGCTGCTGCGGCGGCATCAGCGGCTCGGTCTCGATCGTGCCGTCGAGATCGTGGTCGTACATGAGCGCGAGATCGAACGTGCCGGACGTCAGGCCCTGCACGAGTTCCTGCTGGTCGCCGTCGCGCAGCCGGATGTTCACGCCCGGGTAGCGATCGCGAAAGCCCGCGATCAGTTGCGGCAGATAGAGCGGCGCGACCGTCTCGAAGCAGCCGATGTCGATCTGCCCGGTTATCACGTCGTTGTCGGCGAGGGCGTTCTGTTCGAATTCGTGTGCGATGCGCAGCAGCTCCTGCGCTTTCCGGTAGAAGCGCGTGCCGCTCGGCGTGAGCGACACGCCCTGTGCGTGATGGCGGATGAACAGCTTCACGCCGAAGCTTTCCTCGAGCCCCTTGATCGCGCTGGAGATCGACGGCTGCGCAATGAAGAGCTGGCGCGAGGCCTCGGCGACGCTGCCGGATTCCACCGTCGTCACGAAGTATTTCAGTTGCCGCAAAGTGTAGTGAGCCACAAGCACCTCTGATGCACGGCCCCGGCGTGCCGCCGCGGGCGCAATCTGTCCATGGTTTTGCGTAGCACCTTACCTGAAAGCCCCCCGGTGCCGGCATGTCCGCTGCAGAGCTTTTTCGTATGTCCCGGAAATATTTTTAGTATTTTCCGGTCGAGATGCACGTGGCGCACCATCGTCTCCAACCTGGATCGCGAAGTTCACGAGGCGACCGCGCTCGCGCCGGCGGGAGATTTCATCCGTCCCCGCATGCGTTTCGTTCGCCTCGTTCGACATCGCCGCGCGTGCACGCGGCGCGTCGTCGCTCGCGCATCCGGACCCGATTGCAGGCGCGTACCCCAACGCGCGCCGGCTGACACGGCAAGCGCGCATCGCCGCGCACAGGAGACATCACCATGACGAACGCGGACCGCAATGCGTCCCCGATGATAGAGAAGCACACGATCGGCTACGTGCCGCCCGCGGAGCGCCACGGCAAGGTGCGCGACCTGTTCACGCTCTGGTTCGGCGGCAACATCGCGCCGCTGCCGATCGTGACCGGCGCGCTCGGCGTGCAGCTCTTCCACCTGAACCTGATGTGGGGCATCGTCGCGATCGTCGTCGGCCAGGCGGTCGGCGGCGTGCTGATGGCGCTGCATTCCGCGCAGGGGCCGCAGATGGGCATCCCGCAGATGATCCAGAGCCGCGCGCAGTTCGGTTCGTGGGGCGCGCTGCTCGTGACCGTGATCGCGGCCGTGATGTACGTCGGCTTCTTCGCGTCGAACATCGTGCTCGCCGGCAAGTCGGTGCACGGCATCGCGTCGTCGGTGCCGGTACCCGTCGGCATCGTGATCGGTGCGGTGGGCTCGGGGCTGATCGGCATCGTCGGCTACCGATTCATCCACATCCTGAACCGGATCGGCACGTGGGTGCTCGGCATCGGGATCCTGGTCGGCTTCTGGATGATCCTCACGCACGTGACGACCGGCGATTTCCTGACGCGCGGCGGCTTCGACTTCGCGGGATGGCTCGCGACGGTGTCGCTGTCGGCGTTGTGGCAGATCGCGTTCGCGCCGTACGTGTCGGACTATTCGCGCTATCTGCCGGAAGACGTCGGCGTGGCGTCGACGTTCTGGGCGACCTATCTCGGCTGCACGATCGGCTCGACGCTCGCGTTCATCTTCGGTGCGGTCGCGGTGCTCGCGGTGCCGGCCGGCGCCGACACGATGGACGCGGTCAAGCAGGCGACCGGCCCGCTCGGCTCGCTGATGCTCGTGCTGTTCCTGCTGAGCGTGATCAGCCACAACGCGCTGAACCTGTACGGCGCGGTGCTCGCGGTGATCACGTCGGTGCAGACGTTCGCATACAAGTGGATCCCGAACGCGAAGGCGCGCGCGGTGGTGTCGGTCGTGATCTTCGTCGCGTGCTGCTACGCGGCGATCGGCGCGTCGACGAACTTCGTCGGCAACCTCGTCGATCTCGTGCTCGCGCTGCTCGTCGTGCTGGTGCCGTGGACGGCGATCAACCTGATCGACTTCTACGTGATCCACAAGGGCAAGTACGACATCAAGTCGATCTTCATGGCCGACGGCGGGATCTACGGCCGCTTCAATCCGCAGGCGCTGCTCGCGTATGCGATCGGCATCCTCGTGCAGATTCCGTTCATGAACACGCCGATGTATGCGGGCCCGATTCCCGCGCATCTCGGCGGCGCGGACCTGTCATGGGTCGTGGGGCTGGTGCTGACGTCGCCGCTGTACTACTGGCTCGCGACGCGCGACAGCGCGTATCGGCGCCGGCAGACGGGCGCGACGATGCCGCCGACGGCGGTGCGGTAAAGACGGGGAAGGAAGAGGGCCATCGCGTCAGTGGCGAGACGGTGGCCCGTGAAGGAGGTCGGACGGGCTCGCGGTTGCCTATGCGCCGCGAGCCCGTCCGTGAGTCAGACCACCGCCGAGCGCGCGACGCGCACCGGCACCGACTTGTACGACGGCGTGCCGCTTTCCTTGTCGATGTAGTCGAGCGGCACGAGCACGTTCGCTTCCGGGTAGTACGCGCCGACCGACCCCGGCGCGATGTCGTACTCGATCGCGGTGATCTTCTCGAGCCGCAGCGCGCGGCCCGACGCGGTGACCGTCTCGATGTCGACGAGGTCGCCGTGTTCGAGCCCGTATTTCGCGAGATCGGCGGGGTTCATGAACAGTACGTCGCGCCGACCGAACACGCCGCGATAGCGGTCGTCGAGGCCGTAGATCGTCGTGTTGTACTGGTCGTGGCTGCGCAGCGTGATCAGCCGCAGCACCTGCTCGGCGCCGAGCACGTCGGCATCTTCCTTTACGCCCTTGTAGACCGAGAACATCGCCTTGCCGGTCGGCGTCGGCCACACGCGCTCGGTGGGCGGCAGCGGCAGGCGGAAGCCGCCCGGCGTGCGGATGCGCTCGTTGAACGCTTCGAAGCCGGACACCGTGCGGTCGATCAGGTCGCGGATGCGATCGTAGTCGGCGATCAGGTCGAGCCACGCGACCTTGCTCGCCGGCAGCGTCGCATGCGCGATGCCCGCGACGATCGCCGGCTCCGAGCGCAACTCGTCGGACGCCGGCTTGAGCTTGCCGGCCGACGCGTGCACCATCGACATCGAATCCTCGACGGTGATCGACTGCCGGCCGGTGGCCTGCATGTCGAGCTCGGTGCGGCCGAGCACCGGCAGGATGAAGGTTTCCTTGCCGACCAGCAGGTGCGAACGGTTCAGCTTCGTGCCGAGATGCACGCTCAGGTCGAGTTTCGCCATCGCCGGGAACGACAGCTCGGGATCGGGCAGCGCGACCGCGAAGTTGCCGCCGAGGCACAGCAGCGCCTTCGCGGTGCCGTCGATCATCGCCTGCATTGCCTGCACGGCGTCGTGCCCGTGATGCGCGGGCGGCGTGAAGCCGCACACGTCCTCGATCTTCTTCAGGAACTCGGCCGACGGCTTCTCGGTGATGCCGACCGTGCGGTTGCCCTGCACGTTCGAGTGGCCGCGCAGCGGGCAGACGCCGGCGCCGGGCTTGCCGATGTTGCCGCGCATCAGCAGCAGGTCGGCGATCAGGCGCACGGTTGCCGTGCCCTTGTTGTGCTGCGTGACGCCCATCCCGTACGTGACGATCGTCGCGTTCGACTTCGCATACGCGAGTGCGACCTGTTCGAGCTGCGCCTGGCTGAGCCCGCTCGCGCGCTCGATGTCGTCCCACGACGTGGCTTCGAGGTCGGCCGAGAACGCGTCGAAGCCGTTGGTGTGCTGCGCGATGAAGTCGCGGTCGAGCACGTCGCCGCGCTCGGCTTCGAGCTGCAGCAGCGCCTTCATGATGCCCTTCAGCGCGGCCGCGTCGCCGCCGGCGTCGACCTGGTAGTACGTCGATGCGATCCGCGTCGAGCCGAACGACGCCATCTCGATCATGTCCTGCGGATCCGCGAAGCGTTCGAGCGCGCGCTCGCGCAGCGGGTTGAACACGATGATCGGCACGTTGCGGCGCGAGCACTCGTGCAGCGTGCCCATCATCCGCGGGTGGTTCGTGCCGGGGTTGTGGCCGATCGAGATGATCAGCTCGCAATGGTCGAAATCCTCCAGCGACACGGTGCCCTTGCCGATGCCGATCGACTGCGGCAGCCCGACGCTGGTCGGCTCGTGGCACATGTTCGAGCAGTCGGGGAAGTTGTTGGTGCCGAGCTCGCGGGCGAACAGCTGGTACAGGTACGCGGCTTCGTTCGATGCGCGGCCCGACGTATAGAACTCGACCTGCTCGGGCGGCAGCGCGCGCAGCACTTCGCCGATGCGCGCGAACGCGTCGTCCCATTCGATCGCGCGGAACGTATCGGTCGCGCGGTCGTAGACGAGCGGATGCGTGAGCCGGCCCATGTTCTCCAGCTCGTAGTCCGACATGCGCAGCAGCGACGACACGGTGTTCGCCGCAAAGAACTCGGGCGTCACGCGCTTGGTCGTCGCTTCCCACGTGACGGCCTTCGCGCCGTTCTCGCAGAACTGGAACGTCGACTTGTGTTCCTTGTCGGGCCATGCGCAGCCGGGGCAGTCGAAGCCGTCGGGCTGGTTGGTCCGCATCAGCACGATCGGCGCCTCGATGGTTTCCATTTGCGTGCGCACCGCATCGGCTGTCGCGCGAAGCGCGCCCCAACCACCGGCGGGCCCGTCGTACTTCCTGATGCCTGGCACTTCGCGTCGATTTGTCATGTGATTCTCCATCAGCCGTTCCCGGTGCGGGCGGCTCGGTTTGCGCCGTGTCGCGGCGTGGGGCGGCTCCGCCCGGTGGACGGAGCCGGTCATGCATGCCCCGGGCGTGCGGGGCACGCCGGGTTTCAGTGTGCGTCCTTCTTCGCGCCGGACGACTTCTTGCCGGACGGCTTCGCGGCCGGCGCGGGCGGCGGCGCGTCGGCGGGCGTGTCGCCCGTCTTCGCATCGTCGCCGGCCTTGGCCGCCTTGCCGTTCGATTTCGCCTTGCCGTCGGCGTCCTTCTTCGCGTCCTTGGCCTCCTTCGCTTCAGGCGCCGCGAGCGTGTTGAACTTCACCTCGTCGCTGGCCTTGTCGTAGTCGACCTCGCACCGGTCGCCCGACTTCAGGCGGTCGGCGAGGATCTCCTTCGCGAGCCGGGTCTCGATGGTCTGGCGGATCTGGCGCTTCAGCTCGCGCGCGCCGAACTCCGGCTGGTAGCCGGCTTCGGTCAGGTGCTCGACGAGCGAGTCGCCCATCACGAGCGTGATGTCCTGCGCGGCGGCCGTGCGTACCACGCGGTCGAGCTGGATCTGCACGATCGAGCGGATGTTCTCCTTCGACAGTGCGTGGAAGACGATCACCTCGTCGATCCGGTTCAGGAACTCGGGGCGGAAATGCCCCTTCAGCACCTGCATCAGCTCCTCGCGGATCGCCTTGTCGGTCTTGCGCGCGGCTTCCGGTTGCGTGAGGTTGTCCATGATGATCGCGGCGCCGAGGTTGCTCGTCGCGATGATGATCGTGTTGCTGAAGTCGACCACGCGGCCCTTGCCGTCGGTCAGGCGGCCGTCGTCGAACACCTGCAGCAGCACGTTGTAGACATCCGGATGCGCCTTCTCGATCTCGTCGAGCAGGATCACGCTGTACGGGCGGCGCCGCACGCGCTCGGTGAGCTGACCGCCTTCGTCGTAGCCGACGTAGCCGGGCGGCGCGCCGATCAGCCGCGCGACCGCGTGCCGCTCCATGTACTCGGACATGTCGATGCGGATGATCGCCTGCTCGTCGCCGAACACGGTCTCGGCGAGCGCCTTCGCGAGCTCGGTCTTGCCGACGCCCGTCGGCCCGAGGAACAGGAACGTCGCGATCGGCCGGTGCGTCTGGCCGAGCCCCGCGCGCGACAGCCGCACGGCATCGCTGACGGCCACCACCGCATCGCTCTGGCCGACCACGCGCTCGCGCAGCTGCTCTTCCATCTTCAGCAGCTTCTGGCGTTCTTCCTGCGTGAGTTCGGACACGGGGATGCCGGTGAGTCGCGACACGACCTCGGCCACCGATTCGACGGTCACTTCGAGCGTTTCGGAGCCGGTCTTGCGCTGCCACGCCTCCATCATCTCGTCGACGGCTTTCTGTTTCTCGGTGATCTGCTCCTCGAACTGCTTCGCTTCGTCGAAGCGCTTGCGCGACGTCGCGTAGTCCTGCTCGCGCTTCAGTTGCACGATCTGCGCTTCGCCTTCCTGGATGTCGATCGGACGCGACGTCGCGCCGATCCGCACGCGCGCGGCAGCCTGGTCGATCAGGTCGATCGCCTTGTCGGGCAGGAAGCGCGACGTGATGTAGCGATCGGCGAATTCCGCGGCCGCGACGAACGCGTCGTCGGCGAACGTCACCTGGTGGTGCGCCTCGAGGCTGTCGCGCAGCCCGCGCAGGATCACGATCGTCTGTTCGACGCTCGGCTCCGGCACGAACACCGGCTGGAAGCGCCGTTCGAGCGCCGCGTCCTTCTCGATGTACTTCTGGTATTCGTTGAGCGTCGTCGCGCCGATCAGGCTCAGCTCGCCGCGCGCGAGCGCGGGCTTCAGCACGTTCGCGATGTCGAGGCCGCCTTCGCCGCCGCCCTGGCCCGCGCCGACGATCGTGTGCAGCTCGTCGATGAACAAAATCAGTTCGTCCTGCTTCGCAGTGACCTCGTCGATCAGCTGCTTTGCGCGCTCCTCGAATTCGCCGCGATACTTCGCACCGGCCACCATCGAGTTGATGTTGACTTCGACGAGCCGCTTATCGCGCAGCACTTCGGGCACGTCGCCGTTGACGATCCGCTGCGCGAGCCCTTCGACGATCGCCGTCTTGCCGACACCCGGCTCGCCGATCAGCACCGGGTTGTTCTTCTTGCGGCGCGCGAGCACCTCGATCGTGCTCTCGATTTCCTGCGCGCGGCCGAGCACCGGATCGAGCTTGCCCTGGCGCGCGATCGCGGTGAGGTCGCGGCCGAACTTGTCGAGATTCGGCGTGCCGGTCGGCGCATCGACGCGGCCGTCCTCGGCGCCTTTGCCGACCACCTTCACGACTTTCTGGCGCAGCGCCTCGGGCGTCACGCCGTATTTCTTCAGCAGCGTGCCGGCGACGCTGTCCGGCACCGAGGCGAGCCCGATCAGCAAGTGCTCGGGGCCGATGTACGAATGGCCGAGATCGCGCGACGCCTGGAACGCGTACTGCACGGCCTTCTTCACGCGCGGCGAGATCGACAGCTTGTCGAGCAGCGCATCGGGGTCGGCCGTGCCGGTATGCGCATGCTCGTCGATGTACGACCGGATGTCCTGCGGCGACAGCTTCAGCTCCTTCAGCAGCGCGGCGCACACGTCGGTGTCCGCGAGCGCGTACAGCAGGTGTTCGGAATCGAGCTCGCTGCGGCGCAGCTCGTGGGCCTTCTCGGCCGCGCGCTGCAGCAGTTCCAGCGTCTGCTCGCTGAACGCGTCGGTCGGGTCGACCGATTCGCGCGGAATCTCGGCGGCGAGCGGCGCTTCGTCGTCGAGCCCGCCGAACAGCGACGACGAGCCGCCTCCGCCCAGCAGCGAATCGAACGGGTTCAGCATGCTCTGATGCCGCATCAGCTGACGGAAGTGGTAATCGCAGATCGAGATCGTCTTGCGCTCGCCGTCCTGCATCACGGTTGCGCGCGCGACGGCCGGCCGGGCGTGGCAGATATCGCAAAGTGCGGGCATGGTGGTCTGGCTCCTGTCGGTGAAAGTGGGTCGAAGGGTGAAGTCCCGATGCGGTGCGGCGCTTGGCGCTTCCCGACCGCGAACGCACGACACGCGGCACGGCGGCGCGCGGGCGGCACCGGTGCTGTCACGCAGCGCGCGTCGGCGTCGTGCACGGTCGCGGTCGGGGCGGCAAGCGTGCGTGCCGGGAGGAGCCCACGGCATCGCTTCGACTGCGTTCAAAATAGCGAATCGGCGGAGGCCATCCAAGACACAGTTGCGCAGCGGCCCGGCCGCGAATTGCACCCTCGCATGCACTTGCGCACGGGTGGCAAGGAGTACAGACGGGCAGGCGCACGGCGGCACGGGCGTGCACGGCGTGCGTAGCGAGTGGTGACATGAGGCGGGAGCGGGCAGAACGCGAACGGATCGCGGTGCGACATCGGCGCGCAGGGCGCCCGTTGCGGGCGGGGAGGCGGCGATGCGGGGGGACAGGCGCGGCGCGACCGCCGCAACGTGCGCGTGCCGCGACCGGCTATGCGCGACCCCGCACGCACCGCCGACGATGCGTGTGGGGTGGCCGAAGGCGAGGGCGGGTTGCACGGTCCGGGCCGGACACGGCGCAACCGTGGCGTGCCGCGGTCAGTCCGGGAGTGTCATCGCAAGCCGTTGCCGGGCAATTTGCTTCACGTCCGTTGACAGTGCCGCATTCGGCAGACCATTGGCCCAGACGGAGAACGAATCCTCGATCAGGTTGCGCGTGTCCGGCGGCAACTCCGCCAGGACCAGCGACATGACGGTGAACAGCACGGCGGTGTCGCCGGCCTGGCTGCTCGCGTTTGCGTCGACCGCCTGCTTCAGGTGGTCGATCGACGCCTGCAGCGCCTGCAATGCCTCATTCGACTCGCTCATCACACACTCCATGCAAGATGGGTTTGATCGGCGACGAACATGCGGCCGGCGGTGCGGCCGAGTGCGCGCGACGCCCGGCGGGCATCGCGCACAGGCAACCGCGGTCAGGCTGCCGTGTTGCCCTGCGGCGCCACTGCCACCGATGCTTCGCTCGTCAGCATCAGGAACGTGAACGTTTCGCGCAGGTACAGGCGGACGACCTTGTCGGTATGGCTCGTGTAGCCGATCGATACGTCTTCCCCGAGGTGCAGCTCGTAATCGCCGCCGCGCGTGGACAGCACGCAGCCGCCGCTGATCGCCGGCGCCCAGATGATCTCGCCGCTGACGATCCGCTTGATATGGCCGAGGACCGGATAGCCCTGGTCGCGCGCTTCGCTGAGCGCCGTGTACGCATCCGAGCCGAGCACGACCGAATACGGGCCGTCGACACCGGCGAGCCGCAGCGCTTCGAGCGCGTCGCTGATCGCGTCGGGATACGCGCTGACATCCGCCGGCAGCGTGAGCTTGCGGTTCGACGTGCCTTCGCGGATGCCGACGATGCCGGCGGCCTGGTAGCCGTCGAAAATCGCGTCGTCTTCGGCGAACGCGAGCCGCTGCGCGGCGTCCTTCGCCGGTTGCCAGTCGGCATCGCGCGCGCCGCGCTCGACGCTGTCGATCGCATCGCGGCTCAACTCGAACGGCACCGTCAGCTCGACGATCGTGCGGACCTCGCGCAGCCGTGCATTCACTTGCTCGCGCGGCGCGGCGACGTCGACCAGGTGCCCGGTGCCGACGGCCGACAGCTCGGGGCCTTCGGGGCCGTCGACGTCGACGACGCGGCGGCCGGCCACCGATCGTTTGAACGTGCGTGCCACTTCCTCCTCGATTTGTTCCCAGGCGGAGGACGAGATCGGGGCGAGTTCGCGGTGCAGGTTATTCATGGATTCTTGTTGCCTCACGTCAGCGAAAACACTTCATGGTGGGCCGATCGGCTGACGGACTGCGCCTGATGTCAGGCATGCCGATCGCGGGCGAAAATGCATATTAGCAGGCTCTATTGACACCACTGCAGCACAAATCGAAACGACACCCTGCGGTCGCGCAACTGTTCTGCAATTCGCGCGATGAGCGAGGGCGCGAGCATGTTCAGAACGCCGCAGCCGGATGGCGATACCCGGCGCATGGCGGCGCTGACGCCGCCCGGGCCGCGCTCGATGACGCGCCGACTCAATTCCGGTCGACGGCCCATCGCGAGTCGTGCATTCTTACGAACATTCATCCGGCAGGGTTTCCGGAAGTCGGCGCTGGCCGGCGTTCAGTTACCGGAACCGGGCAACGATGAATCATAGACGCAGCCTATTGAAGCTTCACGACACGTGGAGGTCGTTCATGGCACTACAACTCGTCTCGCCCGAAGACAAATACATGCTGAAGACGGGCGTCATCAATCACGAAGCAGTCATCGGGCATTTGAAACAGGTGCTGCACGCGTTTGCGATGAAACCGGAGTACAGCAAGTTCTATATCGGCATCACCAGTGACCTGAATACCCGGCTGGTGAAACATCGCGCCACCAAGCCCGATTTCAAACTCATGTGCCCGATCTATCTCGAGGCGCACAATCTGGTCGGGAACGCGTTCGATCAACTGGAGCGCAAGGCCATCGAGACATTCCGTACCGGCATCACGAACCCTCAATCCGGTGAGCGCCTGCTGGCATGCAGCAACGGCCCTGGCGGGGCGTTGCCGAAGAACTGGCTCTATATCCTGGTCGGCTGATTCGCGCGGATGGCAAGTCGGGCGCGCTGGCCCGCACGCGGTAGTAGGTCGAAGCGGCGGCCCCTGTGTGGCGCGGCGCCCGTGCGCCGCGCGAGCGCCCCGGCCGACTGAACCGCGGCCGTTCCGGACACGCCCGGCGCGAGGTTGCGCGCCGGGCTGACCTTGGCACCTTGCGTTACGACGGCACGCCTTTCAGCGAGCCGATTTTCAGCGAACCGTCGCGATGCGGCGCGGACGAAGCAGGCTCCGGTTGCGCGGCATCGGCGGCCGGCGCCGCGCGGTCGGCGAGCGCCTCGAGCAGGTCGGCGGACGGCACGAAGAACAGCGAGCCGGTGACCGCGCGGCTGTAGTCGAGCAGGCGGTCGTAGTTGCCGGGCGGGCGGCCGACGAACATGTTCTCGAGCATCTGCTCGATCGGCGCCGGCGAGCGCGCATAGCCGATGAAGTAGGTGCCGAATTCGCCTGCGCCCGGGCGTCCGAACGGCATGTTGTCGCGCAGGATCTTCACTTCCTGGCCGTCCTCGTCGAGCGTGGTCAGCGAGCTGTGCGAGCACGACGGCTTCACGTCCGGCGCAAGCTCGATGTCGGCGAGCTTCGTGCGGCCGATGATGCGCTCCTGCGTCTCGACCGCGAGCGCGTTCCAGCCGGCCATGTCGTGCAGGTACTTCTGCACGATCACGTAGCTGCCGCCCGTGAATTCCGCGTCTTCGTCGCCGATCACCGTGAAGTCGACCGCCTCGCGGCCTTCCGGGTTCTCGGTGCCGTCGACGAAGCCGATCATCGCGCGCTGGTCGAAGTTGCGGAAGCCGTGCACCTCGTCGACGACCGTGACGGCATCGCCGAGCGCGCCGAGCAGCTGCGTCGCGAGTTCGAAGCACAGGTCCATCGCTTCCGCACGGATGTGCAGCAGGATGTCGCCCGGCGTCGCGACCGCGACGCGCTGGCCCGCGCCGAATTCGCGGAACGGATGCAGCGCGGCGGGGCGCGGGTTGCCGAACAGCGCATCCCAGGCGTCGGCGCCGAAGCCGCACACGCAGGTGAGATTGCCGCCCGGCACGCGCTTGCCGACCGAGCGCACGAGCGCGGCGATGTTGCCGCACCATGAACGGATCGTGTCGGCGTGATCGGCGCCGGGATTGATCGTCGCCACGAGGAAGATCGCGCTGCGCGTGATCGTGCTGTGAACGTTTTGGGAGAGCGGGGGAGGTGTCTGCATCGTGGGCTGCCGGTCAGTCATGTCGGGACGGAAGTGCCGTGACGCGCGAAGGCGAACGGTTGAACTGAGTCATGCGACTGTTCTCTTTGTGTCATGCGGATGAAGGACATTGCGCGGACATCGCGCAACGGGCCGCAGCGGTGGCGGCCGGCCGCACGGCGCGTGACCTGCCCGCACCGCGTAACGTCATCGAGCAAGCAATCTAGCAGCTTCGGCGAGTCTTTGGAACACGTAACGCCAAACTGTCATGCGAATGCGTCAAACAGGGCCGGATTTTGGGCGGTGCCCGCGCAGCTGTACTCCTGGCGCGTGCGGCGCTGTGCTCTTGAGCGTGCGTGCCGCGTGCAGTAGATTAGGTCCCGCTGCGCCCGCCGACGAGGAGCGTCATCATGAACCTGCTGGAAGCGATGCGTGTGTATGTCGCGGTGGTCGAGCAGGGCGGCCTGTCCGGCGCGGCGTCCGAACTGCGGCTCGACGAAGCGCAGGTGAGTGAACGGATCGACTGCCTCGAACGGTATCTCGGCTGCCGCCTGCTGATGTGCCGCGAGCGCGACGACGTGGCCTGCACCGATGCGGGTGACGCGTTCCACGTGTGCTGCCGCCGGACGCTGTTCGCGGTCGAGCAGGCGATCGGCGCGGCGGGCCCGCACGCGGCGGACGGGCCGGACACGCACGATGCCGCGCATGCCGCCACGCATGATGCGGCTTTCCCGCCGCCGCCCGGCGCCGTTCAAGCTTCAACACAGCGACTGTCACCTTGAATACGACCACCATTCCCTGCTCGCCGGCCGAGCGCCTTCGTCGCCGCTTCGGCCATTTCCTTCACGCGGCCGAGCTGGCCGGGCTGATCGTGATCGGCCTCGCGACCGCGTTCGCGATGACGCAGGAAGCGTGGAAGGTCGTGCTCGCGGGCGAGGTGTCGCTGACCGACCTGCTGCTGATGTTCCTGTACCTGGAAGTGCTCGCGATGGACGTGCGCTACCTGCGGCTCGGCCGGTTGCCCGTGCGGTTTCCGCTGTTCATTGCGATGACGTCGCTCGCGCGCGACCTGATACTGCGGGGTGCAACCGACAGCCCCGAACGGATGCTGATGACGACGTTCGGGATCGTGCTGCTCGCGGTGGGCGTGCTGATCCTGAGTTTCGGCCAGCATCGGTTTCCGGCCGACGTCGACGATGTCGAGGACGATGCGCATGCGCGCAGGTGACGCACGAGCGGCAGGCCGCATGGTTTTCCCCTGTTCCTGCAAGGAGGGTGCCCGATGAGCACGGATTCCGTCGAAACGAAACAGGCGATCGAACTGCAGCGCGCCGCGTCGGACGCCTACCGGCTGGCGCGCGACACGCGCGATGCCGATCCGGCGCTCGCCCGCGCGCCGTCCGTCGCCGGGCTGCAGCGGGAGGCCGCGCACGCCTATGCCGATGCGGCGCGTGCACGCGTGGCGGCCATCGGCATCTGAATCGAATTCCGGCCAGCCGCATGCGGTGCGGCGGCGGCCACCGACCATCCAACCGAGTGAGGTGTCCAATGACCCAGCAACTGATCGTCGCCGTGTTCGACAGCGTCGACACGGCCCGCCAGGCCGCCAACGATGTCGAGGCGCTGTCGGAGAAAAACGAAGGATTCCACATCGAGAACGGCGTCGTCGTCGAGAAGGACGCAACCGGCAAGCTCGCGGTACTCCACGCCGAATCGCGGCCGTTCAAGGGCGGCGTGATCGGCGCGATCGCGGGCGGTTTGCTCGGCCTGCTCGCCGGGCCGATTGGCGTGGTCACGGGCATGGCGGCCGGCGCGGGTGCCGGCATCCTCGCGGAAGCGGCCGGCAACGCGCTGCTCGACGGCACGTTCGTCGAGACGGTCGCGGCACGGCTCGTGCCCGGCAGCGTCGCGATCATTCTCGAAGCGAAGGAAGATACGCCGTTCTCGGTCGACAACGTCGTGACGGGATTCGGCGGCAAGGTGTTCCGCCAGACGCTCGATTGAGCGTCTTGCCTTCGAACCACATCGGGAGAACGACATGCGCATCGATCAATCGTACCGGCGCTTCGACATCGCGGCGACGCTGGCGCCGCTGCCCGGCAACCGCGCGATCGCGAGCGTCGACGTGACGACCGACGATCCGGCCCGCATCGCCGATCTCGGCACCGGGCAATTCCTGCAGATCCGCAAGTGGGTCGAGTCGAACGACGTCGCGATGCTGACGGTGGTGTTCGACGAATGCAAGGTCGCCATCGATCACTACGCGGACAACGTCGACGACGCTTGAGTGCTCGCGGGGCCCGCGCATGACCGGGCTTCGCGTGACCGCTGCCTGACGGCGATCGGCGCTAGCCGATGACGCGCACCGGGATGGCGCCCGGAGCATCGCCGCGCGTGATTGCGCGGGCCCGTTTGCCGTCGCGTTCCAATCTGTTCACCACGCCGGCCGGATTTCGCGTTTCCTCGCCAAACTGTCACTTACATTCGTCGAAATGACGCAGTAGCATGCCGAACCTTGTCTAGATGAGATTCGCATTGCTATCCGCCTTCAATTTCGATAACGGACGAGGTTCGAACCGGGACACCCGCGCCCGGGCACGGCTATCCGGCTTCGTGCACCGGCGCGGCCATGCCGCCCATGCATCGCAGGCCGGTTCACCGCTGGCGGGGCGAGGCGGATGAAGCTCTACGAGAAATTTGCAAACGACGTAGAGCGACTCATCCGGCAAGGTGTATATCGACACGGCGATCGTGTGCCGTCGGTGCGGCAGGCGAGCCAGCAGCACCGGATCAGCATCACGACCGTGCTGCATGCGTATCTGCTGCTGGAAAGCCGCGGGCTGCTCGAAAGCCGGCCGCAGTCGGGCTATTTCGTGAACCTGAGGCGCGACGACAGCCATGCGCCGGTGCGCGAGCTGCGACCGTCGAAGCCGATCGCGATCTCGTCGTCGGTCGACGTGAGCCGGCTCGTGCTGTCGACGTTGCGCTCGATCGGCACCGACGACGCGGTGCCGCTCGGCTCGCCGTATCCGGACCCGAGCCTGTTCCCGTTCGAGAAGCTGAACCGCTATGCGTACGCAGCCGGCCGCGACAAGTCGCTGTGGGGCGTGACGGACGGGCTGCCGCCTGGCCATCCGCGGCTGATCCGGCAGATCGCGCGCCGCTACCTGGAAAACGGGATGTCGGTGGACCCGAACGAGATCATCGTGACGGTCGGCGCGACGGAGGCGATCAACCTGTGCCTGCAGGCGGTCGCCAAGCCGGGCGATACGATCGCGGTGGAGTCGCCGACGTTCTACGCGATGCTGCACGCGATCGAGCGGATGGGGATGAAGGCGATCGAGGTCGCGACGCATCCGGAATACGGGATCGACATCGCGGCGCTGGCCGCGATCGCGAAATCGCAGCCGATCGCCGCGTGCATGGTGATGCCGAACTTCCAGAATCCGCTCGGCTTCCAGATGCCTGACGAGCGCAAGCGCGAGCTGGTCGAGTTCGCCGCGAAGGCCGATATGCCGATCATCGAGAATGGCGTGTACAACGAACTTTACTTCGGCAACATGCATCCGAGCACGCTGAAGTCGTTCGACCGCCATGACATCGTGCTGCACTGCTCGTCGTTCTCGAAGAGCCTGACGGCCGCGTACCGGATCGGCTGGGCGCTGCCGGGCCGTTATCGCGAGCAGGTCGAGAAGCTGAAATTCCTGAATACGCTTGCGACGCCATCACTGCCGCAGCTCGCGATCGCGGAGTTTCTCGAACGCGACGGCTACGAGCATCACCTGCGGCGGATTCGCAAGGCCTATGCGCAGCAAGCGAACCTGATGCGGACGATGGTGTCGCGATTCTTCCCGGAAGGCACGCGTATTTCGAGCCCGGCGGGCGGGTACGTGCTGTGGATCGAGCTGCCCGTGCAGGTCGATGCGATGCGGCTGTACCAGCTCGCGCTGGAGCAGGGGATCACGATCGGGCCGGGCTACATGTTCTCGATCGCGGACAGCTACCGGAATTTCATCCGGCTGAACTACAGCAGTCCGTGGTCGCCGGAGATCGAGCAGGCGATCGTAACCGTCGGCAAGCTCGCCGTGTACTGCCTCGACTGACCGTACCGCCGCGCGTCGAGCGTAGCGCCGTCAAGTCAGCCGGTACGACTGCGCGCCCGTTCCCGCGAGCGTGCCGCCGTCGACGATCAGGTATTCATTGCGGATCGGCTTGCCGTCGAACCAGCATTGCAGGATCTCCAGCGTGCCGGCTGCGTAGCGGGCCTGCGCGGACAGCGACGTGCCGGAGATGTGCGGCGTCATCCCGTTGAACGGCATCGTGCGCCACGGATGATCGGCCGGCGCCGGCTGCGGAAACCACACGTCGCCGCCGTAGCCCGCGAGATGCCCGGACGTGACGGCGTTCACGACCGCGTCGCGGTCGACCAGCTTCGCGCGAGCGGTGTTGATCAGGTACGCGCCGCGCTTCATGCACGCGATCATGGCCGCGTCGAACAGGTGCTCGGTCGACGGGTACAGCGGGATCTGCAGGTTGACGATGTCGACCGCGCCCGCGAGCGACGCGGCATCGGCGTGATACGTGAGCCCGAGTTCCTGCTCGACCGATGCATCGAGCCGGTGGCGTTGCGTGTAGTGCAGATACAGCCCGAACGGCTTCAGACGGCGCAGCACGGCGAGCCCGATGCGCCCCGCGCCGACCGTGCCGAAATGCATGCCTTCGACGTCGTAGCTGCGCGACACGCAATCGGCGATGTTCCAGCCGCCTTGCTGCGCGATCGCATGCGACGACAAGTAGTTGCGCACCAGCGCGAGCGTCGTCATCACCACGTGCTCGGCCACGCTGATGCTGTTCGAGCCGGTGACTTCGGCGACGGTGATGTGCGCGCGCGCGGCGGCGTCGAGATCCACGTGATCGGAGCCGATGCCGGCCGTCAGCGCGAGCTTCAGCTTCGGCGCGCGGGCGATCCGGTCGGCCGTCAGGTACGCGGGCCAGAACGGCTGCGAGATCACCACGTCCGCTTCGGGCAGCCGGCGCTCGAATTCGGAGTCGGGGCCGTCCTTGTCGCTCGTGACGATCAGCGTGTGGCCGTGCGCTTCCAGATAGCCGCGCAAGCCGAGCGCGCCGGACACCGAGCCGACGAGTTCGCCGGGACGGAAGCCGGGCGGGCCGGCCGGCGTCGGCGCGGTCTGTCCGTCCGCGTACTGCGTGATGACCGGAATCGCATCGCGCACGTAGCGCGGCGGATAGCCGTCCACGGGATCGGGGTACAGCACGCACAGGACGGTGGCCATCGGGTAGCACTCCTGGTGACGGGGGGGAAGGCACGCGGCATGCGGATTGCGCAGGACGCGCGACGCGCGACGTGCGCCGCGGGTGGCGCGCGTGTTGCGCCGCAACGTTGATGACGTTCTACGCCCGTCATGGATCTCGTACAAGCTACAGTGCGTGTTTGCGTGCGCTGCGGGGGCGTCTGTACCTGTTCTTTTCATGAAGGACGCCGATAATGGGATCGTTACCTGACTCTGCGGGAGCGATGTCATGTCCGGAAGCGATTCCTCGTCTTCACGTCCCGATCTCACGCAAGGCATCGCGCTCGACGATCTCGCCGACGGTGCAATGATCGAGGGCCATGTCGGCGACGCAGCGGTGCTGCTCGTGCGCCGCGCCGACGAACTGTTTGCCGTGGGCGCGCAATGCCCGCACTACGGCGCGCCATTGGCCGACGGCTTGCTGGAGGGCGACACGATCCGCTGCCCATGGCACCACGCGGCGTTTTGTCTGCGCACCGGTGAGCTGCTGCGCGCGCCGGCGCTCGACGGGCTGCCGTGCTGGCGTGTCGAACGCCGCGACGGCCGCGCCGTCGTGCTCGATGCGCAGCCGGCTGCCGTGCCGCCTGCATTGAATGCAGCAGGACTGCCTGCTTCGATCGTGATCGTCGGCGGCGGCGCCGCGGCGATCGCGGCGGCCGTGACACTGCGGCAGGAAGGCTATCCGCATCCTGTCACGCTGCTGACTGCCGATTCCGATCCGCCTTACGACCGGCCGAACCTGTCGAAAGACTATCTCGCCGGCACGGCCGAGGCCGACTGGCTACCGCTGCGCTCGCCGTCGTTCTATGCCGACCACCGCATCGACGTGCGGTGCGGCGCGCGTGTCGTACGCATCGATCCCGCGCAGCAGGCGGTCGAGCTGGCCGACGGCAGCCGCGTCGGATACGGCGCGCTGCTGCTGGCAACGGGGGCCGAACCGAACCGGCTGACCGTGCCCGGCGCGGATCTGCCGCATGTGTGCGTGCTGCGCTCGCGCGCTGATTGCGATGCGTTGATCGGCAAGCTGAAAACGGCGCGCCGCTGCGTCGTGGTCGGCGCGAGCTTCATCGGGCTCGAGGCGGCCGCCGCGTTGCGCACGCGCGGGCTCGACGTGCAGGTCGTCGCGCCCGATGCGCATCCGATGGCACGCGTGCTCGGCGAAGCGCTCGGCAGCACGATCCAGGCACTGCACGAGTCGCACGGCGTCGTGTTCCATCTCGGTGCGACACCCGCGCAGATCGCGCCGGACAGCGTGACGCTGTCGACCGGCGACGTGCTGCCGGCCGATCTCGTCGTGGTCGGCATCGGCGTACATCCGAACGTGGGGCTCGCGCAGGACGCGGGGCTGGCCGTCGAGCGCGGCGTGACGGTCGACCGCTTCCTTCAGACGAGTGCGCCCGGCGTCTACGCGGCCGGCGACATCGCGCGCTGGCCCGATCCGCTGACGGGCGATCGTATTCGCGTCGAGCACTGGGTCGTGGCCGAGCGGCAGGGCATCGTCGCGGCGCGCAACATGCTCGGGCAGCAGCGGCCGTTCGATGCGGTGCCGTTCTTCTGGAGCCAGCATTACGACCTGACGGTCAACTATGTCGGGCATGCGGAGCAATGGGATCGTGTCGAGATCGACGGTGACCTCGGCGCGCACGACTGCTCGATCGCGTACTGGCGCGGCAACACGCGGCTCGCGGTCGCGACGGTCGGCCGCGATCTCGACAGCCTGAAGGCGGAAGCGGCACTCGAGCGACAGATTGCAGCCGCGTGACAGCGGCGTGACGACGCGATTCAAACCTGGAGGCGAGATGAATCCCGATGTTCGTGCCCGTTTCGAAACCGAGTTTGCGCCGCGCATCGCGGCGCGCGTGCTCGGCCTGTACCAGCCCGGCGAAGTGAAGGTGGCCGTCGTGCCGCACGACGGGCAGGGCAGCCCGACCTGTGTCGACGTGATCGGCCTCACGTCGACGGTCGGATTGCCGAACCGGCTGAACGCGCGGCTCGCGTGGCGTGACGATGCGATCGATGCGCTACTGGCCGAGCCTGACCGCAGCCGCTTCGACCGCTATCTGGCGGCGCTGCCGGTCACGATCGAGCGCTGGCAGATGGAGTTGCCGGTCGACTTCAGTACGCGAACCCAGCGCGACCGCGAGATCCTGATCGGCGATCTGGATTTCGATGCGTGAAACGCGTCGTGCGATGCGTGCCGATGAGCCGGTTGCCGCTACCGGTCGCGTGTCTTGATGATCACGCGGCCCTGGTCGATGCCGCCGCGCAGCGCTTCGTCGCACGTGAGCCATTCGGGTGTGACGAGCTCGGGTGCGGGCAGGTCGACCGGCGCGCCGTCGCGGAAGATCCGCACCTGCGCGACCCACGCGCCGTTCGCGTTGCGCGTCGCCTCGACGCGAATCTCGTGATCCATGAAGGTGTCGGTGGCTTGCATCGGTCGGGGCCCTCCGTCGTGCGTGAACGCGGTGCGTCGATCGTAGCAGCATGGCGTGCGCCGTGCATCCGAAACGAAGCGGAATCTGCGCGCGATTCGAAGCACGTGTCGACGCGCGAGACGGGAGCGAACCTGTGGCCTTCGATCTGACCTTTTCCATCAAGGTATTCGCGGCGCTGTTCGCGATCATGAACCCGATCGCGAACATTCCGGTGTTCCTGTCGCTGACCGAAGGCGCGGCGGACGGCGTGCGCCGCAAGGTCGCGCTGACGGCGGCGATCGGTGTGACGGTCGGCTGTATCGTGTCGGCGGTCGCGGGTGGCGCGATCCTGCATGTGTTCGGCCTGACGATCGACGATTTCCGCCTTGCGGGCGGGCTGCTGGTGCTGCTGATCGCGTTGTCGATGCTGCACGGTGCGCCGAGCCGCCAGCATTCGCCGGGCGAAAGCGAAGGTGCCGACCCGGCCGCGGCCGAGAGCGTCGCGATCTATCCGCTGACGATCCCGCTGCTCGTCGGCCCCGGCACGATCGCGACGATGATCGTGCTCGGGCACAGTGCGTTGTCGACCGGGCAGGAACTCGCGTTCGCGCTCGGGCTCGCCGCGTTTCTCGTGTTGCTGGCCGTTTCGCTGCTGTCCGCACCGCTGATCGGCCATTACCTGTCGCCGCGCGTGACGGCGGTGACGCAACGGCTGATGGGGATGATTCTCGCGGCGATCGCGATGCAGATGATCGTCGCGAGCCTGAAGGCCGCGTTCGGGCTGCCGCATTGAGCGCGGCGCAGCCGGACGCGGCGGCCTGATTTCACGGAGTGGCTGATGAATACGCTGATTGTGTTGTCCTATCCCGACCTCGCGGCCGCCCATCGTGCGCTCGCCGAACTCGATACGTTGCGTGACCGGCATGTCGTTGCGCTGTCGGGCGTGGCGATCGTCGAGTGTGCAGCCGACGGACAGTTGCGCGCGCATGCGATCGACCCCGGTCGCACGCCGCGCGGGTCGCTGCTCGACAGCGTGGTCGAGCACATCGAATCGTCGCTCGATGCATGGCGCGAAAAGCCGGTGGACGATGCGCTGATCGACCGCGTCGCGCGCAAGGCGCGCCCCGGCACCGTGTCGCTCGGGCTGGCCGCGACGCAACTCGACATCTACGCGCTGAGTCCGGCGCTCGCACCGTTCGGCGGCGAAGTGATCGACACGACGCTGTCGATCGACGACGAACTGAAGCTCGTCGAAGCGATCTCGAAAGCACGTGACGGCGGCGGTGGCGGCGATGCAGCGACCGGCTGACGCGCGCGGGCGTCTTCAATTGCGCCCCCGAGCGGTCTGTGCCGCGCATCGCAGGCTGGCCGGGCATCGATGCGCATGACCCTTCGTAGCAGGGCCTGAATCGAACGCAAGCGGCCGCGCCCGTTCATCGCCGCGACCGCAATGGCTCCGTGCAGCCCTGCATGCGGCGCGGCGGGATCGATGTCGAACCGGCGGGTTCAGGGCCGTGCGGCAATCTCGTCGAGATGCCACAGCAGATCGGCCGGATCGTCGTACACGCGTAGCGCCCCCGCGCGTTCGAGTTCATCGCTGCCGTATCCGCCCGACAGCAGCCCGACGCCGAGCGAGCGGCAGCGGGCAGCGGCGAGCATGTCCCAGATGCTGTCGCCGACCACGACCGTGTGTTCGATCGGCACGTTCAGTTGCGCGGCGGCCGTCAGGAACAGGTCGGGGTCGGGCTTGGCATACTTGACCTGGTCGCGCGTGACCACCACGTTCTTCGCCGGATCGACGCCGAGCGCCTCGAGATTGATGGCGGCCGTTTCCATCCGCCCGCTGGTCGCGATCGCCCAGCGGATGCCCGCCGCCGACAGCGCGGCCAGCAATTCGCGCGCGCCCGGCAGTGGCCGGACCTGCGCGCGCAGCCGCTGGTACGCGGCCGCATGGAGGCGCGCAAGCCGCTCGACGCGCTCGGCGTCGAGGTCGCCCGACGTCTCGCGCAGCAGCTGATTCAGGAACAGGCCGCCGCTCATGCCGATCTTGCGGTGGATGCGCCATACCGACAATTCGATGCCCTCGGCATCGAGCGCTTCCTTCCAAGCGAGCACGTGCTGGTAGACGCTGTCGACGAGCGTGCCGTCGAGATCGAACAGAAAGGACGTTTCAATGCGCATGTGAATCTCCTGGCTCGATGGGGTTCGAGCGAACGGGACGTGAGAAGCCGGTCGGCACATTATCGGTGCACGGCCGTGTCATGACCATGTCCCGCGGCCATCCCGCACCGCGCCGTGTCATATGCCGCTGGTACAATCGCGGCGATCGCCGGGCCGGGTTCTCCGCGCCGCGCGCCCCCAACCCTCGTCTCGCCGATTCCAGGTATGGCTACACCGGACGCCGTCAGTTCCAAGCACTCGTGGTGGGGCGTACTGACCCTGGCACTCACCGCCTTCATCTTCAATACCACCGAATTCGTGCCCGTCGCGCTGCTCAGTGCGATCGGCGACAGCCTGCACATGCAGCCGACTGACGTCGGCCTGATGCTGACGATCTACGCGTGGGCCGTGGCCGTCGTGTCTTTGCCGCTGACGCTGGCCACGCGCCATGTCGAGCGTCGCAAGCTGCTGATGGGGGCGTTGCTGGTGTTCATCGGCAGTCACATCGTGACCGGCGTCGCGTGGAATTTCGCGGTGCTGATGGTCGGCCGGCTCGGCATCGCGTGCGCGCATGCGGTGTTCTGGTCGATTTCCGTGCCGCTGGCCGTGCGGCTCGCGCCGAGCGACCGGAAAAGCCGCGCGCTCAGCCTGCTGGCGATGGGCACGGCGATCGCGATGGTGGCCGGCATTCCGCTCGGGCGCGTGGTCGGCGAGACGTTCGGCTGGCGTGTCACGTTCCTGATCATCGCCGGCGCGGCGGGTGTCGCGTTGCTGCTGCTGCGCGCGACGTTGCCGGTGCTGCCGAGCCAGGGCGCCGGGTCGCTCAGCAGCATCGGCGTGTTCCTGCGCAAGCCGGCACTGGTGGCGCTGTACGCGATCACCGTGCTGGTCGTGACCGCGCACTTCACGTCGTACACGTACATCGAGCCGTTCGTCCAGAGCGTCAACCACGCGAGCAGCAGCCGGATCACGTATGTGCTGATCCTGTTCGGCGTCGCCGGCATACCGGCCGCGATCTGCTTCAACCGCGTCTATCCGCACCGTCCCGACGACTTCCTGCTCGGGTCGATCGTCGCGCTGGCGGGATGCCTGCTGATCCTGTTCCCGTGCGCGCTGAACATCGTCACGCTGTCCGTGCATACGCTGGTCTGGGGCGGCGCGATCGTCTGTTTCGGGCTCGCCATGCAGGCCTGGGTGCTGAAACTGGCGCCGGAGGGGACCGACCTGGCGGTGTCGATCTTCTCCGGGCTGTACAACGTCGGCATCGGCGCCGGTGCGCTGATCGGCAACCATATCGCGAGCGACTTCGGGCTGCCGTGGGTCGGCACGTTCGGCGGCGTGGTCGGCGCGGTTGCGGTCGGGATCGCGTGGCTCGCGCTGCGGCTGCACGCGAGGCAGGCGGTGGCGTAGCCGACGCCGGGGTGGCGACGTGCGGCGCACGCGACCACCGCCCGGCCTCGCGCTTCGCCTGTCATGCCACCGAGTAACCGCCATCGGCCACGAGCGCATGCCCTGACACATAGCTGGAATCGTCCGACGCGAGGAACGCGACGATCGTCGCCATCTCCTCGGCGGAGCCCCAGCGTCCTGCCGGTGTCGATGCGGCGAACGCCTGTCGCGCATCTTCCGACGGCCAGATGCCGCGATGATGGAACGGCGTATCGATCAGCCCCGGGCACAGTGCGTTCACGCGCACGCCACGCTTGAACCATTCGATCGACGCGGTCTTCGTCATCCCGATCACCGCGTGCTTGCTCGCGATATAGAGCGACGCATTCTCGAAGCCGATCAGCCCGCCCATCGACGCGTTGTTGATGATGCTGCCCGAACCCTGCCGCAGCATGATTTCAGCGGCGTACTTCATCGAATTGAATACACCACGCACGTTCGGTTCGAACACCATGTCGAACCGCTCGGCATTTTGCTCGAGCAGCGGCGCGAACACGCCTTCCGTGCCGGCATTGTTGAACGCGATGTCGAGGCGTCCGTAGGTCGATACCGTGAAGTCGAACAGCTTGCGTACATCGTCTTCGTTCGCGACGTCCGCGACGAAGGCCCGGGCTTCGCCGCCGGCGGTGATGATTTCGTCGACCAGTTGATCGAGTTCGGCCTTGCGCCGCGCGGAGACGACGACCTTTGCGCCGCGACGCGCGAGTTCGATGGCGGATGCGCGGCCAATGCCGGAGCTGGCGCCGGTTACCACGGCGATGCGGCCGTCGAGTTGGGCCGGTTTCGTGCTTGCGTTCATGATGAGATTCTCCAGAGTGGTGGATGAAAGCGGCGCATGTGGCTGAGTTGAATCGGTTGCGATGCACGCTTGATGTGCATTGTGGGCGCTCGCTCGTCGTAAGAAAATGGAACAATAGCGCATTTAGAATTCCCGTTTTGGGAATGAAAGGCGCTGCCGCATGCGCGTGCCAGGAGGGTTCTCCATGCTCAACCGACTCGACATCCTGAAGATCTTTGCCGCAGCCGCCGCGGCGCCCACATTCCGCGAGGCGGCAGCGCGTCTGGGCGTGTCGCCGCAGGTCGTGACGCGTGCGGTGCGCGAACTCGAGGAGATGCTGGGCGAAACGCTGTTTCACCGGACGACCCGGAGTATCCGGATCACCGCGTTCGGTCAGTCGTTCGCGCGCGACGTGCAGACGACGCTGGCTGCGGTCGACGGGCTGTTCGGGCCCGCGACCGGGCAGGCCGACGAGCCGGTGGGCGTCGTCCGGATCACGGCGCCGTCGGGCATGGGGCGTCGTTACGTCCAGCCGATCCTGGGCGATCTCATGCAGCGGTATCCGGGGCTCGTGCCCGACCTGAGGCTGTCGGACGTGCCTTCGCCGGTGGTCGACGAGCAGATCGACATCGGTGTGCGCGTCGGGGCGATCGGCGACAACCGCTTCGTCGCGAGGATGGTCGGGCCGTTGCCGATGTGGATCGTGGGTGCGCCGTCGCTGATCAGGCGGCTGGGCGAGCCCAAAAACCGCAAGGAACTCGAATCGATGCCGGTGACGTGCCTGATCGACCGCGCGAGCGGGCGGGCCTGGCCGTGGATGTTTCGGGGGGAGCACCAGTTCGTTCCGTCGTCGCCGGCGTACCTGACGGACGATACCGAGGTGGAAATCGAGGCCGTGTGCGCGGGGGTGGGGCTGGGGCAGTGCTCGGAGTATCTCGTCCGGCCGTACGTCGACAAGGGGCGCCTCGTGCGGCTGCTGCCCGGCCTCGAGCCCGAGCCGTGGAAGCTGCACGTCTATCGGCCGCGGCGTGGGCCGATGCCCCGGCGCATCCGGGTCGTGTATGACGAGCTGGTGGCGAAGCTCGCGCACGCGACGTGGCGAGGGTAGCCGGTGCGGCAGGGCGGCTGGTCGCGTCGGCATGAAGCGACATCAACCACCGATTGACGGCACTGACGAAGCTGTCACGCGCCCCGGGCGCGGCCATCCGGCCAAGGGTGGTCGCGCCATTCGCCACAAGACACGCGGCAAGCCGACATATTGCGGCATCATCATGGTGCCGGCGCACCGGCATTCGGTGCTCGATATTCGACTGGAGACTGTGCATGCCGATACCCCGGATTGAAACCCGCGACGCGATGGGCGACCCGGATGTGGTCTATCTCAACCCGGATCATGTGCTGTGGATGTCGCAGCCGACCGCTGCGCAGCGGCGGCCGGGCGGCACGGCCATTCGCGTGGACGACCGCGTGAAGGGCGGCTCGTTGCTGATGGCCGACAATCCGCCGGCCGCCCGACTGCTGCAGGACCTCGGGCCGTTCGTGACGGTGACGCTGGCGAACCCGTCGTCCGACTATCCGGACGGCCTCGTGCATGTGCGTGCGCACGCAATCGTCAAGATCGCGACGGACGACCACGACAAGCCGCTCGCCGAGCGCACGCTCGGCTGGGTCCACGTCCAGGACGGTTCCGCCTTCAAGGTCAGGGATTACGCCGGCGTGGCCGCGCACTGGCAGGCAACGGTGGCGGCTGCCGGCCGCTGAGCGGGCCTTCGCGTTCGCGCGATGACGTAGCGGCTCGTCGTGTCGCAGTTGGCTGGCCGTGGTTCGTCTCGGGATACCGGCTGCCTTGCCTCGTGCGCCGGGGTGAACTGCCCAGGTGTCGGATGGTCGGGCGAACCATGAGCCCGCCCGGCGTCGTATCCGGAATGCGACACGCGGTGCGTCGATCGGCCGGGTAACATGGCGCATCGCGCCGAACCCGTGCCCGTCCGGGCCTTCGTCGCGAAAGCGCCCGTCGAAGCGCTCGATGCAGGTGTTCGCCACCGGCTTGCCGAGGATCCGTCCGTCATGAACCTTTCCGTGTCCGATATCACGCCGGAGGAACTCCGGCTGTTCGGCGACATCGTCGCCCGTCTGGAAGAGCTGGGGCCGGTCGTCGACGTGAGGACGGTCGTGTTGCCCGCGATCACGCAACTGATCCGCGCGGATTTCGCCGCGTCGTTCGATTGCGACGAACAAACCGGCCTGTGGCGCAACGGGTTCGCGTACAACCTCGATCCGTTGCAGATCGCCCGGTACGAAGCGTGGTTCCAGCATATCGACCCGGTCACGCCGCAACTGTGCGCACGCCGCGTGGCGACCTGCGTCGACGAGGTGGTGAGCCGGCGCGACCTGGAGCAGACCGAGTTCTACAAGGATTTCCTGTGCCGCGACGGCATGCATCACGGCATCAACGTCTATGCGTTCGACGGCGCGACGCACGTCGGCGACCTGCGTATCTGGCGGGCGCAAGGGCGGCCCGATTTCACCGAGCGCGACAAGTTGCTGCTGAACGGCATCGAGCCGTTTTTCCGGCGTGCGCTGTTGCGGCGGCGTCACGCGTGCGCGGGGCTGACCGAGCGCGAAAGCGATGTCGCGCGGCTCGTCGCCGCCGGTTATACCGACAAGGACGTCGCGCGTACGCTCGGCATCGGGCTGTCGACGGTCCGCACGCACCTGCGGCGCGTGATGGCGAAGAAGGGTGTCGCGAACCGCGCGAGCCTGGCGGCCGCGCTGGCGTGACCGGCTGCGGCCGACGGCCGGGGTCATCCATTGTGACGATGGGCGTCAAAATCGGCGCACCCTACCTTGTGACGATCCCCTGTTACGAGGAACGACGACGATGCCCACCCTGGGAACCCTGACACTCACCGAAGCCCGGAGCGCGATCCTGCGCCGGGAGTTTTCCTGTGTCGAATACGCGTACGCGTTGATCGAGCGGCATGCCCGCTGGCGCTACCTGAACGGCTTCACGTGCGTCGACGATGCGCGGCTGCTCGCCGAAGCGGCCCGCTGCGACCGCGACCTCGCGACATCAGCCACCCCGCACGCGCTGCTGGGCCTGCCGATCGCGATCAAGGACAACATCGACACCGCGTGCCTGCCGACCGGCAACGGCACGCTGGCGCTGCACAACCGCGTGCCGCCGCAGCATGCGCCGGTCGTCGCGCGGCTGCTCGCGCAAGGGGCGCTGATCGCGGGCAAGGCCAACCTGCACGAGCTGGCATTCGGCGTGTCGGGCAACAACCGCGTGACGGGCGCGGTGCGCAACCCGTACGACTTCAACCGGATTCCGGGCGGCAGCAGCAGCGGCTCGGGCGCGCTGGTCGGCGCGGGCGTGGTGCCCGCCGCGCTCGGGACGGACACCGGCGGCTCGGTGCGGATTCCGGCGGCGCTGTGCGGTGCCGTCGGTCTTCGGCCGACCGTCGGGCGCTACCCGTCGGGCGGCGTGGCGCCGATTTCGCGCACGCGCGACACCGTCGGCCCGATCGCGCGGTCGGTCGAGGACATCGCGCTGCTCGACGCGATCCTGTCCGGCGCCGGCACCGGCGCACCGACGTCGCTGCCGACCCGCAGCGCGACGCGCCCGGTGCGCCTGGCGGTCCCGCGCACGACGTTCTGGCGCGGCCTCGCGCCGGATGTCGACGCGGTGGCGAATGCCGCGGTGGCGAAGCTGGAGCAGGCGGGATTCGAGTGCGTCGACATCGACCTGAACGACTATCCGGGGTTCTTCGACGACGAGCCGGCCGTCATCGCGATGTATGAGTTCCGGTCGTCGATGCACGCGTATCTGGTCGAGAACGGCTACGACCTGTCGGTCGACGACATCGTGGCAAACGTGGGGAGCCCGGACGTCGCGAAGATCGCCCGCCATATCACCGGCCCCGACGGTATCGGCGAAGCGGCATACCGCACGGCGCTGGACCGGCGTACGCGGTCGCGCGCCGCGTATCGGCAGTGCCTCGCCGACAGCGGGGCCGATGCGCTGGTGTTTCCGACCACGATCGCCACCGCGTGCCCGATCCCGTCGGGCGACACGATGATGCTCAACGGCGAACCCGCTTCGGTGTTCTCGACCTACATCCGCAATACCGAACCGGGCAGCAATGCCGGCGTACCGGGCATGACCGTCCCGGCCGGGCTGACGGCGGCCGGATTGCCAGTCGGCCTCGCACTGGATGGGGCGGCCGGCACCGATCTCGAACTCATCGCGGTCGCGCTGGAAGTCGAACGGGTGCTCGGGCGGCTGCCGCCGCCGGACGATGGGTATGGGGTGGAGGGCAGGTTGGGCGGGTACCCGGGCGGCGACGGTACGTCGTGACGTTGTGCCGCCGCGCCGGGGCGGTGCGGCGGCTGAATGAATCGCCAGAGCCGCCGGCGCTGGCGACGAAGCCGACCAGGCACGTCCTGTGGATTGCCCGGACGCCGCCCCCCGCACGTGCTCGACCCGGTGCGCAAGCACCGCCGCCGTGATTCCTGTCGGCACCACATCGGCTTGCGCCGACAACCGGTCGAACGAACGGCCGCGAAGCAGGCCGCCGACCGCGGATGCCGAGAAACTGCCCACGAGCCCCCGGGTGAGGCATCAGGAAAACCCTGACAGCGGCCCGCCGAGGCCGCTTTTTTGCGTCGCTGCGCGCGTGGCGGCCGATGCCATACCCATCTGCGGCCGCCCGCACCCCGGGTGGCCGCTTCCCTCGATCCAGCATGGCTTCCAGGCCGTATTGCCTGTCATCGAGGGTATGGAAAATCGCGTTATCTAACGAATATCCCCGGATTTCAATACCTGACAGGTATTGAAAAAGCCGCCTAAAAGTATTGGACGCTCGATTCGGCCGAGACGTATAAATCGCCTCAAGAACTTCACCCCCACGGCGTCCCCCATGTCCTCCGTCACCATCGAACGCATCGAAACCCGCCTCGTCGACCTGCCGACGATCCGCCCGCACAAGCTGTCGGTGGCCACGATGCACGGCCAGACACTGATGCTCGTGAAGGTGTTCTGCAGCGACGGCGTGACGGGCCTCGGCGAAGGCACGACGATCGCCGGCATGGCGTACGGCCCGGAAAGTCCCGAGGCGATGAAGCTCGCGATCGACACGTATCTCGCACCGGCGATCGTCGGCCAGGACGCGACGCGCATCCAGACGCTGATGGCGTTCCTCGGCAAGCTCGCGAAGGTCAACCACTTCGCGAAGAGCGCGCTCGAAACCGCGCTGCTCGACGCGCACGGCAAGCGGCTCGGCGTGCCGGTGAGCGAACTGCTCGGCGGCCGCCGCCGCGACCGCCTGCCGGTCGCGTGGACGCTCGCATCGGGCGACACGGCCACCGATATCGCCGAAGCCGAGCGGATGCTCGACCAGCGCCGGCATAACGTGTTCAAGCTGAAGATCGGCGCAAAGTCGCCGCAGACGGATATCCGCCACGTGGCCGAGATCAAGAAGGCCGTCGGCGATCGCGCCTCGGTGCGTGTCGACGTGAACATGGCGTGGAGCGAAACGCAGGCTGCGCGCGCGATTCCGGCGCTGGCCGATGCCGGCTGCGAACTGGTCGAGCAGCCGGTGGCCTCGGCCGCGGCGCTGGCGCGCCTGATGCGCCGCTTCCCGGTCGCGCTGATGGCCGATGAAATCCTGCAGGGCCCCGATAGCGCGTTCGACATCGCGAAGCATCACGGTGCGGACGTGTTCGCGATCAAGATCGAACAGAGCGGCGGCCTGTTCGCCGCGCAGCGCGTCGCCGCGATCGCGGATGCGGCCGGCATCGAGCTGTACGGCGGCACGATGCTCGAAGGCGCGTTCAGCACGGTGGCGTCCGCGCACCTGTTCGCGAGTTTCGCGAACCTGCAGTGGGGCACCGAGCTGTTCGGGCCGCTGCTGATTACCGAAGAGATCCTGACGCAGCCGCTCGATTACAGCGACTTCGAACTGACCGTGCCGGACGGCCCTGGCCTCGGCATCGAACTCGACGAGGACAAGGTCAGGCGTTTCACCCGCGACGGGCTGACGAAAGTCGCGCGATAACCCGAGCCAGGCAACGGCCGTCATTCCCCCTAATACACGTGGAGACACCATCATGAGCGTCAAAGTTTTCGATACCCGGGAAGTGCAGGATCTGCTGAAGGCCGCGTCGAACGCGGGCGCGGACAGCACGAACGGCGGCAACGCGCGCACGCAGCAGGTCGTGCTGCGGCTGCTCGGCGACCTGTTCAAGGCGATCGACGATCTCGACATCACGCCCGACGAAGTGTGGGCCGGCGTCAACTACCTGAACAAGCTCGGCCAGGATGGTGAAGCGGCATTGCTCGCGGCCGGCCTCGGTCTCGAGAAGTTTCTCGACATCCGGATGGATGCCGCGGACAAGGCGGTCGGCCTCGACGGCGGCACGCCGCGCACGATCGAAGGGCCGCTGTATGTCGCGGGCGCACCGGTGCGCGACGGCGTGTCGAAGATCGACCTCGACGCGGACGACGGCGCGGGCCCGCTCGTGATCCACGGCACGGTCACGGGCCTCGACGGCAAGCCGATCGCGGGCGCGGTGGTCGAATGCTGGCACGCGAACTCGCACGGCTTCTATTCGCACTTCGACCCGACCGGCAAGCAGAGCGATTTCAACCTGCGTGGCGCAGTGAAGACGGGCGCCGACGGCAAGTACGAATTCCGCACGCTGATGCCGGTCGGCTACGGCTGCCCGCCGCAGGGCGCGACGCAGCAGCTGCTGAACGGCCTCGGCCGCCACGGCAACCGTCCGGCGCACGTGCACTTCTTCGTCGATAGCCACGACCACCGCAAGCTGACGACGCAATTCAACATCGACGGCGATCCGCTGATCTGGGATGACTTCGCGTATGCGACGCGCGAGGAACTGATCCCGCCCGTGGTCGACAAGACCGGCGGCACGGCGCTCGGCATGAAGGCCGATGCGTACCAGGACATCGAGTTCAACTTCGTGCTGACGCCGCTGGTGCAGGGCAAGGACAACCAGATCGTCCATCGCCTGCGCGCAGCCGCGACGGCGTAACCGCCCGCCGGCGCGGCGCGGATGCGCCGCCGCCGGCCGGGTTCCCGCGAGATTCAACCGATTACCGATGCGAGCGTGCTTGCAGGACGCGGCACGCGCATGGGAGGAGCCAACATGTCCGCCACGATCGACCAAGCCACCGACCTGGATCACCTGCTCGCCACCGCGGTGCAGGACGACAAGGCGGCCGGCGTATTCCGCTGCCGCCGCGACATCTTCACGAACGCCGAGCTGTACGAACTGGAGATGAAGCACATCTTCGAGAGCAACTGGGTGTACCTGGCGCACGAAAGCCAGATCCCGGACAACAACGATTACTACACGACGTGGATCGGCCGCCAGCCGATCGTGATCACGCGCGACAAGACCGGCGAGCTGCATGCGGTGATCAATGCCTGTGCGCACAAGGGCGCGATGCTGTGCCGCCGCAAGCACGGCAACAAGGGCAGCTTCACGTGCCCGTTCCACGGCTGGACCTTCTCGAACACCGGCAAGCTGCTGAAGGTGAAGGACGAGAAGACGACCGAGTACCCGGTGCAGTTCAACACGCACGGCTCGCACGACCTGAAGAAGGTCGCGCGCTTCGCGAACTATCGCGGCTTCCTGTTCGGCAGCCTCAGCGCCGACGTGCTGCCGCTCGAGGAATACCTCGGCGAAGCGCGCGTGATCATCGACCAGATCGTCGACCAGGCGCCGGACGGGCTCGAAGTGCTGCGCGGCAATTCGTCCTACATCTACGAAGGCAACTGGAAGATGCAGATGGAGAACGGCTGCGACGGCTACCACGTCAGCACCGTGCACTGGAACTACGCGGCGACGATGGGCCGCCGCAAGGAAGACGGCACCAAGGCCGTCGACGCGAACAGCTGGAGCAAGTCGGTCGCGGGCGTGTACGGGTTCGACAACGGCCACATCCTGCTGTGGACGCAGACGATGAACCCGGAAGTGCGGCCGGTGTATCAGCACCGTGAAGAGATCAAGGCGCGCGTCGGCGACGTGCAGGCCGACTTCATCGTCAACCAGACCCGCAACCTGTGCGTGTACCCGAACGTGTTCCTGATGGACCAGTTCAGCACGCAGATTCGCGTGGTGCGGCCGCTGGGTGTCGACAAGACCGAAGTCACGATCTTCTGCTTCGCACCGAAGGGCGAGAGCGAAGCCGACCGCACGATCCGGATCCGCCAGTACGAGGATTTCTTCAACGTGACGGGCATGGGCACGGCCGACGACCTCGAGGAGTTCCGCGCATGCCAGGCCGGCTATGCGGGCATCACGGCGATGTGGAACGACCTGTCGCGCGGCGCGCCGCTGTGGGTCGACGGCCCGGACGACAACGCGAAGAAGATGGGGCTGAACCCGCGCATTTCCGGCGAGCGCAGCGAGGACGAAGGGCTGTTCGTGTGCCAGCACGAACACTGGGTGCATGTGATGCGCGATGCGCTGAAGAAGGAACGCGGGGAGGTGGCAGCATGAGCTTCGATTACCGGACTGTCTGCGCGGCGCTGTATCGCGAAGCGCGCCTGCTCGACGATCGCCAGTGGGACGCGTGGCTGACCTGCTACACGGAGGACGTCACGTACTGGATGCCCGCGTGGGACGACGACGATCGGCCGACCGAGGATCACCAGAGCCAGATCTCGCTGATGTACTACCCGGACCGCGGCGGCCTCGAGGATCGCGTGTTCCGGATCAAGACCGAGCGCAGCGGCGCGTCGACGCCCGAGCCGCGCACCAGCCACAACGTGACGAACGTCGAGGTGCTGGCCGAGCGCGACGGCGAGGTGGACGTGCGCTACAACTTTCACACGCTGAACCACCGCTACCGCGTGACCGATCACTTCTTCGGCACGATGTTCGTCACGTTGCGCCAGGTGGGCGATGAACTGCTGATCTCGTACAAGAAGATCGTGCTGAAGAACGACTACATCCGGCAGGTGCTCGACGTCTATCACGTCTGACGCCCGTTGTTTCGTCATGAAAGAAAAGGAAGTGGAGGTGACGCCATGTCCAGCTACAAGATTGCACTGAACTTCGAGGACGGGGTAACCCGCTTCATCGACTGCAAGGCCGGCGAGAAGGTGCTCGACGCGGCCTTCCGCGCGAAGATCAACCTGCCGATGGATTGCTCCGACGGCGTGTGCGGCACCTGCAAGTGCCGCGCCGAAAGCGGCAGTTACGACCTGGGCGACGACTACATCGACGACGCGCTCACCGAAGACGAAAAGGACGGCGGCCTCGTGCTGACGTGCCAGATGGTGCCGCAAAGCGATTGCGTGATCGCGGTGCCGACGTCGTCGGTCGCGTGCAAGACCGGTCAGAGCGGCTTTGCCGCGACGGTGACGAAGGTCGAGCAGCACAACGATGCGGCCGTCGTGCTCGAACTCGACGTCGGCGCGGCCGCGCCGGTGTTCCTGCCGGGCCAGTACGTGAACATCGACGTGCCCGCGAGCGGGCAGCACCGTTCCTACTCGTTCTCGTCGGCGCCGGCCGATGCGAAGGTCAGTTTCCTGATCAAGAAGATTCCTGGCGGCGTGATGAGCACGTGGCTCGAATCGGCCCAGCCCGGCGACACGCTGGAACTGCACGGGCCGCTCGGCAGCTTCTACCTGCGCGATGTGCAGCGGCCGCTGCTGTTCCTCGCGGGCGGCACGGGGCTCGCGCCGTTCCTGTCGATGCTCGAAGTGCTCGCGCGCACCGGGTCGCAGCAGAAGGTGCACCTGATCTACGGCGTGACGCGCGATCTCGACCTCGTGCTGGTCGACGCGATCGAAGCCTGGGCGGCGAAGCTGCCGAATTTCAGCTTCGCGACGGTCGTCGCGGACGCGGCGTCGAGCCATCCGCGCAAGGGCTGGGTCACGCAGCACATCCCGACCGATGCGCTGAACGACGGCGACGTCGACGTGTATCTGTGCGGGCCGCCGCCGATGGTCGACGCGGTGCGCAAGTACTTCGACGACGAAGGCGTGAAGCCGAACAGCTTCCACTACGAGAAGTTCACCCCCAACGTCACGGCAAAGGCGGCGTGATCATGCAACGATTTTCTGGCAAGGTCATCGTCGTCACGGGCGCCGCGCAGGGCATCGGTCGCGGTGTCGCGCTGCGCGCGGCGGCCGAAGGCGGCAGGGTGCTGTTCGTCGATCGCGCGGATTTCGTCGCCGAGGTCGCGGCCGAAGCGACCGGTGGCGAGACGGCCGGCTTCGTCGCCGATCTCGAAACGTACGAAGGCGCGCATGCGGCGATCGCGCACGCCGTGCAGACGTTCGGCGGCATCGACATCCTGATCAACGGCGTCGGCGGCGCGATTCGCATGCGCCCGTTCGCCGAATTCGAGCCGGCACAGATCGATGCGGAAATCCGCCGCTCGCTGATGCCGACACTCTATACGTGCCACGCGGTGCTGCCGCACCTGCTCGCGCGCGGCGGCGGCACGATCGTCAACATCTCGTCGAACGCGACGCGCGGTATCCGCCGCGTGCCGTACTCGGCGGCGAAAGGCGGCGTCAATGCGCTGACGGCGGCGCTCGCGATGGAATACGCAGAACACAACATCCGGGTCGTGGCTACCGCGCCGGGCGGTACCAGCGCACCGCCGCGCCGCGTGCCGCGCAATGCGGCCGGCGACAGCGAACAGGAACAGGCATGGATGGGCGAAGCCGTGCGTCAGGTCACGGATTCGACGTTCCTAAAGCGCTACGGCAGCCTCGACGAGCAGATCGCACCGATCCTGTTCCTCGCGTCCGACGAGGCGAGCTACATCACCGGCACGGTGCTGCCGGTCGCGGGCGGCGATACGGGCTGAGCGGCCCGCCGCGATGCCGCCTGCAAGTGTTCAACGTGTTCATCGACCACCAACCGGCCGGCGCGAAGACGCCGGCCACGGAGACCCCCATGCGTGATCGCAAAGCCATCGTTCCGGCGGGAATGGAAGCGGTGTACGAAAAGATCGGCTACGCGCCCGGCCTGAAGGTCGGCGATACGCTGTACGTATCCGGCCAGATTGGCCGCGATGCGGCGATGCAGCTCGTCGAAGACCGTGAAGCGCAGATCGTGCAGGCGTTTGAAAATTTGAAGCTTGTGCTGGAAGCCGCCGGCGCATCGTTCAACGACGTGGTCGACCTGACGACCTTCCACACCGACATGCGCGACCTGCCGTTGTTCATGCAGGTGCGCGACCGCTACCTCGACGCCCACCCGAAGCCGGCGTGGACGGCGATCGGTGCGCACATGCTGGGCGGCGCGCCCGGCTATATCGTCGAGATCAAGGCGGTGGCCGTGTTGGCGGTGTGATTCGCGTTGACGGGATGTTTACGCGATGTCCCGCAGTCTATGCATCGATTTGACTTTTCACGAGATGAAATAGGGTGAGAGACTCTTCGATGCACAGTGGCTGCGGGAGGAAGGGATGGTTGCAAGTGCCGGCTTTCAGGTCGGACTGTTTCTGGTCGTACTGATTGCGCTCGTCAAGCCGCTCGGGCTTTACATGGCGCGCGTGGCCGATGGCGACGCGCCGTTGCTGTCGGCAATCGGGCGACCCGTCGAGCGCTGGATCTACCGGGCCGCCGGCGTCGATCCGAACGCCGAAATGAGCTGGAAGACCTACGCGGTCGCACTGCTGCTGTTCAGTGCGGTCGGCACGCTCTTCCTGTATGGGCTGCAGCGCGTGCAACCGTGGTTGCCGCTCAATCCGCAGGGGCTGCCGGCCGTGGCCCCGGATTCCGCATTCAATACGGCGGTGAGTTTCGCGACGAACACCAGCTGGCAGGGCTACGCGGGTGAAACGACGTTGAGCTACCTGAGCCAGATGCTCGGCATCACGGTGCAGAGCTTTCTCTCCGCGGCCAGCGGCATGGCCGTGATGTTTGCGTTGATGCGAGGCATTGCGCGGCGCGGCTCGGCGACGGTCGGCAACCTGTGGGTCGACCTCACGCGTGCGACGCTCTACGTCCTGTTGCCGCTGTCCGCCGTGTTCACGATCGCATTCATGGCGCAGGGCGTCATCCAGAATTTCACCGCGTACCGCGACGTGGACACGGTGCAGGCCGTGACGTGGCAGCAGCCGACGCTGGACGCGCAGGGCCAGCCGGTGCACGACGCCGCCGGCAACGTCGTGCAGCAATCGATGCGCTCGCAACGACAGCACCTGCCGCTGGGCCCCGTCGCGTCGCAGGAATCGATCAAGCTGCTGAGCGGCGACGGCGGCGGCTTCTTCAACGCGAATTCCGCGCATCCGTACGAAAACCCCACGCCGTTGACCAATTTCCTGCAGATGATCGCGATCCTGCTGATACCGGCCGCGCTTTGCTACACGTTCGGTGTCGCCGTCGGCGACCGGCGGCAGGGATGGGCGCTGCTGGCCGCGATGTTCGTCGCCGCGGCCATGGTCACGATTCATGCGGAGCAGCAGGGCTTCGGGCCGCTCGCCGCACCGCATGACGGGGCCGCGCCCCTGTCGATCGAGCGCGGCGGCAACCTGGAAGGCAAGGAGACGCGGTTCGGCGTCGTGTCGTCGGCGCTCTATGCGACCGTGTCGACGAGCAGCGGCGACGGCGCGGTCGACGCGATGCACGATTCGTTCACGCCGGTGGGCGGTCTCGTGCTGATGGCATTGATGCAGACGGGCGAAGTCGTGTTCGGCGGGCCCGGCTCCGGCCTCTTCAGCATGATCGTCGTCGCGATCCTGGCGGTTTTCATCTCCGGGCTGATGATCGGCCGCGCACCGGAATATCTTGGCAAGAAGATCGATGCATACGAGATGAAGATGGTGGCCGTCGCGATTCTCGCGACGCCGCTGCTGGTGCTGGTCGGCACCGCGATTTCCGTCGTCACGCCGGCCGGGATCGCCGGGATCGGCAACCCGGGCCCGCATGGGCTCAGCGAAATCCTGTATGCGTTTTCTTCGGCCGCCAACAACAACGGCAGCGCGTTCGCGGGCCTGTCGGCCAATACGCCGTACTACAACGGGATGCTGGCGATCGCGATGTGGTTCGGCCGCTTCGCCGTGATCGTGCCGGTGCTCGCGATCGCGGGGTCGCTCGCGGGCAAGCGGCGGCGCGCGGCGGGTGCCGGGACGCTGCCGACGCACGGCGCGCTCTTTGTCGCGTTGCTGATCGGGACGGTGATCATGATCGCGTCGCTCACGTACTTGCCGGCGCTTGCGCTCGGGCCGATCGTCGAGCAACTGAGCGCGGCGACCGGCCGTTAGCCGGCGCCTGTGCACGGCGGATTGCGAGTCCTTCGTCAGCGCGGCGTCCCGCGCGTCGATGATGCGCCGCCCAGGCGATGCATCACGGCGAACCTACTGGCCGTGCAGCAAGGCCGACAGACAGTATTTTCCGTAGACGAGGCAATGCACCGGTTGCGCATCCGGTGTCCGGGGCGTGCCTTCGGACGTGGCGGGCGGGGCGGCGGAAGGTGAGCGGCAAACGCTGCCCAGGATCATCAGTGCCGACACGAGCGCCACCATGCCGCCCAGGATCGGTGCGACGCTTGCCTTGTGAATCGGGTGTGCGTGATTCATATCGAGGACTCCCATTCGCACAGGTAACGCAGTCTCGCGATGTCCGGGGGCGCCGTCGTCAAACCACGCCATGCGGACGTGACTTGACGCGTATCGCCCCTCGGCCGGCCAGGTGCCCGGGGTTACTGGCTGGCGCCGGACGCCGGTGACGCCGAAGCGGCGTCCTCCGACGCCGCCGGGTCGTCTGCCGCGGCCGACGTGCCCGGCGCCGCGGTACCGCTATCCGCTGCCGCAGCCGGCGCCGACGCGGATGATGCGTTGGCGGGGGTGCTGGGTACGTCATCGTCGTCGGCATGACTGCATGCCGTGAGTGCGACGGCGGCGGCCAGTGTTGCCACGTAAAGGTATTGCTTCATGCGTTGATCCTGTTGTTGAAGTGTGAACTGCGGTTGAATACTCATGGCCTGCAGGCATCCTGACGATCTCGTTCGCCGCGCTCACGGCGCGATGCGCATGGTGCGAACGAGTCCGACCAGCAACGACACCCAGACCAGCGACGTCAGCATGCAGGCCCACAGGATGAGCAGGACGCGCTCGGTCAGGCTGAGCGGCGCGTGACGCAACGTCCGGCGTACGCGCGACAGGCGCACGCGGGCCTGTCGTCCTGCCAATCGCATGGAACGTGCTGAAACGAAACGAATCCGGCTCACGATGTCGGTCCCCTGTTGACCCTGGACGTCCGTCTGCCGCACACACGGCGGACGGCGCGCGTGTGGACGAGGCCTGCGGCACGCATGCCGACGCATGCATGCCGCGGTGCGACGCTTACTTGATGAACGTCATTTGCACGACCTTGACGACGACGAGCGCCACGGCGACCAACAGATAGCCGCGCAACACGCCCATCCACACACGCTTGGCCAGGGTCAGGTTGGGCGGCGGCAGCTCGTCGAGCGGCGGCATCCGCCACGTGTCTCGCGCGCCTTCCGGCCACGCCTGCACCGTCCCGGCGCCGTCCGCCGGATCACGTCGCAGCTTGCGGACGGCGACCGTCGCCGCATAACCGACGATGGCCAGCAGCGTGCCGCCGGCCAGCATGTCGAGGATCGTTTGTCCGCTCATGTCCGGGTACATCACCGAGGCCGTCAGGATGATGGACAGCATCACGAGCACCCAGATCACCGCACCCGTGAACACATTGAGCTTCTTCGAATTGACCCACGGGCCCAGCACGGCCTTGTCGTTGCAGAGCAGCAGCAGGAATACCGTCGCGCTCGGGAGCAGCACGCCGGCGAGCGTTTGCACGGCTTCCGTCAGCAGGCCGAGCGGGCTGCCGGGAATCAGTACGATCGCGGCGGCGGCGGCGACGATGCCGAAGTAGACGAGATAGAAGCCCTTCGCATCCGTCACGCTGCGATGCAGTGAATGGCGGATCTTGAACACGTCGCCGATCGCGTAGGCGGTCGATAGCGACACGGCTGCCGCGCCGATGATCGCGGCGTCGAACAGCGCAACGGCGAACAGCACGGCCGACGTGTGGCCCGCGTATTTGTCGAGCCCGTTGATGATGCCGCCCGCATCGGTGAAGTTGCCGAATTCGGGCTTGCCCGCGTAGAGCTGCGCACAGAACGCGATCATCGCCACGGCACCGACCAGCACGAAGCCGATGCCGATCCAGAGATCCGCTTTCTCGTACTTCATGAAGCGCGGCGTGATGCGTTTGTCGACCACGTAGCTCTGCTGGAAAAAGAGCTGCCATGGCGCCACCGTCGTGCCGACGATGCCGATCACGAGCAGCATCACGTCGGAGAGCTTCGAATGCGCGGGCCAGTTCGGAATGAAGAAGTCGCGCGCCATCTGGCTGACCGGCGGGTGGATCGAGACCAGCACCGGCACCAGCAGCAGGCTCAGGAGGCACAAGAACACGGCGAAGCGTTCGAATCGCCTGAAATTGCCGGTGCTGACGGCCGCCATCGTGAGCGCGGCGGCGATGCACACGCCCGCGATCTTGGACACGCCGAAGAAGTCGAGCACGAACGTGATGCCGATGAACTCGGTCACGATCGTCAGCGCGTTCAGGAGAAACAGGTCGATGACGCTGAACGCCCCCCAGAACTTGCCGAAGCGCTCGAATATGAGCCGCGCGTGCCCGACCCCCGTGACCGCACCGAGCCGCAGCACCATTTCCTGGTTGACGAACAGGACCGGTACCAGGAGCAGCATGGTCCACAGCAACGTCGTGCCGTAGTTTTGCCCGGCCTGCGTATAGGTACCGAATGCGCCGGCGTCGTTGTCGCCGACCATCACGATGAGGCCAGGGCCGAGAATGGCAAGTAGCGTCCGGAAGCGCGCCCACCAGCTGGTGCGTGGCGCGACGTCGTGGTGCGCGATGGTGCCGAGCGCGCCCTTGATGTCGCCGAGGTGCGCTTCGTCGAGAACGGCACTGCGTTCGCGCGCAGTGTCGCGAGGTGAGATGTTGGCGGGTACCGACATTTTGTTTTCCTCCCTGATGATCGATGAGCGAAACGGGTATGCGCCGTCGGCATGCGCAAGGACGTGAATCGTCGAACGATCGTGTCGCTTGCGGATGCGGGGAGCGGGGCGTGAACGGTTACGAAACGAGGGCTTTGAGGCCGAGCCAGAAAGCGGCGAACCGGTGCGATTCGCGGGGTTTGAGCGACAGCATCGCGTCGTAGCAGACGCGCGATTCGTCGATGTGCGGCAGATTCGACAGGAGAAGGCCGAAGTTCATGATCGTGCTCCGTGCGCCTGGCTTGACGCGTGATTGCGAAAAGCCGGCAGACACGGAAATCGCGCGCATCATGGGCGCGGCGACTGGGGCCTACTCGCTTTCCTCAGTGAATGACAACACTGGCGATGAATGACATAAGGGATAACTGTCGGTGCCGGGCATTTCGGTTCCTTGTGAACGATAGGTACGCGCGATTGCTGCGTACGTGTTTATCCACGCGCCTGCGAATCGATGATCGCGGCGCGAACGCATGCGGCCGCGAGTCGATGCTCGCGACGCGGTGCCGTTTGGCGCGCACGCGAATGCGCGCGCCAGATGGCGCTAATCGACAAGGTGCACGGAAGGTGTTGCCGGGGCGCGCACCGCCTGCCTGATGGCAAGACGGCGGCTGGGAAAAGGAGCGCGGACGTCCTGCCGATCAGGCAGCGAAACTGTTCGAAGATCGACTACTGCAACTGTCCAAGGTATCAGCCCCTTTTGTGAAGACCTTTAAATTTTAGGTGGCGCGAGATTGTGAAGTCAATACGCTTCGATAAGCATAACCAATATATTTTTCGTGTACGCGATCGCTGAAAATTACTACCCCCATCCAGCGGGACTTTTTCTTTCAAATTGGAATGATCTGATTATTTTCCTGAAAGAAATGTTCGATGGGAATGCAAAGCGGAATCATGACGAAGTGCTTTCTCGCGACCGTCGGCGTGAATCGTTGCGTGGCGGTCAGCGACAAGTCGCGCGAGTTCGTTTATGGTGCGAGGGAACGCAGCGTCGTCTCCTTCCTTCCGTCGAGAATCCGCGATGAAATGCCTGTCACGCGCCGTCTTCGCCGCCCTCGCTTTCACCGTCGCGCAAGCCGCGCTCGCCCAGGTGCCGGGAACGGTGCAGCTCGAAGACATGACCTGGACCGAGCTGCGCGACAGCATCCGGGCCGGCAAGACCACACTCCTGATTCCGATCGGCGGAACCGAGCAAAGCGGGCCGTACGTCGCGCTCGGCAAGCACAACGCGCGGGTCAGGGTACTGTCCGAACGGATCGCGGAAGGCCTCGGCAACGCGATCGTCGCCCCCGTCATCGCCTATGTGCCCGAGGGCGGCTATGCGCCGCCGACGTCGCACATGCGCTTTCCGGGCACGATCACCGTGCCCGACGACGTCTTCGAAAAGACCCTCGAATCCGCAGCCAACAGCTTCCGGGTCCACGGCTTCACGAACATCGTGTTTCTCGGCGACCACGGTGGCTACCAGAACGACATCAAACAATCGGTAGCCCGGCTCAACAAGTCGTGGGCCGGCACCGGTGCACGCGCGTTCGTGCCGGCCGCGTACTACGGCACCAGCTCCGACGGTTATGACCAGATCCTGCGCGAACACGGCGTGCCGGCCACGGATATCGGCACGCATGCGGGGCTGGCCGACACGTCGCTGCTGCTGGCGGTCGAGCCGCGCATGGTCAGGGTCGACAAGCTGCGTAACGCCGCGAAGCCCGGCGCCGTCGATGGCGTCTATGGCGGCGATCCGCGTCATGCGAGTGCCGAACTCGGCCGGCTGGGCACCGACGCCATCGTGTCGCGCACCGTCGATGCGATCAGAAAGGAAATCGCCGGCCGCTGATGCAGCCCCGCCATCGCGCCGCTTTTGTCGTCGTTCCATTCAATCGAACAGGGACACCGTCATGCCACCGCGTTTTCGCCGTCACATCCGCTTCCCCCGTCCCGCGATCGTCATCGCGGCGGCGCTTGCCGGCTTCGGCGCCCACGGGGCGATCGCGGCGTCCGCCGTCGCGGCCGTCCCCGGCATGCCGCCCGTCATCCACCCCGACAACCTGTACAGCGAGGCGCAGGCCGGCCGCATGAGCGTGGCGGTAGCGGGCGCATTGTCGCGGATCTATGTGCCGAACCTGAGATCGAACGACGTTTACGTGATCGACCCGGCCACGTACAAGGTCGTCGACCGGTTCGCCGTCGGCCGCAGTCCGCAGCACGTCGTGCCGGCATGGGATCTGCAGACGCTGTGGGTCGCGAACAATGCGGAAGGGCGGACCGACGGCAGCCTGACGCCGATCGATCCGAAGACGGGCAAGCCCGGCCAGGACGTGAGCGTCGACGATCCGTACAACATGTATTTCACGCCCGACGGCAAGGACGCGATCGTGGTGGCGGAGGCGCATGCGCGGCTCGACTTCCGCGACCCGAAGACGATGGCGCTGAAGTCGAGCCTCGATGTGCCGCAATGCAAGGGCATCAACCATGCCGACTTTTCGATCGACGGCCGCTATGCGCTGTTCACGTGCGAGTTCGGCGGCAAGCTGGCGAAGATCGACATGGTGAACCGCAAGGTGATCGGCTACCTCGAACTCGACCGGAAAGGGATGCCGCAGGACATCCGCGTATCGCCCGACGGCAAGCTGTTCTATGTCGCCGACATGATGGCGGACGGCGTATACGTCATCGATGGCGACCGTTTCGCGAAGATGGGTTTCATCCCGACCGGCGTCGGGACGCACGGACTGTACCCGAGCCGCGACGGCACGAAGCTCTATATCGCGAATCGTGGCTCCAATCTCGTCCACGGGCCGCGCCACGGCAAGGGCAGCGTATCGGTGCTCGATTTCGCGACGCGCAAGGTGGTCGCGACCTGGCCGATCCCTGGCGGCGGCAGCCCGGACATGGGCAACGTCAGCGCGGACGGCAAGACGCTGTGGCTGTCCGGCCGCTTCGACGACGTCGTCTATGCGATCGACACCACGAGCGGCGCGGTCCGGTCGATTCCCGTCGGCATGGAGCCGCACGGCCTGACGGTGTGGCCGCAGCCGGGGCGCTATTCGCTGGGCCATACCGGAAACATGCGGTAGGGCGGTGGCCGGTCGGCGCGTACCGGCACGGGCGTTCGACAGGCGGGCCGCATGGCTCGCCGAGGAAACCCGCGCACGCGTCAGCCGCGGCGCCAACGGCGCGCGGTGAGCGCACTTGCCCGGCCTGCTGCCGGGCAGACGGTGCCAGACGAACGAGACGCAACCGACGCGCGTGGCAGCCGTCGTGGCGGCCACGTGGCGTTCCAACCGGAGAAAGCCGATGACCGAACGTCAATCCCCCGACACGACGCCTCCGCACGCGGAGCCCAGCGCACACGATGCGCTCGAGCATCTGCTCGGTAGCCTGCACCGGCATGGATTCCTGCATCTGGCGACCGAGGTCGTCAGCGCGAACGCGCGGCTGGCCGACACGTTCGTCGATGCGCTCGACAAGCCGGGCATGCAGAGCGGCATGCAGAATCTCGCGGTGCTCTTGATGGCGCTGTCGCGGATTCCACCGGAGCAGTTCGGCAAGGCCGTGTTCGCGGCCGCCGACGCGCTGCATCACGTCGGCGCGTGGCAGCCGGAGCAACACGAGCATGTCGCACCCGGCGTGCGCGGCGCCTACCGGCTGCTGCACGACGAAGCGCTGTGGGATGCGTTGACGCCGTTGCTCGAAGGATTGAAGGTGTTCGCGCAAGGGCTCGCGCGCAATCCGGAGACGCCTGTCGCCGCGCTCGGCGACAAGACGACGGGCACGTGACTGCCGCGTGTCATTCCCACGCGTGCTTGCTGAATTGATAGCCCTTGCAGCGGATCGTCTTGATTCGCTTCGGCTCAGTCAGGTCATCGCGCAGCTTGCGGCGCAGCTTCGAGATGCGCCCGTCGATCGAACGGTCGAAGCCGTCGAACTCGATGCCGCGTAGCAGCAGCGTCAGGTCTTCCCGGCTGACCACTTCGCCGGCACGGCAGACGAGCGCCCACAGCAGGTCGAATTCGGTCGAAGTCAGGCGGGGCGCGCTGCCGTCGGGAAGGCGAACCTTGCGATCCGCCCGGTCGATCGAGAACTTGCCGAACTCGAATCGATGAGGCGATGCCGGCTCGACCTCGTCCGGGCGCATGCGTATCCGTCGGAGGTGGGCCTTGATCCGCGCGAGCAGGATGCGCGGCTCGATCGGTTTGTGGAGGAAGTCGTCCGCGCCGAATTCCAGGCCGAGCAACTCGTCGAACTGTTCGTCGCGGGCCGTCATCATGATGACGATGCCGTCGTACTGCATGCGTGCCTCGCGGCAAATCTCGAAGCCGTCCTTGCCCGGCAGTTTGATGTCGAGCAGCACCAGGTCGGGGCGACGCGCAACGATCGTGGACACGGCGTCGGTGCCTTCGATCAACGTGTCCACCTCGTATTGATGCATGCGCAGATAGTCCGCGATCAGCGCGGACAAATGGACGTCGTCTTCGACGAGCAGGATTCGGATGGGCATCGCTAAACGAGGGGGCGAAACGGGAAAGTGGCGAGCACTCAGGCCCAGTCCGAACATGAGGAAGCCGAAAAGACGCGCATGATACTGCGAAACATTCTGGTGGAATGTGGCGAAATCTGTATCGTTCGGCGCCCCCGTTCGTGCGCCGGTCACGACCGCCGTGCAACGACGCGAATGGGCGAAGGTGTGGAATCGAGTGGTCGCGGAACGGGGCGATGTGCAGGCGAGAGGGTTCGGCGTGATGTTCGGTGCATGGCCGGCAGGGACGCCGGATACGGTGCCGTTCGCGCGAAAACGTTTGCGGAAAAATTGCCTGTGCAAAATGCGCGCGCCCGGGCCGCCCGCCGGTAAAGATTGCTCGACATATCATTACAAAATATTACGAAGCGGGTGGTGGACGGGTCCTTACAATCGTGGCAATTCGGTGGCGAGCATGACGCCCGCCGGCTTCCGGCGGGTCGCCAACGCGCATGCCAATGCGAAGGCGGTGACCGATCGCGTGCAATGGCTCGCCCGGTTGCGTCCGTTCGGCGAGCCACTGCCGGTGCTCGACGCATGTGGCCGATGTCGACGTCACCCTGGCTTTCCAGGGGCAAACGTGCGGCCGGTACGATATTTTGATAGGAATGCGAAATGACGCCGCTTCAAATCATCCGGAGTCTCGATTCACTCACGAACGCGATCGAAGTCGCGGTCGCCCGCGCCGACTGGAGCGAGGCGGTCCGGGCCGCAGAAACGCGTTCAGCGTTCTTGATGACGCTGGTGCCCGAGCAACCCGACGAGGTTCACGCGGCGATCGGGAGAATGCGGGAGATCGATATCCGCATCTCCACCACCGCACGGGAATCGCTGGAGGCGCTCGTCACCGAGGGGTGGACTGCGTTGCACGACACCCGGCTGGCGGTGCAGCCGAAGGCGCACGGGGCGGATGCGATGGCTTCCCGCCCCCCTTCGTGGCTCTCGTGAGTTTCACGGTGTTTCGCGACGCACATGCTCGATACACGGACAGGTCTTTGAACGTGCCTGTCAGACCTCGGCATTGCGGTGCCGGCATGCGAATTCGATAACGCATCAGTCATGTCGATGCAACACGGTGGTTCGCCGATGGCGACCATGATCGGGTACAGACCCGTGAAGGCGGACGGGCGGTCGCCACACCGGAAGGCTGGCGTTCGGTGACGCCGGGTGACGGGATCTTGCTTGATGATTTCGGCAACTGCTGGCCGATGGACAACGAGCTCTTTACCCGTTTCTACGAACAGGCTGTCGAGTGAGCAGGGAAGGCGCGCCGGCACCGCAAGTCGTTGCGGCAAGCCGGCGATAACCTGTGCGTCAACCGCCTACCGGCTCGCGCGCGAGAACAGCAATGAATCGGTGTCGTTGAACCGGATCTGCACCGGCTCCCCATAACCCGCCTTTTCCGCCACGCGGATCGACGCGACGTTGGTCGGCGCGATCACGCACACGCTGCGCTCGAACCGCTGCTGCCCGTCGAGCCATGCAAGCGCGGCCGCGAGCGCCTCGGTCGCGTAACCCTTGCCGTGCGCCCACGTCGCAAGTGCCCAGCCGGCTTCCGGCACGCCGCGAATCGACGGCTCGATGAGCCGGTGGAAATCGGCGAAGCCGAGATCGCCGACATAGCGACCCGTTGCCTTCTCGCGAATCGCCCAGTAGCCATAGCCGAGCAGCGGCCACAGTCCGCGATACGCGAGCATGCGCATCCACGAGTCGCGCGGCGCGGACGGCTCGCCGTTGAAGATATGCTCGACGACCTTGGGTTCGGCCCACATCGTTGCGAGCGCATCGAAGTCGCCGAGCGGATGGCCTTCGAGGATGAGGCGCGGCGTGTCGAGGACGGGCGGGGAGGAGACAGGCGGCATCTGCGTTTCCGGAGAGGAGGAGCATGGGACGGTCAGGCCGTCAGCATGTCGATGCCGCGCTGGTTGGGTCCCGTTCACGCACCGGCTGGCAGATCGGGCGGCGATGTTCCCCGGCGAGCGACGACGTGCGATTGACGGCAGGCGACGGCGGCACGCGGCGAGCGGGTATGTCCATTTCGGCAAGACAGGGAGCCGGAATGATAGCAAAACCCTTGCACGGGCGGGCTGCGAGTCGGACGGCCGGACGTGATGCCGTCGCATCGACGACGTCGAACGGGAAGTGGGCGCGATTCCATCGGCTTCCCGCGCGATAATCGGACTTTCATGCGGTGCGCGCCGCAGTTCCGATGTGCCTCCATTACTCGACATGACGCTCGAATCCGACTGGCTGAGCCGCTTCATGGCGCTCGTCACGGTCACCGGGAAGCTCGAAATCCGCTGCGCGTTCGGCGCGCCGTGGGCGGTCACGTATGAGCGATCGCCTGCGTGCGAGATCCCGTATCACGTCGTGCTGCGCGGCCGCGCGATCCTCGAGAATCCCGACGACGGCAGGGTGCGCGAACTCGGCGGCGGCGATCTCGTGCTGTTGCCGCACGGTTCCCCGCACGTGCTGCACGACGGCAGCGGGTTGCCGCCGGTGCCGGCGGTCAAGCGGCCCGGCGGTCACGTCTTGGTCGGCGAGAACGCGGGCACCGGCGAGCGGCTGGACATGCTGTGCGGGCGCTTCGTGGTCGCGCCGCCGCACGACCGGCTGATCAGGCGCCACTTGCCGCCCGATCTCGTCGTGCACGCGACGACGGACAGCCGTGCGCCGAACGCACTGGCCGCCATCGCGCGGCTGACCGCCCTCGTGGAACTGATGCGCGCCGAATCGCTCGAGCAGCAGCTTGGCGGCCTCGCGATCCTGAACGCGCTGTCCGCAGCGCTGTTCGCGCTGGCGCTGCGCGCGGTCAGCGAATCGGGGCAGGCGCCGACCGGCCTGCTGGCACTGGCCGGCCAGCCGCGCCTCGCGCCTGCGATCGTCGCGATGCTCGACGATCCGGCGAAGCCGTGGACGTTGCCCGAACTGGCGGCGCTGTGCAGCATGTCGCGCGCGACCTTCATGCGTCATTTCCAGTCGACACTCGGGCACTCGGCCGCTGATCTGCTGACGGACATCCGGATGAGCCTCGCCGCCAATGCGCTGCGTCAGCCGTCGGCCAGCGCGGAGGCCGTGTCGGCCGACGTCGGTTATCAGTCGGTGGCCGCGTTCCGCCGCGTGTTCACGCGCTGGGCGGGCATGACGCCCGGAGACTGGCGGCGCCAGTCGCTCGGCGGCACGCGCGACGCGGCGGCATCGGACGACGGTGTAGCCGGCGACGCGGAGTAGGTGCGCGGGCGGTGGCGCCCGCGCCGGTTCCATGCATCACGATCCGATCAGCTCGCTGTCGGCGCACGGTTCGATGCCGGCTCTATCGCGACGGTTGTCCAGCGCGATGACAAGCACGGCAGCCGCCAGTCCGTTGGGCCACCCGATTCCCCGAGCGGTGCCGCGGACGTCACGCACGCGGAACGCCCGTCGCGGCAACGGGGCCGGCGACGGGCGCGCTCGAAAGGGGCGGGGGCCGGCAGCGGGATCGCATGCCATCCCGAATGCCGGCACTGCCGCGGCGCTTACTTCACGGGCGGGAAGTCGACGACCGTGTCGTTGATGCGGTTGAACGTGTTGGTGAAAATCGTCAGCGCAATCGCGAGCGAGATTTCCGCGAGTTGCGTGTCCGTGTAGCCGGCTTCGCGGATCGCAGCGAATTCGTCGTCGGTAATCGTGCCGCTCGTCCGTTGCAGGTTCCGCACGAAACGGATCAACGCGTCGCGCTTCGTGTCGCCGGTGTTCGGTTCGCTGGAGCGGATCGCACGCAGTGCGTCGGCCGACAGGCCGGTCATCTTGCCGAGCAGGGTGTGTGCGGCGACGCAGTAGTCACACCCGGTGTCAGCGCTGACGAGCAGCTTGATCGTTTCGAGATCCTGCTTGCTCAGCGTGCCGCCGGCAAGCACGCCCTCGGCGTTGAGCACGGCCGCGAGCGCGTTCGGCGCGAGATGGCCGACGGCGGCGAACAGGTTGGGGACGGTGCCGCCGGCGACCTTGCGGACTTGTGCGTACACGTCGGCGGTTGCGCCGGTGGCGGTTTCGATGGCGGGGATGGCGATGCGGCTCATGACTGGCTCCTTGATCGGAAAGTTGAGGCCCGTTCGTTCGGGGTGACTCCACTTTAGAAGCACAGGACGATCCTCATAAGACGCAAAATCGCCATTGTGATGCTCAAAAGGATCAAGCTGATTCGCCGCCGCTGGCGATCTACTTCCGGTTCTTCAGGAAGGTCCGCCCTTCGGCCGTGATCGACGCGCCCGAGCGGCCGTGTGCGGAATGGCTGACGAAGCCCGCGCTGACGAGCTCGCTCGCGATCGACCAGCCGAGCGCCGGCGCATCGCGCCCGTAGCGGACGTCGGCGAGGCGTTCGAGCGCCCAGATGGCGGAGGCCGACAGGTTCGGGGTGTTGGACGTGAAGTTGTCGCTCATCGCTTCCTCGTGAAAAGGGGATTCGGGGTGGGCGGGATGCCGTGACATCGGGTGGCGCGCGGGTCAGCGCGCCTGCAGCACGGGCAGCAGCGCCTGCAGCGCCGCCTCCTCGTCGGGGCCGGTGGCCAGCACCTGCGCGGACGTGCCGCCGTGCACCTGCAGCGCCGCGACGGCGGCGCTGTCTTTCGCATCGCTGCTGATCCCGTTCGCGATCAGCAGGATGTCGCTATCGAAGCCGCGCGCCGCATCGACGGCTGCTTCTCGTGCGGCGCCGCCGCGGTTGCGGTTCCAGGCGGGGCCGATTTCAACGTACACAACGATTGCCACGATGTCGGAAAGCCTCTGGACGGGAACGTCGGAATCGGTTTGCGGCACCGGGCCGGCGGTGTGCCGAGCACGCGCGAAACGCGCTTTCCCGCACGACTCAGGGAAGCCGGCGCGCGGCCGGGGTAAATCATCCTGCTTGGATGTGCCGGCATTCTCGGTGAAACAGGCCGCAAGTCCGGCGAACGGCGCGAAAACGCTGATTATAATACAGCGGTCAAGATATGTGTATTGCATTATAATGTCGTGTGCGCCGACGGCGGCCCGCCGATCCGTCGGCGGGTGCCGCCAGGCCGGCCGGGCGACGCTGCCAGCTCGCCCGGCATTTTTATCGACGACCCAACTCCCCCTGAATGGAAGCTGCAATGAACGCCGCCCCCGCCTGCCCGCAATGCGCGATGGAAAACACTTACCCGGACGGCACGCTGACCGTATGCGCGGACTGCGGCCATGAATGGTCGGCAGGCGCCGGCGCCGAATCGGGCGACGAACCGGCGGGCGACGTCGTCAAGGACGCGAACGGCAACGTGCTGTCGGATGGCGATTCGGTCGTGCTGATCAAGGATTTGCGCGTGAAGGGCTCGTCGATCACGCTTAAGATGGGCACCAAGGTCAAGAGCATCCGGCTCGTCGGCGGCGATCACGAGGTCGATTGCAAGACCGACATGGGCGGCTTCATGCTGAAGGCCTGCTACCTGAAGAAAGTCTGAGCACGCCCGCCCCGATCTACTGGTTGCAATCGACGCCCCGCTCATGGCCGAGGAACGCATTTCCTACGACGCGTTCGTCAGATTTCTGGCGACACCGCTGAACGACGGCCGGCCTTTCGTGCTGGAGACGCAGCACGCGCTTTCGCTGCACTTCGACCATTTCGGCACGCAGAGCTTCATGTCGCTCCGGGATCCGGGCCGGCTCGAGCTCGGCTATACGCGCGTGATGATGGGCTTTCTGCTGCTGCAGCCCGAACCCGCGCACATCTGCATGCTCGGGCTCGGCGGCGGCTCGCTGGCGAAGTACTGTTACCGGCACCTGCCCGGCGTGGCGATCGATGCGGTCGAAATCAACCCGGACGTGATCGCGCTGCGAGACGTATTCAAGATTCCCGCCGATGACGGCCGGTTCGCGGTGGTTTGCGCCGACGGCGCGGATCATCTGGCGCGGGCGGATGTCAGCACGGACGTGATCCTGCACGATGCGTTCGTTGCCGACGGCATGCGGGGCCGGTGTACGGGCGCCGCATTTCTCGCTGCATGTCACGCGCGCCTGAGCGAAACCGGCGTGCTGGCAATCAACTTCATGGACGACGATCCGGCGTTGCCGCAGCATCTCGAGCAACTGCGCGCGATATTTGGTACGTCGTACACGCTGGTGCCGTGCGGCGACGACAACAACTTCATCGCATTCGCATGGAAGGGCGGCAACCGGCTGCCGTCGCTGCGCATCCTGCTCGAACGCGCACTCGCGTGCGCGCGGGCCGGCGAGCTCAAGCTGGCGGCCACGGCGAGACGCATGAAAGCCGGGGAGCGTGTCGACCCGCAGCGGCTGGTGCTGTGCGCGCAGCCGCACGGGCGATGGGAAATCGGCGCGTAGCCGCCGCGTAAGCGGCGCCGCGGGCGCGGCTTGTGCGGCCGCGCTTACTTCACGCGCTTGCCGAGTGCGCTCTTGGTCTTGTACGTCACGCCGTGGCGGTCGAGATACTCGCGGATCAGTTGCCGCACGACTTGCGAAGGCGTCAGATCCTGCTCCGCGCAGAGCATCTCGAAGGCTTCCTTCTTCGCGGGGTCGATCAGGACGGTCAGGCGGGCGGTTTTCGTTTCCATTGCGGGACGTGGGTGGTCGGTATGTTAATCAAATTATAATCGATCCGCCTTCGGCGCCATCGCCGGAAATGATGCTCGGGTGCGCGATCAGCGCCTGCTGCGGAGCAACGCGAGCAGGTCGTCGATCACCGGGACGATCGCGAGCGTGACGAGCACCGCGGCGAGCGGCACGGTCGACACGTAGCCGACATGCTTGAAGCCGATCGCGCCGGCCAGGCCCCCGATGAAGAACGACGCGAGCATCGTCGCGTGAATCCGCAGTTTCGAGCGGTTGGCGACGACCGCATGCGCGTCGACGTCCACCGCCGACCGGTTCCAGTAGAACAGCTTCCCGAGCTCGATGCCGAGGTCGGTCACGATGCCGGTCATGTGCGTCGTGCGGATCTCCGCGCCCGACAGCTTCGTGATCGTCGCGTTCTGCAGCCCCATGATGAAGCACAGCAGCGTCACGGTCACCGGCACGAAGAAGGTTTCCCACAGCGCGAGGTGGCTGCCGAGCAGCCCGAACAGGAGCAGCAACGCCGCTTCGACCAGCAGCGGCAGCATGAACTGGCTGTGCAGGCCGCGGCGGCGGCCCCAGTTGACGAGGATCGCCGAGCAGCTGGCGCCGATCAGGAACGACCCCAGCGAGCTGATGCCGGCCAGCGCGAGCCGCACGTCGCCGAGCGCCGTCTGGTCGGCGATCGCCGACACGATGCCGCTCATGTGCGACGTGTATTGCTTGACCGCGAGGAAGCCACCGGCATTGGCCGCGCCTGCGACGAACGCCAGCGAAAACCCGAGCTGACGGTTCGCGGTCGCGCTGCGGTGTTTTCCCGTCAGGTTTCGAAAGTACTGCGCTGGCATAGGGGCTAGGGCTTCGCTCAATCGCCGCGAATCGCGGGCACGGACGTGAAGACCGGCGCCGCACGGCAGGGCTGGCATGCCGCCTGCCCAATGGCACCGGGTCTCTCGAATCATGTGACGAACATGATAATGCCATTATCATACTCTGTTAGCCGGATAGGGCTTTCAGTACAATGTCGTGCGGTGCGGCCTGACTGCGGTTTCGCTGCTGCATGGCCGCGCCGTCAGCCTTCGCGATCACTTCTGCCCACCGTTTCATGACCCCGATCAAGTTCATTCTTCGCTACACGGCGATCCCGTTCACGGCCATCGTGGCCGTGGTGATCTGGACTGTCATACCATCGTCGAAAGAGATCGATGCGAGACAATATGCGGCGCTGTCGCGCGCGTACGCGAGTTTCCCGCTGCCGTTCCGGCGCGAGATCTCGGAAACGATGGACCACGGCCGGATCAACGACCGGCGCTACCAGGCGCTCGTGCGCGATTCGTTGGGCAATGGCGTCGCGCTGGACTGGCCGGCGTCGGGCGTCGGCGAGCTCGCCGACGAGCGGCAAAAACTGGCCGAACTGATTCAGGCCGATTCCGATCTTCAAGGGCATCACCAATGAAAACTCTGCTGGTTTCCGTGGCATTCGCGATGATCATTGCGAGCCTGATCTTCGCGCTGTATTTCATGAATCACGACCGCGGCAAGTCCAAGCGGATGGCCTGGTCGCTCGCGGCACGCGTCGGGCTGTCGGTCACGCTGTTCCTGTCGCTGCTGATCGCTTACAAGCTGGGCTGGATCGAGCCGACGGGGCTGCCGATCGGGCGCTGATCGACGGACGCCCCGTTGCATGCGGGGCGTTCGCTCAAATGCGAGTTTTGGTTTCTGATCGAGCTATTGTGATAAGAAAACTTATCGTTATGGCATGAGCTGCGTGATCGAAACCGGGTTCCGCACCACGCGTGACAGAGGCTGGCAACGCTGCAACGGCACCGCACGGGGTTGGCACGGGCCTTCGCAAGACCGCGGGCAGTGACAACGTGAATTCCCGACGTGCAACCTCATGAATTCGCGAGGATTTCGCACCTTCCGGCCAACTTGGGCCGGCGAAGTGACAACCTTGCTTCGCAAACGGCGACACGTTTGTTTGGGTCTACGCTACCCAGCACCCGCGCGATCAACAATCGTGATGCGCGGAGGCCCCGTGGACAAACCCGCCGCGCTCGCTCGCCTGCCGCGGCGTGCTACTCTCGCAAATGGCACCGGCCAGGACAGTTCAGTGGTGCGCGACCAGTGAACATTGTGGATTCACGCATATGTACTCGATCTTGCCTGCGTTTGTCTCTGCGCTGTTTCTCGGGTTCGGCCTCTACGTGCTGGCCACCAAGGGTTTCACGCGGGTATCCGTCCCGTTCGCGTTGATGTGCGCGACGACCTTCGTCTGGCAGGGAACGTGGGCCTTCCTGTTCCAGACGACCGACGCGGACGTTGCCAACTTGCTGGTCAAGGCAGGCTATCTGTTCATCCTTTTCCTGCCGACGACCTTCTATCATTTCGTGACGGAGATCGTGTCGCGTCGGGACGAGCGGCCGATCATCTTCGCGTCCTACGGACTCTGCGTCCTGCTGGCCGTGTTGCTGGTCACGAGCAATGCGGTCGTCGATGGATTCCGCCTGCATTTCTTTGGCCCGTATCCCAATGCAGGCCCGCTGCATCCGTTGCACGTCGTGCAGACGGTACTCCTGGTCGGCCGCAGCGGTTGGCTCCTGATCGAGGCAAGACGACAGGGGAGAGCGCGAGACGTCCGGAAGTTGCTCACTCAATGTCTCGTCAGCCTGGGCCTCTACTCGCTCGCGGCGACCGACTATGCGGTGAACTACGGCGTCGAGTTCTATCCGGTGGGGGTGCTGTTCATCGCGATCAGTCTCGGGATTCTCGCGACGTCGATCGTCCGCTATGGCCTGATGGGCCCCTATCTCCTGGCCGCGACGGTCGCGCACGAAGTGGCCACGCCGCTGGCGGCGATCGGCCTGCACGCGGACGAGCTGCGCAACGTCCTGCCGGTGCTGCTGCGCGGGTATCGGCTCGCGGTCGAGCACCGGTTGTGCGCCGACGATTTGTATCCCGGTCAGCTGGAGCGGCTATCGACGCTCGCGTCGTCGATCCGGCGCCAGGTCGACACCACGAGTACGGTGGTCGAGATGTCCCTGGCGTCCTTTACGCTGGACCGACTCGATCGCCATAGCTTCGCGGCCTATCCGATACGGGCCTGTGTCGACGCCGCGGTGGATCGCTTTCCCTTCCGTCCCGGTGAGCGAGACCGCGTGTCGGTCGACGCGATCGATACGGACATCCAGTTTTTCGGATCCGACTCGCTCGTGATCTTCGTCATCTTCAATCTGCTGAAAAACGCCCTGTACGCGATCCACGCAAGCGGCCGTGGGCAGATCGAGATCGACGCTCATCGCAGCGACGGTTACTGCGTGGTGCATTTCAGCGATACGGGCCCGGGCATCGCCCCCGACGTGCTCCCGCAAATCTTCGACGCCTTCTTCTCGACCAAGTCGCACGGTCGCGGCGCCGGCATGGGCTTGAGTTTTTGTCGCCGCGCATGTGAAGCGCTCGGTGGCACCATCACGTGTGAATCCGTCCCCGGCGTCCGGACCACGTTCACGATTCGGCTGCCGGAACCCGGTTCGCCGGCGGACCAGACATTGAACGATCCGCCGGCGCTTCCCCGGCGCTATCGCATCGGGTAAAGCGGTCTCACATTCAGTTCGCGGTGGACGGCAGGATCAGTTCATACGCCTTGACCCGCTCGATGATGCCCGGCGGAAACCGGCGGATCCGCTTGTCGGAACCGGCAAACACGATCTGCTGATACCCCAGCGACACCTGTCGCCCGTCAACGTAGAAGCGAAACAGCAGATAGGCTGAACATTGCCGAACCTCGAACGTATTGAGATAGCAATCGACACGTTGGAACGGAAACGTCTCCTGGACGTATTCCTGATGCGCGCGCTTCGTCACGAACGCCCCGCCGGCCGCCAGCAGGTTGTTGTGGATGCATTCGTGAAACCAGCGTTCACGGCACACGCCCTGCCATTCGAAGTAACGTGCGAAATAGGTATTCATAAAGGCATTGGAATCCTTGAGGTAAATGTCGACCACGTGGTGGAAGGTTTTTTCGGACAGATGTGCCGTTTCGTTGGAAAGGACGTTAAGAATCGCGTCTCGCGTCAACATGGAAAACTCCTTGAGTCGCTACTGGCGGTAGCTGCGCATTCCTTCAACGAGAAGGAATGGCCCGATTCTCCCTGTGCAATTCCGATGAGCGGTGCGGTTGAGACATGCCGAATTCGAAAATGACGAGCAGTTGATGTGCGTCCCACTTTCGCTGGATAATTGTCGCGATCGTTATTCGCGGTAAAGCGTCTCCGGTACCGCATCTTCTTTTGCTGATTTATCGAGACTCGTATGCAACCCTTTGTTAGGCAGCCGGTGCTCTATCCGGTGTCCGTGGTGTTTGTCGACGACAATCCGGATTTCCTGCACGCGCTGCGGGGCGCATTTCCGGACGAACGCCTGAACCGTTTTTTTACGCACCCCCAGGCGGCGCTCGACTTCGTGTCGTCGCGTGACGTGGAGATGCCGCCAGCGGCTGCGGACTATTTCGGTGCGGACAAAACAGGCGGGAATGCGATCGGCGAGGATGCGCTTGCCGATCCCGCCCGATTCGAGGCGGTGGGTGCGGTGGTCGTAGACTATTCGATGCCAGAGGTCGACGGCATCCAGTTTCTGACCTCCATCCGCAACGCGAACTGCACGAAAATCCTGCTCACCGGCGTGGCCGACGAGCGCGAGGCGGTGGCCGCGTTCAACGCGGGACTGATCGATTGCTATCTGAAGAAGACCGACGTCGAGATGGCGCGCAAGCTGGCAACCGCGCTGGACCACGCGAAACGCAAGTGCTGCGCGGCCCGCGGGCACATCAGCCTGCATGAAGCGGGGGCGACCTACCGGGATCCACGGATCGTCAAACTGATCGATGAGGTGGCCGCGCGGGAAGGCATCGTCGAATACTACTGGCGCCCCAATCAGGACGTGGTGCTGATGTTCGATGCCGTCGGCGCCCCAAGCGTATTTCTCGCCTGGAGCGAAGAGGACTGGTCGTTCCACTGCGATATCGTGTCCGATGCGGACGGACCGGCCGAATTGCGCCAAGGCATGGAAGCGCGCCGCATCATGCCGCTATTCTGGCCATCTCTGGCCTATCGGCCGGGCCTCGCGGACATTCGCTGCGCGGCTCCGCTACCCGTTCCGGGATGGCACGGCACGTCTTATAGCTGGATCCGTCTGGACGATCCGGCCACCGAGCGCGAACTGCCCACATTGGCAAAATGGCGTCACGCGTAAGCGATCATCCACCCATCTCCAAACGGAAAGGATCGGCGATGGCGGTGCTGTCGTCGACTCGGTAGCAACTCGAATGGGAGTAATCCCTGTCAATGTTGCCAGTTATCAACGGCGCGGACTTTTGTTCCAATAGCACGATATTCCGAGGGCCGCCCCTTTTTCCATTAGACGGCACATCCAATCAGTGCAGACCGTTGACCAACGGTCTGCACGCGCTCCCAATATCGATCGATTCTCGATCTGATGTTGTCATCACGCTTTACGAAAACTGCAGCGACTCGCGATCCGTCATTTTCCGACTGGCGCGTTGAAGCTCGTTTTCACGGCCCGTCAACGCCGATGTCATGTTGCGGGCTCCGCCGAGATAATTTCCTTTCGGGCGCGTCATGCATTGAAATGGACGCCCTCAGACGCCCAACGCCATTGATACGAACCGGAATGCGGCAATCGAACTGAAATCGAGCGCCTCGCGGCGATCGTCGCGAAACGCGGGATCGGACATGCATCCGACCGAGACGTATTTCAACGGCCAGCTAACCGCCCGACTCGCTCGCGGTGTCATGGCGATACGCGCGGGGAGAGCAACCTACGATGCGCTTGAATGCGTGTCCGAACGCGCTATCCGAGTCGTAGCCCAACATCTGCGCGATCGCCGATATCGATGCGTTCGAGTGGCGCAGTTCCCGCATCGCGAGCTGCACGCGCCAGCGCAGGACGTATTCGAGCGGTCCGAATCCCAGCCGCCGCTTGAAATGCAGCGCGAACGTCGAGCGCGATACGTGGCAGCAGGCCGCGAGTTCGTCGACCGTCCAGCGACGCGCGGGCTCCGCGTGAATGGCGACGAGTGCCGTGCTTACCCGTGAATCGGCGAACCCGGCCAGCCATCCGACATCGCTGTTCGCGCCGTCGCCCACGTAGCGCCGCAGGATCTCGACCAGCATCATGTGACCGAGATGCCGAACCATCAACGATGCCCCCGGCGATGGCTTGCCGAATTCATGCGCGAGCCGCTGCAGCGCCCAGCGCAACACCGCCGCCTGCTCGGAGTCGCCGTTTACGACCACCACGGGCGGCAGGCTGCCCAGCAGCAGCGGCATGCCCTCCTCGTACGAGAAGCGGCCACCGATCAGGAAGCAGTTCACCGGTTCGCCATGGTGCGCGATACCGTGCTCAACGTTTTGGTAGACGTCGGCGGCAGGTACCGGTGCGACCGACGGATCGCTCGCCAGCCAGAATGCCCGCGGCGATGCGAGCAGGAAGCAGTCTCCCGTGCGCAGCCGGATCGGCGCTCCGGCGCCGTCGACGGTCAGCCAGCAACTTCCTTCGACAACCGCGTTGAACTTGATGCCCTCGGGCGGTGGAATGGCAACCGCCCACTCGCCGCCGGCCCTCAGGCCGGTGAAATACGAGTCGCGCGTTTCCAGCAGCGACAGCACTTCCGAAAGGGGATCCACGCGCAAGCTCCGGATGATCTCGACGAAAAACCGGATTCTATTGCATTCACAGTCCGGAGGCGTCGCCGGAGAATGCCTTCGTGCAGTGACGCGGCCGATCGGCGGGCGCGTGCTTCACGCATCGTTCCAGGAGCCTTCGATGACGAGCAGGCAACACCCCCTTCATTCCGGATTCGGCGCCGCATCGACGGCACACGACGTACTGGTCGATCTCGACCTGCACGGCAAGACCGCCATCGTCACGGGCGGCCATTCGGGTCTTGGCCTGGAAACGACGCGCGCGCTGGCGCAGGCCAGTGCGACTGTCGTCGTCGGCGCACGGCGCGCCGATGCCGCGCGCGAAGCAACGCGCGGCATCGCCGGTGTGGAGATTGCGGCGCTCGACCTCGCCGATCTCGCGAGCGTGGCCGCATTCGCGGCGCGGTTCGTCGACGCGCGCCGCAACGTGGATATCGTCATCGACAGCGCGGGCATCATGGCGTGTCCGGAGACGCGCGTCGGAGACGGCCGCGAAGCGCAGATGGCCGTCAACCATCTCGGCCATTACGCGCTCGTCAACGGGCTGTGGCCCGTGCTCGCGAATGGCGACGGCGCCCGCGTGGTCTCGGTGTCGTCGCTCGGGCACCGGCTGTCGCCGATTCGCTGGGATGACGTCCAGTTCGTCCATGGCTATGACAAATGGCTGGCGTACGGACAGTCGAAGACCGCCAACGCACTGTTCGCGTTGCAACTCGACGCGCTCGGCGCCCCGTTCGGCGTGCGTGCCTTTTCATTGCATCCGGGCAAGATCGCGACGCCGCTGCAGCGCCATCTGACACGCGAAGAGATGATGGCGCAGGGCTGGGTGGACGAGCACGGCGTGCCGATCGATCCGACGTTCAAGACGCCTGCCCAGGGCGCGGCAACCCAGGTATGGGCGGCAACGTCGCCGCGCCTCGCCGCGATCGGCGGTGTCTATTGCGAGGATTGCGACGTCGCGGTTGTCACGCAGGGAAACGAGGAGTCGGGCGTGCGGCCGCATGCGATCGATCCGGATGAGGCGGCGCGTCTGTGGGCGTGGTCCGCGGCGCTGACCGGAATCGATGCCTTTGCGGCGCGCCGTTGACGCCTGCGCGTGCATGGCGGAATGCATGGACACGGGCGCAGGCGGCGTCATGCAGCCGGCGCGAGGCCGCTTGTTCGCGGGCGGGCGGAGCGCGCGGCTCATCTCCGCGATCAATCCCGATGCATGCATAACGTAAGCTGAAATCGGCTTTTCACGCGAGCCGGTCGCATCCCTATACTTTGCGATGCTGCGCATAGGGCGGTTCGCGAATCCCGCGATCGCGTGACGCAGCGCCCGATTTTCCCGAACAAGGACCTGCCGAATGACTGCCCGTGATGCCGTCGATCCGCGTGACGCGTTGCGCGACGCGCTTGCCGCGCTACCCGATCGCGCGAACGCGATCGGGCAGGATGCCGCGCAACGCGAGGCGCGTCGCGAACTGCCGTTCGAGGGTTTCGCGATCTTCCGTCGCTCGTCGCTCGGCGTGCTGCGGATTCCGATCGAGCGCGGCGGCCTCGGCGGCACGCTGGTCGATCTGTTCGACACGATCGCGGCGCTGGCCGCCGCCGATTCGAATCTCGCGCATGCGCTGCGGATCCACTACGACCAGATCGAGACGCTGAGGCTGTCGCCGCGCACGCCGTTCAACGACGTGCAGCTCGAGCGGGCGCTGGCCGGTGCGATCTTCGGCGGCGCGTCGACCGAACGCGGCACGTCGCGGCCCGGCGAGAACACCACCGTGCTGCGTCGGGACGGCGATCACTACCGCGTGACGGGCCGCAAATATTATTCGACCGGCACCGCGTTTGCCGATTTTGCGCGCATCAACGTGGAGAACGAGCAGGGCGATGCGGTCGCCGTGATCATTCCCGTTGCGCGGGACGGCGTGCAGGTGCTCGACGACTGGGACGGCATGGGCCAGCGCATGACCGCGAGCGGCAGCCTGCTGCTCGACGACGTACAGGTGTTCGCGGACGAAGTGGCCGCGCGCGACGGCTCGACGCTCGTCGGCCGCCATTGCGGCGCGCTGCGGCAGCTGCATCTCGTCGCGACGGGGGCGGGCATCGTGCGCAACGTGGTTGCCGATGCACGCCGCTACGTGCTCGCGCACGGCCGCCCGGTGCTGCACAGCCCGGCACCGACCGCGCGCGACGACCATTTCATCCAGCAGGTTGTCGGCGAGCTGTCCGCGCACAGTCACGCGATCGACGGGCTCGTCCGCGAAAACGCGCGAGCGCTCGACCGTTCCGCCGACGCGATCGAGGCCGGCGACGCCGATGCGCATGCGCTTGTGCTCGACAGCGCGCTCGCGACGGCACGCACGCAGCTCATCGTCAGCAAGCTTGCGCTGCATGCGGCGGAGCGGCTGTTCGAAGTCGGCGGCGCGTCGGCGACGGCACGCGAGCAGAACCTCGACCGGCACTGGCGCAACCTGCGCACGATCTTCAGCCACAACCCGCTGCTGCACAAGGCACGCGTGATCGGCGACTACGAGCTGAACGGCGTGACGACGCACCTCACTGAAGGCCGTGTGTTCTGACGCGGTTGCGCTGTTCCGGCGGGCACGCGCGACGTGCCCGCTAGCTGACGTCAGCGCCGCAGGCCGGCGTTGCGCAGCAGCGGCAACACGCGCTCGCCGAAGAAGTCGAGGTCAGGCTTGAAGTCGTAGAAGCTCAGCTGAATGCCGTCGATGCCCGCGCGATGCAGTCGCACGATGGTATCTGCGACTTCTTCCGGCGAGCCCGTGATCGAAATATTGCCGCCGATCGCGCGCGCGGCGGCCTGCGCGCGCTGTTCGAAGCCGCCTCGCCACGCATGCGCGTCGCTGTCGAAGCGGTGGAAGCTGCCTTCGTCCGCATGCGCGACGATCGCATCACGGTACGTACGCGCTTCGGCCGCTGTCTCGCGGCAGATCACGAGCGGGTTGAGCAGCGTGCGGATCGTCCGGCCGCGCGCAGCGGCAGCCGCCTTCACGCGTGCGGTATGCGCGGGCAGCGCATCGAGCGCGCGTTCGGCGTCGGGGCCGGCCGGGCTCGTGACGAACACGATGTCCGAGTAGCGTGCCGCGAAATCGATGCCCGCATCGGAGCCGGTCGCGTTGATCAGCAGCGGGCGGCCGTAGCGAGGCTTCGGCGTTACGAATGCACCGCCCAGCCGCCAGCTCGACAGCGCGGGCGTGTAGCTGAAATTGTCCGGTTGCGCCCACAACTGCTGGACCGCATCGAGGAACTCGGCGGCCATGTCGTAGCGTCGATCGTGTTCGATCCGGTTCCAGCCGAACATCTCGTGCTCGATCGCACGGTGGCCCGTCACGACGTTGATGCCCCAGCGCCCGCGCGAGATGTGATCGAGCGTCGCGGTGAACTTCGCGAAATGCAGCGGATGCCATGGCCCGTAGAGCACGTGGCTCGTCGCGACGAGGATGATCCGTTCGGTGCGCGCGGTCAGCGCGGCCAGCGTCATGAACGAGTCGAGCGCGTGGCCGTCGAACACGCCGCCGTAGCCGCCTTTCGGCAGCCACTGCGACAGCGCGAACACGAGATCGAAGCCGAATGCCTCCGCGCGCGCGACCAGATCGGCGTTGTAGTCGAATGTCCAGTCGGTCGTGCGCGGCAGCGTCGACGCGCTCCAGCCGCCCGCCTGGATCGGCAGGAACAGCCCGAGCATCAGCGGCTGCGCGAGGACGCGCGACACCGGGCTGTCGGGGAAATCCGCCGGCGAGCGAACGGCGACGAACGGCGACGGAGCGATTGGGATGGCGAGGGAAGGGGCGCTCATGATGGCTTCCTTGCGGGTTGGGCACGCACCGCACGGCAACGGCGGGCGCTGCGACGGATCGCGTCGCGTTCGTGCGGCCCCGGTACGCCGTCGGGTGACGACGGCAGCGGCGCACCCGGCGCGCACGTCCACGGCGGCACGTCGAGTAGATAGAGCAGGGCGAGCGGGTGGCTCGCGAGCGCGCCGCCGGCTGGCAGCATCGCGGCCACCCGTTCGCTGCCGCGCCGGCGCAGAGCCACGCGCCGGCTGCTACGCGGCGCGCAGGGACGGAAACAGGAGTCGGCCATGGTCGAGCGCGTATCGCCCGCGGGGAAACGCTCATTCTCTGCAACCGGGCCCGGCGCGGCAAACAACGATTCCCGCATTGCTTATCGCACCACGCTGCGCTGTGCCGCGCCCGATGCGCGTGCCGTCAGAACTTCACGCGCAGTCCGCTGACGAGCGCGACCTGGCGGTTCGTCGACGACGCGCTGCCGATGTTCGAGATCGCCGCGATCGTGCGATAGCCGCCCGCCGTTGCCGTGCTCGGATCGCCGGCCGCGAGCTGGTAGATGCCGGACAGGTAGAGATCGGTGCGTTTCGACAACGCATAGTCGAAACCGAGCGTGAACTGGTGCCAGCGCGGCTTCAGCGTCTGGCCGCCGGTGCCCGGCAGGCCGCTCGCGCGCCCGTCGGTAAACGTATAGACACCGATCAGCGTGGCCGCCGGCGTGATCTGGTAGCGCGCGTTCACGTCGTAGTTGTTGAACTTGCGCGACGAGCCGTCGAGATAGTCGAGCTGCGTGTGGCTCCACGCGAAGCCGAGCGTCGCACGGCCGAGCGCGTAGTTCGCGCCCACCACGCCGATCTGCTGCTTGAGCACGCCGCCGTTCAGCCCGTAGAAGAACGCGCCGCTGTAGTCGTTGCCGGTGGTGGAGGTCGCGCCTCCCACCGCGCCGCTCGTATTCGACGTCGCATTCGGATGATTGAAGCGCACATAGCCGGCGCCCACCGACAACGGGCCGTTCACGTAGTTCGCCGACGCGCCCCATGCGTTGTTGTTCGAGAACCCGGTGCCCGCGCCGCCGTTGGCCTGGTTGCTGAACGCATAGAGCAGGTCGGCCGTGAAGCCGGCGATCGTGTCGCTGCGGAACTTCACCGCGTTGTTCAGCCGGAAGCTCTGGTTCATGTTGTCGTTGTCGCCCACGTGCGTGGCCGGCGACCAGAAGCCGGAGCCCGAGTATTGCGCGACGAGATCGGTGATCGGCTCGTACTGGCGGCCGAAGGTCAGCGTGCCGATGCCCGACTTGGCGAGGCCCACGTACGCGGAGCGGCCGAACAGGCGGCCGCCCTGGCCGAGCCCGCCGTCGCTCGGCCGGAACCCGCTTTCGAGCGTGAAGACCGCCTGCAGGCCGCCACCGAGATCTTCGACGCCTTTCAGGCCCCAGCGGCTGCCGCTCAGCTTGCCGCTCGTCTGCTGGATGTTGCTCGCGCCACCCTGGTTGTTCGTATAAGCGAAACCGGCATCGACGACGCCGTACAACGTGACCGAACTCTGCGCGTGCGCACTGACCGAACCGATCGAAACCAAACCCAGGACTACCGTTTTTTTGATCATGACCATCCTCTTTTTTATGGCTACCTCTGTGAGGATCACGATGCTATTGACGACGGTCGTGCCGACGAACGGTTGATCCGTGGTTTGTAAATCGCCGCGCGGCCGATTTGCAATGTGTGTTGTCGCAAGCCCGGCGTGTGCGCCGCGATCGCGTCCGGTATCCACGCTGCGGCGAACACGTCGAGCGAATGACGAACGTCGAGTGCCGGAAACGCGCGGGTGCCGTCATATCGATCGACGAAATCATTCGATATGCGTAATAAAGGCGGCCCGGCCCGCGATGTTTTTACGCAACGCCAGCTGTGCGGCGGGCGGCCGATGCGCTACGTGCGCCCGCATATCGATTCCGCAAAACGTTGGTAGGGCCGTGCGACGGGTGACGGTAGAGTCGGGCATCCGGCCTCGGGCCGGCATGCTCCGGGAACAGAACGACGCGCAAGCGCGCGTTCGTCCCGGCTGAACAACGAACACGGGAGCCGTTCGACATGAGTCGCGATGTGCTGTTTCTGCTGGAACCTGGCTTTGCCGATCCGAAGCATCCGGGCCGGCGTTTTGTCTGTCCGCACGGCCTGTCGATCGAGGGGCTGCTGGCGAGCGCGCCCGATCGCGCCGGCCGCATCGACGTGAAACGCATCGGCTTCGAGCGGCCGCGGCACGCGGTGATCGACGCGCTCGACGATGCGCACCAGGGGCTGCCGGTCCTCGTGCTCGGCCGTGACCAGCCGGCGCCGGATGACGCACAGACGCTCGGCGACGTGCGCTTCGTCACCGACGCGCGCCGCATCCTCGAGCTGCTGGCCGAACGCCACGGATTTCCGGTGCTGCATTGACGCGGCGCTTTTCACTTTCCTGCTGATCGACCGACAGGAGCATCCGATGTCGTCCATTTCGGCGGCGCGCCGCCGTTTGCTGCTTGCCGGCGCCACGGTCGTGGCAGCGCCATGGGCCGCGAAGGCCGCGTTTGGCGCGCCGGCCGTCAACGCCGATCTCGCCGGCACCACGCTGCGCGTCGCAACTTACAAGGGCGGCTGGCGCGCACTGCTGCAGGCGGCCGGGCTTGCCGACACGCCATACCGAATCGACTGGCGCGAGCTGAACAACGGCGTGCTGCACATCGAGGCGCTCAATGCGGATGCGCTCGACGTCGGTTCGGGCAGCGAGATTCCGGCCGTGTTCGCCGCGCGCCAGAAGGCCAACGTGCGGCTCATCACCCGAGTGCGCGAAGACCTGAACAACCAGGTCACGCTCGCGCGAAAGGACACGTCGATCCGCAGCATCGCGGACCTGAAAGGCAAGCGCGTCGGGTACGTGCGTGCGACGACGTCACACTACTTCCTGTATCGCCAGCTCACGGAGGCGGGCCTGAGCTTCGACGACATCCAGCCGATCAACCTGTCGCCGACCGATGGCCTGTCCGCATACGACCGCGGTGACATCGACGCGTGGGCGATCTACGGCTACAACGGCCAGCTCGCGCGCAATCGCTACGGTGCGCGCGTGCTGAAGACGGGGAAGGGCTATCTGTCGGGCAACTTTCCGGTCTATGCGAACCCGCGCACGCTCGACGATGCGCGTCGTCGTGCGGCGACGGGCGATCTGCTGCTGCGGTTTCGACGCGCGTATGCGTGGGCGAACGCGCATTTCCGCGACTATGCGCTCGTGCAGAACCGCGAGACGCGCGTGCCGGTTGCCGATCTCGTCGCGATGTTCGACCAGCGCAGCGAAGACTACGCGCTGCTGCCGGTGACACCCGACGTGGTGGCGCAGCATCAGCAGGTCGCGGATGTGTTCGCGCGGATCGGTGTGCTGGATGGGCCGGCCAATGTCGCGCCGCTCTGGGATACGTCGTTCAACGCGCTGGTCACGGCGACGTGACCGGGGGCAATGCGACGACGCCCGCATGAGTGGGGGGATTCAGGGCTCACGCGCTTTTTGAAAGGGCTGCGTTCCCTGCGTGAGCGAGGCTTCACGCCCGGCGTGGGCCTCGTCGGGGGATTCTTCTCGACCGGGTCAGGCGAACGTCGTCGCGACCATGATGCCGAACACGACGCCGATCGCGATCCCGCAGAGCCGGCCGTAAATCGATGCGCGCACATTGTCGTCGAGCACGAACGGCGAGCGTTTGTGCTTCCATACCGTGCTGAATGCCACCGGGCGGGTCAGCAGGGTGATGCACGCGATCAGCACCGGCGTGGCGATGAGCATCGCGATGCGCGGCCCGTTCCAGTCGACGCCGTGCATCGCCAGCGAAACGATCGCGGCAAGCGGAACCTCGACGCACAGGCCCAGCAACGAACCGTTGACGAAGGAATCTCCGGGGGACTGGAACATGATCGGTCCTGGCGTTCGGATGAAATCGGCGCCCGGCTCGAGCTCCCGAAGATAAAAAACCATGGCCGTTGCCCAAGGTCGGTCGACCGCGTTCGACATTAGCCAGGATGACGGGCGGATAGTACGGCAAATCATTGGCCCGATGGCGGTCATTCAAGCTATTTAACAAATGTCCCGGGTATCAGCGCATTTTTATGCTGCAACGAGATATCGTGCCGTGATAAAAATCGGGCAGCTTGTCGTTGTCGACGTGCGTCGAGGCTGCGCGTCCGACATCGCAGCATGCCTTGCCGTTCCGGCACGAAATATGACCCTCATCGGTTTCCGGATCGACCGGGTTTGTTCCGGAGCGGGGCACCGGGCGAATTGAACCGATGGCAATGGCGAAGCGTCACCCATCCAGTCGAACATGAGCGAACACAACGTGACGGGCAGTGACGCACAACGCGTCGGTGCGGCAAACGCGGAATTTTCGGCAGGCGTCGCCGCGCATCACGCCGGGCAGGCGGCGGATGCCGCGCGGCACTACCGGGCGGTGCTTGTGCTTTACCCCGAGCACACCGAGGCGCTGAACAATCTCGGCATTCTGCTCGAAGCGGAAGGGAATGCAGGCGAGGCGGAACATTGTTACCGACGGGCCCTCGAGATTCGCGCCGATAACGTGGACGCCTGTTTCAATCTCGGCCTGCTGCTCCACGACGGACAACGCCTCGATGAAGCGGAGGCCTGCTACCGCCGCGTGTTGGCATCCAATCCCGGCCATGGTCCGGTGCTGCGCAGGCTCGGCCTGCTCCTGCAGTTCACGGGCCGTCACGCCGAAGCCGAACGCGCTTTGCGCGACGCCGTTATCGCCCGCCCCGGCGACGCCGTGGTTCATGCCGATCTGGCAATGCTGCTTCAAGCGCTCGGGCGATCCGACGAAGCGGAACGGCATTTTCGGGAATCGCTTGCGCACGGACCGAACGACGCAGCGACGCTCAACAATTTCGGTACGTTGCTCAACACGCTCGGACGGTTGCCGGAGGCCGAGACGTGTTTCAGGCGTGCGGTTTCGCTGCAACCCGACGCTCGCGAAGCGCGAGGCAATCTCGGCAACGTGCTGTTCGCGCAGCAGCGATACGGTGAAGCCGAAGCGTGTTACCGGGAATTGCTCGCATACGATCCGTCGTTCGCCGAGGTGTGGAACAACCTGGGCCGTCTGCTGCATGAGGTCGGCAGACTGGATGAGGCCGCCGCCGCTTTGAGACACGCGCTGACGCTCGATCACGACCGCGCGCCGACCACGTTCAACCTGAGCCTGGTGTTGCTGGCGATGGGGCAGTACGAAGAAGGATGGCGCCACTACGAAGCGCGCTTCCAGCCTTCCTCGCACTGGGGCGACGCTTCGTCGTATCGCGTGCGGGCAAGCTTGCCGGCGCCGCTCTGGCAGGGCGAACCGCTCGACGGAAAATCGCTGGTCGTCTGGCCCGAGCAGGGGCTCGGCGATGTCGTGCAGTTCGCGCGCTATCTGCCGCTGCTCAAGCAGCGCGGATTGTCGACGCTGACGGTGGTGTGTCCGGCCGCAGTGACGAACCTGATTGCAACGGTCGATGGCGTGGATCGCTGTGTCGGGCTTGACGAGGCGGCGGCGCTTCCGGCGCACGACTACGCCATCCCGATCATGAGTCTTCCGCTGCGCTGCGGCACGACGCTCGGCACGATACCCGCGACCCTGCCTTATCTGCATGTGCCGGCACCGCTCGTCGAGCGCTGGCGGAGCAGCGTGCCCGCAGCCGGCCTGAAGGTCGGGTTGGTCTGGGCCGGCGATCCGCGCCCCGACCAGGCGCAGGCACACGCGACGGACCGCCGCCGCTCGCTTCCGGCAAACGCGTATCTGCCGCTGCTGCAGATTCCGGGCGTGAGTTTCGTGAGCCTGCAGAAGGGCGAAACGACCCGCCGGCAGATCGACACGATTCCGTCGTCGCTTCGTCCTGCCGATCCGATGGCGCACGTGCGCGACTTCGCGGACACGGCGGCGATCATCGCCCATCTGGATCTCGTGATTACCGTCGATACGTCGGTTGCGCATGTGGCGGGCGCATTGGGCAAGCCGGTCTGGATCCTGTCGCGTTTTGACGGCTGCTGGCGCTGGCTGGCGGATCGGGACGATTCGCCGTGGTATCCACGGGCGCGGCTGTTCCGTCAATCGGAGCCGGGGCAGTGGAGCGATGTCGTCGCGCGTGTTGCGGGTGCCCTCGAACAGCTTCGTGGCGAACGGGAGGGCGCGATGGATATCGGGGAAAAAAATCTGCGCGGATAATGCGCAACAAAGATGATGGACAGATCGATGCTGTCTCATTGCATAACGTGCTATCGGGGAAAGGGATGTCGTTTGATGAGGACTTCAATGGTGTCGCGGCACAGGTGCGCGATGCGGAGGCTTCCGGACAGTTCGATCGGGCGGCCGATCTTTTCCGGATCCTGTTTGAAAAGTATCCTCGTAGCGACATCGTTCTAAGACCCTATCTGGACGCATTATTGCGTCAGGGTCAAACAGGCAAGGCACTCGAGGCTTGCGATCGCGCGATCGCCGCGACACCCGAGTCGACCGTTCCGTGGCGCGAAAGGGCGCTCATCTGCTTCAATCACCTGAACGATCGGGCCGCCGCAATCGCCAGTTTGAAAGAGGGCGTGGCGGCATTTCCTGCGAATGCCGAATTGCATCTGATGCTTGCCGATGCGAGTTTCCAGATGCTCGACTTTGATACGTCACGGCGGCATGGCCTGAAGGCAGCCGAATTCGGCGATCTGACCATCGCGTTGCGGGCACGTCATCGATTCCTCGAGGATCATGAAGGTGCCGTGCACATCGCGCGCGCGATCCTGGAAAGGTACCCGACGGAGATCGGCGCGCTGGTGCAGGGCGGTATCTCGCTCTATTTGTTGGGTCGCTTTGAAGAAAGCATGGGCTATCTGTACCGGGCCGCTGAACACGATCCCTATCGAAGCGAAGTCATTTTTCCGCTGGCGAATCTGCTCTTGCTGCTGGGTGACACGAAGGCCGGCTGGCGTCGATATGAAATGCTTGCGGATCTTGCGTCGCTCGGCAACGGCCCCAGTGTACTGACCACCTATCACGACCGCCTGTGGCGCGGACAGCCTCTTGAAGGCAAGCGCATTCTGGTGATCAGCCATCTCGGCCTTGGCGATTGCCTGATGTACGCCCGTTACGCCCGAGACCTGAAGGCGGCGGGCGCCCATGTCACGCTCTGCGTCAAACCGGAGTTGATGCAGCTTCTGCGCGAGCTCGACGGTGTCGACGCGTTGTTGAGCGCCTGGCCTGTCGAGGAATGGGGCACCTACGATTACTGGATCTTCGAAAACTTGCTGCCCGCGAGACTGGGGGCGAGCGACGGGGTGGTCCCCACCTACCGGGACGGCTATATCAAGCTGAAAGACCCGGATGCAGCCAAGGCACTGGCCGACCGCCATCGCACTTCCGATCGTCTGCGAATCGGCTTGTGCTGGGACACGTCGCCCAATTATTTTGCGGGGCGCTCTCGCAGCCTTGTTCCTGAAGATCTTCAGCCGTTGGCCGAGATTGGAGACGTCGATTGGTTCGTGCTCCAGAAACATCCGCTTGAGCCGGACTTCGCGGCGCGTAGCGGACTATCGATCCTGAATCGATCCGATGAATGGAACGATCTTTACGATACGGCTGTATTTGCGGCGTCGCTGGATCTGACCATCTCGATCTGCTCGGCCCCGGTGCATCTGGCCGGCTCGCTCGGCCTGCCCGCGTGGGTCATGCTCGGTGCGCCGGAGTGGCGGTGGGGCGCGCAAGGCGACACGGGGCCCTGGTATCCGCATATCCGCGTCTTTCGTCAGACGACGCCCGGTAACTGGCTTAGCGTCACCGAAGCCGTGCGCGACGCGCTGGAATCGGAGCGCGGGGCCTTGCGCCGCGTGGCGTGACGGGCAATCGATCGTCGTCGAAGCGGAGCATCAACGCGTGCCCGGCACGACGAGCATCGCTTTGACGCGTGGTGTGCCGTGTGCCTCGCATCTGGGTGGACCCGGTATCGGCTACCCTCCCGAGTCCTTGCCGGACAATGCATCCGCCATCTCCGATATCGGTCTGCTCCAGTCGCCCAATGTGGGTTGCCGATACAAATGCATGGACCGGTACCACGGCGTATCGCGATGGCTGTTGGACCAGCGCTCGTCGCACGCGGCCGACAGCAACACCCACACGGGCCGCCCGAGTGCGCCAGCGAGGTGGGCCGGCCCCGTATCCACGGTAATCAACAGATCCAGCGCATCGAGGATGACCGCCGTATCGCCGAGATCGCTCAACTCGTCGCCAATGACGCCAATGCCGTGTTGATCCAGCAGTGCATGCTCTGCGTCCGTGATCTGGCCGAACTGCAGCGCATGAAAACGACTCGCCGGCGCATCGAACAACGGCGCTAGCTGCTCCAGTGCGATCGATCGATACGGTTCGTGACGCACCGACGTACCGCTGCGCCAAATCAAGCCGATCTCGCGCACACCATCGCGTCGATTATTGAAAATATCGGCAACGCGTGGCGTCATTGCTCGTCCTGCCGGCGCCTGCACGTATGCATTCGCCCAGTTTGGAAAGTAGGGCGTCGTTTGATACCGGACAAACAGATCGAAGGTGCAGAGGATGCAATCACTTTGGTCGATTGCATCGCCGGCGTTCTCGACCAGCGTGATCCAGTCATAGGAGGCGAATATCGGTGCCAAGATGCCTGGCGCCTGCAATACGATAGCCGACGCGCCTTCGTCCCGTAGCAAGTGCAAATAGCGGGAAAACATGATCACGTCGCCAAGGCCACCTTCCTGGAGGATGAGTACACGTCGCCCGGCGACTGATTCATCGAAGCGAAGCAGCTTGTTGATAATCCGCCCGTACTCGCTCGTGTGAGACGGATAGATATTTGAAACGACACCGGCTCGCCCCCATGCATCACGCGATCTCCGATTCAGCGCATGGGCTTCACGAAAACGACCTTGCGCGTATTGTGCGATCACGAGTTCGGCTTGCAGAACCCGGAGGTCGGGTTCGTGATGAAGCTCCGCGAGTGATTGCATCAACAGCGGTTCGGCCCGTGCAAAAAGGCCGAGATAATTCATGTCGATGCCGACCTGCGCGCGAAGAAACGGGTCTTTGACCTGATCGGCGATTTCCTTCGCGACTCGTATGGCTTCTTCCGCGTGACCTGAGAGCCGGAGCGCGCGACTCAGCGCAAGTCCGGTGCTCACGGATTTGTCCCGCAGGTAGGCGTTGTAGGCGCGGTCGAGCTCGGATTGATCGCTTGTCAATGTGTCCCCTGTGATTCTTTGGTGTGGATGAATGCGGCATGACCGGCTTCGAAATCGCAAGCATCCGGAATCAATCCATTTCAAGTCGTTCTATTTCAATCTATCGGGAAGCAATCCGGGCGATGAACGGTGAACGTCAGGCAGTGTAGCAAACCGGTTGAGTGCTCAAGCGGGGTTTGGGCGGCGGGAAAGGTCTCGAGGGGAAGCGTGGTTTCTGGTGGCGCTGGCGGCCTCATGTCTAGTATTTGACATAATGCTGATGATCACATTTTTGCTTGCGGTAGCTAAGTTCAAATGTCGTGTTCTGGCTATTTACAGATGTCGTGTTTTTGACTGCTGGCATGCTGGGCGGCTCGTTGAGCAAGCACGGCGCCGACCATGCAGCCAACTGGAAAATGTGCAAGGTAACGTGTCCGGCGCCGCGGCGGCGGTCCGCCTCACATGGCCGATTTCCGATGAATCTTCGCGCGGCGTTAGAATATCGCCCCTTCTCATGGGAGACGAAAATGTCCTGGTTCGTTTACGAAGTACCCGAATACCACGAAGACGCTGCACGCATCGAGCCCTTCAGCGACCTGCGTAGCCGCGTGCTGACAGTCAGTGGCCCGGCCATGGCCGAAGAGCTGGAAAGCGTTCGCGAGAACGCCGCGGCGACGGCGGACAACCCCGAGCGCCCCCTGCGTACGCCGGAAAATCCGCATGTCTTTCCGATTCCATACGCCGATTCCATGATCCTCGTCGGGTTCATCTTCGATCTGAAACGCGAATTCCGGCAACTGGTCGTGTCACCCGTGGAAATGCCCTGGCTGAAAGACGCGTAAAAGGTGGTCGGAATCGAAGCCGACTGAGAACTGCTCCTGTGCTGGAGCCGGGTCCGAACATTCAGCGCACGCTTTCGAATACACACGCCTCGAGTTGGAGCCACACGTCGCTGTGTTTCAACTAAAGTCGTGCCGGCCGAGCGCCGCTCGATTGCGCCCTGCTTCGCCGGCATGCCGCCAGAAGCCACATTCGCGTCTCATCACACCGGCAGGTGGCAAAAAGGCGGGCCGGTGGCCCGCTTTCCGTCACGTTTGACGCGGCGACGTCACCAGGGGAGCGGACCATCCGCGTTCGAGAAGGTGCCGGTCGGACCGTCAGCGCCGAGCAAGGCCAGGCGGACCGGCTCGCGTGCCGCATCCTCGACGGTCCCCGCGCCTTGGGCATGGTTGCTCAAATCGGTCGCCGTGAAACCCGGGCATGCGGCGTTGACCTTGATGTCGGTGCCCTCGAGTTCAATGGCGAACGCTTGCGTGACCGCGTTGAGCGCGGTTTTCGACGCCTGGTAGACGCCGACATACCCGCGCGAGTAGTCGGCCGGATCGTCCTTCAGCGCGAGGGAGCCGCCCGCGCTCGAGATATTGACGATGCGCCCGGCCGGCGCTTTCAGCAGAAGCGGCAGCATCGCCTGCGTCACGGCGACCACCCCGAACACGTTGGTCTCGAACACCACGCGCAAATCGTCCACGGTGGCGCGGCTCACCTTGTCGCCTTCCCGCATCGCTTCAATGGACGTGCCGGGTTTGATGGGCCGCGATATCCCCGCATTATTGACCAGGACGTCGAGGCGCCCGAGCGTCGACTCGATTTGTGCGGCTGCTGCGGCGATCGAAGCGCGATCGGTGACATCGAGCTGGATGGCCTGCGCCCCCGATCCGATGCTTTGCGCCGCCGCCAGACCGAGGTCCAGCTTGCGCGCTCCGACGATGACCGTGAAGCCTTTCGAGGTCAGTTCCTTGGCAATCTGAAGGCCAATGCCTTTGTTTGCACCAGTGACGAGTGCAACGGGTGTGCTGTGCATGTCCGCTCCGTTCAAAATGTTGGGCTGGAGCAGTTTGCGTTCGCTAGAATCACAAGCGGAACGCCGCTCCGGTTACGGATTATGCGGAACATTGTTCCGTTTATCAAGGGGAAGTGAATTGAGCAGCAAGACGGGCACGATCGTGGAGGAAAGCGCACCGCGCGCCGTGCGGGCGGATGCGCAACGAAATATCGACACCCTCCTTCGCACTGCAATGGAGGTGTTCGAGACATCCGGCGTGGACGCGCCGGTACGCGAAATCGCACAAAAGGCCGGGGTCGGCATCGGCACGATTTATCGGCACTTTCCGAAGCGTTCCGATCTTGTCGTCGCAGCGTTGTGCAGTGAAGTCGATATGTGTGCGGACGCTGGCGTTGAGCTCGCCGGGACGCTTGATGCCGGCAAGGCGCTCACGGAATGGATTGATCACTACGTCGAGTTCGTGACGAAGAGACGCGGTCTCGCGGCTGTTCTGAATTCGGGCGACCCCGCTTTCAAGGCCGTGCCGCTGTATTTCCTGCAGCGTCTTCGCCCCGTTGTCCAGGATCTCCTCGACGCGGCGATCGCCTCGGGGGAAATTCGCGCGGGCATCCAGCCGGACGAACTCTTGTGCGCGGTGGGCGCCCTCTGCGGTCCGCTCGAATGTCCCGAACCACCGGACGCAAGGCGGTTGGTGGCGCTGTTTATCGATGGATTGCGCTATGGCGCAGGCGCCGGCCCCTTGAAATGACGCTCAAGTGAATCCACGCGAGGCGTCGGATTCTTGAGCCCACGCGTCGTGTTGCGCATGCAGATCTGCCGGTTTGACATTGCGCGCGGACGGCCGCATGGCGCGAGCCGTAACGGCGTCGGGTGCGGTCGTTGCACGTACCGCGAAATTCCAATCCGGCATCTGCGTGGTCCAGTTCGAACATCACGCCAACCTCGTCGGCGTCGCGGCGAATGAAGGGGAAATATCATAATATGATATATAAGGATGGCTGAATGAATACCCCGGGTGCCGAGGGAATCATCCGCAGCTCGCACTTGCCGGAACCTGTCGCGGGGCGTATGGTTTATTTCTCTATCGCCCTTTTTCCGGGAGATATCAAAATGGCTGCCATGCAATCCGCGGCCACGCCCCTCTCCGACGAGGAAGCCCGGCGCCAGCTACACCGCGCCGTCATCGCCAGCACGATTGGCACCACGATCGAATGGTATGACTTCTTCCTCTACAGCACGGTCACCGGCCTGGTCTTCGCAAAGCTGTATTTCCCGCAATCCCACCCGCTCGTCGGCACGCTGCAGGCGTTCCTGATCTATGCCGTCGGTTTTGTCGCCCGACCGGTCGGCGCGGCGATCTTCGGCCACTACGGCGACCGCATCGGACGCAAGGCCACGCTGATCGTGACCCTGTTGCTGATGGGGCTCGCCACGTTCGCCGTGGCCTTCGTTCCGACCTACGCCGCGATCGGCATCTGGGGCGCCGTGATCCTCACGGTCCTGCGCTTCATCCAGGGCGTCGGCGTGGGTGGCGAATGGGGCGGCTCGGTCCTGATGTCGATGGAATGGGCGCGCACCAATTCGCATCGCGGTTTCGTCGCGTCGTGGCCGCAGTTCGGCGTGCCGGCGGGATTGTTCCTCGCCAACCTTGCCGTGCTGGCCATGAGCTGGTTTTCCGGCAGCGCTTTCCTCGCGTGGGGCTGGCGCGTGCCGTTTTTCCTCAGCATCGTGCTGGTTGCGATCGGGCTCTATATCCGCCTGAATATTCTCGAAACACCGATCTTCGCGAAGCTGCTGGCCGAGCGCCGGATCGAGAAGACGCCGATGCTCGAAGTGCTGCGCAAGCAGCCGAGGGATATCGTGCTGTCGGCGTTTGCGCGGATGGCCGAACAGGCGCCGTTCTATATCTATACGGCGTTCGTGTTCACCTACGGGATCACCGCGCTGGGCGCCACGCGCGAACTGCTGCTGTCGGCGGTGCTGGTCGCATCCGTGGTCGAGTTCTTCACCATTCCGCTGTTCGGGCACGTGTCGGATCTGATCGGGCGGCGAAAGATGTACATGATCGGTGCGGCTGCCGTCGGCGTGTTCGGGTTCGTCTACTTCGCGATGGTCGATAGCCGGAATCCGGTATGGATCTTCGCGGCCATCGTGTTGTCGCTGATCCCGCATTCCATGATGTATGGACCGCAGGCGGCATTGATTGCCGAGTCGTTCACGGGGCGCTTGCGGTATAGCGGCGCGTCGATGGGTTATCAGCTCGCTTCGGTCATTGCCGGTGGCCCGGCACCGCTGATCGCGACGGCCCTGTTTGCCTACTACCACTCGGGGTATGCGATCGCGGTGTACGTGCTGGTGTGTGCGGTGCTGAGCGTGGTCGCCGCATCGAAGCTCGGGGACTATACGAACAAGGATATTTCGCGGGAATACGACGACGCTCGCGGGTTGGGGGACCATGGGCACGCGCCGCCGGTGACTTGACGAATTGGCCAGCCCAGGCAGGCGATGGCGACCGAGGCCGCCATCCCGTTGCGTCCCGGGCGCGAGACGGCGCCGGGCAACGCAGAACACCGAGCCGTCCAGTCCGGCACACATCCGACGACGAGGCACGATACGCATGCCGCGACGTTCGTGATCCGGCGCTCGCCGTCCGGCGGGCGCGCTTCACCTGGTTCGAAATCGGGAGGGCCGCCGGACGGCGAGATCGCCGCTGCCGCGCAGCGGCTCGTCCGGCGTAACCGGGTTATCGCTCGCTGACCTTCACGCGCGGCTGCCATTCAGCCTCGGCGCCCTGCGTGCCTTTCAGATGAGCAGGCGTCGCGTCCTGCGTGTGCGCGTCGAAGCGGCGTGCCGCCTCGGTGTCGAGATGCCGGCCATCGAACGTCGACTGGCGACGGGTAATCATGTTGATGCGAAGGCGTTTTGCCGCCATGGTCGGTATTCCTTGAGAAAACGGTACCCCGCCGACTGGCGAAGTGACATAGATTTACGCGAGAAACATGTCGCTGCGATGACGCGGTGCGCGACGCGAAGCCCCTGCCCTCAATGCGCCCGCAGGCTGCAACAAGGTCCTCACGCTGCCTCGCGAGCATGCGTGATCGACACGGGCACGCTCCAAGGTTGCGCGTCCGTGCACGCTCGTCAAGGCCCCGCTCCTTTGCCATCCGCTTGCCGCCCGACACGGGATCGGACAGAATCTTCGTGCCGGATGCCAAACCTCAAAAGGGCCGGCGCGCAGAACCCGGCGAGATTGATATCGGCCGGGTTCGCGAAGCACTCCGCCAACGGCTCCCGAGTGGCACACGCATCGACGTCAAGCCGGGATATCGCCGCGGCATGGCCTACGTGACCATCGTCACCGCGGATCCTGGGTACGCTTTCACTCAACTCGACGAGCTTGTAGCGTTGTTGGGTGCCACGCTTTCCGTTGGCGTTCACGAGGTCGATCCGCTGGCGTTTGCGGTTCGACGCGTGATCGCGGACGTACGGTCCTGATCTGCCGCGCGATCCGTCGAACCCACGCCATCGTCATCCCCGAATTCGCGTACTTCGGCGTCAGTCGATGCGAATCCGTTGACTCAGGTGCGAACCTGCACGCCATCTTCGTCGAACACGGTGATCGCACCGGTATCCGCATGCGTCACTTCATAGCGATACGCCTTGCTGCCCTCCCCCTGCTCGACCTCATATGCCCGGATCTGCTCGTCGGGCATTGTTCCGAGCCACGCGAAGCGGCAGGTAAAGATGTCGGGCGTGTCATGGCCGGGACGAGTCGCAACGATCCTGCCGATCGAGTCCTCGATCGATGCGTATTCGTCCGGCAGGCGCCATTGCCCTGACGCATCGATCACCCCCCATCGCTCGTGTTCGCGGGCGGCCCAGCACGTGGCGCCCGAATGCTGCAACACGGTCAGTTCCGCGTATCGACACGGGACGGGCTGCCCGCCATTACGATCCACCACCCCGTACTTGCCGTTCCGCAACACGCGCGCATATTCGCCGCGCCAGAACGCCCATACGCGCTCGTACTGGAGCGGCGTAATCTCCTGCCCCTGGCCGTCGATATGCCCATACCGGTCGCCTTGCCGGACGACCGCGGCGTCCATCCATACGTCGAAGCCGACCTCGTCATAGTGCGGCGGCGCCAGCACCTCGCCCGTGACGGCCATCACGCCCAGCTTCCCGTCTTGCTCGAACACTTCGACCTGCTCGTAGTAAATCGACGTCAACGGTTCCCACCCGTAGTCGTAGTGGTCCTGGTTGATGAGTTCGCGAAAGCTGGTGACATCTTCTTCCGCCAGGCCCTCGCACTGGTCGAGTACCGCGGGATCGTCGGCCTCGATCGCGTGCTCGATCCGCGCGCTGTCGCGCTCGATGCGGGCCAGTAGCATCCGGGCCTGATCGACGTGCGGGTCCACCGACAGATTGAACACATCCCATCCGTTCAGGTGAAAGTAGCGATGCACCGCCCGATTCTCGAGGAATGCGAACATCCGTCGCTTTGCGTCCCGGAATGCGTCGAGATCGTCGATCAGGTGGTCGGCATGGCGTTCCAGGAACGCGTACAGCCTGGCCATCCGTGCCTTGCCGCCTTCCGCTTCGGCATAAATCCCGTCGTCGTCGCCGGTATCGTTGCAACGATTGCGTGCAAGAAATGGCGCCGACGCGAGCAGCGGACTCAACACCGTCGGGAAGTCGTAGTTCCACTCGACCATGTTCAGGCATGGCGTGTCGGCCGGGCCGACGTCTTGCAGATTGAACATGTACATGCGATGCGCCATCGGAGTTCCTTGTTATTGATGAGTGAAGCGTTGGCATTCGGCATCCCGGGTGCCTATGATAGCGGCTTGCCGGCCCACCGATCGAACCGGCCGGTCGGTTCTGGAAAACCTGCACGCCGTCCCTTTCGCGATGTCATTCAATGAAAACCGAACACATACTTGTTTTGGATATCGACGGCACGCTGACGGATTCGGTCGCCATGCATCAGTCTGCGTTCCTGGCGGCGCTGCTGGCGTTGAACCTGCCTGCCCTCGACACTGACTGGGGGCGCTATCCGCATCACACCGACACGGGCATCCTCGCGCACGCACTGTCGTCCAATGGCTGGAGCCCGATGAACGCATCGGCTGTCGCTGCTTTCGAGCAGGACATCGACCGTCATTTCGTGGATGCGCTTTCCCGTCAGGCACTTCAGGAAATCCCCGGTGCCGGCAGGTTCGTGCGGGAGGCGAGGGCTGCGGGCTGGGGAATCGTCTTTGCGACGGGCGGCGTACGGCGCGTCAGCGAACGGAAACTGCAGGCCGTGGGGATTCCGTTCGACGCCCCCCTGCTGGTGACGGCGTCGGAGTACCCGTCACGGACGGATCTTGTCGCCGCGGCCGTCGAGCGTGCCCGGCAATACCATGGCGTCGAATCTGCTTGCCGGATTGTTTCCGTCGGAGACGGGCTTTGGGATCTCGAAGTCGCCGATCATCTGGGCCTCGAATTCATCGGTATCGGTACAGCGCCGAAGGCGAACGTTTTGACCACGCGCGGAGCGGTTGTCGTTCGGGATTTCGACGATGACCGGCTTGCCGAACGGCTTGGGCTTGAAACGGCCGGCTGAGCAACATGACGGTCACGCGGGGCGCCCTGGTGCGCTCCGACTGCGTGCCGGATGACTCCGGCACCGCAGTTGCGATTGACCGGATCAAACCGCCAGGCACAGGTATTTGATGACGACGTAGTCGTCGATACCGTAGTGCGAACCTTCCCGCCCCATGCCGGACTGCTTCACGCCGCCGAACGGTGCGACTTCGTTCGAGATCAGGCCCGTGTTCACGCCGACCATCCCGTATTCGAGCGCTTCCGCCACCTTCCATACGCGGCCGATGTCGCGGCTGTAGAAGTACGCGGCCAGGCCGAACTCGGTGTCGTTCGCGAGACGGATCACTTCGTCGTCGCTGCCGAACTTGAACAGCGGCGCGAGCGGCCCGAACGTCTCTTCCTTCGCGACCTTCATCGCCGGCGTGACGCCCGTCAGCACGGTCGGCTCGAAGAAGCCGTGGCCGAGCGCGTGGCGCTTGCCGCCCGTCACGACGGTCGCACCCTTCGCGAGCGCGTCCTCGATGTGCGCCTCGACCTTCAGCACCGCCGCTTCGTTGATCAGCGGGCCTTGCGTGACGCCCGGCTCCGTGCCGCGGCCGACCTTCAACTGGCCAACGGCTGCCGCGAGCTTTTGCGCGAACGAGTCGTACACGGCTTCATGCACGTAGAAGCGGTTCGTGCATACGCAGGTCTGGCCGCTGTTGCGGTACTTCGACGCGATCGCGCCCTGCACGGCCGCGTCGAGATCGGCGTCGTCGAACACGATGAACGGTGCGTTGCCGCCGAGCTCCAGCGACACTTTCTTGACCGTCGCCGCGCACTGCGACATCAGCAGGCGGCCGACCGGCGTCGAGCCGGTGAACGACAGCTTGCGCACGATCGGGTTCGACGTCAGCTCGCCGCCGATCGCCTTCGGGTCGCCCGTGACGACGCTGAACACGCCGGCCGGCACGCCCGCGCGTTCGGCCAGCACGGCCATCGCGAGTGCGGAGAACGGCGTCGCCTCGGCCGGCTTCACGACGATCGGGCAGCCGGCGGCGAGTGCCGGGCCGACCTTGCGCGTGATCATCGCCGCCGGGAAGTTCCACGGCGTGATCGCCGCACATACGCCGATCGCTTCCTTCGTCACGACGATGCGCTTGTCGCTCGCCGGTGTCGGGATCGTGTCGCCGTACACGCGCTTGCCTTCTTCCGCGAACCATTCGAGGAACGACGCGGCATAGCCGATCTCGCCCTTCGCCTCGGCCAGCGACTTGCCCTGCTCGGTCGTCAGGATCAACGCGAGGTCGTCGGCGTTTTCCATCATCAGGTCGTGCCACTTGCGCAGGACGACCGCACGTTCCTTCGCGGTCTTCTTGCGCCAGGCCGGCCAGGCGGCGTTCGCGGCTTCGATCGCGTGACGCGTCTCGGCCGTGCCCATCAACGGCACCGTGCCGACAAGGTCTCCGGTTGACGGGTCCCGGACTTCGAAGGTTTCGCCGCTTGCTGCGGCCTGCCATTCGCCGTTCACGTAGGCCTGTTGCCGAAACAGCGCCGGATCCTTCAACGCGCTTCCAAATTCCATCATCGTTCCTCGACTCGCAGAGAAATGTATTGGGTGACCCAATATGAAATCCGGCGTCGGAGCGGCATGTCGACTGCCATGACGCTCCGACGCCGGGTCAAGCATTGCAACCCGTTCAGAACGGACTTGAGCCTGAAAAAGCGCTTCCGCGTCAACCCGTCCGATCGACGCGCCGGCGCGATCATTCGTCGTGCTTCCCGCCGGCGCTCCCGTGCCCTTCCGCCAACAGCGTCCGGGCAATTTCGGCGACCCGGCTGACGTGCGCGATCGCCGCCTCGCTCGCCGCCGCGGCGTTTCCGGCCCGTATCGCCGCCGCGATCAGGCGCATCTCCTGGACCGCCTGGTGCCCGCGATCGTCCGACGAAATCGTCATCGCTCGCAGGCGGTTGATCCGCGCCATCAGGGACTGCACGATTTCCCACGCCACCTGCTTTTTCCCCGCGAGAAACATGCGCTCGTAAAAGGACGTCGTGAGCATCCGGACGCTGCGGTAATCCCGGCTTTCGAATGCATCCCGGATGCGATCGATCAGCGCTTCCAGTTCCGCAATCGTGCGTTCGTCCGCCAGCCGCGCACATGCCGAAGCGGCCTCGCCCTCCAGCAAGCTCCGAATCTCGTAGATCTCGGCTGCCCGGTCGAGATCGAGCACGGCGACGATCGGGCCCTGGTTGGGCACCGTATCGACCAGCCCTTCCGCTTCCAGATGGCGCAACACCTCGCGGACGACGGTACGACTCACGCCCAGTTCTTCGCACAACGTCCGCTCGACGAGCCGGTCGCCCGGCAGGAAGCGCGCGTCGAGAATGGCCGTGCGCATTTTCTCGAGGACGAGTTCCCGCAGCGTGGTCGTACGGCGCTCGACCTTCAGGGATGGAAACGATTCGTGCATCGCCGGCTACCGGTTCATGCCTGCGCAAACAGGCGCACGTCGCGTGCGTCCCAGTCCACCAGCGCGTGGGTGCCGACGACGATGCCGCTGTCCCGGTGATCGCCCGCCGGCATCCGGACGGAGATCTCCTGCTCCCACGGCGTCGTGACCGAATAGTGCATCGCGTCGCCGAGATACGTGATGTCGCGCACGGTCACCGGCAAGCCGGCCGTGCCGCGCGCCGCATCGACCGGATCGACCGTATTGGCCGCGCGGATGCGTATCTGCTCGGGACGCACCATCAGCGTGCCGTCCCCGCCGACGGCGACGGACGCATTACCCGCGGTCGCCACCGCGTGGCCGCTCGGGAACACCGCGCTCGATTGTGCGGCGCCGCCCGACGTGACGCGCACCGGAAGAAAATTGGAGTTGCCGATGAAGTTCGCGACAAAGCGCGAAGCCGGGTTCGCATAGAGTTCCTCGCCCGTCCCGCATTGCTCGATGCAGCCCTTGTTGAACACGGCAATTCGATCCGACAGTCGCAGCGCCTCCTCCTGGTCGTGCGTCACGTAGAGAATGGTGACGCCGGTTTCCTGGTGAATGCGGCGCAGTTCGAGCTGGATTTCTTCGCGCAGCTTCTTGTCGAGCGCGGAGAGCGGCTCGTCCATCAGCAGCACCGGCGGATCGTAGGCAAGCGCGCGCGCAATCGCCACGCGTTGCTGCTGCCCGCCGGACAACTGGGCCGGCATGCGGTCACGGAATTCCGACAGATGGACGAGCTCCAGCATCTTGTCGACTTTCTTCCGGATTTCCGATTCCGGCTGGCGGCGCACCCGTAACGGAAAGGCGACGTTCTGGCCGACGGTCAGATGCGGAAACAGCGTATAGCGCTGGAACACCATGCCGATATTGCGCTTGTTCGGCGCAACGGCGAGCAGCGGTTTGCCGTCGAGCAGCACCCGGCCCTCGGTCGGCTCCTGAAAGCCGGCGACGATATAAAGCGTGGTGCTCTTGCCGGAGCCCGACGGCCCCAGGAACGTCATGAATTCGCCCTTTCGGACGTCGAGCGACACCTGGTCGATCGCGACGACATCGTCGTAGGTCTTGCGCAGGCGCTGGATTTGCAGGAATGCGGAAGTCATGGCTCGGTCACCTCACTTATCGAGCGCGGCGGCGCAGCATCGCGCCCACCAACATCAGAACGGTCGTCAAGCCGACCAGCAACGACGACGCTGCCGCGACGACAGGCGTCAGGTCCTGGCGCAGCGTCGCCCAGATACGGACGGGCAGCGTCTGCAAGGTCGGGCTCGACATGAAGATCGACACCACCACTTCGTCCCACGACGCGAGGAACGAGAAGATCGCGGCCGCGAACAAACCCAGCCGGATCGCCGGTATCGTGACGCGCAGCTTGACTTCGAGCGGCGACGCGCCGCAGATCAGCGCGGCATCCTCGAGTGCGGTGTCGAAGCTCGCGAGCGAGTTGCTGATCGAAATGATCGAGAACGGCAACGCGATGATCAGGTGGCCGATCACGAAGCCCGTCATCGTGCCGTCCAGGCCGACGCGCAGGACGAACGCATAGAGCGCCACGGCCAGCACGACCACCGGCAGCACCATCGGCGTGAGGAAGAACGCCTGCACGGCGGCGCGGCCGCGGAACTTGCCGCGCACCAGCGCCAGCGATGCGAGAAAGCCGATCAGTACCGACAGCACGGTCACGATGACGGCGAGCTTGGCACTCGTCATCAGCGAATCGAGCCAGCCCGCGTCGGTGAACAACTGGCGGTACCAGTCCAGCGTCCAGCCCGGCGGCGGGAAGATCAGCCACTGCGAATCGCCGAACGACAGCGCGACGATGAACAGGATCGGGAGCAGAAGAAACAGGGCGACCGCGCCGCCGACCGACAGCAACAGCCAGCGCACTGCACCCAGACGGTCGAAATCGAGCAACATGTCAGCGACCTCCCATACCGGTGCGCGCAGCGCCCGTGAAGCGCAGCTGAAGCGCATAGAGCGAAAGCGTCACCGCGAGCAGCACCAGTGCCGCGGCGCCGGCGAGCCCCCAGTTCAGCAACTGTTGGACGAGCTGCGCGATCAGTTCGGCCAGCATCATGTATTGCGCGCCGCCCAGCAGCGCCGGTGTCACGAAATAGCCGAGCGCCATCACGAACACCATCAACGCGCCCGACGCAATGCCGGGCATCGCGAGCGGAACGAGGATGCGCCAGAACGCCTGCCAGCGGCTCGCGCCGCAGACTGCGGCGGCGCGCAGCGTGGACGGGTCGATGCTGCGCAGCGTCGCGTGCAGCGGCATCACGAGGAACGGCAGCATGATGTAGGTCATGCCGATCGTCACGCCGACCAGGTTGTTCACCAGCGCCAGCGGCTCGCTGACGATGCCGAGCGCCATCAGCACCCGGTTGATCGGCCCGGTCGCCTGCAGCAGGACCATCCACGCAAACGTCCGCGCCAGCAGGTTGGTCCACATCGACAGCAGCAGGATCGAGAACAGCACCGAACTCAGCTTCTTCGGCGCGATGGCGAGCAGCCACGCGGTCGGAAAGCCGATCGCGACGGTCACCACCGTCACGACGGTCGCAACCAGGAACGTGTTCCCGAACACGCGCAGGTACGTGGTCGAACCGAGCAACTGCACGTAGTTCTGCAAGCCGGGCGCCGGCTCGAGCACGCTGCGCAACAGCAGCGACAGCACCGGCAGCAGGAAGAAAATCGCGAGCAGCAACATCGCCGGGATCAGCAAGCGGATGTTGCGCCAGTCGGGCCGCCGGCGCGCGGCCTTCGCCGGCGGATGAGCGACGGTACTCAGAACATTGGGCATGGTGTCTCCTGCATCTCTCCTGTTTCAGTCATGCACCGCCAGCATCGCGGCCGGGTCGGGGCATGCCTGCGTCAATCGCGTTGACGTCGGGTCGTGCTACTTCGATTGCCACGCATACCAGCGCTTCGCAATCGCATCGCGATGGTCGGCCCAGTACTTCATGTCCAGGTTGATCTGCGAGTCCTTGTACTGATCCGGCAATGTCTTCGCTACCGCGGCGGGCATCATCGCCGCCGACTTCACGTTGATCGGTGCGTAACCCGTATCCGCCGCGAACTTCGCCTGCGCCTGGGCGCTGGTGGCCGCCGCCAGGAACTTCATCGCTTCGGCCTTGTGCTTCGCGCCCTTCGGAATCACGAGCATGTCGGCGGCCGTCAGGTTCTGGTTCCATGAAATACCGACCGGCACGCCGGTCTGTGCAAGGGCATGCAGGCGCCCGTTCCAGAACATGCCCATCGGCGCCTCGCCCGATGCGAGCAGCTGTTGCGACTGCGCGCCGCCGCTCCACCACACGATGTTGCTCTTGATCGTGTCGAGTTTCTTGAAGGCCCGATCGAGGTCGAGCGGATAGAGCTTGTTCGCCGGCACGCCGTCGGCCAGCAGTGCGATTTCGAGCACGCCGGGCGCGGACCACTTGTAGAGCGTCCGCTTGCCAGGAAATTTCTTCGTATCGAACAGGTCGGCCCACGACTGCGGTTGCGCGCCCTTGAAGCTCGACTTGTTGAAGCCCAGCACGAACGAGTAGTAGAAGCTCCCCACCGCGTGGGTCGTCGAGAAGCGCGGGTCGAGCTCGTCCTTCTTCACCACCGAGTAATCGATCGGCTCGACGAGGCCGGCCTGCGCGGCCGCGTACGCGAAGTCGCCCTCCACGTCCACCACGTCCCAGTTCACGTTGCCGCTGTCGACCATCGCCTTGAGCTTGCCGTAGTCGGTCGGCCCGTCCATCAGCACGCTGATGCCGCTCGCCTGCGTGAACGGCTGCGCCCAATCCTTCTGCTGCGACGATTGCGTCGTGCCGCCCCAGCTCGTGAACACGATCGGCTCCGCGGCCAGTGCCGGCGCCGCGGCCAGCGTCGCCGCGCATAGCATGGCCATCGGGGCGAAACGTGAAAGGCTTCTGCTGCTCATGGTCTCTCTCCAGGGGGAAACGGTTGCGCATCGCGACCACCGGGGCGGCAGCCATCCGAACACGCGTATTCGGGCCGGCGACGCAGATCGCGCCGGCTTCATGATCTTGTTTTGCATCGCTTCGCCGCGATGGCGCCGGTGCAGGCTGCGCATCGGCTTTCGGGTTCAGGCAGGTGTCCTCAATGTGCAAGCGCGAGGGTCTGCACCGTGCCTGCTTCCGCATCGCCGACATAGATGCCGTACGCGTCCTGCCTGCGTTCCCGCACATAGCGTTCGAGCATCGAGCGCACGGCGGCGTCGGTGATGTCGTGCCACGGAATCTGCCAGAGCGGGACGATGCGGATGCTGTCGTCGAACCACGGGGAACCGGTGTGAATCACGCGGCCGCGGTAATAGACGTGTACGCCCGGCTGCCGCTCGTCGCTCGCCTCGAACACCGCGAACAGGAAGTCGAGATGCGCGTTGAGCCCGAGCTTCGCGAGCACGCCGCGCAGGCTCGCCGGGTCGCTGGCCGGTTCGAGCTTGATGCCGGCCGGCAACCGCAGACCTTGCGCGGTGTCGACGAGCACGAGCCCGTCGCGATGTTCCAGGATCGCGCCCACGTGGGCGCGCGCGCCGAGCGCACGACGCAATCCCGGCGTGTCGAATGCGTGTTCCGCGATTTGTCCGGTCATCGACTCAGCCATGGCGTTCTCCCGTGATCGCTGCGTTACCTGATGAGATTATGGTATGCCATCTTATGGCCCACAACAATGTGCACAGTATTATGGAATACCATGAGTCGAATCAGCAGATAAAACAGCGGACAAAACAAAAGGCCGCCGGCTTGGTGTGCCGGCGGCCTTTCGTGTCGAACCGCGCGGGTCGAATTCCGCGCGCAGGATTCCGTCAGTTGTCGGTGACGGCCTCGTTCTGCTGCGCGAGCGCCGCCAAAGCCAGCTCGGATACCCGTTTGATGTGCGCGGCCGATGCCGCCGACGCCGCGTCGCCGTCGCGCCGCTCGATCGCGTCGAGCAGGCGATTCATTTCGGCGTTCGAGTCGCCGCCGCGCCCCGGCATCGCGATGGTCAGCGCGCGCAACCGGTTGATGCGCGCGTTGAGCGTCTTGACGACCGTCAGCGACACCTGCTTCCCGGCCGCTTCGAACAGCGTTTCGTAGAAGCGTTCGGTGTACTCGAGCACGCGCGGCAACTCGCGCTTCTCGAACGCATCTTCGATCACCGCGCGGACCTCGCGCAGTTGCCGCACGACGTCGGGCGTCGCGCCCTCGGCACAGGCGCGCGCGGCATTGGCTTCGAGCAGGCCGCGCAACTCGTAGATTTCGCCCACTTGCGCGGGATCGAGCCGCGCGACGACCGGCCCTTGCCGCGACACGGTTTCGACCAGCCCTTCGGTCTCCAGATGGCGCAGCACCTCGCGCACCACCGTGCGGCTCACGCCGAGTTCGTCGCACAGCGTGCGCTCGACGAGCCGCGCGCCCGGCCGGAAATAGCCCTGCACGATCGCCCCGCGCAGTTTGTCGAGCGTCAGTTCACGCAGGGTCTTGGCATTGCGGTCGATCTTGAGGTCTTGCATGGGCGGCACTCGGGAAACAGGTAGGTGGCCTGCGGCCGGCCAGGAGCCGGGCGCAGGCATGGAATGCCATATTATGACCTAACTGTCAGCGGGCTTTCCATCCCGCGCGGCCTCGGCCCTTGGCCCTCCACCCGCCATCAGCGCGCGGATCAGCCTTCCAGTCCTTCGACGATCGCGATCTGCGCTCGGCAATGCCCGTCCCGCTTCGATTTCGCCGCCTGGTATTCGGGCGAGTGATAGCACGCGAGCGCCGTTTTCATGTCGTCGAAGCGGATCACCACGTGGCGCTCGAACGACTCCCCCTCCAGCACCTGCGACGCGCCGCCGCGTGCGAGAAAAACGGCACCGAACTTCCTGAACGCCTGCGGCGCGATATCCGTGTAGTCCTTGTATTTCGCGGGATCCAGCACCGTCACGTGAGCAATCCAGTACGCAGTCATTTTCCACCTCCATTTTCGAGAAATTTCCGGACGAGGGTTAACACTCATGGCATGCCGTAACATGGTATACCACAATGAATTCCACAATCAACGCACGAAAGGAAGGTGCCATGAGCCTGATTCGGAAATCCGTCCTCCATGTCGAAACCCTATACGTCGATGGCGACAAGGTCGCGGCGAAGCCGCTGAAGATGATCGGGGCGGTCGCCGTGATCAAGAACCCGTGGGCGGGCCGCGGATATGTCGAGGACCTGTCGCCGGAGATTCGCGCAATTGCGCCGCAACTCAGCGAACACCTGACCAAACTGATTCTCGACGAAGCCGGTTCGGGCGACGCCGTCGAAGCGTTCGGCAAGAGTGCGATCGTCGGCCTCGACGGTGAGATCGAGCACGCGTCCGCGCTGATCCACACGCTGCATTTCGGCAACACCTATCGCACGGCCGTCGGCGCGAAGTCGTACCTCGCGTTCAACAACACGCGCGGCCCGGCCAATGCGCCGCTGCTGATCCCGATGATGGACAAGAACGACGAAGGCCGCCGTTCCCACTACCTGACGCTCCAGTTCTCGATTCCGGACGCACCGGCCGCCGACGAACTGGTCATCGCCATCGGCGCCGCCACCGACGGCCGTCCGCATCACCGCATCGGCGACCGCTACAAAGATCTCGCAGAGCTCGGAAATGACGTCAAGAACCCTGCCGCTGTCAAATAATCGCGTCGCCCACTATCTCGACCAGGGGGCCGGCGAGCCGCTGGTCCTGATTCACGGCGTGGGCATGCAGGCGAACGCGTGGTATCCGCAGATCGCCGACCTGTCGCGCGAATTCCGCGTGATCTCGGTCGACATGCCGGGCCACGGCACGAGCGATGCACTCGACGCCGACGCCGACCTGCAGCAGTTCGTGCAGTGGGCGATCGAGTTCATCGAAGCGCTTCACGCCGGCCCCGTGAACCTGGCCGGCCACTCGATGGGTTCGCTGATTGCCGCCGGTGTGGCCGTCACGCGCCCCGATCTGGTCAAGCGGGTGGCCGTGCTGAACGGTGTCTACCGCCGCACCGAGCAGGCACGCGAAGCCGTGCTGCAACGCGCCGCGGAACTGCGTTCGGGAACCATCGACGTGGCAACGCCGCTGCGCCGCTGGTTCAACGCCGACGAAGCGCAGCAAGCCGCTGCGCAGAAGGTGGAATCCTGGCTGCAGTCCGTCGACCTGGCGGGCTACGCCACCGCGTACACGGCGTTCGCGAAGGGCGACGAAGTGTATGCGGACGGCTGGCACCGGATTGCCTGCCCTGCTCTCGTGCTCACCGGGTCGGACGACCCGAATTCGACGCCGGAGATGGCCAGGCAGATGGCGCAGGCCGCACACGACGGGAAGGCCGTCGTGATCGAGAACGAGCGCCACATGGTGAACCTGACCGCGCCCGAGGAAGTCAATCGCGCCCTGCGTGCCTGGTTGCAGACCGAGCCACAGGCGGAAACCCTGAAATCGGAAGTGTGACATGAGCCAAGCAACCAGCCAGGAAGCCCCGACGATCAATACGCGGGAGCTGCGCGACGCGTTCGGCGCGTTCATGACGGGCGTGACGATCGTCACCACCGCGCGCGACGATGACCAGCCGCTCGGCTTCACCGCGAATTCGTTCTCGTCCGTGTCGTTGGACCCCGCGCTGCTGCTCGTGAGCATCGCGAAGACGTCGAGCAATTACCAGACGTTTTCCACCACGGGCCACTTCGCGATCAACATTCTCGCGGAGGGACAAAAGGACCTGTCCAACACGTTTGCCCGACCCAGCGAAGATCGCTTCGCGCAGGTCGACTGGCAACTGAGCGCCCATCGCAATCCGCTTATCGCCGACGTCAGCGCATGGTTCGACTGCACGACGCACGCGGTGATCGATGCGGGCGATCACGCGCTGCTGGTCGGCAAGGTCGAGGCGTTCCATTCCGCCGGCTTCGCGGGCCTCGGCTACTACCGCGGCGGTTATTTCACGCCGGCGAAGGTGTCGGCCGAAGTCATCGCCGGGCCGAAGGTGATCGTCAGCGCGATCATCACGCGCGACGACAAGGTGCTCATGGTGAAGACGGCCGACGGCAAGTGGGCGCTGCCCACGAAGGAGATCGGCAACGAAGGCGCCGACAAGGCGCTCGCCGAACTCTTCCGGCGCTACCAGCCGGACGCATCGGCAAGCTTCATCTATTCGGTCTACAACAATACCGAGACGCACTACCAGTACATCTCGTTCCTCTGCAGCGCACCGGACGAAGCGGCGGTCGCCGGCGAATTCGTGAGCCTCGACGACATCGAGACCGACGCGTTCCAGGACAGCGCCCTCGCGAGCATGCTCGAACGCTATCGCAGGGAAAGCCAGTTGAAGAGCTACGGCCTCTACTTCGGCGACCACAGCACCGGCACCGTCCGCCCGCTTCTTTCCTGAAAGGTCACATCATGCGTTTTTCGCTTTTCGTTCACATGGAGCGCGTCTCCGACCAGACCAGCCAAAAGCAGCTGTACGACGAAATGGTCGAGCTGTGCCAGATCGCCGATCGTGGCGGCATGCACGCGGTCTGGACCGGCGAGCACCACGGCATGGACTTCACGATCGCGCCGAACCCGTTCATCAACCTCGCCGATCTCGCGAACAAGACGAAGCGCGTGCGGCTCGGCACGGGCACGGTCGTCGCGCCGTTCTGGCACCCGATCAAGCTCGCCGGCGAAGCCGCGATGACCGACATCATCTCGGGCGGCCGCCTGGAACTCGGGATCGCGCGCGGCGCATACTCGTTCGAATACGAGCGCCTGATGCCGGGGCTCGATGCATGGGGCGCCGGGCAGCGCATGCGCGAACTCATTCCGGCGGTGAAGAAGCTGTGGGAAGGCGATTACGCGCACGACGGCGAGTTCTGGCAGTTCCCGGCGACGACGTCGTCGCCGCTGCCGCTGCAGCAACCGCATCCGCCGATCTGGGTGGCCGCGCGCGATCCGAACAGCCACGAGTTCGCGGTGGCGAACGGCTGCAACGTGCAGGTCACGCCGCTGCACTTCGGCGACGAGGAAGTCGAGAAGCTGGTCGGCCACTTCAACGCCGCGTGCGCGAAATTCAGCGACATGCCGCGCCCGAAGATCATGCTGCTGCGTCACACCTACGTGGCGAGCAGCGAGGACGACGCACAGGTGGCCGCCGACGAAGTCAACGTGTTCTACAACTACTTCGGCGCATGGTTCAAGAACGAGCGTCCGATCAGCCGCGGGATGATCAAGCCGCTCAGCAACGAGGAAATCGCCGCGCACCCGTTCTATACGCCGGAAGCGATGCGCAAGAACAACGTGATCGGCACGCCCGCGGAAGTCATCGCGCGCCTGAAGGCGTACGAAGCGCTCGGCTTCGACGAGTACTCGTTCTGGATCGACACCGGCATGAGCTTCGAGCGCAAGAAGGCTTCGCTCGAGCGGATGATCCACGACGTGATGCCTGCGTTCCAATAAGGTCCCGATGCCATGAATGTGCATTTTCAGCTGTATATCGACGGCCGGTTCGAGCCCGGCGCCGCGACGTTCGGCAGCGTGAATCCCGCGACCGGCGCGGTGTGGGCACAGATGCCGGAAGCGCGCACCGACGAAGTCAACCGCGCGGTCGCGGCGGCCGGCCGCGCATTGACCGATCCGCAATGGGCCGGACTGTCCGCGTCGGCGCGCGGCAAGCTGCTGCACAAGCTCGCCGATCTCGTCGAACAGGCGGCGCCGCGGCTCGCTGAAATCGAAACGACCGACACCGGCAAGATCATCCGGGAAACGTCGAGCCAGATCGCCTATGTCGCGGAGTACTACCGGTACTACGCAGGCATCGCCGACAAGCTCGAAGGCAGCCATATCCCCGTCGACAAGCCCGACATGCAGGTCTGGCTCGAACGGCAGCCCGTCGGCGTGGTGGCCGCGATCGTGCCCTGGAACAGCCAGCTGTTCCTGTCCGCGGTCAAGGTCGGGCCGGCCCTCGCGGCCGGCTGCACGGTGGTGCTCAAGGCGTCCGAGGAAGCGCCGGGGCCGTTGCTCGAATTCGCGAGGCTGGTACATGACGCGGGCTTTCCGGCAGGCGTCGTCAATGTGATCACCGGCTTCGGCCCGGAATGCGGCGCGGTGCTGAGCAGCCACCCGGGCGTCGACAAGGTCGCGTTCACCGGCGGCCCCGAGACGGCGCGCCACATCGTGCGGAACACGGCGAACAATCTCGCGAAAGTGTCGCTGGAGCTCGGCGGCAAATCGCCGTTCATCGTGTTCGCCGATGCCGATATCCAGAGCGCGGTGAATGCGCAGGTGGCCGCAATTTTCGCCGCGAGCGGCCAAAGCTGCGTGGCGGGTTCGCGTCTGCTGATCGAAGCCTCCATCAAGGAGCGGTTCCTCGCGCTGCTGGTCGAACGCGTATCGCGCATTCGCGTGGGTTCGCCCGGCGAGATGGCAACGGAATACGGGCCGCTCTGCACGGAGCGACAACTTCGCCACATCGAGGCGGTCGTCGCGAGTTCCGTGCGCCAGGGCGCCCGAGTGCTTGCCGGTGCAACGAAGCTGGAGCGCGACGGCTATTACTACGCGCCGACGATCCTGGACTGCACGGGCGTCGACGATGCCGACAGCATCACGACGGAACTGTTCGGCCCCGTGCTGTCGGTCGACACGTTCGAATCCGAACAGGAAGCGATCGACAAGGCCAACAGCACGGCCTATGGTCTCGCGGCCGGGATTTTCACGACCAACCTGACCCGCGCTCACCGCGTGTCGAAGCGCGTGTGTTCGGGCATCGTCTGGATCAACACGTATCGGGCGGTGTCGCCGCTCGTGCCGTTCGGCGGCTTCGGCTTGTCGGGGCATGGCCGCGAAGGCGGCTTGAGCGCCGCGCTCGAATACACGACGACGAAATCCGTGTGGCTTCGCACGTCGGACGAACCGATCAGCGACCCGTTCGTGATGCGTTGAGCAACCGCGCATTCACCCGCAGTACCGATCAAAAGCCTCGAAGGTCATGCCGGGCCGCGCGCGAGAACGTGCGCGGTGTTCCGGCATGACCAGGCGACAAGGATGGAGACAGCATGACAAACCCGGAAAGCGATAGCGGCGTTCTGGCTATCGAAAGCAATTCGATCGATTATGTGGCCCCCGAGGCCCGGCACGGCAAGCCGGCCGACCTGTTCACCCTGTGGTTCTGCACGAATGTCGCGCCGCTGGCCGTGATTTCCGGCGCCACGTCGGTGCTGGTGTTCCACCTCGATCTGGTGAGTGCGATTTTCGCGATCGCGGCCGGGCAGTTCTTCGGCGCGATCTTCCATGCGCTCACCTCCGCGCAAGGGCCGCTCGTCGGCGTACCGCAGATGATCCAGAGCCGGGCGCAGTTCGGTCGATACGGGTCGCTGCTGGTGGTGGCATTCACGACGCTGATCTACCTCGGCTTCTTCGTGTCGAACATCATCCTCGCGGGCAAGACGCTCCACACGGCGGCGCCTTCGGTGCCCGTGCCGGTCGCGACCGTCGTCGGCGCCGTGCTCGCGACACTGGTCGGCGTGATCGGCTGTCACTTCATTCACCGCTTCAACAAGGTGGGCGCGTGGTTCATGGGCGGTGCGCTCGTCGTCGGCATCGCGCTGATGGCGCCGAACCTCGACGCCCGGATCCTCCAGCAAGGCCAGTTCGATCTCGCCAACTGGTTCGCGATGTTCGGACTGTGCGCGGTCTGGCAGATCAGCTTCGCCCCCTATACGTCCGATTATTCGCGCTATCTTCCGGCCTCCACCGGGTTCGCGAAGACCTTTGCATACACGTACTTCGGCACGTCGCTCGGCACGATCTTCGCGTTCCTGTTCGGCGTGCTGGCCGTCAGCACCGGGCATTCCACGGACGCGATGCAGGCGATCCGCGATCAGACCGGCGTGTTCGGCTACGTGCTGATCTTTCTGTTCCTGGTCAACATCATCGGTCACAACGGGATGAACCTGTACGGCGCGGTGCTGTCGTTCATCACCGCCGCGCAGACCTTCCGGCCCCACTGGGTGCCCGGCCGCAGCGTGCGCGTCGTCGTGTCGATGGTCCTGCTGGTTGCGTCGACCGCCACCGCGCTGTGGGCATCGAGCAACTTCATCGCGATCTTCCTGAATGCGGTCTTCGCGATGCGCATCGTGCTCGCGCCGTGGATCGCGATCAACCTGATCGATTTCTACCTCGTCAACGACCGGCACTATCGGGTCGCCGAAATCGTCGGCAGCCATGGCGGCGCATACGGATCGTTCAACGTCAGGAACATGGCGATCTACGTGTTCGGCATTGCGGTCCAGGTGCCGTTCATGGACGAGAGCTTTTTCCACGGCCCGTGGGCATCGGTCCTCGGCGGCGCGGACGTGTCGTGGATGGTGGGCCTCGTCGTCACGGCACTGGCCTGCTATCTGTTCGCGTCGAGGGACGGTTCGCGTGACCGCCGCGGGTGCCCGGCAGCCGCGGAGGTATTGGAGTAAACGGGTGTGTCGGTCGTCGGCGAGGTTCGCGCGGAACGGGTTCGAACACCCGCTTCCCGACCTCGTTCCGACGGTGACGGCAGGTTTTCAAGGACGCTCGTGCGTCAACAGGAGAAATCGATCATGAACGAAGATGATGCGCTGTTTCAGAAGGGGTTGCCGATTCGCCGGGAAGTGCTCGGCGCCGAATATGTCGATGCGTCGATGGAAAAGGCCGACGCCTTCATGATGTCGTTCCAGCGCGCGACGACCGCCTGGGCCTGGGGATGGGCCTGGGGCGACGACACGCTCGATCGCAAGACCCGCAGCCTGCTCAACCTCGCGATGTTGACGGCGGCCGGCCATACCAACGAACTCAAGCTGCACGTCAAGGGGGCGCTCAACACCGGGGTGAGCGTGGATGAAATCAAGGCGACGCTGCTGCACGCGACCGCTTACTCGGGCATCCCGCACGGCCTGAGCGCATTCAAGGCCGCACACGAAGTGCTGGTGGCCGAAGGCGCGTTGAAGTGAACGCCGACGGCTGAAAGACGCAGGGGCGCCAGTGCCGAAGACGCGGCGGCCGTTTCACACCGACGCCTGACGATCGGGATCGGGTATTCGGCAGTCCGGCGGTCTCGCCGGCACTTACGCCTGCCTGGCCGTGGCCTGCGCCGCCAGCGCGGCCCGCTCGATCCAGCGGATGGCCGGTGCATCCTGCTCGCCCGGCGCGGGCCTGCCGATCAGGAAGCCCTGCACCTCGCGACAGCCGGCATCCGTGATGCACGCCAGCTGTTCCTCCGTCTCGACGCCTTCCGCGACGGTCGTCACGCCGAGGCGCTTGCCGAGATCGGCCACCGCGCGCACGACGGCTGCGCAGTCCGGGCGCGTGACCGCATCGCGCACGAAGCTGCCGTCGATCTTGATCTTGTCGAACGGGAACGCACGCAGATGCGCGAGCGACGAGAAGCCCGTGCCGAAGTCATCGAGAGCGACGCGCACACCCATCGAACGCAGCGCGCGCAAGTCCGCGATGGCCTTGGCCTCATCGTGCAGCAGCGCGGTTTCCGTCACCTCGATTTCCAGCCGGTCGGGTGTGAGGCCCGCGCCGGCCAGCGCCGCCGCGAAGGTCGGCACGATCGTGCCGTGGCCGAGTTGCCCCGCCGACACGTTGACCGCGACGCGCGCACCGTCCGGCCAGCGTGCCGCCTCCCGGCAGGCCTGGTCGAGCACGAAGCGGCCGAGCCGGTCGATCAGGCCGCCGCGCTCGGCCACCGGAATGAAGCGGCCCGGTGAAATCCAGCCGGCGCGCGGGTGATGCCAGCGCAGCAGCGCCTCGCGCGTCGTGATCTGGCGGGTCCGGACATCGACGATCGGCTGGTAGAACACGTACAGCCCCTGGTTCTCGTCCAGCGCGACGCGCAGCTTCGATTCGAGCGCGACCCGCTCCTGCGCGCTCGTTTCCATGTCCGGCGAGAACATCCGGTACGTGCCCTTCCCCGCTTTCTTGGCCGCATAGAGCGCCATGTCCGCGCGCGACAGCAGCGCGCCGGCGTCGTTGCCGTGATGCGGCGCCAGCACGCAGCCGATCGACGCGCCGATGCGGAACGGCCGGTCGGGCGACGGCGCATAGGGCGCGACGAGCGTGTCGACGAGCCGCGCGGCCGCGCCCATCGCACGATCCGCGTCGGTGTCGCGCAGCAGCACCGCGAATTCGTCGCCGCCGATGCGCCCGAGCATCATCGCCGGCTCGGGGCACTGCCCGCGCAGACGTTCGGCGACCTGCCGCAGCACCTCGTCGCCCGCCGAATGCCCGCACGCGTCGTTGATCAGCTTGAAGCCGTCGAGGTCGATGAAGAGCAGCCCGAGCACCTTGTCCGAGCGGCGCAGGCTCGCGTCGAATTCGGCCAGGAAGGTCGCGCGGTTCGGCAGCCCGGTGAGCGAATCGTGATGCGCGAGCTGGTGGATACGCGCCTCCGCCTCGGCCTGTTGCGTGACGATCGACCACGACAGCATCGGGCCGATGTAGCGCCCGTCGGCGTCGCGCACGGCCGAGACCTGGATGTCGAGCACTTCCGGCCCGAGCGGAATGCGCGCGCGATGCGGCAGGTTCGCCGGATCGGCGAGCAGGCGGCGCTGGTGCTGCGGGTGCGGGTGGAAGAAGTCGATCGACGCGCCGAGCGCATCGTCCGCGCGGATCGGCAGCAGGTGCTCGATCGAGCGCAGCAGGTTGCGCGACGTCGCGTTCAGGTAGTTGATGCGGAACGTCTCCGGGTCGGCCGTCATCACGGCCACCGGCATGTCGTCGATCATCCGCATCAGCCGCGTCTGCGCCTGCTCGCGCAACCGCGATTCGGCCTGCGCATCGACGGTGCGCAGGAAGCCCCGGTAGTTGACCGAGATGACGGCAATCAGCGCCGCCGACACGAAGGCCATGTTGAGCGCGGTGGCGACGAGCGTCGGCTGGCCGGTCGAGATGAAGAACGCGATGAACGCGACGTTGACGATCACGGCCACGCTCAACGCGGCCGTGCGCAGGTACATCAGGCTGAAGATGCAGCCGATCACCGTGATGGCCAGGTAGAACGCGACCTGGGCCTTTTGCCACGCGTCGCCGTACGGGAACAGCAGCAGCGCCCAGGTGGTGAACGTCACTGCGACCGGGATCACCAGCCAGTTCGTGACCGTGAGCGCGCGGATCACGGTGTCCGGCGTGGGCTCCAGCAGCCGGGTGCGGTGCCAGTGCAGCAGCCGCGCGAGCGCCGCGAGTGTCATCGCGGCCGGCATCGCGACCGACAGCCACCACGGCGTGCTGCCCAGGTGCGTGACGGCGAGGCTCCAGGTGCTCGAGACGAGGATCAGGTACGACACCGGGATCTGGCCGGCGAATACCCGGTATTGCGCCGCGAGCAGGTCCGGGTTCCGGGCCGGCGCCGCGATGCTTGCCAGTCTTGCCATCCGTGCGTAGTGGATTTTCATGTGAGCCTGCGGGCTGCAACCCGGGGTCGGGTTGCCGTGTCCGGCGTCATGGGTTACCCGCGCGGGCCCGGGTCGAGATCGGCGTTGACGGCCGATTCGGACGCGGGAACCGGCGCGCCGGCGCGGTTGCCGCCGGTCAGCGCGATCTGCCCGCTGCCGACGATCTCGTTGAGGGGGGCGGGCCTGCCGAGCAGGAAGCCCTGCGCTTCGTCGCAGCCTTCGTCGGCCAGCAACGCAAGCTGGTCGCGCGTCTCGATGCCTTCGGCCAGGATCGGAATGCCCAGGCTCTTGCCGAGCGCGAGCACGGCGCGGATGATCGCGCGATCCTGCGGTTTCGCTTCCGCGTCCGCGACGAACGACTGGTCGAGCTTGATGCGGTCGAACGGGAACGAGCGCAGCGTGTCGAGCGACGAATAGCCGGTACCGAAATCGTCGAGCGCGATGCTCACGCCCATCGCCTTGATCTGCCGCAGCGTGTCCAGCGCGCGCTCGCGGCCGGCGAAGATCGTCGATTCGGTCAACTCCAGCTGCAGGCGCGACGCCGGCAGGCGGGTTTCTTCGAGCACGCTCGCCACGAGCGCCGTCAGGTCCGCGTGCATGAACTGCACGGCCGATACGTTGACTGCGACCGCATAGGGCGGCTCCCACGTCGCCGCCCGCGCGCATGCCTCGCGCAGCACCCACGCGCCGATGTCCAGGATCACGCCGTTTTCCTCGGCGAGCGGAATGAATTCGGCGGGCGGAATCGTGCCGAGCGTCGCATGCTGCCAGCGCAGCAGCGCCTCGTAGCCGCGGATCTCGCCGGTCGCGAGCGACGTCTGCACCTGGTAGTGGACGCTCAGCTGGTTGTCGGCCACCGCGCGGCGCAGGTCGGCCGCGAGGCTGCGGCGCGCGCGGACGATCAGGTCCATCGCCGGCTCGTAGAAGCAGATCGTTTGCGCGATGCTGCCCTTGGCGCGATACATCGCGAGATCCGCGTTGTTGATGAGGATGGGCTTGGTGGTGGCGTCGTCCGGGTAGATGGCGACGCCGAAGCTCGCGCCCGGCACGACCTCGTAGTCGTCCAGCCTGACCGGCTTGTAGAGCGCCGGCTCGAGCCGCTCGAGCAGATTCATCAGGCGTGCGTCGTCGTCCATCCGGCAGAGCGCCGCGAATTCATCGCCGCCGATGCGGGCGACGAATTCGCCCTCGCGCAGCAGGTTCGCCATGCGGCGAGCCAGGATGCGCAGCACCTCGTCGCCGGCGTGGTGGCCGCGCAGGTCGTTGATTTCCTTGAAGCGGTTCAGGTCGATGCCGATCAGCGCGAGCTTCGTGCGGCGCTCTTGCGCAAGCGCGATCTCGAGGTCCAGCCGCTCGTTGAAGCTGGCCCGGTTCGGCAGGCCGGTCAGCATGTCGCTCAGCGCCAGCCGGCGCAGGTGTTCGAGCGATTCGGCCCGCACGTTGCTGTCGATCACGTAGCTCACGAGCCCCGTGCAGACGATCACGAGCGACGTGCCCGCGACCGCCAGCGCCAGCGGGCGCAGCTCGCTGATATCGGTCCAGTTGCCGTCGAGCGTCAGCGGCGTGATGCGCAGCGCGGCCATCCCGGTGAAATGCAGTGCGAGGATCGCGAGCGACAGCACGCCGGCCATCTGGTTGACCGCGTGCGGCGACGGCCGCAGCGCGAGGTGCAGCGCGAGCGCCGCGAGGGTCATCGCCAGCAGCACCGACGCGATCAGGTAGCCGACGTCCCACGACACGATCCCCTCGACCCGCCACGCGAGCATGCCGGTGTAGTGCATCAGCACGATCGCCACGCCGACGATCGCGCCGCCGAGCGCGGGCGCGACCCTGACGATGCGACAGGTCGTCAGCGCGAAGCCGATCGTGCTGCCGCCGACCGCGATGGCCAGCGACACGAGCGTGAGCGGCAGGTTGAAATGCACGGGCGCGCCGGCGTCGAAGCCGAGCATCGCGATGAAGTGCGTGCACCAGATCGCGACGCCGGCCGAAATGGCCGTCAGCACGTGCCAGCCGAGCCGCTGCGTGCCGGACGTGTTCACCGTGCGCTGGAACAGGCGCGCGGTGACCCACGAGCCGGCCCCGCACAACAGTGCGGCAAGCAATACCAGCCAGTGATTGTGCCGATAAACGATGCACCCTAAAACTGTCACCAAAACCTTTCTTCCCTTATCCGTCGCATGGGCTGATGCCGTTCCTGATCGACGCGGCGGGGGGCGATGCCGCTTCGATCAGGAGCGCCTTCGAGATATCGGCATGTGATGAATAAACTGAACGGCGCGCGTCCGGGCGCAAACGATTGCCCGGCAGATATTTTTCCGGGAAAAAGTGCCGGAACGCGGCGGGACGGGGCGTCGGGGGTGGCCGATGGCTTGCCGATCAAATGCTTGGGCGCCGGCGATGGGTAAGGCGGCGGGCTGCTGCGTAGCCTGCGAGCATCACGCTTGAACGGCGCGACAGGTGTCGACTCGCGGCGAGATCAGCGAGACAGGCGGCGGGTGGAATGAAAGCCGGATTCCAAAAAAATCGACCGCCTGCAATCGCAGGCGGTCGATCAACATCTATCCGTCGTTCGCCCGAGCGTCGCGTGGCTTCGATCGGTTCGACCTTCTCCGAAGCGAAGCACCCGCCACGCGATCTCCGGGCGTTCAACGCATTCACACAGGCGCGATCAATTCACCCCGACCGCACTCCAGGCGCGAGCGACCGTTGCGCTTTCGGCCGAGTTCGCACCGTACAGGTCGGTTGCCGCCTGGATCGATGCACGACGTGCGTTCGGGTAGCTGGAGTTGGCGTTCAGATACACGGTCAGCGTCCGGTACCAGATCTTGCCGGCCTTTTCGCGGCCCAGGCCGCTGAAGGTCGTATCGCCGTTGCAGACCAGCTGCGCCTTCGTCAGGCCGGTATCGGTCGACGGCACCGTCGGGCCTTCGGCCAGCAGGTAGAACAGGCGGTTGCCGACGCCCGACGAGTAATGCGGATCATGGCGCGGATTCGACCACGAGAATCCGCCGGACGGGTAACAGCTGAACGAGCGGCCGTCGAGATCCTGCTTGTACATCTTGCGCAGGCCGCCGCTCACCACGCGTGCACCGATCACGTAGTTGCCGGGATCGTTCGGGTTGTTGGCGTAGTACTTCACGAGCGTGCCGAAAATGTCCGACGTCGACTCGTTCAGGCCGCCCGCGTCGCCCGAATAGTTCAGGTTGGCCGTGGCCTCGGTCACGCCGTGGCTCATCTCGTGCCCGGCGACGTCCACCGAAACGACCGGTTTCGGCAGGCTGGTGCCCGGTTGACCGTCACCGTACACCATCACGCGCGAGGAGAGCCACGCCGCATTCGCGCCGGTCGTGCCGCTGCCGGTGTTGAAGACGACGTGCGCATAGCTCTTCACGCCGCGGCCGTCGTTGAAGATGCCGTTGCGGTTGTGCATCGTCTTGTAGTAGTCCCAAGTCAATGCGAGACCATAGTCGATGTCGGCGGCAACGGTCTGCCGGTCGGTGGTCGTGTTGTTGCCCCACACGTTCGTGCTGCTCGTGAAGATCGGCAGGTCGGTCGCCTGCTCGACATCGTCCGAGGTCAGGCCGCGGCCGTCGTAGACCGAGCCGGAGCCGCGGCTCGGATCCAGCATCCGGTACGCGTTCGTGCCCGTCTGGTCCGTGGTGAGCGTCAGGTTGCCGTAGTACAACGAGCGGCCGGTGCCGGTCGCGGCGGCGGTCTTGATCAGGTCCTGCGCGTCGAGCACGGTGCCGGTACGCGCGTCGACGTAGTACAGCACCGCATCGCCGTGCGCGTCGGTCGCCTTGCCGTACACGCGCACCGCGTAGGCCAGCGTCGGCGCGACGTCACGTGCAAACACGACCAGTTCCGCGTCATCGACGCGGCGCACGTCCGAGTTGAAACGCGCGGCTGCGATGCGCTTGACCCGGGCGGCGCCGACGTCGGGCGCGTTGCGCACCACCGAACGGTTTCCGACCTTGCCGATCGTGCCGGCGAGATTGACCGGCGCGAGCTGCGTCACGCTCGCCTGCTTCAACTGCCCCTTGCTCGAATGGACGACAACGTCACCGCCGATCACGGGCAGGCCCGCGTAGAAGCGGTCGAAACGCACGTGCTCGGTGCCGTCGGGATCGACGATCACGTCGCGTACCTCGAACTGATCGCCGTCCGTCGGCGCGCTCGCCGACGGCCCCGCGAACTTCAACGTGCGTGCTGTGCCGCCAACCGCGAGACTGAAGGCGGACGGGTTCTGCTGGATCAGTTGCAGTGCCTTGTCGACCGTAGCCGACTGGTCGCCGGCCTGGGCAAAAGCACTGAGACTCGCGACGGTAATCGCGGAGATGGACAGCAGACGAGACAGTTTCTTCATGTAATCCCCCGGTTATAAGTGGGTGATGTTCGAGGAATGCATCAAGTACAACTTTGATCCAAGACATGTCACGAACCGCAGAGGGATGCTAGAAGGTCATTTTTATAATTACAAGATATTTTCTGTCAGTTTAATTTTTACTGTCATCTGTGTTAATCAGGTCATGGTTTGGTGAGAAATCTGAAATGATGTCGTCGGTATTGATGACGATATCGGCAACGATGCATCGGTGAAATGTGTGTGGCGAGCCTTGTGCAACTTGGGCAAGGCGTTATGTGGCGCGGGTCCGGCAGAACGGGCGACGTGAGGCAACGGTAAAGCGCAGATGCTATTTGCTTTATTAAATATTGATTTTGATTGTTGCCGTTCCCGGTGCGTCAATGCGATTTTCAAGGTCTCGTCGATTATCGCTTTTGATGGCAGCGCCTTTGAATTCGTAGTGGAAGCGTGGCCATCGACGCACGAGATAATGCTTTCTACGAATCTTCCGGTTGAGCGGCGTCGCGCCGCCCATGGCATATGCGCGTCGCGCATTCCTCCTGCATCGGAATGCCCGCGCAAACAGCGGGCTGTCGATTTCGATGCGGTTTGCCGGAGCCGACCGATCCGGATTCGCGACGGATAGGCAGTGGTCGGTGCGCGGGCCTACCCGCCCCTCACCTTCAACCGCACCACCAGCCACGTCAGCGCCCCCAGCACGAACACGGCGAGCGTCCACGTGCCGCCATGGTGCTGCAGCACCGCGGCTGTCGCGGCGATGCCCGCGAGTCCTTGCTGCAGGAAGCCGCACAAGGCCATCGCATGCGCGCCATGTTCGTGCGCATCGCTGACGGCGGTCGCCATGCTGTTCGGAAACAGCACGGCCTGGCCGAAAATCGCCAGGCAATACAGCGCGATGAAGATCCACAGGCCGGTGAAATGCGTCAGCAGGCCGCCCAGCCACGACGCCAGCATCAATGTGGTTGCGAGCGCAAGCAGTGCGGCGCCGGCATGCATCAGCCGCACCCCGCCGAACCGTCTCACGACGCGATTGACCAGCATCGCGCCGCTGAAATAGGCGATGCCGAGCAGCAGGCCGATACTGCCGAAGCTCGTCACGGCCAGCTTGAAATGGTCCTGGAACACGAACGGACTCACTTCCTGCAAGGTCACGGTCGTCGCGAACCCCAACCCGCCCGCGCAGGCTGGCCACAGGAAGCCCGGGCGCTGCAGCAGGATCCAGTAAGTGCCGGCCATGCCCGACGTGACAGCGGTGCGGCTTCCCGCCTTCAACGGCAGCGCGTAAGACAGGCCGATCGCCAGCGCGGCGATGACGGCCATCAGCACGAAACCCGTTTGCCAATGACTGTACCGGCCGATCAGCCCGCCGACGAACTGGCCGCCGCCCAGCGCCGTGATGAACGCGATCGACAGCACGGAGAGGCGTCGCGCGAGTTCGTCGCCGCGCCAGTTGTCGCGAACGACGATTCTGGCGATGATCGCCGCGCCGCCGCCCCCGATACCCTGGACGGCGCGCAACACGAGCAGCGCCGGTGCGGCCGTGCAGCTGGCGAGCAGCAGGCTGCTGGCGGCGAACAGCAGCAGCGAAATCAGCAACGGGCCACGCCGGCCCCAGCGTTCCGCGGCGGCGCCCCAGAACGGCACCGGCAACGCCGCGCCGATCACGTAGGCGGAGATGGAGAATTCGGCGCCGCCTTGCGTCATCTGCAGTTCGCGCATGACGACAGGCAGCGACGGCAGGTACACCGTCGTCGCCATTTGCGCCATGAAGACGACCAGGCACGCCAGCGCCATCAGGGAAACAGCCGACGCGGCAGGTTCGCACGGTGCGCCGGCGGCAAGAACGGGTTTGTCGCTCATGCCAGCCCTCGTCCCGCTCGCGACGCACACCCGGTGCTTGCCCATCCATGCGCGCATGTCGGGATTCCGTCGCAAGCGTCGCCCGCGTGCATGCATGCCCGCCCCCGGAGTTCGGTCGCCATCGTTTCTCTCTCGCTCTTGTTGACGTTCGTTGCGGCCGTGCGCTGCCCGACCCTCGCGCGAGATTGTACAAAACGCTGAAAGTGCCTGCACGACGCCTCATGCCCTTCGCTATCGTCGCAAGCGCGAGCATTCGGGAGCCGTGTCGTCACGACGTCTCGCGGAGCCGATTCCGGGGAAAATTCGAACCTGTCCGGAACGGCGTGTTCCATTGCATCGAGGACATCGAGGACATCGGGGCGCGCACGACAACCGGTGTGCCAGTTGCCCGGAACCGACCGAAGGCGCAGCACCGTATCGATGCATGAGGCACAATGGGCGGCTTCAAAATTCAATCGCGGCCAAACACATGCGCTTCGTCGTCGTTGGAACCAGCGGAGCGGGGAAATCCACCTTTTCCAGCGCACTGGCGGCAGCAGCCGGCTGCCCGTACATCGAGCTGGATCGACTCTACTGGGGCCCCGACTGGACAGCCGTGCCGCCGGAACAGTTCGAGAACGCCGTGCGGGCCGCAACGGCCGGCGACCGATGGGTCGCCGACGGGAACTACAGCGCCGTGCGCGACGTGCTCTGGTCGAGAGCGACACACGTGATCTGGCTGAACTTCGGGCGGCGCACGGTGTTCTCCCGGGTGCTGTGGCGCACGTTGAGCCGCGGACTCATGCGCACCGAGCTTTCGCACGGTAACCGCGAGTCGCTGCGGATGGCATTCTCACGGGAGTCGGTGCTGCTGTGGTCATACACCACGTTCGCGAAGAATCGCGTCAAGTTCGCCGGCCTGCGCGATGACCCGAAATACGCGCATCTGCACTGGACGGAAATCACCGAGCCTTCGCGCACCCGCGCGGTCATCGACAGGCTGGCCCGCGCCGGTCGTTGAGCGCGGCGCGCGCGTGCGCCAACGGGACATCACTTCACGGCCGCATTGCCGCCGTCCGCGAACAACGCCGAGCCGGTAACGAAACTGGCCATCGGGCTCGCCAGGAACAGCGCCGCGGATGCGATCTCGTCGGGGCGGGCGATACGCTTCATCGCGTGCAGCCCGGCCGCCCATTCCTTCTGCTCCCGGTCGCCACCCATCGCGGTATCCACCCCGCCGGGCAACAGCGCGTTGGCCCGGATCCCGCGTGCCGCATAGTCCGCGGCGATGCCCTTCACCAATCCCGTCAAGCCGGCCTTGGACGCGCCATACGCGGCCATGCCGGGAAGCCCGACGCTGGTTCCGACGAAGCTGGACGTGAAGACGATCGAACCGCCGCCGCGTTCGAGCATCGCGGGAATCTGATGGCTCGCTCCGAGAAACGCCGCCGTCAGGTTGGTCGACAGCGTTTGCTGCCAGTCGTCGAGCGAGAGGTCGGCGAGCGGCTTGAGCGGCCCGACCGTCCCTGCGTTGTTGATCGCGATGTCGAGACCGCCGAACGCGCGCAGGGCCGTCGCGACGAGCCGTCGATGCGTATCGACGTGACAGACATCGCCGGCGCATGCGCATGCCTGCCCGCCCTGACGGCGGATTTCGTCCGCAACCTGGTTCAGCGAGGTTTCGTTTCGCGCGCCCAATACGACTGATGCGCTGTGCGCCGCGAACATCAACGCGATCGCGCGGCCGATGCCGGTAGACGCGCCGGTGACGATGGCGACTTTCCCTTCGAGTAAGGTCATTGTTTTCACATCCCGTGAGTGAGGTTCATCACGGCAATGTAGATGGCCGTTCGCGGGCAGGCACTCCGTTTCTTGCTGTTGAAGTCCTGCGCGGCGGCAGGCGGCGTGCCGCGTGCCTGCGTCAGTCGTCGAACGTGCGTTGATATTCCGGCGCGGCATCCGCGCGCGTGTTCAGTTCGAACATCACGCCGCCCGGTGCGCGGCAGAAGAAGCGCGAACCGCGCCCGTTGTTGAAGACGTCCGTCACCATCTCGACGCCCTCTTCCCTGAAGCGCTCGAACAACGCGCGAACGTCATCGAAGCTCGGCAGTTCGAACCCGACGTGGAAATTCGTCGGCCAGGCGGGCACGCCGTCGCCGACGTGATCGATCACCACGTCGAAGCCCGGGCGCTTGAGGATCCAGGATTTGTCCCAGCTTCCCGCGATCGTGAAGCCGAGGTGCCGCTCGAAGAATCGGGCCGTCGCCAGTGTGTCGGCCGACGGGAAACTCAGGTGATTGAGTTTCATGGTGTGCGTAATGGCAGTCATTGCGAGTCTCTGTCATGCGTCGATCGGCGGAGGCCCCATGCCGTTCCGCCCGGCGCATTCAGAATACGAGCCGCCGCCCACCTTCCACAACTCGCATTGGACGCACGTCCGGACAGCGCGCGAACCCGCGTGAAACCGCGGGCCGGGGCGCGGAGGGGATCGCCGCGAATCGCGCTACTCGCATTCGGCCGGGATGGGCCGGAACCCCATCATTTCCGGCATCCGCCCACGTCCACCTTCGTGATGATGTCGGCATGGTTCGTCTTGATGGTGATCATGCACACGTAGTCGAGGACGGTTTCGTGGTCGTAATAGCCCGTCGCTTGATAGTCGTCCTGATACACCGGCATTTCCGCCACGCCGTTGCCGCCCGGAATCACCCCGGCCACATGACTGCCGACGTACTGGCTGCCGGTCTGGACGAACGACAGGTTCGGGCTCACGTGGACCCGCGAGTTGTCCCAGAAGTAATTCCCGGTATAGCTTGCCGACTCCGGCGACTGCGATAGCGGCGGATGATTGATGAACGGGCGGCCGAACGCCTTGAACGCCACCGATATCGGCTGCCCTACCATCGCTTTGGCCGCCTTTTGAATCGGGCCGGGATACATCGTCGCGCACACCGGGCTGGAATCCATGACGGAGCAGACATTCGCGCAACCGGCGAAGAACGGTATCGCCACGCACGCCCACATCATCGACACGCTCTTTCTCGAGACAGACATCACCATTCGATCCTCTTCCTGGACAAGGGGAACCATCGTTGAAAACGCCATGCTGCGTGCCGCCCTACGTCTTCGCTGCTTCGTAAACCTTCGTTTTCGGATTGAACCGGTATTCGACGACATCCGCGGCGCCGTAGGATTTCTTCTGCCCGGCGTTGTCGATGCCCGTCCCCTTCATCGCCACGCGAAGACGCGGCAAATCGCGCTGATCGGTCGACACGAAGGTCAGCGTCGACGCGCCGGCCACGCACGGGATGCGATTGCCGGTGCCGTCGGCATCGCACGACGCGCCGTTGTCGTTGCCGCGAAACACGTTGCCGGCATAAGTCCAGTCGGTATCGTCAGGATTGCTTGACGCATTGGTGCGCTGGTAGACGAACAGGCTGAACGACTTGATCCGGGTACCGGAAGCCAGATACCAGGTCGGGACCGCCAGCACGATGTGCCCGTCCGGCGTTGTCGTGCTCACGGTCGGCTCCTTGTCGTCGATCGCGTCAGCCTTCTCATAGCCGCCGAACTCGCCAATCGAGCGTTCCGACTCGACCATGTTCCAGCCGGCCACGCCGCTGTCCGTGGTCCATTCGAAGGTGGCTTCGGTGAGCGTCACCCGCGCGTCGGGCGCGGGCGCGGCCGTTTTCTCCTGCTCGGCGTACTTGTTCGGCGTGTCGTAAGCGAAGCCGGTGAAGTAGTGATGGCCGTTCAGGTCGAACGCGTGGCCGTACCAGTACGAGGCCTGGCTTCCATTGGCGATCTCCATCGTGCTCTCGTCATGCGCGTCCTTCTGGTAAATGCCCTCGAGCACCTGGCCGGGCCTCGGCGGCACGGGTGCCGGGATCTTCTCGCTTGCGGCGACAGCGTGTGGTGCCGACGCCGCAGCCGATGGCGCATTCGATGCCGTATCGGCGTGCCCGGATCGATCCCCGCATGCCGCCACCAGAAACGAAACGACGGACAGCCACGCAAACTTCCCGATCATGTGTTTTTCCCCCGTGTGCGATTCCGTAATTCGTCGTCATGTGACCCGATGCGATTTCACGGGATGCACCGACGGGTATCGCAGTGCGATACCGATTGCCCGGGCGACCGATTCAGACGCCGGGTTGTGTTGAACGAATGGAGCGGCGCATCTGGGCGCTCAGCGGCACCGGGCGTCGTAACCAGCGGGACAAGCAGACGGCATGACGGTATGCGCCGCGAACGCAGGCAGCCGAAGGTGACGCGGCAACGCGAAGCGCTGCGCGGGAAGCATCTTGTTGACGGGTTTCATCGTTTTCATTTGTCGTTGTCGGCGCCAATACGGGATTGGAAGACGTGCTCGGACACGCTCAACGCGGGTTGCATTGCGCCAGTCGACGATTATCGCCACTATCGGCGAATAAATCATCCATCGACGGCGTTGGCGGGCGTTGTTTCCCGCCTTGGCGGTAACGCTTGAAATACGCGGGCACTTGGCACGGGCCACACGCTTTCTTTCATAAAAATCACACAATCTGCCGAATCGCAAGTCACCCTTACCGATTTGGCGTGGCCGGTTGCCGGAATCGACGGCTGCGTCCTGCCGACTCCGTTGTTCCGCTGTTTCCCGAGTGAGACTCGAGCGTAGCGCAAGCGGCATGGACTGCCTGACGCGCTCGGCGCAGCCACGTCGATCTTCGTGGCGAACCAAACGTCGATGGCCCGGGGTAGACAAATCCACCCCGGGCCACGGATTTCCCGCCAGTGCCGGGCATCACAGCGGCTGCCCGGCACCATCGGTCAATCAATACCGCTCCAGCAACGTCAGAACTGATAACCCGCGCCCACCACCGCGCCGAAGTCCGAACGCGTGTTGCCCGTTACCGACGCCTTGACGACCCAGCGGTTGCTTTCCGTCACGTACGAATACCCGGCGGCGAAACCCTGCTGGCCGTGATAGTTCGACGTCGCCGCAGAGACCATCGAGCGACCGGCGCCCGTCGGTTGCGGCAGGCCGGCCACGGCCATTGCCGATGCCACGCCGCCGTACATGTCCTTCTTCAGGTCGTTGAACGAGTTGTACACCTGGCCGATGCGCTGGTCGGTGTAGCCCTTCGCCTGGTTCGACGCGGCCGACAGGTTGTCGTTCAGCTGCTGCACGTTCACCGCGTCGGTCGGCGCCGTACCGGCCGCGACGTTCGTGACCTGGCGTTCGCTGCCCTTCGCGCCCACCGAGAACGAATTGTCGCGATCGGCGACGGAGCCCTGGCCGACCGCCACCGCGTTCTTGCCGGTTGCGGTTGCCGTCGACCCGATCGAACCCGCATCGGCACGCGCGATCCACGTGGTGTTCGCATCGGTGGCCGCCGCACGGATCTGGTCGTTGGCCGCCGCGTTCTTCAGCGCGTTGTTGAACTGGCCCATGCTGACCGCGTCGTTGTCCTTCACGCCCGCCGCGACACCGGTCAGCACGCGGTCGCCCGCCGAGCCGGAGAAGTTCACGCTGGTGCCGCCGGTGTCCTTCCCGACCGTGATCGCGCCGTTCGGATCCTGCTGCTGCACGAGGCCGGCCTTGCCGTTTGCGATGTTGGTCACGTTCCCCTGCAGGTTCGTGATATCGGACGTGTTCTTCGCGACCTGCTGGTTGGTCGCGTACAGCTGCGAGCCGTTCACCGCGTCGGTGCTGGTTGCGCTGAGCGTGCCAGCCTGCACGTTGGTGATGCGCGTGCCGCCGGCGCCGCCGAGCGTGATCGTGCTCTTCGAGCTGTCGTCGTACTGCACCGCAAGCGCGCCGAGCTGGTTGAGACTCGACTGCACGCCCTTCAGCTGCTTCACGTTCACTGCGTCCGTATCGTCGGTGCCCGCGGCGACGTTCTTCAGCACGACGGCCGCATTCGTGTTGCCGCCGATCAGCGAGACCGAATTCAGCCGGTTGCCGTTCGCGTCGACGTCGTACTTGACGACGTTCTTCACGGCCTCGCCCGCCTGATTGGACACCTGCGTGATCTGCTGTTCGAGCGACGATTTCACGCCCGACAACTGGCCGCCGTTCACCGCGTCCGTGCTGCCCGCAGCGATATTGCCGTCGGCCACGTTCGTCAGCTTCGTCGGTGCGGCGCCGCGCGCCGCGTTGTAGGCGCCGGCCTTCGGGTCGAACTGCAGCGCGTCCTGCTGCAGCCCGGCGATCGCGGCCGTGTTGCCGGCGATGTTCGTTTCGGCATTGCCGATGCGGGTTTCGTGATTCTCGAGCGTCGTCGTGTTGCTGCCGACGCGGCCGTCGAGGTTCGTGAGGGCGTCGCCGACGTTGTTGAACGAACCGCCGCCGACTTTATAGGCCGGCGCGCTGATCGAGCCGTCCGGATTCGCCGTCGCACCGCCGCCCAGCGCGGCCGCCGTGCCGTCGGTCGCCCGACGCAGTTGCGCGCCGTTCACCGCGTCCGTGCTGCCGGCCGCGACGTTACCTGCCGCGACGTTGGTCAGGCGCACCGGGCTCCCGCCGTTGCCCGCGCCGAGCGAAACCTGCTTCTTGCTCGCGTCGTCATACTTCACCGCGAGCGCATCGAGCTGGCTCGTGCCGTCCTGAATCGCCGCGTTCAACTGGTCGACGTTGACGGCATCCGTTCCGTTCTTGCCGGCCGCGACATTGCCGATGCGTTGCGGGCCATTGCCGCCGTGGCTCGCATCGTAGGTGCCGAGGTTCGCGTTCCACTGGAGCGCGTCCTGCTGGAGTGCCGCGATGTTGCCCGTATTCGTCGTCACCTGGTTGCCGAGCGTCGTCACGTTGTTGCCGACGGTCGTGATCGACTGGTTCAGCGTGTCGGTCGCCTTGCCGAGCTGGCCGACGTTCACGGCGTCGCCCGCGGCAATGCCGTCGGCCACGTTGTGCAGGCCAACCGGCGACTGCGCGCCCTTGCCGCCGAGCGTGACACCGCTGTGGGCGTCATCGTCGTACTGCACGGCGTTCTTCGTCGCGTTGCCGATCTGGTTGGTGATCGACGTGCTCAGGTTGCCGAGCGTCGTGCTGATGTTGCTCGTCACGCTCGTGCTGAGCGACGACAGGCCGCCGTTCAGTTGGCCGACGTTCACCGCGTCGGTATTCGCGACGCCGGCCGCGACGTTGCCGATGCGTTGCGGGCCGTTGCCGCCGTGGCTCGCATCGTATGCGCCGAGGTTCGTGTTCCACTGGAGCGCATCCTGCTGGAGTGCCGCGATGTTGCCCGTATTCGTCGTCACCTGGTTGCCGAGCGTCGTCACGCTGTTGCCGACATTCGTGATCGACTGGTTCAGCGTGCCGGTGGCCTTGCCGAGCTGGCCGACGTTCACGGCATCGCCCGCGGCAACACCGTCCGCGACGTTGTGCAGCGCGACCGGCGACTGCGCACCCTTGCCGCCGAGCGTCACGCCGCGGTGGGCGTCGTCGTCGTACTGCACGGCATTCTTCGTCGCGTTGCCGATCTGGTTGGTGATCGACGTGCTCAGGTTGCCGAGCGTGGTGCTGATGTTGTTCGTCACGCTTGTGCTGAGCGACGACAGGCCACCGTTCAGTTGGCCGACATTGACCGCATCGGTGTTGGCCACACCCGCCGCGACGCCACTGAGCTTCGTGCCGTTGCTACCGTCGAGCGCGATCGCCGCATGCGAATCGTCGGTGTATTTCACGACGTTCTTCGTCGCCGTGACGATGCTGGTGCTGAGGCTGTTGCCCACGCTGGTCACGCGCTGGTCGACGTTCGAGATCGTGGTCGACAGCGAATTGCCGACTGACGTCACGCGTGCGTCGACCGTGGCGATGCTCGTGCTGAGCGTGCCGTTCACGTTCTTCAATTGCTGGACGTTGACGGCATCGGTATCGGCCGCGCCGGCCGCGACGTTCTTGAGCTGGCGCTCGCTGCCGATCGCGCCGAACGACACCGCGCCGCCGACCGGTGCGGCCGTGCCGCCGAACACCGGCGTGCCGCCGTTGTTCGCCCCGACGCTGCCCGAGCCGATTGCCACCTGGTTGTTGCCGTTCGTCTGCGCGCCCGCACCGATCGCCACGGATTGCGTGCCGGCCGCGCGCGTCTGGGTGGCCGCGTCATACGACGCACCGGCCGACACGCCGTCGCTCGACGTCGGGTTGGCGCCGCCGATCGCAACCGAACGATCGCCGCTGGCGAGCGCCGAGTGGCCCAGCGCGATCGAGCTCACGCCGTGCGCGTCGGCGACGTTGCCGATTGCCATCGAGAAATCGCCGACCGCGGCCGACTGACGGCCGACGGCGAGCGACGTGTTGCCTTGCGCAACCGCTACCGTGCCGATGGCCGTGGCCGAATTCGCCAGCGCCTGCGAACCGACGCCGATCGCGATCGAACCGCCGCTGCTGGTGCCGCCATTGCTGCTTGCATTCGACTGGTCGCCGATCGCGATACCGCTGGAATTGGCCTTGGCGTTCGTTCCCATCGTCACGTTGTTGGTGCTCACCGCCACGAAAGTCCCGCTTTTGGTCGACACGCACAGCGGGTTCGTCCCGTCGATGCACTGACCGTTCAGCGCGTTGTCCGGGTTGCCGCGGTCAACGAAATTGTCTGCATGCGCGGCGCCCGCGATCAGGACCCCTGCACCCGTGAACATGGCGGCGGCAAGCGCCGAAATCTGCTTCTTCTTCATGGTCTTCTGCTCCGTTTTGTAGCGTTTGGTTTGAATACGGACTACTTAATTTTGTTGAAGACTTCAGCTGCGATTACGATTGCGACTTCAGTGCGGAACCCGAATGCCATGCCCGGCGCGAGCGTGCCGAAGGCGACACGCATCGTCGCCCCGCCGCGACGGGACGATCGAAAGCCCGGGCACGCCGTTCGTGTTACGGCCCGTTCCGTTAATTCCGGTATTACATTAGGAATGCATATCGTTTTATATGGGCGAATTCGCCCAGCGACTGAATCCGGAGATTCAACCCGCCGTTATGGACACCCCTGATTCGATGTCGCGTAGACCGCGACCAACCCCGCTTCTTTTATTTCATCCACGGCAACCGGATTCTCGCTTGCGCGCTGCGGACATGCGTTCGGATGCGCATCAATTGATGCGTCGGACCCGAATCGCACAACGTCCGCCACAATCCGCCGTGCCTTGTGTTGCTCGGTGCAACCCTGCATTCAAAGTTCGGACGAATTATGGGACACGATCTAAAATTATTGAAGGTAACATTCTTTATAGATTGTAAAATTCAATATATTCAACGAGTTACATTAAAAATGTCCGACTCGCAAACGATTTCGCGTCGCAGGAATTAATCCGGATGTTTTGTTGAGCGGATAAATACTTTGCTGAGGCGGATTAAAAATAAATGCCGGAAAAATTTTCGAAGAAAAACCCGGAGCCGCGAGGTGGGACGCGGGGATGCAAATGAAAATGGCGGAAATGGACAGGCACCGGCGCGCCGCACTGTAAAAGCCAATCCCGATACACGATGAAGAATTCGAAAAGCGGAATGATGCGAATAGAGTCAATGCGTCTGGCAAGAATCGAAATATGCCCCTACAATTCGGCTCGCATCGATACCGGCAGCCGTGCCCTTTTCAGCGCGCGGTGACGGCAACGCGCCGTGTCTTTACCCGATCAGTGATCAAAACAAGCAATACCGGGTATTACGCCGGCCGGTTGTCTGTCGCGCAGTGTGGCGAACGCCGAATATCGATGTGCTTGTGCGTCGCCATAGAGCGGCTTCCGACGATTATTCCGAACCGGGCCGGCCACCCGCAGGAACGCAGCCAGCGGCCATTCCAGAACAGGTGCACGATGCATCCATCGATCTCCGCATTGGGTGACGCCCATATCCTGATCGTCGACGATCAGCCCGACCAGCTTCGCTTGCTGATCGACATCCTGCGCGGCACGGGATGCCGGATCAGCATTGCATCCGACGGGTTGCAAGCGTGCCAGCGCGCGCAGGCGCTCGTGCCCGACCTGATCCTGATGGATGTCCGCATGCCGCGCATGGACGGCTTCACCGCGTGCCGGCTGCTGGCCGCCGATCCGCTGACATGCGCGATTCCGGTGATCTTCCTGACCGTGGCCGGCGCGTTGCACGAACGCCTCGAGGGATTCGAAATCGGCTGCGTCGACTATGTGGTGAAACCGTTCGAGCCGTCCGAAGTGCTCGCACGGATTCGCGTGCAGCTTGCGCGGGAACGGCGCGAGCAGCCCGTCGACACGGAAAGCCCGTTTGCGGCCGGCAAGGACGACGACATCATCGTGCGCGCGGCCATCCGCCACCTGGCGCGGACGCTGAACGATCCACCGACGGTGGAGCAACTGGCACGCGCGGTCGGCACGCATGAAAAGCGGCTGTCACGTGCGTTTCGCGACAACCTCGGCCAGACGGTATTCGAGTATCTGCGGCACGAGCGGCTGCGGATCGCGCAGGATCTGCTGGATTCGACGTCGCTCAGCATTGCCGGCATTGCGAAGGAAATCGGCTTCTCCACGCCGGCGAATTTCGCGACCGCATTCCGCGAACGTTTCGGCCTCACGCCGACCGAGTGGCGCCGCCAGCGCCACGCCGGCGAACGTGCCGCGCGCCGGGAACCGCAGCGCGACGCGTAGCACGCGTTCCACGCGTTCCGCGCGTTCGCGATTACCAGTTGTATTTCGCGCTGGCCAGCACGGTCCGCTCGTTGCCGAACACGCAGACGGCGTACGACTGGCAACCGCTGACATAGCGCCGGTCGAACAGGTTCGCGACGTTCAGCGCGAACCGCCAGTGCGGCATCTCGTAGTGCAGCGCCAGATCGACCAGCGTCACGCTCGGCACGGTCAGCGAGTTGTCGGGTGCGCCGGCCGACGCACTCTGGTAGCGCACGCCACCGCCGAGCCCGAGGCCCGACAGCGGGCCCGTGCGCCAGGTCCAGTCGGCCCACATCGACGCCATCTGCCGCGGCAGCGGCACGGCGACCGGCCAGTTGTTCAGCGACGCATCGTTCGCCTGCACGTTCTTGACGTCCTGATAGACATACGATGCGACGATCGACAGCTCGCGTGTCATCTTGCCGACCGCACTCAGCTCGATCCCGCGCGAACGCACCTTGCCGGTCTGCACGGACGTCGTGCCGGTCGGGTCGAGATTGACCGGTGTCGGCGTCACGACGTGAGTCTGGTCGATCTGGTAGACGGCCGCACTCAGCATCAGGTTCCTGCCGGGCGGCTGCCAGCGCAATCCGGCTTCCGTCTGCTTGCCGCGCGTCGGCGTGGGCAAGCCGCCGCCATACAAGCGCACGCCGATGACGGGATCGAACGACGTCGAATAGCTCACGTACGGCGACAGTCCGGCGTCCCCCTGATAAGTGAGCCCGACGCGCCCGGAGAACGCACTGACGTCCTGCTGCGCCTGCGTGCCGGCCGTGCGGTCGTCGAACCGCGCATTGACGAAATCCTCGCGGCCGCCGAGCGTCAGCGTCCAGCGCTTCCAGCGGATCTGGTCCTGCGCGTACACGCCGACGCCGTTCATCGCCGTGTACTGGTCGATGTGGCCGAGCGACGTCGGGCCGGAGAAAATCGCGTCGGTGACGGGGCGATAGACGGGTTGATACAGGTTGAGCGACGGCGCCAGCGCGAGCCGCACGCTGTTGGTCGTCGTCTGCCGGTCATATTGCACGCCGAGCAGCAGCGTATGTTCGAGCGGCCCCGTGCCGAAGCGTGCCTGCGCGTGGTTGTCGATGTCGAACCGGCTGTAGTTGAGCTGGAACAGCCCCGCGTAACGCATCATGTCGGTGGTGCTGCGGGGCATGAAACCAATGCCGAACACCGTCGCGTCGTCGAGCGACAGGTGCGACCAGCGCACGTCCTGGTGCAGCGACCAGATCGCATTCACGCGGTGCTCCAGCGCGTAGCCGAGCGACCACTGCTTCTTCCGGTAGTCGTTGAACCCGGGGGCGCCCATGTAGATGTCCTGCGACAGGCGGCCGTTCGGGTTCGGCAACACCGTGCCCGACGCGGGCAGGAAGTTCGACGAAATATCGCCGCTGTCCTGCAGGAACGTCGCCGAGAGCGTCAGCGACGTGTCCGCGTTCGGCCGCCAGCGGAACGACGGCGCCAGCGCGACGCGCCGGTCGCCGTTCGGGCCGGTGACCGCATTGCCGTCGCGCGCCACGCCGACGAAGCGGTACGCGTAGCGGCCGTCCGGGTCGAGCGTGTCGCCGACATCGACCATGAATTGCTTGCGCGCGTCATTGCCGATCTCCACGCCGGCTTCGCGAACGCGTTCGCCGTCGGCGAGCTTCGTGTGCGCGTCGACGATCGCGCCGGGCTCGCCCGCGCCGTACAGCACCGACGTCGGCCCGCGCAGCACGGCGATCGAGTCGATCGTGTACGGATCGACGCGCCAGTTCGCGATGACGGCCGTATTCGGCGCGGCCACACCGTCGACGTACAGCGTCGGCGTGAAGCCGCGCAGCGCCGCATACCAGTCGGTGCGGCTGTCGGCGCCGAACGTCGCGAATCCCGGCACGTAGCGCAGTGCCTGGTTCAGGTCGGTCGCGCCGGTCATCTCGATCTGCTGCGCGGTCACGAGATTGATCGTTTGCGGGATCTCGGCCACCGGCGTGTCGGTCTTCGTGCCGGCCGCGGTGCGCAGCCCGACGAGCCCGCTCGACGAACCGTCGGCCTTCCCTGCCACGTCGATTGCCGGCAGCGCGGCCGCCGCCGCGCCGGCCGGCGGCGTGGCGGCCGCACCCGATGCCTGCGCGTGTGCGCCGCCCGCTGCCGCCACGTACAACGCGCTCCCGGCAGCGATCGCCCTCGCGCGTCGCGCCGCGCCCGTCCCCGTTACCATCGTTCCATGCTCCGTCGTGCTGGTGGCCGATTCGGCCCGATCGCGGCGCGACGCACCGTCGGCGTCCGCCCTGTGTTGTCTTCCTGGCGATGCTGGTTGCGCGCGAGTCGGCATGCACTGGCCCATGGCGTCGGTCGCGAGCGCAGCGATGATACCGGGCGAACATAGCGCAGTCTTTAAAAAAGTGAGTCGACGTTCGGTGCATGGAAAGCGGAGCCGGTTCGGCAGCGATCCATGCGGCTTTCGCCGGGCAAGGCGGATGAAAGACGAGGACGCTAGACTGCGTGCGCCGCGGGAGCGGCCGCAGATTGAACGGCCCTGCGCGCGTCACCGGGCTTCGCCGGGTCGTTCCGGCCGCACGCGCCCGACGTCGCGATGTTGTGCGCCCCAGGGGCGGCTTCCGTGTTTGTCACACCACCGTCATCAGCGAGGATCCTATGCGCCGCATGTCGTCCCGACCGCTGTTCGCTGCGTTGTTCGTCGCAGGCGCGCTCTTCGCCGTTGTGCCACCCGCCCATGCGTGCGACCTCCCGGCGGCCGTCACGACGATCGATCCGCCCGGCTACTATGACGACGCCGCCGGCTATGCGCGCGCCGTGAAGCCGATGCGCGATTTCATTGCGCGGCTCAATGCGTCGGCCGACAAGGGTGACTGGTCGTGCGCCGCGAGCCTGCTGGAAAGCTGGGCGCAAGCCGATGCGCTGATGGGCCCGATCTCCGGTTATCAGGGCTACTACGAGCGTTCGTGGGCCGGCACCGACTTCGCGATGGTGATCCTGCGCATGCCGCGCGACGTGCGCGAAGCAAACCGCGCGCGGTTCGACACGATCGATCCGTGGCTCGAACGCATCGCGATCGCCACCCGCGATGCGGAGGCGATCAATCATTTGCACAACAACCTCGTGTACTGGGCCGGCCTCGACCTGATCGCCATCGGCACCGTGACCGGCAACGCGAGCCTCGTCGACTCGGGGCTGCTGCGGGTACGCGAAGGCATCCGCGACATCGGCCCCGACGGGGCGCTCGCGCGCGAAGTCAAACGCGGCAACCGCGCGCTGCACTATCACACGTTCGCGCTGCTCCCGCTCGTGTTCGCAGCGGAACTCGTGCAGCGGCGCCATATCGATCTCTATCGGGAAAACGACGGCGCGATCGGCCGCCTCGCGAACCTCGTCATCGATGCGGTCGACGATCCCGCCAGCTTCACGGCCATCACGCCGGTCAAGCAGGACCTGTTTCCGTGGACGTTCCGCGATGAACTGAGCTGGGTCGAGCCGTACTACGCGCGCTTTCACGATAGCCGCCTGCCGGCGATCATCGCGCCGCGCCGGCCGTTCACCGAATGGCGGCTCGGTGGCGACGTGACGGCGGTCTGGGGTGCGCCGCTGCCGTAAGCCCGGTCACCCGCGCACGCGGCGCGCCCTGAGCGTCGCCGTATCGTCGGCCGGCAGCTTCTCGCGAAAATGTCGCAGCCGCAGCGCCCGCACGAAACCCATCGGCACACTCAATCGAGGCTGCCCGGATCGCCTGCGAGCCGCTCGTTCAGCACGCGCGCGTCCGCCTGCCGGTCCAGCGACAGGCACATGTCGCTCAACGCATCGACGCGCGCACGGTCAAGCGCCAGGCCCGCCAGCGCACGATATTTCGCCAGAAGCGTCGCATCCGGCAGCGGATTGCGCGGATCGCCGAGTGCGATCGGAACATGACGCGATTCCCGCATTCCGTTCGCGCGGTACAGGATGACCGTCGGCTCGTCGAGATCGCCGAGCTCGGGATCGACATCGACCTCGATGCGTGCGAGCAGCGCGGTGACGCGCGGATCGGTGCGCCGGTCGTCGCGATAGACACCGAGTCCCGTGTCGCCGAATGCGAGTGCCGCCGCCACCGCGTACGGCAGGCTCATCTGCGCGGATGACAGCGTCGACAGGTCGCGACCGCCGCACATCCGCACAACGAACGCGCTTGCGCGCACCACCACCCGTTCCAGCTCGCCGGCGTCGAACGTGCGGCCGTCCGCAAGCTGCAGCGCCGCGTCGACGGCCGCATGCGCACTGCGGCACGATGCATGCGGCTTGATCGAGCAGCGCATCAGCTTCCAGTGCGCGCCAAGGCCATCAGTCAATGCGTCGGGCACACGAGACTGCGCGGCGAACGTGTTGAAGAAGCCACCCCATACGTCGTCGAACACGCGGGCGGGACCGCTTACGCCTTCGCGCGCGAGCAGCGCCGCGAGCACGCCGCCTTCCGCCGCGCGCCCGGCGTGCAGCCGCTTCGTCTGCGATCCGTCGTGGATGAAGCTCCACAGTCCGCCGGCGAAGCTCGCCGCGTGGCCAAGCGCGTCGCGCGTGCGTGCGGTGTCGAGCCCGAGCACGCGCGCACTCGCGGCCGCCGCGCCGAACACGCCGCAACTGAGCGTCGAATGCCAGCCCGCGCCGTTATGGGCCGAGTAGCCGCCCGCCGCCTCGAGCACGCGCCGGCCGACGTCGTAACCGAGCACGATTGCCGTCACGCATTCCCGGCCCGTCACCGGGTGGCCGGCGCACGACAGCGCGGCGAGCACGGCAGGCAGCACGACCGCCCCCGAATGGTCGCAGCCGCCGGAATCGTCGAGCTCGAGCGCATGCGCGGCAATGCCGTTGACGAACGCCGCGTCGCGCGCGCCGGCGGTCCGGCGCGTGCCCCAGAGCGATGCGCCACCGTGCGCGGTGTCGCCGGTCAGCGCGCGGGCGCTGCGCGTCTCGACGGCCGACGTGCCGGCCAGCGCCGCACCGAATGTGTCGAGCACGTGACGCCTGGCCTTCGCAACGACCTCCTCCGGCAACGCGTCGGCGGCTGTCTGCGCGACGAACGCCGCGAGCCGCGTCGCGCGTGTTTGCGCATCCGTCGTCATCTCGCCGACTCCTCGGCCACGCAGTGCGCGAACACGTCGACCGGATGACCCGGTTCATTGACGGGCGCCTGGGTGCGCCACCAGCTTGCGATGTCGCGCCCGGTGGCGAACCACACGTCGCCCGCGTCGCGCAGGTGAGCCAGCAACGCCCGCAGCAGATCGATGCGCGCCGCCGTGCCGATGATCTCGGGATGCAGGCGCAACACGCAGCACAGCCCGAAACGCCGGAACCCGTCGACGTCGCGCAGCCAGTTGTCGAGCACGTCGCGATAGGCAGCGATGCGAGGCTGGCCGGCAGGCACGGGCGGCGACAGGTTGAACGCGAAGTACGGCTCGTCGTCGAGTTCGTCGTGGAGCGGCAGTTCGACGAGCCGCGCACCTTCCGTGCCGCCGTCGCCGCGCGGATGCACGTACGGCCGATCGTCGCCGCGCCACGACGACGACCACGTGAAGCCCTCCGCGACGAGAAAATCCGCGAAACCGTCGGCCCAGTTGCCGGTGAACGAGCGAAAACCCGCCGCCTCGCGGCCGGTCGCGTCCGCCAGCGCGCCACTCCCGGCGCGGCACGCATCGATCTGCGCGGCGAGCGGCAGCGCATCGAAATCCTCGCAGCGATAACCGCTCACGCCGAGCTCGTGGCCAGCCGCCGCGATCTCGCGCACCGCGGCCCCGTGGGTTTCGGCGACGACGCCGGGCACGAACCAGCTCGCCGGTACGCCGAACGCGTCGAATGCCGCGAGCAACCGGTCGACGCCTCGGGTCGCGCCGTAGCGCCACACCGACAGCGATTTCTCGCGGCCGACGATGCGCGGCTCGCGGGTCTGGATGCCATGAATGTCGTTGAAGTCGACCGTGATCGCGACCGCGCAGCGCGCGCCGCCCGGCCATGCAGGAAATATCGTCACGCGTTGCTCCGTTGCGTCGGTTGTGCATCTCGCGTGGCCTGCGCGAGCCACCAGTCGGCCACTTCGCGGCAGCGCGCGAACCATACGCCATCCCGTGCGCGCATGTGCGCGAGCCACGCCTCCAGTAGCGCGATGCGCCCCGGCTTGCCGCAGACCTTCGGATGCAGCAGCGTCGTCAGGCACAGCCCTTCGCGGTACACGCCGTCGAATTCGCGCGTCCAGTTGTCGAGTGTCGCGCCGTAACCGGCGATCCGGTCGAGCCCGGCCGGATAGTCGGGGTTGCGGTGATACGCGAGCGACGCGTAATCGTCGGTCTCCCAGCGGCCCGGAATCTCGACGAGCGGCGGCGCGCCGTCCGTGCCGTGCAGCAGGTACGGCCGGTCGTCGCCGCGCATCGAACTCGAATAGCGCACGCCGGCCTCGCGCAGCACGGCCACGGTCGCGTCGCTCCAGTCGCCGGACGGCGTGCGGAACCCGACCGGCCGCACGCCGAGCGTGCGCGCGAAGACGTCGGCGGACTGCGCCATGATTTCGCGCTGCCGCTCGGGCTCGAGCGTCCAGAACGCTTCGTGCCGATAGCCGTGATAGCCGATTTCGTGGCCGCGCTCGACGATCGCCGCGCATTGCGCGGGCCACGTCTGCGCGATCCACGCGGGCACGAAGAACGTCGCGGGCAGATCGAACGACGCGAGCAGGTCGAGCAACCGGCCGAGCGCGCGCCACGGCCCGTAGCTGCCGAGCGTGAAATACGCGGGGTTGCGCCAGATCGACCCGTTCAGCATCGCGTCGCCGGTCGGGCCGTCGAGATCGAACGCGAGCGCGACGCATGCGCGCTGCGCGTCCGGCCAGCGGGGAGCGAGGTCCGTCATCTCGCGCTCAGCGCGTCGCGTTGATCGTCGCCTTCGCCACTGCGTGCTCCTGCAGCCCCCATTTCGCGAGCAGCTTCTGGTACGAACCGTCGGCGATCAACTGGTTGAGCGCCGTCGTCAGCGCACTGCTCAGCGCGGTATTGCCCTTCGCGACGCCGATACCGGTGTATTGCGACAGGAACGGCTTGCCGACCGGCGCATATGCGTTCTGTTCGAGACTGTTCTGGTACGGCAGCGTCTCGCCGCCCTGCACGGCCGCGTCGATGCGGTTCTGGCGCAACTGCATCCGGGCGTCCGCCGAGCCGTCGGTACCGACCACGACGATCGCCGGCTTGCCGGCTTTCACGCAGTTCTCCGCGCTCCACGCGGTCGTGTTGTCCGGAAACGACGTGCGCCGGCTCGACCCGACGCGCTTTCCGCATAGCGCGTTCATCTGCGCGAACTCGCCGGCACGCGCCTTCAGCGTGTAGAACTGCGGGCCCGTCTCGATGTAGTCGACGAAGGTCACCGCATCGCGGCGGGTCGGCAGGTCGGTCATGCCGGACAGGATCATGTCGACGCGTTGGGTGGCAACCGCGCTCATCATCTGGTCGAAGCTGGTTTCGACCCAGTTCAGTTTCGCGCCCATCTTCGCGGCCAGTGCCTCGCCGAGATCGACGTCGAAGCCCGCCAGCTTGTCGGTCGCCGGGTCCTTGTATTCGAACGGCGGATAGTTCGGCACGATCGCGACGTTCAGCGTACGTTTCGCGCTCGCGGATTGCGCGGCGGCGTACGACGCGTGGAGCGCGAGCGCGCCGAATGCGACAGCGGCCAGCGTGCGGGTCAGGACGGATGCTTTCATGGGATGTCGCCTTGTCGTAATGAAGTCATGGGGGACTGCGCCGCTCTCGGTGACGGCTCGATCGATCGGGGGCCCGGCCCGTTCATGCAATCACGGCGGAGATGAAGTCGCGCGTGCGCGCATGCGTCGGCGCGGACAGTACCTGGTCGGGCGGCCCGCTCTCGACGATCCGGCCGCCGTCCATGAACACGACGCGGTCGGCCACCTCGCGCGCAAACCCGAGCTCGTGCGTGACGACGATCATCGTCATCCCGCTCTTCGCGAGATCGCGCATCACGGCCAGCACTTCACCGACGAGTTCAGGGTCGAGCGCCGACGTCGGTTCGTCGAACAGGATCAGTTGCGGATGCATCGCAAGCGCCCGCGCGATCGCGACGCGCTGCTGCTGGCCGCCCGACAGCTCGACCGGAAACGCGTCGCACTTGTGCCCGAGCCCGACGCGCGCGAGCAGCGCGCGCGCTTCCTCCTCGGCTTGCGCGCGGCGGCGCTTGAGCACCTGCACCGGGCCTTCGATCACGTTCTCGAGCGCGGTCTTGTGCGGAAACAGGTTGAAGCGCTGGAACACCATGCTGGTCGCGAGCCGCTGGCGCGCGACCTGGCGCTCCGACAGTTCGTGCAGCCGGTCGCCGGTGCGCCGGTAGCCGGCCAGCTCGCCGTTGACCCACAGCGCGCCCGCGCTGATCGTCTCGAGCTGGTTGATGCAGCGCAGGAACGTGCTCTTGCCCGAGCCGGACGGCCCGATGATGCACAGCACTTCGCCCGGCGCGACGTCGAGCGTGATGCCGTGCAGCGCCTGGAAATCGCCGTACGACTTGCGCACGTCGACCGCGCGAACGACCGCGTTCGTCATGACGTTCTCCCGATGGTTGAGGATCGTATCGTTCATTTGCGCCCTGCCGCTCGGCCCGCGCCGCGTGCGTAGCGGCGTTCGACGCGCGCCTGCGCGAGCGACAGCACGGTCACGACCGCGAGATACCAGATGCCGGCGACGATCAGCAGCTCGATCACGCGGGCGTTCGCGTAATAGATGTTCTGCGCGTTGTGCAGCATCTCCGCGTATTGCACGACGCTCGCGAGCGACGTCAGCTTGACCATGCCGATCAGCTCGTTGCCGATCGGCGGCACGATCACGCGCATCGCCTGCGGCAGGATGATCCGGCGCAGCGCCTGCAGGCGCGCCATGCCGATCGATTTCGCGGCCTCGTACTGGCCGGTGTCGACCGACAGCAGCCCCGCGCGCACGACCTCCGACGTATACGCGCCCTGGTTGATCCCGAGCCCGAGCACGGCCGCGAGGAACGGCGTCATCACGTCGACGGTCCGGTATTCGGCGATGCCCGGAATGCCGAGCGTCGGAAACACCAGCGCGAGGTTGAACCACAGCAGCAGCTGCAGGATCACCGGCGTGCCGCGGAACAGCCAGATGTAGCCCTGCGCGATCGCGCCGAGCACCGGGTTCGACGACAGCCGCATCACCGCGGTGACGACGCCGAGCACGACGCCGAGCGTCATCGCGAGCACGGTCATCACGATCGTGTTGCCGAGCCCCGTCAGGATCGAGTGCGCGGTGAGGAACTGGCCGACGACGCGCCACTCGATCTGCCCGCGCGCGAACGCGGCGACCACATAGGCCAGCGCGGCGATGATCGCGATCGACGCGACATAGCGGCCCCAGTAGCGCCGGCGCACGCGCACGAGGCCGGCCGTGTCGTCGGCCGCGGGGCCGGTCGGCACGGATGCGCGGTCGAGACGGCTTGAATCGGATGCGCTCAGCATGACGGCCCCCGGTAGTCGACCGCCCACGCGGCCTGGCGTTCGATGGCTTCGCCCAGGCGGCCGATCTGCTCGCGCACACGGGCGGGCGACGTGCCGCCCGCACCGCCGCGGGCCGCGACGGCCGCGTCGAGCGTCAGATGCGCGCGCACCGCCGGCGCGAGCCGCGCGTCGACGGCCTGCAGCTGTGCCGCGCTCGCGTCCGCGAGCTCGATGCCGTCCCGCTCGCACGCGCGCACGAGCGCGCCGGTGATTTCGTGTGCTTCGCTGAATGGCACCCCCGTCAGCGCCAGCCAGTCGGCGACTTCGGTGGCGAGCGTGAAACCGAGCGGCGCCTGGCGACGCATCTCGTCGACGTTCACGCGCATCGTGCGGATCATCCCCGCCATCGCGGGCAACACGAGTTCGAGCGTATCGATCGCATCGAACGCGGCGATCTTGTCTTCGGCGAGATCGCGGTTGTACGCGAGCGGCAGCGATTTCAGCGTCGCGAGCAGGCCCGTTAGGTTGCCGATCAGGCGCCCGGCCTTGCCGCGCGTGAGTTCCGCGATGTCCGGGTTCTTCTTCTGCGGCATGATCGAGCTGCCCGTCGCATAGCCGTCGTCGAGTTCCACCCAGCGGAATTGTCGCGACGTCCACAGGATCACTTCTTCCGACAGGCGGGACAGGTTGACGGCCAGCATGCTCGTGACGAACGAGAATTCGGCGACGTGATCGCGGGCGGCCACCGCGTCGATCGAGTTCTCGCACGGCGCGTCATAACCGAGCTCCTGCGCGGACAGCTCGGGCCGCACGCAGATCGCCGAACCGGCAAGCGCGGCCGCGCCGAGCGGCGAACGCGCGGTGCGACGGTCCCAGTCGACCAAACGGTCGGCGTCGCGATACAGCGACTGCGCGTGCGCAAGCAACTGATGGCCGAACACGATCGGCTGGGCCGGCTGCAGGTGGGTGAATCCAGCCGTCACCGTATCGACGTGCCGGCTCGCCTGGCCGACCAGCGCGTCCTGCAGGTCGAGCACGCCGCGCACCAGCTGGCGCGCCTTGTCGCGCAGGTACAGGCGCAGGTCGTTCGCCGCCTGGTCGTTGCGCGACCGCCCGGCGCGCAGCTTGCCGCCCAGCGCCGGCAGCCGCTGCGTGAGTACGCGCTCGAGGAAGGTATGCACGTCCTCGTCGGCCGGCGACGGCGCGATCGCGCCGGCCGCGTAGTCGCGTGCGATGCCGTCCATCGCGGCCAGCAGTTGCGCCAGTTCGTCGTCGCTCAGGATGCCTGCGCGATTCAGCTCGCGCGCATGCGCACGGGAGCCCGCCAGGTCGTACGGCACGAGACGGAAGAAACTCGGATCGGAGCGGGACAGGTTCAGCAGCGCATCGGACGGCTTCGACTGGAAGCGGCCGCCCCACAGGCGTTCGATCGGTTCGGTAAGGCTCATTGCGGTCGACCTCGACTCGGTTGGATTGCCCCCACTGTAGGCATTCAATTTTTTTTGTTGTAGCGAGAAATTGAATCCGCTTAAATGAAATTTTTCTCAGCACAGCGTCATTCGACGCGCCCGCCGATGCGCAACCGCCTGCCCCCGCTGAACCCGCTTCGCGCGTTCGAAGCCGCCGCCCGGCGCGGCAGCGTGTCGGCCGCCGCCGACGAACTGCACGTGACCGCGAGCGCGGTCAGCCACCAGATCCGGATTCTCGAAAGCACGCTCGGCGTCGCGCTTTTCGTCAGATCAAAGGCGCGCGTGAAGCTCACGCCGGAAGGCGAAGCGCTGCTGGAGCCGGTCGGCGCTGCGTTCGACATGATCGCGAACGCGACCGTCAGGCTCGATTCGCCGGCCGCCGCCGGCGATCTCGTCGTGTCGACGCCGCTGTCGCTGACGTCGCGCTGGCTCGCCAGGCACATCGGCGATTTTCTCGAGCGCTACCCGGGTATCCACCTGAAAGTGATTCCGTCGAACGACGAGCGCGAGATCTATTCGCCGGACGTCGACGTCTGCATTCGCTACGGGGAAGGCAACTGGCGCAACCGGCATGTCGAGTTGCTCGAGCATCCGGCGCTGTTTCCGGTCGTGAGCCCGGCCTTGATGAACGGGCCGGATGCGATCCGCAAGGTGCAGGATCTCGCGGGACGCACGCTGTTCTGCGAGCATGCGGGTTCGTGGATGCGCTGGCTGGCGGAAGCGAACGCCGACCAGCTGCCGGGCATCCGCATTCTCGAAATCGGCAACGCGCACATCGGCGTCGAAGCTGCGGTGCACGGGCAAGGCGTGGCGCTCGGCGACAGCCTGTCGGTGCGCGACGACCTGATCGACGGCACGCTCGTGCGGCCGTTCAGCGCGACGGTGCCGTCACGTCATGCTTACTATCTCGTCACGCGTCAGGAGCTGGCCGACTCGCCGCTCGTGACCGCGTTCACGTCGTGGCTGCGCGCGCGGCTCGCGTGACGTGCGTCGCGACGCGAGGCCGGGCTCAGGTCGCGAGACTCGCAAGATCGTCCCACACCATCACGATGTTGTGCGATCGCCAGATCGGCCCCGGATCGATGTACTCGCCGGCAAGCCGGCCGTGCAGCGCCTCATAGAACGCGATCGCAGCGTCGTTCCCGGTGACGACGCTCAACGCGGCGCCGTGGTAGCCCAGCCGGCTCAGATGCATCGCCAGTCGCGCCAGCAGCTGACGGCCGATGCCGCGCCGCTTGTACCCGGGATCGACATACAGGAATTTGATCTCGCCGCGGCCGTCGAAGATCGATTCCGACGGCGTGCCGGCCGCGCCGATTCCAACGATCCTGTCGTCGGTCTCCGCAATCAGCACGAGCTGGTGCGCGTCGTTCGACGACAGCTTTTCCCGCCATTTCCTGCCGCGATAGCGCTCGTCGAGGACGGCGTACGCTTCCGCCGGCGCGAGATCCCGGTAGGTGTGCCGCCAGACCTTGACGTGAAAGTCGGCGATCGCCTGCGCATCGTCGAGATGGGCGGACCGGATGGCTATGCCAGTCATCGAAAACTCTCCCGGGCGGCGTGGCGATGGTGGGTACGGCGTGCATCGCGGATTGTCCGCGATCCGTGCAGCGATGTCGATCACCGCTCATCGCCGGTGGCCTGGAACGCCGAACGTGCCCGCTGTTTCCTTCGCTGTTTCCTTCATCAACCCCGCCCGCGCCGCATCCTGAGCGTCGCCGACGGCGACTCGCCGAACGCCCGCTTGTACTCGATCGCGAATCGCCCGAGGTGCGCGAAACCCCATTTCAGCGCGATATCCGTCACCGATGCGAGGCCCGGCGAATCGTCGGCCAGCAGTTCCTCGCGCACATGTTGCAGCCGCAACTGCCGCACGAAGCCCATCGGCGTGATCCCGTGGCGATGGCGGAAGCCGGCGAACAGCGTGCTCGGGCTGACGCCGGCGAGTTCGGCGAGCCGTTCGATCGTCAGCGGCTCGTCGAGATGCGCGCGGATGTAGTCCTCGACGCGCCGCACGTAGAACGGCGCGAGCGCCACCGGCAGATGCCGCGTGCCGTTGCGCGCGCTGTTCGGGTGGCCGTGCAGCAGCAGGTTGAGCAGCGTCGATTCGAGCGGCTCGAACGCAAGCGGGTGACGCAGCGGATGCGCATCGGTCGCGATCGCGCCCGCGAGGATCGGCAGCATCTGCGCGAGACAAGTGCCCTGCGACGAGGACAGGCTGAATTCCGGTTCGAATTCGACCGGTGCGCGCCGGTCGTCGCCGAAATGCCGCTGCGCATGACGCTCCATCACTTCACGCTCGATGCGCAGGATGACTTGCGGACACGCGTCGCCCCACCGCATCTTCAGCGACAGCGTCGGCGAGATCAACGATGCGGTGCCGAGCGACGACACGAAACGCGCGGACCCGCACTCGATCTCCGCGTCCCCGCGCAGCGGAATCTGCAACAGGAAGAAATGCTCGAGCGGCCCCGGCTCGATGCTGACGCCACCGCCATAATCGAGCAGGTTCAACGACAGGTTGCCCCAGCGTGCATGATGCATGCAGCTGTGCAGCGCGCGCGATTCGCCGGTCGGCGTGAGCCGGTGCGGCTTGAATACGTCGGCGACGCGTGCGCGAACCTCGTCGACGTCGTTCGACTGCAGCAGCAGGTTGTCGTGATTGAAACAGGCCGTATCCGGCAGCCAGCCCGTTCCGGAAAATTGCGCCATCGATGTTCTCCCGTCATGCTCGGTTGCACTCGCGCCGTGCATGCGTTCCCGGTATGGGGGCATCCGCCGCACGATCCGGATAGTGCCCGGAGTATCCGGACAGTCCGGCCGCCAAAGCACGCAAGTCCCGCGCAAACGACGCAAGAAGCGGACCGTTCGCGCATCGTAGAAAACTGTGCGGGTCTTCCGCATCCGCACATACCCGCAGTCAGCCGCGCGCCCGCCCACGCGCGGCGGCCGGTGCAACAGGTTTCCGGAATTCGCGGATACCGGCCGAAGAAAGCGGATAGAAACGCCCATTTCGTCCGCCAATACTGGGCTCGTCGCAGCAATGAAACGAATGGAGGGACACATGCAAGGACGTCACATCGAGATTCCGTCGCCGGACGGCGGCACGTTTCGCGCGTACCTGAGCACGCCGGCCGCCGGCAAGGGGCCGGGCATCGTGCTGTGCCACGAGATCTTCGGCGCGAACGCGACGATGCGGGAAGCCGCCGACTACTACGCGGCGGAAGGCTATACGGTGCTGGTGCCCGACCTGTTCTGGCGCCAGGCGCCGGGGATCGAACTCGGTTACTCGGAAGCCGACGTCGAGCGCGCGATGGCCCTTTACCGCGAATACGACGAGAACAAGGGCGTCGAGGACGTCGGCGCGGCGCTGGCCGTGCTCAAGCAGCGGCCGGAATGCACGGGCGAAACCGGCGTGCTCGGCTACTGCCTCGGCGGCAAGCTCGCGTATCTCGCTGCGTGCCGGCTGCCGGGCGTGGCCGCAGCGGTCAGCTACTACGGCGTGGGCATCGAGCAGGCGCTCGACGAGGCGTCGCACCTGCACGGCCGGCTCGTGCTGCAGATCGCGGGGCAGGACCGCTTCTGCCCGCCCGACGCGCAGCAGCGCATGGCCGACGCGCTGGCCGGGCGCGACGGCGTCGAAGTGTATGTGTATCCGGGCGTCGATCACGCGTTCGCCCGTGCGGGTGGCGATCATTTCGACAAGGCCGCCGCGGTGATGGCCCACCAGCGCGCGATCGCCGCTTTCCGTGCCGCGCTCGGCCCGCACTACGACCTGTCCACACTGTGGGAGGCGCATCTCAAACACGAATTCGACACGCGCAACGTCGATGCAACGATGGCCACGATGGTTGCCGAACCGTACGTCAACCATATTCCGACGCTGACGGGCGGCGTCGGCTACGACGAGCTCAAGCGCTTCTACACGCATCACTTCGTGCATGCGAATCCGCCCGACACGACGATCACGCCGATCTCGCGCACGATCGGCGCGAGCCAGATCGTCGACGAGCTGCTGTTCTGCTTCACGCACACCACCGAGATCGACTGGATGCTGCCGGGCGTCGCGCCGACCGGCAAGCGCGTCGAGATTCCGCTCGTCGCGATCGTCAAGTTTCGCGGCGACAAGCTCTATCACGAGCACATCTACTGGGACCAGGCGAGCGTGCTCGTGCAGATCGGCCTGCTCGATCCGGCCGGCCTGCCGGTCGCGGGCGTCGAAACGGCCCGCAAGCTGCTCGACGAAGCCGTGCCGTCGAACGGCCTGATGCGCCGCTGGCAGGACAGCGAGCCGTCGTCGGGTACGCATTGACGCAGCCCCTTCCCTCACACAACGATTTCCGGAGACACCCCATGACTGCCCTTGCTGGCAAAGTCGCGATCGTCACCGGCGGCGCCACGCTGATCGGCGCCGCGGTCGCGCAGGACCTGAGCCGCGCCGGTGCGTGCGTCGCGATCCTCGATCTCGATGCCGGGAACGGCGCGCGCGTGGCCGATTCGCTCGGCGAACGGGCGATGTTCGTCGCGCTCGACATCACCGACGATCGTGCGATCGAGCATGCGGTCGCGGCCATCGTCGAGCGGTTCGGCGCGATCGACGTGCTCGTCAACCTCGCGTGCAGCTACGTTGACAACGGCATCCAGGCGACCCGCAACGACTGGCTCGCCGCGATGGACGTCAACGTCGTGTCGGCCGCGATGCTCGCCAAGGCCGTGCATCCGCACCTGGTCCGGCGCGGCGGCGGCGCGATCGTGAATTTCAGCTCGATCTCGGCCCAGTGCGCGCAAACCGGCCGCTGGCTGTACCCGACGTCCAAGGCGGCGATCCGCCAGCTCACGCGCAGCATGGCGATGGATCTCGCGCCCGACCGCATTCGCGTCAACTCGGTGTCGCCGGGATGGACGTGGTCGCGCGTGATGGACGAGATGACGCACGGCGATCGCGCAAAGACCGATCGGGTGGCCGCGCCGTTCCACCTGCTCGGCCGCGTCGGCGATCCGTCCGAGGTCGCACAGGTCGTGACGTTCCTGTGCAGCGACGCGGCGAGCTTCGTGACCGGCGCCGACTACGCGGTGGATGGCGGCTACTCCGCGATGGGCCCCGAACAGGCGGTGCCGGCCATTCCGCGTCTGGCGGAGTGACCGTTCTTCACCGCCGCTTCCCGCAATCATTCCGATTCCGGCCGGCATCCGGCCAACCAAGGACATTCCCATGAGACGCATCGCCATCGTCGGCGCCGGCCAGTCCGGCCTGCAACTCGCCTTCGCCCTGCTCGACCAGGGCTACCACGTCACGCTCGCGACCAACCGCGACGCCGAACAGATCCGCACCGGCAAGGTCATGTCGAGCCAGTGCATGTTTCACACGGCATTGCAGATCGAGCGCGATCTCGGCCTGAACACGTGGGAGGAAGCGTGCCCGTCCGTCGAAGGAATCGGCATCGCGGTGCCGCATCCGGACGGCAACGGCCGCAAGGCGATCGACTGGTCGTCGCGGCTCACCCGCTATGCACAGTCGGTCGACCAGCGCGTGAAAATGGCCGACTGGCTCGACGGCGTGCGGCGCCGCGGCGCGGACGTGCGAATTGGCGACATCGGCGTGCCCGAACTCGAGGAGCTGGCGCGCAGCCACGACCTCGTGCTGCTCGCGGCCGGCAAGGGCGAGATCGTCAATCTGCTCGGCCGCGACGACGCGCGCAGCGCGTTCGACCGCCCGCAACGCGCGCTGGCCCTCACCTATGTGAAAGGGATGACGCCGAGCCAGCCGTATTCGCGCGTGCGCTTCAACCTGCTGCCGGGTATCGGCGAGTATTTCGTGTTCCCCGCGCTGACCACGACGGGCCCGTGCGAAATCATGGTGTTCGAAGGCATTCCGGGCGGCCCGCTCGACTGCTGGGCCGACGTGAAGACGCCCGAGCAGCATCTGGATCGCAGCCTGTCGTTCCTGCAGCAGTACGTACCGTGGGAATTCGAGCGCTGCCGCGACGTCGAGCTCACCGATCCGAACGGTACGCTGGCCGGGCGCTTCGCGCCGACGGTGCGCAAGCCGTTCTTCCGGCTGCCGTCGGGCCGCACGGTGTTCGGGATGGCCGATGCGGTGGTCGTCAACGATCCGATCACCGGCCAGGGATCGAACAACGCCGCGAAATGCGCGAAAGCGTATTTCGATGCGATCGTCGCACGCGATGCCGCGCCGTTCGGCGAAGACTGGATGCAGCAGACGTTCGAAGGCTACTGGGCCTATGCGCAGCATGTCGTGCGCTGGACCAACTCGCTGCTCACGCCGCCGCCGCCGCACATCCTCGAACTGCTCGGCGCGGCCGGTCAGTTGCCTTCGCTCGCCGCGGCGATCGTCGACGGCTTCGACGATCCGCGCCGCTTCTCGCCGTGGTGGTTCGAGCCGTCGGCCTGCGCGGCGATGATCCGCGAACACAGCGTGCGTGCGGAGTAACCGGCATGGACACGACCGCTACCGATCGCCCGGCCCTCGACCCGCTGCAGTTGCGCGCCGCGTTCGGGCAATTCCCGACCGGCGTGACCGTGATCACCACGTGCGCGGCCGACGGACGCAAGGTGGGCCTCACCGCCAATTCGTTCTCGTCGCTGTCGCTCGATCCGCCGCTCGTGCTGTGGAGCCTGCGCAAGGTCGCGCCGAGCCGCCCGGATTTCGTCGCGGCCACCCATTTCGCGATCAACATCCTCGCGCACGACCAGATCGCGCTGTCGCGCCGCTTCGCGACGCCCAGCGCCGACAAGTTCGACGGCGTGCTTCACGTCGATTCGGAGACCGGCGGCGTGCCCTGCCTCGACGGCGCGAGTGCGTGCTTCGTGTGCCGCAACATCGGCCATTACGAAGGAGGCGATCACCTGCTCTTCATCGGCCAGATCGAACAGTTCGACGCGAACGGCCATGCGCCGCTCGTGTTCCACGCCGGCCAGTATCGCGCGATCGCCGATCATCCCGATCTTTTTCGCACCATTTGATTAGTTATACCAATAAATAACCAGGAGGTGTGAACATGAAACTCGGCTCTCGCGTGCTCGTCGTCGCAGGCCTCACGATCGCCGGCATGGCCGCAAGCGCACCGGCCGGCGCGGCCGACCTGCCGGCGGTCAACCTCGGCATGACCAGCTTCCTCGACGGGATGCCGCCGGCCGGCTCCGGCTGGTACGGCACGCAGTACCTGCAGTACTACACGGCCGGCCGCGTCAACGACAATGCGGGCAACAAGGTCGGACTGCCGAAGCAGGACATCGACCTGTTCGCGGGGCTGAGCCAGCTCGTCTATCAGTCGCCGCTGACGTCCGCGGGCATGCATCCGGGCCTCGACGTGATCCTGCCGTGGATCGCGTCCGCGCGGACCGACGACGGCATCGGCAACGTCGCGCTGAATGCACGTGCCGGTTTCGGCGACCTGCTGATCGGCCCGTTCATCCAGTTCGACCCGGTGATGGGCGCGCAAGGCCCGCGCTTCGCGCAGCGCGTGGAATTCCAGTTCATCGCGCCGACCGGCGCGTACGATCCGTCGCGCGCGATCAACCCCGGCAGCCATTTCTGGTCGTTCGATCCGTACTGGGCGGCGACGCTCTGGCTCACGCCCAAATGGACCGTGTCGTGGCGGTTGCATTACTTGTGGAACGCGACCAACCACCAGCCGGCCACGTCGCTCGGCCCGGACGTGACGTCGACGCAGGCCGGCCAGGCGATCCACGCGAACTTCGCGACCGAGTACGAAGTGCGCCCCGGCCTGCGGCTGGGGCTCAACGGCTACTGGCTGCGCCAGACCACCGACATGAAGGAAAACGGGCAGGACGTGCCCGGCACGCGGGAGGCCGTGTTCGCGATCGGCCCGGGGGCGATGGTCAGCTTCTCGCCGCAGGATCATCTGATGTTCAACGCGTACTTCGAGACCTATGCGCGGAACCGGCCGCAGGGCACGCGGTTGGTGCTGCGGTACGTGCATCACTTTCAGTGACGGCCGCCACCGGTCAAACGGGCCTGATCTCGATCGTCAGACGAAAACACAGGCTGCCGGCACCATCGCGCCTGTCCTATAGTTCTGGAGAAGACCACGCAGGCAATACGTCACGACCACGGAGGGTCCGCACCATGGCGACTTCAGCAACCTCCCGGATCTTGTCGAACGTATCGCGACGGCTGGTGCACGGCATGGTTGCCGTCGCACCGGCCGTGGTCATCGGCCTCGCCGTGTCCGCGTGCGGCGGCGACAGCTCGTCGAGCTCGAGCACGCCCGCGTTCGCGAACGCGGCGCGCCCGCAGATCAACGCGCTGCTCGCGGATACGCTCACCCCCGGCGCGGTCGTCTATGTGCAATCGCCGCAAGGCAACTGGCTCGAATCGTTCGGCACGGCCGTGCGAGGCACGAACACGCCGATACCGACGAACGCGCATTTTCGCGTCGGCAGCGTGACGAAGACCTGGACCGGCACGGTGATCCTGCAACTCGTGCAGGAAGGCCGGCTGAGCCTCGGCGACACCGTCAGCCAGTTCGTCGCGAACGTCCCCAACGGCAATACGATCACGATCGAACAGCTGCTGACCATGCGCAGCGGCCTCTACAACTATTCGACGAATCTGGCGTTCAACCAGACGCTCGATGCGCAGCCGGACATGGTGTGGACCACGTCCGAGTTGCTGGGGATCGCGGAAGGCCAGCCCGTCTATTTCCCGCCCGGCACGGATTTTCGCTACTCGAATACGAACACGGTGCTGCTCGGGCTCATCATCGAGCAGCTGACCGGCATGAGCGCGGCCGATGCGATGAACGCGCGCCTGTTTGCGCCGCTCGGCCTGGCCAACACCTTGCTCCCGCAGCAGCAGGATACGTCGCTGCCGGCACCCGCACCGCAGGGCTATCAATGGGGCACCAATGCCGAGACGACCGACAGCGACGCGCTGTCGCCCCAGCGCCAGGCCGACGCGAAAAACGGCACGCTGCAGCCGACGAACGTGACCGGCGTCAATACGTCGTGGGCATGGACGGCCGGCTCCGGCATTTCGACCGTGACGGAACTGGCCGCCTACGTGCAGCGGATGGTCGGCGGCGGCTACCTGAACGCCGACCTGCAGGCGCAACGGCTCGCCAGTTGCACGCCGATCGATCCGACCGACCCGATGTCGGCGAGCTACTGCATGGGTCTGGCCAAGTTCGGCACGTTCTACGGACATACCGGCGAGATACCGGGCTTCAATACCTTCATGGGCTACGACCCGGTCACGAAGACGACGATCGTCACGTGGGCGAACACGGCTGCCGCGCCCGATGGACGCGCACCGGCCAACGAAATCGCGCGGATCATCATGGGCGAGCTCAGCAACGCGGCCGAGGTGCCGAGCGAAGGTCGGCCGTGATGCGGTGAAGGCGAACGTTGCGACCGGGAATGAAGTGCGCGCCGGTTCACGGTCGGGATTCGACGGCTACGAGCTGCGCCGGACCATCGACATGAAAGAAGACAGGGTTCGCGATCGGCCAGCGTGCGATCGCTGTTTTCTCGCGGCAGGATCACCTGCTGTTCAAGGCGTGCTTCGAGACCCATTTGTGTAATGGACCGCAAGGATGCGGCTAATACCGTGCCACGTGCAGCCATTCCCGTAATGGCTGCCCTACCCCCGGCTTCCGCTCACACGCCGCGAACGTCCTCGTCGATCCGCAGCAGCCGCCCGGCGTTCGCGATCACGATGAACGTGCCGACGTTGTGCAGGATCGCCGCCCACACTGCGCCGAGCATGCCGGTCGCGGCGAGCGCGATCACCGCGAGCGTCCACGCTAGGCCGATCGCCGCATTGGTCGTCGCCGTGCGCCGGCATTGGCGGCCAAGGCGGATGCAGGTCGGAATCCGCTTCAGGTCGTCACCCAGCAGCACGACGTCGGCCGACGCGATCGCGATGTCGACACCACGCTCGCCCATCGCGATGCTCGTCGAGCCGGCCTTGATCGCCAGCACGTCGTTCAGCCCGTCGCCAACGACCAGCGGATGCAGGCCCGCGCCGATCTCCCGCATCACGTAATCGAGCTTGTCGTGCGGCAGCGCCTGCGCGACCACCGTCTCGATGCCGGTCTCGGCCGCGACCTTGCCGGCCACGCGCTCGAGGTCGCCCGTCAGCAGCGTCTGCCGTGCAAGGCCCAGCGTCCGCAACTCGGCGAGCGCGTCGCGCGCGTCGGGCCGCAGCGTATCCGCGAAACCGAACCACGCGAGCAGCCGCCCGCCTAGCGCGAGGCCGACGAGCGGCCCGTCGAAACCGTCCGGGGCCGGCGGCAACGCATCGACGTGGTCGGCGAGCAGACCGAGCCGGCCGAGTACCGCCGTACCGTCCGGCGTGTCGGCAACGACGCCGAGCCCGCGCAATTCCCGCGTGCGGTCGAACGGCGCCACGACGGAGCCGGTGAGACCTGACGCGGCGGCATCGCGAACGAGCGCGCGGCTCGCCGGGTGCGCGCTGCTTTCGCCGAGCCGTGCGGCCAGCGCACGTGCCTGGGCGCCGTCGACGCCCGGCTGCAACCACACCTGCCGGACCTGCAATTCCCCGCGGGTGAGCGTGCCCGTCTTGTCGATCACGAGCGAATCGACCTCGGCGATCTTGTCGAGGAACGCGGCATTGCGAAACAGGATGCCGTGCCGCGCGCCGACCGCGATCCCGGCGATGGCCGTGGACGGCGCGGCGAGCACCAGCGCGCACGGGCACGCGGCCACGATGACCGCGAGCATCGCCGATGCATTCGTGGACGTGATCCAGACGATCGCCGCGATCAACAGGACGAGCGCGAGATACGCGCCCATGTGCCGCTCGAGCACCTGCGTGACGGGCGGTTTCGCCTGTTCCGCGTGCTGCATCAGCGCGATGATCTTGCCGAGCGTCGAATCCTTGCCGGTGTGGGTGACGTCGATGCGCAGCACGCCATCGAGATTCAATGCGCCGCCATACACGGTGCTGCCGGTATCGACGTCGTGCGGTACGGATTCGCCGGTGATCGGCCCGTTGTCGACGCTCGACGTGCCCGCCACCACGATACCGTCGACCGGAATGCGCGCGCCGGCCACCACTTCGATGCGGTCGCCCGCACGCAGTGCGTCATACGCGACTTCGACCACACTGCCGTCGGCACCGATGCGACGCACGCGGCCGGCCGTCAGCCGGCCCAGCGCGCGGATCGCCTCCTGCGAGCCGAGCACGCTGCGCTCCTCGAGCGCATGGCCGAAGGTCATCACGATCGGCAGCAGCGCGGCCGTCGTCATGTCGCCGATCGCCCACGCGGCCAGCATCGCGAGCGCGATCAGGCGATCGGTCACGCCGTGCAGGCTCGGCGCGCGCAGGCTGTGCCACGCACTCGCAAACACCGGCCCCGCGACGATCAGCGACGCGAGCGCGGCAAGCAGTTGCGCGAGCGTGTCGCCGCCGCCCGACAGCATGCGCCATGCAAACGACAGCACGAGCAGGCCGCCCGCGAGCAGCGCCAGCGCGATCTGCCGCGTGATCGTGCGGCGTTCGTCGGTGGACAGCGCGTAGGCCGTCGTACCGGCGGGCGCGGCGTCCGGCTGCGTGGCCGGTTCGGCGAGCGAATTCATCGGGCGTTTCCGGGCAGGATCAGGTTGGAGGTGTCGTGCGGATCGATCGTCGTCACGCGCCCGGCTTTCGACAGCACGCGCTGCACACGATCGCGATACAGCCGCGCCAGCAGCCCCGGATCGCCATTCTCGCGGAGCGTCGCGTCGAGCTGCCGGATTTCGAGCGTGTCGGTCTGCGCGGTCGCGACGCGCTCGGCCGCGTGGGCCTGCGCGTCCTGGACGATCCGGTCGGCATCCTGCTGCGCATCCTGGCGCCGCTGTTCGGCGGCGGTTCGGGCTTCGGCGATGGTCCGCTCGGCGACCTGCAGCGACGTCAGCACCGCGTTGAACGCGTCGGCGGCCGCGCCGGGAAACGCGGGCTGCACGTCGACGCGCGCGACTTCGACGCCGAGCCCCGCGTGCGCCGCGTCGAGTGCGCGCAGGTGCCGCGCGATCGCATCGGCGAGATCGCCGCGCAACCGTTCGCGGCGTGCGGCCATCTGCCGGTCGGCGGCCAGTTGCTCGGGCCGCGCGACCAGGATCGCGTCGAGATCGCGGGTCGCCGCGACCTCGACGGCCGACGCGGACACGATCCGCTCGAGCGCCGCGTCGAGACGGTCCCGCTGCAGCACATACGCGTACGGATCGCCGACCCGGTAATAGAGCACCGCGCTCAACGCGACCGCGCCGCCGTCGCCCGTCAGCACGTAGCCGGAACCGGCAAGCGCATCGGGCAGGCGCGCGACGCCCTGCGCGGACGGCGCGAGCGCCCGTGGATCGCGGTCGAGCGAGCGGATCCGCTGCTCGAGCACACGTGCGGCGCCCGGCACGAGCACGACCGATTCGAACGGCTGCGGCCATGCGATCACGAGCCCGGCGTCCTGGGTGCGCACGAGCGCGCCGAACCGCATCACGACCGCGCGGCTGTCCGCCGGAATCCGCCGGATGTTCGAGCCGGCCCACGCGCATGCAGCGAGCACCGCGAGCGCGGCGACGAACCAGAACGACAGGCGCACGGCCTGCGCGCCCGGCCCGAGCGGCGGTGCGGACGGCTCGCTCATCGCGCGGCCTTGTGCGCTTTGGGCACCGGCGCGGCCTGCGCCGGCGAGTCGCCCGGCCCCTGCACGAGCACGCGGAACGGCGCGGCGTCGGTGCGCAGGATCAGGTTCGTATTGGTGCCGACCACCGCGTTCAGCGTGTCGAGCGAACGCAGCATCGTGTACAGGTGCGGGTTGCCCGCATAGCTCTTGCCGTAGATGTCGGCCGCGTCCTTGCGCGATTGCGCTTCGATGCCGGCCGCTTTCACGTTCGCATCGGCCAGCGCGATGCGCGCGTCGCGCTCGGCGTCCGAGCGGATCTGCGCGGCCTCGCGATTGCCGTCCGCGGTGCGCTGCGCGGCCACGGTCTCGCGCTCGGCGCTCATCCGGTCGACCGTCGCCGCGAGCGTGACGGCCGGCAGCGTGAGCCGTTCGAGCCCGACCTGGGCAACGCGCACGCCGTAAGCCGCATAGAGCTGCGCGTCGATCTGCCGGCGCAGCGTGTCCTCGAATTCACCGATCTTCACCTGCGCCGGATCGGTGTTCACGAGCGACGCGAGATCGTACCCGGCGGACGTCGTCTGCAGCGCGGAGCCGACGAGCGAGCGGATCTGCCGCGCCGCTTCGTCCGGCTCGTTGCCGACCGCCCGCATGAAGCGCCCGATGTCGCGCGCATCGGCCGGCACGCGCCACGCGACGTACGCCTCGACGATGATGCGCAGCCCGTCGCGGGTACCGACATCCTGCAGACCGCTCGACGTGGTGTGCAGGCGCAGGTCGACGGGCGTCACCGCATCGATCGGCGCAGGCAGGCGCCACGCGAGCCCGGGTTCGAGCAGCACGCGCACGGGCCGCCCGAAGCGCGTGATCACCGACGCCTCGCCGGCATGCACCTGCACGAAGCTCGCCACCCCGAGCGCAACGAGCACGCACAGCCCTGCCACGGCGACACGCAGGCGGAACGTGCCGGGCGGCTGAGGCGCACCGTGATGCGCGTGATGCGCGTGATGCGGGTGGTCGTGGCCATGGCCGTGGTGCGCATGGTCATGCGCGTGCGAATGAAACAGACTCACGATGTCGCCCCGGGTGCGGCGTCGCCCGCGTGCGGTGCGGCGGCACGGCTTGCCGCCGTGTTGCGCCACCCGTGCGGAAATCGCCGCGACATGTCAATGGATGCCGGCCAGATCGCCGGCAGGAGTATTGCGAAGATCGACGGTCGCCCGCGTGCCGTCGGCAAGCCGGTCGTCGATGATCGTCATGCGCGCGTTACGCAGGCCGCGTTGCAGCCGGTCGAGGTAATACTCGAACGAAAACGCCGGGCCGCCGAGCCGGTACGCAACCAGGTCGGCGTCGAAATCGATCTGCTGCACGCGCGCCGACGACACCGTATCGCCGGCCTGCGCTTCCGCATGCGCGATCCGTTCGAGCGCCTGCTGCTGTGCGTTGCCGAGCAGGCCGGCCGCGAAGCCGCGCGCCTGCGCGACGCTGCCCTGCGCGCGGATCTGCGCGGCCTGCACGTCGTGGAACGCGGCGGCCGCACCGGTCGGCGGATGCACGCTCTCGATCACGACCGCGACCACGTCGACACCGCTTTGCAGCCGGTCGAGCTGCTGCTGGATCGCGCGCTTCAACTGATCGGCCATCGCGGCCTGATTGGTTTCCAGCAACGATTCGAGCGTATGCGACGCGAGGTAGTGCACGAGTTCGCGATTGGCGCTCGTGCGCACCGTGCTTTCCGGGTCGATCGTGCGATAGAGCGCCGCACGCGCGGCGGCATCGGTCAGGCCGAGCCGGTAGTCGACCCGCACGTCCGCGTTGACGATCTGGAAGTTCTGGCGGTCCCCGTTCGCGCCGGCGATCACCTGGGTGGTTTCCCACGGATGCGGCACATCCCACAGACGGTCGAGGCGTTCGGGCGTCGGGCCATCGGCTGGCACGGGTGTCATATCGGCGTTGCCGTCATTTGCACTGCCCGCGATCGCGACCTGGTGCACCGCGCCGTTGTCGACGATGCGTGCGCGCCCGAACGGCCAGGGCAAGCCGACGTGCAGGCCCGGCTGCCAGACCGCGACCGGCGCACCGAACCGTTCATAGACCGCGCGCTGCTCCGGGTTCAGCACGACGACGGCGGTGAGCAGCCACGCACACGCGACGGTGGCGGCGAGCGCGCCGGGCAGCAGCCGCACGAAGCTGCGCCAGCCCCAGCTCTGCCGCAGGTCGATGCCGTAACGTTGGCGCAGCTCGGCGCCGAGCGACGCGAACGGCGACGGGCGCCGGCTCAACAGCCCGGCGATCGCGCTGGTCGGCACGACGGCGCCGCGCGGCACCGCAAACCACGACAGCACGCCGCGCAGGGCCAGTTCGGCGGCGACGGCGGCATTGAGCAGCGCGACCGCCTGCACGAGCCAGTCGGCCGGACGGTGCCGGAACGCGAACCAGGCGGCGGCCAGCACACCCGCGAGCGCGGTGACGAGCGCGACCCGCAGCACCCGCGTGAGCGACGCGGACACCGCCGAACCGCTGGCGGCCGCCGCATGATGGCGTTCGGCGACGAGTGTCAGAAATGCGAGGACGATGCAGGCCGCGCCGGCCGCGAGCGTGGGCTCGGGCGCCGCCATCGCGCGCACCAGCATCGCGGGCGACGGCGGCTGCCACGCGAGCGCAGCAAGCGCGACGGAGAGCATGCCGCCGCCGGCAACGGCCCACGGCCGCCAGTCGATCGCGGCGGCGATCGCCGGCCACGGGTTGTCGTCGTGCGCCGGTTCGTGCTTGCGGCTGAACGCATCGCGCAACCAGTCGCCGATCAGCGTGGCGGCCGATATTTCCGGAGGATGGCGGCGTGCGCGGCCGGCGAGCAGCACGCCGATCGCGACGACGAGTACGTTGCACCACGCGCTGGCAAGCGGTGCGCACCAGCGCAGGTCGGCAGGCAGGATGTCGACGGCGCCGAGCGTGCCGAGCGCGGCGACCAGCAACGCGGCGGCCCCTGCGACCGGCGCGAGTGCGTCGCGGCCGGCCGGGCTGCCGGGAATGTCGTCGTTGCGTTCCGCCTGTTGCCCCATCGGGGTTCCTTACGTGCGAATTACAGGGTGCGCAGGCGTCCGTGCGGAATTCTGCGAGCGGCAATGTAGCGCGGCGGATGATGAAACTCAAGGTATCGATGCGATTGACGCGACCGGCGAAACAGTCGTGCGGATCGGACCTTTCCGCTGCCTTGCGGGCCATGCGCGCCGTCGACCTCGCGGGCCGCGAATCATCCCCGATTCACATCAGATGCCGGTACGTCGCCGACGCGATCTCCAGCACGCGGCCGGAATTCGGCACGAACGCGATACGGACACGCTCGCCGTCGCGCAAGTTGTCAAAGGCGTCCTTGTTTATGTCAAAGCGTCGGCGCGGTATGTCGCGATCGTGGTCGGCAATGAGCAGGTAGTAGCTCGGCACGCCGCCAACCGTCTGCACGTCGAGCCTGGCAATCGTGGTGTCGAGCACGAACTTCCGGTTGGCTTTCAGGTCGAGCGAAACCTTGTGTGCGTACCACTTGCCGATCAGATACACGCCCAGGCTGGTCGTCACGATCGTCCCCGCCACCCACTGGAACGCCAGCAGCGAAAATACCCTCCGCTCGGTGAGGAAGACGGGGCCCACGACCACCGCGGCAAACACGAGCGCCACCACGACGACCAAGCGGCCGCCGCCTTTCATGCCGCGCAAGCGGGCGCGCTCGTCGGGCTCCAGCGGAGCGGTTGTCAAAATCGGCATGGTTCTCCTGTCGCGTCTCGACCGGAAATGGCGCTTACCGCGCCGCGAATGCCGACCATGCTATAGCGCGGCGCCGCTCGTGTCATCGCCGCGATTGCGTCAGGGATGGCGCGGCAACGCCGCGCTGTCGCGCACAACGCGATGCCGGCAAACTTCGCCGGCATTCAGGTTAGCAGTAGGGGGCAGCCGCTAAGGCGGTGGACTACGGCTTGTTCCATGGCCGACCATGGGTCCAGGATGCGTTGACGCCGCTATGGTCAACCTGTCTCGCGGCGCCGCCTGGGGAGGGAGCCTCCATGAAGCCTGTTGCCGCGCCGGCCGGCGGGGGTGGCCGCCCGGCACGCAAAACCTTTATCGACGATTCGGACGATTCAAACGATCACGTCGATCCCGGCAAGACGCCGGCTCGCCGCTCACTGCGACATCCCGACGAACGTCGGCAGCAGCACGCGATAGACGTGAATCATCGCCGGCCCGAGCAGCACCAGCATCAGCGAAGGAAAGATGCAGAAGATCAGCGGGAACAGCAGTTTCAGCGCGATCTTCGCGGCCCGCTCCTCCGCGCGCATCCGGCGCCGCGTGCGCAGCATGTCCGACAGCACGCGCAGCGATTCGCTGATGCTCGTGCCGAACCGGTCGGCCTGGATCAGCATCGCGCAGAACGACTCGATGTCTTCCGTGCCGGTACGCAGCGCGAAATTGCGCAGCGCCGTCTCCTTCGTGAAGCCGGAGCGCATCTCGAGCAGCAGCAGGTCGAGTTCGCTCGATACCACTTCGCTGCTGAAGCGCAGCTCCTCGCTCACCTTCATCAGTGCCGCGTCGAGCCCCAGCCCCGCTTCGACGCACACCGTCAGCAGATCGAGCGCGTCCGGGAAATCCTCGAAGATCTTCTGCTGGCGCACCTTGATCCGCTGCGACAGCACGATGTTCGGGATGTAATAGCCGATCCCGGCCAGCACGACGAGGATGACCGACAGGATGGCGCGCTCGTCGCCGAGCCGGGTCGTGATCAGCACCAGCAGCGCCGCGCACGGCAGCGCGAGCGCGAGCACCGTCTTCGCGGTGAAATACAGCGCGGCCGCGCTCTGGTTGCGCCAGCCGGCATTCATGAGCCGGATGCGCAGCGGCGAACTCTCCCAGCCCTCCTTCGGCACCGACAGCTTCGAGATCGGGGTAGACAGCTCCACCAGCTTCGCGACCCAGCGCGACGTCATGTCGTCGCCGTCGCCGGACGCCACACCGGCGCCGGCGCCGCCGGCTTGCTGGATGCGGCGCTGGATATTACGCGGCGCGAACAGCAGCATCGCGACAAGCGCGCCGCCGGCCACTAAGAGGAACAAGCCACCCAGCATCACGGCGTGGGCTACGCTCAGGTTTTGCATGACAGCCTCGCAACGGTTCGTTATTCGATTCGCGCGTCAGACGCGAATCCGGACAATGCGGCGGATCCAGAGCAGACCGAAGAGCATCGACACCAGCATCACGCCGACCATCCTGATCCCCGCCGGATCTTCCCAGAGCACCGACAGGAACTCGCGGTTCAGCAGTGCGATCGCCCCCGCGGTCCCGAACGGCAGCAGCCCGAGAATCCACGCCGACAGCCGCCCTTCCGCCGACAGCACGCGCACCTTGTCGAACAGCTTGAAGCGCTCGCGGATCAGCGCGGAGATGCTGTCGAGCAGCTCGGCCAGGTTGCCGCCGGTCTCGCGCTGGATCAGCACCGCGATCACGAAATAGCGCAGGTCCTGCACCGGCACGCGTGTCGCGAGGTTCATCAGTGCGTCGTGCAGCGACACGCCGTAGTTGACCTCGTCGAACGTGATCCGGAACTCGCCGCCCATCGGATCGGGAAACTCCTCGCTCACCATCCCGATCGTGCTCGTGAACGAATGACCGGAGCGCAGCGCGCGCGAGATCATGTCGCAGATGTCCGGCAACTGCCGTTCGAGCTTGCGCATACGCCGCCGGCGGCAGCGCATCACGTACATCACCGGCCAGCAGCCGGCAAACAGCGCGATCGGCAACACGGCCAGTTGCGGCAACGTGGCGAAGCTCAGCGCGAGCCACGCGAGCGCCGGGAACACCACGCTGAGCACGATCAGCTTCGGCAGCGTCCAGTCGAGGCCCGACTGCTGGATCATGAGATCGAGCGCGTGCACGCGCGGCACGCGCAGCAGCAGCTGATCGAACGTCTTCGACTCGTCGAGCATCCGTTTCTTCAGGATCGACAGCCGCTCCTGCTGCACGTTGCCGCCGGCCGACATCGCGCGAATGCGCGACTCGATCCGGCGCGCGGCGGTGCCGTGCCGCGCGTTCCACCATTGATAGGCGCCTTCGATCGTCAGCACGACCGCGACGAACGTGAGAATCACAAAGGCGTAAAAGATCGTGTTCATGAGGCCTCCCCGGCAGCCAGCGGCGCCCTGTCGTCAGTTCGTCTCGTAACGCTGCGACGGGTCGTAGAGCGAATCCGGCAGGTTGATGCCGAATGCCTGCAGCCGTTCGACGAACTTCGGCCGCACCCCCGTCGCGCAGAAGTGGCCGCGTACCGTACCGTCGCGGTCCACGCCCGTGCGCTTGAACGTGAAGATCTCCTGCATGTTGATGATGTCGCCCTCCATCCCGGTCAGTTCCTGGATGCTGACGATCTTGCGCTTGCCGTCCGTCAGTCGTGCCGCCTGCACGACCACCGAGATCGCCGACGCGATCTGCTGGCGCATCGTCTTCGGCGGCAGCGTCAGGCCGGAGACGCTGATCATGTTCTCGAGCCGCGTCAGCGCGTCGCGCGGCGTGTTCGCGTGGATCGTCGCGAGCGAGCCTTCGTGGCCGGTGTTCATCGCGTTGAGCATGTCGAGCGCTTCGGCGCCGCGCACTTCGCCGAGGATGATCCGGTCCGGGCGCATCCGCAGCGCGTTGCGCACCAGCGTGCGCTGCGTGATCTCGCCCTTGCCCTCGATGTTCGGCGGGCGCGTTTCGAGGCGCAGCACGTGCGGCTGCTGCAGCTGCAGCTCGGCGGCATCCTCGATCGTCACGATCCGCTCGTTGCGCGGAATGAAGCCGGACAGGATGTTGAGCAGCGTCGTCTTGCCGCTGCCGGTGCCGCCCGACACCAGCACGTTCACCTTCGCGCGCGACAGCGCGTCGAGCAGTTCGGCCATCGGCGGCGTCAGGCTGTGGTAGCGCACGAGGTCGTCCATCTTCAGCGGGTTGACCGCGAAGCGGCGAATCGACATCAGCGGCCCGTCGATCGCGGACGGCGGGATGATCGCGTTCACGCGCGAGCCGTCCGGCAGCCGTGCATCGACCATCGGGCTCGATTCGTCGATGCGGCGCCCGACGCGCGACACGATCTTCTCGATCACCTTCATCAGGTGCGCGTCGTCGTAGAACGTCACGTCGGTCAGTTCGAGCTGGCCGCTGCGCTCGACATAGACCTGCCGGTACGTGTTGACGAGGATGTCGGAAATGCCGGGGTCGCGCAACAGCACTTCGAGCGGGCCGAAGCCGAACATCTCGTCATACACGTCGATCGCGAGCTGCCGCCGCTCGATGTCGTTCGCCGGCATCCGTTCGTCGTCGAGGATGCGCGAGATCAGCGCGGCGATTTCCTGCCGGACCTGATCCTGCTGCAGCCGCGACAGGCGCTCGAGCTCGACGCGCTCGAGCACGGCCAGGTGAATCTCGCGGCGCAGCTTCTGGTACGCATCGCGTACCGACGAATGGGCCGGGCCGGCCGGTTCGCTGCCCGCCGCCAGCGGCTGGGCCCGGTGCAACGACATCTGTTCGCGCAATGACATGATGGTTCCCCGAAAGAATTACATGGACTTGAGTTTCGGCGTGGCCTTGCGGCCGAAGAGCCGGGACATCAGCGGTTCGCTGCGCGTGACGCCGTGTCCCGCGCGCACCTCCCCTTCGACCAGTTGTTTCGCATAACCCTGCAGCGCACGCGTGACCGCCGTGCCGCGTGCGAGCCGCGACACCGGATGGCCCTGGTTGATGGCTTCGAGCACCGTCTCGACGTCGTCGGGAATCGTGCAGACGGCCTTCAGGCCGAGCACTTCCTCGAGCGCGGTGCGGGTCCGGTCGCTCGTGCGCGTCGCGCGGTTCAGGATGAGCCGCATCTGGTCGGTCGAGTAGCCGAGCGACACGAGGATCTCCAGCAGCCGGCGGCCGGCGCGCACGTGCGGCATCGCGGGCTGCAGCACGAGCTGGATCTGGTCGCTGCGATCCAGCGCGACCATCGACAGCGGATTGATGCAGACGCCGACGTCGAAGATCACGAAGTCGTAGCGCGGCGCGGCCACGCCGAGGATCCATTCGACCGCGTCCTCGCGCATCTCGGCGGCCTTGACCGGGTCGCCGGCGCCCGCGAGCACGTGGAAGTTTTCCGTCACGTGCGCGACGCTCGCGTCGAGGAACGCGCTGTCGAGCCGCTCGATCTGCGCGCACAGCTGCGGCAGCGTCGACGGCGGGGTTTCGTCGCTGACGAGAAACGCCGCGTCGGCGAACTGCTGGTTCAGGTCGATCAGCAGCACGCGGCGCTTGAAGCCTTCCGCGATCTCGAAGGCGACATTGCTGGCCACGAAGCTCGTGCCGACCCCGCCCTTGCACGACATGAACGACACGATCCGCGTATCGTCGGTGTCGCGCCGCGTGCTTTGCGCGGCCGCGCGTTCGAGCGCATTGCCGAGCGCCTGCGTGTCGAGCGGCCACTGCAGCACGTCGCGTGCGCCTGCGCGCATCGCGTCGAGCAGCACGTGCGGCGACGTGTCCGCCGTCACGAGGATGCAGGTCAGCCCGGCGTGCGCACGGCAGATCCGCTCGATCGCCGACAGCTCGGACGCGTCGAGCGACGTGCCGTCCACCAGCAGGATGTCGAACGCGTCGAGCCCGTCGGTGCGATGTTCGATCTGCGACGGGTGGCCGGTCGCGCGCGTTGCGCGATAGCGTCCGCAGTCGGCCACGAGGCGCGCGATCTGCGTGAGTCGCGCGGTGTCGTCGGAAGCTACGAGGATGTTGATCATGACGTGTGCCTCGCTTGTTCGATCAATTGCAGTTGGCGCCGCCGGTCGAGGAAGTCAGGCTTTCCCGCGGCAGTGTCGTCGTGAACGGCGGCATCGTCACCGTGACGTTCATGAACGGGATCATCGTCTTGACCGTGACGTTCGTGACACTCACGGTCACGAACGAACACGTGCTCACCGTGCAGTTGGCCGGCGAGTAGTTCACCGACACGTTCGCGTTCGACAGCAGCGGCAGCATCGCCGTCACGCGCTTCGCAACCCCGGCGGCATTGACGTCGCATACCACCGCCGTGCGTGCGCCCAGGCGCACGGCTTCGCTCGCGGTGTTCCAGTAAAACAGCACGCGGCCGAATTCGAAGATGCCGATCAGCAGCATGATCAGGACCGATGCGATCAGCCCGAACTCGACGAGTGCCGCGCCGCGCTGGGCGCGCCGACGTGACAGCGGGATAGGACGCGCGCTCATGACACTTGCCTCATCACGGTGACGATGTTGCCGAACGTGATCGACGTGAGCCCCGGGTACACGGGGATCGGCTGGTACTTGTAGCCCTTGATCTTCACTTCGACGACGTTGATGGCGCCCGACGCCGTACCGCTCGCCGCGTTGTTGCTCGCGTCGTAGGTCGGCAGGCTCGCGAACTGCGACGGGTCGGACGTGTCGCTGCAGCCGGTCGTGTGCTGCGCATCGCAGATCGTCACCATCGAGGTCGTGAGCCCCGGCACCAGCTCGGTGCCGGACGCACCGCAGGTCGTGCTGCCGTAGACGACGAGGCACTGCGCCGCCGACACCGGATACGCGCTGTCGGTCGGCAACCAGACCGACAGGTAGCGCGCCGCATCCCGCGTCGCCTTGGTCAGCGTCTCGTACTGGTAGATCGCGCGGCCGAACTCGGCCACGCCGGTCGCGAGCAGGATCATCGGCATCAGCACGACCGCGAACTCCACGGCGACGACGCCACGGGTGCGCGAACGGCGGAACGGAAGCTTCTTCATGATCGTCTCTCCGCTATTGAACGAGCATCGGAACCTGGGTCCCGGACGCGCTGCCGCTGCCCGGCATCCCGTGCGTCGCGCACGGGTTGTTGCCCGACACCGACGAGCCGAGATATTCGAGGTGCGCGACGACACCGCCGCTGCCGGGGCTGAACGGCAGCGGGTCGAGCATCAGCACGCAATCCCATTGCGTGACGTGCACCTTGCCGCTGTTGCCGTTCAGCGTCGAGCAGTCGCCTTCCGGGGCAAGCGCGACACGGCGGTCGCCACCGTAGGTCTGGTAATTGCTCGCCGACCACGTGCCGTTGGTCGCGACCCCGCTGCCCGACGGCGGCGCGCCGTCGCCCTGGTAGGACTTGAACGCTGTGCGGTCGGTCACGAACTGCGTGTATGCGTCGCCCTTGATGCCGGCCGTTCCGGGCGGGCCGTAGTTCGGGCCGACATAGGCGTAGCCGGTGAAGTCGGGCTGGCCGCTCGACCCGTTGGCACCGTTCGTGTAGATGCCGAAGCGCGTATTCCAGGCACGCAGCGACGCCGACTTGAGACCCGTGCTGCTGAGATCCGGCGGGCTCGTGATGTTGCAGGTGTTGCCCGACAGCTCGGTGGAAATGGTCGTTTCGTTGGTCGAACCGTCGAGCGCTGCCCAGCCGAAGTTGCCCGGCCCGTAGGTCGACGACGACCCGGAAGGCGACGAGAGCCAGGCGCCGACGCTGTACGCCGGCGCACCCGTCGCGCGGCACACGAACACGGGAATCGCGCAGGTCGTCTGCCCGCCGCCCACCGTCGCGATCGCGCTGGCCGACACGGTCGCCGCGTTCGCGAGCTTCGTGCCCGGCAGCACGTTCAGCACCTCGATGAACCAGTTCGCGATGTTGCTCAGCGACGCGGTGCACTGCACGTACTTGATATTCGCGGGCGTCGTGACCGAGTTCTTCGTCAGGAACGGATCGGTGAGCGAATCGCTGAACGTGACGTTCGCATTCGTCGACAACTGCACCGACTTGTTCTGGAAGAACACGAAGTTCAGGTGGCCGGCGGCAATGCCGTCGGCCTCGGCCACGGACAGGCTGATGGCCCCGGTCAGGTCACGCGCGGCGGACAGCGCGCACGCATCGGCGCTGTTTTGCAATTCGCTGCGCGTGACGTACAGCTTGCCGAGATCCAGCGCGAGACCGACGAACCCGATCATCACCGCCAGTGCGAGACCGACGATGATCGCGACGGCACCGCGCTGGCGATGCAGGCTGCGACGCATGACTTTCGGATAGCGAGCTGCGCTGTTCATGGCGTTCTCCCTGAGCGTGCCGTCGTTACTGGGTGGCCTTGCCGATCCCGATCACGAACGCGTTGGTAGGCGGATCGATCTGCTTGAACGACTTGTCGTAGTTGTCGAGCGCGGAAGTCGCCGCGTTGCCGTCGACCATCGTCGTCGCGGCCGCGTGTTCGGCGGCATGCGGATCGATGATCTGGGCCTGCGTCACCGCGCGGACCGATTGGCCGAAGCGGGTGTCCCACACCGGCGTCGACGACATGCAGCCGGCGAGCGCGAAGGCAAGCGGTGCGGCGAGCGCCGCGCGGCGCACGAATACGAGGTAGGCGGATTTCATGAGTGTCCCCTTGGGATGGCATCAACGATCGGTGGACTCGGGTTCCGAGCGGGCGATCTGCGCGTGGGCAGCCGCCGGGATCCGGTGCTTCGGTCCCGCCGGCGCGGCCGGCTGGGTCGACCCGCCGGGGCCGGTCGCGGCCAGGCGCGCGGCAGCGGCTTCGATGTGCGCGATGCGGGCCGCGTTGGCC
>NZ_CABVPW010000018.1:0-171098 GCF_902499025.1 Burkholderia lata | reverse complement strand
GGTGCGCCGCCGGCCGCGTTCGGCGCGCTGCCCGCCGCCGACGGCGCGACGCTCGTCGACCTGCCCGTGCTGACCACCCCGTTCATCGAGCAGGACTGGGCGCGCTGGCACGACGGACTCGCCGCGCTCGAGCGCGACTGGTTCGCGCCCGCCCTCGCCGCGCTGCAGAACGGCGAGCTCGCAAGCGTCGATATCACGCTGTGCGGCGACACGAGTTCCGTGACGCTGCACGCGACGCGCGGCGACCTGCGCAAGTTCTGGCGCCGCCGTGCGCTTGCCTCCCTGTTCGAATAACAAGCAGACCCCGAATGACCCGGATCGTTACCCGCCCCGTCGCGCCCGCCGACGCCGAAGTGCTCGCGCGCCACGGCCTGCACCCCGTCCTCGCGCGCCTGTACGCGTCGCGCGGCGTGCAGTCCCCTGCCGACATCGAAACCGCGCTGGCGCGGCTCGTTCCGCCCACCGAGCTGAAAGGCTGCGCCGACGCGGCAGCGCTGCTCGCCGACGCGATCGCCGACAAACGGCGGCTGCTCGTCGTCGCCGACTACGACTGCGACGGCGCGACCGCCTGCGCGGTCGCGGTGCGCGGCCTGCGGATGTTCGGCGCGCAGATCGACTACCTGGTGCCGAACCGTTTCGAATACGGCTACGGCCTCACGCCCGAGATCGTCGAACTCGCGGCCGCGCGCAAGCCGGACCTGCTGATCACCGTCGACAACGGGATCGCGAGCGTCGCGGGCGTCGAAGCCGCGAACGCACGCGGCATCGACGTGCTCGTGACCGACCACCACCTGCCCGGCGACGCGCTGCCCACCGCGCGCGCGATCGTCAACCCGAACCAGCCCGGCTGCGCGTTCCCGAGCAAGCACCTCGCCGGCGTCGGCGTGATGTTCTACGTGCTGCTCGCGCTGCGCGCCGAGCTGCGCCGCCGCGGCGCGTTCGCGAGCAAGGAAGCCGAGCCGCGCCTCGACGGCCTGCTCGACCTCGTCGCGCTCGGCACCGTCGCCGACGTCGTGCGGCTCGACGGCAACAACCGCGTGCTCGTCGCGCAGGGGCTGCAGCGCATCCGCAACGGCCGCATGCAACCGGGCGTCGCCGCGCTGTTCCGCGCCGCCGCGCGCGAAGCGCGCACGGCGTCGGGCTTCGACCTCGGCTTCGGTCTCGGCCCACGCCTGAACGCCGCCGGGCGGCTCTCCGACATGTCGCTCGGGATCGAGTGCCTGATCACCGACGACATTGGTCGCGCGTGGGATCTCGCGCAGCAGCTCGACGTGATGAACCGCGAGCGCCGAGAGATCGAGGCCGGCATGCAGCAGCAGGCGCTCGCCGATCTCGCCGACGTCGACCCGGCCGACGCGTGCACGATCACCCTCTTCAACCCCGAGTGGCACCAGGGCGTGATCGGCATCGTCGCCGGCCGGCTCAAGGAAAAATTCCACCGTCCGTCGTTCACGTTCGCGCACGCGGACGAGGAAGGCAAGCGGGTCAAGGGATCGGGCCGCTCGATTCCCGGCTTCCACCTGCGCGACGCGCTCGACCTCGTGTCGAAACGCGAACCGGACCTGATCGTCGCGTTCGGCGGCCACGCGATGGCGGCCGGCCTCACGCTCGACACCGAGAACGTGCCGCGCTTCGCCGCCGCGTTCGAGGCAGTCGCGCGCGAATGGCTGTCCGACGACGCACTGGCCCGCGTGATCGAGACCGACGGCGAACTCGAGGACGCGTACTTCACCCCGCAGTTCGTCGGGCTGCTCGACGAGGCCGTCTGGGGGCAAGGGTTTCCGGCCCCGCTTTTCTCGGGCGAATTCGACGTCGTGTCGCAGTCGCTCGTGAAGGAAAAGCATCTGAAACTGCAGCTCGCGCGTGGCCGCCAGCGCTTCAACGCGATCTGGTTCAACCACACGGAGCCGCTGCCGGCGAGCGCGCTGGTCGCGTACCGCCTCGTCGCCGATACGTGGAACGGCGTCACGCGCGTCCAGCTGATCGTCGAACACGCGGCCGGCTGAGCCCGGGCCGCCCGGCCCGCGATGCCCGCCGATGCATGCGCACCGCGCCGGACGGGGCCGCGGCGCGCGTGCGAGCACCGTCTGCGTCACCGGGCAACCCTGCCGATCGGCTATAATTCCGCTTTTTTACGAAGCAAGAAAAGCGAACGATCATGGAAGCGGAACGTCTCAACGCGATCGAAAGCTCCCTGCTCGACCTGCGCAACCGCGCGGGCGAGCTCCGGGGGTATCTTTGACTACGACGCCAAAGCTGCGCGTCTGACCGAAGTCAACAAGGAACTCGAAGACCCGAACGTCTGGAACGATTCGAAGAACGCCCAGGCGCTGGGTCGCGAGAAGAAGCTGCTCGAAGGCGTCGTCACGACGCTCACCGTGCTCGATAGCGACCTGCGCGACGCACTCGACCTGTTCGAGCTGGCCCGCGAGGAAGGCGACGAGGACACGCTCGTCGCGTCGGAAGACGACGCCGCGAAGCTCGAGGCACGCGTCGGTGACATCGAGTTCCGCCGGATGTTCTCGAACCCGGCCGACCCGAACAACTGCTTCATCGACATCCAGGCCGGCGCCGGCGGCACCGAGGCGTGCGACTGGGCGTCGATGCTGCTGCGCCAGTACCTGCGCTACTGCGAACGCAAGGGCTTCAAGGCCGAGGTGCTCGAAGATTCCGACGGCGACGTCGCCGGTATCAAGAACGCGACGGTCAAGGTCACAGGCGAATACGCATACGGCTTCCTGCGCACCGAAACGGGCATCCACCGCCTCGTGCGCAAGTCACCGTTCGACTCGTCGGGCGGCCGCCACACGTCGTTCTCGTCAGTGTTCGTCTATCCGGAAATCGACGACTCGATCGAAGTCGAGATCAACCCGGCCGACCTGCGCATCGACACGTACCGCGCATCGGGCGCGGGCGGTCAGCACATCAACAAGACCGACTCCGCGGTGCGGATCACGCACATGCCGACCGGTATCGTCGTGCAGTGCCAGAACGACCGCTCGCAGCACCGCAACCGCGCCGAAGCGATGGCGATGCTGAAATCGCGCCTGTACGAAGTCGAGATGCGCAAGCGCCAGGCCGAACAGGACAAGCTCGAATCGAGCAAGACCGATGTGGGCTGGGGCCACCAGATCCGTTCGTACGTGCTCGACCAGAGCCGCGTGAAGGACCTGCGCACGAACGTCGAAATGAGCAACACGAGGGCTGTCCTCGACGGCGACCTCGACGACTTCATCAGCGCGAGCCTCAAACAGGGCGTGTAAGCGCCGTGGCGCGACCCGGCCGGGTCGCGCCCCCTTGCCCTTCCCGTTTGCGTTGCCGCACCCACTCCGAATTCCGACCATCATGACCGAACCGACCCAAACGCAGCCCGCCGTCACCGCGGACGAAAACCAGATCATCGCCGAGCGCCGCGAGAAGCTGCGCGCGTTGCGCGAGCAAGGCGTCGCCTACCCGAACGATTTCCGCCCGACGCATCACGCAGCCGATCTGCAATCGGATTTCGCCGACTCGGACAAGGCCGCCCTCGAAGAGAAGCAGGTCGAGGTGGCCGTGGCTGGCCGCATGATGCTCAAGCGCGTGATGGGCAAGGCAAGCTTCGCGACGGTGCAGGACGGTTCGGGCCAGATCCAGTTCTTCGTGACGCCGAACGACGTCGGCGCGGAAACCTACGACGCATTCAAGAAGTGGGACCTCGGCGACATCGTCGCCGCGCGCGGCGTGCTGTTCCGCACCAACAAGGGCGAGCTGTCGGTCCAGTGCAAGGAACTGCGCCTGCTGTCGAAGGCGCTGCGCCCGCTGCCGGACAAGTTCCACGGCCTGTCCGACCAGGAAATGCGCTACCGCCAGCGCTACGTCGACCTGATCGTCACGCCGGAAACGCGCGACACGTTCCGTGCCCGCACCAAGACGATCGCGTCGATCCGCAACTTCATGGACAACGCCGACTTCATGGAAGTCGAGACGCCGATGCTGCACCCGATCCCGGGCGGCGCGGCCGCGAAGCCGTTCGTCACGCATCACAACGCGCTCGACATGCAGATGTTCCTGCGCATCGCGCCGGAGCTGTACCTGAAGCGCCTGATCGTCGGCGGCTTCGAACGCGTGTTCGAAATCAACCGCAACTTCCGGAATGAAGGCGTGTCGCCGCGTCACAACCCGGAATTCACGATGATGGAGTTCTACGCCGCGTACACCGACTATCGCTGGCTGATGGACTTCACCGAGCAACTGATCCGCCAGGCGGCGATCGATGCGCTCGGCACCGCGACGATCCAGTACCAGGGCCGCGAGCTCGACCTCGCGAAGCCGTTCCACCGCCTGACGATCACGCAGGCGATCCAGAAGTACGCGCCGGACTACACCGCCGGCCAGCTGTCGGACGACGCGTTCCTGCGCACCGAACTGAAGCGCTTCGGCGTCGACGTGGCGCAGCCGGCGTTCCTGAACGCGGGTACCGGCGCGCTGCAGCTCGCGCTGTTCGAGGAAACGGCCGAAGCGCAGCTGTGGGAGCCGACCTTCATCATCGACTACCCGGTCGAGGTGTCGCCGCTCGCACGTGCATCGGATACGGTGCCGGGCATCACCGAGCGTTTCGAGCTGTTCATGACCGGCCGCGAAATCGCGAACGGCTTCTCGGAGCTGAACGATCCGGAAGACCAGGCCGCGCGCTTCAAGAAGCAGGTCGAGCAGAAGGATGCAGGCGACGAGGAAGCGATGTTCTTCGACGCCGACTACATCCGCGCGCTCGAATACGGGATGCCTCCGACCGGCGGCTGCGGGATCGGCATCGACCGTCTCGTGATGCTGCTGACCGACAGCCCGACGATCCGCGACGTGCTGCTGTTCCCGCATCTGCGCCGCGAAGACTGATCGCTGCGCCCGCGTGTGCGCCGCGCCCTGCGGCGCGCACGCGTCAGCTTTGTAACGACGCGTAAATCCCGCCAGCCGGCGTCCGCCGGCTTTCGATCCCTCCCCGTTTTATCCCCTCGTCGCGACGGCCTTCTCCGGGTTTTCCCTGTCATGACCGCCGCCGGCCCGCTGCAATTCGTTACACCTTGATACGGCGCGCCGCTTGCCGGTGAACGACACTCCTCTTGCGTCACCACGCATGACCACGGGACCAGAACAAGGCGCAGGAACGCCAAGTCTGCGCGAGCCCGCAGCGTGGGATCCGGCCCGGCGCCGCAGTGCCGATCCGGATCGACATCGGAGAAAAAAATGGACAACCAGAATCAGACCACGCCGCAAAAGCAACGCCTCCACCCGCTCATCGCCACCGCCGCCGGCGCCGTCATCGTCGCCAGCCTCGCGGCGACGGCCGCGATCACGGGCGTGTTCCCGAAGGCCAGCAGCAGCAACGAACAGAACGGCCAGACCCAGGCCGCGCTGATCGCATCGCAGCCGGCCGTCGATACGGCCGCGGCCGCCAGCGCCGCGCTGGCCGCCCAGGCCAAGCAGCAGGCGGCCGAACAGGCCGCCGCGCAGCAGAAGGCCGCCGCCGTCGCGCAGGCCGAGCCGAAGCCCGCGCCGCGTCCGGCCGCGCCGCATCGCCGTCACACCACGGCCCCGCAGCCGCCGCAATACGCACAGCAGCCGTCGGCACCCGCGCAGACCTACTGCCAGAGCTGCGGCACGGTCGTCGCGATCACGCAGACGCGCACGCCGGGTCAGAGCTCGGGGATCGGCGCCGTGGGTGGCGCAGCAGCCGGCGGCCTGCTCGGCAACCAGTTCGGCAACGGCAACGGCCGCACGGCGATGACGATCATCGGCGCACTCGGCGGCGGTCTCGCCGGCAACCAGGTCGAGAAGCAGGTTCGCGCGGAAACGGACTACCAGGTGCAAGTGCAGATGGAGAGCGGCGCGACGCGCACGTTCACGTACCGCAATCAGCAGCCGCCGTTCGGCCAGGGCCAGCGCGTGCGGATCGAGAACGGCACGCTGGTCGGCGCGTGATCGCGTGACGCCCCTGCCCGTGTAACGTTCGCGGGTAACCGGCTTGAAAACGAAAACGGCTCGTGAGCGATTGCTCACGAGCCGTTTTTTATTGCCGGCCGTCTGCGCCGTCGGGGCGCCCGCCAGGTTCAGTCTTCGTCGTCGAAGTCCGATTCGTCGATCCAGTGGGCCTGGATCGCTTCGAGGATCTTCTCGCCGGAATGCTTCGGATCGTCGTCGAAGCCGTCGAGCTCGAGCACCCACTGGCGCAGGTCGACGAAGTTGATCCGCTGCGGGTCGATGTCCGGGTACTTGTCCGCCAGCGCAATGGCTAGTTCACGCGAATCGGTCCATTTCATCGCCTGCCTCCGGTTCCTGTCAGTGGTTTTCCTTCGCGTGGTTGATCGAGTACTTCGGAATCTCGACCACCAGGTCCGAATCTTCCTTCACGAGCGCCTGGCACGACAGGCGCGACGTCGGCTCGAGGCCCCACGCCTTGTCCAGCAGATCGTCCTCGTCCTCCTCGGACGGCGTCAGATCGTTGAAGCCTTCGCGGATCACCACGTGGCACGTCGTGCACGCGCACGACTTCTCGCATGCATGCTCGATCTCGATCCCGTGTTCGAGCAGGTTGTCGCAGATACTCTTGCCGGGCGTCGCGTCGATCACTGCGCCGTCCGGGCACAGTTCGACGTGAGGCAGCACCACCAGTTGAGGCATGTCCGTTCCGTCAGTCAGGGTGCGGCGCCATGCGCCGCACGGTTCATTATCGCGCGGGCCGTCGCCGGCCGATGCGCAGTTCGTGAGTTCAGATCTCGTCGAGCCGGCGGCCCGACAGCGCGCGCTTGATGCTCTTGTCCATCCGGCGCGCGGCAAATTCGTCGGTGCCGTCGGCCAGCGCCTTGGTCGCCGCTTCGATCGCGTTCGTATCGTCGCCTTGCGCCACCGCGCGCAGCGCCGTGGCCAACGTGTCGACTTGCGTGCGTTCGTCCGCGTCGAGCAGTTCGCCGTCGGCCGCCAGCGCGGCCTGCGTCGCCTCGAGCATCCGCTCGGCCTCGACCTGCGCTTCGCGCAGCGCGCGGGCGCGCATGTCGATTTCAGCGGTCTTGAAACTGTCCTCGAGCATCTTCGCGATGTCGTCGTCGGCAAGACCGTACGACGGCTTCACGACAACCGATGCCTCGACGCCCGACAGCTGCTCGCGGGCGAACACCGACAGCAGGCCGTCCGCGTCGACCTGGTAGGTCACGCGAATGCGCGCGGCGCCGGCCGTCATCGGCGGAATGCCGCGCAGCTCGAAACGCGCAAGCGACCGGCAGTCGGCGACGAGCTCGCGCTCGCCCTGCACGACGTGGATCGCCATCGCGGTCTGGCCGTCCTTGAAGGTCGTGAATTCCTGCGCGCGCGCGATCGGAATCGTCGAGTTGCGCGGAATGATCTTCTCGACGAGGCCGCCCATCGTCTCGACACCGAGCGACAGCGGAATCACGTCGAGCAGCAGCCAGTCGTCGCCGGTACCGCGATTGCCTGCGAGCAGGTCGGCCTGGATCGCCGCGCCGAGCGCGACGACCTGGTCGGGATCGAGGTTCACGAGCGGCGGCTGGCCGAAGTATTTCGCGACTGCGTCGCGGATCACCGGCATGCGCGTCGCGCCGCCGACGAGCACGACGCCCTTGATATCCGCCGGCGTCACCTGCGCATCGCGCAGTGCCTTGCGGGTCGGCGTGAGCGTGCGCTGCACGAGCGGCTCGACGAGCGACGCAAACGTGTCGTGCGAGATCGTCTGCACGAGGTGCGCGCCACCCGACAGCGTGACGTCGAGCGACGCCTGCGGCGCGGACGACAGCGCTTCCTTCAGCACGCGCACACGGTCGAGCAGCAGGCGCACGTCTTCGGGCGCGAGCGACTTCGCATCGATGCCGGCCTGCGCGAGCACGTGATCGAACAGCGCATGGTCGAAATCGTCGCCGCCGAGCGCGGAATCGCCGCCCGCGGCCAGCACTTCGAACACGCCCTTCGTCAGCTTCAGGATCGACAGGTCGAACGTGCCGCCGCCGAGGTCGTACACCGCGTAGAGGCCTTCGGACCCGTTGTCGAGACCGTAGGCAATCGCGGCAGCGGTCGGTTCGTTCAGCAGGCGCAGCACGTTGAGGCCCGCGAGGCGCGCCGCATCCTTGGTCGCCTGGCGTTGTGCTTCGTCGAAATACGCGGGCACCGTGATCACCGCGCCGACCAGGTCGTCGCCGAGCGAATCTTCCGCGCGATAGCGCAGCGTCGCGAGGATCTCGGCCGACACTTCGACCGGGCTCTTCACGCCGTCGATGGTACGGATCTGCACCATGCCCGGCGCATCGACGAATTCGTACGGTGCGTTCGCCGCGCCTTCGACCTCGGCCTTGCCGCGGCCCATGAAGCGCTTGACCGACACGATCGTGTTGCGCGGATCGGTCGCGGCCTGCTCTTTCGCCTCGTGGCCGATGCGTCGGCCGCCCTTCTCGAGATAGCGGACCACCGACGGCAGCAGCACGCGCCCGGCTTCGTCCGGCAGTACTTCGGGCACGCTGTTGCGCACGGCCGCGACGAGCGAGTTCGTCGTGCCGAGATCGATCCCGACGGCGAGTCGCCGCTGATGCGGCGCCGGCGCCATGCCCGGTTCGGAAATTTGCAGTAAAGCCATCTTGGTTCGTTCGGGCGCTCGGCCCGTTTGCTGCGCGTGCCGCAAGGCACGCGGTTAAGTTTCGAGACGCTCGATCTGCGCGCCCACTTCCGACGCGACCCGTTCGATGAACATCAGCTGGCGCACGGCCTCGGCGGCCGCCTGATCGGCGCCGCTGTCGAGCAGCGTGCCGAGACGCTCCACACGCACGCGCCGCTCTTCGCGCAATTCGGCGAGCAGCGCGTCGAGCGCGTCGACGTTACGGGCGGCCGCGGCATCCTCGATGCCTTCGCGCCACTCCATCTGCTGCATCAGGAACGCAGGCTCCATCGCGGTGTTGTTTTCCGCGCCGATGTCGACACCGCGCAGCGACAGCAGATACGACGCGCGCTTCAGCGGATCGCGCAGCGTGCGGTACGCCTCGTTCGCGCGGGTTGCCCATTGCATCGCGATGCGCTTCTGCGCGTCGCCGGCCGCCGCGAAGCGGTCCGGATGCACCTGCGTCTGCACCGTCCGATAGGCGGCGTCGAGCGCCGTCTCGTCGAGCGCGAATTGCGCCGGCAGGTGAAACAGGTCGAAATGGCTGTCTTTCAGCGAGACCATCGTCGCGTTCAATTCCGGTTCGTCGCGCGGCAAACGCCGCACATTAAAAAGGCGGCCCGTGCCGCCTCTTGCCCGCATCGCGCGGTGATTCGCGTGGTCACACGCGGAACGATTCGCCGCAGCCGCACTCGTCCTTCACGTTCGGGTTGTTGAACTTGAACCCTTCGTTCAGGCCTTCGCGTGCGAAGTCGAGCTCGGTACCGTCGATGTAGGCCAGGCTCTTCGGATCGACGATGACCTTCACGCCATGGCTCTCGAACACCTGATCCTCGGGAGCCAGCTCGTCGACATACTCGAGCTTGTACGCGAGCCCCGAGCACCCGGTCGTGCGAACGCCAAGCCGCAGGCCCATACCCTTGCCGCGACGGACGAGGTATTTCTGGACGTGCTGTGCTGCTTTTTCGGTCAGTGTAATTGCCATGATGTCCTTGCCGCGGCGCGCCACCTGGGCCCGCCGCGTTCCTTCTGAAGCCGCTCGATGCCGCTCAGGCTGCTGCCTGATCGCCTTCCTTGGTGTCGTGACGCTTCTTGTAGTCGGCCACGGCTGCCTTGATCGCGTCTTCCGCGAGGATCGAGCAGTGAATCTTCACCGGCGGCAGCGCGAGTTCTTCTGCGATCTGCGTGTTCTTGATCGACAGTGCTTCGTCGAGCGTCTTGCCCTTCACCCATTCGGTGACGAGCGAGCTCGATGCGATCGCCGAACCGCAACCGTAGGTCTTGAACTTCGCGTCTTCGATCACGCCGTCCGCGCCGACGCGGATCTGCAGCTTCATCACGTCGCCGCAGGCCGGCGCGCCGACCATGCCCGTGCCGACCGTGTCGTCGTCCTTCGCGAACGAACCGACGTTGCGCGGGTTTTCGTAGTGATCCAGAACCTTGTTGCTGTAAGACATGACTCAGACTCCTTGACTCGTTACGTCTGCGTGCGCGAATCCGCCCGCGGGTATGTTCAATCCGGCGCTCAGTGTGCGGCCCATTCGATCGTCGACAGATCGATGCCTTCCTGGTGCATTTCCCAGAGCGGCGACAGTTCGCGCAACTTCGCGATCTTGCTGTTCAGCAGGTTGATCACGAAATCGACTTCCTGCTCCGTCGTGAAGCGGCCGACCGTGAAGCGGATCGAGCTGTGTGCCAGCTCGTCGTTGCGGCCGAGCGCACGCAGCACGTACGACGGCTCCAGCGACGCCGACGTGCATGCGGAGCCCGACGACACCGCGACGTCCTTGATCGCCATGATCAGCGACTCGCCTTCGACGAAGTTGAAACTGATGTTGAGGTTGTGCGGGACACGGCGCTCCATGTCGCCGTTCACGTACGTTTCCTCGATCTGCGACAGGCCGCGCAGCAGCTTGTCGCGCAGCATGCGGACGCGCTCGTTTTCCGTCGCCATTTCTTCGCGTGCGATGCGGAACGCTTCGCCCATGCCGACGATCTGGTGCGTCGCCAGCGTGCCCGAACGCATGCCGCGCTCGTGGCCGCCGCCGTGCATCTGCGCTTCGATGCGCACGCGCGGCTTGCGACGCACGTACAGCGCGCCGATGCCCTTCGGGCCGTAGGTCTTGTGCGCCGAGAACGACATCAGGTCGACCTTCAGCTTCGCGAGGTCGATCACGACCTTGCCGGTCGACTGTGCGGCGTCGACGTGGAACACGATGCCCTTCTCGCGGCAGATTTCACCGATCGTCTCGATGTCCTGGATCACGCCGATCTCGTTGTTCACGTGCATCACCGACACGAGGATCGTGTCCGGGCGCAGCGCGGCCTTGAACACGTCGAGGTCGATCAGGCCGTCATCCTTCACGTCGAGGTAGGTGACTTCGAAACCGTCGCGCTCGAGCTCGCGGCAGGTATCGAGCACGGCCTTGTGCTCGGTCTTCACCGTGATGATGTGCTTGCCCTTGCCCTTGTAGAAGTTCGCGGCACCCTTGATCGCGAGGTTGTCCGATTCCGTTGCGCCGGACGTCCAGATGATCTCGCGCGGATCCGCGTTCACGAGCGCGGCCACGTTCTCGCGCGCTTCCTCGACCGCACGCTCCGCGTCCCAGCCATACGCGTGGCTGCGCGACGCCGGGTTGCCGAACTGCTCGCGCAGGTACGGCACCATCTTGTCGACCACGCGCGGATCGACCGGCGTCGTCGCGCTGTAATCCATGTAGATGGGCAGGTGGAGAGTGTCTTGGGTCATCTGTCGCTCCGGGAATTCTGTGCAGGGACTATGTACGTTATGGGGTATGGCGGCGCCTTCGCGCTCACGAACTCGCGATGTTGAACACCGAGTTGGGGCCGAGCGGCATCGTGCGCACCGGCTCGGCCGGGGCCGCGACGGGCTCCGGCGTCCGACGGTCGCGCAGCACCGCGGGGGCGCCCTCGCGAGCGCGCTGCTGATCGACGAGATCCTGCAGCGACACCGAATCGAGGTATTCGACCATCTTCTGGTTCAGCGTCGACCACAGCTCGTGCGTCATGCAATGGCCGTCCGGCTGCTTAGAGCCGTCGCACGTGCCTTTGCCGCCGCACTGCGTGGCGTCGAGCGGTTCATCGACCGCGATGATGATGTCGGCAACGGTGACGTCCTGCGCGCGACGCGCGAGGTTGTAGCCGCCGCCCGGGCCGCGCACGGATTCGACGATTTCATGCCTGCGCAGCTTGCCGAACAGCTGTTCGAGATACGAGAGCGAAATCCGCTGGCGCTGGCTGATGCCTGCAAGCGTCACCGGGCCCTGCTCCTGGCGCAGTGCCAAGTCAATCATCGCCGTGACGGCGAAACGGCCTTTGGTGGTGAGTCTCATGGTGTCTAGGGGACTGCAATCTTGACGATTTTGGTCAAGTATAAATATTTGACGAATTTAGTCAAGTATCCATGTCTTTGAAAGGGTATTCGCAGACCGCTGAATTCCGCGCGATCAGCGCTCGGTGCGGGCCCGGAGCGTCTCCAGCAGGCCCGCGCATGCGCGCTCGACCTGATCGAGCACCTGCTCGAAGCCCTGCGCACCGCCGAAATACGGATCGGCCACTTCGGTTTCCGTCGAATCCGGCGCGAACTCCATCAGCAGGCGCACCTTGTCGCGATGCTGCGGCGGACAGCGACGGTGCAACTCCGCGAGATTCGCCTCGTCCATCGCGAGCAGCAGGTCGAAGCGCTCGAAATCCGCCGCGCTCACCTGTCGTGCGCGCAGCGCCGACAGGTCGTAGCCACGGCCGCGAGCGGCAGCCTGCGCACGCGTATCGGGCGCCTCGCCGACATGCCAGTCGCCGGTGCCGGCCGAATCGATCGCGATCCGGTCCGCCAGCGCGGCCGCGTCGACCTGGTGACGCATCACGCCTTCCGCAGTGGGCGAACGGCAGATGTTGCCGAGACAGACGAAACAGATCGAAACGCGGGTCATCGCACTATCGGAAAGCCGCGGCGAGCCGCGTCGGAGAAGAACACGCCATTATACAAAGGCAGCCGAAATCGCGCCGCCGCGCAAAGCGACGGCGTCATGCCTTACAGCGCCTTCGGCGCCGCGAGCACGACATCGCCGGATGCCGCCGGCAGCGGCTTCGCCGTGTCGTCGACCAGCCCGAACGACACCGCGCGCGCCAGCTCGGCGGATGCCTGGTGAACGGCGAGCGGACCACGCGACGGCGCATCGGCCATCGCATGCAGATAGGCAGCCGCAGCCAGCGGAACGACGATTGCCAGCGGCCAGTACATCGATATTGTCTTTTTCATGATGCGGACCTCCTTGACCTCGTACCCCGAAACCCAATTCCGGGGACTACAGACAGGATTCTATAGACCGCACCTATCGAGATAAATATACAAATAGCGAACGCACTGTTGCCGCCGGATGAACAGTCGTCAGCCGAGGTGGCTTTGCGACGCTGCGTACAGTTCGCGGAACGTGCGCCCGGTCGGTGTCGGCATGTCGCGCGTATCCATCCAGCCGCTCATCATCGGCAGGCGCCGCAGCGTGCCGCCGTTGCTGCCCAGCCGCTCGAGGATGCGCACCGCGAGCTTGGTCGTCAGCGCGTACAGCATCGGCCGGCGCGCGACGAAGCCCCATGCGGCGAGCGCCGCCCGCTCGCGCCACGGCCGCAAGTGCCGCTCGACCTGCTTCTCGCGCAGCGTGCGCAACAGGTGCGACAACGGAATCCCGGCCGGGCACACGCTGTCGCACTCCCCGCAGAGCGTCGCCGCCTGCGGCAGGTCGAGCGCGCGATCGAGCCCGACGTAGCTCGGCGTCAGCACGGACCCCATCGGCCCAGGGTAGACCCAGCCATACGCGTGGCCGCCGACCTTCTGGTAAACCGGACAATGGTTCATGCATGCGCCGCAGCGGATGCAGCGCAGCATCTCCTGGAATTCGCCGCCGATCAGCCCCGTGCGGCCGCCGTCCACGAGCACCACGTAGTTGTGCTCGGGGCCGTCCTCGTCTCCCGGCCCGCGCGGCCCGGTCAGCAGCGAGAAATAGTTCGACGTCTTCTGCCCCGTCGCGGAGCGCGGCAGCAGGCGCATCGCGGTCGCGAGATCCTCGAGCGTCGGCAGCACCTTCTCGATGCCCGTCACCGCCACATGCACGCGCGGCATCACCGTGCTCATGCCCTCGTTCCCTTCGTTCGTCACGATCGCCACCGAACCGGTCTCGGCGATCACGAAGTTGCCGCCCGTCACACCCATGTCGGCCGACATGAAATGCGGGCGCAGCACCTCGCGCGCCTCGCGCGTCATGTCCGGAATCTCGGTGAGCCGCTCGCGATGGTGCGTGCGCGCGAACAGGTCGGCGATCTCGTCCTTGTCCTTGTGCACGACGGGCGCAATGATGTGGCTCGGCGGCTCGTTGTCGTTGATCTGCAGGATGTACTCGCCGAGATCCGTCTCGATCGACTGCACGCCCATTTCCGCGAGCACCGCGTTCAGGCGCATTTCCTCCGACACCATCGACTTGGTCTTGATGACCTTCTTCACGTCGTGACGGCGCGCGATGTCGGCCACGAGCCGCGCGGCATCCGCGGTCGTTTCGGCGAACAGCACCGTCGTGCCGCGCCGCGTCGCCTCGCGCTCGAACGCCTCGAGCCACACGTCGAGGTTCTCCAGCGCGCGGTTGCGGCGGGCCTTCAGCGCGGCGCGCGTGGCCGGGAAGTCGATCGCGGTCATCGCGTCGGCGCGCGCGGACACGAACTTCGTCGACAGCTTCTTCAGGTTCTGCTGCAGGCGCTGGTCGGCCAGCTTCTGGCCGGCGCGCGCCTTGAAATGCATCGATTGGACTTGCATCGCGGTATCGGGGAAAAGTGAGCGGAACCGGGCGTCAGACGTCGCCCGCCAGCACCTGCGCGACGTGCAGCACGCGCGTGTCGCGGTCGCCGGTGCGGCGCAACCGCCCTTCGATGTTCAGCATGCAGCCGAGATCGCCGAGCACGACGGCGCCCGTACCGGACGCGCGCACGTTCGCGCATTTCTCGTCCGCGATGGCCGCCGAAATGTCGCCGTACTTGACCGCGAACGTGCCGCCGAAGCCGCAGCAGTGCTCGCAGTCCTTCATCTCGGTGACGGCGATGCCACGCTGCGCGAGCAGCGCGCGCGGCTGCGCCTTCACGCCGAGCTCGCGCAGGCCCGAGCACGAATCGTGGTAGGTGACGGGCCCCGGGAATTCGCCCGGCGCGAGCGACACCTTCGCGACGTTCGCCAGGAAATCGGTCAGTTCATAGACCTTCTGCTGGAACCGCGTGTAGCGCCCCATCAGTTCGGGGTCGTCGCGGAACAGGTCGCCGTAGTGCGCGCGGATCATCCCGCCGCAGGAGCCCGACGGCGCGACGACGTAATCGAACTGCTCGAACTCGCGCAGCGTCTTTTCCGCGAGATCGCGTGCGAGCGCGCGGTCGCCCGAGTTGTAGGCCGGCTGGCCGCAGCAAGTCTGCGCGGGCGGCACGATCACCTCGTAGCCGGCGTCGCGAATCAGCTTGAGCGCCGAAAAACCGATTTCGGGGCGCATCAGATCGACCAGGCAGGTCACGAACAAACCGACTCGCATACGTGCTCCTTCGAGAAAACGGCTCTCATTATCCGCCGTTTGGCCGGCAAGACCAACGCCGGCTCGCACGCAAGCCCGCACTGCGCGAAACGAGGGTTTCCTCGAACGGCGTTCGCTTTTTTCACGATACGAGATACAATCGTTGCAACACCGCTTGACGCGTCAACCGATTTCTCCCCCGACATGAGCCAACCCACCCCGGATTCAAAAACGTCGATCCAGGTGATCGAACGCATGATGCGGCTGCTGGACGCGCTCGCCGCGCACAGCGACCCTGTCAGCCTGAAGGAGCTTGCGCAGCGGACGGAGCTGCACCCGTCGACCGCGCACCGTATCCTCAACGACATGGTGACCTGCCGTCTCGTCGACCGCTCCGATCCCGGCACGTACCGCCTCGGCATGCGGCTGCTGGAGCTCGGCAACCTCGTGAAGGCGCGCCTGTCGGTACGCGACGCGGCGCTGATGCCGATGCGCGAACTGCACCGTCTCACCGGGCAGACCGTGAACCTGTCGGTGCGCCAGGGCGACGAAATCGTCTACATCGAGCGTGCGTATTCGGAACGCTCCGGGATGCAGGTCGTTCGTGCGATCGGCGGCCGTGCGCCGCTGCACCTCACGTCGGTCGGCAAGCTGTTCCTCGCGGCCGACGAAACGTCGCGCGTGCGTGCCTATGCGACGCGCACGGGGCTGTCCGGCCATACGCAGAACAGCATCACCGACATCGCGAAGCTCGAGCGCGAGCTGACGATCGTCCGCCAGCAATCGTGCGCACGCGACAACGAGGAGCTGGAGCTCGGCGTGCGCTGTATCGCGGCCGGCATCTACGACGATTCGGGCAAGCTCGTCGCGGGCCTGTCGCTGTCGGCACCGGCCGATCGCCTCCAGGATGCGTGGCTCGGCCAGTTGAGCCGGACGGCCCTCACCATTTCGGAATCGCTCGGCTACCGGCCGGCACCCGCGAAGGATGCGGACGGGCTGCAGCGGCAGGCGTAAGCCGCTCCCGCGCGCCCAATGAAAAAGCCCCGCGACTGCGGGGCTTTTTTTTCGGCCATCGGCGTGGCGGCGAACCGCCATGCCATCGTGCGATCAGGTCCCGCCGTTCGGCGTGTTGGCAGCCGTCAGGCGCTCGCCGCCGCCGGCATCGAGCCAGTTGCGCAGGCGCGCCGCATCGGCAAAGCGCGAATACTTGCCGAACGAATCAAGCAGCACCATCACCATCGGCTTGCCGTGGATCGTCGCCTGCATCACCAGGCACTCGCCTGCTTCGTTGATGAAGCCCGTCTTCTGCAGACCGATGTCCCACGAGCCGTTACCGCGGATCAGCGCGTTCGTGCTGTTGTAGACCAGGTTGCGCTTGCCGGTATAGACCTCGTAGGTGCGATCGGTCGAGAACTGACGAATCATCGGGTACTGGTACGCCGCATTGACCATCTTCACGAGGTCGCGCGCGCTCGACACGTTCGAGCTCGACAGACCCGTCGAATTCTCGAAGTGCGTGTCGGTCATGCCGAGCGACTTCGCCTTCGCGTTCATCGCGGCGATGAACGCCGGACGGCCACCAGGGTAGTAACGCGACAGCGCGGCGGCCGCACGGTTTTCCGACGCCATCAGCGCGATGTGCAGCATGTCTTCACGCGACAGCACCGAACCGACCGACAGGCGCGAGCCCGTGCCCTTCTCGTAGTCGCGGTCTTCGTCGGTGACTTCGATCTGGTCGGCCATCGGCGTCTTCGAGTCGAGCACGACCATCGCCGTCATCAGCTTCGAGATCGACGCGATCGGCACGACCGCGTGCGAATTCTTGTCGAACAGCGGCTCGCCCGAATTCTGGTCGACAACGTACGCGACGCTCGAACGCAGCGCGAGCGCGTCCGGCGTGTCGTGCAGGCCGAAAGCCTGGCCGACGGTCGGCCGGCGCGGCTGGAACGCGACCTTGCGGACTGCGCCGTGATGGCCGCCATGCACGTTCGACGCGAGCGTCACGCGCTTGCGCGAAGCCTTCGCGCGCGGCGCGTCTGCGGCCGCGACCTTGGCGGATTTGTCGGAGCTGGCCTTGGCCGACTTCTTCTTCGCGGACGAAGCAGGAGCGACAGCCTTTTTCTTGGCGGCTTGTTGGGTCTTCGCAGTGGCGGCAAAGGCGTCAGCAGGCGCGACGGACGCGGTGGTCGCCAGCAAGGCGACTGCGACCGACACAGCCGTGCCGAGCGTCATGCTCTGCAACAATCTGCGCGGTGAAAACGATTCGGCTTTCATTGGGGTCTGGACAAAGCGGGCGGGAGGTTTCCGCAAGTGTAGTTAAAGCTGAAAAAAAGAGCAATATTAGGCACTTACCGATCGTCGTTAAACCGGAATGTAAGGGTCGGCCAACCTCTGACCAATGAACCCTCCCGCCCCCATCGAAAAAACTCATGGGATGCGCTGCCCGACAGTACCCGTCTCCCGATTACACACGGTTAATTGAGATAACGTCACTTCGGAGGCGATTTAAAGCGGGGAAACTACGTATCCGGCGCTCGGGGTGCCAGGGGCGCCGGTCTCGGCCGTGGCGGCGGCACGTCGCCACGGTACGCGCATCGAAACGGCGCGTTTTCGACAGGAACAGAAGGATAACGTTCCACAGGCCTGTCAGGTTTACCTGTGCATGATCATGGTGCGCCGCGCCTGCCCCGCAGCCGTGCGCACCATGTGGGAACCGCGCCTGAAACCGATTCCGAACGACCACGATAACTCATTGTTTTATCGATAATTTGTCACGATTGTGCAACGCACAAAAAATACTTGACATCCATTTTCTCTGCCCTAAAATACGCTTCATTGCTGCGTTGCACAAAGCACGCACATCCGAGATTCCCCAGCGTAGTGCCCTTCACTCTGCGATCGACACGATCGCTTTTCAGGAGCTTGACATGTCCTTGCTGACCCCCGAGCAAATCGCCGCTGCACAGAAAGCCAACCTCGAAAGCCTGTTCGGTCTGACCGCCAAGGCGTTCGAAGGCGTCGAAAAGCTGATCGAACTGAACCTGCAAGTCGTGAAGTCGACGCTGGCAGAGGGCCAGGAAAACGCACAGCGCCTGCTGTCGGTGAAGGACGCGCAGGAACTGATCGCGCTGCAAGCCAGCCTGTCGCAGCCGGCCGCGGAAAAGGTCCTGTCGTACAGCCGCCACCTGTACGAAATCGCATCGTCGACGCAAGCCGAGTTCGCGAAGGTTGCAGAAGCGCAATTCGAAGAGCAGAACAAGAAGGTCCAGGCACTCGTCGACAACGTCGCGAAGAACGCCCCGGCCGGTTCGGAAACGGCTGTCGCCGCACTGAAGTCGGCACTGAACGCTGCGAACACCACGTACGAAACGGTTCAGAAGGCAGCGAAGCAAGCCGTCGAAATCGCTGAAACGAACTTCAACGCTGCTGCTGCCGTCGCAACGAAGGCTGCTACCGCCGCTGCTGCACGTCGTACGAGCAAGCCGGCCGCGTAAGCGTCCCCTGCTCCTGAAAGAGCCGCGCCCAGCGCGGCTTTTTCGTTTCTGGTGCCGAAACACGCTGAAACCGGCACATTGCCGGCCGTTCTCGAACGGTCGTTTGAGCATCGGCCGCAAATAAAAGAAAACGCCGCCGCCCGGATTGCCCGGGAGGCGGCGTTTTTTCGTGGCCGGCAGATTGCCGGCCGTGCCGGCTGCGTTACTTCTTGCGTTGCGGCGGCAGGTCCGTACAGACGCCTTCGTACAGCTCGGCGGCCATGCCGACCGATTCGCCGAGCGTCGGGTGCGGATGGATCGTCTTGCCGATGTCTTCCGCGTCCGCGCCCATCTCGACGGCGAGGCACACTTCGCTGATCAGGTCGCCCGCGTTCAGGCCGACGATGCCGCCACCGATCACGCGATGGGTTTCCTCGTCGAAGATCAGCTTCGTGAAGCCTTCGTCGCGGCCGTTCGCGATCGCGCGGCCCGAAGCGGCCCACGGGAACACGGCCTTGCCGTACTTGATGCCTTCGGCCTTGCACTGCTCTTCCGTCTTGCCGGCCCAGGCCACTTCCGGATCGGTGTAGGCCACCGACGGGATCTGCAGTGCATCGAAGTACGACTTCTCGCCGTGCGCGGCTTCCGCTGCGACGTGGCCTTCGTGCACGGCCTTGTGCGCGAGCATCGGCTGACCGACGATATCGCCGATCGCGAAGATGTGCGGAACGTTCGTGCGCATCTGCTTGTCGACGTCGATGAAGCCGCGATCCGTCACCGCCACACCGGCCTTGTCGGCACCGATCTTCTTGCCGTTCGGGCTGCGGCCCACCGCGACGAGCACGAGGTCATAGCGCTGCGGCTCCGCCGGCGCCTTCTCACCCTCGAACGTCACGTAGATGCCGTCTTCCTTCGCTTCCGCGCCGACCGTCTTGGTCTTCAGCATCACGTTGCCGAAGCGCTTCGCGTTGTACTTTTCCCAGACCTTGACGAGATCGCGGTCCGCGCCGTTCATCAGCACATCGAGCATTTCGACGACGTCGATCTCGGCGCCGAGCGTCGAGTAGACCGTCGCCATTTCGAGGCCGATGATGCCGCCGCCGATCACGAGCATCCGCTTCGGCTGCTGGCGCAGTTCGAGCGCGCCGGTCGAATCGACGATGCGCGGGTCTTCCGGCAGGAACGGCAGCTTCACCGATTGCGAACCGGCCGCGATGATCGCCTGCTTGAAGCGGACGACCTTCTTGCCGTTTTCGCCCTGCACTTCCATGTGATACGGATCGACGAACGTGCCGACGCCGGTGACGACTTCGACCTTGCGTGCCTTCGCCATGCCGGCGAGGCCCGTCGTCAGTTTCTTGACGACGCCCGACTTGAAGTCGCGCAGCTTGTCGAGATCGACTTCCGGCTTGCCGAACGTGATGCCGTGCGACGCGAGCGCCGCGGCTTCTTCGACGACGAGCGACGTATGCAGCAGCGCTTTCGACGGGATGCAGCCCACGTTCAGGCACACGCCGCCGAGCGTCGAGTAGCGTTCGACCAGCACGGTCTTCATGCCGAGGTCGGCAGCGCGGAACGCGGCCGAGTAGCCGCCGGGGCCGGCGCCGAGCACGAGCATGTCGCATTCGATGTCGGCGGCACCTGCGTAGCTGCCCGCTTGCGGCGCGGGTGCCGGAGCGGCGGCGGCCGGTGCCGGCGCAGCTGCTGCGGGCTTGGCCGGTTCCGCTGCTTTCGCGGGAGCGGCGGCGCCTGCTGCGGCTTCGACGATGGCGATGACGGTGCCTTGCGAGACTTTCTCGCCGGCTTTGACCTTGATTTCCTTGACGGTGCCGGCGACGTCGCTGGGCACTTCCATGGAGGCCTTATCGGATTCGAGCGTGATGAGCGTCTGCTCTTTTTCGATCACGTCGCCGGGTTTGACGTTGACTTCGATGACATCGACGCCGCTGAAATCGCCGATATCCGGAACCTTGACTTCGATGAGACTCATTACTGTCCCCTTCTTGATTAGCTGCAGACAGAGGGGGAGAAACCCGCAAAAGAACCCGAGACTACGGCCTGACAAGAAAACGCGACCTTGGGCAGCACCACCTTTGCCGTCCGCCCAAGGACGCGCCTTTCTTTTGGTTACTTTTCTTTGGAAGACAAAGAAAAGTGACCGCCGCCCCGCGCAGGGGCGACGCTAATAGACCGTTAGCGAAACAGGTTCAACGACAGGGCGCGGATAACAAACAAAAAACCCACGCCCCCGCGAGCTCCCCCGCTCATCAAAGAATGATGCGACGGAAATCGGCGAGCAACGCGCCGAGATACGCATTGAACCGCGCGGCTTCCGCGCCATCGATCACGCGATGGTCATACGACAGCGACAGCGGCAGCGTCAGGCGCGGCACGAACTGCTTGCCGTCCCACACCGGCTTCATCTGGCCGCGCGACAACCCGAGGATCGCCACTTCCGGCGCGTTGATGATCGGCGTGAAGTTCGTGCCGCCGATCCCGCCGAGCGACGAGATCGAGAAGCAGCCGCCCTGCATCTGGTCCGGCTTCAGCTTGCCGTCGCGTGCGGCCTTCGACAGCTCGGCCATTTCCTTCGCGATATCGACGAGACCCTTCTTGTCCGCATCGCGGATCACCGGCACGACGAGACCGTTCGGCGTGTCCGCGGCAAAACCGACGTGGTAGTACTGCTTGAACACCAGGTTGTCGCCGTCGAGGCTCGCGTTGAAGGTCGGGAATTTCTTCAGCGCAGCAACGACCGCCTTGATCACGAACGCGAGCATCGTGAACTTCACGCCTGCCTTTTCGTGTTCCTTGTTCAGCTGCACGCGCAGTGCTTCGAGCTCGGTGATGTCCGCTTCGTCGTTGTTCGTGACGTGCGGGATCATCACCCAGTTGCGATGCAGGTTCGCGCCCGAGATCTTCTTGATGCGCGACAGCGGCTTCGCCTCGAACGGGCCGAACTTCGAGAAGTCGACCTTCGGCCACGGCAGCAGGTTCAGCTCGCCGCCGCCTGCCGGCGCGGCTGCCGCGGCCGGTGCTGCGCGCTGGCCGGTCATCACGCCCTTCACGAAGCCCGTGACGTCTTCCTTCGTAATACGGCCCTTCGGACCCGAACCCTGCACGCGTGCAACTTCGACGCCGAGTTCGCGCGCGAACTTGCGCACCGACGGCGATGCGTGGCTGGCGCGGTATTCGCCCGACGCGGCGGCCGGAGCCGGCGCAGCAGCAGCCGGTGCCGGTGCGGCCTGCGCGGGTGCGGCGGCAGGTGCCGGCGCCGGGGCGGCAGCGGCCGGAGCCGGTGCGCTCGCCTGCGGTGCGGCAGCCGTGGCGCCTGCGGCTTCGAGCAGCACGATCAGCGTGCCTTCCGACACCGAATCGCCCACCTTCACCTTGATATCCTTCACGACGCCGGCGGCCGGGCTCGGCACGTCCATCGTCGCCTTGTCCGACTCGAGCGTGACGAGCGACTGCTCCTTCTCGACCGTGTCGCCGACCTTCACGCCGATCTCGATCACCGGCACGTCCTTGTAGTCGCCGATGTCGGGGACCTTCACTTCGAGCGTGCCGCCGGCTGCAGCCGGTGCGGCCGCCGGTGCCGCAGCAGCCGGGGCCGGCGCTGCCGCCGGAGCCGGAGCAGCAGCGGGCGCGGCCGCGCCGTTCGCCTGCGCCGCGGCGCCGCCTTCGAGCAGGATGATCAGCGAGCCTTCCGACACGGAATCGCCCACCTTGACCTTGATTTCCTTCACGACGCCGCCGACCGGGCTCGGCACGTCCATCGTTGCCTTGTCCGACTCGAGCGTGACGAGCGACTGCTCGGGTTCGACGGTATCGCCGACCTTCACGCCGATCTCGATCACCGGCACATCCTTGTAATCGCCGATATCCGGCACCTTCACTTCGATCGCTTGACTCATCTGTTTCTGTCTCCATGGCCGCGCGCGCTCCTCGCGGAAGCGGCGCGCGGCATCACACGGCGTGTGCGTTAAACGGTCATCGGGTTGGGCTTCGACGGATCGAGGTTGTACTTGGCGATCGCGTCAGCGACCACCTTGCGCTCGATCGTGCCTTCGTCGGCCAGCGCGTTGAGCGCGGCGACGGTGACCCAATGACGGTCGACCTCGAAGAAGTGACGCAGCTTCTCGCGGGTATCCGAGCGGCCGAAGCCGTCCGTGCCCAGCACGACGAAGCGGCGATCGATCTGGCCACGGATCTGGTCGACCAGCGCACGGACGTAGTCGGTCGATGCGATGACCGGGCCCTGCGTGTCCTTCAGGCACTTCTGCACGTGCGACAGACGACGCTCTTCGGTCGGATGGAGCAGGTTCCAGCGTTCGACCTGGTGGCCTTCACGCGCGAGCTCGGTGAAGCTCGGCACGCTCCACAGGTCGGCGGCGACGCCCCAGTCGTTCTTCAGCAGGTCGGCGGCAGCGATCACTTCGTTGAAGATCGTGCCCGCGCCGAGCAGTTGAACGCGCGGCGCCTTCTTGTCGGCGTCGGCCTTCTTGAACGCGTACATGCCCTTGATGATGTCGGCTGCCACGTGCTCGCCCTGCGGAATCGCCGGGTGCTCGTAGTTCTCGTTCATCACCGTGATGTAGTAGTACACGTCTTCCTGGTCCGCCACCATGCGGCGCAGGCCGTCCTGGACGATCACCGCGAGTTCATAGCCGAACGTCGGGTCGTAGCTCACGCAGTTCGGCACCGATGCCGCCCACAGGAGCGAGTGGCCGTCTTCGTGCTGCAGGCCTTCGCCGTTCAGCGTCGTGCGGCCCGCGGTACCGCCGAGCAGGAAGCCGCGCGAACGCATGTCGCCCGCGGCCCATGCCAGGTCGCCGATCCGCTGGAAGCCGAACATCGAATAGAAGATGTAGAACGGCACCATGATCTCGCCGTGCGTCGAGTACGACGTCGCCGCAGCGATCCAGTCGCACATGCCGCCCGCTTCGTTGATGCCTTCCTGCAGGATCTGGCCGGTTTCCGATTCCTTGTAGAACATCAGCTGGTCGGAATCTTCCGGCACGTACTTCTGGCCTTCCTGGTTCCAGATACCGATCTGGCGGAACAGGCCTTCCATGCCGAACGTACGCGATTCGTCCGGGACGATCGGCACGATGCGCTTGCCCAGCGCCTTGTCCTTCAGCAGGATGTTCAGGATCCGCACGAACGACATCGTCGTCGAGATCTCGCGGCCTTCGCCCGTGCCCTTCAGCAGCGGCTCGAACACGTCGAGCGCCGGCACCGGCAGCGACGTCGCCTTCTCGCGGCGATGCGGCAGGTAGCCGCCGAGGTCCATGCGCTTCTGGCGCATGTATTCGAGTTCCTTCGAGCCTTCCTCGAACTTCAGGTACGGCACGTCGGCGATCTGCTCGTCGGTGATCGGCAGGCGGAACTGGTCACGGAACTTCTTCAGTTGCTCGACCGGCAGCTTCTTCTGCTGGTGCGTGATGTTCATCGCCTGGCCCGACTCGCCCATCCCGTAGCCCTTGATGGTCTTCGCGAGGATGACGGTCGGCGCGCCCTTCGTGTTGGTGGCTTCTTGGAACGCCGCGTAGATCTTGTGCGGATCGTGGCCGCCGCGGTTCAGCGCCCAGATGTCGTCGTCCGACCAGTCGGCGACGAGCGCCTTCAGTTCAGGCGTGTTGAAGAAGTGCTCGCGCACGAACGCGCCCGACTCCGACTTGTACGTCTGGTATTCGCCGTCGACGGCTTCCATCATGCGGCGCATCAGCGCGCCCGACTTGTCGCGTGCGAACAGCGCATCCCAGCGGCTGCCCCAGATGACCTTGATCACGTTCCAGCCGGCACCGCGGAACTCCGATTCGAGTTCCTGGATGATCTTGCCGTTGCCGCGCACCGGGCCGTCGAGACGCTGCAGGTTGCAGTTGATCACGAACACGAGGTTGTCGAGCTTCTCGCGGCTCGCCATCCCGATCGCGCCGAGCGATTCCGGCTCGTCCGTCTCACCGTCGCCGAGGAATGCCCACACCTTGCGGCCTTCCGTCTTCGTGATGCCGCGCGCCTGCAGGTACTTCATGAAGCGCGCCTGGTAGATCGCCATGATCGGGCCGAGACCCATCGACACGGTCGGGAACTGCCAGAAGTCCGGCATCAGCCACGGGTGCGGGTACGACGAAATGCCCTGGCCGTCGACTTCCTGGCGGAAGTTGTCGAGCTGCTCTTCCTTCAGGCGGCCGAGCAGGAACGCGCGCGAGTACACGCCCGGCGACGAGTGGCCCTGCACGAACACGAGATCGCCGCCGTGCTGCTCCGACGCTGCGTGCCAGAAGTGGTTGTAGCCGACGTCATAGAGCGTCGCGGCCGATGCGAACGATGCGATGTGGCCGCCGACGTTCGTGTCCTTGCCTGCGCGCAGCACCATCGCCAGCGCGTTCCAGCGCGTGTACGAACGGATGCGGTGCTCGAGATCCTGGTCGCCCGGGATCTTCGCCTGTGCGGCGACCGGGATCGTGTTGATGTACGGGGTATTGGCGGAGAACGGCAGGTGCTCGCCGTGCATGCGGGCGAACTCGATCTGCTTTTCGATCAGGTAATGCGCGCGGCCGGTGCCCACGGAGGAGATCACGCCATCGAGCGACTCCAGCCACTCGACGGTTTCTTGCGGGTCGTCGTCACGTTCGGCGGCGACATATTTCATCACTTCGTTCGGTACAGCGGACATTCTCGTCTCCTGGGTCCTGGAATGTGAGGATCGCTCTCGTGCAGACGACGCGACGCGACCGGCTGCGGGCAAGCTCCGACGGATTGTAATGAGCGTGCGCGGGCCTGCGCAACAAAATTTTCGAATTGTGAGATCTTTTCTCGCAATATGAAATATTGCTGCGCTGCACCCATATTTCGGGGCTCTCCGGCGCGTCTCGGCTGAACAAATCCGTTTCCGTTCAACATATCCGGTATAGGTTTTCCATGTATTGCGCTGCGCTACAATTCTCCAATGTTGACCGATCGGCTTTTCGCACGCTCGGCGCGACCGTCGGGCCCGCCGGCGGAGTCGCAGCCGTCCCGTTGGCACCACGGACCGTGGTGGTCCAATTCCTATTTGCTGACGCCCCTGCTGTCGATCCTCGTGTTCCTGGTGGTGATGAGCCTCATCCTGTGGAGCCTCAATCGCCGCGAACAGCAGCAGCAGGAAGACACCCTCTTCCGTAACGTCGCGTGGGCGCAGCAGCAGATCCGCCTGTCGATGACGGGTGCGCAGGAACAGCTCCAGGCGCTGTCGCGCGATCTCGCATCCGGCCGCCTCGACCAGAACGCGTTCCAGATGGCCGTCGCGGACGTGATGCAAACGCATCCGGAAATCCTTTATCTGAACTGGTACACGTCGCCCGGCGTGCAGCGCTGGCCGACCGTGCATCCGCCGCTGCTCGGCCAGCGGCTCGCGAAGCCCGGCGACGCGCAGATGCAGGACGCGGTGCGCGGCGCCTACGACGAGGCGCGCAGCACGCGCCGCCAGGCCTATTCGCCGCTGATCTACGACGACTTCGGCAACGGCTTCATCACGCTGCAGACACCGGTGATGCGCGGCGACCGCGAGTACCTCGGCTCGATCGCCGCGGTGTTCTCGGTCGAAGGCATCCTGAAGCACGACATTCCGCAGGAACTGTCGTCGAAGTACAAGATCTCGATCACCGACGCGAACAACCGCGAGCTGTCGTCCACGTCGACGCGCCCGCGCCTGCCGCGCGACTCGCACTACGACCTGCCGCTCGACCCGCCCGGCCAGGGGCTGACCGTGCGCGTGTACGCATTCCCGCAGCTCACGAACCTGACCAACAACACGCTGGTGTGGCTCGTCGCGGGCCTGTCGTGCTTCGTGCTGTGGAGCCTCTGGAGCCTGTGGAAGCACACGCGCCAGCGCTTCGAAGCTCAGCAGGCGCTGTACGCGGAAGCATTCTTCCGCCGCGCGATGGAAAACTCGGTGCTGATCGGCATGCGCGTGCTCGACATGCACGGCCGCATCACGCACGTGAACCCCGCGTTCTGCCGGATGACGGGCTGGGACGAAACCGACCTCGTCGGCAAGGTCGCGCCGTTCCCGTACTGGCCGCGCGACGCGTACCCGGAAATGCAGCGCCAGCTCGACATGACGCTGCGCGGCAAGGCGCCGAGCTCGGGCTTCGAGCTGCGCGTGCGGCGCAAGAACGGCACGCTGTTTCATGCGCGCCTGTACGTGTCGCCGCTGATCGACAGCTCGGGCCGCCAGACCGGCTGGATGTCGTCGATGACCGACATCACCGAGCCGAAACGTGCGCGCGAGGAACTCGCGGCCGCGCACGAGCGCTTCACGACGGTGCTCGAAAGCCTCGACGCCGCGGTGTCGGTGCTGGCCGCCGACGAAGCCGAGCTGCTGTTCGCGAACCGCTACTACCGCCACCTGTTCGGCATTCGTCCGGACGGCCATCTCGAGCTGTCGGGCGGCGGCTTCGACCGCGCGCAGGCATCGTCCGACTCGATCGACATGGTCGACGCGTTCGCGGGCCTGCCGGCCGCCGCGCTGACGAGCAGCACCGCCGATGCGCAGGAGGTGTACGTCGAGAGCATCCAGAAGTGGTTCGAGGTGCGCCGCCAGTACATCCAGTGGGTGGACGGCCACCTTGCGCAGATGCAGATCGCGACCGACATCACGACCCGCAAGAAGGCACAGGAACTCGCGCACCAGCAGGAGGAGAAGCTGCAGTTCACGAGCAGATTGATGACGATGGGTGAAATGGCGTCGTCGATTGCTCACGAATTGAATCAGCCGCTCGCCGCGATCAACAACTACTGCTCGGGCACGCTCGCGCTCGTGAAGAGCGGCCGCGGCACGCCGGAGACGCTGCAGCCCGCGCTGGAAAAGACCGCGCAGCAGGCGCTGCGCGCCGGGATGATCGTCAAGCGGATCCGCGAATTCGTGAAGCGCAGCGAGCCGAAGCGCCAGCCGGCGCGGGTTGCGGACATCGTCGCCGACGCGGTCGGGCTCGCCGAAATCGAGGCCAGGAAGCGCAGGATCCGGATCGTCACGGAAATCCTCGCAAGAATGCCTATTATTTATGTCGACCCCGTGCTGATCGAGCAGGTGCTCGTGAACCTGATGAAGAACGCGGCCGAAGCAATGGCCGACGTGAAGCCGGTGTCGGCGGACGGCGTGATCCGCGTCGTCGCCGACATCGAGGCGGGCTTCGTCGACATCCGCGTGATCGACCAGGGCCCGGGCGTCGACGAAGCGACCGCCGAGCGCCTGTTTGAACCGTTTTACAGCACCAAGTCCGATGGCATGGGCATGGGGCTGAACATCTGCCGTTCGATCATCGAATCGCATCGGGGGCGTCTGTGGGTGGTCAACAACGTCGAGCCGGATGGCCGCATTTCCGGCGCGACGTTCCACTGCAGCCTGCCCATTGGGGAACCCGCTGATCTCGGCCAAGGGGGGCGCGAGGCATCGGCATCACATACCGTTACGGGAGAACTATGAATAGCCCTGTCACCACCACTCAGGAAACCGTCTTTGTCGTTGACGACGACGAGGCCGTACGGGACTCGCTGCGCTGGCTGCTGGAGGCGAACGGCTATCGCGTGCAATGCTTCTCGAGCGCCGAGCAGTTCCTCGATGCCTACCAGCCTGCGCAGCAGGCCGGCCAGATCGCGTGCCTGATCCTCGACGTACGGATGTCGGGCATGAGCGGCCTCGAACTGCAGGAGCGCCTGATTGCCGACAATGCCGCGCTGCCGATCATCTTCGTCACGGGTCACGGCGATGTGCCGATGGCCGTCTCGACGATGAAAAAGGGTGCGATGGACTTTATCGAGAAACCGTTCGACGAAGCCGAGCTGCGCAAGCTCGTCGAGCGGATGCTCGACAAGGCCCGAAGCGAAAGCAAGAGCGTCCAGGAACAGCGTGCCGCGAGCGAACGCCTGTCGAAGCTGACCGCGCGCGAGCAGCAGGTGCTCGAACGGATTATCGCGGGCCGCCTGAACAAGCAGATCGCCGACGATCTCGGCATCAGCATCAAGACGGTCGAAGCGCACCGCGCGAACATCATGGAAAAGCTCAACGTCAACACGGTGGCCGACCTGCTGCGCCTCGCGCTGTCGAAGAAACAGGCCTGAGCGGGCGCCGGCCGCGGCGGCACTGCCCGCCCGGCCCGCAGCCAGCCCCAGCCGCCCCGCGCGATGCGGCCCACTCGCGCGGCGGCGGCCGTTCTCCCGGCGCACGCGCGCCGCGGCCATGACGCTTCCTGCTTATTCGCTGTCGGACGGCAGCAGGCGAACGGTATAATCGCGTGCTTTGCTGCGGCGCTTCGGGCGCCGCACGACCGCATTCCAACTTCCCGGCAGGACCACCACCATGACAGCCCTCCTCATCGACGGCAACGCCCTTTCGAAGACCCTGCGCGCCCAGGCCGCCGAACGCGCCGCCGCCCTGACCGCACGCGGCCACCAGCCCGGTCTCGCGGTGATCCTCGTCGGCGCCAACCCGGCGAGCGAAGTCTACGTGCGCAACAAGATCAAGGCGTGCGAGGACAACGGCTTCTTCTCGCTGAAGGATGCGTACCCGGACACGCTGTCGGAAGCCGACCTGCTCGCGCGCATCGACGAACTGAACCGCGACCCGAAGATCCACGGCATCCTCGTCCAGCTGCCGCTGCCCAAGCACATCGACAGCCACAAGGTGATCGAGGCAATCGCACCGGAGAAGGACGTCGACGGCTTCCACATCGCGAACGCCGGCGCACTGATGACCGGCAAGCCGCTGTTCCGCCCGTGCACGCCGTACGGCGTGATGAAGATGTTCGACGCACACGACATCCCGCTGCAGGGCGCGAACGCGGTCGTGATCGGCCGCTCGAACATCGTCGGCAAGCCGATGGCGATGATGCTGCTCGACGCCGGCGCGACCGTGACGATCTGCCACAGCAAGACGCGTGACCTCGCCGCGCACACGCGGCAGGCCGACATCGTGGTCGCCGCGGTCGGCAAGCGCAACATCCTGACCGCCGACATGGTGAAGCCCGGCGCGACGGTGATCGACGTCGGCATGAACCGCGACGACGCGGGCAAGCTGTGCGGCGACGTCGATTTCGCGGGCGTGAAGGAAGTGGCCGGCCACATCACGCCGGTGCCGGGCGGTGTCGGCCCGATGACCATCACGATGCTGCTGATCAACACGATCGAAGCCGCCGAGCGCGCCGCCGACGCGGCCGCCTGACCCCCTGCCCGCTCAGCCGGCGTGCGGTTCCGCGCGCCGGCGCCTCGCCTGCCGCATCGTATCGGCCGCGCCGCCCGACGCCTCCCTCCCGCATTCGACCCCGCGTCAATCGCGTCGTTAGAAACTAACGATTGGAAAGCGCACGATGCGCCCCAATAATGTCGATATCGGGCGCCGCGTTGCCTTGCGCGCCTTACCCTTTTCACTCCGGTTCCTCCGGCAACAGACAGGGAGTCTTATGTCCGCCAGCGCCAACACCAATCCGCTTCTCGATTTCTCGGGCCTGCCCCGCTTCGGCGAGATCCGCCCGGAACACGTGACGCCCGCGCTCGACACGCTGCTCGATGCCGCCAACCGCGCGGTCGAGACGGCAAGCGCGGCCGCGACGCCGGCAACCTGGGCAGACATCGTCGAGACGGTCGAGCACGCGACGGAGCCGCTCGGTCGCGCCTGGGGCATCGTCGGCCACCTGAATGCAGTCGCCGATACGCCCGAACTGCGGGCGGCCTACGGCGAAAACCTGCCGCGCGTGACCGAATTCTGGTCGAGCGTCGGCCAGAACCTCGCGCTGTACGAGAAGTACAAGGCCATCGCCGCGAGCGCCGAATACGCGACGCTGTCCGTCGAACGCAAGAAGATCCTCGACAACGCGCTGCGCGATTTCCGCCTGTCGGGCGCCGAGCTGCCCGAGGATCAGAAGCCGCGCTTCGCCGAACTGCAGGAACAGCAGGCCGCGCTGTCGAAGGCGTTCTCCGATCACGTGCTCGATGCGACCAACGCGTACGCGTACATCGTGCAGGACGAGGCCGAACTGGCCGGCCTGCCCGGCGACGCGATCGAGGCCGCCCGTGAAGCCGCGCAAAAGGATGCGAAGGAAGGCTGGAAATTCACGCTGCACTTCCCGTCGTACTTCCCGGTGCTGCAGTACGCCGACAACCGCGCACTGCGCGAGACACTCTACCGCGCCTATGCGACGCGCGCGTCGGAACTCGGGCCGCAGTACGGCGACGGCAAGGCCGAATGGGACAACACGGCGATCGTCGCCGATGCGCTGAAGCTGCGCCGCGAAGAGGCGCTGATGCTGGGCTACCGCAACTTCGCCGAAGTGTCGCTCGCGCCGAAGATGGCCGAATCGCCGCAGCAGGTGATCGCGTTCCTAGAGGATCTCGCGACGCGCGCCCGCCCGCACGCGGACAAGGACTGGGACGAGCTGCGCACGTTCGCCGCGAAGGAACTCGGCCTCGCCGAACTCGCGCCGTGGGACGTCGCGTACGCAGCCGAGAAGCTGCGCCAGCAGCGCTACGCATTCTCGGAAAACGAGGTCAAGCAGTACTTCCCGGAACCGGCCGCGCTGAAGGGCCTGTTCACCGTCACCGAGACGCTGTTCGGCGTGCAGATCAAACCGGACGACGCGCCGGTGTGGCATAAGGACGTGCGTTTCTTCCGCGTCGAGAACCGCGACGGCTCGCTCGTCGCGCAGTTCTACCTCGACCTGTACGCGCGCGAAGGCAAGCGTGGTGGCGCGTGGATGGACGACGCGCGTTCGCGCGCGAAGCGTGGCAGCACCGTGCAAACGCCGGTCGCCTATCTCACCTGCAACTTCTCGGCGCCGGTCGGCGGCAAGCCCGCGTGCTTCACGCACGACGAAGTCATCACGCTGTTCCATGAATTCGGCCACGGGCTGCATCACATGCTCACGCGCGTCGACGAGCTCGGCGTGTCGGGCATCAACGGCGTCGAATGGGATGCCGTCGAGCTGCCGTCGCAGTTCATGGAAAACTTCTGCTGGGAATGGGACGTGCTGTCGTCGATGTCGTCGCACGTCGACACGGGCGCCGCGCTGCCGCGCGAGCTGTTCGACAAGATGATCGCCGCGAAGAATTTCCAGAGCGGGCTCGGCACGCTGCGCCAGATCGTGTTCTCGATGTTCGACATGCTGCTGCACGTCGACTTCGATCCGGCGGGCGCCACCGGCGTGACCGCATTCGCGCGCGAGATCAACGAGCGCTATCACGTGATCCCGCAAGCCGCGTTCTCGCGCTGGCCGAACACGTTCAGCCACATCTTCGCGGGCGGCTACGCGGCCGGCTACTACAGCTACAAGTGGGCCGAAGTGCTGTCGGCTGACGCATACGCAGCGTTCGAGGAAGCGGCTGCCGAGAGCGGCAGCGTGCTCGACGCGGCGACCGGCACGCGCTATCGACGTGAAATCCTCGAGGTCGGCGGCAGCCGCCCGGCGATGGATTCGTTCAAGGCGTTCCGCGGCCGCGAACCGCAGATCGATGCGCTGCTGCGCCACAACGGGATGGCTGCGCCCACGCACTGAGCGCGCTGCCGGCCCTTTCGGCTGCATGGAAAAAGGCACCGCTTCGGCGGTGCTTTTTTCATGGTGCGGGCGCCTCGTCGTCGAACAGCGAGAACTGCCCGTGGCGCTCGGCCGTATCCTCGTCGATACGCACGCCGACGCCGAGCAGCCGCACCGCCTGCGCTCGTCGTTGCAGCCCCTTCGCGAGCAGCGTGACGGCCGTGTCCGCATTCGTCGCGTCGGCCACGCACTCGACCGTCGTGCGCTGGAAATCGGCGAAGCGGATCTTCACGTACAGCTTGCGGATCGAGCGCGCGGCGCCCGCCCGTTCGATCCGCGCGTCGAGTTGCACGACGAGGCGGCGGATTTCCTCCGCGCACTGCTCGAGCGTCGTCAGGTCGGTCACGTAGGTCGTCTCGACGCTGACCGACTTGCGCTCCTGGTCGGCCTGCACGGGCCGCTCGTCGATCCCGCGCGACAGCTCGTACAGCCGCCGCCCGAACGCGCCGAATTCGCGGTGCAGGTCGATCAGCGGCCAGTCGCGCAACTGCGCGCAGGTCTGGATACCGAGCCGGTCGAGCCGCGTGGCCGTCACCTTGCCGACGCCGTGCAGCTTGCGCACCGGCAGCGCCGCGACGAACGCGTCGATCTCGTGCGGCCGCACGACGAACAGCCCGTCGGGCTTGTTCCAGTCGGACGCGATCTTCGCGATGAACTTGTTCGGCGCGACGCCGGCCGACACGGTCACGCCGACCGTGTCGAACACGCGCTGGCGAATCTCCTGTGCAATCAGCGTCGCACTGCCCTGGCACCGCTCCGACCCGCTGACGTCGAGGTAGGCCTCGTCGAGCGACAGCGGCTCGACGTCAGGCGTGTAGTCGCGATAGATCGCCATGATCTGCCGCGACGCCGCGCGGTACTTGTCCATCGCGGTCGGCAGGATCAGCAGGTCCGGACACTTGCGCATCGCCAGCGCCGACGACATCGCCGAATGCACGCCGTAACGCCGCGCCTCGTAGTTGCAGGTTGCGATCACGCCACGCTGGTCGGGCCGGCCGCCGACCGCGAGCGGCCGGTTGCGCAGCGACGGGTCGTCGCGCATCTCCACCGACGCGTAGAAACAGTCGCAATCGCAATGAATGATCTTGCGCATGCGCGGCAGTGCGTCGCCCGGCGGCGGCACGTGCGGTTCGGCAGGCGGAATGATGGTCGGGTTCACGGTGCCGATACTGTACAAAAACACAGTGCCGGTTTCAACTGTCGCGTGCGCCCGGGCCTGGCGGCGCCGTACTGGCCCGCTTTGCGCGGATCGTACCGGCCGGGCGCAGACAGCGGCGCCTATACTCGTCTGCCGCAATACATGAAACGCAAAGGTGACGGATGAAGACGATCGGACTGATCGGCGGGATGAGCTGGGAATCGTCCGCCGAGTACTACCGGATGATCAATCGCCATTCGAAGGCGCTGCACGGCGGGCACCACAACGCGAAGAGTGTGCTGGTCACGGTCGATTTCGCGGAAATCGAAGCGCTGCAGCGCACGCACGACTGGGTCGCGCTCGGCGAACGGATGGCCGGCGCCGCGCGGCAGCTCGAAGCGGCCGGCGCCGACCTCGTCGTGCTGACGACCAATACGATGCACCGCGTCTGCGATGCGATCGAAGCCGCGGTAACGCTGCCGTTCCTGCACATCGCCGATCCGACCGGCACCGCACTGCGCGATGCCGGTGTCGAGCGCGTCGCGCTGCTGGGCACGCGCTTCACGATGGAGCTGCCGTTCTACGCGGAGCGGCTGCGCGACAAGTTCGGGCTGGAAGTGCTCGTGCCGGATGAACGCGGACGCGACGACGTGCACCGGATCATCTACGACGAGCTGTGCCACGGCATCATCTCGCCGGAATCGCGCGCGACGTACGTGACGATCATCGAGGAACTGGCCCGGCGCGGCGCGCAGGCCGTGATCCTCGGCTGCACGGAAATCACGCTGCTGATCGGCGCGGACGATTCGCCGCTGCCGGTGTTCGATACGACCGCGCTGCATGCGAAGGCGGCGGTCGAGTGGGCGGCGGGCTGATCGCTGCCGCGCAGAAAACAAAAAACCCGGCACGGGGCCGGGTTCCTGTCGACGAAGCGCGCATCGGTCACTTGCGCTGCACATCGTCTGGTGTGCTTGGTTGCGGGGGTAGGATTTGAACCTACGACCTTCGGGTTATGAGCCCGACGAGCTGCCAGACTGCTCCACCCCGCGTCAGAGAAATAAATTATAGGGTGAGGGAGCACTCACGTCAACACTTTTGTCACAATTTCTTCTCGGTTCATCAAAACAGCGGCGCACCGTAGCCCCCCCGCCCCGCACGAAGCGCGCGTTCGCGCCGCGTGCACGCGGTAAGATGGCGGCCTTCGCATTCACCCCGCACGCACACTCCCGTTCATGAAAATCGCCACCTGGAACGTCAACTCGCTCAACGTCCGCAAGCAGCATGTGCTCGACTGGCTCGCGCAAAGCGGAACCGACGTACTGTGCCTGCAGGAACTGAAGCTGCCGGACGAGAAATTCCCGCGCGCCGAGCTTGAAGCCGCCGGCTACCGCAGCTGGTTCACGGGCCAGAAGACCTACAACGGCGTCGCGATCCTCGCGCGTGACACGCTGTCCGTCGACGAATCGGACGTCGTGCGCAACATTCCCGGTTTCGACGATCCGCAGCAGCGCGTGGTCGCCGCGACGGTCGACGGCGTGCGCATCGTGTCCGCGTACTTCCCGAACGGCCAGGCGCCCGACTCCGACAAGTTCGTCTACAAGATGCAATGGCTCGACGCGCTGCAGGCATGGCTGCGCACCGAGCTGCAGCGCTACCCGAAGCTCGCGCTGCTCGGCGACTACAACATCGCGCCGGAAGATCGCGACGTGCATGACCCCGCGAAATGGGAAGGCCAGAACCTCGTGTCGCCGCAGGAGCGCGCGCACTTCGCGCAACTGATCGAGCTCGGCTTCGTCGATGCGTTCCGCCGCTTCGAACAACCGGAGAAGACCTTCACGTGGTGGGACTACCGGATGATGGCGTTCCGCCGCAACGCGGGGCTGCGCATCGACCACGTGCTGCTGTCGCCGGCGCTCGCGGAAACCTGCACGTCGTGCGAAGTCGATCGCACGCCGCGCACGTGGGAACAGCCGTCCGACCACACGCCCGTCGTCGCGGTCGTCGGCTGATCTCCCGGGCAGCCCGCGCGCGCTCAGCGCCGCGCGGGCGCCGGCCCGAGATGGGCCCACAGGAACCCGAATTCGGCCGCATCGGCCTCCGCGCGTTCCAGATCGTCGGCGCTGCCGTGTCCGCCGTCGGTGTTCTCCCAGTACCACACCCGTTCGTGACCGAGCGCATGCATGCGCGCGGCCATCTTGCGTGCATGCGCAGGATGCACGCGGTCGTCGCGCGTCGACGTCGTCAGCAGCAACGGCGGATACGCGACGCCTTCACGCACGCGGTGATACGGCGAGTACGCGGCCAGCGCCGCGCCTTCGTGCGGATCGTCCGGGTCGCCGTATTCGTCGAGCCACGCGGCACCCGCATGCAGCTTCGGATAGCGCCGCATGTCGAGCAGCGGCACGCGGCAGAGCACCGCGCCGAACAGCGCCGGCCGCTGCATCATGCACGCGGCGACCAGCAGCCCGCCGTTGCTGCCCCCCTCGATGCCGAGCTGTGCGGCGGTCGTCACGCCGGTCGCGGCCAGATCCTCGGCCACCGCGATGAAATCGTCGAATGAACGCTGGCGGTGCTCGCGCTGCGCATCGACGTGCCAGCGCGGCCCGAACTCGCCGCCGCCGCGGATATGCGCGAACGCCATCACGCCGCCGCGCTCGAGCCACCCGATACCGAACGCGTCGCTATAGCCCGGCAGGTTCGGGATCGCAAAGCCGCCATAGCCCGACAGCAGGCACGGCCGCGCGACACGCGCGGCGCCGTCGGCCACGTCGAGCGCATCGCGCGGCCCGATCAGCGTGTACGGCACCATCGTGCCGTCTTGCGAGCGCGCGCTCGCGCGGCGCACGACGAGCCCGGCCGCGTCGAACTGCACCGGCGGCCGGTCGAGCAGCACGCGGCGCGACGGCGCATCGTCCGCGCGATCCGCAAGATCGGCCAGCCAGCATTCGGGCGGATCGAGATAGGTGTCGACGTCCACGTAAATCTCGTCGTTCAGCGTCGACTCGACAGGCTCGACGTCGATCTGCGCATCGCCCGGCCCCGGCCACTCGAACGGCCGCGCATCCCACGTCCACGTTCCGTCGTCGGCCTGACTCGGCTGCCACAGCATCGTGCGGTTGTGCACGTCGTCGAGCCAGCTCGCGATCAGCGTCGTGCGCGTGTGGGTCCACGTGCACGCGGACGTCGACGGTTGCGGCGCGAACAGCGTCGTGAGCTCGCGCGACCCGGCCAGGAACGCCTGCTCGCGGATCGCGAGCAGCGAACCGCCCGCATGGCGCACACCGTCGCAATCCCAGTCGAGGCGCGGCTCCAGCACGAGCCAGCCTTCCCAGAACCCGACCTCGACATGGGTCGGCACGTCGTAGCGCACCCACTCGCCCGCATCGGTCAAGCGGTACGCATGTGAATCGAAAAAGTCGACGCTGCGCCACGCGACGTGGCGGTTGTCGATCGGATCGAACCCCGCACCTGCACTGATGTCGTCTGGTTCGCCGCGGAAGACGACCGGCGCATCGGCGAGCGCGGTGCCGCGCACCCAGCGCCGCGCTTCGTACGGATACCCGGCCGCGGTCGCATGCGCTTCGCCGCGATCCCAGCTCACGTAGACGGTATCGCGATCGATCCAGCCGACCGTGTGATGCCCCGGCTCGTCGATCGTGAAGCCGCCGTCGACGAAACGGCGTTCGACGAGATCGAATTCGCGCACGACGACCGCGTCGGCGCCGCCCGGCGACAGCGACAGCAGCGCGCGGTCGCCATCCGGATACAGGATCGAGTCCTGCTCGAACACCCACGACTCGCCCTCCTCCGCACCGAGCGCGTCGACGTCGAGCAGCGTTTCCCACGCCGGGTTTCCCGCGCGCCAGTCGTCCCAGCGCGTGCGGCGCCACAGCCCCTTCGGATGGAGATCGTCCTGCCACAGGTCGTAGGCCCAGTCGCGCCAGCGGGTCGGAATCACCGGGCGCTCGCGCGGCAGGTACGCTTTGGCGAGGCGCGCCGTCAGCGCGCGATACGCGTCGTCGTCACGCAGCGCGGCGCGCGTGCGCGCATTCTGCTCGTCGACCCACGTGCGGGCGCGCTTGCTGTCGAGCGATTCAAGGAAACGGAACGGGTCGGCCTCGGCGGGCCAGCGGAAGGAATCGGACATTGCGAATGGGCGGAATGGCAAACGGCATGCAAACCGCGATTATGTCCGATCGCGGCATGCGCGACGCCCGCGCATGCCGCAAATCGTGCTCAGGGCTCCAGATGGAGTTCCTGGATCTTGCGCGTGATCGTGTTGCGGCCGATGCCGAGCCGCTCCGCGGCCTCGACCTTGCGGCCGCGCGTGAAGTCGAGCGCTTCGCGGATCACGGCCGCCTCGAAGCGGCGTGCGAGTTCGTCCATCACGTCGGCCGAGTTCTCGCGCAACAGCCGTGCGACTTCGGTGCGCAAGCCATGCTCCCAGACCGGATAGCCAGCCGGCGCGCCGCCGTTCGGCGCGGCCGCGACAGGCGCGGACGCCACCGGCACCGCACCGATCGCCGGTTGCGCGAGCGCCGTATCGCCACCGCCGCCGTGCGCATCCGCACCGTCGCCCGTCGCGGCCACCGGCGCACCGGCCGGCACGAGGTCGGGCGGCAGGTCCTTGATCTCGACCGTCTGCGCAGGCGCCATCACGGTCAGCCAGTTCGCGAGGTTCTCGAGCTGGCGCACGTTGCCGGGAAACGCCAGCGACGTGAGGTACGCCAGCGCTTCGTCGGACACGCGCTTCGGCTCGACGCCGAGATCGCGCGCGCTCTTCTGCAGGAAGTGGCGCGTGAGCAGCGCGATGTCCTCGCTGCGTTCGCGCAGCGGCGGCAGGCGCAGCCGGATCACGTTGAGCCGGTGGTAAAGGTCCTCGCGGAACAGCCCCTGCCGCACGCGCGATTCGAGATTCTGGTGCGTCGCGGCGATCACGCGCACGTTCGCGCGCAGCGGGTTGTGCCCGCCGACCCGATAGAACTGCCCGTCCGACAGCACGCGCAACAGGCGCGTCTGCAGGTCGAACGGCATGTCGCCGATTTCGTCGAGGAACAGCGTGCCGTTCTCGGCCTGCTCGAAGCGGCCCTGCCGCGTCGTCTGCGCGCCGGTGAACGCGCCGCGCTCATGGCCGAACAGCTCGGATTCGAGCAAATCCTTCGGAATCGCCGCGGTGTTCAGCGCGATGAACGGCCCGTTCGCGCGCGGGCTGTGACGGTGCAGCGCACGCGCGACAAGCTCCTTGCCGGTGCCCGATTCGCCGGTGATCAGCACGGTCGCGGCCGAGTGCGACAGACGGCCGATCGCGCGGAACATGTCCTGCATCGCGGGCGCCTGGCCGAGCATCTCGGGCGCCTCAGCGACGCGCTCGTCCTGCGGCACGCCGCCGCGCAGGCTTTCTTCCACCGCGCGGCGGATCAGCTCGACCGCCTTGTCGACGTCAAACGGCTTCGCGAGATATTCGAACGCGCCGCCCTGGAACGCCGCGACGGCGCTGTCGAGATCGGAGAACGCCGTCATGATGATGACGGGCAGGCCCGGCAGGCGCTCGTGCATCGCCTGCAGCAACTCGAGGCCCGAGCCGCCCGGCATCCGGATGTCGGATACCAGCACCTGCGGTGTCTCGTGGTCGAGCGCGGCCAGCGCGTCACGCACGTTCGCGAAGCTCTTCGTCGCGAAGCTGTCCCGGGCGAGCGCCTTTTCGAGCACCCAGCGGATCGATTGGTCGTCGTCTACTATCCAGATCGGCTTCATAGGTCGGTCAGATATTGGTAAATCCGGTGAATCGCCATGCTGCCACTCAATGGTCGAGCGGCAGCAGGATCTGAAATTCGGTACGTCCGGGCCGGCTTTCGACCTCGATCATCCCGTCGTGCTGCTGCACGAACGTCTGCGCGAGCGTGAGGCCGAGGCCGCTGCCGTCGTCGCGCCCGGACACGAGCGGGTAGAAGATCCGGTCGCGGATTTCTTCCGGAATGCCGGGCCCGTTGTCGATCACGTGCAAGTCCAGTGCCAGCCGGTACAGGCGTTTCGCGATCGTCACCTTGCGCGCGATGCGCGTGCGCAGCTCGATCTTCGCGTCGCCCTGCGCGATCCGGTCGCGCAGCGCCTGCGCGGCGTTGCGCACGATGTTGAGCAGCGCCTGGATCAGTTGCTCCTTGTCGCCGCGCAGGTCCGGCACGCTCACGTCGTAGTCGCGCTCGATCGTGAGCCCGCGCGGGAATTCCGCGAGCATCACCGCGCGCACGCGTTCGCATACTTCATGAATGTTCACGTCGCCGACGATGTGCGGATGCCGGTGCGGCTCCAGCAACCGGTCGACGAGCGTCTGCAGGCGGTCGGACTCCTTGATGATCACCTGCGTGTATTCGCGCAACTCGCCACGCTCGCGCTCGCCGAGCTCGAATTCGAGCAGCTGGGCTGCGCCGCGAATCCCGCCGAGCGGGTTCTTGATCTCGTGCGCGAGGTTGCGGATCAGTTGCTTGTTGACCGCGGTCAGGTCGTGAATGCGCTCCTCGCGATCGGTGCGCGACTGCCGCTCGTTCTCGAACAGCTCGACGAGCACGAAATCGGGCGAGGTCTCGAGGAAGCCGACGATCGCATGCACATGCAGCGGTTCGCGGCCGGGCCGGTCGAGCACGGTATCGAGGTGCGTCGCGTGAAAGCGTTCCTCGCCGATCGCGGTGATCGTCGACGCAAGCTCGTTCGCGTTCGGAAAAATCTCGCCCCACGGCCGCTGCGCGAGCTGCCGGCGCGAGATGTCGAGCATCGCCTCCGCGGACGGGTTCGCGAACGCGATCCGCAGCGTCTTGCGGTCGAGCACGATCACGACCGTCGGCAGCGCTTCCAGCCCCGCCAGCAGGCCCGAGCGGGCGAGCCGCTCGTCGTCCGTCAGTCGCTCGGGTTGCCCCGTTTTCGCCTTGATCAGATTCTTCAGAACCATCTGCGTGCTTGTCGCGCCTCAACGGGCCAGAAAAGGAAAATCTCCGGAACAAAAAAGGGACGGCTGGACGCCGCCCCTTTCAGACTTCCGCCGTTCCCGCCGCAGGCCGCGCGACGGGAACGAACCGGCATGACGGCGCTGAATCGAAGCGCCATCGCCGATTAGAGCGAGTAGTACATCTCGAACTCGATCGGGTGCGTCGTCATGCGGAACTTCGCCAGCTCCTGCTCCTTCAGCGCAAGGTACGCGTCGAGCATGCTGTCCGTGAACACGCCGCCACGGGTCAGGAACTCGCGATCCTTGTCGAGCGCTTCCAGTGCCTGGTCGAGGCCTGCGCACACGGTCGGGATCTTTGCATCCTCTTCCGGCGGCAGGTCGTACAGGTTCTTGTCCGCGGCTTCGCCCGGATGGATCTTGTTCTGGATCCCGTCGAGGCCTGCCATCATCAGTGCCGAGAACAACAGGTACGGGTTCGCCATCGGATCCGGGAAGCGCGTTTCGATACGGCGGCCCTTCGGGTTCGACACGTGCGGAATGCGGATCGATGCCGAACGGTTGCGTGCCGAGTAGGCGAGCTTGACCGGTGCTTCGAAGTGCGGGACCAGACGCTTGTACGAGTTCGTCGTCGGGTTCGTGATCGCGTTCAGTGCACGGGCGTGCTTGATGATGCCGCCGATGTAGAACAGCGCCAGTTCCGACAGGCCGGCATAGCCGTTGCCTGCGAACAGGTTCTGGCCGTCCTTCCAGATCGACTGGTGAACGTGCATGCCCGAACCGTTGTCGCCGACGACCGGCTTCGGCATGAACGTCGCCGTCTTGCCGTACGAGTGCGCGACGTTGTGGATGATGTACTTCGACCATTGCGTCCAGTCGGCGCGCTCGACCAGCGTCGAGAACTTCGTGCCGATTTCGTTCTGGCCCTGGCCCGCCACTTCATGGTGGTGCACTTCGACCGGGATGCCGAGCTGTTCGAGCAGCAGGCACATTTCCGAACGCATGTCCTGGAACGTGTCGACCGGTGCGACCGGGAAGTAGCCGCCCTTCGTGCCCGGACGGTGGCCCGTGTTGCCGCCTTCGAATTCCTTCGCCGACGACCACGGTGCTTCTTCCGAGTTGATCTTCACGAAGCAGCCCGACATGTCCGTGCTCCACTGGACCGAGTCGAAAATGAAGAATTCCGGTTCCGGACCGAAGAAGGCCGTGTCGCCGATGCCCGTGCTCTTCAGGTACGCTTCCGCGCGCTTCGCGAGCGAACGCGGGTCGCGCTCGTAACCCTTGCCGTCGGCCGGCTCGACCACGTCGCAGGTCAGCACCAGGGTCGACTCTTCATAGAACGGGTCGATGAAGGCGGCGTTCGGATCCGGCATGAGCAGCATGTCCGACGCCTCGATGCCCTTCCAGCCGGCGATCGACGAGCCGTCGAATGCATGACCGCTTTCGAACTTGTCTTCGTCAAACGCCGAAACCGGCACCGACACGTGCTGTTCCTTGCCGCGCGTGTCCGTGAAGCGGAAATCGACAAACTTGCAGTCCTCGTCCTTCACGAGTTGCATGACGTCGGCGACGGTTTTACTCATAACCTCTTCTCCTGATTGAACAATTCCGGCGGACTGGGAACCGCCTCGTTTATCGAGCTGACCGGGGTCTTGCTTTTGCGCAGCGCGCCCCGATTCGACCGAATCCTATAAAGCAGCTTCCGTGCCACCTACGCGCAAGACTGGCGCGAATCGCGCCAGCGCTCGTCACGACGGGGCTGTGCTGCGCAATTCCGGGGCTCGGCTTCGCACCGCCAGCCGACCGAAAGCACCTCGATGGTGCAATCGGTGCAACGCGCCGCGCCCACGGAATCATTCTGGTGCATGCGCGCCATTCTGCACTCTTTTGGTGAACGCGTGTGGGGTGCGCGCACCGTACCGCACACGGACATCCGCGCCGCGACGCCGCGCTAGAATGTTCGTTTGACCGATAGGAGACTCCCTGCCATGAGTACGCTCGACCAGCTTTACGCGAAGGCCGACGAACGCCGCGCACAAGGCGCGCTCAACTACGCCGGGGCGCTGCTGCCGGCCGAGGCCTTCGAACTGCTGCAGCTCGATCCGTCGGCGCGCCTCGTCGACGTGCGCACCCGCGCCGAACTCGACTGGATCGGCCGCCCGCTCGTCGGCGACGGCCAGTACCTGCACCTCGAATGGACGCGCTACCCGGGTGGCGTGCCGAACGCCGAATTCGTCAACGAACTGAAGGCGGCCCTCCCGGCCGATACGCCCATCCTGTTCCTGTGCCGCAGTGCCGCGCGCTCGAAGCTCGCCGCGATCGCCTCCACGCAGGCCGGCTTCACGAAGGCGTTCGACCTGCTCGAAGGCTTCGAGGGCGCGAAGGACGCCGAAGGCCACCGCAAGACGGTCGAAGGCTGGTGCTTCCGGAAACTGCCGTGGATCGGCGCCTGACGGCGCGCCGCTCCCGCCGGTTGCGACAACCTCATCGTCGAGCCGGGCGATGACATGCCGATGACGGGCCGCGTTGCGCGGCCCGTGGCTTTTGTGCCGCCGGTTGGCGGGCCGCTCAGCCGCGCGGCGTATCGGCTTCGACGACGTCGCCGCCGAGCAGGTGCACGCCTTCGCGCAGCTTCACGTACGCGGCTGCGACCGCTTCCGGCTCGCCCTTCACACCGAGGTCGATGTGACGGCGCGCATAGATTCCGCCGCGCTCCGCATCGCCCACGCTCGGCAGGCTGAACACGCGCACGCCCGGGAAATCGCGCTCGATGCGCTCCATCAGCGGCGTGAGCGTCGATTCCGGCAGCTCGAACACGTACAGCGAGCGCTCCGCGTGCGGCGTCGCATGATGCAGGTGCGCGTACTTCGTATCGAGCACCCATTCGATCATCGGCCACGCCATCACCGGGAAGCCCGGCACGAAGTGCAGGTCGCCGACCGAGAAACCGGGAATCCGGTTGTAGCCGTTCGGGATAATCGCCGCGCCCACCGGGAACACGCCCATGTTGAAGCGGTGCTGGTTCTCCGGCGACTCGAAATCGACCGGCTTGGCCGGATCGGTGTGCGTTTCGCGGATCCGCTCCGAGATCAGCACCTTCGCTTCCGGATGCAGCTCGAGCGACACGCCGAGCGCGGCAGCCGCGCACTGGCGCGTGTGGTCGTCCGGCGTCGCGCCGATCCCGCCCGTCGAGAACACGATGTCGCCCGACGCGATCGCGCGTGCGAGGGTCGCCGTGATGCGCGCCGGATCGTCGCCGACATATTCGGCCCAGTCGAGCGTGAGGCCGCGCGCGCCGAGCAGCTCGATGACCTTCGCCAGATGCTTGTCCTGCCGGCGGCCCGAAAGGATTTCGTCGCCGATGATGATGATGCCGATGCTCATGCCTGCCCCATGTCGATTGCGGTGGCGCGCGAACTCGCACGCAGGTCCTCCAGCGCGCGCAGGCAGTAATGCCCGAACCACAGTGCCGAGAAGACGAGGATGAAAGCGTAAACCCAGATCATGGCCGCCGCGACGAACGGGAACAGCACCATCATCCAGACCGACGATACCCATACGAAGGTCGGCACGGTGCCGAGCAGCCCGGTCGCGACGCCAATGCCGATCAGCGGCCAGCGGTGCTGCCGCACCAGCGCGCGGCGTTCGTCGCGGCTCGCGTGCAGCGCCAGCGCGTCGTAGGTCATCACGCGGTACGTGAGCCAGCCCCAGATCACCGGTGGCAGCAGCGCGAAGAACGGCGGAATCAGCCACAGCGGAATGGTGACGACGAGCACGATCACACCGGCGATCGCCGCCCCCAGCGAATTGAACACGCTGCCGAAGAAGGTGCCGCCGCGCTTTGACTCGAGCGCCGCGAACTGCCGGTTCGACAGGTGCTTGATCACGACCGGCATCGAAATCGTCGCGATCAGCAGCAGCACGGTCAGCACGATCAGCGGGATCGCGAGCGACACGACCACGAACGGCGCGACGACCGCATGCAGCTGCGACATGCCGATCGCGTCGAACGCGCGATACAGCATGGCGGTCAGCACGAAGCCGTCGAGCGCGCCGCGTGCGAGGTCCAGCAGCGACTGCCACGAGAACCACAGCACGACGCCCCACAGGACGGCCGAGACGAGAAACGGCATCAGGGTGAGCCACAGCATGCGCGGATGCAGTGCGCTCGCCAATGCCCGGACGAAGGAACGCAGCAAGTCGTTCATGCGAGCCTGTATCGACGGAGAAAAACGGGGAAAGGATAAACCACGCGGCCCGCATGCGCCAAAGCACATGCGGGCCGCGTGGGAGAGCCGCTCAACGTGGGAATGGCCGGATCAGGCCGATGCCGCGCCGCGCTTGGCGGGGAACAGGCGCCGGAAGATCCGCACGAACGCGAGGCCGTGCTGCGCCCAGAAGCCTTCGCCGTAGGACACGCCTTCGACCTGGTCGCGGATGCCGGTCGGCTCGACCGTGCGGTTCCACGACGCGGTGCCGAACATCATGTCCCACCACGGGAACAGCACGCCGAAGTTGCAGCCGTACTTGGTGCCTTCGTGGCCGTAGCCGACCGCGTGGTGGCGGCGGTGGAAGATCGGGCTCACGAGCAGGCGCTCGCCGAGCCAGCCGAACGGCAGCCGCGCATTCGTGTGCTGAATGCTCTGCATGAAGTTGGTGAACGCGGTCAGCACGACGAACTGCGACGGGGTCACGCCGATCACGAGCGCGATCGCCGCGAAGAAGCACGACTGGATCACGTCGTCGAGCACGTGGTTGCGGTCGTCGCACCACAGCGACATCTGGCGCTGGCTGTGATGCACCGCGTGCAGCTCCCACCAGATGCCGAACTTGTGCTGCCAGCGGTGATACCAGTAGCCGGCGAAATCGAGCACGACGAGATAGATCGCGAACGTGACGATCGGCTTCGACGTCACGCCCGGCCACAGGTAGTCGAGGTTGAGGTTCGCGACGCCGTGCAGGCGCAGCCATGCCTGGAAGTTGTCGAACAGCGGCTGCAGCGCGAAGAAGAAGAACAGCGAGTAGATGCCGAGCTTCGCGATCGCCGTGTAGATCACGTCGACCCGCACGGCCCGGCGGTTCGTCCAGCGCTCGACCGGCAGCAGCGCCTCGAGCGGGCGCAGCAGCACGAACATCAGCACCATCTGCAGCGCGCCGACGATCACCCAGTACAGCGCGTCGTAGGTGTCCTCGTCATAGTCCATCAGGTTGAACTTGAAGAGGAGCGGCTGCACGACGTCAACGTACAGCCAGGTCTGGATATCCGATACGAACGCATCGATCAGGTGCAGCATCGCTCTCCCCCGCCCGTCACGCGCCGTTCGCGGCGCGCCACGGCGCGCGGTCGTAGAAATAGATGCCGTGCGGCGAGCGGCCGACGGCGATCGTCTGCACCAGCTTGCGCGAAGCGAGATCGATGATCCCGACCTTCTTCGCGAAGCGGAACGTCACCCACAGCGTCTTCTTGTCGGCGGACAGCTCCATGTCGTCCGGGCCCGGCAGCAGGCCGGTGATGTCGCCGACGTTGGTGAGCGTGTTCTCGTCGATGATGCTGATCGTGTTCGCGACCCGGTTCGTCACCGCGACGTGCGTGCCGTCGGCGAGCGAGCGGAAGTTGTGCGCGCCCTTGCCGGTGTAGATCTGCTTGACGACCTTCTGGTTGCGCCAGTCGACCACCGCGACGTAATCCGCGCCGGTCATCCCGACGAGCAGGTACTTGTCGTCCGGCGTGAGCCACAGGCCGGCCGGTACCTTGCCGACCTTCATCTTCCACTTGACCGTCTGCGTCGGCAGGTCGATCGCCGCGATCTCGCCGGAAACCTGCAGCGACACGAGCAGCGTCTTGCTGTCCTTCGTGAACGCGAGGTGGCTCGGCATCACTTCGAGCGGCACGCGCTTCACGAGCTTCAGGTCGCGGCCGTCGTAGCCGTAGATGTCGACGCGGTCGAGGCGCAGGCCGGCCGCCGCGAACCACTTGCGGTCGGGCGAGAAGCCGAGCTGGTAAGGATCGTCGATCCCTTCGACGGTGCGCTGCAGCTTGCCCGTCTTCGGATCGAGGAACATCAGGCTGTTCGAGACCGAATTTGCAACGATCAGCGACGAATTGTCGGGCGTCGCCATCAAGTGATGCGGTTCCTTGCCGGTCGGCATCGTACCGACGACCTGGCGGGTCTGCTGGTCGATCAGGGACAGTGTCGCTTCGGCCGAATTGAGGATGATCACGTTATTCGCGTGGGCGGCGGGCGCCAGCACGGCGGCGGCCAGCGCGAGCGTGCGGCCGAGGGAAAGGAAAGTGCGCATGAAGACTCACGTCGTGGAACAACCGTCATTGTAAAACGTTCAACCGGCCCGGCCGGTTGACCGAAGCCGGCATTGCGCCACTTCGACGCACGCCGCGGCGGCCCGGTCGGCCGGCGCGGCAGGCGCCGCGCGGCCGGCCGGGGCCGGCCGCCGGTGCGGGCCCGGGAAACCGATGTTGCGCTAGCGCTGCATCGACTCCCAGACCTTGTGCAGACGCTTGACAGAGACAGGCATCGGCGTGCGCAGTTCCTGCGCGAACAGCGAAATCCGCAGTTCCTCGAGCAGCCAGCGGAATTCCGCGAGCCGCAAATCGGCGACGCCGCCGCGCTGCGACACCGCGCGCTGGTACTGCTGGGCCAGCGGCAACAGGTCGGCCGACTGCTTCGCGTCGCGCGCCGGATCGGCCTTCAGCTTGTCGATCCGCAGCGCGATGCCCTTCAGGTAGCGCGGGAAGTGCGCCAGTTGCGCGTAGGGCGTGTCGATCACGAAGCGCTTGCCGACCAGCGCGGCGAGCTGCTGCTGCAGGTCCGCATGCGCCTGCGCAAACGGCTTCGCCTGCGCGAGCTTCTTCACGAGCCCCGCATATTCGGCGAGGATCTGCCCGACCAGCCGCGCGATTTCCTGCGCGAGCAGGTTCAGGCGGCTCCGGCCCTCGTCGCGGCGCGCGTGGAAGCTCGCGTCGTCGTCGGGCAGCGGATCCTGCAGGCACGCGCGGTCGAGCGCCGTGTCGATCAGTTGGTCGCGCAGCTCGTCCTGCGTGCCGAGCGACATGTACTGCATCGCCATCTCGCGCAGCCCCGGCAGGTTCTTCTCGAGGAACTTGATCGGCTCCTTCAGCTGCAGCGCGAACAGCCGCCGCAGGCCGGCCCGGTGGATGCGCGCGGCCTCCTCCGGCGAATCGAACACCTCGACGTCGCAATGCGTGCCGCGATCGACGAGTGCCGGGTAGCCGTACAGCGTCTGGCCGCGCCGGCGGATCTCCAGCAGCTCGGGCAGCTTGCCGAAATTCCACGTCGTCAGATTCTCGTACAACGCGGTCGCGCCGGCCTCCGCCGGAGCGGCGGTCTGCGGCGCCGCCCCCTTGCCGGTCTTCGCGTTGCGGCCGGCGGCACCGGTCGTGGCAACCGCCGCCGGCGCCTGGCCGATGGGCTGGCCGTCATCGGCATCGCCGCCCGCCGCGATCGTCGACGCCGCCGCGATCTTCTGGAACTGCTGCTGCGCCTGCGCGCCGAGCTCCTGGCGAAGCTGCGCGAGATTGCGCCCCATCGCGAGCTGGCGGCCGTGCTCGTCGATCACCTTGAAGTTCATGAACAGGTGCGCGGGCAGCGTCTCGAGCTTGAAGTCGGCCGTTTTCATCGCGATTTGCGTTTCACCGCGCACGTCGGCGATCAGCGCCTCGACGAGGCCGCCCGCGCCGAAGCGCTCGCGGCCCATCCGCTCGACGAAACCGGCCGCATACTCGGGCAGCGGCACGCAGTGCCGGCGCAGCTTCTGCGGCAGCGACTTCAGCAGCAACTGCACCTTTTCCTTCAGCATCCCCGGCACGAGCCACTCGCAGCGGCGCGCGTCGACCTGGTTCAGCGCATACAGCGGCACCGCGAGCGTCACGCCGTCGCGCGGCGTGCCGGGCTCGAAGTGATACGTGAGCGCCATCTCGACGCCGGCCATCGTCGCCCGCTTCGGGAACAGCTCGGTCGTCACGCCGGCCGCCTCGTGGCGCATCAGGTCGTCGCGCGACAGGTACAGCAGGCGCTGCTTGTCCTCCGCCTGGCCGCCCTTCTTCACCTCGTCGCGATACCAGCGCTCGAAAGCGGCACCCGTGTGAATCCCTTCCGGAATCGCCTGGTCGTAGTACGCGTAGATCAGCTCGTCGTCGACCAGCACGTCCTGGCGGCGCGACTTGTGCTCGAGCTGCTCGATGTCGGCGAGCAGCTTGCGGTTGTGCGCGAAGAACGCGAGCTTCGTGTCGAATTCGCCCTCGACCAGCGCGCCGCGGATGAACAGCTCACGCGCCCGCGACGGATCCTGCTTGCCGAACGCGACGCGCCGGCGGTGGTAGATGGGTAGCCCATACAGCGTCGCGCGCTCGTACGCGCTGACCTGCGCCGGGCGCTTTTCCCAGTGCGGCTCCGACAGCGATTTCTTCAGCAAATGCGCGCCGATCTTCTCGACCCATTCGGGCTCGATCTTCGCGAGGCAGCGCGCGTACAGCCGGCTCGTCTCGACGAGCTCGGCCGCCATCACCCAGCGGCCGGCCTTCTTCGCGAGCACCGAGCCCGGCCACAGGTAGAACTTGATCCCGCGCGCGCCGAGATAGTGCGGATCGTCATCGGCCTTCAGGCCAAGGTTGCCGAGCAGGCCCGTCAACAGGGCCAGATGGACCTGTTCGTAGGTCGCCTCGACTTCGTTCAGCCGCCAGCCGTGCTCGCGCACGACGGTCAGCAGCTGCGAATGGACGTCGCGCCACTCACGAAGCCGCAGGTGCGACAGAAAGTTCTGCCGGCACGCGTCGACGAGTTGGCGGTTCGACTTCTTGTGCGCGACCGCCTCTTCGAACCACGCCCAGATCTTCAGCCATTGCAGGAACTCGGAACGCTCGTCGGCAAACCGGCGATGTGCCTGGTCGGCCTGCTCCTGCGCTTCGATCGGGCGGTCGCGCGGATCCTGCACGGACAGCGCGCTCGCGATGATCAGCACCTCGCGCAGCGACTGCTGGTCGCGCGCGGCAAGAATCATCCGGCCGACGCGCGGGTCGAGCGGCAGTCGCGCGAGTTCGCGGCCGAGCGGCGTCAGCGCGTTGTCGTCGTCGACCGCGCCGAGCTCGTTGAGCAGCTGGTAGCCGTCCGCGATCGCGCGGCCGGGCGGCGGCTCGAGGAACGGGAACGACTCGATCGCCGTCAGGTGCAGCGATTTCATCCGCAGGATCACCGACGCGAGCGACGAGCGCAGGATTTCCGGATCGGTGAAGCGGGCGCGCGCCTGGTAATCGCTTTCCTCGTACAAGCGAATGCAGACACCGTCGGCCACGCGGCCGCAACGGCCCGCGCGCTGGTTCGCGGCCGCCTGCGAGATCGACTCGACCTGCAGTTGCTCGACCTTGTTCCGGTACGAATAGCGCTTCACGCGCGCAAGGCCCGTATCGACGACGTAGCGGATGCCCGGCACCGTCAGCGAGGTTTCGGCCACGTTGGTCGCGAGTACGATCCGGCGCGCGTTCGACGCCTTGAACACCTTGTCCTGGTCGGCCGCCGAGAGCCGCGCGAACAGCGGCAGGATCTCGGTGTGCGGCGGATGGTGCTTGCGCAGCGCCTCGGCCGCTTCGCGGATCTCGCGCTCGCCGGGCAGGAACACCAGCACGTCGCCGGGGCCTTCGCGGCACAGCTCGTCGACCGCGTCGACGATCGCGTCCATCAGGTCGCGCTCGGCTTCGCGCGCGGTCTTCACGCGATCGCGGCCGGCCGTGCCTTCCGCGTTCTTCACGGCCGGGCGATCCTCGGCCACCGGCCGGTAGCGCATCTCGACCGGATACAGCCGCCCGCTCACCTCGATCACGGGCGCGGGACGCTCGTCGGTGCCGAAATGGCGCGCGAAGCGATCGGCGTCGATCGTCGCGGACGTGACGATCAGCTTCAGGTCCGGCCGCCTCGGCAGGATCTCCTTCAGGTAGCCGAGCAGGAAGTCGATGTTCAGGCTGCGCTCGTGCGCCTCGTCGATGATCAGCGTGTCGTACGCCTTCAGCAACGGGTCGGTCTGCGTCTCGGCGAGCAGGATCCCGTCCGTCATCAGCTTCACGGACGCGCCCGGCGCGAGATTGTCGGTAAAGCGCACCTTGTAGCCGACCACTTCGCCGAACGGCGTGCCGAGTTCCTCGGCGATCCGGCGGCCGGTGGACGACGCGGCGAGGCGGCGCGGCTGCGTATGGCCGATCAGGCCCGTGCCGCCGGCGCCGAGGCCGCGGCCGAGATCGAGACAGATCTTCGGCAGCTGCGTGGTCTTGCCCGAGCCGGTTTCGCCGCAGACGATGACAACCTGATGACCGGCGATCGCGCGCGCGATTTCGTCGCGCTTGCCCGACACGGGCAGGCTTTCGGGGTACGTGATCGGCGGGACGGGATTCGGCGCGACGACGGCGCGCGGCGGCCGCTCGCGGCGCGGCGCCCGCTCGCCCGTTGCAGCGGACGCGTCCTTCGCGGCCGGCTGGCGCGCGTCGCCGCGCGGTTCGTCACCACGCGGCCCGCGCGGCGTGTGTGCAGGCTTGCCCGCCTGCTGTTCCTGCGGCCGGCGTGGCGGCTGGCCCTGCTGCTGGCGTGCATCGGCCGCACCATCCGGGTGCCGGGCCGACGGCGCTTTGGCCCGCGTCGGCGCGGGACTTTTAGGTACATTCGACATGGGGGCGCATTATAATCCCGCCCATGAATTCCCAAACCGACCTCCCCCCCGCCCAGACCGGCGCCACGACGCCGCCGGCCGCCGACGACTCGGCCGCCAGTCACGCGCAGTTCGTCGACTGGATGCGCTCCGTCGCACCCTATATCCACAAGTTCCGCAACAGCACGTTCGTCGTGGGGTTTGGCGGCGAGGTGGTGCAGCAGGGGCTGCTGAATGCGCTCGTGTCCGACATCGCGCTGCTGCAGGCGATGGGTATCCAGATCGTGCTGGTGCACGGCTCGCGCCCGCAGGTCGAGGAGCAGCTGAGCCTGCATGGTGTCGAATCCGAGTTTTCGCACGGGCTGCGCATCACCGATGCGCGCGCGCTCGAATCCGCGAAGGAAGCGGCCGGTGAAGTGCGTCTCGACATCGAGGCCGCGATCAGCCAGGGTCTGCCGAACTCGCCGATGGCGCACGCGCACATCAGCGTCGTGTCCGGCAACTTCGTGACCGCACGGCCGGTGGGGATTCTCGACGGGGTCGATTTCGCGCATACGGGCATCGTGCGCAAGATCGACGCCGAATCGATCCGCCATTCTCTCGCGAGCCGCAAGCTCGTGCTGCTGTCGCCGCTCGGCTTCTCGCCGACCGGCGAAGCATTCAACCTGTCGATGGAAGATGTGGCGTCGGCCGCCGCGATCGCGCTGCGCGCCGACAAGATCGTGTTCCTGACCGAAGGCCCCGGCATCGTCGACGACGAAGGCGAGCTGATCCGCGAAATGTCGCTCGACGCGGCAGCCGAGCTGCTCGATTCCGGCAACGTCCAGGGCGACGACGCGTTCTTCCTGAAGCACTCGATCCGCGCGTGCCGCGGCGGCGTGACCCGGGCCCACCTGATCCCGCAATCGCTCGACGGCAGCATGCTGCTCGAACTGTTCCTGCACGACGGCGTCGGCACGATGATCTCGTACGAGAACCTCGAAAGCCTGCGCGAAGCGACGCCGGACGACGTCGGCGGCATCCTGTCGCTGATCGAGCCGCTCGAGTCGGACGGCACGCTGGTGCGGCGCGGCCGCCACCAGATCGAGCGGGACATCGACCACTTCTCGGTGATCGAGCACGATGGCGTGCTGTTCGGCTGCGCGGCGCTGTATCCGTACCAGCAGGAAAAGATCGGCGAGATGGCGTGCCTGACGGTCGCGCCGGAAGCACAGGGCTCGGGCGACGGCGAACGCCTGCTCAAGCGCATCGAGCAGCGCGCCCGCGCGCGCGGCCTCACGCATATCTTCGTGCTCACGACGCGCACCGAGCACTGGTTCCTCAAGCGCGGCTTCGTCAAGGTCAGCGTCGACGACCTGCCGGAAGACCGCCGCAAACTCTATAACTGGCAGCGCAAGTCGCTCGTGCTGATGAAGCAGCTCTGAGCGCAGGCACGACTGCCCTCCCCCAGACCGATTACAGGAGAAGTACACGATGGCTCGAATGATCCAATGCGCGAAGCTCGGCAAGGAAGCCGAAGGCCTCGATTTTCCGCCGCTGCCGGGCGAACTCGGCAAGCGCATTTACGAGAGCGTCTCGAAGGAAGCGTGGCAAGGCTGGTTGAAGCAGCAAACGATGCTGATCAACGAAAACCGCCTGAACATGGCGGACCCGCGTGCGCGTCAGTACCTGATGAAGCAGACCGAAAAATACTTCTTCGGCGACGGCGCGGACCAGGCGTCCGGCTACGTGCCGCCGACGGAAGGCTGATGACGCGAAGCGCGCGGCCGGCAAGTTGCCTGCCGCACGCTTCGGGAATGACGGCACCGTGTTTCGCACGGTGCCGTTTTCTTTTGGGGACGCGCGTTCGGTGCGTTCCGATCTCCCGCGCGGCGACGCGCCGTGCCGCTCAGCCGGCCGGCTTCAGCGCGCCGCCCTCGCCCGGCTGCGCGTGCCCGTCGGCCGCCGCTTCCGCACCGCCACCTTCGGTGCCCCATTCGGCCGCATCGCTGCGTTCGGCCGTCGACAGTTCGTCCGCGCGATACCCGGTGCGATTCAGCAGCGCCAGCATGCAGACGAGCGACACGAACGCGTAGAGCCCCGATGCGACCGCGACGCCGACGATGCTGCCGGTCGCGTTGAGGATGGCCTGCGCGAGCACGGGCGTGCCGCCGCCGACGACGAGCGCGCTCAACTGATACGCGAGCGACAGGCCCGTGTAGCGGATGTTCGCCGGGAACACGCGCGCGAGCACGCCGCCGACCGCGCCATAGAACATCGCCGACGGAATCGTCGAGATGCACATGCCCGCGACGGCCACCCAGTACGAACGCGTCGCGAGCGCATGGAACATCACGGGCATCAGCACGATTTCCGGAATCAGGATCCAGCACATCGCGCGGCGCATGTCGACCTTCGACACGAACCACGCGCCGACCGGCTGCATCAGGAACTGCACGACGAGCGAGATCGACAGGATGCCGAGGAATGTGCCCTGCGCGTAGCCGAGTTCCTTGGTCGCCCACGACAGCGCGAACGTGCTGCGGAAGTACGTGACGTTGATCACCGGCAGCGTGCCGGCCGCGAGCAGCACGACCACCCAGTGATCGCGCACGACGTCGCGCAGCGGCAGCTTCACGGTGCGCTTGCGTGCGAGCACGCGCTGCATGTCGGCGGACTCCTCGAGCTTCAGCCGGATCACCATGCCGATGATGACGAGCACGGCCGACAGCAGGAACGGAATGCGCCAGCCCCACATCAGGAACGACGGCGTCGGCAGCGCGCTCAGCGCGAAGAACGCGGCCGTGGCCAGCAGGTTGCCGGTGGGCGAGCCCTGCTGCGCGAACGCCGCATACAGGATGCTGCGATGCTTCGGCGCGTTCTCGCTCGCGATCAGCACCGCGCCGCCCCACTCGCCGCCGACCGCGATGCCCTGCAGCACGCGCAGCACGACGAGGCCGGCCGGCGCCCAGACGCCGATCTGCGCATAGCCGGGCAACAGGCCGATGCCGGTCGTCGCCAGCCCCATCATCACCAGCGTGATCACGAGCGCGGTCTTGCGGCCGACCCGATCGCCGAGATGCCCGAACACGATGCCGCCGAGCGGCCGCGCGGCGAAGCCGGCCCAGAACGTGACGAACGCAAGCAGCGTCGCGACACCGGGATCCATCGTGCTCGCAAAGAACACCTTGCCGAACACGAGCGCCGCGGCCGTGCCGTAGATGTAGAAGTCGTACCACTCGATCGTGGTGCCGACGAACGCCGCGAAGGCGGCGCGGCCGGGCCGCGGCTGCTGCGCGGCGGTCGGGGATTGCTGACGGCTCATCGATGTCTCCATGTCTGTGTGTCGGGGGCGCGACTGTCGCGCGCCTTTCCCGGGTGGCCGGCATGGCGCCGCCGGCCGGCGGCGTCGTGTCAGTCGGGATCGCCTAGCCGGGGGCCTCCCTCAGCACGCCGGCGTCGAGCAGTTGCTGCTGGAGCGCGGGATCGACGCCGAGGCGATCGAGCACCGCGCGCGTGTCGCCACCGAGCGCGGGCGGCGGCGAACGATAGGTGGCCGGCGTGCGCGACAGCTTCACCGGCGACGCCGTGCCGCGATACGCGCCGATCTCGACGAACAGGTTCCGGTGCAGCGCATGCGGATCGTGCGCAACGTCTGCCACCGTGCGCACCGGCCCGCACGGCACGCCGGCTGCCATCAGGTCGCGCGCGAGCGGCTCGCAGGCGTGCACGGCGAGCCGTGCCTCCAGTTCGGCCTTCAGTTCGGGCCGATGCGCGCAGCGGCTGCGGTTGTCGACGAAGCGCGGATCGCCCGCGAGCGCCGGCACGCCGAGATGCGCGACGAGACGCGCGAACTGCCGGTCGTTGCCGATCGCGAGGAAGATCGGCACGGTCGCCGTGCGGTAGCTGTCGTACGGCGCGATGTTCGGATGCGCGTTGCCGCTGCGCGCCGGCACGCGCCCGGAACCGAAGAAATTCGGCAGGTGCGGATGCAGCAGCGATACGCCGCAGTCGTACAGCGCGATGTCGATCGACTGCCCGCGCCCGCTCTTCTCGCGCTCCGCGAGCGCCAGCAGGATGCCCGCGAGCGCATTGAGGCCAGTGACCATGTCGACGATCGGCAAACCGATGCGCATCGCGTCGCCGTCGCGCTCGCCGTTGACGCTCATCAGCCCGGCCATCGCCTGGATCACCGCGTCGTAGCCGGGCAGGCCGCCGAGCGGGCCGTCGTCGCCGAAGCCCGTCACCGCGCAGTGGATCAGCCAAGGGAAACGCGGCTGCAGGTCGCGTGCGTAGTCCATCCCCCAGCGCGCGAGCGTGCCGGGCTTGAAGTTCTCGACCAGCACGTCGGCCTCGTCGAGCAGACGCCACAGGATCGCGCGCCCTTCGTCGCGCGACAGGTCGAGCGCGAGCCCTTCCTTGTTGCGGTTCACGCCCATGAAGTACCACGCGGTATCGCCGAGGAACGGCGGCCCCCAGCCGCGCGTCTCGTCGCCGTCCGGCGGCTCTATCTTGACCACCGTCGCCCCGTGGTCGGCAAGCGCCTGCGTGCAGTACGGGCCGCCGAGCACGCGGCTCAGGTCGACGACCTTCAGGCCGTCCAGTGCGCCACGCGTCGTGCTCATCGCTCGACCTCCGGCAGCAGGTCGAGCGCGGTATCGAGCGCGACCGGCGTGCCGCGCAGCAGCGCTGCGTACGCGGCCGATTCGTCGTCGCGCGACGCCGGCGCGAGCGGATCGACCGGCAGCAGCTTGTGGCGCACGATCAGGTGCGCGAGCGCGAGCCGCCGGAAATCCGGCGCGAGCCGCACGCCTTCGCAGGCCATCAGCACGGCCGCACTCGCGTAGTACAGCGCGGACGCGGCCTGCCGCACGCGCGCGTCGTCGCCTTCCGTCGCGACCCGGGCGAGCGCGTCGCAGGCGCGCGCGAGGATGCGCCGCAGCGCCGCACGGCTCGCATCGGGCAGCGGCGCCGCGCCGAGGCGATCGCCGAGGAACGCGCGCAGCGCATCGAGCGCCTGCTCACGCTGCGCGGCCCGCGCGACGTCGAGCGCGACGATGTTGCTCGTGCCCTCCCAGATCGAGCCGAGATGCGCATCGCGCACGATGCGCGCGTCGCTCCATTCCTCGATATAGCCGGTGCCGCCGCGCACTTCCATCGCATCGCCCGTCACGCGCCGCGCATCGCGGCACGCGCGGAACTTGATCAGCGGCGTCAGGATCCGCACGCAGCGCGCGGCCTGCTCGTCGCCCGCATCAGCCCGCGGCAGCAGCAGCGCGATCTGCATGAACATCGCGCGCGCGGCCTCGGCCGGCAGCAGCATCTTCAGCAACTGGCGCTGCATCAGCGGCATCTCGATCAGCTTGCGGCCGAAGGCCTCGCGATGCGCGGCAACGTGCAGCGCCTCGTTCAGCGCGCGCCGCATCAGCCCCGCCGCGCGCACGCCGTTCGACAGCCGCGACATGTTGATCATGTCGGCCATCTGGTGAAAGCCGCGGCCGATCTCGCCGATCAGATACGCCTGCGCGCCTTCGAGCGCGATCTCGCCGCTCGCCATCGAACGGCTGCCGAGCTTGTCCTTCAGGCGCACGATCCGGTAGCGGTTGCGCGTGCCGTCCGGCAGCGTCTTCGGCAGCAGGAACAGCGCGAGGCCCTTGATGCCGTCCGGCGCGCCGTCGGGCCGCGCGAGCACCATCGCGAGATCGGCATCGGCGTTCGAGCAGAACCATTTGTCGCCGGTCAGACGCCAGACGGTCTCGCCGTGCGCGCCTGTCTCGCGCGTCGCCCGCGTCGCGATCCGGCCGACGTCGGAGCCCGCCGCCTGTTCGGTCATGAACATCGCACCCTGGTACAGCGTGTCGAAATCGCGCGACGCAAGCATCGGCAGGTAGCGCGCAACGATCGCCGGATCGCCGAAGCGGCGCAGCGTGCGCGTCAGCGAATCGGTCATGCTGACCGGGCAGCACAGCCCGAATTCCGCCTGCACGAACAGGAACGTCAGCGCGTACTTGACGAGCGGCGCGACGGATTCGGATCCGTGGCTCAGCGACGCGAGCCCCAGCTCGGCATACGCGACGCGCTCTAGCGCGACATACGCGGGATCCTTGTCGATCCGCTGCACGGCCTCGCCGCGCCGGTTGCGGTGCTCGAGCACGGGCGGGTGCTTGTCCGCGCGCGACGCCCATTCGTCGAGCTCGCCCGACACGCGTGCGCCGAGTGCGCGCAGCCGCGGCTCGAGCTCGGCATACTGCGCATCGCCGAGATGCAGCTTCAGCAACGCGCCGAGATCGGGATCGACCGTGAAGAAATTGATGCCCCGGCTGTCGGGGATGTTGGATGCGCCGGCGTCCGGCGTGCGAGCGGTGTCGTTCATGCATGCGTCTCCTGGGTTGCCTGCACGTCGGCTGGCGGCGGCGCCGCGGCGCCCGCCCCATCCCGTGCAAAGCCTTCCGCAGAGCGTAGGCGCGCGATCGATAAGCGTCCAATACAGGATTTATCCGGTACGATAGATATCGCTTATCGATGCCGACGCCGCGAGGAGACACCATGGAACTGAGGCAGTTGCGGTACTTCGTGGCGGTCGCCGAGGAGCTGCACTTCGGGCGCGCGGCGAAGCGCCTGTTCATCTCGCAGCCGGCGCTGAGTTTCGACATCCGCAAGTTCGAGGACGCGCTCGGCGTCCGGCTGTTCTCGCGCACCAACAAGACCGTCGCGCTGACCAACGCGGGCGAGGTGCTGCTCGGCGAAGCGCGCCGGCTGCTGCTGCAGGCGGCCGAGGCCGAACGCCTGACGGTGCGCTCCGCGTCCGGTCTCGCGGGCCGGCTGCGGATCGGCTTCGTTCATTCGATGCTGTATCGCGGGCTGCCCGATGCGGTGCGGCGCTTCGAGGCCGACTACCCGGGTGTCGAAGTCGTGCTGAGCGAAATGAACACGCAGGCGCAGGTGCAGGCGATCCAGCGCGGCCAGATCGATCTCGGCTACGCGCACTGGGGCCACTTCCCGCCCGAGGTCGAATCGACGCCCGTTTACACGGAACCGTTCGTCTGCTGCCTGCCGGCCGCGCATCCGCTCGCGAAGCGCAAGCAGGTCGCGCTCGCCGCGCTGGCCGCGGAACCGTTCATCCTGTTCCCACGCGAAGCGGCGCCGCATTATCACGACCTGATCATCGCGCAGTGCGTGAATGCCGGCTTCAGCCCGCTGATCCGCCACGAGGCACGGCTGTGGCAGACCATCCTGTCGATGATCGAGTTCGGGATGGGTATCGCGCTCGTGCCGCGCGTGCTGCAGCAGGTGAAGAGCGACCGGCTCGCGTTCCGGCCGCTGAAGGATGCGTCGCTCGAATCGCGCACGCTCGCGCTGAAGTGCAGCGGCACCGCCGAACCGGTTGCGCTGCGCTTCGCCGATTACGTGCGCGCGTCGATCGACGCACTGCCCGCGCTCGCGGGCTGACCGCACGGCCCCACCGCTACATCACGACTTCGCGTCGGGCTGGAGTATCGGCTGCGCGCGCCGATACCACACCGCGTACACGACCGACAGCGCAACCAGGAACGGAATGCCGAAGATCAGCGTCATGTGGAATTCGGCCGTGAAGTAAGTCGTCACCATCACCGCGAGCATCAGGCCCGCGCCGAGCAGCGTCAGCAGCGGAAAACCGCGCATCCGGAACGCGGGCGCCGGCAGGCCGAGCGCCGCCCGGCGACGCCGGAAACAGTAGTGCGTGACGAAAATCATCATCCACGTGAACAGCGCGCCGAACATCGACACCGCCATCATGATCGTGAACGACGCGTCCGGGTACAGCACGCTCAGCACGGTCGCCAGCGCGATGCCGAGCGTCGACAGCATCAGCGCGCCGAACGGCACGCCGCGTGCGTTCACTTCCCCGAGCGCCTTCGGCGCATGGCCCGCACGCGACAGGCTGAACATCATCCGCGTCGTGATGTAGAGCTGGCTGTTCATCGCCGACAGCGCGGCGATCAGCACGACGAAGTTGATCAGCCCGGCCGCGCCCGGCAGGTGAATCGCCTCCATCACCTTCACGAACGGGCTTTCGTCGCGCCCCGCCGCCGTCCACGGCACGATCGCGAGCATCAGCGCGAGCGTGACGAGGTAGAACAGCACGAGCCGCACGATCGTCGAGCGGAACGCACGCGTGACCGCGCGCTCGGGATCCTCGGCTTCACCGGCCGCGACCGCGATCATCTCGATGCTCAGGTAGCTGAAGATCGATACGATCACCGCGACCCACGTGCCCCACGCCCCCTTCGGAAAGAAGCCGCCGTGATCCGTGTAATGGTGGAATCCCGCGCGTGCGGCACCGTCGCCGACCAGCCCCGGATTGCCGAACACGACATAGGCGCCGAGCACGATGAAGCCGACGATCGCCGCGATCTTCACGACCGAGAAGCCGTACTCGACCGCGCCGAACACGTCGACGCTGCGCGCGTTGACGAACACCAGCAGCGCGGAGAACCCGACGATCCACAGCCAGCCCGGCACGCCCGGGAACCAGTACTTCATGTACAGCGCGATCGCGGTGACCTCGGTGCCGACCGCGAGCACGATGCACGCCCAGTACGCGTAGCGCACGAGGAATCCGGCCCACGGGCTCACGTAATGTTCGGCATACGCGCCGAACGAACCGGAGGTCGGGTGCGCGACCGTCATCTCCGCGAGACAGCCCATCAGCAGCAGCGAGATGAACGCGCCGATCGCGTAGCTGACGAGCACGCTCGGGCCCGCGAAGCCGATCGCGAAGCCGCTGCCGAGAAAAAGACCGGTGCCGATGGCGCCGCCGATCGCGATCATCGCCATCTGCCGTGCGGAAAGCGTGCGACGCAAGCCTTGCTCGCGCGCCGCGATATGCTGGAATTGCCCTTCTGGTTGCATCGAGTGACCTCGTTCGAAAGCGATTGTCCGGTCGAAACGTCGACGGCGCGCGGGCCGGCGCCGGACCTGCCGGCCGCCGCGCGCCGCGTGCTCAGAACAGGTGGCGCAGGCCGGCCGCGACGCCGGTCTGGTTGCCGCGTCCGGGCATTTCCGTGAACGCGCCGCCCGTCACGCGGTTGTAGTCGACCGTCGCGTAGACCTGCGTGGCCTTCGACAAAGCGTACTCGGCCTCGAGCACGCCCGTATAGCGCTTGCCGCCGTTGCCGGCGACGCCGTTGACGTTGCGGATGTCGTCGTAATACGCGACGCCCGTCACCGACACGGCCGGCGTAACCTTGACGCTCGCGCCCGTATAGAAGATCGCGTCGCGACGCGGGTTGTCCGCGAACGCACCGTAGGTCACGTCGCGGCCCGGCGCGTTCAGCAGCTGCTGGTCGAGCATGCCCGTGCGGTCGATGCCGCCGAGATAGCCCGCGTACAGCGTCGCCGCGCCGAACGCGTAGCGTGCGCCCGCGCCCCACGCCTGCTGCGCGCGGCTGTTCAGGTCGCGCACCTGCTGGTACGTCGCGCCGACCATCAGCCCGCCCTGCGTGTACGACACGTGCGTGCCCCAGTACGCATTCGCGCCGAGGCTGCCCGCGACACCGCCGAAGCCGTAGCTCGCGCCGACGTTCAGCCCGCCGAACGTGCCGTCGTAGCTGACGACGTTGCTCGCACGCCCTTGCGTGAGGAAATACGGCCACATGTTGGCCGTGTAGTTGCCGACCGTCAGCGGATCGAGATCGCCGAACAGGTTGAACGCCTCGGTCGCCTGGCGGCCAAGCTTCACGGTACCCCAGTCGCTCGCGAGGCCCACATACGCGTAGCGGCCGAACAGCGTGCCGTCGAGCTGCCCGTTCTGCGGCTCGAAGCCGCTCTCCAGCTGGAAGATCGCCTTCAGCCCGCCGCCGAGCGCCTCGCTGCCCTTCAGTCCCCAGCGGCTGTTCGTGATCGCGCCGTTGGTCATCTGCACGCTCGCATCGTTCGACGCGTCAGCATGCGTCGTATAGCGAATGCTCTGGTCGACGATTCCGTACAGCATCACGCTGCTCTGCGCCATCGCGCCGCTTACGGCAAGCGCACCCGCCATAATTGGCAGTGCGAATCGATTGATTGTCCTCATGTTCTCCTCCAGTCCTGTTCTCGTTTGTCGATGATTGCGTGACTGCACACCGCGCAATGCGGTGTTCCTGCTAGGTGCGTGCCGCGGGCAACGCGACGTACGCGACGAGTTCGACGCGCATCGCCGGATGCGCGAAACCCTGCACACCGACGCACGTCCGGTTCGGATACGGTTCGCGGAAGTGGCGCCGGTATTCGGTATCGAATTCGGGCATCGCCTTCACGTCGGACAGGTAGACGAGCACCTGCGCGACGTCGTCCATCGTCGCGCCGGCCGCCGCGACGGCCTTCGCGAGATTCGCGAGCGTGATGCGCGCCTGTTCGGCCATCGTGTCGCCGACAATCGCCCCGGACGCGTCGACCGGCCCGTGCCCCGTAAACATCAACCCGCCCGCGCGGGTCGCCCACGAGAACGGTTGTGCGAGCTGCGGCAGGTCGACCGGGATCGTTTCAGCCATCGTGTCCTCCTTCGGATCGGGGTCGGGAAATTCAGGCGGCCCGCCGCGACGCGCCGCCGAGCACATCGGCGATCGCGTTCGCGACATGGTCGACGTTCGCATCGTTCAGACCTGCGATGCACATGCGCCCCGAGCGCAGCAGATAGACGCCGTGCGATGCACGCAACCGGTCGACGTCGGTCGCGGCCATGCCCGTGTAGCTGAACATCCCGCGCTGCGTGACGAGTGCGTCGAACGCGCGGTCCGGCAGCCGCGCATCGAGCCGGGCCTTCAGTTCGCCGCGCATCCGCTTGATGCGCGTGCGCACCTGCGCGACCTCGCCTTCCCAGCGCGCGCGCAGCGCGTCGTCGTTCAGCACGGTCGACACGAGTTGCGCGCCGAACAGCGGCGGGCTCGAATAGGTGCGGCGCACGCCGGCCTGCAACTGGCTCAGCACCGTCGCGGCCTCGCCCGCGTTCGCGCAGACGACCGACAGCCCGCCGACGCGCTCGCCGTACAGCGAGAAGTTCTTCGAAAACGAATTGCCGACGATCGCGGGCAGCCCGGCATCGACGATCGCACGCACGGCCCACGCGTCGTCGGCGAGACCGTCGCCGAACCCCTGGTACGCCATGTCGAGGAACGGAATCAGTCCGCGCCGCGCGAGCACGTCGATCACCGCGCGCCATGCGTCGCGGCCGAGGTCGAGCCCCGTCGGGTTGTGGCAGCACGGCTGCAGCAGCACGACGCTGCGCGCCGGCAACGCATCGAGCGTGGCGAGCATCGCGTCGACGCGGATGTCGTTGCGCAATGTGTCGTAGTACGGATACGTGTGCACGTCGAGGCCCGCGGCCGAGAAGATCACGCGGTGGTTGTCCCACGTCGGGTCGCTGATCCAGATCGCGCTGTCGGGGAAATAACGCTTCACGAATTCCGCGCCGAGCCGGATCGCGCCCGATCCGCCGAGCGTCTGCAGCGTCGCGATGCGCCCTTCCGCGAGCGCCGTGCAATCGTCGCCGAATACGAGGCGCTGCACGCCCTGCCGGTACGCCGCGAGCCCCTCCATCGGCAGATACGTGTGCGGCGCACCGGCATCGCGTAGCTGCTCGGCCGCGATGCGCGTGCTGTCGAGGACGGGAATCCGGCCCGCGTCGTCGTAGTAGAGGCCGATGCTCAGGTTGACCTTGTGCGGATGCGCATCCTGCTGGAATGCCTGGAACAGCGACAGGATCGGATCGCCCGGGTAGGCGGGAACGTGTTCGTACATGGCGGAATGACGGTAAAGGTTGAAGGCGGCGGCACCACCGGCGGCACCACGTTGCGTCGGGATGAGCGGCCGGGACATGGGGCGCATGTTATCGAGGACGAAATAGAATGAGCTTCACTTTTCGATGACGAACCAATCCGATTGCAGTAGAGTCTGCGGATCTCATCTCAAAATTCACCGGATTCTGCGAAATGACTCTGGATCGAACCGACATGCGGATCCTCCGGCACCTCGAACGGGACGGACGCATCAGCAATCAGGACCTCGCGAACGCGGTCGCACTGTCGCCGTCGGCCTGCCTGCGGCGCGTGAAGCTGCTGGAGGAACGCGGTGCCATTGCCGGGTATCGCTGCGCGATCGAGCCGAAGAAGGTCGGTGTCGCGTTCGAGGCGCTCGTGCATGTGTCGATGCGGCCGGACGTACCCGAGTGGCACGACCGGTTCGTGGAGGCGATCCAGCAGTGGCCGGAGGTCATCGCGGCGCAGATCGTCACGGGCGGGTCGAATTACGTGCTGACGGTTCGCGCGCGCGATCTCGATCACTATTCGGATTTCGTGATCAACCGGCTGCACCGCGCCGCGGGCGTGATGTCGATCAACTCGAGCATCGTGCTCGCGACGCTCAAGCGCGACGGGTCGATCCTCGATCTCGTCGAGCCGTCGACGGCCGGCTGACCGGACGTCGCGTGGACTCGAACAATATTTGCAGAAAGTGCTTTACAGGCTCCAAAACTCCTGACATAATCTTTTCTTCTTTGGGCGGTTAGCTCAGCGGTAGAGCACTGCCTTCACACGGCAGGGGTCACTGGTTCGATCCCAGTACCGCCCACCAAAGAATTCTGCAGTTAGCTCAAAGGGTTACGATGAAAAGTCGTAGCCCTTTTTGTTTTTCTGCGCCCCACTTCTAGCCGCCTCGTAGGACAGTTCGCGTCCTATGAGAGCCCTACGTTTCCGGCGAATTTTGCTTGGTTTAGCCTGAGCCGGATTGCTCACGCCCCGTTATTCTGCTTTGCCGGACGAGTGCGGCAGTCTCGCGACAATCGAACTGCCGCGACCTTGGACGACCGCCGGTCTGCGCAATCTGAGATTTGCGCACCCAGCACATCACCTTCTGGCCTGCCACTGGTTCAAGCGGCAGGCCGCGCGCGTTTGAAGTTAGGACGATGCCTTCGTGATGTTGCTCGGATCGAGGACGAAACCGGCATTGGTCAATCGATCAACGAGCCTTGGCACCACCTCCTTCACGTGATCGTTGAAGCCAAGGTACAAGATGCCTTGCGCGTCCGAGGGAACATCAACGTGGCCCTTCTTCAGAATCGCGACGTTTTTGCGTCCAATCGACGAGAGGAGCATTCCCATTTCAAGCACAACATTTTGACGAGCACGCGGCTGGGCCTTGTCCGCGCCATCGCTCTTTGCATACCCGAAATCGTCCGGAGTGAGTAGGACGATGCCAAACTTCACCTCAGCCGCGTCGGGGCCAATCTCTTGCTCCAACGCCTCAATGATGGTCAGCCCCGCGCCTCCAGTATTCTGAAGAACAAACGGATCAAGTCCCAGCTTATGCAGGACCAGCTCAAGCTGCTCCCTCGACGTTTGATCGTGACCGTGAACCACGAAGACCTTGCCCTTGGCTTCTACTTTTGCGGGAGCGATTGGCGCCGCGACAGGTGATGCCGCACGCGTCGATGTCATATCGCCGGAGAGCAGAGGTTCCAATTTCTCCTTCAACTTCGCAGAGGCGCCCGCGTCACCCTGGAAGTTAATTGTCCCCGTGCTTGGATACCAATTGAGTACGGCTCCGTCCGTTGTCCGGAACTGCAAACCACTGCCTGCAGCCTTCACTTCATATTGGTAGCCGAGGGTTTGAATCTTTTCTACCAAGGTCTCTTGCGCCCCCTTGAACTTCATCTTCGCTCCTTCTATTTACGGTGAGTGGCTGCTGGATTCTTTTGATCACAATGGCACTCATCGTACACCACGATCGCGCGCCCCGCCCCGTCTAGGCTGTCGCCGCGTGCACCGGCGTGGGAGTGCTGCGGAGACGGACGCGGACTGGACGATAGCCGCCCGGACGGACACAACATCGAGCGCGAATCGCCGCGCAATGAGCAGCTAATCGCATGGACGCGCGAACGGGTGTCCGCTCCAACCCAACAGAAAGGCCGCTACGCCCTTCGCAGACGTGCGGCCCATCTCGGCACCCAGAAACGCTAACAAGCCTGAAGGTCACTTCCTAGTGAGCCGGTGCGCCATCAGCGCCGCCCACGGCTGATGCGCGCTCCCTTGCCCGCACCGCTGCCGTTCCCCTTGGCCAGCCCAACGCTGCGCTGCTTTCGGTCGGCGATGCAAACGGGATCCCGGCTATATCGCGCGGCTCAACCCTGACGCTGGAAATGTTGTGTACGGGTGTTCAGATTCGTTCATCGCGGACAACGAATTCACGATCACATGGAACGATGGCAATCACGGTGTGTACGAGCCGAGTGAGTTCATTCCGACTGACCTTGGCGTGAAGTACCGGGCGAAGGTAAGCGCCTCAAAGGGAAGTCAACGCATCTCGTTCGTGTCCTATCACGCGCTCTCCGTATAGGAACGCCTCGCAACCGCCTAAACTTGTCGGTTGCGAGTTCCACAGCGTCAAACTGCCTATTTATCGGCCAATCCTGCGGCGTAATTTGATACGAGCAAATATGCTCTGCCCAGCTTGCTCAGCTTTAGCTTAAGGCGATACCGATCCACCTCTCCACTGTCGTTTGTGTACGGCAAGATAACATCCGGATCAGGGGTTGAACTACCACATCCATATTCGCGATTCATGCCCCACCCTGCATCATAGCCGTCATAAAATTCCTCGTTCTCCTCGTAGAACTCCTCGTCCAAGCTTGCCACTGACCACGGGAAGATTCTCTCAGCGAGCAACTTCATATCGCGTCCAGTGTGATAAAACAACCACTTATGCGCAAGGGTCTCGTGACCATCCTTGTCGTGCACGAAAACTTCGACGTTGCTGCGACTCAATCCCTTGTTTATCCAATCCTCTAACTCAACTGAAACCTTCCCACCTCGCTGAATGTGTCGCATTAGCGGCTCATCAATTGCCAGCTTTCTCATTCTTTGCTGAGAAGGTGAACCTTCAAAAAGAGCGGCCAAGTCATCCTTCTTTTTTCGGCTAAGTACATTTGTTTTCGGAACTGATATAGTCCACGACTTTTCAGCGCGATGTACTTTATTTACGTCAACGTAAACCCAATGCGTTCGGTTTGATTCTGGAAGGTGCGCTACAAGAATGACTGGAAGAGAATGATTCGTCCAATAATCCAAATGGGTAAGCGTCCCACGGAAAATGTATGCATCGGCATTCTCTTGGAAATGGCTAGGGCCAGTCTTGATCTGCACCGCGATCAATTTTCCAGTCGGCTGACCTCCATCCACCAACTCGATATGCGCGTCGATGCCCATATCAACTACTGGTTGCTCACGAAAGATCCAGCCAAGGTCGTTAAGTACGATATGCTCGACGGCATTAACGCCAACTCTTTCAGTAGAAACGTACCGCGCCATGTGCACTCCAAGTCAGTTGATAGACGAAACGTATCAATTTTGAAGCCACTAGACTGCAAGGGCAACTTCGCCGTCAGCATCAACAAGAGGCCCCTTCCCAAACAGTATGCAACTTCTATTTCTCCACGGAATAACTGCCGGGTGATGGCAATCGGAGCGCGGCCAGATCGACCAAACCTGAGCCGCACAACTCCTACGAGACTATCAGCCCATCACGCCCACCAACTCCTCCGCTTTCAGGTGCGTATAGCGCGCCAGCATCCGAATGTCCTTGTGGCCGCTGATGACCGATAGCTGGATCGGGTTCAGGTCCGCGCGAGCGTACCGCGTGATCCCGGTTTGATTTCCTTCAGTCGCTCGTCCCGCCACGTGGCGACAAATGAGGCCGTCACATCACTGAGCGGCGTCTTTACAAAATCGGGTTCTCGCAGCCACTTGTTGATCGACAGAATTTCAATCGCGCCGCCGCGATGCTCCGGGCAAACGGTCTCGCGGTAGCGCCGCAAAACGTCCGCCAGAGTGTTCAGGCCGTCCGCTTTCGGCTTGGCACGCTTCGCGCCGCGATCCAGAGCCGTCTCCGTGGCTCTGATCCAGTTCTCGCAGTCTCGCTTCTCGCGGAATGTTTTCGTTTGCGTTGGATGCCCTTTCCGGCGCGCCTTACCCTGCCACGATACGCCCCCGTTTTTTGCGACCCACTTGCTAATCGTTCCCATTTGCGTCATGCGCGCCAGGAGTCCTGTACGCGTCCTATGAACGCAAAATCCGACCGGAAAAGCCGTGGCTCATGGGTCTTGCACCAGCCTTCACACGGCAGGGGTCACTGGTTCGATCCCAGTACCGCCCACCAAAGAATTCAAGGCAGAAATGCCGGAAATAAAGGGTTTATGCAGAAATGCGCAAACCCTTTTTTCTTTTCCACGCCCGTCTTCCAGCAGCGTCGCGGGACAGTTCGAGTCCCGCCTGCGTCCGGTCAGTTTCCGCGTCCCCGGGGTTGGTTACGTCCGACCGGGATCGGTCAGGCTCCGTAAGTTCAGCCTGAAGGACGCGTGCGGCAGTCTCGCTTCCCCTCCTTTCTCACCTGCTCCGGACACCCTGCGGCCGATCAACGGGTCGTGGCGCGACCTATCGGGGCGCGTCAATACGTACGGGAACGAAGACGTCACGAGGAACCGGCGCTAGACGGCCTCGCGACAGGTCGCAAAGGTCAACGCGCAGGCGCGGCCGGACCGAAGGCGCTGCGAGGCTAGATTCCGGTCGGAGGTTCGGAAGTCAAAAGCGCGTCGCGCTACGCTTCCCAGCGCCCGCGCTCCATCGCCTCTTCCATCATGCCGAGTGTCAGCGACCGGCCGCCCAGCATCTCGCGTGCGGAGGGGCTGAGCGGGGACTCCACGACTGTCGCGAGGAAGGCGCCGATGCCGAGTTTCGCTGACGGATAGTAATAGTGGATGTCGAATGCAGACAGGTCGACCCCGAACTTCTCGGCCCATCGCCTGACGAGCGTTTCGATGTGGTCGGGCTCCATGTCCAGATCATGATAGAGGTCCGTGTCTCGCGTCAGTTCGAGCCGTCCGACGAGCGGCTTGCCCGCATCAGCAGCAACGAACGCGTCGAGGCGCTTCCACGCATCAGCCATACAAACGGTCCTCGGGCTTCACCATGCTGTTGTAGGTCGTGACGGAGCGATACGAGATCATCGTGACGTCGGACGCAAGGATTATCCAGCCCACTCCCGGAATTGCGCGGCCGACAAACGCTCCGATATTCCGAGTGAACTTGATGCGCAGCAGTATCAGGCTCGTGAACGAGGTCACAGTTGGAAGGATGCGCTGTTTAAGCTCGTACGGCAGCATGCGGCGAGAGACGATCGAAGCAATCGAAGTGCCCTTCACCGCGCCGCCTTACTGCGCGCGCCCCCCCCCCGCTCCGCCGTCGCATCGAACGCGCGCTTCGCCTTGTCGACGATCTCGTCGACCTCCACCTCGCGAATCACGAGCGGCGGTGACAGCAGCATACGGTCGCCGGTTGCGCGCATGATCAGGTTCCCGTTGAAACAGAAGTCGCGGCAGATCGTGCCGATATCGACATTCGCGCCGAACCGCTCGCGCCGGTTCCGGTCACGCGCAAGCTGAACGCCCGCGACCAGCCCCGCTCCCGCAATCTCCCCGACGATCGGATGGTCGCCCAGCGCATCACGCAGCCGGCGCTGGAAGTACGGCCCGATGTCGTTCTTCACGCGTTCGACGATCCCTTCGTCGCGCAGCAGCTTCAGGTTCGCGACCGCGACGGCCGCCGCGACCGGGTGGCCCGAGTACGTGAGGCCGTGATTGAATTCGCCGTTGTCGATGATCGGCCGCGCGACGCGCTCGTGAATGCCGACGGCGCCCATCGGCACGTAGCCGGACGTGAGGCCCTTGGCCATCGTGATCAGGTCCGGCTCGAAGCCGAAATGCTGGTGCGCGAACCATTCGCCGGTGCGGCCGAAGCCGCCGATCACTTCGTCGGCAACCAGCAGGATGTCGTACTTGCGGCAGATCCGCTGGATTTCCGGCCAGTACGTCGACGGCGGGAAGATCACGCCGCCCGCGCCCTGGAACGGCTCGCCGATGAACGCGGCGACGTTCTCCGCGCCCAGTTCGAGGATCTTCGCTTCGAGCTGCTGCGCGCGGGCCAGGCCGAACGCTTCCGGTGTTTCGCCGGCCGCCGCTTCGCCGAAGAAATACGGCTGGTCGATGTGCACGATGTTCTCGACCTTCGACGGCATCTGCTCGTGCATGTAGCCCATCCCGCCGAGCGTGCCGCCGGCGATCGTCGAGCCGTGATAGCCGTTCTTGCGCGAGATCACGTATTTCTTCTGCGGCTGGCCCTGCACGCGCCAGTACTGGTGCACGAGGCGCAGCACGGTGTCGTTGCCTTCCGAGCCGCTGTTGCAATAGAAGAAGTGGTTGAAGCCGGCCGGCGTGACTTCCGCGAGCATCGCGGAGAGTTCGATCACCGGCGGGTGCGTGGTCTTGAAGAACGTGTTGTAGAACGGCAGTTCCTGGATCTGGCGATACGCGGCGTCGGCAAGCGCCTTGCAGCCGTAGCCGACGTTCACGCACCACAGCCCGGCCATCCCGTCGATGATCTTGTTGCCGTCCGAGTCCCACAGGTAGACGCCGTCGGCCTTCACGATCACGCGGCTGCCCGCGCGGTTCAGCGCGCCCATGTCCGAGAACGGGTGGATGTGGTGCGCGGCGTCGAGCGCGCGGTAATCCGCGGTCGAATGCGATGAGAGGGCTTCGTTTCGATCGGTCATGTTTCCTCCGGAGAACAGTGCCGCACGCTCACACGTGCAGCAACAGATGCCTGCGTTCCCACGAGCTGATCACGCGGAAGAACGCTTCATATTCGGTGTCCTTCAGCGCCAGGTAGGCCTTCACGAACTTGTCGCCGAGAATGCCGGCCAGCGGCGTGCAGGCCGCCATCAGCGAGATGCCCTCCTCGAGATTGCGCGGCAGCTGGTACGGCAGGTTGTAGCCGTCCGACGCGATCGGCTCGGTCGGCGCGAGCTGCTGGGTCAAGCCGAGATAGCCGGCGGCGAGGGTCGCCGCGAACGCGAGGTACGGATTGCAGTCGACGCCCGGGATCCGGTTCTCGATGCGGCGCGCCGACGGGCCCGACTGCGGAATGCGGAAGCCGACCGTGCGGTTGTCGTAGCCCCACTGCACGTTGATCGGCGCGGCCATGAAGCGCGACAGGCGGCGATACGAGTTGATGTACGGCGCGAAGATCGGCATCAGCGCGGGCGTGTACTTCTGCAGCCCCGCGAGATAGCTGTGGAACATCGGCGACACCGTGCCGTCCTCGTTGGAAAACAGGTTGCGCCCCGTGTGCGCGTCGGCCAGGCTCTGGTGGATGTGCATCGCGGAGCCCGGCTCGTCCTGCATCGGCTTCGCCATGAAGGTCGCGTACATGTTGTGGCGCAGTGCCGCCTCGCGCACCGTGCGCTTGAACAGGAACACCTGGTCGGCGAGCGACAGCGCATCGCCGTGCACGAAGTTGATCTCCATCTGCGCGGCGCCGACCTCGTGGATCAGCGTCTCGATATCGAGGCCCTGCATCTCGCAGTATTCGTAGATGTCCTCGAACAGCGAATCGAACTCGTTCACGGCTTCGATCGAATACGACTGCCGGCCGGTCTCCGCGCGCCCGGTACGGCCGACAGGCGGACGCAGCGGCAAGTCGGGGTCGGCGTTCATGTCGACGAGATAGAACTCGAGCTCGGGCGCGACGACCGGCTGCCAGCCTTTCGCCTTGTACAGATCGAGCACGCGTCGCAGCACGTAGCGCGGCGAAATCTCGACCGGCGAGCCGTCGAAGTGCACGCAGTCGTGGATCACCTGCGCGGTCGGGTCGACCGCCCACGGAATCAGGCAGATCGTCGACGGATCGGGCACGCACACCATGTCGGGATCGGTCACGCCGGTCAGCGTGCCGTCCTCCGGATAGTCGCCGGTGACGGTCTGCACCATCACGGCCTGCGGCAAGCGCATCGATTCGCCGGATTCGAACTTGTTGCGCGGAATGATCTTGCCGCGCGCAATGCCGGCCATGTCGGGAATGATCGCCTCGACCTCGGTGATGCGGTGCTGTCGCAGGAATTCGCTCAGTTCGGGTTGCATGATCGGCCTCTATCAGTCGACGTCGGATGCGGCCGGCGACGGCATCGCGCCGCCGGCCGCATGAATGCGATGCGTCATGCGCGCGCGGCACGCCGCGCCGAATGCCGCGAAGATGTCGCGCGACAGCGGCTGTTCCGCGTAGCGCCATTCGGGATGCCACTGCACGCCGAGCGCGAACGCGCGCGCGCCGCGCACGCTGACGGCCTCGACCAGTCCGTCGGGCGCACTGGCCTCGACGACGAGCCCCGCGCCGAGCTGGGCGATGCCCTGGTCGTGCAGCGAATTGACCGTCGCGTCCTGCGCGCCGCGCGCGACCCGCTGCAGCAGGCCGCCCGGCGCGAACTGCACGACGTGCGCGGGGCCGTACTGCCGTTCGAGCGGATCGGACGGTCGCTCGCGGTGATCGTCGAAGCCGGTCGTCGCGTGCAGTCGCTGATGCAGTGTGCCGCCATAGGCGACGTTCAGCTCCTGCATGCCGCGGCAGATCGCGAGCACGGGCACGCCCGCATCGATCGCCGCCCGGATCAGCGGCAGCGCGGTCGCGTCGCGCGCGGGATCGTGCAGCGTGTCGGCCGCGCTCGCCGCGCCGCCGTAGTGATGCGGCTCGACGTTCGAATAACTGCCGGTGAACAGCAACCCGTCGACTGCCGCGACGATCGCGTCGGCCGGCTGGCGCGCACCGAGCGCGGGCAACACGAACGCAAGCGCGCCGGCGCCGTCGACGAGCGCGGCGAGGTACTTCTCCCCCGCCGTGTGGTTCGGATGCGCACCGCGCAGGATACGGTCGGCGGTAACGGCTACGATCGGGCGCGCACGCATGGGCGGCTCTCCGGTAATCGCGCGCGACACGTTCGCACACGGGACGACAAAGGTTCACGCCGGCGCTGCACGCGCGCACCACGATGCGGCGCATGCCCATGCGCAATCCTGCCGCGCGGACGATGCGGCAACAGGCGGTGCGGCCCGGAATGGAAGCGGAAAAGGACGCTAGGGCAACAACGATGCGCTGCCGTCGCACTGCACCGCGCTGAACACGTGCGCGGTCACGAGATTGAAGCGGCGCAGGCCGCGATGGGAAAGGGCGAAGAAGCGAGGCTCGCGTAAAAAGGCGGCACGCGTGCCGCAATCAGCATGCCGGGACGGCCCGGCCTGAGGCGGCGCGCCCGCCGACGGACTTCGCGTCCGGCGTATCGAAGGGCTGGCGGCTTTCACGATCGTACTCGACTGACGGATGAATGCAGGACACGTGTCGCGATGAAGCGCATGCGGCAATGCCGCGCGGCGACACGTCGGCAAGGTGTCTCGCAGCGCATTCCGGCGCGGTGCAGCCACGATCGATGGCCCCGCCGGCGGTGCGCGCGTGACGACTTCCTGACATTCAGCTTATATCACCTAAAAATTGCGTCAAATTTTCAGGTGCCGATGACGACATCGGTCAGACGAAAACCACACGAAAAAAACGGCATCGATCTCGTGGATCGATGCCGTGTTGTGCATTGCATCGCCGCAGCATGGTGCATATCGGCGGGCTGCAACACCGTTGCTCCGCCGCGCCGCCGCATCGATGCGGCCCGCGTTCAACGATGCGCGAGCGCGGTTTCGACGAGCGTCTGCAATAGCGGCACAATCCGCGCCGCACGCGTTTCGTCATACGCGTAAGGACGCGTCTCTTCCATGTAGGTGATCTGCGAGAGCTCGAGCTGCACGGCCTCGACACCGGTAGCGGGCACGCCATAGTGACGCGTGATGTAGCCGCCCTTGAAGCGCCCGTTCGCGACCGCCGTATAGCCGCCATGTTCGAGCACGCGCGCGGCCAGCGCCTCTGCCAGCCCCGGCGCGGCACTCGCGCCGCTCGACGTGCCGAAGTTGAAGTCCGGCAGGCGGCCGTCGAAGAAGCGCGGCACGTGCGAGCGGATCGAGTGCGCTTCCCACACGAGCACGCGGCCGTGCTCGCGCTTCAGGCGCGCGACCTCGCGTTGCAGCGCCTCGTGATACGGCAGCCAGTAGCGGTCGCGGCGACGCATGATCTCGTCGTTGCCGGGCAGCGCGTTCGCCGGATACAGCGGCGCCTTGTCGAACGTATCGACCGGCACGAGCCCCGTCGTGTCCTGCCCCGGGTACAGGTTCTCGTTGTCGGGCGGACGGTTCAGGTCGACGACGTAACGCGCATGCGACGGTACGAGGATCGATGCGCCGAGGTCGGCCGCGAAGCCGTACAGCCGTTCCAGATGCCAGTCGCAATCGTCGACGAAACGCGCATCGGGCGTCATCGTTGCGGCGATATCGTCGGGGATGTGCGTGCCTGCGTGCGGAATCGAGATCAGCAGCGGCAGCGTGCCCTGCTTCAGCGTGAATACAGCCGGTTGTTCAGTCATGTCGCATCACCGTTGGAGGTCTGCCGGCGCACGCATGCGGCGTGCGCCGGTTGCGCGCGTCAGCGCAGCAGTTGCGCCAGCGCGGCGCGGTAGTCGGCATACGCGACGGCTTCGTCGCGATGACGGCGGCCGCTCACGACGCGCTCGCCGCCCGTGTAGACGTCGAGCACCGGCGTGTCGCCGTGCTCCGCGAACACGATACCCGACAACCACGACGCGTTGTCGTGTTCGGCGATCGCCGGATGATCGGGGTCGAGCACGAGCCAGTCGGCGCGGCACCCTTCGCGCAGCGCGCCGACGCACCGCCCGCTGGCCTGTGCGCCGCCCGCGAGCGACGCGTCGAACAGGCGATCGGCGACATGCGCCTGCGTGTCGCTCGCCAGCACGTTGCGTGCGCGGTGCACGAGCCGTTGCCCGTATTCGAGCAGGCGCAGCTCGGAACGCCAGTCGACCGACGCGTGGCTGTCCGAGCCGACGCCGATCACCCCGCCCTGCGCGAGATAGTCGACGGCCGGGAACACGCCGTCGCCGAGGTTCGCTTCGGTCGTCAGGCACAGGCCGGCGACCGCACGACGCTTCGCGAGCGCCGCCGTTTCGGCCGCGTCGACGTGCGTCGCGTGCACGAGACACCAGCGCGTATCGACGTCGAAGCGGTCGAGCAGCCACTGTACCGGACGCGCGCCATACGCACGCACGCAATCGTCGACTTCGGCCGTCTGCTCGGCGATGTGGATGTGGATGGGCGCGTCGTCGGGCAAGCCTTCGATCAGCGTGCGCAACCCGCTCTCCGACACCGCGCGCAGCGAGTGTGGCGCGACGCCGTAGCGCAGCCCGCCATGCTCGGGCACCACGCGACGCATCGTATCGAGCAGTTCGAGCAGGCCGTCGGGCGTGTTGATGAAACGGCGCTGGTCGTCGCGCGGCGGCTTGTTGCCGAAGCCGGCGAACTGGTAAGACACCGGCAGCATCGTGATGCCGATGCCGGCCGCGCGCGCGGCGTCGATCACGCGCGAGCCGAGTTCCGCGATCTGCGGATAGCGCGAACCGTCCTGCGTGTGGTGCACGTAGTGGAATTCGCACACCGACGTATAGCCGCACTTGAGCATCTCGACATACAGCCAGCGCGCGATCGCCGCGAGCGCGTCGGGCGTGATCTTCAGCGCGAAGCGGTACATCAGGTCGCGCCAGCTCCAGAAGCTGTCGGCCGGATTCGCGCGGTATTCGGTGAGCCCCGCCATCGCGCGCTGGAACGCGTGCGAATGCAGGTTCGGCATGCCGGGCAGCACCGGCCCGGCCGCGCGCGCAATGCCTGCGGGGGCATCGGTGTCGGGCGTCACGCCGGTCAGCGTGCCGGCCGCGTCCCAGCGCAGCAGCACGTTACGGCGCCAGCCATCCGGCAGGTACGCATGGTCTGCAAACAACGTGGTGTCGGTCATGAGGCTATCCATTCATCCGGCGAAATACGGTCGTGCCGCCGCGTACGACCTGCTCGCACAGCGGCCGGCCGATCCAGTACGCGAGCTCCGCCAGCGAGCCGACCGACCAGGCGGCGAAGTCGGCCTGGCGACCGACCTCGAGCGCGCCGTGGCGATCCGCACGGCCGAGCGCCGCGGCCGCATGGCGCGTGACGCCCTGCAGCACCTCGGGCACCGTCATGCGGAACAGCGTGCAGCCCATGTTCAACGTCAGCAGCAGCGATTCGAGCGGCGACGTGCCGGGGTTGTGATCGGTCGCGAGCGCGATCGGCACGCCGTGCTTGCGCAGCAGCTCGATCGGCGGCAGTTGCGTCTCGCGGATGAAGTAGTACGCGCCGGGCAGCAGCACGGCAACCGTACCAGCTGCCTTCATCGCCTCGATGCCGGCTTCGTCGAGAAATTCGAGGTGGTCGACGGACAGCGCGCGGTAGCGCGCGGCAAGCGCCGTGCCGCCCGCGTTCGACAGTTGCTCCGCATGCAGCTTCACGGGCAGCCCGCGCCGCGTGGCGGCCTCGAATACGCGCTCGGTCTGCGCGAGCGAAAAGCCGATGCGTTCGCAGAACACGTCGACCGCATCGACGAGCCCTTCGTCGGCCAGCGCCGGCAGCATCCGGTCGCACACTTCGTCGATATACGCATCCGCGCGGCCCGCATATTCGGGCGGCAGCGCGTGCGCGCCGAGGAAGGTCGTGTAGACGGTGACCGGGAAGCGCTCGCCGAGCTGGCGCGCGACGCGCAGCATCTTGCGTTCGCTCGCGAGGTCGAGCCCGTAGCCCGACTTGATCTCGATCGCGGTCACGCCTTCGGCGAGCAGCGGCTGCAGGCGTGCCGCGGCCTGCACGAACAGCGTCGTCTCGTCGGCCGCGCGCGTCGCGCGCACCGTCGACACGATCCCGCCGCCCTGCCGCGCGATCTCTTCATAGCTGACGCCCGCGAGGCGCTGCGCGAATTCGTCGGCACGCGTGCCGCCGTACACGAGGTGCGTATGGCAATCGACGAGGCCCGGCGTCACCCACGCGCCGTGCAGATCCTCGCGCTGCCAGTGAGCGTAACCGTGCGGCAGCGCGGACAGCGCGCCGAGCCAGACGATCGTGCCGGTTTCGTCGACGGCGATCGCTGCGTCGTCGATCGTCTCGTCGGGATGGCCGTGCGGACACAGCGTCAGGTGATGCCAGACAGTCGGTTTCATGCGTTCAGTCTCGTTCGCCGATGGCGAGCGACACGGCGAGCAACGCGCCGCTACCGCTCACGACGACGTCAAACGCACGCCGCGGCCCGTCGAGCCGCAGCGTGTCCATTTCTTCCAGTGTGTAGCGTGCGCCGTCGATTTCGACGGCGGCCTCGCCAGCCGCGCAATACAGCAGCACGGTATCGGCACGGTCGATGCGGTGCGCGCCTGCGCGCCATACGTCGAGCGCGCCGCGCGCGGCCGAACGGCGCGTCATCAGGTTGAAGTCGCGCGTCGCGCCGTCGTGCAGCGTCGCGTCGATCGCCGCCTCGCCCGCAAAATCCGCGCGGGTCAGCGGTGCGTCGAGCACGTGGCGTGCACCGCCTTCCTCGGCGAGCGTCATGCCCGCGCCGGACAGCAGCACGAGCGTGCGGTCGATTCCGTCGAAACGCGAGAACGGCCCGGCCGTGCCGACGTCCGCGACGCTCACGCGCCACGCGAACGCGTCGATTGCCGCGCCCGGCGGGAACGCGCCGATTTCGCGCGTCACGCCGCCGCCGTTCTTCCATGGCGACGCGACGAGATCCGCTGCGCGGATCATCGTCGCGTTCGCCGGCGCCTGGTGGAGCGCCGTCATGCTCAGCGGCCGAGCATCGGCAGCTTCAGGCCGGCTTCGCGGGCCGTCTGCTGCGCGAGTTCGTAGCCGGCATCCGCATGGCGCATCACGCCCGTCGCCGGGTCGTTCAGCAGCACGCGGCCGAGACGCTCGTGCGCTTCGGCGGTACCGTCGGCGACGATCACGACGCCCGAGTGCTGCGAGAAGCCCATGCCGACGCCGCCGCCATGGTGCAGCGACACCCACGATGCGCCGCCTGCGGTGTTCAGCAGTGCGTTCAGCAGCGGCCAGTCGCTGACTGCGTCCGAACCGTCCTTCATCGATTCCGTCTCGCGGTTCGGGCTCGCGACCGAACCCGTATCGAGGTGGTCGCGGCCGATCACGATCGGGGCCTTCAGTTCGCCGTTCTTGACCATCTCGTTGAACGCCTGGCCGAGGCGATAGCGATCCTTCACGCCGACCCAGCAAATACGCGCCGGCAGGCCCTGGAACGCGATGCGTTCACGTGCCATGTCGAGCCAGTTGTGCAGGTGCGGATCGTCGGGGATCAGCTCCTTCACCTTCTGGTCGGTCTTGTAGATGTCTTCCGGATCGCCCGACAGCGCGACCCAGCGGAACGGGCCCTTGCCTTCGCAGAACAGCGGGCGGATGTACGCCGGCACGAAGCCCGGGAAGTCGAACGCGTTCTCGACGCCCATTTCCAGCGCCATCTGGCGGATGTTGTTGCCGTAGTCGAGCGTCGCCGCGCCGCGTTCCTGCAGATCCAGCATCGCCTGCACCTGCACGGCCATCGACTGCTTCGCGACCTTCACGATGCTCTGCGGATCGACCTTCTGCGCTTCGCGCCATTGCGCGACGGTCCAGCCTTGCGGCAGGTAGCCGTTGATCGGGTCGTGCGCGCTCGTCTGGTCGGTCACGCAGTCCGGCGTGATGCCGCGCTTGACGAGTTCCGGGAACACGTCGGCCGCGTTGCCGAGCAGGCCGATCGACACCGGCTTGCCGGTGCGCTTCGCTTCCTCGATCATGCCGAGCGCTTCGTCGAGCGTCGTCGCCTTCTTGTCGACGTAGCGCGTCTTCAGGCGGAAGTCGATGCGCGTCTCGTCGCATTCGACCGCGATCATCGAGAAGCCGGCCATCGTCGCGGCCAGCGGCTGCGCGCCGCCCATGCCGCCCAGGCCGCCCGTCAGGATCCAGCGGCCCGACGGATCGCCGTTGAAGTGCTGGTTCGCGACCGAGAAGAACGTTTCATAGGTACCCTGAACGATGCCCTGGCTGCCGATGTAGATCCAGCTGCCGGCCGTCATCTGGCCGTACATCATCAGGCCCTTGCGATCGAGCTCGTGGAAGTGATCCCAGTTCGCCCAGTGCGGCACGAGGTTCGAGTTCGCGAGCAGCACGCGCGGCGCATCCTTGTGCGTGCGGAACACACCGACCGGCTTGCCCGACTGGATCAGCAGCGTCTCGTTCTCTTCGAGATCCTTCAGCGATGCGAGGATCTGGTCGTAGCATTCCCAGTTGCGCGCCGCGCGGCCGATGCCGCCGTACACGACGAGCGCATGCGGATGCTCGGCGACTTCCGGGTCGAGGTTGTTCTGGATCATCCGGTAGGCCGCTTCGGCCAGCCAGGTCTTGCAGACTTTCTCGCTGCCGCGCGGCGCGCGGATCGTGCGCGTCGGATCGAGACGGGGATCGATGTGTTTCGGATGGTTCATGACGACTGCTCCCGAAGGAAAATGACTATCAAATAGGAATCAGAAATGCCCGGTGAAGCGGTATCGGCTGCCGGGATGCCACAGATTCGCCACCGAGGCGACGACGCCCTGCGACCAGGTGCGTCGATGTAAAACCAGACACGGCTCGACGTCGTCCATCCGCAGCTGCTCGCGCCGCTCCGGCGCCGGGGCCGCCGCTTCGATCCGGTACTCGACGCGCTGCAGCGGAGCCGCGCGCATCAGGTACAGGTTCGGCGTCGTGTTCGTGAAATCCTGCTCGGCGTAATCCGGCGCAACCGCCGGATTCACCCATCGTTCTTCGAGCTGCACGGGCTCGTCGTTCTCGAAGTGCAGCACCTGCGAATGAAACAGCTTCGTGCGCACGGCCACCTGCATCTCGTCGGCGAGCGCCTCGTCGGCGCGGATCGTGTCGAGGCCGAGCACGCTGGCGCGATACGCATGCCCGCGTGCACCGACTTCTTCCGAGATGCTGCGAATCGCCACCAGCGTCGACTCGTACTTCGGCCGCGCGACGTAGGTGCCCGCGCCCTTCATGCGCGTGAGCACCTGCTCGGCCGTCAACTCGCGCAGCGCGCGGTTGACGGTCATGCGCGCCACCTTGAATTCGCGCGCCAGCTCGTTCTCGGACGGCACCTGATCGCCCTCCTCCCACTCGCCTGCGTGGATACGGCCCAGGATGAAATCCTTGATCTCCTGGTAGACCGGCGCGCTCATGGGCTTACTGCTCCGACGCGAACGAGAACGGCGCAACCTTCGCGAACGCGCGCTCGCCGACCAGCTTCGCGATCACGGCGATGTCCGGTGCGAAGTAGTGGTCGAGTTCGTAGTGCGCGACCTTGCCGCGGATCGTTTCCATCACCGGCGCCAGCTTCGGGCTCGTGTGGTACGGCGCGCGCAGGTCGACGCCTTGTGCGGCGGCCAGCAGTTCGATGGCGAGGATGTGCTTCGTGTTGTCCGCGATGTCGGCGAGCTTGCGTGCGGCGAACGTCGCCATCGACACGTGGTCTTCCTGGTTCGCCGAGGTCGGCAGCGAGTCGACCGATGCCGGGTGCGCGAGCGTCTTGTTTTCCGATGCGAGTGCGGCAGCCGTCACGTGCGCGATCATGAAGCCCGAGTTCACGCCGCCGTCCCGCACGAGGAACGGGGGCAGGCCCGACAGCGTCGCGTCGATCAGCAGTGCGATGCGGCGTTCGGCCAGTGCACCGATTTCCGCTGCGGCGAGCGCGAGGTTGTCGGCCGCGAACGCGACGGGTTCCGCGTGGAAGTTGCCGCCCGACAGCACTTCGCCGGTATCCGGGAAGATCAGCGGGTTGTCCGACACGGCGTTCGCTTCGACCAGCAGCACGTCGGCCGCATGGCGCATCTGGTCCAGGCACGCGCCCATCACCTGCGGCTGGCAGCGCAGGCTGTACGGATCCTGCACCTTGTCGCAGTCGCGGTGCGACTGGTTGATCGGCGAGCCTTCGAGCAAGTCGCGATACGACGCTGCCGCGTCGATCTGGCCTTGATGGCCGCGCAGTTCATGAATGCGTGCGTCGAACGGCTTCACCGAGCCGGCAGCCGCGTCGACCGACAGCGCGCCCGCGACCAGCGCGGTGCGGTACAGGTCTTCGATCGAGAACATGTTGTCGAGCGCCAGCGCGGTCGATGCCTGCGTGCCGTTCAGCAGCGCGAGGCCTTCCTTCGCCTGCAGCGTCAGCGGCGCGAGGCCCGCGACGCGCAGACCGTCGAGCGCGCTTGCACGCTCGCCGCGGATGAACACTTCGCCGACGCCCAGCAGCACGGCCGACATGTGCGCGAGCGGTGCGAGGTCGCCCGATGCGCCGACCGAGCCCTTCACCGGGATCAGCGGCAGCACATCCGCGTTGAACAGCTTGATCAGCGCGTCCATCACTTCGCGACGGATGCCCGAGTGGCCGCGGCCGAGGCTCGACAGCTTCAGCGCCATCAGCAGGCGCACCGACGAACGTGCCATCGGCTCGCCGACACCGACCGCGTGCGACAGCACGAGGTTCTTCTGCAGCAGCTCGAGCTGGTCGTGCGGGATGTGCGTGCTGGCCAGGCGGCCGAAGCCCGTGTTGATGCCGTAGGCCGGCTCGCCCTTCGCGGCGATGTCGGCGACGGCCTTCGCGCCGGCGTCGATCTTCGCGAAGCTGGCCGGGTCGAGCGTCAGTTGCACGGATTCGCGTGCGATCTGGCGCAGTTGCGGGAGGGTCAGGTGGCCGGGGGTCAACGTAATCATGTGAGCAATCCTGTCTAGACAAGTTCGGAATGGATTGAAGTGTAGCCACGCCAACTTGTCTAGACAACCCGTATTTCACCGATTTCGACTTGGGAGTTTCCCTGATGCCCGGCGCGGCCCGCCGTGTCGGCCCGTGTGATCCGACGCTTAACAGTTGTTGCAATTATTTTGTCTTTGGCAACATACGGATCACCATTCGCCACGGAGACCGCCATGCCCTTCCCGTCACGATTCGCCGCCCGGTTCGGCCGCCCCCTGCTGTTCGCCGCGTGCGCACTCGCATGCGGCGCGTCGCTCGCCGCGGAGCCGCGGTCAGGCACGCTCGAGAAGATCCGGCAGAGCAACCTGATCTCGATCGGCCACCGCGAAACGTCGGTGCCGTTCTCCTACGCCGACGCGAACGGCAAGGTCATCGGCTTCTCGCAGGACCTGTGCGATCGCGTGATCGCCGCCGTGAAGGCGCGCACCGGCAAGCCCGACCTGCAGGTGCGCTTCATCCCCGTCACGTCGCAGAACCGCATCCCGCTCGTGCAGAACGGCACCGTCGATCTCGAATGCGGCGTCACCACGAATCTCGCCGCACGTCACGCGCAGGTCGCGTTCTCGACCACCTTCTTCGTCGCGACGACGCGCCTGCTCACGCGCACGAGCTCAGGCATCCGCGACTTCCCCGACCTCGCCGGCAAGACGGTCGTGACGAACCAGGGCACGACGTCCGAACGCCTGCTGCGCAAGATGAACGAGGAAAAGAAGATGAACATGCAGATCATCAGCGCGAAGGACTACGGCGAAGGACGCCTCACGCTCGAATCGGGCCGCGCGGCCGCGTACATGATGGACGACGTGCTGCTCGCGGGCGTGCGCCAGCTCGCCGCGAAGCCGGCCGACTGGCAGATCGTCGGCACGCCGCAATCGTCGGAAGCCTACGGGTTCATGCTGCGCAAGGACGATCCGCAGTTCAAGGCGCTCGTCGACGGCGTGCTCGTGCAGTTGATGAAGCGCGGCGAGATCGCCGCGCTGTACGACAAGTGGTTCACGAAGCCGGTGCCGCCGAAGGGGCTGTCGTTCGACTTCGCGATGAGCGACGTGATCAAAGCGCGCTATGCGGCGCCGAACGACGCGCCGCTCGAATGAGCGCGGCGCACTGATCCCGGCTCACGCACGCGTCCACGCGACGCACGCCGCGTAGCCGGGCGCCGCGTCGAGCCACGCCGCCTCGAACGCCGCGACGCCGGCGGCGGGCGCGGCCGGCTCGACGATCGTCGTCGCGGGGGTCGCGACATCGCGCGGCGGCACGACCGCGAACGCGCCCAGCCCGCCGACGATGCCCGTGCCGAGCGCCTTGAGCAGCGCCTCCTTCGCGCACCAGACGCGCATGAATTCGCCGGCGCGCGCGGCAAGCGGCAGGCCGTCGAGATAGGCGGCCTCGGCGGGCGCGCAGACCTCGCGCGTCAGCGCGTGCCAGTCGGTCGCGCGATTGCAGCACTCGATATCGACGCCGACGCGCACCGCAGGGGCCCACGCAATCAGCGCATGATCGCCCGCGTGCGACACGTTGAAGTCGAGCGACGCGCGATGCGCGCCGTCCAGTGAGGGTCGCCCCGCTGCGTCGACGACGATCGCCACCGCCTGCGGCGCGATGCCGAGGGCCGTGCCGAGCACGTCGCGCAGCGCGGCGCGCGTCGCGGCGCTGCGTACCGCATCCGCATGCCGCATGAAGCGCGCAGCCCGCGCGCGCTCGCCGTCGCTGAGCGCCGCAAACGCAGGCGACGCAAGCGACACACGCCAGTCGAAATCGACACGCGCGATCTGCACGCCGGCGCGGGACGCGGCGGGCGGCACGTCGAGCGGCCGCATGCGCCAGGCTCGGGGCGTTTCGGACGGGGAAGCGGAATCGGGCGGGACGAGCATCGGCGTGCGGCAGCCTGTGGAATGAAACGTCCGATGTTAATCGATCGGACGGTGCGGCGAGTCGTTGCGGCCCGCCGGTGTCAATGCCGGCACCGTGCGCGGCGCTGACGCTCGTCCTCTCGGCCTGCGCCAGCGTTACGCGGCCGCCCGGTCACCCGTTCGCAGCGACGCCCGGCACACCGCTGCCCGCGCCCCGCTCGCGCGACGCCGGGTGAAGCGCATGCACTTTGCCCGGCGCATCGGCCGGCAGCACACCGTGCTGCAGCCAGTAGAGCGCAAGCGGCCACAGTGTTTCGGTGAAGCGGCTGTGGAAAAACGCGAAATGGCCGATTGCATCGACGCCGATGTCCGCCGGCGCGATCCGCAGATGCGTGACGTCGCTGCCCGTGTAGTAGCCGACGAGGCGCTCGATCGCGTCGACCGTGCCGAACCCGTCGTCGTCGAGGCCGATCGCGAGCATCGGCGCCGACAGCCCCGCGAAGCGGGCGGGCAACGCGGCGCGGCTCGCGGCGGGTTCGGCGAGCGGGCCGCGCGTATAGCCCTCCTCGAAGCGCGCCTGCGAGCGCACCCACGACAACGCGACGCCGCGCGGCGTGTCCTCCATCCAGCCGAGCCGCTTCGCGGGCACGTAGCCGAACACGGCCGCGAGCACCGGCATCGCGACATGCCACTTCCACCACATGCGCCGCCGTTCGGCCGGCATGTAGTCGCGCCAGTACGCATACTGCGCGCCGACCGTCACCGCATGCCGCACGTGGACGTTCGATGCCGCGAGCCCGAGCGCGACCCCGCCGATGCTGTGCGCGACGACGTCGATCGGCTGGCCCGGAAACGCGTCGCGCGCGTAGTGCAGCGCGGCTTCGCAATCGAGGCGCCCCCAGTCGAGCCAGTTTGCGCGCAGTTTCGCGAGCTGCGCCGGGCGCGACCCGCCGATGCCGCGATAGTCGTAGACGAGCACGTCGCGCCCCTGTGCAAACAGCCAGGCCGCGAAACGAAAGTAGTAGTCGCAACGCACCGACGTCGCGCAATTGATGACCGTCACGGGCCGCACGGCACTGCCGCCGCGATGGCGCCATACATGGCCGCGCAATGCATAGCCGTCGGCCGCGCGCAGCGTCACGGGCTCGGGCGGCAACGCGTCTGCCGCGCGGGTGCCCTGCGTCATCTCGCTGCCTTCGTTCGAAATCGTCATCGTGTCTCCGGTCCCATGCTTCGCGATCCGTCCGGGTTATCGCGTCAGTGCCTGCTCGTGCCCATGCTTGGCGGCCAGCCAGGGCGTCAACGGACGAGCGTCTGCTCCCGCCCCATCCTGCGCCGCCCACGCCAGCCTCCATTGAACTTGACGCGCCCCGCGTTCTCAACCAATCTTGCTGCTCCGTTCGCATGAGTCACGCGCATGTCAACGCCGCTCGTCCGTCTCCCGTCGCTCGACCTCGTCCGCGGTTTCGTCGCCGTCGGCCGCCGCATGAGCATCACGCTCGCCGCGCAGGACCTGTGCGTCACGCAATCGGCCGTCAGCCGCCAGGTGCACGCGCTCGAAGCGCACCTCGGCGTCGCATTGCTGCAGCGCGGCTACCGGAAGATCGCGTTCACGCCGGAAGGCGAGCGGCTGTTTCGCGTCGCGGATGCGGCACTGCACGGCCTGCAGGACACCGTCGCATCGCTCGCCGCCGCGCGCGAGCGCCAGCCCGTCACGATCACCGCGAGCATCGGCGTCACCGCGCTGTGGTTGCTGCCGCGGCTCGGGCGGCTGCAGGCACGCCTGCCGGAGATCGATCTGCGCGTCGCCGCGAACGACAAGGTACTCGATTTGCGCGCCGAAGGCATCGACCTCGGCATCCGCTATTGTCCGCGCGACCGCGCGCCGGCCGGCGCGCTGCGCCTGTTCGACGAGATCGTCGTACCGGTCGCCCATCCAGCGCTCGCCGCGCGGCCCGTCACGAACGCGGCCGCGATCGCCGACCACGTGCTGCTCGAATTCGACGGGCCACCGCAACCGCAATTGCAGTGGCGCGCGCACCTGCACGCGGCCGGGCTCGGCGACGCCCGTCCGAAAGGCGTGCTGCGCTTCAACCAGTACGACCAGGTGATCCAGGCCGCGATCGCGGGCCAGGGCGTCGCGCTCGGCCGGCTCGCGCTCGTCGCGCCGATGCTGGCGGACGGCCGGCTCGCGGTGCTCGGGCCGCACACGCAGGCGCTGTCGGATGCGTACGGCTACTGGCTGTTCCAGCACGATCCGGCCCCGCGCCGCGAAGTTGCCGACGTCCGCGACTGGATGCTCGCCGAAGCGGCCGAATGCGATACCGCGATGCGTGCGCACGACACGGCGTCGGCGTAAGCCCGCGCGGCCTTTGCGAACAACCCTGACCGCTGCGGGCCGCCCCCCACTCCGCGCGCCCTTCGTCGCATTCCCCGCACGCATGCCAACCTGACCGAATGATCGCTTGAGCGACGACGGGCCCGATCGTCTAATCGGATCGAGCGCGGCCGTCTTGCCGCGCACCTTCATCCGGAGACACGCATGACCCCGATCGAGCAGGAAGTCCGCCGCCGCTGGCTGCCCGTCCTGGCCGGCGGCCTGATCATGGGCGCCGCGCTCGGCATCCGCCACGTGCAGGGCCTGTTCCTCGCGCCGGTGTCGCTCGACCACGGCTGGTCGCGCGAAGCGTTCGGGCTCGCACTGGCGCTGCAGAACCTGATCTGGGGCGTCGCGCAGCCGTTCACGGGGATGGTCGCCGATCGCTTCGGCTCGTTGCGCGTGATCGTCGCCGGGATGCTGCTGTATGCGGCCGGGCTCGTCACGATGGCGAATGCGGCATCGACCGGCATGTTCACGGTCGGCGCCGGGCTCGTGATCGGCATCGCGCTGTCGGGCTCGGCGTTCGCGTCGATCTACGGCGCGCTGAGCCGCCTGTTTCCGCCCGACCGGCGCGGCTGGGCGCTCGGCGTCGCAGGCGCGATCGGCGGGCTCGGCCAGTTCTGCATGGTGCCCGTCGCCCAGACGCTGATCGGCGGCATCGGCTGGCGGCATGCGTTCATCGCGCTGGCGCTCGTCGCGGTGCTGCTCGCGCCGCTCGCCGTGCTGCTGCGCGACCGGCCCGCGCAGGCTGCCGGCGCCGACCAGTCGATCGGCGAAGCCGTCCGCGAGGCATTCGCGCATCGCGGCTTCTGGCTGCTGAACGCGGGCTTCTTCGCGTGCGGCTTCCAGCTCGCATTCATCGCGACGCATCTTCCCGCGTACCTGCTCGACCACGGGCTGCCGGCACGCCATGCGAGCGTCGCGCTCGCGCTGATCGCCCTGACCAACGTGGCGGGCACCTATGCATGCGGCCATCTCGGCGGGCTGCTGCGGCGCAAGTACGTGCTGTCGGTGCTGTACCTCGTGCGTGCGCTCACGATGGCCGTGTTCGTCGCCGTGCCGCTGTCGCCCGCGAGCGTTTACGTGTTCGCGGCCGTGATGGGGTTCACGTGGCTCGGCACCGTGCCGCTGACGAACGGTGTGATCTCGCAGGTGTTCGGCGTGCGCTACATCGCGACGCTGTTCGGCTTCGTGTTCTTCGGGCACCAGCTCGGCAGTTTCTTCGGTGTCTGGCTCGGTGCGCTCGTGTACGACGCGACGCATTCGTACATGCCGCTGTGGATCGGCTCGATCGCACTCGGTGTGCTCGCGGCGTTGCTGCACCTGCCGATCGACGACGCGCGCGTCGCGCGTCCGGCATCGGGTAACGCGGCATGGGCATGATCCGCGCGGCGCTGGCCGCCGGCACGCTCGCGTTCGTCGCGTGGTGCGGCGCGGCCTACTTCGATTCGGGCGTCGCGTACGCGTTGCTCGAACACGTCGCGTTCTGCAATTGATGCGGCAAACCGGGGCGTGCGGTCAGCGGCGCTTCGGCAATGCCGCCAGCGCATCGAGCGCACGGGCACGCGCGGCCGCATGCTCGACGAGCGGTTCCGGATAATCGACGCCGAGCCGCACGCCGGCCGCGTCGCGTTCCAGCGGCGACGCTTCCCACGGCGCATGGATCGATGCGTTGTCGAGGCCGGCCAGCTCGGGCACCCAACGCCGCACGTACGCACCGTCCGGGTCGAACTTCTGCCCCTGTGCGACCGGATTGAAGATGCGGAAATACGGCGCGGCATCGGCGCCGCAGCCGGCCACCCACTGCCAGCTCGCCGCGTTGTTCGCGGGATCGGCGTCGACCAGCGTGTCCCAGAACCACGCTTCGCCCGCACGCCAGTCGATCAGCAGGTGCTTGATCAGGAACGACGCGACGACCATCCGCACGCGGTTGTGCATCCAGCCGGTCGTCCACAGCTCGCGCAGGCCCGCATCGACGAGTGGATAGCCGGTCAGCCCGCGCTGCCATGCGTGTAGCGCAGCGGGATCGTCGCGCCACGGCATCGCGTCGAACTGCGCGCGGAAGTTGTCGGTTGGCAACGCCGGGAAGTGATACAGCAGCGTGTAGCTGAATTCGCGCCAGCCGAGTTCGCTCAGGAATTTGTCAGCGTCCGCGGCAACCGCCGCGCCGCCTGCGCTCGCGGCGCCCTGCACCGCATGCCACACCTGCCTCGGCGACACGTTGCCGAAGCGCAGGAACGGCGACAGCCGGCTCGTCGCGGGACGGTCGGGCAGGTCGCGCGCATCCGCATAGCCGGCAAGCGCCGTCGTCAGGAACGCGTCGAGCTGCGCGTGCGCGCCGGCCTCGTCGGGCATGGGCCACGCGTCGCGCAGGCCGCCGGCCCAATCCGGCACCGGCGGACGCAACGCAAGCGCATCGAGCGCCAGCGCGCGGTCACGCATCGCTTTCGACCACGGATGAAACCCGATCCGCTCGGGCTCCGGCAACGGCACGGCGACCGTGCGATCGCGGCGCGCCGCACGCCAGTACGCGGTGAACACCTGGTACGGCCCGCCGCTGCCCGTCAGCACCTCCCAGGGCTCGTTCAGCAGGCTGCCGTTGCTGCTCTCGACCATCACACCACGCGCCTTGAGCGACGCCTTCAGCGCCGCGTCAGCGTCGCGCTGCGGTTGCGCATAGCGGCGGTTCCAGTACACGGCTTCTGCCCCCGTGTCGTGCACGACGCGCTCGATCTCCCGCTGCGCGTCGCCGCGCAACAGCAACAGGCGCCCACCATGACGCGCGAGCGCCGCATCGAGCCCCGCCAGCGACCCGTGCAGCCACCAGCGCGCCGCGCCGCCGAGCGCTCGCCCGGCGCCGTCGCCCGTGTCGTCGACGAATACGCACACGAGCGGCCGGCCCGATTCCACCGCGCGCGTCAGCGCGGGCTGGTCGGTCACGCGCAGATCGTCGCGGAACCAGACGATCGCGGGAGCAACGGACGACTTGGCAGGCACGGGCACCTCGATGCGGACAGCGGGAAGAGACACGTATTGTCGCGGCTGCGCTGCGTGGTGTCGACGTTCGACGCGCCGGCATGCCAATGCCACCGACGGTCGCGGCAGTCGCCCCACCCTGCCGCCCCCGGTGAAACGCCTTAGTCCATTCCGACGATTCTTCGCCACGCATGCCGGCCTACGCTCGATGTCGGGTGCGCCGCGCTGCGCGGCACGTGCCGGCCGCGAACGCCCCCGCACGTACCGATCCGCACCCGTCACGCGCGCCGACCGATACCGGCGCGGCTCCTTCCGACCGCCGCGACACTTCCCGCCACCCGGGTACGCGCGGCTTCATCCGATACGCCGTCATGACCAAACCCTCGAATCTCGTCACCTCGATCACCGTCGACATCGACGCACCGGCCACCGTCGTCTGGGAAGTGCTGACCGACTTCCCGCGCTACGGCGAATGGAACACGTTCTGCGTCGGCTTCGCCACGACCGGCAAACTCGGCGATTTCGTGCACATGCAAGTGCGCATCCCGGGCACGGAGACCGTGATTCCCGTCAACGAGATCCTCGTCGCGTACGAACCCGAACGCCTGCTGTCGTGGGAACAGCGCCCGACCGACGACAACAAGGACGCCGCGCGCCGCGACCAGTACATCGACGCGATCGACCCGGAGCGCTGCCGCTATTTCACGACCGACCAGTTCCTCGGCGTCAACGCGGACACGATCATGCAGAACCACGGTGCGTGGGTGAAACAGGGCTTCGACCAGTGCGCACGAGACGTGAAGCAGCGCGCCGAAGCGCTCCATGCGGCACGCCGGCGCAACGGCGCGTGACCGGGAGCCGCCGATGCCCGATCTGCAAACGCTGTCCGACCATCACGACATCCGCGAGTTGATCGTCGCGTATTCGAGTGCGATCGACACGCGCGACTTCGACGCGCTCGACGCGGTGTTCACGCCCGATGCGGCAATCGACTATCGCGCGATGGGCGGCATCGCCGGCCGCTATCCGGAGGTCAAGGCGTGGCTGCGCACCGTGCTGCCGCAGTTTCCGCAGTACCAGCACATGGTCGGCAACCTGTCGATCCGGCTCGACGGCGATACCGCGCGTGGCCGCACGATCTGCTTCAATCCGATGGAAGTCGCGCTGCCGGACGGCAGCACGCAGGTGATGTTTCTCGGGCTGTGGTACGTCGACCGGTTGGTACGCACCGCGCAGGGCTGGCGCATCGCCGAGCGCGTCGAGGAGCGCTGCTACGGTCACAACGTGCCGGCCATGCTCGCGGGCGCGACCGGTTGATCCGTTCGCGATGCGCGTGCCGTGCACTCGCTGCATGGCGCACGCATCGCGGAGGCGTCGCATCGATCAATCGAGCCGGAATGCGGCCTCGAATCGCTCGGCGAACGCGTCGAACTCGGTTTCCGGCAGATGGTTGATGCCGCCCGCGCGCTTGCGCCCGCCGCCGGTCGGAAAGCCGCGACAGAACTCGTCGGCGCCGAGCGCCCGGCCGTCGGGCACGCGCACGCTGACGACGAGCCCGCCGTCCGCGCGCGGCGACAGCACCGCGAGCGCCGCATGCGGCGCGTTGCGCATTCGCTCGTTCGCGAGCATGCCGGTCGCGCGCCGCGCCCACGGATGATCAGGCATCCGGACCAGTGTCGCACCGGGCACCTCGCGCAGCGGCGCGAGTGCGCACGCACGCGCCATGTCGTCGCGGTAGCCGTCGCGCAGCGCGGCGAACACGGTCGTCTCGCGCACGAAATCGAGCGGATCGACGCAGGGCAGCATCGCATCGGCGAGCGCCGCCGGGTCGAAATGCAGATCGCCGACACACTCGCCGTACGCGTTGTAGTTCATGTAGAGCCCGAGTTCGGCGAGCGTGTCGCGTTCCGCGTCGGCGATCCCATGCTCGCACGCAAGCGCATTGCCGAGCGCCGGCAGTTCGTCGCCGAATGCCGCGACGATCGCCCAGCGCACGTGCCGGCCACCGAGATATCGGTTCACGATCGCGCTCGTGCAGACGTCGGCCGCCGTATCGATATGCGCGTCGAAACGCGGATCGTCGGGCAGCTCGCCCGCGAAGTGATGGTCGAAATAGCGGACCGTCGCGCCGTCGCGCAGCAGTCGCGCGCACGCATCGCGATTCTGCTCGTGCGACACGTCGAGCACGGTGACGAGGTCGCCCGCCCGCGCGTCGATCCGCTCGAGCAGCTGGATGTCGCGCTTTACGCCGGTCACGAGCGTGCCGTGCACGCCCTCCGCGAGTCGCAGTTGCTGAAGCGCGCACAGCCCGTCCGCGTCGCCGTTGAACGCAAGGAAATGTCGTTTGTCGGGGTTGTCCTGCATGATCCTTTGCTCCATCGTCAGGGCATGAAATCGCCGCCGTTCGCGTCGAGCGTTGCGCCCGTCACCGCGTTCGCATAATCCGACGCAAGGAACAGCGCGGCCCGCGCACAGTCGTCGTCGGTCGGCAGCTTCGCGAGCGCGATGTTCGACGCGATCGGCGCGACGATCTGCTCTTCCGTCATCCCGTACTCGGCGGCCGCCTGCCGGAAATACGTCTGGGTCGGCACACCCCACATCCAACCCATGTGGATGCTGTTCGCGCGAATGCCGTGCACACCGAGTTCGCGCGCCAGGTATTTTGCCGCAACCGCGAGCGCCCCCTTCGATACAGCGTAGCCGCCTTCCCCTGCAAATGGCTTGCGGGTCGCCTGCGTGTTGATCATCACGATCGCGCCGCGCTGCTGCCGCTTCATATGCGGCACAACTTCCTGCGTGAGCGCCATCGTGCCGAACACGTTGGTGTCGAACACCGCGCGCCAGCCGTCGAGGTCGGCTTCCTCCACCGGTTCCGGAAACGTGCCGTGCACGAATGCGCTGTTCACGAGCGCATCGATCCGGCCGAAGCGATCGACGGCCTGCGTCGCGAGCTGCCGGCATTGCGTGCGGTCGGTGATGTCGGTCCTCACCTTCAGAACTGCGCAATCGACGCCGAGTTCATGAATCCGCGTTTCGGCGTCGTCGAGCTTTTCCATCGTGCGTGCCGCGACGACCACGCCGCGCGCGCCCTCGCGCGCAGCCTCGACGGCGAGCTTCACGCCGAGCCCCGGCCCGATCCCGGAAATCACGACGATCTTGTCCTTCAGCAACATGGGATGTCTCCTGGTTGTCGTTGATCTCGCGAGCACCGGCCGTCAGCCGGTTGCCCGCAGGTGCCGCGCGCGATACGCGGCGAAGTCGCGCGCGAGCTGCGCATCGGTGAAGCCGAAGCGCGCGATCGAATAATCGTGTGCGGCACGCTTGTCGCGGCCGTTGCGCGCCATCCAGTCCGTCATCGCCGCGCGCTGCCGCGCATCGAGCGGCATCCCGGCAAACGCGTACACGGCCTCGGCCACGCCGAGCGGATTCGACACCGTGTCCTCGAAGCGCACGTCGAGGAACCGGTCGGCCGGCAACGCGTCGCGCGCGGCCATCGCCGCGCCGATCGCGCGCGCCATCCCCGCGTTCCATTGCGCGCCGACGGCAAGCGGATCGGGATCATCCGCATACATCTGCCACAACGTGTGCGCCATGCTCGCCATCGACGGAATCGTCTGCGCCGGATCGCGGTGCGTCAGCACCACCTGCGCGCGCGGAAACACGCGGCACAGCACGTCGAGCGCATGCAGGTGCTGCGGCGTCTTCAGCAGCCAGCGCGCGGCCGGCGCGACGCCGCGCTGCGCCTTCTGCCACTGCAGGAACTGCAGCATCCGCTTCAGGTACGTATAGACCGGCGTGAGATCCTGCTGTGCGAGCCACGCCGTATAGCGCGGCACGTTCGCATACGAATCCATCGCGCACACGAACGCGTGTTCCATCAGCATGAACTCCTCGTCGGCGAGCATCGCATCGAGCGGATGGATCGTCAGGATCTGCGGAATGCAGTCGATCATCGTCGCGACCTCGGCCTGCGCACGCGCGATGCGCACCGTCGGCTCCGCAAGCGTCTCGCCCGCCAGCGGCGCCGGGTAGCGGGTTTCCCACCACGCGGCAGCATGGAAGCGCGGGTCGACGGCCAGCAGGCGCTGCAATAGCGTGGTTCCCGTGCGCGGCAGGCCGACGATCACGAGCGGATCGTCGATTTCAATCTCCGCGATTTCCGGGTGACGCCGGAAGTAATCCTCGATGACGAGCCGGTTCACGAGCTGGCCGACGAGCTTCTCGCGCATCATCGTCGCGCCACGCGCGGACAGGTTCGCTTCGTCGACCAGCGACGCGCACATCACGTCGAGCGCTTCGCGGTACGGCCCGTCGCCGAACGCGGTGAGTCCGCCCGTGCGCGACACGGCCTCGGCAATCAGTCCTCCGGCGTCGAGCGACGAGCGGATCGGGTCGAGCGGCGCGTTCATGCGGCCTCCTTCAGCGTTGCAAGCTTGACGACCCGTGTGCGCGGGTGCACCGGCTGCGCGGCGCCGACCCAGCGCCAGCAGATCGTGCCGGTGCGATGCCCTGCCGTATCGAGCCAGTTCGCGTCGCCCGGCCGTGCGGCCGCGACGACCACCGTCACGCCGCCGTCTGCATTCAGCCGTGCGCTGTGCTTGTTCACGCAGATATCGAAGTGCCGGTAATCGAGCGACTCCATCCAGTAGTTGTTGAGCTGCACGTTCCAGAAGTCGCAGTCGGGCACCGTGTCGACGTCGATCACGAGCGCTTCGTCGTCGGCCAGCGACCAGCACGAGTGGTAGTAGTAGATGTTCGGATCGCCGCCGACCGACTGGCACAGCGCCTGGTCGGCGGGCGGCAGCGCATTCACGTGCGACCGGTAGCTCGCGGCCCAGTCCGCGAACAGCTTCGACGTCTGCTCGACGAACTGCGCGGCGCGCGTGAGGCCGACCTGCAGCACGAGCGGGTCGAGCGGCGCCGGGCGGTCGTCGGCACCGATGCGCTCGATCTTCAGTTGTGCCGGTGTCTCCGCACGGCGGTCGAGGAAAGTCTGGCGCACCAGCAGCGCGTTGGTGCCCGGCTCCATGCGCACCCAGTTACCCGCGCGCGGCGTTTCGCCCAGCACGATCTCGAAGCTGCCGTCCGGCGCGATCTCGAGCTGCTTCGCGTCGAGAAAGCCCGTCTGCAGCATCTTGCCGTCGGTCTCGTAGCCGCCCTTCTGCGTGCCGAAGCTCAGGTAGGCCACCGTGCCGCGCCGCCCCGTCACGCGGTATTCGCAGCGGCCGTCGAGACGCGCGTACTGGTACAGGTTGTCGGGATTGTCGGCACCGATCTTCGCGGTCTCGTGCGACGGCGAGAAAAAGCCGGGCCACGCACCGTCCGCGAACTCGACGTGCATTTCGAGCGCGATGCGCATCAACCGGCTCAGGTAGCGGAATCCCTCCGCACGCGTCAGCGGATCGTCCGGCGCCTCGGCGCGCAGGATCTGTTGTCCGCTGCGTTTCAGGGTGTCGCAGAAATCGGCCCAGGTCTGGCCCGAAAGCAATTGCGTGGCACGTGTGTCGTCCGTCATGTGTTCTCTCCGCCGATGGTCGAACGCTCACCTTATGCGCCGCCGCCGCGCGCCACTTCGTCCGGGTGGACTAAGGAAAGATCCGCTCCACCGCCGCACCGCGATTTAGTCCACCCGGACGAAGATCGGCATGCCGCTCGCTCGATACCGTCGGTGTCATGCACGAAACGCCGCACATGTCGCGCGGCCCGGCATGAAACAAGGAGACGAACGATGTTGACCCACTTGGAGCGGCTGGAGGCCGAAAGCATCCACATCATGCGCGAGGTGGTCGCCGAGAGCGAAAACCCGGTGATGCTGTATTCGATCGGCAAGGACAGCTCGGTCATGCTGCATCTCGCGATGAAGGCGTTCTACCCGGCGAAGCCGCCTTTTCCACTGCTGCACGTCGATACGACGTGGAAATTCCGCGAGATGATCGCGTTTCGCGACGAGACGGCCGCGCGCCTCGGCCTCGACCTGCGCGTACACATCAACCCCGACGGTGTCGCGAACGGCATCAATCCGTTCGCGCACGGCTCGGCCGTGCACACCGACGTGTGGAAGACGCAGGGGCTCAAGCAGGCACTCGATCACTACGGCTTCGACGCCGCGTTCGGCGGTGCACGCCGCGACGAGGAGAAATCGCGCGCGAAGGAACGCATCGTGTCGCTGCGCTCGGAACAGCACCGCTGGGACCCGAAACGCCAGCGGCCCGAGCTCTGGTCGCTGTACAACGCGCGCAAGCGCAAGGGCGAAAGCCTGCGCGTGTTCCCGATCTCGAACTGGACCGAACTCGACATCTGGCAGTACATCCAGCTTCACGACATCCCGATCGTGCCGCTCTACTTCGCGAAGGAGCGGCCCGTGGTCGAGCGCGATGGCGCGCTGATCATGGTCGACGACGAACGCCTGCCGCTGCGCGAAGGCGAAGTGCCGCAGATGCGCAAGGTGCGCTTTCGCACGCTCGGCTGCTATCCGCTGACGGGCGCGATCGACAGCGACGCGACGTCGCTCGACGACATCCTGCAGGAGATGCGCGAAACGCGCACGTCCGAACGCCAGGGACGACTGATCGACAGCGATTCGGCCGGTTCGATGGAAAAGAAGAAACAGGAGGGATATTTCTGATGGCACACGTACTCACCGCGCCCGGGGCGCTCGCACACCACGCACCCGATGCACGCGCGTCCGACGCAGCGCACACGCAAACCCAGGACCTGCTGCGCTTCATCACGTGCGGCAGCGTCGACGACGGCAAGAGCACGCTGATCGGCCGCCTGCTCTACGAATCGAACATGCTGTTCGACGACCAGCTCACGCAGCTCGAAGCCGATTCGAAGAAGGTCGGCACGCAGGGCGGCGAACTCGATTTCGCGCTGCTCGTCGACGGTCTGTCGGCCGAGCGCGAGCAAGGGATCACGATCGACGTCGCCTACCGTTTCTTCGCGACCACGCGACGCAAGTTCATCGTCGCCGATACCCCCGGCCACGAGCAGTACACGCGCAACATGATCACCGGCGCGTCGACCGCCGATCTCGCGGTGATCCTGATCGATGCGCGCAAGGGCGTGCTCACGCAGACGCGCCGCCACAGTCATCTCGTCGCGCTGATCGGCATCAAGCGCGTGGTGCTCGCGATCAACAAGATGGACCTGGTCGACTACGACCGCGCCGTGTTCAAGCGCATCGACGCCGACTATCGCGCGTTCGCGGCCGAACTCGGGCTGGCGGAGATCGTCAGCATCCCGATGTCGGCGCTGCGTGGCGACAACGTGATCGCGCCGAGCGCACGGATGCCGTGGTACGCGGGCCCGACGTTGATGCAGCATCTCGACACGCTGCCGCTCGCCGCGCGCGTGACGCGCGACGAGCCGTTCCGGCTGCCGGTGCAGTGGGTCAACCGCCCGCACCTGAATTTCCGCGGCTACGCGGGCAGCATCGCATCGGGCGAGATCCGCGTCGGCGAGCGCGTGCGCGTGCTGCCGTCCGGCAAGGAGAGCCGCGTCGCGTCGGTCATCACGCAACGCGGCGACAGCGACATCGCGCGCGCCGGCGACGCGGTGACGCTCACGCTGGCCGACGAGATCGACATCAGCCGCGGCGACATGATCGCGCGCGCGGATGCGCCGCCCGAGGTAGCCGACCAGTTCGAGGCGACGCTCGTGTGGATGCACGACGCGCCGCTGCTGCCCGGCCGCCCGTATCTCGTGAAGCTCGGCACGCAGACGGTCGGTGCGACCTGCGCGACGCCGAAGTACAAGATCGACGTGAACACGCGCGAGCATCTCGCGGCGCGCACGCTTGCGCTCAACGAGATCGGCGTATGCAACCTGAGCTTCGACCGGCCCGTCGCGTTCGATCCGTACGACCGCAACCGCCACACGGGCGGCTTCATCGTGATCGACCGCGTCACCAACGACACGGTCGGCGCCGGGATGCTGCACTTCGCGCTGCGCCGCGCGCACAACGTGCACTGGCAGGCCGTCGACGTCGACCGCGCCGCGCGTGCCGCGCAGAAGGCGCAGACACCGCGCGTCGTGTGGCTGACGGGCCTGTCGGGCGCCGGCAAGTCGACGATCGCGAACCTGGTCGAGAAACGGCTGCACGCGCTCGGCAAGCACACGTACCTGCTCGACGGCGACAACGTGCGGCACGGGCTCAATCGCGATCTCGGCTTCACCGAGGCCGATCGCGTGGAGAACATCCGGCGCGTCGCCGAGGTCGCGCGGCTGATGCTCGACGCGGGGCTCATCACGCTCGTGTCGTTCATCTCGCCGTTCCGCGCGGAGCGCGACATGGCGCGTGCGATGGTCGGCCCCGACGAGTTCGTCGAAGTGTTCGTCGACACGCCGCTCGCGGTTGCCGAGGAGCGCGATCCGAAGGGCCTGTACAAGAAGGCGCGGCGCGGTGAGCTGAAGCACTTCACGGGCATCGATTCGCCGTACGAACCGCCCGCGCGGCCCGAACTGCGCGTCGACACGGTGGCCGAGTCGCCGGAAGAAGCGGCCGACCGCATCGTCGCGTACCTGCTGCGCGAGCGCGCGGCGTAAGCGCCGCAGGCGGGCAGCCCGGCGGCTGCCCGCCTGCCCGCGTCGCCTACTCCGTTCGGATGACGCGGGCCGCCGGCCGGCCGGTATGCTGGTCCGGGAATCCTTCATCCCGACCTGGAGAACACGAGCATGTCCATCGCGCTGGCGCCCGGCGATCCGGCCGCGCACGACGGTTTCGACGACGCGGCGTGGACGGCGCGCGAACTCAGCGCGTGGCTCGGGCTCGTCTATCAGGGCCCGTCGGAAGCGACCCCGTGGGCCGGCTTCCTCGAAGCGGTCCGCGCGCGGCTCGACGCGAGCTTCACGACCCTGGTGCTGCGCAATCCGGGCGGCGCACGGCACGGGCTCATCATCAACGCATCGGCGCACGGCCCGCTGCTGCCCGGCGAGCCGTCGTACAGCGAGCAGTTCTATGCGCTGTGCCCGTTTCTCGACCAGCCGCCCGGCCAGGTCTTCACGGCCGACCGGCTGTTCGGCGAAACCGCGTGGTGCGCGCACGATTTCTACCGGCAATACCTGCAGCCGCTCGACCTGCGCTACATCCTCGGCGCAAACCTGCGCGGTGAGCGCGGCGTCGAATGCGCGTTCTTCGTGAGCCGCGCGCACGGCGGCCGCGATTTCGACGCGGCCGAGCGCGCGCAGGTCGCGACACTGCTGCCGCATCTGCAGCGGGCGGTCGAGCTGCACGCGGCGTTCGACGTGCTCGATGCCGAACGCGCGCTGTACGCCGGCACCGTCGACCGGCTCGATGTCGGCACCGCGATCGTCGACGAGGACGGCCGCGTGATCAAGCGCAACCGCATCGCCGAGCGGCTGATCGAGCAGCAGGACGGGCTGTGCGTGCGCCAGGAGCGGCTTCACGCGTCGTGCCCGCTCGACGAGCGCCGGCTGCAGAAGGCGCTGCAGGCCGCACTCGAGCATTTCCGCGCGGGTGCGCTCGCGCGCATCGAAGCCACCACGCTGTCACGCCCCGGCGGCGCGATGCCGTTGAGCGTGCTGCTGCGCCCGCTCGCGCCCTACCGCGGCGCCGAGGATCGCCAGCACCGGCCGGCCGTCGCCGTGTTCGTCCGCGATCCGGCGTCGTCGCCGCAGACGTCACGCGACATGCTGCACCGGTTGTTCCGGCTCACGCCGATGGAAACCGAAATCGCGCTGCTGCTCGTCGACGGGCTGACGCTCGACGAGGCGGCCGCCGCGACCGGCATCACGAAGAACACGGCGCGCGCACACCTGCGCGGCATCTTCGCGAAAACAGGCGCGACGCGGCAGGCCGTGCTCGTGAAGACGCTGCTCAACAGCGTCGTGTCGATGGCGTAGCCGATGCGACGGCAGCCGCCGGACGGGCTGCCCGTTCGAGGCCCCCGCGCGCAGCGCGGGTCGCGAACGAATACGCGGCAATTGGCGCGCACTCATTTCATGTCATACGTCATCAGACATGAATGAATAGCCGACCAACCTCATGAAATTCCCCAATATCTGGGCAATTTCCGGGTAAACCCGCGACGTCTTCATCGGCACTCAGGCGTACCATGTCATACGACGACATACTACACCGACCGCCACCCAAACGCCGACGCGGGCCACCACCCCGTCCGCCGCCGCCCGACCGGAGACACGCTTGAACCCGCCCTCGCCCGCCCTGCCCGGACGCGACCCACTCGCGTCCGCCGTCTCGAAAGTGAAGTGGCATGTGCTGCCGCTCGTGCTGATCATGTTCATCGCGAACTACATCGACCGCGTGAACGTCGGCTTCGTCGATCGTCACCTCGAGGCGTCGATCGGCATCGGCGCGGCCGCGTACGGCCTTGGCGCCGGGCTGTTCTTCGTCGGCTACGCGCTGTTCGAAGTGCCGTCGAACCTGCTGATGCAGCGCTACGGCGCACGCGTGTGGCTGGCGCGGATCATGGCGACCTGGGGCATCGTCGCGGCCGCGATGGCGTTCGTGTGGAACGACACGTCATTCTACGCGCTGCGCTTCCTGCTCGGCGTGGCCGAGGCCGGCTTCTTCCCCGGCGTCGTGCTGTACCTGTCGCAATGGCTGCCGCCGCAGGAGCGCGGCAAGGCGATGGCGATCTTCCTCGGCGGCTCCGCGTTCGCGTCGGTGCTGTCGGGGCCTGTCACCGGCGCGCTGCTGTCGATTCGCGGCTTCGGCCTCGAAGGCTGGCAATGGATGTTCCTGATCGAAGGGCTGTTCTCGGTCGCGCTGTGCGGCGCGAGCTGGCTGCTGCTGAAATCGCATATCCGCGACGCCACGTGGCTCACGGCCGAGGAACGCACGGCGCTGCAGAACGCGCTCGACGAGGAGCGCGCGACGCGCGACGTCCGCTCGAACGTGCCGGTGCGCGCCACCGCGCTGCTGCGCGATCCGCAGATCATGCTGTTCTGCTTCCTGTATTTCTCGATCCAGCTGACGATCTACGCGGCCACGTTCTGGCTGCCGACGATCATCCGCAAGATGGGCGGCCTCACCGATTTCCAGGTCGGCCTGTACAACACGATTCCGTGGATGATCGCGATCGGCGCGATGTACGGCTTCGCGGTGCTGTCGTCGAAGTGGAAGCATCCGCAGCGCTGGCTCGCGGTCGCGCTCGTGCTCGCCGCGTGCGGGCTGTTCGCGTCGACGTCGCACGATCCGGTATGGTCGTTCGCGTCGATCTGCTTCGCCGCGCTCGGCTTCAAGGCCGCGTCGTCGCTGTTCTGGCCGATCCCGCAGGGCTATCTCGACACGCGCGTGGCCGCGGCCGTGATCGCGCTGATCAACTCGGTCGGCAACCTCGGCGGCTTCGTCGCGCCGACGGCTTTCGGCTATCTGAAGCAACATACGGGGTCGATCACGGGCGGGCTGTATGCGCTCGCGATCGCTTCGCTCGTCGCTGCGGTCGCCGCGCTGTTCGCGCGCACGCACCGGCGCAGCGATCCGCCTCGCGGCCTGCCGGCCGACGAATCCTTCACGAATGCTTCGATGCTCCGCCATGCCGAACACTGACCGCCTGACCGTCGTCGTCTCGAATGCCGCCGACGGCGACCTTGCCACGTTCTCCCTCGCGGCCGACGGCGCGCTCGCGCCGCTCGCCCGCTATCACGCAGCCGACGTCGCGATGCCGATCGCGGTGCAGGCCGACCGCGCGCGGCTTTACGTCGCAACGCGCGGCGAGCAGCCGACGATCGTCGCGTTCCGCGTCGTGCCGGCCACCGGCGCGCTCGTGCGCATCGGCGCGACCGCGATCGACGCCAGCCACGCTTACCTGTCGCTCGACCGCATCGGCCGCTGGCTGCTCGGCGCGTCGTACGGCGGGAATTCGCTGAGCCTCTACGACGCCGCACGCGTGCGCGACGGCGACGGCACGCCGCTGCAGGTCGCGGGCGGCATCGCGAACGCGCACTCGGTGATCGTGTCGCCGGACAACCGTTTCGCGTACGTCAGCTCGCTCGGCTCGGATCGTGTGTTCAGCTTTGCGCTCGTCGAGGACGCGGCCGGCCTGCGCGCGCTCGAACACGGCGAAACGCGCGTGCCGGCCGGGTTCGGCCCGCGTCACCTGCAGTTCACGGATGACGGTCGTGCGCTCGTCGTCGTCAGCGAATTCGATGCCACGCTCGCGACGTTCGCGCGCGATCCCGACACCGGCCGGCTCGGCGATGCGCACGTGAGCGCACGCCATCCGGCCGTCGCCGAACTCGCGCAAGGTCATGCACGGCCGCCGGCGCCCGCCGAACCGTCCGTCTGGGCCGCCGACCTGCACCTGACGCCCGACGAGCGTTTCGCCTATGTCAGCGAACGCACGTCGAGCCGCCTGCTCTGCTATCGCCGCACCGAAGACGGCACGTTCGAACCCGTGCACGCGACCGCCACCGAAACGCAGCCGCGCGGGTTCGCGATCGACCCGTCGGGGCGCTGGCTCGTCGCCTGCGGCGAACAGTCGGAATTTGTGTCGGTATATGCGATCGCGCCGGACGATGGCGCGCTGTCGCCGCGCGCGCGCGTGCCGGGCGGGCGCGGTGCAAACTGGGTCGCGATCGTCTGAAACAGTGACACGCGGCGCATGACCCGGCAGGCCCGTGCGTGCCCGCGTTCAGCGCCGCTCGCTCGGCGCGACGCCCGTCCAGCGCTTGAACGCGCGCGTGAAATTGGCGCGATCCGTATAGCCGACGCGCGCGGCGATCTCGTCGACCGGCAGCCGTGTCCCCTCGAGCAGCCGCAGCGCGTCGCGCAACCGGATCTCGTCGAGCAGCGTCGAATAGGTCGCCCCGTACTCGGCGAGCTTGCGCTTGAGCGTACGCGCCGACACATGCAGTTCGCGCGCGACGTCGTCGACCGACGGATAGCCGCCCTCGCCGCAGATCAGCAGGTTGCGCACACGCTCGACGATGCTCTCCGCATAGCCGAGCCGCGCGAGTTCGGCCTCGCACTGCTGCACGATCATCTGCGCGGTATGCGCGTTCGCCGTGCCGATCGGCTCGTCGAGCAGCGCGGCATCGCAGCGGATGCGGTTCGTGCTCGCGTCGAAATGGCAGCGCGGCAGCCGCCCGCGATAACGCTCGAACCACGGCGGCTCCGGCCATTCGAAATGGAGTTCGGCACGCGACTGCAGCGTGCGCCCCGGCACCGGATACAGCAGCGAGTTGAACAGGATGGCCGTCTCGACCAGGAAGTTCTCGACCGCGAACTGGCGCAGCCGGCCGAGCGGAAACGCCTCGAGCACGTCGATGTCGACGATCCCGTCGAGCTGCGCGAGCCGCACCGAGAAGAACGGCACGCGCGTCGGCAGGTAGCGGATGCCGAGCGAGATCGCCTCGCCGAGCGTCGCGCAGCTCATCAGCCCGAAGCCGATCAGTCCCGCTTTCGTCAGGCTGCTGCGCAGGCCGATCTCGATCGCGATCGACGGGTCGTCCGTCGCGTCGAGCAGGTTGAACACGATCGCCGCCTGTTGCAGCGGCGTGATGCGCGCATCGGGCTGCGCGAGCCGGTCGCGCTCGACGCCCGAGCCGGCAAGCACGCGGCCGCCGTCGATGCCGCGCTCCTCGGCCAGCATCAGCATGAACAGCGCATACGCGGACGACACCGTCGCCTTGTTCAGCTGGCGCGCGGCATCCGGGACAGACAGGACCATGCGGCGGACTCCGGAGCGGTTTCGGCGGATTGTAGCGTCGCTGGCCCGCAATGACACCGGGGCAAGACTCTAGCCGCGCCGGCAGGCCATCGTGGCCCGAAATGACACTACCATTGGCACCCACGGCCCTCGCGTGCGGTCCGGCGCGCGCCTATGCTTGTCACATCGGCATTGCGCCCCACCCTTTCCGCAGGAATCCCGGTCGATGAGCCAACCCGCACGAACCGCCTTTCGCAATGACGCGGACAAGGTCGCGTACGTCCGCCGCGAGGTCAACGCCGCGAGCGACGCGATCCGCGCGCGCTTTCCGCTGCTCGACAACCAGAACCTCGTCGGCGCGACCGTGATGGCCGCCTCGGTGAGCGCGATGCTCGCGATCGCCTGGCTGTATGCGCGCGGCGCGATCGCATGGTACGTCGCGCTGCCGCTTGCCGCGTTCGTCACGTCGCTGATCCACGAGCTCGAGCACGACCTGATCCACCTGATGTACTTCAAGAAGACGCCGTGGGCCTATCACCTGATGATGGCGCTGTGCTGGCTCACGCGGCCCGGCACGATCAACCCGTGGACGCGGCGGCGCATGCACCTGCATCATCACAAGGTGTCGGGCGGCGAATCGGATCTCGAGGAATTCGGCATCACCAACGGCGAGCGCTGGGGCGTGAAGCGCCTGCTGATGATCGCGGACGGCATGCTCGCCGTCGTGCTGCGCCCCACCGCGATGCGCCGCAAGGTGAAGCAGTATGTGGCCGCTCAACCGGTGCAGGATCCGTCCGAGCGCCTGCAGTTGCGCGTCGAACAGGTGTCGTCATACATGCCGGTCGGTCACGTGTACTACGTGCTGTGGCACGCGTTCATCGTCTATCACGTCGGCCTGTTCGCGCTGCATGCGTTCGGCTACCCGGTGACGGTGCCGGCCATCGTCGGGCGCGTGATGAGCGTTGTCGATTTCCTGGCCGTGGTGTGGCTCGGGCCGAACTTCGTGCGCAGCTTCTGCATCAACTTCGTCAGCTCGAACATGCACTACTTCGGCGACATCGACTCGCGCAACGTGATCCAGCAGACGCAGGTGCTCAACCCGTGGTGGATGCTGCCGTTCCAGCTGTTCTGCTTCAATTTCGGCAGCACGCACGCGATCCATCACTTCGTGGTGCGCGACCCGTTCTACATCCGCCAGCTGACCGCGCGCCCCGCGCATGCGGCGCTGCGTGAAGTCGGCGTGCGCTTCAACGACGTCGGCACGTTCGCGCGGGCGAATCGCTGGAGCGGTTATCGTCCGGCGCGCGGTACGCGCCAGGCACCGGCCGACGCGTAACGCACTGTCTCAGCCGCCGATCGGCGGCATCGGCCCTTGCCCGCGGATCCACGACCAGTTCGCGAGCTCGGCCATTTCCTTGTCGCCGCGGCTGTCGCCGTACGCGAACAGCTGTTTCGGCGGCCGGTTGCCCCACCACCCGCGCAGCCGCACGACCTTCTGCGGCCCCCAGCAGTTTTCGCCGTCGAGCCGACCGGCGAAGGTGCCGCGCTCGAACGCCAGCCGCGTCGCGAGCACCGCATCGAAGCCGGCCGTCTTCGCCCACTTCTCCAGGTACAGCGACGGCGACGCGCTCACCAGCACGACTTCGTGCCCGCGTGCCCGATGCTCGCGGATGCGTTCGAGCATTTCCGGGCGCACGAGGCTCGGCAGATAGGTGTCGACGAACGTGCGCGCCTGCGCATCGAGCGCATCCTCGCGCACCGGCCCGAACGCGAACGACGCGAACTTCGCTTTCGCATCGCCACGCGACAGCAGCCCGGCCTTCATCGCGACGATCCACGGCAGCGCGCGCAATCCGGCCCACGCGAAGCGCGGCGTGCCGACCGCATAGCGGACGAAATGGCGAAAGCTGTCGGTCGTCGTGATGGTGCCGTCGAAATCGAATGCGGCAACGATGCGGTCAGTCATGGAGAATCGGCGGGAAAGCGATGAGATGCCCCGGAAGATAGCAGACTCGCGCCGGCGCACGTGAAATGGCGTGACGCGGCGTGGCCTGCGCGGCGAACGCGCGCCGCAGCGCGCGTTCCCGTTCGTGCCCTTCGTGCCGTGTGCTCAGCGCTGCGGCCGCGCCGCCAATGCCGCCGGCAGCACGACGTTCATCAGGTGATCGGCGCGCGACAGCAGATCGGTCACGCGCTCGTCGAGCCCGCGCAATTGCACCGGTTGCATGCGGATCTGCTGCACCGCCTGCCCGACGATGTTGCGACGGTCGAACAGCGTGCGCTCGACACCTGCATCGTCCGGTGCGCGCACGACGTCCGACACCGCGCTCAGCGCCGCGAGCACGACCACGAGGTTTTCTTCCGCATGGCGGACCCTCGCAGCGAGGTCCTCGGTGCGGCGCGGGAAGAAGCCGAGCGACTGCTTGAGCGCCCCGATCGCCGCACGGTAGTCGACATGGCCCGATGCCGAGCCAAACCAGCGTTCGAACATGCCGGCCTTGCGCGTCGCCTGCGCGAGCATTCCGGCCATCATGTCGGCCGCGCCGAGTTCATTGAATTCGCGCGTCGTTGCCGCGACCGCTTCGACGAGGTTGCCCGCCGTCTCCAGCGCGCCGTCGCCGATCGTCGCGACCGTCGCGAGCTTCAGCGGCACCAGTTGCCGGATGTGCCGCTCGATGCGCGGCGCGTAGTCGGGATAGAGATTCGGGAAGCTGGCCTGCGCGGCGCGGAAGCACGCTTCGAGCTGCGGATGGTTCGATTCGCCGAACACCGCGCGACCGACCGCCTCGGCAGGCGCCGCGCGCACGGCCTTGTCGGACGCGGGCGCCGGCCCGAAGTCGAGCGCCTGCGGCGCCGGCCGCTCGGGCGCACGCGCAACCGGCGCCGCGGCCGCGGGCGGCGCGTCGAACGCAAGACGCCCGGGCGTGCGCTCGGGCGTCGTATCGAACTCGAGCCGCTTCGGCTCGTCGGACGGATTCGTCATTGCTGCTTCCTGCCCGGCGCGGCGGTATCCCGCCGGCCGGGCTGCCGCCAGTCAGACCGCGCCGCCGTACGCGCGCACGAAGTCGCCCAGGCCGCGGTTGTAGCCGGCGCCGACCGCCTTGAACATGAAGTGGCCGTCGCGGCGATAGAAGCTGCCGACCTGCACCGACGTCTCCATCGAGAAGTCTTCCTCGAGCGCGTACTTCGCGATCACCGCGCCCGACACCTCGTCGGCGATCTGGATGTAGCTGTTGCGCACCTGGCCGAAATTCTGGCGACGCGCTTCGGCCTGGTCGATCGTCACGACCACCGAGATTTCCTCGATGTCCGCGGCGAGCTTCGTCACGTCGATGAAGATCACCTCGTCGTCGCCGTCGCCGCTGCCCGTGCGGTTGTCGCCGCTATGCACGACACCCAGGCACTTCGACGCGGGCATCCCGCGCTTCGGGAAATCGTCGCCCGGCTGGATGAAGGTGTCCTTGCGCTCCATCGTGCGCACTTCGCTGTTGTAGAACACGAAGTGCTGATCCGAGATCAGCTTCGGGTTGCTCTGCGCGTCGTACTTGCACAGGAACACCGACACGTCGAGATCGAAATCCGTACCCGTGTCCGTCGAGTTCGCGTCCCAACCGAGACCGATGCGGAACTTCTGCGTGCCGGGCGCTTCCTTCGACAGGTTGACGCGACCGCCTTTCGACAAATTGATCATCTGAACCTCTTCTGCTGGAACCGCCGTTGTGCCGGCGGCAATGCCGGGCCGCCCTGCGCGGCCCCTCGTTGATGGTTTTCGACCCGCGCGTGACGCGTGGTCACTCGCCTGCGACGGCCGTCCGGTCTTCCTTGCGTTGCACGACGATCGACGACCACACGGCCGCCGCGATCATCGCCGCGCCGACCAGGCCCGTGATGACCTCGGGCACCTCGAACTTCACGCCGAGGAACATGATCGTTGCGAGCGCACCGATCGCCCAGAATGCGCCGTGCTCGAGATAGCGGTACTGCGCGAGCGTGCCCTTCTTCAGCAACACGAGCGTCATCTCCCGGATATAGGCCGCGCCGACGCCGAGGCCCAGCGCGATCAGGAAGATGTTGTTCGACAGCGCGAACGCGCCGATCACGCCGTCGAAGCTGAACGACGAATCGAGCACTTCCAGATACATGAAACCCGCGACGCCTTCGCGCACCACACGCGTACCCGTCTCCTCGCCGCCGATCAGGTCGCCGATGCCGTGCGCGATCACGAAGCTGATCACGCCGAATGCACCCGCGAGCAGGAAGCCCACCTGCTCGACCGCCGGCACGTAGAGCGACGCGACGATGATGATCGCGAGCGTCAGCGCCACTTCCAGCGCCGTGATGCGGCCGAGATGGCTCATCGGGCCTTCGAGGAAGCCGATCCAGTGCTCGTCCTTCTCGGTGTCGAGCATGAACTTGAAGAACACCATCAGCAGGAACGCGCCGCCGAATGCGGATACCTGGTGATGCGCGGACGTGAGGATCGACGCGTACTGCTCCGGCGACTCGATCGCGAGCTTCAGCGCGTCCCACATGCCGATGTGGCCGATCACGGCAACGATCAGCAGCGGGAACACGAGCCGCATGCCGAACACGGCGACCGGCAGGCCGAACACCATGAAGCGGTTGCGCCACTTCTCCGACCAGTTCTTCAGCACCGATGCGTTGACGACCGCGTTGTCGAGCGACAGCGAAATTTCGAGCACCGACAGGACCGCGACGATCAGCATGTCCTTCACGCCGCCGAGGAGATAGGCCGCGATCAGCGCGAGCACCGTGAGCGACAACGGGATCTTGAAGTCTTTCAACATGATGGGGGGTAATCGAGTTCTGGATAAAAGGCGTGCGGGCCGCGCTTACTTCGCGCGCACCCAGTCGCAGAATTCCTGCGTGATCAGTTGTTCGTAGATCTGTTCGTCGCTGACGTCGAGCGATTCGAGATGCAGGAAGCCGACGTTCGGCATCTCGTCCGCGACTTCCGCGAGGAAGCCGAATTCGCTCGGGTCGCCGACGCCGACGAGCGACCAGTACAGCGGGTAGTGCTGCGACTCGGCCAGCAGCTGGCGTACGCGCTTGCGGTCGTTCTTCGGGTTCTGGCCGTCGGTGACGAACAGCACCCATGCGGGCAGATGGCCGTTCACCGGCGCGGAGACGGCCGGCGCGGGCGTCTCGTCCGCGCCGCCGAACAGCCGGCTCAGGAAGCCGCGCTTCTCTTCGCGCTTCGGCGACGGCTCCGGCGCGCGGAAGAAGAAGTCGACGATGTCGTTCATCACCGGCGCGTACTGCGTGCCGCCCCACTTGTCGATCCGCGCCTCGAGCACGTAGTCGGAGATGTACGAGCCGTAGTTGTCCGGCGTCGCGGTCGGCAGGCGGTCGTAGCCTTCGGTGAAGGTCCACGTGTCGACTTCGCCGTTGTCGTCGAACTTCAGCGCGATGCCGAGGATCCGGTCGTGCGTTTCCTGGATCACGCCCGACTGGTACAGCGGCTTCGCGGAGCCGGAGATGTCGAGCGCCGCGCCGACGCGTACGACGGGCGGCTTCAGGATCTGGCGTTTTTCGAGGACGATCGCGACCTTCGCCGCGCGTTTCTCAAGCGTAATCATGCGGTGTTCTCTCGGTTCTTTCAGTTGTGCTTCGGAGCGAATCGGGTGATCAGGTCCTGTTCGAGCTGGCGCAGGCGCGGCGCATCCTGCTCGCGCTGACGCTTGCCGTCGGCGATGATCTGCGTGATGTCGTCGAATGCGCCGAACAGCTGCTGCTGCGCGTATTCGAACGTGTCGGTCGAGATCACCGGGCGCTGGCTCAGCTTCGCGACTTCCTGCGCGTTCTGGCGGTTCAGGTCGGCCTGCGCGCGAATCGCCTCGTCGGCCGCGTCGTACGTCGCGTTCGCGAGCGCCGCCGCGCGCTTCGTGCTGAGCTGCTCGAGGTAGAGCGCGAACGCGTTGGTCCACGCGGGGATCAGCACGGTCTTGATCGTCATGAACTTCGACGTCAGCGTGCGTTTCTGGTCCTGCTCCATCCGGATCTGCGGCGCGAGCTGCTTCGACATCAGCATCGCGCGGTCGAGGTCGTCGAGCTTGCTTTCGAGCGCGTCGACCTTGCGCTTCACGTCGAGCAGGCGTTGCGCGGCGAACGCGTCGTCCACCGGCTGCTGGCCGGCCGCGAGATGCGCGCGCAGCGTCGCGAGCGCCGTTTCGCCGTGCGCCTTCGACTGCGCGAGCTCCTGGTGCAGCGCGTAGTTGTCGTTGTACATCCGCTCGAGTTCGTCGATGCCGGCCTTCTGGCGCTGCGCATGGTTCTCGAGCTCGACGACGAGCGTGTCCATCCGCTTGCTCACCGACTCGTATTGCGACAGCAGCTTCTCCTTGGTCGAGCGGAACAGCCGCGTGACCTGCGTGAGCAGCCCGCCCTTGTCGGCGCCGCGCGGGTCGAGCCCCTTCGCGGTCGCGATCAGTTCGTTGAGCTTGTCGCCGAACTGGTCGGCATCCGATGCGCGAACGCTCGCGAGAATCTGCTGGGAGAAGGCGGCGATCCGCGTGCCCTGCGTCGCGCCGAGCTGGTCGATCTCGTCGACGGAGATCAGGCGGACATTCTCCGCCGGGCGTGCTGCCGGCACGGCAACGGCAACGGCGGCGGCGGCGGGCACTGCGACGGGTGACGAAGACGGGGTGGAAGGACGATCGCTGACCGCATCGGAGTTCTTGTCATCGAATAGCGGCTTCATGTGGCTACCACGTTTCCTTTTCTGCTTTCTGCTGCGTGTTGTCATGCGCGCGAGGCGCGCATCCGCGATTGCCGCCGTGCTCTCTCACGGGCGGCAGACGGACAATAAAGGGCGACGACGCGGTGCGTCAAGAGATGTAAATCTTTCAATTTCCATACGTCTTGTAATGTATGCGATGGAAATCTCGATACGGTTCCGAGTGACGTGAGGACAAATGCCTTGATGGGGCTTGAATCCGGATTTCTCGGGAAACGCTGGCAGCGAATTATAGAAAGTATTTTGAAAGAATTTGTGTCTTGCTATTCCGCCGATTGTTACAGATTGCTTAACACGGCGAGAACCATTGTCGCGATGCATCACGCGGCGGTGAATACGCCGAAGCCCGTCATGCAAGCACGCGATGCATTGCCGCCATCATCCTGAGGCGGGTTCTACTCCGAATAACCCTGCGACGCCGTACCTGCATCATGCCGACGGCCCCACCACGGCAAGTACGCATTGTTTCCGCCGCGGGCGCGGAACCAGTTCTTGCTGGTGTCGATCGGTGTCAGCTTCGACGGCGCGACCACTACCACCGCCGTTGGATGCTCGGTGTCGGTCGTTCCCGCCACGAGCACGTTTCCGCCAAGGTGGTTCGCTCGGCCGATCGCCAGTGCTACATCGGTCAAGGCCGCGCCGGCCCCGATGTCACCAAGCAATGCCGACGTATTGAAGGTCTGTGCGTGGAGGTCGTATCCCTGCAGCACCTCTGCCAGTGATTGCGACAGTACAGCGGCCCTTGTTGACGTGGCATCACTGCCGTTGCCCGCGTCGTGGATGACGTAGTTCAGTGACGAGACCGTGACGCCTGCGTTGCTCGCCGCTGCGTCGATCGTCGATGCCCATGCCTGCACTGCACGGCTCGCGCCTTGCTTCGCGTCGAAATCGTCGACGTTGCTTCGTGCAGCCTTGCCGATCCACGCCAGCGGTTCGCGCTCGGTCTTCAGATTCGGGCCGGCGAGGAACAGCAGCACCATGTTCTCGTTGATCTGTCCGTCCTGCGGCGGAAAACTCGGTGCGTCCCAGTTCATCACCCAGACGCTTTTGTCGGGGTGAGCGGCCAGATAGTCCAGTGCGGCATTCAGCGACGTGAAACCAGCGTTGCCTTGACCTGACGTCACGTGCACATCGGGCGGCGTATCGTGGCTCCAGAGACTTTTTGCGGACGGGTTGCCAATTTCGAAGATGGTGACAACACGATCCTGCAAATAAGCCGCTGCCAGTTCAGGGTTCAACCGATCGCCGGGAACAGCCAACTCGACATGAATGCCAGCCAATTCTCTCCAGTTCCACCGCCAGCGCGGGCTGACGGTATAGAAGTAGTCGCCGTTCAAAAAATAGCGCGTGCGAAAAAGCACCAGGAGTTTGTTGACATACTTTTTATAGAACCCGGAAAACGACTCACTGCCCCGATTACCATCCGCGACGATGGATATCGGTTGCAAGGTCGTGTATTTCGCAGGGTTGGTCCGCACCATATCGTCGTTGCTGTTCGGCTTGACCAGCCCGAGCGTCCACAGCAATTGCCACTCGGTCGGATAATCACGCCGCTGCAGCGGATTGAGCCATTCCAGCCCCACGACCTGGGCAACGAAACGCGCGTCAGACGCGCCCTCGACAGTTCGCGCCGATGCTACGCTCGTCTCCGCCCGCAAAGGCAAGGCCGACAGGATGGCCGCCATCGCGACCATAACGAATCCGACGTGTCTGACAAGGGTGAAACGGTACATAGGTATTCCTGACCGAGCCGGTCGATAACGCGTTGAGTGCCGACGAGCCCGGTCGAAACCGGAACCCCGTCTTCATTCCCAATGGTGAGTTCGTCGAGGCAACCGGCCCAACGACTCATTCCCGCCCGGACGACGCCAGACTCGAAATCAGCGTCGCTCCACACGAAGTCTTGTGACCATCGAACGCCGCAGGTTTTCCGTCGACGATCACCTGCGGATCGCCTTCGGCGATAAAGCAAGCCTGATGCCCCGAGATCGGGCAGACGCACGTGTCACCGAGCCGGGCGACCGGCCGCCCCATCACTGCACTGACCGCGCTGCCGGTCACGACCTGACCGCCGTGGCTCGTCGCGTCGCCGACCCGAATGATTCCGCGCATGCGCGCTCCTTATTCCGAATAGCCTTGCGATGCCTGACGCGCATCGTGACGGCGGCCCCACCACGGCAAGTACGCGTTGTTTTCACCGCGTGCGCGGAACCAGTTCTTGCCCGCGTCGATCGGCGTCAGCTTCGACGGTGCGACCACCACCACCGCCGTCGGATGCTCGGTGTCGGTCGTTCCGGCGACGAGCACGTTTCCGCCGAGGTGATTCGCGCGGCCGATCGCCAGGACCACATCCGTCAATGCCGCGCCGGCACCCATGTCACCGAGCAGCGCCGCCGTGTTGAAGGTTTGCGTACGGAAGTCGTATTCCGGCAGCACTTCCGTCAGCGTTTGCGACAGTGAGGCAATCCGCGTCGATGCAGCGTCGCTGCCCTTGCCTGCGTCGTGCACGACGTAATTCAACGACGACACGGGTACGCCCGCATTGCTCGCCGCCGTATCGATCGTCGATTTCCAAGCCTGTACCGCGCGGCTGGCGCCTTGCTTCGCCTCGAAGTCCTTGACGTTGCTTCGTGCAGCCTTGCCGATCCAGGCCAGCGGCTCACGCTCGGTCTTCAGATCCGGGCCGGCGAGGAACAGCACCGCCATGTTCTCGTTGATCTGTTCGTCCTGCGGCGGGAAGCTCGGCGCGTCCCAGTTCACCACCCATGCGCTTTTGTCCGGGTGCGCGGCCAGATAGTCGAGTGCCGCGTTCAGCGACGTGAAGCCGGCGTTGCCTTGACCTGACGTCACGTTCACATCGGGCGGCGTATCGCGGCTCCATAAATTTTTTGCGGACGGATTCCCAATTTCGAAAATATTAACAATCTGGCCTCGCAAATGCGATGCCGCAAACGCAGGATTGAGTCGGCCAGCGGGAATGGCCAGCTCAACATGAATTCCAGCCAACTCCCGCCATTTTCTCTGGTCATCCGAGCTGACCGTATAAAAATAATCCTGGCTCGTAAAATATCGCGTACGAAAAAGTATCAGCAGCTCATTGACGTATTTTTTATAGAACCCGGAAAATGATTCACGCCCCCAACGACCGTCAGCCACGATGGAAATCGGCTGCAACGTAGAATATTTTTTCGGATTGGTCCGAACCATGTCATCGTTGACATTCGGCTTTACCAGGCCCAGCGTCCACAATATTTGCCACTCCGTGGGGTAGTCCCTGCGCTGCAGCGGGTTCATCCAGCCAAGCCCGACGACCTGGGCAACGAAAGGTCTGGACGCCCCTGCCCCGACAACCGGAATCGCCTTCTCGGTCGACGAGGCAGCAACTGCGCGCGGCCCTGCAATCACCGTTGCAAATGCAAATACCATGATTGCCACAAGTCCCGGGACCAATACTAAACGCTTCATCAGAGTTCCCATACTTAACGATGCTCCTGTCGCCCCATCAGACGAAATCAATATCAAGAATGATGCTCCCAACGCAAGAAGCAACGCAGCGACGGCAATTCCAAATCGGCGCGGCCAGGTAGCAATGACCGACCTCATAAAATGCCCCCGATCTTCAGGAAAAGTCCACCATCTCTTTCATCATGTATCTTGGAAGGCATTTTTGCGTACTCTTCCGTATCAATCCAGTCCCGCAAAAACAATCTATTACACTTTCCGGTCGAAATATATTCCGCCATCTGACCGTTTGGATTGCTACCATCACCGCCATCGTCAACATCGTCGCCATCGTCACTGCCATCACCGCCACCTTCTTCATCATCACCCAGACCCTTTACGAACCTCCAATCAGCCTGAATTCTGAATTCCGCCAAATCGGCCGGAGTCAAATAGCAAAGGCCAATTGCCACATCGTAAGCCAACGCCTTTTCAGCATGATCCTTGTTGGTCATGATGGTCGAATGATTGGTGGGGTTATTCTTGTCTCCGCCGTTCAGAATCTCGAAGATCTCCTTGTTCCTCCATTCGGTATAGTCAGCGCTCGCTGCGTCCGGATCGTCCTCTCCGACCACCTTTCCGTCCTTGTCGACCCAGCGGCGATTCCCCGATCTCCGCGCCTCCATCCGGAGAATGGAATGATCCTCGTATCGCTGCGCAGCCTCGGATGCTGCGTCACCCTGCGCTTGCATCGCCTTGCCCTCGGGCGTCGCAATTTTTTCCGACTTTTTGTCGAAGTTGTCGTACGGATCGTCATCCCGCTTGTCCTTCTTGCCGGCATCGAGTCCGGCGGACGGCGGATCGTAGCCCTCGTTGAAATCTGCTCCCGTGAGCAGTTTCCCGTTCGCATCGCACGCGCCCGATGCTTTGCCGTAGCGCATCGCCTTTGGAAAGAAGCGCGTTTCCTTGTCGAGCATCGGTGCCGTGATCGGGATTTCCCATTTATCCGGCGGCAGGGCATTGACCTCCATGTGCGACAAGTTGAACAGGTAGAGGGCCGGGCTCGTTACAAACGTGACAAACTTCGCGAACCAACCTTCATTGGAATGCATGCCTCGAGCAAAACCGTACCGCGCGGGCGGTGACGGCGGATACCAAAAACCCTCCGTTTTGTTCGTGCTGCTACGCCAGTCATTCTCCCAATACTGGTATACCTTCTTGTCACCGCCGACTTCGAAATTCGACGCGAACACGCGTTGCGAGAAAACACCCCACGCGTTCGTCGCATTGATCTCTTCGATATTCATGCCGCGCCAGCCGATCCCTTGAACGGTCAGGGCTGAAATGACCTGATCATGCGGGCAGCAGTACAGCGTCACTCTTCCGTAGGTGTTTGTCCCGTACAACCCGTGCGCCTCCCGGTCCTTGGCTGCGCTATACGGCTTCCCCCCGCACTTCGACGGTCTTGCGTTTTCCATCGCGCGATCGAGATCCTCCGCAGGCATCTCCAGATCGGCTCGAGCGCGCAGGATATCGAAGTACTCCCTCAGCGTTTCCTTGCGCGCGACATAGGTCTCGCGCCCCACATGCCCGTTCTTGTCACGTACCCCGCGCTGTGCCCAGGTATCGGTGAAGTTGCTCTCCACGAGGCTGTAGGGCGGATTCGCGAGAACATACGTGTCCGCGACGCAGCGTCCTTTCTTGCCCAACCGGTCCTTCACCTCGGGCAACCGGTCGCCGAGGAATGCGGCGGCGAGACCGATCATGTTGCCCTGGCTGTGGCACACGATCGTGATCGGCACGTCGGCCTGACGCTTGCGAATCGATTCGACCAGGCGCGCAAGCCGCATTGCGCCCAGCACGCCATAGGTACGCGGCGGCGTCGAATAGATCTTGCGATTGCCGATCGAATTCATGTGCTGGACGGTCAGCCACAGAAAAAGCCGGTCGTGCAACCCGTCATTCCACAGATCCGGCAGACTCGAACACCCACCCGCGAACGGCCCGCCACCCCAGTAGTTCTTCTCGTTGAGCATGATCTTGTCGCCATACTCTTTCAGTTCCTCGGCATTCGCGGCATAACCCCACCGGAAATGAATGACGGGCGAAAAGGACGGATCAGGCTTGATGTACGTCTTCGACGACATTTCCGGATTCAGAAATCCGTCAGACGTCAGGCTGTCGATATAGCTGACCGGCGCCATCTGCCCGGCCGCTGGCCCGCACTGGAACAACTGGTCGTGATATCGCCCCATGCGCCGGTTCAAGCCATCGCACAGCCCTTTCTCGGCGTCCTTGAACCATTCGCCCTCCGAATTCACCCCGTGAACGAAAATGACGACACCCGGCAGCGGCATCTGCATCACGCATTGGAGGTCGTTGCGGTTGAACAGCGTCGTCCCCGCGCCACCACCCACTGCCGTCTGCGACGGGTCGTTCGTCGACGGCTGCCCGCCCGGGTTCTGCGAAAAGTTGTAGTTGAACATGTTGTTTTTCTTGAAGACTCAGCTCAGGTTCTCGACTTGAAGAACCGCACCGCCAATTGTTCGAACTGATCGCTGCTGACCGGCGCCAGCTTGCCTTGCGCGTCGGTCTTCCCCTTGATCAATTCGCCCGATGCCTTGCGCACCTCGGCTTCCATCCCTTCGACCGGCTGCCCGTCGGTCGCCCGGACCAGCTTCGGCACCCGTCCCAGCGAGCCCTGGTCGAACTTCGGGAAATCGGTGCTCATGCTCGCCGGCCCGGCCCACGTATGCGACGCGGACTTGACGGTGAAACTCCCCGGACACCCGAGTTCGATATCCCCGCCCTGCAGCTTCAGATACGCGCCGCCCGACGTCACGAACACGACCTGCTCGCTGGCCATGCCCGCGAGCTTTCCGCCCCCCGCCGTCATCTGGATGTTTTTCGCGGAATCGATCTGCGTATCGTCGTTCTGACTCTGCAGCGCCACCTTCCCCTGGTTGGCGATCGCCGAGACCCCTTCGCTGTGCGCGAACATCGCCACGCCATGGCCGGCCTGCAGGTTGATCCGCTGTCCGCTCGTGTACTGCAGGTGGTTCTGCGCGACGATATCGACGTTGCCGCCGGCATGGGTCGTGACCGTCTTCGGCGTCGCGATGCTGATCCCGGCCGGCGCGGTGATGCCGATCGCCGCCATCGACGCGCCTGACGATTCGCCGCCGCCGGCGGCTTCCCCGTTCGGCCAGCCTTTCACCGTGGTCATCAGCGCGTCGTGCGGCTGCGTATCGGGCGCCACACCCTGATGCTGGCCCGCATAGTCGCCGAGACTCTTGAACAGCTCGACGCATTCCTGCATCAGTTGCAGATACTCGTCCCGCGCCAGGTGGCCGTCGCTCGCGCGCAGCCGTTCCCAGGCCGAGATCAGCATCGCCTTGCCGCTGCGAATCGCCACGTGCGCATCGCTGCGCAACTCGGCGCCCTCGCCGCGCGCCGTTCCCTGGCCGTTGTCGCGCGGCTGCGTCAGGTAGCCGAGGTTCAGCTGGCTATGCGCATGCTCGCTCGCCAGCTGGCTGCTGATCTGCCCCGGTGTGTCGTCGAAGCGGATCTGGTTGTACCGCTGCCCCTTGATTTCCTTCGTCTTCGTGCCGGACAGGTAACGGTTGCCCGGCAGCGCGCCGGTGTGGCTGAAGGTCGCCGGCATGTTCGGCCCGTTGGCCAGCACGCCCATCACGACGAGCCGGTCCGGATCGCCGCCGAGATGGCCGATCAGCACCTCCATGCCGACGCGCGGCAAGGTATTCGCGCCGAAGCTCGGCCCGGCGAGCGCGCAGGCGACACGCACCGGCGCGCTGTCGGTCGGCGTGCCGCTCGTGCCGGCGCCCTGCGCATGCGCGTGATCGTCCGCGCTCAGCCCCTGGATCTGCACCCGGATGCGGCCCATTTCATCGCAGAACACCTCTTCCCCGTCGGGTCCGACGACGACGGCCGTCATCGGATGCACGGCCGGCAGGTCGACATGGGGATCGTAGGCCGGGGTCAGCGGCACGCCGCGTCGCACGCACGAGAACGTGTTCTCGTAGCGCCTGTCGTTTTCATCGCCTGGCTTGCTGTTCACGTCGGTCGGCACAGCGTTGAACAGCACGCGGCTTGCCGCGAACAGCGACTGCGCGCGCTCGTTCAGTTCCTTCGGCAGGTTGTTCCGTACACGGTGATGAAGCGACGTGACGACGAACTGCCGCTGCTCGGCCGGCAATGTGTCGAGCTGCGGATGCTCGGCGAGCGCAAACCAGTGGCCGACGGCCAGATCGCGCACATTGCTCACGCCGTCGATCGATTCGGCGCGCAGTTCGTGCGCAAGCATGCGGTCCTTGCCGATCCGGTCGAGATCGGACGACGAATTTCCGGCGTGCGGAATATCGATGACGCTGTCGGCCAGCACATGCCCGAGGTCGTTGCCGCCGTCGCCCTGGTCGACGATCGTCGCCTGTTCGGTTTGCGACATCCGGCCGGTCTTGTAATCCCACGTCGGCCGCACGATCTTGCCCGGGATCAGGCTGCGGCTCGTCGCCCACAGCGTGATCGAGTCGCGCTCTTCGGTGGCGGCGTCGCGGTGATAGCGAACGGTACCGGCAACCGTCTCGGGCAACTTCATCGAGTCGTCGGCAAAGACCAGCGTATGAACCGGCGTGTCGCTCGCGTTGCCGTTCGCCCGCTCGCCGGCCTTGCCCGCCTTGACGAAGACGGTCGCACCGTCGCGCCGCAGCAGTCGCCGGATGAAGTGCGCGTCCGACTCGTTGACCTGCCGCGTGAGTTCGCGCGCCGGGTACCGTTCGCCTTGCAGGCCGGACAGGTCGAATTCAAATGCGCCCGCCAGCGCCGAGCTGCGCTGGCGCCACTCCTGAAGCAGCACGCCCAGGATGTCGGGCAGGTTCTTGGTGCGGAACAGTCGCGAATTGGTTCGCCGCTCCATCACCGACAGCACATCGCGAACCGTCAACTGGTAACAGGTCAGCGAACCGTCCGACTGTCCAGCACGGACTTCGGTGACGATGCCGTTGATGGTATGGAGACGCCCGCGATCGGTCGTCATCTCGACGGAAACCGGTAGCCCGATGAAGCTGCGGATCGGGAGATCGGCCCGCGCGGACACGCAGGTCAGATGCCCCTCGATGCCCGTCATCAACCCTTCGCGGATATCGGCGTACTGGAGCGCAAGCACCTGCTCGAGCGTTTTCTGCGCAGGCCCCCAGTTCATGCGAACCGGTCGATTGTTCTGATCGACCACCCCGGACGCAAATGTGCGTAGCAATTCGGCTGTATTCACAGCATGACTCTCAGGATTTTGTTTTACTTCGTTGTTCACCGGGCAATCACGCCCGCTGGTCCGTCCTGGGAGTGCCGCCCGCCTGTTTTTTGGCGAGCATATCAAATTTGTCAGGCAAGTGACGAAATTTTGAAAGGATTTAGAGCGTTTTGTGTAATGTCCCTGACCAGATTTAAAACTTCACATCCTTTCTAATTCATTACACGCCGTCCGGCGACCTCGGATCGTCGTCACGGCGCCGCTCCGGCACTTGCCGCAACCCTAACCGCGGCAACACGAACGGCACCGATCGGCCACGAATCGTGAAATCCCATCGTCCGTCGATGCCCACGAACGTTGCGCTGAAATGCCGGTCGTCGGCCCACGTCATGTCGTCGAGGTGGCACGACGCGTACATCGCGCCGACCGTGCGCCGCGCGCGTTCCTTCAACGGATCCTTCGACACGAGCGTGAACGTGACGGCCTCCTCGAACGGGCAGTCGTAGTCGGTGACGAGCAGATAGGCGGACGGCGTCTCGAACTGGCGAAGCAGCACATAGCCGGAAACAGTGAGGCCGGAACGCACGCCGTTCACGAGCACATGGGTGCGCGACGGCCACGTTTCATACGGACCGCCGTGCGTTTCGAGCGTGAAGCGCTCGATCGGCTTCATCGCCGAGCCGGCTGACGGGTAGCCTTTTCCCGATGCATCGCCGCGTCAGTTCGCGGCCTTGCGATACAGCGCGACGTACCCCGCGAGCATCAGCAGCAGCGACCCGCTGACGCGGTTCAGCCACTTCTCCCCGGCCGCTTTCCACACGCGCACCGAATGCACGCCGAGCAGCGCGTAGCCGGTCATCCCGACGACGTCGATCGCGACGATCGTCGCCGCGAGGATCGCGTACTGCGGCGCAATCGCATGCGACCGGTCGACGAACTGCGGCAGCAGCGCGGACATGAACAGGTAGTACTTCGGGTTGCTCATCGCGACGAAAAAACTCTTCAGGAACGCGGTGCGGCGATCGGGCGGCGCTTGATCGAGCGCCTGCACAGCAGCAGAGCCGCCGGACGACAGCAGCATCCGCACGCCGACATAGGCGAGCCACGCGGCGCCGGCCAGCTTCAGCGTGACGAATGCCGTTTCCGACGCGTCGAGCAGCATCCCGAGACCGAACCCGACCAGCGCGACCATCACGACATCAGCCGTGACGGCGCCGAGCATGCCGACCATCGCGTGACGCAATCCGTACCGCGAGCCGTTGCTCATCGCGAGCAACACCGTCGGGCCTGGCGTCGCGACGCCGACGGACAGGATCAGGGCAAAGGCGAGCAAGGCGGACAGCGACATGGCGTGGCGTTCCTTCTGAAGGGAGCTTGCATACGGGATGGCATCGCCGTCTTCAGCCACGCGTGCCGCTGCCGGCATGCGCGAATTATGACGACGAATTCGAACGGCTCATGATCGCACGTCCGCCCCGATGCCCGCTCGGTGTCAATCTGACGAGGATCCCGCACGGCACTCGCCCACCCTCCCAAATACTGAACCGGCCATTTTCGTAAACGACAATCATTCTCGTTTACGTTAGACTCCGCCGCTCGATAAAAAAGACGTCCGCGACAGCACGGACGCATCACACCGCCCGGATTCCGACTTGCCGCCCTGGGATGGATTACCGACCACACCCGATTTGCGTCCCATGTCGACACTTTCGTTACCCGCCCGGCGTCTCACGCCGATTGCCTGCGGCATTGCGCTGACCTGCGCGCTCGCTGCCCCTGCGCAGGCCCAGCAGGCCGCGTCCGCCGCTGCTGCCGCTGTCGCGCCCGACGCGTCCGTGCTGCCGTCGATCAACGTCTCGGGCGCCGCCGAGCCGCTGCCCGGCGACCTCGCACCCACCTACGGTGGCGGTCAGGTCGCGCGCGGTGCGGACTACGGCGTGCTCGGCCGGCAAAAGGCGAGCGACGTGCCGTTCAGCATGACCACCTACACGTCGAAGCTGATCGAGGACCAGCAGGCACGCACCCTCGCCGACGTGCTCGACAACGATCCGGCCGTGCGCAGCGCGTCCGGCTACGGCAACTTCTCGCAGGTATTCATCATCCGCGGCTTCCAGCTCGCCGGCGACGACGTATCGCTGAACGGCCTGTACGGCGTCACGCCGCGACAGCTCGTCCAGACCGATGCGGTCGAACGCGTCGACGTGCTCAAGGGCGCGAATGCATTCCTGAGCGGCGCATCGCCGAACGGTTCGGCGGTCGGCGGCGGCGTGAACCTGCAGTTGAAGCGCGCGGACGACAAGCCGCTGACGCGCGTGACCGTCAACGGCGAGGTGTCCGGTTCGATCGGTACGCACGTCGACATCGGCCGCCGCTTCGGCAGCGAAGGCCAGTTCGGCGTGCGCGTGAACCAGTCGATCGGCGGCGGCGACACGGCCGTCAGCGACGAGCGCCACCGCAACAACGTGACGGCCGTGTCGCTCGACTGGCGCGGCGACAAACTGCGCCTGTACGGCGACTTCCTGTATCAGCGCGAGCGAATCGACAACGGCCGCCCCGTCGTGCTGATCGGCGGCAACCAGGTGCCGGCCGTGCCATCCGCGACGCACAACTATGCGCAATCGTGGAGCTTCAGCGAACTCGAGGATACGGTCGGGATCGTGCGCGCCGAATACGATTTCCTGCCTGCGTGGACCGCCTATGTGTCGGCCGGCGCCCGACATACGAACGAGCACGGCGACTACTACACGCCGACCTACTCGTCGTCCGGCACGACCGGCTCGCGCCTGAGCGTGCCGCACAAGGAGGATGCGCAGTCGGCCGAAGCCGGCGTGCGCGGCCGCTTCAAGACCGGCCCCGTGTCGCACTTCGTGACGGCCGGCGCGTCGTTCATCCGCATCGACAGCCAGTCTGCGTACACGATGTCGAGCGCGTTCCCGACGACGCTCTACGATCCGGCGCCGGTCGCGTTCCCGCCGACTGCCTATGCGGGCGGCGACATGAGCGATCCGGGTACGGTCACCAAGACCTGGCTGCGCAGCGTCGCGGTATCCGACACGCTCGGCTTCCTCGGCGACCGCGTGCTGTTCACGATCGGCGCGCGCCGCCAGTCGATCTCGGTCGACAATTTCGACTACACGGGCGCAGTGACGTCGACGTACAGCGACGCGATCACGACGCCCGTGTTCGGTCTCGTCGTCAAACCGTGGCAGAACGTATCGATCTTCGCGAACCGCAGCGAAGCGCTCGCGCAAGGCGAAATCGCGCCGAACACCGCGCGCAATGCGGGCCGGTCGCTGTCGCCGTTCCGGTCGAAGCAGGTCGAGGCCGGCATCCGCTACGACACCAGCAAGTACGGCGCGTCGCTCGCGCTGTTCCAGATCGAGAAGCCGATGGCGTACACCGATCCGGTGTCGAACCTGTTCGGCGCCAACGGCACGCAGCGGCACCGCGGCGTGGAAACGGCCGTGTACGGCGAGCCATGGAAAGGCGTGCGGCTGATCGCGGGCGCGACGTACATCAACGCGACGCTGCAGAACACGGCGGGCGGTACGAACGACGGCAACCGGCCGATCGGCGTGCCGTCGTTCCTGCTCAACGCGGGCGCCGAATACGACGTGCCGATGCTGCGCGGCCTCACGCTGACCGCCCGGTGGATCCACACGGGGCCGCAGTACGTGGACGTCGCGAACACGATGTCGATCCAGGCGTGGGACCGCTACGACCTCGGTGCGCGCTACGCGATGGAACTGTTCGGCCGGAAGACGACGCTCCGCGCGACCGTGCGCAATGTCACGAACAAGGCGTACTGGTCGTCGACGACCGGCGGGTACCTGACGCAGGGCGATCCGCGCTCTGTGTGGCTGTCGATGACGACGGATTTTTGACGATCGCGGAAGGGAGTGGCGGGCTGCCGCAAGAGTTTGCTATACTCTCGGTCTTCCGGAGAGATGGATGAGTGGTTTAAGTCGCACGCCTGGAAAGCGTGTATAGGTTAATCGCCTATCGGGGGTTCGAATCCCCCTCTCTCCGCCAGAACCTGGCGGAAAACCCCGTAAAATCAATGATTTACGGGGTTTTTTGTTTTTCGGCTCACAAACCGACTATCAAACACCAGCCCCGTCAGCGAATGCAGATGCCGGGGGCTTGGACTGGTTGCTCGGGTATCCGCGCACTGCGTTCTGTGCTCTGTGCTACATCAAAGCCGGGAGCGCGAACCAGCACGGTCCCACATTGCCGAATTCGTTAAGATCGAAGCCGAGGTACTTGAAGTTCGTCGCAATTCCGCTTTCCGTCGGCCGCTCTAAATCCATGAACTGCATGAGGCCGTGCATGTTCGCTTGTGCCAACTGCACCGTTCCCCCAATATCAGGGAAAAGATTTTCCTTTATGACCTTACGGATCGCATCGCGGGGGGCAATCTGGCGGAATGACGTGCCAGCTGGACGGCTCCGTCGCATCATCTGAATGAGGTCGAGCATTTCTGATTTGTGGCTCCCCATAAGAAATACCTGTTCGGGCGTCGCAAAATCGATCTCGTCGAGTTTAATCGAAGGTACTGGACCGCCGGAGCAGGGTTCGGTCGCCGGGGAAAGAACGAAAACCCTGCGAGTGGAATCCGCTTTACAGTATCCAAACAAAGCGATTTCAACTTGAGCGACACCACCAGTTCTCGCACCGTAGGCGCGCGAGAATTCGAGCAGAAAGGTTTTCGCCAACGCCGCCACATCTCTAATCGACACCTGATCACCTCGCTTACCCCTCAGATTTGCCAAGATTGGAGTCAGCGCCGCGTACAGGTTCACGGCGAACAAACTGCTTCCTGCATAGGCGAGACCGATTGTGTGCCGAAATGCAACGACGTTCGCTTCTGTGGCGTCGTGGTCCATGCAAGTGATCGTTAGCGGAAAGATTTTCGGGCTATGTCGGAGGAGCGGCAACGGCTCGGCATCACTCCAACTTGCACTTTGACCTCCAGAAATTCGAGAGTCCGAGCAAACCCATACCGGCTGGGTGGGATAGTTTTCTTGATACCAGATGGCGACTGTAGTCATGGGGTGCTCTTCGAGACGCAAATCGACGATCATATGCTGAAATATGCCAATGGATCAGGCGCAATACACCTTCGCTTGCGCTACGACCTTGTAGCAGCCCCACGTTCGACGGCAAGAACATGTTGCTGTTATGGCAACGATATCTTCTGTACCGCCGATGAAGAGAGGAGTGCTGGTAGTAACAGCATACTATTCCATGAAAATCACTCACGACTGGCGCGTGAAGGCATCGTCATCACTTCGCCGACAGAGTTGGTTCACAATATCTGCTGAGTCGACCGTTCAGAAAGGGATGTCGACTAAATTCTTCATTTCTTCCACGGTGCTGGCCCGATCTGTGTAGTTGGCCTCGACGAAGGTTCTATGCCATGCATCTAGTCGCTTCGTTACCGCCTCGTCGAACGCACGTTTCGTTTCGATAAATTCAAACGCAAACTGGTCCTTAGCCTTTGATTTTAGAGTAACGTCCGTTTGATTAGAAGCAATCGTCCGAACGTATGGGTCAAGCCATTTCTCTACGTCGCTTAGTTCAAGGTAGGGTGTTATACCCTTTAGCAGCCTCAGTGTTTCGTGTGTGTGAGTTCGTGCCGCCCGTCCCAGCAAAAACTCGCGCACAAGGGGTTCATATTGCCTTGCAACATAACGAATGTCGGGAGCCAAGAAGAACCCAGTGCAGTATTTATCTACGTAATCCCCATCCTCCTCACGCAAAATGCGAACGAATTCTGACACAACGCGCTCACGAATTTCATCTGAGACATTCTCGAGTGTTACCCGAAATGCAATTTGAAGGCGCTCGGGTTCATCATCAAAGCAATCGGAATCATCCAATCGGCTCATGTAAGCGTCAGGTATAAGCTCAAGTAGCAACCGTTCACGCTGATGTTCACTTGCCTCCAGTATGAGATGCTTAACTATCGTCGACGAGTTCGAGTCACGCCTGACCTTCGACACTATCTGCTCGGCCGTCAAACCAACCGATTGGCGCCTTGTTTTTGCCAATTCATCTGCGATCATGTCAACTAAGGTCGTTGCAATAGTTGCGCTGCTACGGTCCGGTTCCGGCTCGCCCATCCGCACAACCCGGCCGGGATGAATCAAATTTCTGTAAGAACGGATAACGCTGCATAGGTCGGCCGTGCGGTCCGTAAGGACGGTCTCCTTCCGACATATGGCAATCGCCTCGGCAAGATCAATGCGAAGAGGGTCCTTGCCGGAGCGACCGGGGTTGCTTGTGGAGAGCAGATAGTCTATGAGCAAAGACTCGACAATGCTCCCGGCAATGACTTGAACGCTTTTCCAGGCTTGTGCCTGCAAGCAATTCGTCATCTCCGAGTAGTCTCGCTCAAGCGAAAGACGAAATTCTTTCAGCGTTATAAAGTCGAAGCTTGGCAAGGCACCCCCTATATTGGATAACGGACATATGAGCCACGTCTGGTGTTACCTCGCAACATTCCCACGTGAACGCGATGAACACTGCAAGTCAGGCGCAATCGCGCTGCCCATGGTAGATGGCCCCGCTTCCGTTTCCCCTACAGCAATACATTCATATTAGTCTAGTCCGTTGAGTCTCCACCACTTGGCGCTCCTATTGAGCCAACGTTCGGAAAGTCGTACCGAGCACAAAGCGAGGTCACAAAGGCAGGATCGATTGAGTAAACGAATGCCAGTTGCCCTCGAAAGTGAGCGACCTCATCCGCCGGCAGCGCCCCTTGGACTAACCTGTGCATGGTCGCGCGTAATCGCCTCTTCTCTTCTCGGCCAATGGAAACTACACCGTTATTCGCAAGAACTAGCCCAACCAATACTCGGCGGTTCTTCTTCGATACGTTTACCGTTTTGCCTTCGTTTAACGAAAGCCCTAGATAGCTGAGTTCACCGAGCAGCCGACGAATCTCCCCTTCCACTGCATCAAGCACATGGGGAAATGACGTTGAGACGGCAATGTCGTCCGCATATCGCGTATACTCAGCGCCGCAAGCGCCGCAAAAATCAGTAAGTCGACTGTCAAACTCCCCCATCAGATAGTTCGATACATGCGGCGAACTAGGAGCCCCAATGGAAAGTTGAAGTTCCGCATCTCGCTTAGGTTTTCGGCACAAGAGTTGGCATAGTATCCACAATTCTTGCTCCGTGTACGTCGCATCTCGCGATAGTCGATATCGCAATGCAGACGCCTTGAGACTCGGAAAATAATCACGAAAGTCGAGCTTCAGTAGATACCGTGCGCTCGCGTGTGGCAGCGCATGCGCCTTAATAGAACGATGGGGCCGATAAGCAGTTGCCGCTTCATGAATCGGCAACGATGAAAACTCATGCCTCACGATGAGACGTTGCAGAAATTTAAGCTCGGCCGTCGGCTGAGAAATAAGCCGTTTGCCTCGCCCATTCCTTTTTTCGATGTAGTGATCTTTGTAGCGGTACGGAGCGGTGGCGACAAGCGTCCCAAGCTCTCGGGCAGAGAATGGCGACAACGCAAGCAGTCGCTCAAACAGAGGCTCGTTGGCGATGCTCATTGGCGCCTCTCAAATATTGAGTTGCGCCGCTGATCGCCTTTGATGAACTCTTCGGCAGCAATCTTAAAGCGGCTGCGATCGAAGCGAACTCCTTCTCCTTTGGCAGTGTAATTAACCCATGGTGCGGCGCTCGTCTCGCGACGAACTGCAAACGGTTCTACTCCCCTATGCTCAAGCTTTACCAATCCCAAAAAATCAAGCAGCTTCATCGCGCGCAGAATCGCGGATTCGTCCAGTGTTATCCCGAAATGCGCCGCAGCCCGTTGTACGTCGCCAATTTTGCTAACGAGCAGCAAATCAACAAGGTCAGCAAGCAACAGAAGTCGATGGGTCGGGTTGTCAGTTCGCAAAGCAGTTGACCGACGCTCCACCGGCAACCATGAGGTTATCGACTCCGTGACAATGTCAAACTCCGTAGCCGGTAAATGTGCGTCATCGTCGCCGCCGATAACGCACCGTCGACCATGCTTTTCGACGCGCTTCAAAGGCCCAAGATTAAGGAACGATTCGCGCCGATCCTCCGCCAGATGGTGGGACTGCACTACAACATGCAGACGTGGCAGAATCGATTCATCAATTGCCAGCGCGCCCAACTCTGCCAGCGAGCCCGGCGACTCAGCGAACAAAATCGTCGCGCGCGCCAAATAGCACGCATCACGCTCGAACTCCAACAGGTCTTCGTACCCGGAAAATGCCCACCACCCGTTGTGGTTCTCAGGGCGATCGAGGTACCGCAACCACGGCTGCTGGGCCGATGGCTGAAGCGTTTGCTTCCAGAATGAATCGCGAAGGGAAACAGGAACCTCGCCATCACGCGAACAGGCTCCACCGAATACCCATATCCGATCCGGGAGATTTGTAAGGTGGCAGGCCCCAGGATCGACGATTTCCACAAACTGATCCAGGGGCTCGCCGGACACTCTCAATTACCTTGAATTTAGGCACGAAGTACAGGGACGGCTCGCCGGCCCTGTACTTCGTGCCGTTGACGCCGTCCACCCAAGCGCAGTCCTGCGAAACGCCGGACATTGATAGCCGTTTGCTACCGATCGCGTAATTGAGGTACCGATTGTAGGTTACCGAAGGGAATTTCGCCACTTACCATGCGGGGATCACGACGCGTAGATGCGTGCTGCGGACCATCTACGACGGCACGCCTGCGGCGCAAGCCCGCTTAACCGTCGCCGTCCCAACACCGAACTTCTCAGCAGTGACGCGAATACTCGCGCCGTGCTCTTCCCGCCACGCTTTGATCGCCGCGTAGTCGTGCGAGCGCGCGCGGCCCCTGTACTTCCCCGCCGCCTTCGCGATCGCAACGCCCCGACGCTGCATCTCAGCGCGGTTCTTGTAGTCGGCTTCGCCCTGAGCCGCCATGAACGCCAGCACCGCGTCACGCGTCGCCTTCTGGATGGGGTCTTTCTCCCGTCCGTCAAATGTCATGCCGTTGAGCGTGCATTCGACACTCACCCCGAGCGCCATCAGCCGCTGCATGGTCCGGTGTAGCTCGTCATACCGGCGGCTGATCCGATCCAGCCAGCGCACGATGAGAACGCCGCCGTGCCGCAGATCGTGCTCGACTTTCCGCCACTGCTCCCGCTCATCAGGGGCCACGTAGTAGCCACTCACGCCCTCGTCTATGAAAATATCGGTATCGCCCACGCCGTGGCTTCTGGCGTCCTCATATTGGCTCACAGCGCTCTGGCCGTCCGTGGTCGATATCCTGCCGTAATACAGTTTTCTCATGGCCACACCCGGATCAATAGAATTGATAGATCAATTATATCATGGATCGAAAATACGGTTGATTCTATTGATCCGGCGTGACTGGCCCCGGCGCTTGGGCCATGACGGTGTACCCAACTGAGCCATGGTTGCGGACTTCCAGGAGACGGGCGGCGGCTGAAGTTACGTCCCGACGTTCGGCTGCAGTTGATCGGTTCGTCTATTCCTTCGCGATTGGCAGCTCCGAGCGAGGCGTCAGCGACGGATGACCGGACCAAGTTGCCAACCCACCTAGAAATGGGCAAAATTTGCAGGCTTGGCAGCGCCCACGGGCTTCTCTGCGGGTTGCGCTGCACGTTACCAATCGGCCCACTGGCGCAAAGGCGAGCGATCGCGTGAGCGTGAACGGCGGAATCAGGGGCGGGTCCGAGTCGCAAGATGCGGTCCGCAACGAGGATGCCGAAGGGGCGGTACGGTCGCCTTCTATCCCCGGTCATGTTGGGAAGGCGGTTAAGAAACGTGCGGTGCATCCCCCAGGCAGGGAGGCGGGCGCGCCGGTAACGTCGCGACAAGATGCTTTGAACAAACGCATCCGGCGCGCCGGGAAGAAGCTGGCCAGCGCGGCTTTGGTCGCCACCGCCCTTGCAACCGGTTTCAAACCCAGTGAAACGGAAGTGAAAATGAGAAGCATTTACATCTCGGCGGCCGCTTCGGTCGACATGCTGCGCCCACGGGCTTCTCTGCGGGTTGCGCTGCACGTTACCAATCGGCAACCTGCGCAAAGGCGAGCGATCGCGTGAGCGTGAACGGCGGAATCAGGGGCGGGTCCGAGTCGCAAGATGCGGTCCGCAACGAGGATGCCGAAGGGGCGTTCAGCCGCTGGTCCGGGGAGTTGTATCAACGCCAGCGCAGCACCTGACGATGCGGCGAAATGCATTCACCTCGGCTTTGGCGACCGACCAATTGATGGGCGCGTGGCTGGACATTTCCAAGCGCGCATCGCCACGATCTCGCAATACGGTTGGTGCTGACGGACAGTCAATTGCCGACTTTCAGTTGGACGCAAAAAGCCGTGTTGCACGTCTGACGCGTGAGCTGCGTTCCGGCAATTTCCGTTTCGATCCCCTGCGCCCGCATCTCGTTCCCAAGCCGAATGGTAAAGACCGCCTTATCTGTATTCCGACTGTCCGTGACAGGATAGTCCAGCGCGCGTTACTGAATTTTCTCGCGGATCGATACGACGCCAAGTTGGCCAACAAAATCAGCTACGGCTTCATCAGAAACCGAGGCGTGAAGAAGGCCGCCGCTGACGCGTGTGTGCTCAGGGCATCGCACCGCTGGGTGTTCAAGACAGATATTGCTTCTTTTTTTGATCGAATCGATCGGGACCAGTTGCGAAGATCACTTACGCGAATCGTCCGCGAACGTTCTCTCCACGCAATTCTGTTCGAAGCCATGTCATGCGAGATCGAGGCGACTCGCCGCAATCAACAGAAGCGGATCGCTCAGCTTGGCATCAAGAACGGAAAGGGATTACGCCAAGGGATGCCACTCTCCCCGTTCTTTTCGAATGTGATGCTGGCCGATTTCGACAGGAGCATACAGGCCAATGGATTGGCCGCCGTTCGATATGCGGACGACCTCATTTTCTTCGCCGACTCACGAGACGAGTGCATGGACTTGGCGGCATTCTGCGTGGGCCAGTTACGTCTGATTGGCTTGGAAGTTCCGCCCATTGGTCCCGGCTCAAAGTCGGTGATCTATGAGCCTGAGGAGCCTGCAGAATTCCTTGGAGTGAGTCTCGTGCCGTCTGGGGGGCAATATCAGTTGGAGTTGGCCAAGGAACAGAAGGACCGTATTCGCGATGAGATGCTTGCCCTCGGCTCCATTGATCAGTTACTGGCCCGCAATATCAACCTAACCAAGCTCGGAACGGTCATCGCACAACGACGTAACGGATACCTAGCCGCCTATGACATGTGTAAGAACGTCGGCACCTTGGATTCGGCGCTCAGCGATATAGAGCAGCGGGTACTGAGGAAGATTTATCAGGAGGGCCTTAACATCGACCTTGGTAAACTGTCGCCATCCGCGCGAACCTTCATTGGATTGAAGTAGGTAGGACGTGATAGACGGGCATGCGCTTGGTTCATGATGTTGGACTAACGCAGCGATCACCATCTGTTGCGCCGCCGCTACCTCCACGAGAGACCAGACAGGCTCGGGTAGTCAAGAAAAGCCAGAGGAACATGGACAAGAAATCGCTATCCGAACAGGACATCCGCAGCAAGTTCATCTCTCCCGCCCTCACCGAGGCCGGTTGGGACATCCAACTGCAAATTCGCGAGGAAGTTGCTCTGACTGACGGGCGCGTCGTGGTACGCGGCAACAAAGCTCGTCGCGACGAGAAAACTATCCGCCGGGCCGACTACGTCCTGTATCTGAAGCCCGGCATCCCGCTTGCAGTGGTCGAGGCAAAGGACAACAAGCACTCGGTGCGCGACGGTATCCAGCAGGCGCTTGCATACGCCGACATGCTGGACGTACCGTTTGCGTTTTCGAGCAATGGCGACGGATTTCTCTGGCACGACCGCACCCTACATGATGGTGTGCTTGAACGAGAGATACGCATCGATGAGTTCCCATCCCCGGACGTGCTCTGGCAGCGTTATCTGGCATGGAAAGGCATTGCGCCGGAAGCCGCCCCTGTCTACTCGCAGGATTACCACCCCGGAAAGACCGCGCGTTACTACCAACTGAACGCAGTGAACCGCGCGATCGAGGCTGTGACCAAGAGGCAGCAGCGCATCCTGTTGGTCATGGCAACCGGCACCGGCAAGACGTTCACGGCTTTCCAAATTATCTGGCGTCTGTGGAAAGCCCGTGCAGTAAAGCGCATCCTGTTCCTTGCTGACCGCAATATCCTCGTAGATCAAACCAAGGTCAACGACTTCAAGCCATTCGGCGGCGCGATGACCAAGATCGAAAATCGCACGATCGACAAGTCGTATGAGATATATCTGTCGCTTTATCAGGCCGTCACGGGAACCGAGGAAGAGCAAAACGTCTACCGGGAGTTCAGCCGGGACTTCTTCGACTTAATTGTGATCGATGAGTGTCATCGAGGAAGTGCCTCCGAAGATTCTGCATGGCGCGAAATTCTTGACTACTTCAGCTCCGCAACCCATCTTGGCCTGACGGCGACGCCCAAGGAAACGGCCGAGATATCGAACATCACCTATTTCGGTGAACCAGTCTATACATACTCCCTGCGGCAGGGCATCGAGGATGGCTTCCTCGCCCCGTACAAGGTGATCCGGGTCGACCTCGACAAAGACCTCGGCTGGAGACCGACGCAGGGCATGCTCGACAAATCTGGGCAGATCATTGAGGACCGCATCTACAACCAGTCAGACATGAACAGGTCGCTGGTTTTGACGCGACGCGATGAAGTGGTGGCCGGGCGCATCACGGAATTTCTGAAGGCCACGGACCGAATGGCGAAGACCATCGTGTTCTGTGAGGACATCGATCACGCAGCGCGCATGCGTCAGGCGCTTGCTAACGCCAATGCTGAGCTCGCCGCCAGCAATCCGAAGTACGTCATGCAGATCACGGGCGACAACGCGGAAGGCAAGCTCGAACTTGACAATTTTATTAATCCGCGTAAGGCCTACCCGGTTATTGCAACTACATCGCGTTTGATGACGACCGGTGTAGACGCGAAAACCTGCAGGTTGGTAGTGCTCGACCGAACGATCAACTCGATGACCGAGTTCAAGCAGATCATCGGGCGCGGTACACGAATCGATGAAGAGCATGGGAAGCTTTGGTTCACGATTCTTGACTTCAAGAAAGCGACAGAACTGTTTGCCGATCCCGCGTTTGATGGTGATCCAGTAGTGGTTTTTGAGCCGGAGCCCGATGCGCCGGTCACGCCCCCCGAGGATGAAAACGAGGCCCCGGAGATCAACGGACCGGCAGGAGACCCATTACCTCCTGGTGGAGATGCACGTGTTCGGTACGTGGTCGACGAGGTGCCCGTCTATGTTGTCAACGAGCGGGTCCAGTACCTCGGTCCGGACGGCAAGCTGATCACCGAGTCGCTGCGCGACTTCACGCGCATCCAGATTGGCAAGCGCTTCGTCTCACTCGATGCATTTCTGCAGGCGTGGAGTGAGGCCGACCGGAAACAGGCGATAATCTCAGAGCTGGAGGAGCACGGCATCCTGTTTGATGAGCTGGCCCGCGAGGTTGGCAAGGAGCTGGACCCATTTGATCTGATTTGCCACATCGCATTCGGACAGAAGCCACTCACGCGCCGTGAACGTGCCGAGCGCGTGAAGAAACGCGACGCATTTGGAAAATATAGCGACACGGCTCGCAAGGTCCTTCAGGCGCTGCTGGACAAATACGCCGACGACGGCATCGAGAACATCGAGCAGCCCGAGGTTCTGAAGCTCACTCCGCTTGACCAGCTTGGATCGCCGGTCGAGATCATCAGTGCATTCGGCGGCCGTGCTCAGTATCAGGCCGCGCTGCGCGAACTTGAACGCGCCCTCTATCAGTAACGCATTAACGACGTATTCATGACTATCAGTTCCACCTTCATCAAGTCCATACAGGACACCATGCGCCAAGACGCGGGTGTCGATGGCGACGCGCAACGTATCTCGCAACTGACGTGGCTGTTCTTCCTGAAAATTTTCGATGATCAGGAAACCGAGCTTGAGTTAATGCGCGATAGGTTCCGCTCGCCGCTGCCAGAACGGCTGCGCTGGCGTAACTGGGCGGCGGACCCCGAGGGCATTACCGGCGACGAGCTGTTGACGTTCATTAATGACGACCTGTTCCCAACCCTGAAGGAACTGGATGCCGACCCGCAGCGCAATGCGCGCGGCTTTGTCGTGCGCGAGGTGTTCGGCGACGCGTATAACTACATGAAGTCGGGCCAACTGCTGCGTCAGGTGGTCAATAAGATCAACGAGGTCGACTTCAACAGCCAGTCGGAACGCCACCAGTTCAACGACCTATACGAAAAAATCCTCAAGGATTTGCAGAGTGCCGGTAATGCCGGGGAGTTCTACACGCCGCGTGCTGTGACGCAGTTCATGGTCGACCAAATCAACCCCCGGCTCGGCGAACGTGTGCTCGACCCTGCGTGCGGTACGGGCGGCTTTCTGGCCTGCGCGATTGAGCACCTGAAAGCCCAGCGCAAGCACGTCGATGACGACGCGGTGCTACAGAATTCAATTCGGGGCGTCGAGAAAAAACAGTTACCGCATTTGCTCTGCGTAACCAATATGCTGCTGCACGGCATTGAGGTGCCGTCGCAGATTCGTCACGACAATACGCTGTCGCGTCCGCTGACCGACTATAGCAATCGTGATCTGGTAGATGTGATTCTGACCAATCCTCCGTTTGGAGGCACCGAAGAGCCGGGCATCGAAAGCAACTTCCCGGCCGACGTGCGCACGCGTGAGACAGCTGACCTGTTCCTTGTGCTGATCATTGAACTGCTGAAGCACAACGGGCGGGCGGCGGTCGTGTTGCCGGATGGCACATTGTTCGGCGAAGGTGTGAAGAGCCGGATCAAGGAAAAGCTGCTCACCGAATGTAACCTGCATACGATTGTCCGTTTGCCAAACGGTGTGTTCGCACCATACACCGGCATCAAGACGAACGTGTTGTTCTTTACGAAGGGGACGGCGACGCGCGATGTTTGGTACTACGAGCACCCCTATCCTGCCGGGTACAAAAGCTACTCGAAGACCAAGCCGATACGCATCGAAGAGTTTGCGACGGAGAAGGCGTGGTGGGGCTGTGAAGAAGATGGCTTCGCGAGCCGTGTCGAAAACGAGTTCGCATGGAAGGTCAGTATCGGCGCGCTGAAGGCGGCCGGATACAACCTTGACCAGAAGAATCCGCACCGGGCCGAGGAAACGAGTCACGACCCGGGTGAACTACTGGCGCAATATCAACGACTTACGGTCGAAGCACAAACATTACGCGACCAGCTCAAGCATATCTTGGCCAATGCGCTGGAAGGCAGGGCATGAATATGCGGGACGGGTTCAATCTGCTGGCAACCGCCCCAGAAGGCGTCGTGCGGTTGCGTGAGATGGTTTTGTCGCTCGCCATGCAGGGAAAATTGGTGGCGCAGCATCCGAATGACGAGCAGGCTAATGAGTTACTGCGAAGAATACAAACGGAAAAGGGTCGTTTGATCAACGAACGCAGGATCAAACGTGGCCCGCCGCTGTTGGGTATTTCTGAAAGCGAAAAGCCGTTCCAATTGCCAAGGGGATGGGAATGGGTACGTGCCCAGGACATCTGTACTGTCATTACCGACGGTGATCACCAGCCCCCTCCGAAAGCTGACGTTGGGGTGCCGTTCTTAGTGATTAGTAACGTTCGTTGGGGGGCTCCAGATGTGGCATCGGCGAGTCGATTTGTTCCAAAGGACTACTTCGACGAGCTGGATTGGTCGAAAAAGCCTGCTGTCGGCGATATCTTGTATACCACCGTGGGTAGCTTTGGCATCCCTGCGCCTGTCACGGACGATGTGCAGTTCTGCTTCCAACGCCACATCGCATTATTCCGCCCGGCGCATGCATGTCTTCAGCCATTCCTAAATCTTGCCCTTGCGAGCAACTTAGTTTTTGAGCAAGCAAGTGCCAGCGCCACGGGAACTGCTCAAAAAACGGTACCGCTCTCGGCGCTCCGAAATCTCAAGATTCCGTTGCCTCCGATTGATGAGCAGGCGCGCATCGTTGCGAAGGTCAGCGAGCTGATGCACCTGTGCGATGAACTGGAGGTACAGGGCAAGTTGGAATTGGAACAACACGCAAGACTTGTCTCGACACTGTTTGATGCGCTAACGGCGAGTGAATCGCCGCAGGCACTTGCCGAAAACTGGAGCCGCGTCGCGGCGCACTTCGATCTCTTGCTCGATCGGCCGCAGGCTGTGGATGCGCTGGAGCAGTTGATCTTGGAGCTTGCGGTGCGTGGATTGCTGGTACCGCAGGATTCCAGTGACGAGCCTGCTGGCAAAGTGCTCGATCGCATCACGACGTACAAGCGGGATCAAACAGCGAGTGGTCGCGGTAGTGGACGGTCAGTTAGGGCCGGCATCTTAGATCGAGCAGAACTTAATGAGTTACCTAATGGGTGGGTATGGACCCAGCTAAGCGATTTGCTGACGAAGCTCGGTTCCGGAAGTACCCCACTTGGCGGCAAGGAAGTATACGTTGATAGCGGGATCAAATTTCTGCGGTCCCAAAATATATGGAATGACGGCCTTCGTCTCGAGGGCGTTGCTCACATAACCGCGGCAACCCATGCCAACATGTCGGGGACGCAAGTGTTGCCAGGTGATCTGCTATTCAACATCACGGGCGCCTCCATTGGGCGATGCGCAGTGGTGCCTGCTGACTTCGACGAGGCCAATGTAAGCCAACACGTGGCCATCGTTCGTCCAGCCTTCAATGAAACCACATCGTATCTTCATCTTGTTCTGATCTCTCGGCATGTGCAGCAAGCCGTTATGGATGTACAGGTTGGTGTGTCGCGCGAAGGGTTGAGCATGAAAAAGCTTGGCCTTTTCGCAATTCCATTTCCACCACTCGAAGAACAGGTGCGTATCGTTGCGCGCGTGAATGAGCTTCGCGCCATTTGCAAGAATCTACGTGAGCACCTGATCGAACGGCAGGCGTGCCAGTCACGTTTCGCTGATTCCTTGGTCGAACAGTCGTTAGAGTCCCGCATCCACTCAATGGGTGATATGCGAGAGATGGCGGATGTAACCGTGGGGTAGGATGGTCAGGCTATTAAAAATTAACCAGGGCAATGAACGGCGTTGAGGTCCATGTGGAAGTTTAACCAAAGCGACGGTTCACAACACCGCATCACGATCTGTAAGACGTCGTCAGCTTGCCTCCGCCTGCGCCGAGTCTCCGCTGCGAACGGGCCTCTGGCAGCATCCCATCACTTGTTTCGGAGTGCCAAGCGCCTGAAGTGAGCCAATTTGCTTAAAAAATGAGCAAAATGCGCCGATCCGGAGCCCGAAGCGCCCCCGGAAATGCCGATTGTTGCAGTGCATCGCACATTACAAAGCTTTCGGCTTGAGACATGCGCCCCTCATAACGTCCGACGGGCCGGGACTACAGTTACCCCTGCCGGGATTGTGCGAACCCGCCAGCGAGCCGGAAAACGGGCAGGATGGGGATTCCCAGTGTCCGGAGAGCGGGCGAAAGTCACTGAAATGGGGGCGGCGGGTAGAAATTACCGATTTGCGTAATTCTGATCTGCCCCTTTGGCTCGTCTAGCCGATCTGTGCTACATTTTTTCCGCCGGACCGGCGTTTTCGGGTGATTCCCGCCCATTTTCGGATCAAATTCCGCTCCCGACACGTCGACCTCGCCGTTGCCTGCGTGATTTTCACTGCGGCCTAAGTGCTGCGCACCGACTCGCCTTGCAAATCACACCCGCAGCATCTTCACGTTCCTGAAACGCATCGCAGTAGTCTCGCGTTTCAGCTTTTTTCACCCGCTGAGCTTTCTACCGGATATCCATCCGGGGATGGACCTCGTCTGAGTGATTTAGGACACCTGATCATGAGTCGAAAAAATCTCACACCACTTCTCCCTCTCGGCCGAACCGTAGCAACGCCCGGCGCGCTCGACCTTCTGGATCGAACCGGTACCGATGGCACTGACCTGTTGAACCGGCATCAGTGCGGCGATTGGGGCGTCATCTGTCCTGCCGACGCAAAGTCGAATGATCGGGCGATTACCGACGGAACTCGCATTCTGAGCGCCTATGAACTTGGCGCTAGACGTGAGCAGTTGTGGATCATCACGGAGGCTGATCGGCGCGCAACGACGTTGCTGTTGCCGAGCGAATACTGATGGAATTTACCGTGCAGAAACTCCTTCCCAAATTGCGGTCCGGTCGGCGCCTCACGATTGCTGGTTCAAATACTCCCGCTTTTTCCTTTCAAGGCTGCTGGGACGGCGGTTGCGCTCTCCACGCCACTGCGATGGCAATTGCGATGCTCGGCCACCTGTCCGATCCCCTGCGCGTGCCGTCACGTCGACGCGGCCCGGAAGCAGCATTTTGGGAACTCGCCTGGCCATTCTATCTATCGGGCGTCACGCTGGAGGAACTGGAAAACCTGATTTTGGAGCTTGGCTGGGGGCTCCGGCCAACCCTATTCGAAGGAGCGCATGCAAATGTCTTTCGTTTCTGCGAACAAGAGGTTATGCGCGGTCGGCCGGTGATTGTCACGTGGCGACAATTGCGGCGTGCGGCGCTGCACGCAACGCTTATCGTTGGCATCGAAGGACGGCAAGTCGGCCGGGACTTCGAAGGGAACACGCTGCTGGTGATTGACTCCGCGGAGGCCGAACCGATGTTAGCCGCCCACAACGCACGATTGACGTGCGCAACGGAACGGCGCGGCAGACAAAGCAGATATGCGCGATACGTCACGGCATTCGAAGAGCGGAAGGTAGTACTCGCGGGCGCGATGTCGATCCGAAGCGGAAAGCCGCCGTAGCCGCAACGGTCTAGCGCAGGGCTCTGCGCCGGGGTTGCGGTGCCGTCTCCCGGCGATGCTCGCCAGATGGTTTGAGCGCCAGCGCCAGTGGTTCAAAAAGGTCTGAAAGCGTAATGCCGAGCACATAGCAGATCGTCGCAAGCGTCTCGACCGTGGGATTGGCAACGCCACGCTCGATTGCACTTACGCGGGTCCGATCCAGACAAGCTTCGTACGCGAGTTCCTCTTGCGATTTGTCCGCCTCGATCCGACACGCCTTCACGCGCGCGCCCACGGCTGTCGCTACAGGGCTACGCCGGTCTCGGATTTTCGATTTTGCATTCATGGCGTACAGCATGATGATCTGACGCCTCTATAAACACGCCTTATAAGCATCAGTTAATTGATGCTTATAAACATCGTTAACGCTAAACTCGCCGTGCTCCGGGAGCGATGGGCTCATACCAAGTAAACCGGACATGACGCACATGCAGCACGACCAAATTGCCGTGAGTTACGACCACAACCAGAGGAAACCAGAAACCATGAACATCTCGCGAATTTCAGTCGTCGTTCTGACCGTCATTGCGCCTGCCGTTGCGCATGCGCAGATGAACCAGATTTTCGGAGCAATTCATTCGGCTCAATACGCTGTCACTGAGGTGAAAAACCTGATGCCGCAGCAGGACACCGCCCAACAGCAGGCGCAGCAAGCTCAACAGCAACGAATCGACTACCTGAAGCAGCATCCCCCGTGCAACGCCAACTGTCCGCTCGACGCGGAAGACAAGCAGAAATATGAAGCGATGCAGCATCGCGATCAACAGCAGGGGCAGCAGCAACGAGACGCCGCAAAGAAGATCATCGACCTATGCCCTGATCTGGCGGACTCGAGATTTAACTCGGCGGAACGGATGATTCGCTGCCGTAACAAGGGCCTCACTGAGTCGCAACAAATGACTCTTGTGGGTGGCTTGCCGATCTTGGCGCAAGCCTATGCGGCCTCCATGGTCCAAGACGTCTACGAGGACGACATCACCGATCCGCGTAAAGGAAAGGCGATCACTGACTACTACAACGCCTGCCTCCAGCGCGGAACGCCGTGTGCTCGTCCGAAGTGGTAAGCAACCGCACGTGTTCACCTGCCCGTGTTGATCGCGGCTGGTACCTAATGAGCTGAGCGGCAGGTTCACGATCCGCCGCTCTCAACGGGGAACGAAAATGAGATTCACACGAAAACATCCTGCCTTCGCCGATTACCTCTGTCTCGCTGCTGCACTGCCGCTCGTTCTTGCTGCGTGCTCGAAGCTGGCTCAGACCGCTACCGATACAGATCAGCCGCGACCAGCCACAGCAGTTCAGCGTTCCGCAGCAGTGCCGAACGGATCGGCCTCCGCATCATCCGCAGTTCCGACATCGGTGTCGACCGCATCCGATTCGAGCGCAGAGACTGGCATCGCAGGTGCTGACGAACAGGAAGCCGACGAAAGTGGCATGGCAGCAGGGACCGTCATGAAAGTCGATACCCAATCGGCCGAAGGTGTAACGACGCCATTCGGCAAACTCAGCGTAAGCGATAACGTACTCCTGCTGAACGGCAAGCCGGTCAACCCGCGTGTCGATGGCAACAACTCACTCGGTTTCGTTGCGCAGGTTGCCTTTAAGAACCGGCGCGCCGTGCTAGTTCAGAACAACGGCGGAACGGCATGCCCAGCAACCTACCGGTGGGTGACGGTTTCGGATGGCGGCTACACCGTCAGCCCGGAATTCGGCTCCTGCTCCGATCTGGTGAAAATATCGACTGTATCCAAGACGCTTGTGGTGACAATGCCCGGCTTCGCTGGCGATTCACAGCCAGCCGCTGAACGAAAGCGTGCCGCACGAACACGGATGACGTATGCGTACGACGGCAAGACGCTGATGGAAAACGGCAAGCCTGTTAGCGCCCAGTGACGAGAATCGTTGGCCAAATGATCTGCATGCGCCTCGTCGTGCGGGTCACATGCTTGAGGTTTGGCAATGCTTGACGAGCGTCTTTCTCTAAAGGAATTGTCGGCAAGTTACGCCGAACCTTTGCAGTTGGTAAGTTGAGGCAGCAAGCACAGCACTTTAGACTCGAAACGCAGGCGGCGCTCAGCCACGCTGAGCGCCGCATCAATCACGAGGACGAACAGCTACCCGCTCCGGTGACGCGCCTTCACTTTCGGATGCGGTGCGGCGATATCCGTGGTATTCGATACCGGCAACGGCCGCATCGTGACGAGTTGACCCACGCCATGCAAGTGGAACCGGTCGGGCGTACGGAACAGCGGCGCGAGCTTGTCGATTACCGTCCCGATGCAGTCTCGCAGGATATCGGCGTTCCACCATTCCACGTCATCGAGATTTTCGATAGCGCGATTGATACGGCGACGGTCCAGATCGCCCAGCGACTGCAGCGCAGCCGGGATGCCGTCGTGGCGAGCCTGGCCGATGAACGCACGACCCAATGACGTATTGAAAGGCGCAATGTCGGCCGGCACGTGAAGCAAGCGGATGCCGTCGAAACACGACGCGAATTCGGCCAACTCGGAAATCGGCCTCCCCCCTTTCGGCTGGCAACGCACCTCCATTCGCCAGCGCGGCGGCCCCGACAATTTTTCGCGCAGCTTGCCGATCTCAATGCTCCAGTCCTTCGGAGAAGCGAGTGCCGCGAGAACTTTACCGGCGTAAGGCCCGAGTTCGCGCTTGAGAGTTTCTGCGGCCTTGTCGTACACGCACAGACGGCGATCGGAGCCGAGAACGCCGACGTACAACGTGCCAAGCGTACCGCTACCGTCGAAGTTGCACATCACGTTCGCACCACCGCGCTTGCCCTTCGCCGAGACGAGCGTACCTTCCAGCACATTGATGTTGAAATCGACGTTGACGTGCAACATGGTGGCAACGGCCTGCGTCAGTATCTGCGGAGCGTCGTGACCGAACAAGAAGCGGAAGAAGCGCGTGAGGTTGACAATGGCCTTCTCGCCCTTCCGCAAGAACGGATTCGGGTTGAACTCTGCGGTGAACGCGTACGGATAGTCGTGCCGGTTCGGTAAGCATTCGATCAAGAGGAATTCGCCGCCCACGCGAACGGACAAACGATTCTTGAACGCCTTGCCTTTTGCAGATCGGGTCTGCGCGCCGCGTTCCTTCAACTCACCGAATCGCTGTTCGAGCAAGGCGACGCGTGCAGGGTCGAGTTCTTCGGTGCGAACGCACAGCTTCATCTTGTCGAGACCGATCTCAACGACATGATCGAGCGGATGCGAACTGTCGTTCGTGGCGGAATTAGGTTGTGCCGATTGCGGCACGTTTTTTTTCCTCATCGTGTGTATCCAGATGGATGAGTTGAACCAACGTTCACCTCATGAAGGGAACGGAATGGAACAGCTTTCGTCACCCTTTACAGATTCGCAAGGGCGAGTTAGATCGCGACCTGCAGCCAACATCTTGCCGCATGGCGTGCATGCTGACGTTCGAGACAGACGAATGCTACGTGCAATACTCCACAGTCGATCTCCTTCTAATCATTTCTGTTAGGTATACGAATCACATTAATCGGTTAGGAGCCTAGAAAATTAGGTGCTGGTAGCCGATCGTGTATGTTACTGATACTACTGGTAGGAGTATCGTTATTACAGTCGCGCGGTCAGTCTGCCCGGATTCAGAAAAATCCTTGGAAAACGGCTACGGCAGCAGAAACAACGTACCGACATCATCGAAATCGGCGGTTCCAGTGGCCGACTTTCCCGATTTGGCTCGATTGGCAGCTAGACCAGCCAGCCTCTCAAAAAACGCTATTTTTAAGGGATATTCTTCAATTCCCACATCTCGCTTCTAGGTGCTGCGTGGCGGACTTTCCTGACTTAGCGTACGGCTACTTGGAGCCAGAAGCATCAACATGCGCGACATCTGGTACGTCGGCGGGATGTGAGAAAATTGTTGTCGTCGTTACCTCTGGTGGCTTCTGATTCGATTTCAAGTTGAAAGGACGCCCGGGAAAACCTGCGTCGGCTGCGACGACGGAATAGATACGTCACTCCGCGCGACGCGAGATGCCCGCCGCAAGTCCCCGAACACAATCCAATAGTGGTCACCCAGCTACTTCGTGCCCGCCTGGGTATTGGCACAGCTCGCGATGTAGGCTTCAATTACGGACAACCGCCACCCGCGAACACGCGGACCAAGCACCAGCGGAGGTTCGAGACGCCCGCTTTTCACCCAGGCGTGCAAAGTCGAGTTGCTTATCCCCAGCATCTCGCGAACTGCCGGACGGCGCAGTATTGGATCGATAGGGATCGAAGGGGTACTGCTGATACTAGAAGCCGACCCGTGTGCAGTCGGCGTGAGCTTCGGTAATTTCACGTTGGCTGTCATGACCCCCTTGATCGCGCTTCGCCGAGCGCATGAGAAACATTCGTTACCGTTGGAGACGCGTTGCTGAGCGCCTGAGAAGCACTTTAGCGAATCGCTCGCCTAAATGGGCGGCACTGGCGACAGCCAAACGGAAAGTTTCCGTTTTTATGAAGTAACAGAGCGAGACCGTAATCGCCTCGGTCTTTCGTCGACGCGAATAAATTGGGGTTCAATGGCAAAGCAAACGAAGACGTTCGTGCCAGGCACACTGGCGGTACGGGTTCAATCTGTAGAAGAGAGGCAGATCGAAGAGCGCCAATCACTGAACCGCGCGAGGGACGCGGATGAGCGAGCGCGCCTAGAAGCGTTGTGCGTGCCCGCCGGAGACATGGGCGCACGTATCACGGGCAAGGTGGAAAGCCGATATTCCGTCTCGTGGGCGATCGAACTGACGGCCTGCGCAGTAGTACGCCTTGATGCCGGACTATCCGACGATGAAGCCGGTGCGAGCCCCGATTGGGATCAGGTGTGGCAAAGCCACCTGGATGTTATGCGCGCCATGCTGATCCTTCGGAAAATCGTTGCCCACGACGCGAGCGGTGCACGTGTATCGCTGGGGGTGTGGCATCCCGGCCCGATAACCGATCTGATGATTGCCCGGAGCAGCTTTGAGAAATTCGCGGGTGTGCTCGGTCTCGAATTTGAGGAAACTGCGCCGAAGGACCTCAGACGGGATCAGAAAGAGAATCTGCTCGACATCATTGGGGCGCTTCATCAACTTCTGACCACAAGCAGCGAGCCGCGGGCCGTCCGCAATATCGCCGGTCTCGTGCAGCGCATGATTAAGAATAGGAACGAGCGTTTCGCCAGCGACAAATCCCGTCGGAACGCAGACGACGTTTCGAGGCGAAACATCAGCGACAAGACAGTCAGGGATTACCTGACCGACGCAAGGGAGCGCGGCTTTGACACCGCGACCGGGATTCCTGATGCCGACGCAAACACCGGCAACGTTTGAGGCGATCGGCGCGAGCACCTATTCGGCAGCTTCGGCAAATCCGGCCCACTCCTGCATCAGTGCGCCGCGCTTAACGAATAGGTCACCGCGAGCGTATGCCGCTTCGGCCTTATCCTTGAGCCCATGCGCCAGCGCAGCTTCGCAAACCTCACGCGGGTAATGCGTGGTTTCCCCTGCCCAGTCGCGAAAGGTCGAACGAAATCCATGAACGGTAATGTCGCTGCGCTTCATGCGCTCCAGCAATTGCAACATGGCCATGTTGGATAGCGGCTTGTTGTAACGCGCACCGGGGAAAACGTAATCGTTCTGTTTCACGTCCTCCATCGTCTTGATGATGGCCACGACCTGATCAGACAACGGAACGCGGTGCTCCTTGCGCATCTTCATACGATCGGCGGGAATGATCCAGACGCGCTCGGCAACGGACAATTCAGCCCAAGTTGCGCCGATGACCTCGTTCGTCCGCGTCGCCGTCAGGATCAGGAATTCGAGCGCACGCGCTGCGATCCCTTCTTCTGATCGCAGCGCTTCCATGAATGCAGGAAGTTCGGCGTATGGTAAGGCTGGGTGGTGTTTCACTTTTCGCACGCGCGAAAGCCTCGGCAACAGGGTGTCCAGATGCCCTTTCAATCGAGCCGGGTTTTCACCGCTCCTGTAACCGCGCACTGTAGCCCAGTCCAGAACCGACTCAATCCGGCCACGCAGACGACCGGCAGTTTCGGATTTGGTCGTCCAGATCGGCTCCAGCACCTTCATTACAAGTGTCGTATCGATGGCCGACACGGGCAGCGACTCGAAAACCGGGTACGCGTAGGTCGTAAGGGTGTTGGTCCACTGATCCGCATGCTTGGCGTTCTTCCAGCTTGCCCGATGCGCCTCGATGAACTTGGTCGCGCACGCCTCAAATGTTATGGCTTTAGCGGCAGCGATTTGCTGCTGGACGCGTTGCTCCTTCTTCTTGTCCAACGGATCATTGCCGTCCAATAGTTGACGGCGGCAATCAAGTGCTTTCGCCCGAGCGTCGGCCAGACCGACCGTGCGAAGAGGTCCGAGTCCCATGCCGCGCGCCTTACCCTCTCGCATGTACCGGAACAGCCACGACTTGACACCGGTCTTCGTGATCTGCAAGTACAAGCCACCACCGTCGGCATAGAGGCCGGACTCCTTGAGCCGGGTGACAGTCATCTGATTCAGCTTGTTGTTCAGGATTTTCGGCATATCGACTATCAATCCGACTATCAATCCGACTATCAAATAATGATCGGATTATACCCCATCCAAAAAACTGATACCGAACGATGGCATCGCGAAAACCCAATACAGCAAAGGGTTTGATGAATCTCTTCACACCTTATGAAATTCTATCTAGACGGACCCTCTCTCCGCCAGAATTCAATGCCCGCGCCAGCGGGCATTTTCGTTTCCGGAGAGAAGCAAGCCGACAGTTCGGCTTGCGCTGGGGATTCGAAGGGATTCGCTTGCAAGCGAATCCGCGGCCCGCGCTCGTGTGGGCGAATCTCCCTCTCTCCGCCAGGACATCAGCAAAAACGGGCCGCTCGGCCCGTTTTTCATTTCCGCGCGCCAAAGCGCCCGCCGATCGTCGGTATGGCGACTGTTGGCGGCGCCCGTGATGCCTTCTTGCATCGTCGATTCCCCCTGCCCCACGATGCGTGCGCTACGCAAACACGCTCACCATCATGCGCTTCGCATCGATGTCCGTCGTCAGGCATCAAGCGCGAGCGACGGCCATGCCATTCAACGCGCTTCTTATCGCCTCATTGCCTTTCTCTGCCCGACGACGCGCATTCAGCCCGTCATTCGAAATTGAATGACGATCGGAAATCCGCGTCATGGATTCGGCTTCACGAATTTTCCGGTATGCGACCGATAAACTGACTTCCGAAAAGCGACCGAAACTGGCGACCCTGCGCGACTGGTCCGCTTCCTCGTTTAGGCCGAGCGCACGGCGCACCGCGAATCCCGAACACCGCACGCTAAAGATGTGTATTCTCCTGACGATATCCAGGGTTTCATCACCGCGAGTCAGATCCATGCGATTGAGTCCACGGTTCGCCATGATGGCTGTCGCGGCGACGATGCTGTCAGCTTGCGCAACGGCATTTTCGCCCGCGACGATCAGCACCACCGTCGCAGTGACATCTCCCCCGCCGCTCGAGAAATCGCAGCGCGACGGCGGATCGTCGACCGACCTGTCGGTCATCGGTCAGCCAGCATCTCCATTTCGCACGCTTCTTTCCGTTCGCGAATGCGCTGCCGCCAAATGCGCGGCGGGAATCGCCAAGCCGACGCTCGCGGTCACGGTTCAGCGCGTGTCCGAAGGACAGGCAGCGATACGCTTCTCGGTCAACGGAGAGATCGGCAGCAGCCAGACGCTGAAATCGCAAGCCGGGAACGCCACGTCGGAAGTGACCATGTCGATCCCGTCGGGCGTGACGCCGATCAACGATCAATTTGCCGTCGATCGGGTCGCGACGATCAAGATTGGCGAGTTCCGCCACGTGGCCTTGCCTCATGGCATCCGTGCCTATGTCTGCGTCGCCATACCGAACGCCAAAGGCGTGACGGATGGAAGCTGTGATTTCAGCCGGGTGCAGATGACCAAAGGAGCCGAGCTCGGGATTTCGGCGCTCTGACCTGCCCCGTCGCGGAGCCCATGCGGGCCAGCCCCGGCACTTGAGCAATGCCGGACGACACCCGCGTCACGGATGCCGGATGTAATCCACCAGCGCCCGCGTATATTCATCCGGCTTTCGATCGAAGAGACTCACCACGATCGCCACCGCAAAACCTGCCGGCACCCCGAACACCCCCGAACTGATCGGCTCGATCCCGAACCACGTGCGCCCCGCGAACCCGGTCAGCTGCGTGAAGTACGGATAGGTCGACACGATGTAGTACACGCACACCGCGAGCCCGGTCACCATCCCTGCGATCGCACCGCGCGTCGTCGTGCGCTTCCAGAACACGCCGAGCACGAGCACCGGAAAGAAGCTCGATGCTGCGAGCGAGAACGCAGCGCCGACGAGAAACAGGATCTTCCCGGTATTGAGCGACGCGACATACGACGCGAACAGCGCGACACCGAGCAGCAGCACCTTCGAGATCGTCACGCGCCGCTGGCTCGACGCGTCGGGCGCGACCATGCAGTAGTAGACGTCATGCGATAGTGCGTTCGCGATCGTCAGCAGCAGCCCGTCCGCGGTCGACAGCGCCGCGGCAAGCGCGCCGGCCGCAATCAGTCCCGACACGACATACGGCAGCCCGGCAATCTCCGGCGCGGCCAGCACGACCATGTCCGGCTGCATCTGGATTTCCGACCAGTGCACGATGCCGTCGCGAATCACCTCGACGACGCTGATCAGGTCGGGTTCGAAGTGATGCCATTGCGTGACCCACGCCGGCAATTCGGCGAACGGCCGCCCGACGAGGTTCGCGAGGATCTCGTATTTGATCAGCACCGCGAGCACCGGCACGCTCAGGTAGAACAGCGCGATGAAGAACAAGGTCCACCCGACCGAGCGCCGTGCCGACGCGACCGACGTGGTCGTGTTGTAGCGCGTCAGGATGTGCGGCAGGCTCGCGGTGCCGAGCGACAGGCACAGCAGCAGCGCAAGAAAATTCCGCTCTCGCGGCTTGCGCTCGTCTTCACTCGCGGCGGGAAACGGCTCGTGCATCGGCACCGGCGGCTCGGCACGGGCCAGCAGATCGTCGCGTGCCTGCGTCCAGGCAACACGCGCCGCCGCCGGATCGCGCGGGAAGTCGGCCAGTTCGCGCTCGCGCTGGCTGATTTCGCGCAGCGGCCCGTTGTGGCGTCGCAGGTCGGCCAGCTGGTCGGCGAGATGCCGGCGTGCGTCCGCATAGGATGCCGGCAGCCGGTCGAGCCGCGTCTGGATATCCGCGGCTTGCCGGCGGTACGCGTCGCGCACCTGCTGCTCGTCGAACGCATCGCGCACCTGTGCCTCGCGCGCCGCGACCCGCTCCATCAGCTTGCCGTAATTGAACTGCGGCACGGGACCGAGCCCGTTCTTCATCGCGATCAGCGAAACCGGAATCAGGATCGCGCTGATCAGGATGATGTACTGCGCGACCTGCGTCCACGTGACCGCGCGCATCCCGCCGAGAAACGAGCACACGAGAATGCCCGCGAGCCCGCAGAAGATTCCGATCGCGAAATCGACGCCGATGAAGCGCGTTGCGATCAAGCCGATCCCCTGGATCTGCGCGACCAGGTACACGAACGAACACAGGATCGCCGCACCGGCCGCCAGCGCACGCACGGCCGTGCTCGAAAAGCGCGTACCGAGGAAGTCGGGAATCGTGTAGCGCGCAAGCTTGCGCACATACGGCGCGAGCAGGAACGCGACGAGGCAGAACCCGCCCGTCCAGCCCATCACGTAGGCGAGCGCGTCGTAGCCGGTGGCGTAGAGCGATCCGGCCAGGCCGATGAACGATGCGGCCGACAGCCAGTCGGCCGCCGTCGCCATCCCGTTGAACGCGGACGGCACGCGCCGCCCGGCCACGTAGTATTCGACGAGATCGGACGTGCGCGACAGCAGCCCGATCACCGCATACACGGCGATCGGCACGAACAGGAACACGTAGCCGATCCAGACGCCGGAGCCGGTGGCGCGCTCGATCCGCCACATCAGCAGCACGAAGCCGAGAAACCCCAGCGTGTAGAGCGCATACGCGCGAATCAGTCGACGCGTCAGCATGGATCAGCGCCCGCCGCGTGCGTTGCCGGCAAGCGCCGCATGGTCGTCGTATGCGCGGCGCAGCGTCCGGTCCGCGCGCTGCATCAGGCCGATGTAGACGACGATCAGCACGAGATACACGAGAATCGCGCCCTGCGCACCGACGTAGAACGGCAAACTGAACCCGGCGAAGCGGATCCCTGCGAGCGCGGGTGCGAAGAACGGCACGATGAACGACACCGAAAAGCCGATCACCATCAGCACCGCGATCAGCGCGACGTTGAAGCGCCAGTAGCGCGCGTGGGCACGCGCGAGCGTCTCGGGAACGGGCGGTGGCGCGGCAGGCGCGGGACGGGTCGGAGCGGTCATGCCGTTATGTAACAAAAAGCCCCTGCGCGGGCAATCGGGATTGCCGCTCAGGGGCTCGTGCGCGCGATGCGCAACCGGTACGATCAGCGCACTTCGGCGAGCTGCTCGAGGATGGCCGGGTTCTCGAGCGTGGACGTGTCCTGCGTGATCGCCTCGCCCTTCGCGAGCGAACGCAGCAGGCGCCGCATGATCTTGCCCGAGCGCGTCTTCGGCAGGTTGTCGCCGAAGCGGATGTCCTTCGGCTTCGCGATCGGCCCGATCTGCTTGCCGACCCAGTCACGCAGCGTCTTCGCCAGTGCCGCGGCTTCCTCGCCTTCCGGACGCGAACGCTTCAGCACGACGAACGCGACGACCGCCTCGCCCGTCGTATCGTCCGGACGGCCGACCACGGCCGCCTCGGCCACGAGTTCGTGCGAGACCAGCGCCGATTCGATTTCCATCGTGCCGAGCCGGTGGCCCGACACGTTCAGCACGTCGTCGATCCGGCCCATGATCGTGAAATAGCCGGTGTCCTTGTCGCGCACGGTGCCGTCACCGGCCAGGTACAGGCGCCCGCCGAGTTCCTCGGGGTAGTAGCTCTTCTTGAAACGCTCCGGGTCGCCCCAGATCGTGCGGATCATCGCTGGCCACGGGCGCTTGACGACGAGGATGCCGCCCTGCCCGTTCGGCACGTCCTGGCCGGTTTCGTCGACCACCGCGGCCATGATGCCCGGCAGCGGCAGCGTGCACGAACCGGGCACGGTCGGTGTCGCGCCCGGCAGCGGCGTGATCATGTGGCCGCCCGTCTCGGTCTGCCACCACGTGTCGACGATCGGGCAGCGCTCCTGGCCGACGTGCTTGTGATACCACATCCACGCTTCCGGATTGATCGGCTCGCCGACGGTGCCGATGATGCGCAGGCTCGACAGGTCGTAGCTCTTCGGATGCACCTTGTCGTCGGCTTCGGCCGCCTTGATCAGCGAGCGGATCGCGGTCGGCGCGGTGTAGAACACGGTGACCTTGTGGTCGCCGATCATCTTCCAGAAGCGGCCGGCGTCCGGGTAGGTCGGCACGCCTTCGAACACGACCTGCGTGCCGCCGCATGCGAGCGGGCCGTACGTGATGTACGTGTGGCCGGTGACCCAGCCGATGTCGGCCGTGCACCAGAACACGTCGGTGGGCTTCCAGTCGAAGGTCCACTTCATCGTCTGCGCGGCCCACAGCAGGTAGCCGCCCGTGCTGTGCTGCACGCCCTTCGGCTTGCCGGTCGAGCCCGACGTATACAGGATGAACAGCGGATGCTCGGCACCGACCCACTCCGGCTCGCACTGGTCGGATTCGCCAGCCGTCAGTTCGTGCATCCACAGGTCGCGCTCGGCGTGCCAGTCGACCTTGCCGCCGGTGCGGCGATAGACGATCACGCTCTTCACGGCCTCGCAGCCGCCCAGTGCGATCGCTTCGTCCGCGATGCTCTTCAGCGGCAGCGTCTTGCCGCCGCGCGCCTGCTCGTCGGCCGTGACGAGCGCCGTCGCGCCGACGTCGACGAGCCGCTCGTTCAACGACTTCGCGGAGAAGCCGCCGAACACGACCGAGTGCGTCGCGCCGATGCGCGCGCAGGCCTGCATCGCGACGATGCCTTCGATCGACATCGGGATATAGATGACGACGCGGTCGCCCTTGCCGATGCCGCGTTTCTTCAGCGCATTCGCGAAACGCGACACGCGCGCGAGGAGATCCGCATAAGTGACGCGCGTGACGGTGCCGTCATCGGCTTCGAAGATCACCGCGACGCGCTCGCCGTTGCCGGCTTCGACGTGACGATCGAGGCAGTTGTACGACGCGTTCAGTTCGCCGTCCTCGAACCACTTGTAGAACGGCGCGTTGGACTCGTCGAGCACTTTCGTGAACGGCTTGTGCCACGCAAGACCCTCGCGCGCGAGACGCGCCCAGAATCCTTCGTAATCGTTTTCGGCTTCGGCGGCGAGCGCACGGTAGGCCGGCATGCCGGAAATGGTCGCCGCCTGTTCGAGCGCCGCGGGCGGCGCAAACTGACGGGTTTCGTGAAGAACCGATTCAATCGCAGACATCGACTACCCCTTGGTGAACATGAATCCTCTGCATGGCGGCGCGATCGTGCGCGCCGCGTGTCTTGGCCGGCGCAAGCGCGCCGCTGTCTCCTACCCATCACCCGCGCACGGCCCGAGGGCTGCTGCGCGATGCTGCGCCGCACCACGTCGCGCGATGGCGACCGGGCGACCCGACCGTGTCCACGATAAGCGCTCGAACTTACCCGTCACTTACGCGGCACGGCCGTTTCGCCCGCCGGGCGGCGCCCGCTTGTAGCTTTACGCTGTAACGAGCGCGACCCTACAATCCTAACTGAACTCGCCTTCCGGATTCCAGCTTGAATCGCTACGCTTTCTTTCTCGTGCTGTCGATGCTGTTCGTCGGCAGCAATGTCGGTATCGGCAAATCGATCGTCGTCTTCGTTCCCGTCGCCATCCTCGCCACCTTGCGTTTCGTGATCGCGATCGCCGTGCTGTGGCCGCTGTTCAGCCCGGTGAAGATGCGCACGGTCAAGCGCGGCGAATGGCTGAACCTGTTCCTGCAGGCGTTCTTCGGCACCTTCATGTTCACGCTGCTGATGCTGAACGGCGTGCAGCGCACGAGCGCGGTCGCGGCCGGCGTGATCACCAGCACGATCCCGGCGATCGTCGCGCTGTTCGCGTGGCTGATCCTGCGTGAAAAACCGAACGGCCGTGCGCTCGTGTCGATTGCACTCGCGATCGCCGGCGTCGTGACGATCAACCTCGCGAACGGCAGCACGGCCGGGCACAGCACGTCGTCGCTGACCGGCAACCTGCTGATCCTCGGCGCGGTGTGCTGCGAATCGATCTACGTGATCCTGTCGCGCCGCCTCACGCAGACGCTCGCGCCGATCGACATCTGCGCGTACACGCACCTGTTCGGCCTGTGCCTGATGCTGCCGCTCGGTGCGACGGCCATGTGGCATTTCGATTACGCGAGCGTGCCGGCCAGCACCTGGGCGCTCGTCGTCTGGTACGGCCTGTCGGCCAGCATCTTCTCTTTCTGGCTGTGGATGAAAGGCATCCGGCACGTGCCGGGCAGCCTCGCCGGCGTGTTCAGCGCGGTGCTGCCGGTCGCGGCGGCCGCATATGGCATCGCGTTCCTCGGCGAGCGCCCGACGCTCGCACACGGCATCGCGCTCGCGTGCGTCGTCACCGGTATCGTGCTGGCCAGCCTGCGCGTCAAACGCGTGCCCGCTGCCGCCTCCTGATCCGTCCCCGGCAATGCCGGCGCGTCACTGCAGTCGCGCCGGCCGACGCGTTACAATAGCGCGCCTTTTCAAGATTACCCCCGATACCTGCGCACCGCGCCCGACTTTCCACCATGTCTGCCCCGCATTCGCCCGGCCGCCCCGCGCGTCGCCCGCTTCGCCCCCTTCCCGCGCTGATTTTCATGAGCCGCTGGCTCCAGGTTCCGCTTTACCTCGGCCTGATCGTTGCGCAAGCCGTCTACGTGTTCCTGTTCCTGAAGGAAGTCTGGCACCTGCTGTCGCATGCGACGAGCCTCGACGAAATCAGCGTGATGCTCGCCGTGCTCGGCCTGATCGACGTGGTGATGATCTCGAACCTGCTGATCATGGTGATCGTCGGCGGTTACGAAACGTTCGTGTCGCGCCTCGGCATCGAGGGCCACCCCGACGAGCCCGAATGGCTCGACCACGTGAACGCGGGCGTACTGAAGGTCAAGCTGTCGATGGCGCTGATCAGCATTTCGTCGATCCACCTGCTGAAGACGTTCATCAACCCCGACCAGCACACGATGCACGCGATCATGTGGCAGGTGATCATCCACGTGTCGTTCCTGGTGTCGGCGCTCGTGATGGCGTGGGTCGACCGCCTGACGACGCACACGCATCCGGCCCATTTCCACGAGCCGCGCGCCCACGACGGGCACGCGCCTGCAGCGAACGAGCCCCGCAAGCCGGCCGAAGCAGCCGTCAACGCATAAACGCATTCCCCACAGTCCCCACAGAGTCTCAGCCATGACCGTCATCAAACAGGAAGACCTGATCCAGAGCATCGCGGATTCGCTGCAGTACATCAGCTACTACCATCCGCTCGATTACATCCAGGCCCTCGGCCGCGCGTACGAGCTGGAAGAAAGCCCGGCCGCGAAGGATGCGATCGCACAGATCCTCACGAACAGCCGCATGTGCGCGGAAGGCAAGCGCCCGATCTGCCAGGACACCGGCATCGTCACGATCTTCGTGAAGGTCGGCATGGACGTGCGCTGGGACGGCGCGACGATGGGCCTCACCGACATGATCAACGAAGGCGTGCGCCGCGGTTACACGCACCCGGACAACGTGCTGCGCGCGTCGATCGTCAATCCCCCGGAAGGCGCCCGCAAGAACACGAAGGACAACACGCCGGCCGTGATCCACTACGAGATCGTGCCGGGTGACAAGGTCGACGTGCAGGTCGCAGCGAAGGGCGGCGGCTCGGAGAACAAGTCGAAGTTCGTGATGCTGAACCCGTCCGACTCGATCGTCGACTGGGTGCTGAAGACGGTCCCGACGATGGGCGCGGGCTGGTGCCCGCCCGGCATGCTGGGGATCGGTATCGGCGGCACGGCTGAAAAGGCGATGCTGATGGCGAAGGAATCGCTGATGGAGCCGATCGACATCCAGGAAATCATCGTGCGCGGCCCGAAGGACTGGGTCGAGGAACTGCGCGTCGAACTGCACGAGAAGGTCAACGCACTCGGCATCGGCGCACAGGGCCTCGGCGGCCTGGCGACCGTGCTCGACGTGAAGATCATGGCGGCACCGACGCATGCGGCATCGAAGCCGGTCGCGCTGATCCCGAACTGCGCGGCGACGCGCCACGCGCACTTCGTGCTCGACGGTTCGGGCCCGGCCAAGCTTGAAGCGCCGTCGCTCGACGCGTGGCCGAAGGTCAACTGGGAACCGAACACCGAAACCAGCAAGCGTGTCGACCTGAACACGCTGACGCCGGAAGAAGTCGCGAGCTGGGCACCGGGCCAGACGCTGCTGCTGTCGGGCAAGATGCTCACCGGCCGCGACGCCGCGCACAAGCGCATCGCCGATATGCTCGCGAAAGGCGAGAAACTGCCGGTCGACTTCACCAACCGCGTGATCTACTACGTCGGCCCGGTCGATCCGGTGCGCGACGAAGTGGTCGGCCCGGCAGGCCCGACGACGGCCACGCGCATGGACAAGTTCACCGAGACGATGCTCGCGCAAACCGGCCTGATCTCGATGGTCGGCAAAGCCGAGCGCGGCCCGGTCGCGATCGAAGCGATCAAGAAGCACAAGGCGGCCTACCTGATGGCGGTCGGCGGCGCGGCTTACCTCGTGTCGAAGGCGATCCGCGGCGCGAAGGTGCTCGCATTCGAAGACCTCGGCATGGAAGCGATCTACGAGTTCGACGTGCAGGACATGCCTGTAACAGTTGCTGTCGATTCGTCGGGCACGTCGGTGCACCAGACCGGTCCGAAGGAGTGGCAGGCGAAGATCGGCAAGATCCCGGTCGCAGCCGCTTAAGCGCGATCGAACGAAAGGCCGGACGGAAGTCCGGCCTTTTTACTTCTCATTCTCATTATTGTGTGTGGCCGGTCATACGAGGCTGATTCTCATTACACGCAAAAGGCAGGCCCGGCAAGGCTTTGACGCTTGGCTTTTCTCGTTCGAGCGATTATCTTTCGGTTTCTGAAGCCCCACTGAACAAGGAACAAGCCATGCAAGGCGACAAGAAAGTCATCGAATATCTGAACGCCCAGTTGAAGAATGAACTCACGGCGATCAACCAGTACTTCCTGCATGCGCGCATGTACAAGCACTGGGGCCTCGAGAAGCTCGGCAAGCACGAGTACGATGAGTCGATCGGCGAAATGAAGCACGCCGACTGGCTGATCGAGCGCGTCTTCATGCTCGACGGCCTGCCGAACCTGCAGGATCTGCACAAGCTGCTCGTCGGCGAGGAAACCGAAGAGATCCTGAAGTGCGACCTGAAGCTCGAGCAGATCTCGCAGTCCACCTGCAAGGAAGCGATCGCCTACTGCGAATCGGTTCGTGACTACGTGTCGCGCGAGATCTTCGAAAAGATCCTCGACGACACCGAAGAGCACATCGACTGGCTGGAAACGCAGATCGACCTGATCGGCAAGGTCGGCCTGCAGAACTACCAGCAAACGATGATGGGTTCGCCGGAGTAAGATCGCTCCACGCTTCCCGTTATCGCCCCTGCCCGTTCATGTCGACACCTTCCGTTATCACGGCGACGGCCACGACCGTCGCTCCCATCGGCATCTTCGATTCAGGGCTGGGCGGCCTGTCGGTGCTGCGCGCCGTGCGCGCGCAGCTGCCCGACGAATCGTTCATCTATGTCGCCGATTCGCACCATGCGCCGTATGGTCCGCGCGATGAGGCATTCATTACCGAACGCACGCTGGCAATCGGCGAGTGGCTGGCCCGCGAAGGGGCGAAAGCGCTCGTCATCGCCTGCAACACTGCGACCGCACGCGCGATCGCCGCGGTTCGCGAACGCCTGTCGATGCCGCTCGTCGGCGTCGAGCCGGGCATCAAGCCGGCCGCCGCCGTGTCCGCGAGCGGCGTCGCGGGCGTCCTCGCCACGCAGTCGACGCTGAACAGCCCGCGCTTCCAGGCACTGCTCGACCGCTACGGCGCCGGCCGCCGCTTCATCTGCCAGCCCGGCCACGGGCTCGTCGAAGCCATCGAGCGCGGCGACACGAATTCGCCCGCGTTGCGCGCGTTGCTCGACAGCTACCTGCAGCCGATGCTCGACGACGGTGCCGATACGCTGGTACTCGGCTGCACACATTACCCGTTCTTCACGGAAACGATTCGTGACCTTGTGGGCGACCGCCTGACGCTCGTCGACACCAGCGACGCGATCGCGCGCCAGCTCATGCGGGTGCTCGACGAGCGCCACCTGCGCGCACCGGCCGGCACGCGCGCGGCGCCGCCCCGCTTCTGCTCGACCAGCGACGGCCGCCAGCTGCAGGTACTCGCATCGACGCTGCTCGGCCTCGCTGCGCCGGTCGAATCCGTCACCATTTCCTCGCCGAACGCGCGCGCCTGCGCGACCGCCTGACACGGGCCGGCACGCCCGCTTCCGCGTGCCGCTTCACCTCCCCCGCCGTTTCAAGGGTCCGATGACCTTAAAAAAAGCCCGACCCAGGCTTGTCAACGCCCGCAAATTTAATGATAATAATTCGCATTAACGTTAGCCATCGCAACTCACCATGATCGTCTGCGTGTGCAAGTCTGTTTCCGATCGCAAGATTCGCGCGTCCCTCGCAGAGGGCGTGAACTCTTTCGATGAACTCCAGTTCGAACTCGGCGTGGCCACGTGCTGCGGCAAGTGCGAGGAGTCCGTACGCGACCTCATGGCCGAACAAGGCGTCTGCGCGAGCCGGTGCGGTGTCGAGCATCACGCTCACCCGATCCCGGTCACGTTCTACGAACGCAAGGCAGCCTGACCGGCGCCGAGTGTGCGCATGCGGCCCAGGCCGCATTTTTTGTTTTGACCGTCAGCAAGCCACAGTCTGCGCGAGCCAGCGGCTTACCTGCCAAGGAGCCTGTCATGGAATTGCTGATCGGATTTGTGACCACCGTTTGCATCTCGCTGCTGATCTTCCGCAAGTGATGCCGATTCACCCGCCGCGCCCCGGGTGCGACATCGTTCTTTCAAGCTAACATGCAGGCTTCGCATCTCGCTCCTGCCGGCGCCATGCCGGCTGCACCACGTATGAATCCCCGAGTGATCGTCGTCGCGGTCGGTGTGCTTGCCGCACACGCGATCATGCTGACGGCCGCCTGGCTCCATCGGAACGCGCCGCCGCCTCCGAAGGAGATCGAGGTTCAGTCGATCACCGCGCAGCTCATTCCGCCTGCACCTCCGGCCCAGCCGGTCGCGGTCCAGTCGGCCGCGCAGCAGCCTACGCCGCCCAAGCCCACGCCGCGCGTGAAGCCGAAGGTCGAGCCGAAACCGGTGCAGAAAGCGGTTCCGACGCCTCAACCGGTCTCGCAAGCGCCGTCGCCGACACCTGCGCCGGCCGCCGTCGATCCGACACCGGCTCCCGCCGCGCCGGCGCCTGCTGCGCCGGCTGCAGCCCCCGGCCCGGCTCGCGAAACGATGCAGGTCAGCGCGCCGAAGAACGTATCGGCGCTCACCTGCAATTTCGTGAAACCTGCCTATCCGTCGATGTCCAAGCGCCGCGGCGAAACGGGCACGGCCTATGTTCACTTCATCATCGGCGTGACGGGCAAGATCGAAAGCGTCCAGCTGCAGAAGAGCAGCGGCTACCCGCGTCTCGACGAAGCCGCGCTCGAGGCGACGCGCGCCAGCACCTGTCCGCCGTATATCGAGAACGGTCAGGCGATCCGCGCTGCCCATACGCTGCCCTTCAACTTCACGCTTGACGACTAACCCGTCATATTCGGTAGATTCAAAGGAAACAAGAAAATGCAAAGCTACGGTATCGCGCACGTCTGGGCGCAAGGTGATTTCGTCACGCGCGCCATCGCGATCACGCTGCTCGTGATGTCGGTCCTGTCGTGGATCGTGATCGTCATGAAGGGCTGGAACGTGATCCGCCTGAACCGCCTGACGAAGAACGCCGAACAGGCGTTCTGGCATTCGGACGACTTCGACGACGGCATCAAGAAGCTCGGGCTCGCCGCATCGACGCCGAGCGACAACCCGTTCCTCGCGCTCGCGCTGTCGGGCAAGGAAGCCGCCGATCACCATCACCAGACGCAACCGCACCTGCACGACCGCATGGACGTGTCGGACTGGGTCACGCGCTGCCTGAAGGACACGATGGACGAAGGCATCTCGCGCATGCAGAGCGGCCTCGCGATCCTCGCGTCGGTCGGCAGCACGGCGCCGTTCGTCGGCCTGTTCGGTACGGTCTGGGGCATCTACCACGCACTGCTCGCGATCGGCGCAACCGGCCAGACGTCGATCGACCAGGTTGCAGGCCCGGTCGGCGAATCGCTGATCATGACGGCCTTCGGCCTGTTCGTCGCGATTCCGGCCGTGCTCGGCTACAACGCGCTCACCCGCGCGAACAAGGGCATCGTCAGCAAGCTGCGCCGCTTCGCGCACGGTCTGCATGCCTACTTCGTGACGGGCGCGAGCCTTGCCTCGTCGTCGACGCGCGACGGCCTGCGTCTCGCGACGCGCGCCAGCTGAGGCGAGGTGAACCATGGCAATGAATACCGGTTTCAGCGACGATGACGACGATGCCGTGATGAGCGAGATCAACATGACGCCGCTCGTCGACGTCATGCTCGTACTCCTGATCATTTTTCTCGTTACGATCCCGGCGATGCAGCATGCGGTGAAGATCGACCTGCCGCACGCCAGCAGCCAGCCCGTCGACGAAAAGCCGCAGACGGTCGACGTCGCGATCCAGGGTGACGGCACGATCCTGTGGGACGACCACACGGTCACCCGCGAACAATTGCAGGAACGCATCGCGGAAGCGGCAAAGCACACGCCGCAGCCGGAGTTGCACCTGCGTGCTGACCGCAAGGTCGCGTACGAACACGTCGCGGAAGTGATGTCGGATGCGCAGGCAGGCGGGCTGACGAAGCTCGGCTTCGTGACGGAGCCGACCGCGAAGGCGAAGTAACGCACGCGCAACCACGCGCTCGCCATCTGCACCTCGCGACGGCAGCGCCTCGCCGGCCGCACCTCGCCGGCCGCGCCTAGCCGGCCGCGCACAAAGTAAAAGGCCTTCATCGCCAGATGAAGGCCTTTTTTCATGCGCACGCGGGCGCCTTCGGGCGGCGGGCTCTTTGGCGGTATCGGTTGCGCCTCGAGCAACGCAAATGCGACTCTGCCGTGGTCTGCACGGACTGCGCGTTCTGCCCTATCTGGCTCGCAATATATGCGGCCACCTGATTTCGCTCAGAACTTCCTTCACGAAATGGGATTTCAATATAGGCCCGCACGCACGCGCATTCAAGGTTCCGGCGATTGAAACTTGCGATTGCAGGCGACGCTTCAATGACAAAACAAATTTGCCTCGTCGCGCACGTCGTGTTCAGGTCGCCGAAGCATCGGCCGCCGCTTCCTTCTTTGCACGCTCCGGGCACCCCGGATCCTTGTAAGCACCGTGATCGAGCTTCTCGACCAGATAGTCGACGAACGCACGCACCGCGGGCGGCATTCCCTGCCGCGACACGAACACCGCATACAGTTGCGGCACCGGTAGCGTCCAGCCCGGCATCACCGGCGACAGTTGCCCCGCGCGCAGTGCGTTGCCGTACATCATCTCCGGCAATGCCGCGATGCCGAGGCCATCGAGCACGGCTTCGCGGATCGTCATCAGGTCGGCCGTCACGAGCCGCGGGTCGTGCTCGTGCACGTGACGCGTTCCGTCCGGCGCGATCAGGTTGAACACGTGCCGCCCGTCGACGCTCGGCGTATCGAGCGTCTCGAATCCGGTCAGGTCGTCCGGCACCAGCGGCGGCGCATTCTGGCTCAGCAGGCTCGGCGCACCGACCAGCATCTGCTCGGTGCGCCACAGCGGCCGCACGACGATGTTGGCGTTCTGCGGCGGCTCCGAGCGCACACGCAGCGCGACGTCGATCGAATCCTCGAACAGGTCGATTACGCGATTCGTCACGCGAACATGCACCTTCACCTCGGGATAGCGGCGCAGGAATTCGGGCAGGATGCGCGACAGCATCGTCTGCGACAGCGTCACGGGCACGCTGACGCGCACCGAGCCACGCGGCGACGAGCGCAACTGCTGGACTGCGTTCATCGCCGCCTGTGCTTCGGCCAGCATCGCCTGGCAATGCTGGTAGAACAGCTCCCCCGCCTCGGTCAGCGCGAGCTTGCGTGTGGAGCGCTGCAGCAGGCGCACGCCGAGCGCCGCCTCGAGTTCGGTCAGGCGCCGCGACAGGCGCGATTTCGAGATGCCCAGCACGCGTTCCGCGGCCGAGAAACCGCCGTGTTCGACGACCTGCGAGAAGTACATGAGGTCGTTCAGGTTATGTGCATCGATATTCATGTCATCGTTCCAATTTCAGAACAATCCATTGCGAACCATCGCAAATTGAACGGTAAAACGCCCAATATAATAGCGCCATGTTTCAAAAATAACGCTATTCCGTTGATTTCGAGGGCTTCCGCATGACGACCGCTCGCTCGCTTGACCGTACGTTCCCCGCGCTTCGCACGACCGAAGGCGGCGGCTTCGTGGTTCACCGTCCGTTCCCGACTCGGCTGCTGATGGATTTCGATCCGTTCCTGCTGCTCGACGAAATGGGTCCGGTCGACTACGCACCCGGCGAAGCCCGCGGCGCGCCCGCCCACCCGCATCGCGGCTTCGAGACCGTGACCTACGTGCTCGACGGACAGTACCGCCATCATGACTCGGCCGGCCACGCGGGCGCGCTCGGCCCCGGCGACGTGCAATGGATGACGGCCGGCGCCGGCGTCGTGCACAGCGAGATGCCGGATCCCGCGTTCGCGCAGTCGGGAGGCCGCTCGCACGGCTTCCAGCTGTGGGTCAACCTGCCGCGCCGCGACAAGCTGATCGCGCCGCGCTACCAGGAGATCTCCGCCAGCCACATCCCGACCGCCACGTCGCCGGACGGCCGCGCACGCGTGCGCGTGATCGCCGGCGAGGCGTTCGGTGTCCGGGCCGTGATCGAGACGCGCACACCGATCCTCTATCAGCACTTCGCGCTGGAGCCCGGTGCAACGGTCGCGCAGCCCGTGCCGGCCGGCTACCGCGTATTCGCCTATCCGATCGACGGCACGGGCCTCTACGGGCCCGACAGACAGGCTGTCGACGCACAGCACATGATCGTCTACGGCTGCGACGGCGACACCGTCACGTTCGCCGCCGGCGACACGCCGCTCGACCTGCTGCTGATCGGCGGCGTACCGCTCAACGAGCCGATCGTCCGCTACGGCCCGTTCGTGATGAATACCGAGGAAGAGATCCGGCAGGCCGTCGTCGACTACCAGACGGGTCGCATGGGCCGCATCGAAGCATGACGCCCGGACGGGCGCGCAGGTGCCGCGAAACAGCCCGTTTTGCGTCACAATGACTTCTTGAACCATGTGGCTGCCCGCCACCAGAAGGAACCCGTCCCCTTGAACTTCGAACACCTGATCCAGATCAACTCCGACGATCCGGCCGTGCCGACCCTCACCCGCGATCAGCTCTGGGAAGGCCTCGTGCTGCGCGCCGAGCAGCCGCAACTGTTCGTGCTGGGCCTGGACAGCTGCGTCGTCCACGAGCGCACGGATACGACGCTCGAACGCGAACTGCACTACGGTCATGCGACCGTGCGCGATCACGTCACGTTCACGCCGAACCAGCAGGTCCGCTACGACATCCGCGCCGCCGATGGCGAGATCGGCGGCTCGCTGACGATGACGATCGAGGAGCGCGACGACCACGAGCTGTTCCTGCGTTTCGAATACCGCACGACGCTGACCGTCACGGACGACAGCGAAGACGCGCGTCAGACGCACGGAATCGTCAAGGAGGCGTACCGCACGTCGGATATCGACACGGTTCGCCTGATCCGCGAATACGCGCAAGGCCGCAAGGCCCCCGATCCGTTGCACTGACCCCGGTAGCGGCCTGCGGGCCGCCCGTTTGATTCAAGCTATCAGACTCGCCATTTCGATCGATAAAGAGTTTTTGTAAATGGGAATAGTTATCATTTAGAATTCATTCCATCGTATCGACAGTCACCGATCAACCGAATGACCGACACCATGCGCCCGACCACGCTGACCTTGCGCCACACGACCGGCACCGCAGGCAGCAGCCGTCAGAAGACGGCAGCGGTCACCACGCCGGCGAAGCCCGCCGGCAACCGCGAAGCAGGCACGCGGGTCGTCAGCAGCGATGCGCTGCTGCAAGGCCAAAGCCACGTCAGCATCGCGCATAACGGAGAGACATATCAGTTGCGCGCCACACGGCTCGGCAAACTGATCCTGACGAAGTAACGACAGAGTATTGTGGGGACCACCTCCCTGAGAGGTGTTGGGCAGTAGCCAGCGTAACGGCTTGCACGCGAGATCTAGACCCCTTCGTGCAAACACACTCAAGCAGCCGTTGCAGCAAGCCAAGCCACTTTTTTTGGTTCTCGCACAAGGAAGAAAAAAAGCGACACGTCCTTCGACGTGTCGCTTTTTTGTTTGGGTGGTCAACGCGCGAAGCATGCCACCCGGGTTCGTTACCGCGTCACTCCATGACCGCCGAAGCGGCACGCGAGCCGCTTCAGAAACCCCAGAACATCAACCACCAAGCGCTGTCGATGACGGCAAGCCCGACCGCAAACCAGGCGAATGCTGCAAGCCGGCGCGGCCAGGCCGCATAGCGCCCCGTCACTTTCCACGCGAGCCACGCACTCCATGCGTTGGCGCCGACCAGGATCGCGATGCGCACATCGGTGGCCCAACCGAGCGGCACATGCTCGGCACGCAGCAACGACAGCGTCGTGGCCGACAGGCCAAGGAACACACCCGCCCCCGCGATCGGGATCAGCGCCTGCGCGAGATGATGCAGCCGCACGCGATCGAAGCGGCCGAGCATCAGCGTGGCGCCGGCCAGCAGCGCCAGCAGCACCGTGCCGTACACGAGCCCCGTGCCGACGATGTAGCTGACAACCAGCCCGCCATCGAGCCACGAGAACACGTCGTTGCGATCCGGGTAATGCGTGAGCAGGAACCACGGCGCATTGGTTTCGAGCGGCCACGTGATGTCATGATCGATCAGCCAGCCCGCGAGCCATTGCTTGATCTGCACGAACCACGGGCTGACGGTCCAGTGGAACGCACCGATCGCGACGCCGAGCAGGCCGTACAGGATCAGCGCGGTGTCCCACGGGTTCGCCTGCTGCGCGCCGAGGTTCACGACTTCGTCGGACGGCGAGCGCAACGACAGCGAGATCGCATCGCGATGCCCGCTGCAGCGGCCGCACATGTGGCAGTCCGCAGCGCCCTTCATGTTGCGCAACGGCACGAGCGGCGCGCAGTTGATCGGAATCACGCGATGGCCATGCTCGCCGTTCTTGTACGAACGGCGCCATGCATCCTCATCGACCTTGTAGCGCATCGGCGCGAGCCGCGCGAGCAGCCCGAATACGCCGTTGACCGGGCACAGGTACTTGCACCACACGCGCTTCTCGCGGCCGTACAGCAAGCCGATCACGATCGCGCCGACGGTCGAGCCGCCGAGCACGAACAGCACCGCGAGCGGGTACTGGTACACGCTCACCATCTGCCCGTAGATCGTCGTGAGCCCGAACGCGACGAACGGCCAGCCGCCCCACCGCATCCAGCGCGGAATCGGGCCGCCGCGGCCGAACTTGCTCGCGAATTCGGTGAGCGCACCTTCGGGGCACAGCACGCCGCACCACACACGGCCGAGCATCACCATCGACAGCAGCACGAACGGCCACCAGATGCCCCAGAACGTGAATTGCGCGATCAGCGTGAGGTTGCTCCACAGGTGCGCGGAGTCGTCCGGCAGCGGCAACACCGCCGGCACGATGATCAGGAATGCATAGACGGCGACGACGACCCACTGGATGCCGCGGATCAGCGGACCGTGGCGCTGCATCCACTGGCCGGCCTGCGCGAGCCAGCCCGGCTTGGCTGCGGCGACAACGCTCATGCCGCGCGACCTGCAGCGACGGCCGGACGACGGCTCGCGCGCTTCATCAGCAGCCAGACCACCGCCCAGTACACCGCGTAGGCGACCAGGTTGGTCAGTGCCGGGTGGGCACGATAGCCGGTCAGCGTCGCGACGAGCGAGCCGAACGTGCCCGAATCATCGAGGATCGCGGACGTGTCCCACACCTGCGAAATGCCGAGCGGCAGGATTTCCTTGTCGATCAGCTTGTCGACGCCGGTCTGGAACAGGCCCGCGCCGAGGAACAGCAGCATCACTTCGGTGACGCGGAAGAAATGCCGCCACGAGAAGTACTTGCCGCCGAGCTGCAGCAGATAGAACGTGAGGAACGCGAGGCCGAGGCCGATCACGACTGCGAGCATCTGGCTGCCGTCGACGTGGCCCGACTGGCCGAAACCGAGACCGTACAGGAAGATCACCGTCTCGCTGCCTTCGCGTGCGATCGCAAGCGCGACCAGCACCGCGACGCCCCACCAGTTCGAATCGCGCGTGCTCTGCTGCAGCGATTGCTCCATGTCGCGCTTGAGCGTGCGGCCGTGCCGGCGCATCCACAGCACCATCTGCACGATCAGCACGCATGCGATCAGCACCATGGCAGTCTGGAAGTAGTCCTGCGCATCGCCGGACAGCACTTCGGTGAATCCGACCAGTGCGGCACCGAGGCCGACGGCCATCAGCAGGCCGACACCGACACCGGTCCAGAGAAAAGGCAGGCCGCGGCGCGCGTCGTCGTCGCCGTTTTTCAGCCATGCATAGAGAATGCCGACGACGAGCAGCGCTTCGACGCTCTCCCGCCAGACGATGAACAAGATCTGACCCATCGATACCTCCTGACGCGCAGTGCACCGGGCAAGTGGGCCTGCGCGCAGATAAAACGCGTTACTTCGCGACGATCACGCCCTGCGCCTGCTGGTGGAAATCGTCGAAAAACTTGTATTCACCCGGCGACAACGGCGCGACGACCACGAACGAATCGGCGCCCGGCGCGAGTACCTTCTCCTTGCGCAGTTGCACGCTTTCGAATTCGGCGGCGCCCTTGCCGGTGTTCTTGATCTCGATCTTGAAACGCTGGCCGGCCGGCACTTCGATGCGGGCGGGGTTCAGCTTGCCATCCGCCATCTCGAGCTTGAACGTCGGCAGATCGGCAGCATGCGCTGCGCCGGCAAGCCACAACGCAGCGGCTGCGGCAACGATTTTCTGGGGAATTTTCATTCTGGGTTCTCTACGCCGACGGCGCGCCGAAGCGCGCCGTCCGTGATGCCACCGATCAGTAACCGCCCTTCTTGCCGATACCGGCGAACGGGAAGTCGTACTCGAGGGAAATGGGCTTGAACCATGCGCCCACGCCCGTTTCCTTGTCGATGTGACGACCGAACGCCATGTGGCCCGTCTGCATCGGCGGCTTGACGACCATCGTCAGGTGGTACTTGCCCGGGCCGTTCAGCTTCACGTTGTCGCCGTAGTGCGGGCCGTCGCTCGCGACCATGCCCATCAGGTCGCCTTCCGCCTTCCACTTCGTGTCGCCCTGCTTCGTCAGCTTGTACGTGACCTGCAGGTACGGCATCCAGTCGCCTTCCGCGAAACCCGTCGGGTTGTTCTTGACCGCATGGATGTCGGCCTCGAGGTGGATGTCGGAATCCGACGCCTTGCGCATCATCCCTTCCGGGTCCATCGTGATCGGCTGCAGGTACACCGCGCCGATTTCCATGCCGCCCTGGATCTGCTGCTTGCCGATCGGATATTCGGCAGCCGAGGCCGACATCGCGGCAAGTGCCGCCGCTACCGCAACCGTCGTGCGGATGAACGAAGAACCCAACATGGACACTCCTTGTTATTTGATCTGGAACCATGCGGACCGACCGCCAGGCCAGCCCACTGAAAACACTAACGCGACGAATAACGTTAATGCGAACAATTCTCAATAATTGCGAAGTTTAGCACCGAACCTGTTTCGGAACAAACGGGGAGCCGTGTAAACCCCTGATCCTACAAGGCTTACAGGCTCGTTACCGCAAGGTTTCAGTGACGTTTGGAAAGACTTACCGGCCGCCGTTGACGTGATCGCCGACGTTCGCGCCGAACACACGTTCACGCAGCAGCGCGAGCTGGTCGCGGGTCGCGGCGGCCTTCTCGAACTCGAGGTTCTTCGCGTAGTCGGCCATTTGCTTCTCGAGGCGCTTGATTTCCTTGGCGAGCTGCTTTTCCGACATGTCCTCGAATTTCGCACGCTGCTGCGCTTCCTTCAGCTCCGCGCGTGCCTCGTCGGCGTTGTAGACGCCGTCGATGATGTCCTTGATGCGCTTCACGACACCGCGCGGCGTGATGCCCATCTTTTCGTTGTGCGCGATCTGCTTCGCACGGCGCCGCTCGGTCTCGCCGATCGCGCGCTTCATCGACTCGGTCATGTTGTCCGCATAGAGGATCGCCTTGCCGTTCACGTTTCGCGCCGCACGGCCGATCGTCTGGATCAGCGAACGCTCGGCGCGCAGGAAACCCTCCTTGTCCGCGTCGAGGATGGCGACGAGCGACACCTCGGGAATATCGAGCCCTTCCCGCAGCAGGTTGATCCCGACCAGCACGTCGAACGTGCCGAGCCGCAGGTCGCGGATGATCTCGACGCGCTCGACGGTGTCGATGTCGCTGTGCAGGTAGCGCACCTTGACCCCGTGATCGGCGAGAAACTCGGTGAGCTGCTCGGCCATGCGCTTCGTCAGCACGGTGATCAGTACACGCTCCTCGGCCTTCACGCGCGCGTTGATCTCGGCGAGTACGTCGTCGACCTGCGAGCTCGCCGGTCGCACTTCGATTTCCGGATCGACGAGCCCCGTCGGCCGCACGACCTGTTCGGCGATCTGCCCGGTCACGCGCTGCTCGTAGTCGGCCGGCGTGGCCGACACGAACACGACCTGGCGCATCTTGCGCTCGAACTCCGGGAACTTGAGCGGCCGGTTGTCGAGCGCCGACGGCAGCCGGAACCCGTAGTTGACGAGGTTTTCCTTGCGCGCGCGGTCGCCGTTGTACATACCGTTCAGCTGGCCGATCAACACGTGCGATTCGTCGAGCAGCATCAGCGCATCGGGCGGCAGGTAGTCGACGAGCGTCGGCGGCGGGTCGCCGGGCGCCGCGCCCGAGAAATGCCGCGAGTAGTTCTCGATGCCCTTGCAGAAGCCGAGCTCCTGCAGCATCTCGAGATCGAAGCGCGTGCGCTGCTCGAGCCGCTGCGCCTCGACGAGCTTGCCGTCGCTGTAAAAGAACTCGAGCCGCTCGCGCAGTTCGTCCTTGATCGTCTCGACCGCGCGCATCACGGTGTCGCGCGGCGTCACGTAATGCGACGACGGATACACGGTGAAGCGGGGAATCTTCTGCCGCACGCGCCCGGTCAGCGGGTCGAACAGGTGCAGCGTCTCCACCTCGTCGTCGAACAGTTCGACGCGTACCGCCAGCTCCGCGTGTTCGGCCGGAAAGATGTCGATCGTGTCGCCGCGCACACGGAACGTGCCGCGCTGGAAATCCTGGTCGTTGCGCGTGTACTGCATCGCGATCAACCGCGCGATCACGTCGCGCTGGCCAAGCTTGTCGCCAGCACGCAGCGTCAGGATCATCTGGTGGTATTCGGACGGGTTGCCGATACCGTAGATCGCCGACACCGTCGCGACGATCACGACGTCGCGGCGCTCCATCAGGCTCTTCGTCGCCGACAGCCGCATCTGCTCGATGTGCTCGTTGATCGACGAGTCCTTCTCGATGAACAGGTCGCGCTGCGGCACGTACGCTTCAGGCTGGTAATAGTCGTAGTACGAGACGAAGTACTCGACCGCGTTGCGCGGGAAGAACTCGCGAAACTCCGAATAGAGCTGTGCGGCGAGCGTCTTGTTCGGCGCGAACACGATCGCCGGGCGGCCGAGCCGCGCGATCGTGTTCGCCATCGTGAAGGTCTTGCCCGAGCCCGTCACGCCGAGCAGCGTCTGGAACGAGAGACCGTCCTCGACCCCTTCGACGAGCGTCTCGATCGCGGTCGGCTGGTCGCCTGCGGGCGGATACGGTTGATACAGCTGGAACGGCGACCCTTCGAAGGTCACGAATTTCGATTCGTCGAGCGCGTCGCCGGTTTCGGCTTTATGTTCGGACATGGAATGCGGCCGGAGCGAGGGCAAAGAGAGCATTCTAGCGCTTCGCGGCCTCGCGAACTGCTGTCGGCTCCTGACGCGCGACGGCCGTCCGATATCGCCATTTCCGGCCGAATTTCGCCGCCGAAACGCCGCCCCCACCTGCGTGAATTCGCTACAATATCAGGCTGCTGCGCTTTCCGGCGTCGTGTCTGCCTGCGCGCGGTCCGCTTCGCCCGCCCCGTCCGTTGAAAGCCTGACCCTCTTTTCACTACTGCCGAATCATCATGTCGCTCTTCTCCGCTGTCCAGCTTGCTCCCCGCGACCCGATCCTGGGCCTGAACGAAGCCTTCAACGCCGATGCGCGTCCGACCAAGGTCAACCTCGGCGTCGGTGTGTACACGAACGAAGAAGGCAAGATTCCGCTGCTGCGCGCGGTTCGCGAAGCAGAGAAGGTGCGCGTCGAGGCCGGCCTGCCGCGCGGCTACCTGCCGATCGACGGCATCGCTGCCTACGATGCAGCCGTGCAGAAGCTGCTGCTCGGCAACGACTCGCCGCTGATCGCGGCAGGTCGCGTGGTCACGGCCCAGGCACTGGGCGGCACGGGCGCACTGAAGATCGGCGCCGATTTCCTGCGCACCGTGAACCCGAACGTGAAGGTCGCGATCAGCGATCCGAGCTGGGAAAACCACCGCGCGCTGTTCGAAGCAGCCGGCTTCGAAGTCGTTGCGTACCCGTATTACGACGCGGCTACCAACGGCGTGAACTTCGAAGGCATGCTGTCGGCACTGAACAGCTACGCGGCAGGCACGGTCGTCGTGCTGCACGCGTGCTGCCACAACCCGACCGGCGTGGACCTGACCGAAGCGCAATGGCAACAGGTCGTCGACGTCGTGAAGGCACGCAACCTCGTGCCGTTCCTCGACATGGCCTACCAGGGCTTCGGCGAAAACATCGAGGCCGATGCTGCCGCCGTGCGCCTGTTTGCCGCAGCCGACCTGAACGCATTCGTGTCGTCGTCGTTCTCGAAGTCGTTCTCGCTGTACGGCGAGCGCGTCGGCGCACTGTCGATCATCACGTCGAGCAAGGAAGAAGCGACGCGCGTGCTGTCGCAACTGAAGCGCGTGATCCGCACGAACTACTCGAACCCGCCGACCCATGGCGGCGCCGTAGTCGCAGCGGTGCTCGCATCGCCGGAACTGCACGCTTCGTGGGTGCAGGAACTCGGTGAAATGCGCGATCGCATCCGCGCGATGCGCAACGGTCTCGTCGAGCGCCTGAAGGCAAGCGGCGTCGATCGCGACTTCAGCTTCATCAACGCACAGCGCGGGATGTTCTCGTATTCGGGCCTGACCTCGGCGCAAGTCGATCGCCTGCGCGACGAGTTCGGCATCTACGCGGTCGGCACGGGCCGGATCTGCGTCGCTGCGCTGAACACGCGCAACCTCGACGCGGTCGCCAATGCGGTCGCAGCCGTCCTGAAGTAAATCGGCACCAGCGGGCGGCAACCGTCATCGGTCCCGCCCTGCAGACATGAAAACGCGCTCCAAGGAGCGCGTTTTTTTATGCCATTCGCCAGCGGGCAACTACAACGCCCGCGCGAGCATCACTGCATGAACCAGCCGTGGCTGACGACGACCGACTGCCCGGTCAGCGCGGCACTCGGAAATGCCGACAGGAACAGCACCGTCTGTGCGACGTCCTGGACGGTCGTGAACACGCCGTCGACCGTATTGCCGAGCATCACCTTCTTGATCACTTCCTCTTCGCTGATGCCGAGCTCCTTCGCCTGCTCCGGAATCTGCTTGTCGACCAGCGGCGTGCGCACGAAACCCGGACACACGACGTGCGAACGCACGTTGTGCTTCGCCCCTTCCTTCGCCAGCACACGAGCGAGACCCAGCAGGCCATGCTTGGCCGTCACGTAGGCCGACTTCAGCGGCGACGCTTCGTGCGAGTGCACCGAACCCATGTAGATCACGACACCGCCGCGATCGTCCTTGTACATGTGCTTGAGGGCAGCCTTGGTGGTCAGGAATGCGCCGTCGACGTGGATCGCCTGCATCTTCTTCCAGTCGGCGAACGAGTAGTTCTCGATCGGATTGACGATCTGGATGCCCGCGTTCGACACGAGGATGTCGATCGAACCGAACGCTTCGGCCACCTTGTCGATCCCGCTGTTCACGGCTTCCTCGTTCGTCACGTCCATCGCGACGCCGATCGCCTTGCCGCCGGCCTTGACGATCTCGTCGGCGACCGCGTTCGCGCCGTCCTGGTTCAGGTCGGCGATCGCGACGGCCGCGCCCGCTTTCGCGAGCTCGAGTGCGATTTCCTTGCCGATGCCGCTCGCGGCGCCCGTGACGACTGCGGTCTTGCCGCTCAGATCTGCTGCCATGTCCGTCTCCTCCCGTTGTCGGATCGATAAAACAAACGCCCGCCGCATCTGCTACCGTCGTGCGATCGTACCGGCGGGCCAGCCGTCATTGTGCACGATCGGCCCCGCCGTTCGCGCGCAAAACGTCTAAGCTTAAGGTCGGTTCTGTCACGCAGGAGATTCGCATGCACTATCGACGGCTAGGCCGCTCCGGCCTGCAGATCAGCGCGCTTTCGCTCGGTTCGTGGGTGACGTACGGCAACCAGGTCGACCAGCGGGTCGCGCGCGAATGCCTGGCTGCGGCGCGCGACGCAGGTGTCAATTTCTTCGACAACGCCGAGGTCTACGCCGGCGGCAAATCCGAGGAAATCATGGGCCAGGCGCTCAAGTCGCTCGACTGGCCGCGCATCAGCTACATCGTGTCCACGAAGTTCTTCTGGGGCCTGGCCGAAGCACCGAACCAGTATCACACGCTGAACCGGAAATACCTGCTGAACGCCATCGACGGCTCGCTGCGCCGGCTGCAGCTCGACTATGTCGACCTCGTCTATTGCCATCGCCCCGATCCGAACACGCCGATCGAGGAAACCGTCTGGGCGATGAGCGACATGATCGTGCGCGGCAAGGCGCTGTACTGGGGCACGTCGGAATGGAGCGCCGACGAAATTCGTGCCGCGTGCGAGATCGCCGAACGGCATCACCTGCACCGGCCGGTCGTCGAGCAGCCCCAGTACAACCTGTTCCACCGCACGCGGGTCGAACAGGAATATGCGCGGCTCTACGACGACTACGGTCTCGGCCTCACGACCTGGAGCCCGCTGGCATCGGGCCTGCTCACCGGCAAGTACCGTAACGGCGTGCCGCCCGGCAGCCGCGCGCAGTTGCAGGGCTACGACTGGATGCGCGACCGCCTGACCGATCAGGGCGCCAACGACATCGTCGAACGGCTCGGGGAAATTGCGGCCGAGCTCGGCTGCAGCACGGGCCAGCTCGCGATCGCATGGGTGCTCGCGAATCCGCGCGTGAGTTCGGTCATCACGGGCGCGTCGCGGATCGATCAGATCGGCGACAACATGCGCGCGCTCGACGTTGTCGCGAAGCTGACGCCGGATGTGAAACAACGCATCGAGGAGGTGGTCGGCGATGCGTACGATTAAGGCGATGCACGGCCACTCGCGTACAATACGCGGCCCGCATCGGTGCCCGGCCTGACGGCCGCGCACGATCGACCGCTTTCATCGATTCACCTTTCGTTTCAGGCAGCCCGCCATGCTCAGTTATCGTCACGGTTTTCACGCAGGCAACCACGCGGACGTGCTCAAGCACGCCGTCGTCGTCCAGCTGCTGCGCTACCTGAACAAGAAAGACAAGTCGTACTGGTATATCGACACGCATGCAGGTGCCGGCGTGTACTCGCTGCGCGACGGCTACGCAGCGAAGACGTCGGAATTCGACACCGGCATCGGCCGGCTGTGGAACGAAAAGAGCCTGCCGGAAGCGCTGGGCGACTATGTCGACGAAGTCCGCGCGCTGAACGACGACGGTGAGCTGCGCTTCTATCCGGGTTCTCCGTACATCGCATGGCGATCGATGCGCGAGCAGGACCGCATGCGCCTGTTCGAAATGCACACGACGGAAATTGACGTGCTGCGCCACAATTTCCGCGACGCGGGGCGACGCGCGATGATCTTTGCCGGCGATGGCTTCGAAGGCATCAAGGCACTGCTGCCGCCGCCGCCGCGACGTGCACTCGTGCTGATCGACCCGTCCTACGAGGACAAGAAGGATTACGCGCGCACGGTGGCTTGCCTGACGGAATGTCTGAAGCGTTTCGCGACGGGCTGCTATGCAGTCTGGTACCCGCAGGTGACCCGGACGGAATCGCAGCGCTTTCCCGAACAGCTGAAGCGTCTGCAACCGAACAACTGGCTGCATCTGACGCTGACGGTGTCGAATCCGCCGACTGACGGGCTGGGTCTCTACGGCAGCGGAATGTTCATTCTGAATCCGCCATATACGCTCGCCCAGAGCATGAACGAGGCACTGCCCTATCTGGTCGAGATGCTCGGACAGGATAGCGGCGCCCGCTGCCAGATCGAGCACCGCGGCAACTGATCGGGCGACCGCGCGTTAGGGCTGCGGTCTCGGCGCGAGCCTTGGCTGGTTGGCCGGCTGTCCACCCCACGCGGGGACATTGATATACGGCGCGACGAACAGCGGAACCGATGTGTTCGGCGTCTGCCCGGCCGGAGCCCGTATGCCTGCCGGCTCGACAATCGGCTCGGAAGATAACGGCGCCGTCTGCAGCACCAACCCGCCTTTGCCGTCCTGGATACCGCGCTGCGTATCGAGAATCAGCGGTTTGGACGATGTCGCGGCAGTGGCCGCGAGTCCATGGACAAGCACCGCCGCGCCCAGAACGAGACGCGCGCGGGCACTGCGACGCACATCGAGACGCAAACGCATGATCGTGTCCTTCAGGATGAAAAGCAGGTGCATACCATAGCGCTGCACTGACGATTGCGCCAGATCCGCCGCACAAAAAAACAAAGCCCCGTCAAATACGGGGCTTGCTTATCGTTCGGTGCCACGTGGCACCTGACGGTGACTCCGATTACAGCGAGTAGCCGTTGGTTTCGAGCGAGCGGATGCGGCTCTCGAGCTGGACGATGTCCGACGACGTGGCGAGGTAAGCCTCACGGCGTTCACGTTCTGCGGATTCGAACCAGTTGCTCAGCTTTTCAACGATGTAGGCGATCATGACGTTCTCCAAGGAAGAGGGACCCCTGGTGAATCGAGATTCAGGGATTTCCCGTATAGGGTTATCCCGAATTATAGCGATGCCGCACCAAGATGCTAGTGAAATACTTGCATGGAAACCATTCCCATTCGGAATAGCTGGCTGCCGAACGCTCGCAACCCATTGATTTTTATGAAAATTGAATCGAAGCCCGTTCGGGGTCTCGAGTAGGTGCACTAATTTGGTTCACCGACGGGGTCGGACAGACGCGCCAAAATCGGGCATTCGGGCCGCCCGTCACCATGGCAGTGCGCAGCGAGATCGGCAAGTGTGTCGCGCATGTCGCTCAGCTCGGCGATGCGCTTGTCGAGTTCGGCCACGTGCTCGAGGGCAATCGACTTCACTTCTGCGCTTGCGCGGGAACGGTCTTGCCAGAGCATCAGCAGCTTGCGGATGTCCTCGACGAGAAAGCCAAGGCGTCTCGCCTGACGGATGAAACGCAGGATATGAATTTCATCCGCGCCGTAGATCCGGTAGCCGGCGTCGGTACGTTTGCTCGGCGCAAGCAGGCCGACCTGTTCGTAGTACCGGATCATTTTTGCGCTGACTCCGGATTCGCGCGACGCGTCGCCGATATTCATTCCCGCCCTCTCCATCAAGCCCTGGTTTCGAACATTCATGTCGACGACGTGAGATCGTCGACAGCACTTCGATCGTATCAAATCGCGAGGTTTCGTTCCGGGGTGAGGCTTGACTGCAGGATGGCGACTGAGTGATCTGGCGTGCGTGTCAGAGGGGCACGATGAATGGAGTGCGCATTCCACCGCACATGCATTTGCGTCGCGCCAATGCAAAAACCCCCGCCTTTCGGGCGGGGGTTCTTGGCTTAGGGAGCCTGACGATTACCTACTTTCACACGGGAATCCGCACTATCATCGGCGTAGAGTCGTTTCACGGTC
>NZ_CABVPW010000017.1:0-173178 GCF_902499025.1 Burkholderia lata | reverse complement strand
GGCCGCGTAGTGCGCGCCGGCCTGGTAGGCCGCGACGGCGCCGACTGCGGCGATGCCGCGCGCGACGGGCAGCAGCCGGCTCATCGGCGGCCTCCGCACGCACGGCGCGGGTACCCGGATCCGGCGGCCGGGCGGCAGCGGACGGACGGGCGAACCGGAACGGAGCGGAAGGGCGGGCGCGGCATGACTGGCGACATCGGGCGGATCGTGGCCGGACGCAATGGTCGGCCGTCAAACATCATATGAATGGCGGCCGGGACGCGGGTCCGGGCCGGTGGTCGGGCACGCTCATTTTAGGGCCGCGGCACCGCGTGTTCGGGGCGGGCGCGAACGGGTTTTGTAACCGATTGTATGGCGCCGGACGAACGGTTTCGCGGGGTCGGTCCATTTCCATCCAAAGCGGCTCAAGCGTCTCGTGCATTCGGGTCCCGAAACGGGCCGCGGCGCCGGTTCGCCAGTCTGTAACCATTGGCGGTATACGGCCCGATACCCGTTCGTCTAGAATCCGCGTAACTTTTACAAACGATCCCCAAATAAAGCAGGCGGGGAAGCCGGCAGACGCCGGAGGGACGGAGATTCGCACGCGCCGGGCGTGCATGGCGATTGCCGTTTCCGGGTGCCTTCCGCTGCCACGGGCCGCCTGCCCGCACGCATGATGAACGCACTGGAACAAGAGCTCGCCACGCTGATCATCGGCGAACTGAATCTCGAAGACGTCCCGCTCGAAACAGTAACGGCCGGGACCCCGCTGTATGGCGAGGGTTTCGGGCTCGACTCCATCGACATCCTGGAAATCGCCTTGCTGATCTCGAAGAAATACGGCTTCGAGCTGCGTTCGGATAATCCGGACAACCAGAAGATCTTTGCGACGCTCGGTGCACTGGCTGCGTACGTCGCCGCGCACCGCACGAAGTGACGGTGTCGCGCACGGGCGCGGCGCGCAGATGATGACGGCAGGCGGCCGCGATCGGCAGACGATACGCGGCCGCGTCGATCGAGGTGGAACGCGATGAACGGAGCAATTCGATGCGGGCGCTCGTAACGGGCGGCAGCGGTGCACTCGGGCAGGCGATCTGCACGGCGCTCGCGCAGGCCGGCCATGAAGTGTGGGTGCATGCGAACCGCCATCTCGCACAGGCGGAGGCCGTCGCGCAGCAGATCGTCGCGGCCGGCGGCACCGCGCACGCGATCGCGTTCGACGTGACCGACGCCGATGCGACGCTCGCCGCGCTGACGCCGTTCATCGACGATGCGCCGGTGCAGATCCTCGTCAACAACGCGGGCATTCACGACGATGCGCCGATGGCCGGCATGTCGCGCCGACAGTGGCACAGCGTGATCGACGTGACGCTCAACGGCTTCTTCAACGTCACGCAGCCGCTGCTGTTGCCGATGATCCGCACGCGGCGCGGCCGGATCGTCAACCTCGCGTCGGTGGCCGGCGTGACCGGCAATCGCGGGCAGGTCAACTACGCGGCCGCGAAGGCAGGGTTGATCGGCGCGACGAAGTCGCTGTCGCTGGAGCTCGCGTCGCGCGGCATCACCGTGAATGCGGTCGCGCCCGGCATCATCGAATCGCCGATGGCCGAACACGCGTTTCCCGCGGAACGCATCAAGCAGCTCGTGCCCGCGCAGCGCGCGGGCCGGCCCGACGAAGTCGCGGCGATGGTCGCGTACCTGGTATCCGACGCCGCGGCCTATGTGACGGGGCAGGTGCTGTCCGTCAACGGCGGGCTGGCATGACGAAGCGCGCAGCGTCGGCGTGACCTAACGCAACGCGGCGCAGGCCGCGATGTTGCGCGGCCTGCGCCGCATAGTGAGGAAATCGAAGTGTCCGTGCATCCAGTCGACGCCGAACGGCGCCCGTGTTCCCTGTCGTCCTCCGCCGCGCCGGTCGCGCGCGGGCCGATGGCGGCCGGGCACGCCGCATCGGGATCGAGCGAACCGCTCGCGTGCGGCGGCGATCGCGCACTGCGGCTCGTCCGGATGAGCCACGCGCGGCTCGCCGCGTTGCTGCACGATGCGCACCGTCATGGCGGCGGATTCGAGCGCGCGTTTCCTGGCGCATTGGGTGCGGTATGCATCGGCGCGGGCGACCGGCAGCGCGAATCTGGAACCGGATCGCACGCGGACGCCGCGGCACGGATGCTGGCCGATGTCGTGCCCGACCTGCCGGTCGCGCCGGTGCCGATGGCGCTGCTCGGCGCCGGCATTGCGCCGGAAGACGCCGTCTGCGAAATCTGGCAATGCCATGCGCACGACTTGCGCAGCGAACGGCGCGGCGCGCTGCACTATCGCTACAGCGAAACGGCGGGCCTCGTGTTCGGCAGCATCGTCGTGCACGAGACGAGCGAATCGCATGAATCGCCCGACGGCGGCACACCGCTCGAACGCGCGACGCACGATGCGTACCGCACGCTGTTCGACGTGCTCGATTCGCTCGGCATGCCGCATCCGCTGCGCATCTGGAATACCGTGCCGGCGATCAACGCGGTGCAGTTCGGGATCGAGCGCTATCGTCAGTTCAATATCGGCCGCCAGCGCGCGTTCGACGCGTGCCGCCGCGCACTGACGGGCGGCGTGCCGGCCGCATGCGCGCTCGGTTCGATCGTGCCGGTCGCGGGCGATGCATCGCCGGCCGCGCCGCTCGCGATCCATTTCCTCGCGAGCCGCACGCCGGCCGATCCGGTCGAGAACCCGCGCCAGGTCAGCGCGTATCACTATCCGGCCGAGTACGGCCCGCGCGCGCCGACGTTCGCGCGCGCAGCCGCATGGCCGGAAGGCGACGCCGCGCCGGTGCTGTTCGTGTCGGGCACCGCGAGCATCGTCGGGCACCGCACCGTGCATCGCGGCGACGTCGTCGCGCAAACGCGCGAGACGGTTGCGAACCTCGCGGCCGTGCTCGAGCAGGCCGCGCGCCAGGGGCACGGCCCGTTCTCGCTCGCCGACCTGAGCTATCGCGTCTACGTGCGCGACGCCGGCGATCCCGACGCATTGGCCGCGATCGAGCGCGTGTTGCGCGAGGCGGCCGGCCCCGGCGTGCGGCCGCTCGTCGTCCACGCGGACGTGTGCCGCGACGACCTGCTGGTCGAGATCGAGGCCAGCGCGGGTCATGAGGAGGCGTGGCTGTCATGAAGCGTGAAAGCCTCACGATCGAGCAACCGGCCCCGCGCGCGGGCGGTGTCGACGAAGCCTGCCGGCGGTCGCCGGCAGGTCATAAACTTTTGTCAGGATCCCTGTCTTCGCAATCGGCCGTTTCCATGTCCAAGCTGCACGCCTCATCCACCCATCTCGTCCTGATTCCGAGCTACAACCCGGGCGCCAAGGTCGACACGACCGTGCGCAATGCCCGTGCGCAGTGGAATCCGGTGTGGGTCGTGGTCGACGGCAGCACCGACGGCAGCGCCGAGCGGCTGCAGGCGATGGCCGAGCGCGACCCGGGCTTGCGCGTGATCGTGCTGCCGGAGAACCGCGGCAAGGGCGCCGCGGTGCTCGCCGGGCTCGACGCGGCGGCTGCGAGCGGCTTCACGCATGTGTTGACGATGGATTCCGACGGCCAGCATCCGGCGGACCTGATTCCCGCGTTCATGGCCGCGTCGCAGGCTGCGCCCGACGCGATGGTGCTGGGCGTGCCGAAGTTCGACGCGAGCGCGCCGCAGCTGCGCGTGCAGGGGCGCCGGTTGTCGAACGCGTGGGCCGACCTCGAGACGCTGTGGGCCGGGATCGGCGATTCGCTGTACGGGTTCCGCGTGTATCCGGTCGCGCCGCTTGCCGCGATCATGCGCCGCCAGCCGTGGATGCGCGGCTTCGACTTCGATCCCGAGGCGGCCGTGCGCCTGTGCTGGGCCGGCGTGCGGCCGATCCGCATCGACGCGCCGGTGCGCTATTTCGGCCGCCACGAGGGCGGCGTCTCGCACTTCCATTACGGCCGCGACAACGCGCTGCTCGCATGGATGCACCTGCGCCTGTTCACCGGCTTCGCGGTGCGGTTGCCGATGCTGGTCGCGCGGCGGCTGACGCGACGCCGCCGCGATCAAACAGCCTGAGCGGGCCCGGTTTCCATTCCGATCGCCGCCCGGCCGCGGCGATTGTTCCTTTTCCGTCGCCAATCCCGCGCCGGCGCGTCGCTTCGTTCCAGTCCGACAAGTAATGAACGTGTCATCGGATGTAAACATCTGGTAATTTTCTGCCGGATTATGCAAAATCGCCGCTCCCAAATACAACTATCGAGGGATTCCGGGATGCAACTCAAGAAAGCGGTGGCAGCGTGTGGCGTGGCGTTTCTGTTGAGCGCGTGCGGCGGGGTACAGAGCCTGGACGCGAACAGCCTGACGTCGGCGGGGACCAGCCTGTACAAGGCAGCGACGCTGTCGGATACCGACATCGCCGCACTGTCGAACGACTCGTGCAAGGCGAGCGATGCCGAATCGAAGATCGCGCCGGCGAACAGCGCGTACGCGAAGCGCCTGACGAAAGTGATGAAGGGCTTCGGCGACATGACGCTGAACGGCCAGAAGATCAACTACAAGGTCTACATGACCAAGGACGTCAACGCGTGGGCGATGGGCAACGGCTGCGTGCGCGTGTACAGCGGCCTGATGGACCAGATGAACGACGACGAGCTGCGCGGCGTGATCGGCCATGAAATGGGCCACGTTGCACTGGGTCACTCGAAGAAGGCGATGCAGACGGCCTACGCGGTCAGCGCGGCGCGCACCGCGGCCGGCGCGGCATCGCCGGGCGTGGCGGCACTGACGAGCTCGCAGCTCGGCGACATCACCGAGAAGTTCATCAACGCGCAGTTCTCGCAGACGCAGGAAAGCGCGGCCGACGATTACTCGTTCGACCTGATGAAGCAGAAGGGCATGAACCAGAAGGGCCTCGTCACCGCATTCCAGAAGCTCGCGAAGCTCGACGGCGGCCAAAGCTCGATGATGAGCTCGCACCCGTCGTCGGCGAGCCGTGCGCAGCACATCGAGGATCGCATCGCGAAGGGCAGCTGATCGCGCAACCGATCGCCTGCCGAAGCGGGCGATCAACCGGCGAAATGAAAACCCCCACGCTCTTCCGGGCGTGGGGTTTTGTTTTTTGGGTGTGCGCCGCTTACGGCACCATGCCCGGCAGCACGTACGCCTGCACGAGCGTGATCAACCCGACGATCACCGCGAACAGCAGGCTGTGCCGCACCGTGAAGCGGAACAGCTCCGACTCCTTGCCGACGAGGCCCGTCGCCGCACAGGCGACCGCGATCGACTGCGGCGAGATCATCTTCGCGGTCACGCCGCCCGTCGTGTTCGCGGCTACCGCGAGCGTCTCGGGCACGCCGAGCTGATGGGCCGTGGCCTGCTGCAGCGAGCAGAACAATGCATTCGACGACGTGTCCGAGCCCGTCAGGAACACGCCGAGCCAGCCGAGGAACGGCGAGAAGAACGGGAACGCGGCGCCGGTCGCGGCCAGCATCAGCGCGAGCGTCGACGACATCCCCGAATAGTTCGCGACGAACGCGAACGCGAGCACGAGGCCGATCGACAGGATCGGGCGCGTCAGCTCCTTCAGCGTCTCGCCGAACGTGACGAGCGCGTCGCGCGGCTTCATCCTCAGCAGCGCCATCGAGATCAGCGCGGTCACGAGGATCGCGCTGCCCACCGCCGACACGAGATCGATCTTCAGCACCGCGTCGAGCGCCTTCGGCGTCGCGGCGATCGGCGCGGTCTTTACGACGAGCTGGTCGAGCCCCGCCACATGGAACTTCAGCACGGTCGACGCGAGTGCGCCGTGTGCGGCGAACAGCGCCTTGAACGGCGCGATGCTCCAGACGGTGACGACGGCCGTCAGGATCAGGAACGGCGACCATGCGCGCACGGTCTGCGCAAGCGTGTACGGCGAGGCCTGCCGGCTCGTGCCGGTGCTGAAACCGTTGCGCGAGCCCGCGCCGCCGAAGCCCGCGAGCGCGGCGCCGCCGCCCGACGCGGCGATGCCGCCCGCCGTCTGCTTCGCGGTGCGCGGCTGCCAGACCTTCAGGAACGCGGCGAGCGCGACGAGGCTGACGAGCGACGACGTGATGTCCGGCAACTCGGGCCCGATGTGGTTCGACGTGAAGTACTGCGTCACCGCGAAGCTGCCGCCCGCGACGAGCGCGGCCGGCCACGTCTGCCGCACGCCGCGCAGCCCGTCCATCATGAACACGAGCCAGAACGGCACCGCGAGCGACAGCAGCGGCAGCTGGCGGCCGGCCATTGCGCCGATATGGAACGGATCGATGCCCGTCACCTGCCCGGCGACGATGATCGGGATGCCCATCGCGCCGAACGCGACCGGTGCGGTGTTTGCAATCAGGCACAGTCCTGCCGCGTGCAGCGGCTTGAAGCCGAGGCCGACGAGCAGCGCGGCGGTGATCGCGACGGGCGCGCCGAAGCCGGCCGCGCCTTCGAGGAACGCGCCGAACGAGAAGCCGATCAGCAGCATCTGCAGGCGCTGGTCGTCGGTGATCGACAGCACGGACGCGCGAATGATGTCGAACTGGCCGGTCTTCACGACGATCTTGTACAGGAACACGGCCGCGACGATGATCCACGCGATCGGCCACAGGCCGTACGCGAAGCCGAAGCCGGCGGCCGCGAGCGCCTGCGGCACGGGCATGCCGTACGCGAGGATTGCAACGCCGAGCGACAGCAGCAGCGTGATCGCCGCGGCGACGTGGCCCTTGAGCCGCAGCACGGCCAGTGCAACGAAAAAGAAGATGATCGGGATTGCGGCGACGAACGCCGACAGCCCGAGGCTGCCGAGCGGGGTGTAGATCTGATGCCAGGCCTGCATGGATGTCTCCTCCATAGGTTTTTGTCGGTACGGCTTGAAAAACGGAACGGCTACTCGGGCTGGCCGCGTGCGCGCAGCAGGTCGGACAGGCTGCGCGGCGCCGGTTCGAGCGGCGTGCGGTGCTGCGTCCAGCCCATCTGTTTGGCGGGCGTCAGCGCACGCAGGCGCGTCGCGGCCCAGCGGAACGCGCGGTACGCGCGCGGATGCGCGAACGCACCCGACCAGAAGCGCCACACGAGGTCTTCCGCGCGGTTGTAGTTCGCGCCCTGGCCGCGCAGCGGATGCGCGACCGGTTCGTCGGGCTTGCGGTTCGCCTCGGTGCGCAGCCGCACGAGCAGTTGCGGGATCGGGATCCGCACCGGGCACACCTCGCCGCATGCGCCGCACAGCGTCGACGCGGTCGGCAGGTCGGCCGTCGCGTCGAGGCCGAGCAGGTGCGGCGAGATGATCTTGCCGATCGGGCCCGGGTAGGTCGTGCCATACGCGTGGCCGCCGATGCGCGTATAGACGGGGCAGTGGTTCATGCACGCACCGCAGCGGATGCACTGCAGCGTCGCGCGCAGCTGCTCGTCCGCGTAGGCCTGCGTGCGGCCGTTGTCGAGCAGCACGAGATGCAGCTCGCGCGGGCCGTCGCGTTCGCCGTCGCGGCGCGGGCCCGAGATCAGGTTGAAGTAGGTCGTGATCGCCTGGCCGGTGGCCGAGCGTGTGAGCAGGCTCGACAGCGGCACGATGTGCTCGAGCTTCTCGACGACCTTCTCGATCCCCATGATCGCGATGTGCGTGTCGGGTACCGTCGTCGACAGGCGGCCGTTGCCTTCGTTCTCGACGAGCCACAGCGTGCCCGTGTCGGCCGCCGCGAAATTCACGCCGGACAGACCGATGTCCGCATCGGCGAACGCGCGGCGCAGCGCGCGCCGGCCGGTCTGGATCAGCTCGTCGACGTCCTCCGTATAGCGCGTGCCGGGGATGTGTTCCTCGAACAGTTCGGCGATGTCGCTGCGCGTCTTGTGGATCGCCGGCATCACGATATGCGACGGCTTCTCGCCCGCGAGCTGCACGATGAACTCGCCCATGTCGGATTCGATGCAGTCGACACCGTGCTCCGCGAGGTAATGGTTCAGCTCGATTTCCTCGCTCGCCATCGACTTGCCCTTGATCACGCGGCGCGCCTTCTTCGCCTGCGCGATGCCGAGCACGATCGCGTTCGCGTCGGCGGCCGTCTCGGCCCAGTGCACGTGCACGCCGGCTTCGGTGAGCTTCGTCTCGAGCCGCTCGAGCAGCGCGGGCAACTGCGCGAGTGCGTGCTGCCGCACCGCTTCGCCGAGGTCGCGCAGCTGTTGCAGCTCGGCGTCGTCGGGGAACTGCGTTGCGCGCTTGCCCTGCAGGAAGTCCATCGCGCCACGAAAGCTGTTGCGCAGCGCGGGATCGTCGAGCGCGGCGCGCGCGCGGGTCTTGAAGTCGCCGGGGGCGACGAATTGCAGCGTGTGGTCGCTCATTGCGGGAGGTCCTCGCGGGCGGGGGCGGCCGGGCGTGCGACGGCCGTGTCGGTGACGATCACGACCCACAGGTGGCGCGGGCCGTGTGCGCCATAGGCGAGCGTCTGCTGGATGTCGGAGGTCTTCGACGGGCCCGACACCAGCACGAGGTTGGTCGGCATGCCGGCGTGCCAGCGCTCCGTGTGCACGGCCGCGTGCAGGTCAGGGTGCAGCGTGTCTGCATGGACGAGCGCGACATGCAGCGGCGGCACCAGCGACACCGTGCGCGGCGTGCCGGCATCGGGGGCGAGCACGACGGTGCCGGTGGCCGCGATGCCCGAGCGCGCGACGGTGAAGCCCGCGTCGATCGTGTCGAACAGTTCGGCCTTCCACGCGTCGATCGGCCGGTCGAACGGTACAGGCGCGACCGTGTCGGGCAGCGCGCGGGCGAGTGCTGCGGATTCGGCGCGGGCCGGGTCGAGCAGCAGGCGGCGCACGCCGGCATCGACGAGCCGCGCGGCGAGCTGAGCGGGCCATTCGTCGCCGGTTGCGCACCAGACGTCCGCGTGCGACGCGGCGAGCGCGGCCTGCATCGCGCGGGCAAGCGCGTGCGGGTCGTGTGCGGTCCCGGTCTGCGCGCGGCGCGCGTCGTAATGCGTGTCGATGCGCGCGTCGAGCGCGGGGGCGGCCTCGGCGGCGACACCCGGGGCGGCGGCGCGCAGCCGCTGGAGGATTGCGTCGCGCGCGCTCATTGCTTGTCTCCGCGCAGCGATGCGGCGCCGGCCGTGCGGCGCCACAGGAAGCTCGCGAGGTGCTCGACCGGCAGCGGCGCGCCGGACTTGTCGGCCGCGTGGCCGATGTTCAGCAGGCAGCCGCAGTCGGCGGACACGAGCCGGTCGCAGCCCGTCGCGCAGGCCGACGCGACCTTGTCGCGCACCATCGCGCCGGAGATGTCGGGATGCTTCAGCGAGAACGTGCCGCCGAAGCCGCAGCATTCGGATTCGCGTTCGTGTTCGATGCGCGTCACGCCCGGCAGCGCGTCGACGAGCGCGACGCCGTGCACGCGGGTACCCATCTCGCGGCGGGCCCCGCACGACGTGTGCAGCACCACGCGCTCGTCGGCGCCGGCCGGCGCGGCGAGCGCATCGAGCCGCACGTCGAGCACGTGTACGAGGAATTCGGTGAGTTCGTAGGTACGTTCCGCGATCGCACGGGCCTTCGGGCCGTGGACGGGATCGTCGGCGAACAGCGCCGGCCAATGGTGCCGGATCATTCCGCCGCACGAGCCGGACGGCACGATCACGGGCCACGGTTCGGCGAACAGGTCGAGCTGCGCGGCCGCGACGCGGCGCGCTTCGTCGGGATTGCCGCTGCTGTAGGCCGGCTGCCCGCAGCAGCTCTGGCCGCGCGGATAGTGGACGGTCAGGCCTTCGCGTTCCAGCAGCCGGACCGCGTCGAGCCCGGCTTCGGGGACGAACAGGTCGACCAGGCAGGTCGCGAACAGATAGACGTTCGCGGGGGCGGCGGCGGGGTACTGCCTTTCGTTCATGTCTCGCTCCAGAGGCGACGGCCCGGCATGCGGATGCGGGACGACGATTTCGCTGCATAATTCCCGCGACGGCGCCGCAGCTCAAATTGGTTGGGCCAATCGGCGCGGCACGCATTGCGCAGGGAGACGCGACGATGGCAGCGATGACGGCACGGGGCCGGACCGAAGTGGTGATGCGCAAGATCGAGACGGCGCTGCTCGACGGCACCTGGCCGGCCGGCGCACGCCTGCCGGCCGAGCGCGTGCTCGCGCAGGAATACGGCGTCGCGCGCAATACGGTGCGCGAGGCGACCCAGCGGCTCGTCGCACGCGGGCTGCTGCAGAGCCGGCGCGGCGCGGGCGTCTACGTGACGGACCAGTTGCGCGCCGGCATCGCGTCGCCGTGGGGGCAACTGGTCGCCGATCACCCCGCGCTGCGCGACGACATCCTCGAGTTCCGCCGCGTGCTCGAAGGCGCGACCGCGTATTTCGCCGCGTTGCGCGCCGACGCGAACGACCGCCGCCGGATCCGTGCGCTGCTGCGCGAGCTCGAAACCGCGCACGCGAACGGTGCCGCGGCCGTCGAAGCCGCGACCGACGCGAAGCTGCACGAGGCGATCGCGCTCGCGTCGCACAACACGATGTTCCTGCACCTGCATACGAGCGTGATCGGGATGCTGCGCGAACACATTACGATCAACGTGGCGGGCATGACGACGCACGACGAGCAGGCGTCCGAGCTGCTGTTGCTGCAGCACCGCGTCGTGTGCGAAGCCATCTGCGCACAACGTCCCGAAGAGGCGCGCACCGCGATGCAGACGCACATCGACTACGTGCGCAGCCATTTCGAGCGCAGCGGCGACGGGGCCTGAGATTGGTCGGACCGCTTCGATGCGTAGCCCGTCCGGCGGGCGCCTCCGGTGCGGCGGGGCATCGATGCCCGGCAGGCGGGCGCCGGCCCGCGGTCCGAAGCGGTCGGCGCCGCCCCGCGCGATTGACCGGTTCATCGGGCGCCCTCTAGAATCGGCCGGAACCGTGCGCCAGCCGCGCGTCGCGGCGCATGCGGGCCCTTTGTTCCGCCAGTCGAGGAAGCCTCCGTGTTCACGTCTTTGATCCGGCGCGCGCCGGCCGCGCCGTCATGGCGCGCTGCATGCCGCCCGGCCCGCGCGCTGGCCGTCTGTGTGCTGCTGTCGCTCGTCGCCGCGTGCGCGACGCATCCACCCGCCACCACGCTCGATCGCCCGGTCTCCCGCGCGTTGCCACCCGATGCCGCGACGCCGCTGCGTGACGCGCTGGCCGCGCCCGAGGCCGCGCATCCGGGCCAGTCGGGTTTCCGGCTGCTGCCGGAAGGCACCGAGGCGCTGCAGATGCGCATCGCGCTCGCGCGGGCCGCGACGAAAACGCTCGACATGCAGTACTACATCGCGACCGAGGACACGACCGGCAAACTGCTGCTCGCCGCGGCGCTGTACGCGGCCGATCGCGGCGTGCGCGTACGGATGCTGGTCGACGACCTGAACTTCCGCGACATCGATCGCATCATGGCCGCGCTGAACACGCACCCGAACATCGAGATCCGCGTGTTCAACCCGTTCGGCGCGTCGCAGCAGCGCATGGTCGAGCGCACGGCCAATTTCTTCACGCGCATCGACAGCTTCACGCGCCGGATGCACAACAAGGCGATGATCGCAGACAACCAGATCGCGATCGTCGGCGGCCGCAATCTCGGCGACGAATACTTCAGCGCGAGCCCGACGCTGCAGTTCCGCGATCTCGACGTACTGGCCGCCGGCCCCGTGACGAACGACGTCTCGGCGAGCTTCGACACGTACTGGTCGAGCGCGAGCAGCTATCCGCTGCGTGTGCTGAATCACCAGTCGTTCGATCCGAAGGACCTCGACGCGACGCGCGACGAGCTACGCGCCCACTGGCGCAAGAACGCCGATCCGTACAACGCGAAGCCGCTGAACGCGACGCCGCTCGCGCAGCAGATCGCGCGCGACGAGCTCGCGCTCGTGTGGGCGCCGGCCGAGTTCAAGGTCGATGCGCCCGACAAGGTCGCGCAGCCGACCGATGCGTACGTGAGCCCGCCGATGCAGCGCCTGGTCGAGCTCACGCGCGGCGCGCAGCAGGAATTCCTCGCGTTTTCGCCGTATTTCGTGCCGCACGACGCGGGCGTGAAGATCCTCGGCGACACGACCGCGCGCGGCGTGCGTGTCGCGATCCTGACCAATTCGCTCGCCGCGACCGACGCGGTCGCCGTGCAGGCCGGCTACGGGCCGTATCGCGTGCCGCTGCTGCAGCACGGCGTCGAGCTTTACGAGTTCAAGGCGCAGCCGGGCCGGCAGCGCCCGCGCCTGTTCGGGTCGCGCTCGCGCGCGAGCCTGCATGCGAAGGCGTACGTGATCGACCGGAAGATCCTCGTGATCGGCTCGATGAACCTCGATCCGCGTTCCGCGCACCTGAATACCGAACTGGCGCTCGTGATCCACAGCCCGGCGCTCGCGCAGCAAGTCGCGACGATCTTTGCGCGCGTGACGCAGCCGGATGACAGCTACCGCGTGAGCCTCGTGACACCGGCGGGCGGCGGGTCGCCCGAACTCGAATGGACGGGCCTCGATGACGGCCGGCCGACCACCTATCACGTCGATCCGCACGCGGGGCTGCTGCGCAACCTGATGACCGGCATGTTCATGCTGCTGCCGGTCGACGACCAGCTTTAAGGGGACGGAAGCGCTTCGGCTAAACCCGCGTTTCCGGTGCGTGGGGAATGATGATATGGTTGTGTGCGCAACTAGTGTGGCGCGCGCGACGTGCCGCCGGACGGCCCGCGCCACGCGTGCCGCGCACACCCGCAACCGGAGTTCCCCCATGCAACGTGTCCCGAACCAGCCGTTCACGCGTCCCGCCCGTTTCTCCGAAGCCGAATGGCAGGCGCGCGTGCAGCTCGCGGCGGCTTACCGCATCTTCGATCATCTCGGCTGGACCGAGCTGATCTACAACCATATCTCGCTGCGCGTGCCGGGCGAGGACGGGCATTTCCTGATCAACCCGTTCGGGCTCCACTACCGCGAGGTGTGCGCGTCGAACCTCGTGAAGATCGACATCGACGGCAACGTAATCGGTCATTCCGACTGGCCGATCAACCCGGCCGGCTTCACGTTTCACAGCGCGATCCATGCGGCGCTGCCCGATGCGCACTGCGTGATGCACGTGCACACGACGCCGACGATGGCCGTGTGCTGTTCGCGCGACGGGCTGTCGTTCTCGAATTTCTATTCGGCGCAGCTGTACGGGAAGATCGCGTATCACGACTTCGAGGGCATCACCGTGCATCTCGAAGAGGGGCGGCGCATCGTCGAGAGCGCCGGCGGGCGGCCCGTGCTGCTGTTGCGCAACCATGGGCCCGTGACGATCGGCACGACGCTCGCGCAGACATTCTCGCTGATGTGGCTGCTCAATCGCGCGTGCGAGGTGCAGGTCGCCACGCATGCGATCGGCGACGCGCTGCCGATCGCGCCGCCCGTGCTCGAAGGGTGCGTGCGCGATTCGCTGAATTTCGATCCGAAGCATGGCGCGGGGCAGGACGCGTTCGACGCGCTGCAGCGTATCGTCGATCGCATCGATCCGGGCTATCGCGCGTGATGTGAAACGGCGCGATCGCTTCGTCATGCTTGATACGGTGTGAGCCGGATCCGACGGCGACGTGCGCAAAAAAAAACGCGGCCGGGCGGCCGCGTGAATACTCGCAGACTCCTTCGGACGAAGGAAACAAGCAACTGTGAAACGAAGTGTAGCGAAAGGCCGCGCGCGGATTCAGTCATCAGGCTGCAAAGGTCCATTCCAGTCTGACGCAGACTGACGCGTCGTGCGTCGTGCGTCGCGCGAAAGGGCCGGCCGTGCGCGGTGCGGCGATTCGCTGCATGGCCGTTCGGTGGACGCCCGGATCGGTGGCGATCGACTACCATCATGTCTGGCGCCCCCGCTCGGGCGGCGTACAACGTCGTACAAGGAGAGTCCATGCTCAAGCTGCGTTTGCTCCAGGTCGCGTTACTCGCGGGCGTGCTGGCCGCCGGCAGCGCCGCCGCCGAAACGGTGCGCCTGTCCGCCAATCTCCAGCCGTCGAGCGAAGTGCCGCCAACGGCAACCAAGGGCTCGGGCGATGTCGAGGCCACCTACGACACGGCCACGCACATGCTTCAGTGGGCGGTCACTTACGAACACCTCACGGGGCCGGCCACCGCCGCGCATTTCCACGGGCCGGCGCCGGTCGGCCAGAACGCGGGCGTGCAGGTGCCGATTCCGAAGGACGAACTGGCAAGCCCGATCAAGGGCTCGAAGGAACTCACCGACGCGCAGGTTACCGACCTGATGGGCGGCAAGTGGTACTTCAACGTCCATACGAAGGAGCACCCGTCCGGCGAGATCCGCGGCCAGGTGATGCCGGCGAACTGAGCGCCGGCGTTTGATGTAGAGGCACCTGTCGAGCGGTGCGGGAACGATCGCACGTACCATCGTCACACTGTGATTACGGAGTGCGTCCGATGAGTTGGCAAAGCAAGTTCGCCTGCTGGCTGCTGCGCTGGCAGTTCCGTCCCGAGACCACGCGCGAAGTGCTCGATCCCGCCCGCGCGCGGCGCTTTACCGACCTGCGGATGGTCGTGCCGCGCCGCGCGCCGTCGGGCTACCGGCTGCGCCAGTGCTATGGCCCGGGCGATGCGCCGCTGCGCGGCGAATGGCTCGAACGCACCGACGCGGGCGCGGGCCGCGGGCCCGGCCGCACGCTGCTGTACTTCCACGGCGGCGGCTATTACTTCTGTTCGACGAAGACCCACCGTCCGCTCGTGTTCGGCCTGACGAAGCGCGCAGGCGTGCGCTCGTTCTCGCTCGATTACCGCTTGGCACCCGAAAACCGCTTCCCGGCCGCGCTCGACGATGCGCTGGCCGCATACCGGCAACTGCTGGCGCTCGGCACGCCGCCCGAGTCGATCGTGCTCGGCGGCGATTCGGCGGGCGGCGGCCTCGCGCTTGCGACGCTCGTCGCGCTGCGCGACCGCGGCGAGCCGCTGCCGGCCGGCGCGATCCTGTTCTCGCCGTGGACCGACCTGGCCGCCACCGGTGCCACGCTGCGCACGAACGACGGCGCGGATCCGATGTTCGCGGGCGCGGCGTTGCCGAAGGCCGCGAAGCTGTACCTGGGGGACGAGCCGGGCACGAATCCGTACGCATCGCCGCTCTATGCGGATTTCGCGGGCCTGCCGCCGCTGTATATCCAGGTCGGCAGCACCGAGGTGCTGCTCGACGATTCGCGCCGCGTCGCCGAGAAGGCAAAGGCCGCCGGGGTCGCGGTGGAGATCGAGGTGTGGCCGGACATGCCGCACGTGTGGCAGCTGTACGCGCCGATGGTGCCGGAAGCGCGCGACGCGCTCGACCGCGCGGCCGCGTTCCTGCGCCGCGTCGCGGTCGAACGTGCGGTTCAGCGCGCCGGCGAGACGTCGATCGCCTGATACGCGGCCTTGACGGCCACCGAGCCGTACTTGCGCTCGAGCCGGCGCACGGTGAAGTGGCCGTGCGCCATCTGCTGGAAGTGGTCGATGAACAGCGTATTGACGGTTGCGCCGAGCACGGCGCCGATCGCCGGAATCGACTTCGCGGCCATCTGCTCGGTCACCTGCACCGAGAAGCGCGACGCCACCGTCTGCACGAGCTTGAACACGGCCGCCGAGCTGTGCGCGGCGATGCCCTTCGTCGTGATGTCCGACGACGCCTTCGAGATCGCCTGCGCGAGCGCGCCGCGCAGCACGAAATAGCCGAGATCGGCGTCCTCTTCCTGCTTGTCCGGGTTGCCGCCCATGCCGAGCACGGCCAGGCATTGCAACTGCGTATCGACCGAGCTCAGGTCTTCGCCCTCGCTGCGCGCGATGTCGCACACCGAGCGGAAGATCAGCGTCGTCGTCACCGGCAGCTCGACCGGCAGCGCGAGAAAGCCGAACGCGCCGCCGGCCGCGCCGGTCGTCGCGACCGCGAGCTTGTGCAGCAGGTTGCTCGGCTTGTCGGGCTCGGCGTCCGGCGCGGGCGGCTTGCCGAGCGTGCGCAGCGCGATGTTCAGGCACTTGCGCAGCGCGAGCTGTGTCGCGTCGTTGATCTTGCCGGTCGCGAAATCCGGCAGCCGGGCGATCATTTTCTCGACCGGCGCGCCGAGCATGCCCGTCAGCTTCATCGTCAGCGACGGGCTTTCCAGCACCTGCTTCGCGCGCCCCAGCGCGTCCCGATCCTCCGGCGACAGCGTGGTCGCGGGGGTGATTGAAATCGGTTCCATCTTTCTCCTTGGCATTGACCGTCGCCAGCCTAGATTACTCCGGCGTGCTAGAATTTTAAGATTGTTTGACTCGTCAAAAGTTGCGCCAACAAAAAATGGCCGTCCATACTGCCGCCCACCATTCGAGCGGGCAAGTCCTGCCGTTCCGCGAATCGCTGCTGGCGATGATCGGGATCTCATTTGTCACCATGCTGGTCGCGCTCGACCAGACCGTCGTCGGCACCGCGTTGCCGACCATCGTCGCCGAGCTCCGCGGTTTCGACCTGTACGCGTGGGTCGCGACCTCGTACCTGCTCAGTTCCGTGATCACGGTGCCGATCTTCGGCCGGCTCGGCGATTATTACGGCCGCAAGCCGTTCGTCATCGTGTCGATCGTCGTGTTCACCGGCGCGTCCGTGCTGTGCGGGATGGCGAACGACATGCTGATGCTCGTGCTCGCGCGCGGGCTGCAGGGGATCGGCGGCGGGATGCTGGTCGGCACCGCGTTCGCGTGCATTCCGGACCTGTTCCCCGATTCCGTCGTGCGGCTGCGCTGGCAGGTGCTGATGAGCTCCGCGTTCGGCATCGCGAACGCGGTCGGGCCGTCGCTCGGCGGCGTGCTGACCCAGTCGTTCGGCTGGCGCTCGGTGTTCTACGTGAATTTGCCCGTGGGCCTGCTGTCGCTGCTGTTCGTGTGGCGCTACCTGCCGCACCTGCGTCACGTCGAGCACGATCGCAAGATGCGGCTCGACTGGCCGGGCGCGCTGCTGATCGCGCTGTCGCTCGGCGCGCTGCAACTGTTCGTCGAATGGCTGCCGAAGTACGGCGTCGCGAGCTGGGCGTCGCTGCTGCTCGTCGTCGCGGTCGCGGCCGGTTTCGGCCTGTGGCACTGGGAGAAGCGTTGCGCGCAGCCGATCTTGCCGTTCGACATGTTCGGCAATCGCGCGCTGTCGGCGCTGTTCGTGCTGGCGATCCTCGCCGGCTTCTCGATGTTCTCGCTGCTGTTCTATGCGCCGCTGCTGTTCCAGGGCGGGTTCGGGATGTCGCCGAAGGAGGCGGGGCTCGTGATCACGCCGCTCGTCGTGTTCATCACGATCGGCAGCATCATGAACGGCCGGGTCGTCACGCGCATCCGCAATCCGAACGCGATGCTGCACGTCGGCTTCGTGCTGTTCGCGATCACCTGCGCTGGCATCGTCGTGTCGACCCACACGACGCCGAAGTGGGTGCTGATGGCGCTGATGGTCGCGGGCGGCATCGGGCTCGGTTTCGTGCTGCCGAACCTCACCGTCTTCGCGCAGCAGACGGCCGGCCGCGAGCACCTCGGTATCGCGACGGCGCTGCTGCAGTCGCTGCGGATGGTCGGCGGGATGGTCGGCACCGCACTGACCGGCACGCTCGTCAACCAGATGTATTCGAGCGGCGTGCGCAACGCGCTGTCGACCGACCATGCGATGCAATGGCATGCGCAGCTCGCCGATCCGCAGATCCTGATCGATCGCGCCGCGCAGGGCGGCCTGGTCGCGGAGCTGACGCGTGCCGGGCATAATGGCGCGCTGCTGCTGGAAGCCGCCCGTGAATCGCTGGTCGGCGCGATTCACCTGGGCGTCGCGATGGCGGCCGTCGTCGCCGTGGTGTCGGTGTGGCAGTGCCGCCGCGTGCCGCCGATCGCGCTGCGGCGCAAGATCGAACCGCATGTCGCGGCCGACTGAACGATTGAACGAGTAGAACTGAGCGCATGGAAGAACAGGACCGCGTCGCGATCTTGCAGCAATTCGGACGCACGTATCGCGCGTTCATGACCGCGTTCGAGGCGCAGGTCGGGCAACCGATGCCGCGCTGGCGCATCATGGTCGCGTTGCACACGATGGGCGGGCATTCGTCGCAGAAGAAGCTCGTCGAAGTGCTGCGCGTCGACCCGGGTGCGCTCACGCGCCAGTTGAAGTCGCTCGACGCGCTCGGCTGGATCGAGCGTGAATCCGACGCACGCGACAATCGCGTGACCAACGTGACACTGACGGACGCCGGCCGCACCGCGTTCGACGCATGCCTGCCGCGCCGCAAGGCGTTTCTCGAGCAGACGATGGCGCAATTGCCGGACGACGTGCTGAATGCGCTGTCGGGCGCGCTGGCGATGCTGGAGTCGCGGATCGCGGACGTCGGCTCGACGCCGGCCGCGCGCTGAAGCGCGGGGCAGGGCGGCGCGAGTACGCCGCCGGCCCGGCCCTTCATCTCATTTCAATTCACTTCAGGTTCAAAGCTCGATGCGCGTGCCCAGCAGCGCGAGGAACTGCGCGAGCCAGGCCGGATGCGCGGGCCACGCGGGCGCGGTGACGAACGGCGCGTCGGTCACGGCCGCGTCGACCGGAATGTCCGCGTATTCGCCGCCCGCGAGCTTCACCTCGGGGGCGCAGGCCGGGTAGGCCGAGATGCGCTTGCCGCGGATCACGTCGGCGGCCGCGAGCAGTTGTGCCGCATGGCAGATCGCGGCGATCGGCTTGCCGGCTTCGGCGAACTCGCGCACGAGCGAGATCACTTTCGGATCGAGTCGCAGGTATTCGGGGGCGCGGCCGCCCGCGATCGCGAGCGCGTCGTAGCGCGACGCGTCGACGTCGTCGAACGCCGCATTCAGCGTGAACTGGTGGCCGGGCTTCTCGGTGTAGGTCTGGTCGCCCTCGAAATCATGGATCGCGGTCTTGATCTTGTCGCCCGCGCGCTTGCCCGGGCAGACTGCATCGACGTGGTGGCCGACGGCCTGCAGCGCCTGGAACGGCACCATCGTTTCGTAGTCTTCGGCGAAATCGCCGGTCAGGAACAGGATCTTCTTCGCGGCCATGGCTTTCTCCAGTGGAGCTGCGTTGAGGGCCCGCGCGGCAGGCGCGTGCAACGCCCGCCTGGGGCCCCGAGGACGAAAGCGCAGTGTACTCCGGCCGCTTGAAGCGCGCGTGACGGCCGCCCCGCGCGAACGGCGGGGCGGTGCGCGCGATGGGCGTCAGAAGAAGGTTTCGACGACTTCCGTCACGCTGAACTGCGGATCGAGCACGAGCACCTGGCGCCACTTGTCGAACGTCAGGCACGGGTGCGAGATGTCGAACGCGACCATGTCGCCGACCTTCACGTCCGCGCCCGGCGGGATCTGCAGGTACGCGTGCTGGTCCATCATCCCGGTGACCGCCCAGCCTTCGGCGGCGGCGACGTCGCGCGGCGCGGTGTCGCGGCCCGGGCGGAAGTGGCGTGCCGGCTCCGGCAGCCCCGCGTCGAACGCCGCGTCGCGCTTGCCGAGTGCGACGATCGCGCGATCCGCCTCCGGCACCGACTGCACGTAGGCCCACAGCTGCAGCGCGGGCAGCAGCCCTTCGCCCATCGTGCGGGCGATCGGGTTGCGCGCGAACACGTCGGTCTGCGCCTTCTTGTAGACGCCGACATCGTGCGTCAGGTAGCAGCCCGGACGCAGCACGACTTCCGCGAAGCCGGCGTTCGACGCCTTCGCGAATTCTTCCGCGACCACGTCGTACCACGCCGAACCGGCGCCGGACAGGATTGCCGGCGTACGCGCGAAGCGGCCTGCCTCGGCCAGCTCGCGCGTGAGCGCGACCGCTTCCTGCAGGAACGTGCGGATCTCGCCTTCCTCCTTCAGCACGCCTTCATAGAGTTCGATACCGGCCAGCTTCAGCGTGTCCGGATAGCGCGCGATCGCGGCGAGCACGGCCTCGCGTTGCGCGGCATCGCGCACGCCTGCGCGGCCGCCCGGCACGCCGAGCTCGAGCAGCACGTTCAGCGGCTTCTTCAGCGCACCGAAGAAGTGGCCGAGCTGGTCGACGCTCTCCGCCGAATCGACGAGGCAGAAGAATTCGAAGTCGGGATCGGACAGCAGCCCGGCGATGATCGTCATGTTCTGGCGGCCGACCAGCTGGTTCGCGAGCAGCACGCGCCGCACACCGCCGTGATACGCGGCCTGCGTCTGGTGCGCGGTCGCGAGCGTGATGCCCCACGCGCCGGCTTCGAGCTGGCGGCGGAACAGTTGCGGCGCCATCGTCGTCTTGCCGTGCGGCGCGAACTTGACGCCGTACTTCTGGACGAATGCCTGCATCCAGTTCAGGTTGTGTTCGATGCGATCCTCGTACAGCACGGCGGCCGGCAGGCTGACGTCTTCCGCAAGCAGGTTCCACTCGAGGCGGCCTGCGTCGCCGAGCGGCACGCTCGCGCTAGGCAGATTGCCGAGACCCTTGCCGAACGGATCGATCGTTGCTTCCTGATAGTTTGTAACTTTCATGTCATCCCGCTCCATCATCACTATGCATTGCACTGAAGTTGACACGCCGATGGTACAGAAAGTAGCATCGGCGCGGTGATGTTATTTAGTAACATCGAGCTTCGCACCTTTTTCCGCAGATGAATACGCCCGTCACTCCGTCCGTTCCGCTCGCGGCCGAGCTCCATCCGGCTCCGGCCGCTCCGCCGGTCCTCGACATCGTCGCGCGGATCGCCGAATGCGCGCCCGAGTTGCGTGACGCCGAGCGCAAGGTCGCCGCGTTCATCCTCGCCGACCTGGCGCGGGCCGCGCATGCGAGCATCGGCGCGCTTGCGCGCGACGCGGAGGTCAGCGTCGCGACGGTCACGCGTTTCGCGAAGGCCGTCGGCTGCCGCGACGTGCGCGAACTGAAGGTGCTGGTTGCGCAGGCGGCGGCCGTCGGCCAGCGCTTCCTGGTGCCGTCCGACGACGCGCCGGCCGACGACACGAGCCCCGCGTCGATGGTCTATGACGAAATTCGTGTCGCGCTCGCGCACAACCATCAGTTGCTGCGCAATACGTCGTTCGAGGAAGCGGCCGACCTGCTCGCCGCTGCGAAGATGACCTACGTGTACGGGCAGGGCGGCGGCTCGACCGCGCTCGCCGACGAGCTGCGCTTCCGGCTGGTGCGCTTCGGCCGGCCGGTCGCGAGCTACCAGGACAGCGTGCTCCAGCGGATGGTGGCCGCGACGCTGTCGCGCGATACCGTCGTCGTCGCGCTGTCGGTGAGCGGCCGCGTGCCCGAGCTGCTCGAGAGCTGCCGGCTCGCGAAGCGCTACGGCGCGAAGCTGATCGCGATCACCGCGCCGGCGTCACCGCTCGCGAAGCTGGCCGACCACCTGATCCCGGTCGTCGCGTTCGAAACCGATTTCATTTACAAGCCGTCGACATCGCGTTACGCGATGATGATGGCGATCGACGTGCTCGTCACCGGAGTCGCCTTGCGGCTCGGTGATGCGGGCCGAGAATCGCTGCGTCGCATCAAGCACGCGCTCGATGCGCATCGCGGCGGCGGAGACCGTCAACCGGTAGGAGACTGACCATGCATTCGCATCCCGAAGCCGCCGATACGCTGATCGTCGGCGCGCAGCTTTACGACGGTACCGGCGCGCCGCCCGTCACGCGCGACGTCGCGATCCGCAACGGCCTGATCGCGGCGATCGGCAACCTGTCGAACTGGCTTGCCGAGAATGTCGTCGATGCGAACGGCCGCGCGCTCGCGCCGGGCTTCGTCGACGTGCACACGCACGACGACACGCACGTGATCCGCGCGCCGCAGATGGTGCCGAAGATCTCGCAGGGCGTGACGACCGTGATCGTCGGCAACTGCGGGATCAGCGCGTCGCCGGTGACGCTCGCGGGCGATCCACCCGATCCGATGAACCTGCTCGGCGAGCGCGGGGCGTTCCTTTACCCGACCTTCGCCGACTATGTCGCGGCCGTGAACGACGCGCGTCCGGCCGTGAACGTCGCGGCGCTCGTCGGCCACACGGCGCTGCGCAACAACCAGATGGACCGCCTCGACCGCGCGGCGACCGACGGCGAGATCGCCGGCATGCGCGCGCAGCTCGAGGAGGCGCTCGCGAACGGCGCGCTCGGCCTGTCGTCGGGTCTTGCGTACGGCTCCGCGTTCGCGGCGCCGACCGAGGAGGTGATGGCGCTCGCCGAGCCGCTCGCGAACGCGGGCGCGCTGTACACGACGCACATGCGCACCGAGTTCGACGCGATCCTCGATGCGATGGAAGAGGCGTACCAGGTCGGCCGCCATGCGCGCGTGCCGGTCGTGATCTCGCACCTGAAGTGCGCGGGCCCGTCGAACTGGGGGCGCAGCACGGAAGTGCTCGCGTCGCTCGAAGGGGCGCGCCGCTACCAGCCGGTCGGCTGCGACTGCTATCCGTACAGCCGCAGTTCGTCGACGCTCGACCTGAAGCAGGTGACGGGCGACATCGACATCACGATCACGTGGTCGGAGCCGCACCCGGAAGTGGCGGGCAAGCTGCTGAAGGCGATCGCGGTCGAGTGGGGCGTGAGCGAGCAGGAAGCCGCGCAGCGCATCCGCCCGGCGGGCGCCGTGTACCACAACATGTCCGAGGACGACGTGCGCCGGATCCTGTCGCATCCCGCGACGATGGTCGGTTCCGACGGCCTGCCGAACGATCCGCTGCCGCACCCGCGGCTGTGGGGCGCGTTCCCGCGCGTGCTCGGCCACTACGTGCGCGACACGAACCTGCTGCCGCTCGAGGAGGCGATCCGCAAGATGACGTCGCTGTCCGCGCGCCGCTACGGGATTGCGAAGCGTGGCGAAGTGCATGTCGGCTACCACGCGGATCTCGTGCTGTTCGATCCGGCGAGCGTGATCGACGCCGCGACCTTCGAGAAGCCGCAGCAGCCCGCGCACGGGATCGACGCCGTGTGGGTGAACGGCGTGCTCACTTATGAAAACGGCCAGCCGACCGGCGAGCGCGCCGGCGGCTTCGTCGCGCGCGGCGAGCGCGTGCCGGCGAGTGCCGACGCCGCGTTCTGAACGCGGTGGTTGTTCCGATCTGCCGCGCGCGCCGTCGTCGGTGCGCGCATCCGTAACCGAAACAAGGAGTGAAACGATGAAGCGATATGGCGTAGGCGAAGCGAAGGGCACGGGCGGCCAGGTGATGCCGTTCGCACGCGCGGTCGAGGCCGACGGCTGGCTGTACGTGTCGGGCCAGACGCCGATGGTGAACGGCGAGGTCGTCGAAGGCGGCATCGTCACGCAGTCGAAGCAGACGATCGAGAACGTGATCGCGATCCTGAAGGAGGCCGGTTACGGCCTCGAGCACGTCGTGCGCTGCGGCGTGTGGCTCGACGACGCGCGCGATTTCGCGTCGTTCAACAAGGTGTTCATTTCGTACTTCGGCGAGCATCCGCCGGCACGCGCGTGCGTGCAGTCGAGCATGGTCATCGACTGCAAGGTCGAGGTCGACTGCATCGCGTACAAGGCGCCGGCGAAGTAAGGCCGCCACGGCAAGCCGCTACGCAACGGGCCCGGCGCATTCACGTGCGCCGGGCCCGTTTTTTCATGTGCCGGGAGCCGGTTGACCGGCGGGTGGTGCTCCCGAGGCCGCAACCGCCACAATGCATCCCGCTCGTTCATGTAAGGTGCCGCATGACCCTATGGGGAGACATGCATGGAATGGGCTGCGCTGGTGCCGGAGCTGATCTGCTCGGACCTTGCCGGAAGCGTTCGCTTCTATCGTGACGTGCTCGGATTCCGGATCTGCTTCGAGCGTCCGGAAGACGGCTTCGTCTATCTTGAAATCGGGCGCGCTCAGCTGATGCTCGAGCAGTACAGTCCCGAGGGCTGGCTGACCGGCCCGCTGGAGCCGCCGTTCGGGCGCGGGATAAATCTGCAGATCGAGGTCGACGCGCTCGATCCCATCCTCGACAGGATTCGCGCCGCGGGCGTGACGCTGTTCGTCGAGCCGCGCACGTCCTGGTATCGGGAGGACGAGATCGAGCATGGCCAGGTCGAGATGCTGGTGCAGGATCCCGACGGCTATCTGTTGCGCCTGGTGGAGATTCTTCCGGAGCGGCCGGTCAGCGGGTGAGGGCCGTCCGCGCAATGACAAACAGCCCGGCCGGTTGAACCCGGCCGGGCTGTTTAGTTTGACGTGGCGGCCGCGCGCTGCCCACTGCGAACCGGGGCGGCCACCCGCGGCCGTCACTGCCGCGCGTTGCGCGCGTTGTCCGGCATCGGCTGGTTGTAGTTGGTGCGGAACGGGTTGATGTCGAGCCCGCCGCGGCGCGTATAGCGCGCATACACCGCGAGCTTCACCGGTTTGCACGCATGCAGGATGTCGAGGAAGATCCGCTCGACGCACTGCTCGTGAAAGCCCGTGTGATTGCGGAACGAGATGATGTAGCGCAGCAGTCCCGCATGGTCGATCTGCGGCCCGACATAGTGGATCTGGACGCTGCCCCAGTCGGGCTGGCCGGTGACCGGGCAGTTCGAGCGCAGCAGGTCGGACACGAGCGTCTCCTCGACCGGCGCTTCGTCCTCGGCGGCCGTCAGCAGCGACGGGTCGGGTTCGTACACGTCGGTGTCGAGGTCGAGCCGGTCGAGCGACAGCCCGTCGAGCTCGTCCATTTCGAGCTTGCCGAAATCGTGCGGCGACACGAGCTGCACGGAGACGGTCGCGCCGCACGCGGCCGACACGTCGCGCTTCAGCGCGTCGCGCACCGCGTCGATCGAATCGAACTTCGTCTGCGCGAACGAGCCGAGATACAGCTTGAACGACTTCGATTCGACGATGTTCGGCGATTCGGCCGGCACGTAGAAGGTCGCAACCGCGATCTGCGGCTTGCCGCGCGCGTTGAGCCACGACAGCTCGTAGGCGTTCCAGATGTCGGTGCCGAAGAACGGCAGCGCCGACGTGATGCCGAGCTGCTCGCGCGCGCCGGCGCGCGGGATCGGGAACAGCAGCGACGCGTCGTACTGGGCGGCGTAGACGGTGGCCTTGCCGAGCGGGGAATGTTCGGGATTCATGCGTGACGCCTTTACGACAGGAAGAGGCGGTAAGCCGGGTTGGCGCTCTCCTCGACATACGGATAGCCGAGTGCCGCGAGGAAGCGTTCGAATTCGGCGCGATCGGCCTGCGGCACCTGCAGCCCGACGAGGATCGAGCTGTAGTCGGCGCCCTGGTTGCGGTAGTGGAACAGGCTGATGTTCCAGTCCGGCGCCATCGACGACAGGAACTTCATCAGCGCGCCCGGCCGTTCCGGGAATTCGAAGCGGAACAGGCGCTCGTCGAGCGCGAGCGGCGAACGGCCGCCCACCATGTAGCGGATATGCTCCTTCGACAGCTCGTCGTGCGTCAGGTCGACGCTCTTGAACCCGTGCGATTCGAAGTTCGCGGCGATCTCGGCCGATTCGCCGCGGCGCTTGATCTGCACGCCGACGAAGATGTGCGCGGCCTGCGCATCGGCGATCCGGTAGTTGAACTCGGTGACGTTGCGGTCGCCGACGAGCGAGCAGAAGCGCTTGAAGCTGCCGCGCTCCTCGGGGATCGTGACCGCGAACACGGCTTCGCGCGCTTCACCCACTTCCGCGCGTTCGGCGACGAAGCGCATCCGGTCGAAGTTCATGTTCGCGCCGGACGTGACCGCGACGAGCGTCTGGTTCTCGATGCCTTCGCGTTCCGCATAGAGCTTCGCGCCTGCGACCGCGAGCGCGCCGGACGGCTCGAGCACGCTGCGCGTGTCCTGGAACACGTCCTTGATCGCCGCGCACAGTGCGTCGGTGTTCACCGTCACGACGCCGTCGAGGTATTCGCTGCAGAGCCGGAAGGTTTCCTCGCCGACCAGCTTCACGGCGGTACCGTCCGCGAACAGGCCGACCTCGCTCAGCTCGACGCGCTTGCCTGCGCTGAGCGACTGCGCCATCGCGCATGAATCCTCGGCCTGCACGCCGATCACCTTGATCTCCGGCCGCACTGCCTTCACGTAAGCCGCGACGCCGGACGCGAGCCCGCCGCCGCCGATCGGCACGAAGATCGCGTGGATCGGGCCCTGGTGCTGGCGCAGGATTTCCATCGCGATCGTGCCCTGGCCGGCGATCACGTACGGATCGTCGAACGGGTGGACGAACGTGAGGCTGCGCTCTTCCTGCACCTTGACCGCGTGTGCATAGGCGTCGCTGTACGACTCCCCGGCCTGGATCACCTCGACGCTCGGGCCGCCGTGCGCGCGCACCGCATCGACCTTCACCTGCGGCGTCGTGACGGGCACGACGATCACGGCTTTGACGCCCATCCGGGCCGCCGAGAACGCGACACCCTGAGCATGGTTGCCGGCCGACGCCGTAATCACGCCGCGCGCGAGCGCGTCCGCCGGAATGTGCGCCATCTTGTTGTACGCGCCGCGCAGCTTGAACGAGAACACCGGCTGGTTGTCCTCGCGCTTCAGGTAGACGGCGTTGCGCAGGCGGGCCGACAGGTTGCGGGCGGATTCGAGTTCCGTCTCGATCGCGACGTCGTAGACGCGCGCGGTGAGGATTTTCTTCAGGTAATCGTGGGATGCCATGGGCGCTCGCGTGCAGTGCGGAAGCAGACGGTAAAGGATCAATGATAGCGCCAAGGGTCTGCCTGCATGCAAGCGGCATGCCGAGCGGGTGCTCGCGGGGCCGTGCGGGCGGGGCGTCTGCGACGTTGCGCTGCCTTTTTTACCGGTTTAACCGCGTGGTTACCGACCGGACGGACGGCGAATGGTCGCACGAAATCGCGCCGAGCCAGGCCTGGCGCGGCTCGCGGGGATAGCCCCACGACCTGTCCGACGTGTCACGCATGGCCCGATCATGGGTTAGAATTCCGTTTTGAATCAAGGATCGGAAGATGCAGAGGCACCCTCGGATCGCCCCGTTGAAGCCGACGCCGCGTGCAGCCACCCCCGCGGCGGAACGGCATGCGCGCCGCGCGCGATCGTGCTGATGGTTCCGAGTGCCGCCAGGCCCTGTCGCCGGCCAGGAGGGGCGAGTCGCCCGCTCCGGCCCCATGAAGGACAGCCGCGCGCCTGGTAACAGAACAGATTTCCCCAAGATTGCGCCCACGCGCTTGCCGACGCCCGTGCACGGTGTATCGGCCCTCCGAGTCGTCCGAACATGAACGCACCACAAGTTTTCGATCCGCATGGCGCGGCCGCCGCCGTCGCCGCTGACCCCGCGCCCCGTTTGCGCGAGATTCCCTACAACTACACGTCCTTCTCGGATCGCGAGATCGTGATCCGCCTGCTCGGCGAAGAGGCGTGGTCGGTGCTCGACGAATTGCGCGCCGAGCGCCGCACGGGCCGCTCGGCACGGATGCTGTATGAAGTGCTCGGCGATATCTGGGTCGTGCGCCGCAACCCGTACCTGCAGGACGACCTGCTCGACAACCCGAAGCGCCGCGCGCTGCTGATCGAGGCGCTGAACCACCGCCTGACCGAAATCGGCAAGCGCCGCAGCGCGGATCTCACCGCGCACCGCGACGACGCAGGCCGCGAACGCGCATCGCGCGTCGAGATGCTCGAAACCGCCGCACAGCGCGCGGTCAACGAGTTCGCCGACGAATTCGACAAGATGGCCGACCTGCGCCGCCGCGCCACCAAGGCGCTCGGCCGCTGCACGCAGAAGGACAACATCCGTTTCGACGGGCTGTCGCGCGTGTCGCACGTGACCGACGCGACCGACTGGCGCGTCGAATACCCGTTCGTCGTGCTGACCCCCGATACCGAAGCCGAAATCGCCGGCCTCATCAAGGCCTGCTTCGAGCTCGGCCTGACCGTGATCCCGCGCGGCGGCGGCACCGGCTACACGGGCGGCGCGGTGCCGCTCACGCCGTTCTCCGCGGTGATCAATACCGAGAAGCTCGAACAGCTCGGCGCGGTCGAGCTGACCGAGCTGCCGGGCGTCGCGCACAAGGTGCCGACGATCTTCTCCGGCGCGGGCGTCGTCACGCGCCGCGTGACCGAGGCAGCGGAAGCGGCCGGCTACGTGTTCGCGGTCGATCCGACCTCGCTCGACGCGTCGTGCATCGGCGGCAACGTCGCGATGAACGCGGGCGGCAAGAAGGCCGTGCTGTGGGGCACCGCGCTCGACAACCTGGCCTGGTGGCGGATGGTCGACCCGGACGGCAACTGGCTCGAAGTCACGCGCCACGAGCATAACCAGGGCAAGATCCACGACATCGCGGTCGCGCGTTTCGAGCTGAAGTGGTTCGACGGCGCCTACGCGCCTGGCGAGAAGCTGCTGAAGAGCGAGATGCTCGAGATCGAAGGCCGCCGGTTCCGCAAGGAAGGGCTCGGCAAGGACGTGACCGACAAGTTCCTCGCCGGCCTGCCGGGCGTGCAGAAGGAAGGCTGCGACGGGCTCATCACGTCCGCGCGCTGGGTGCTGCACAAGATGCCCGCGCACACGCGCACCGTCTGCCTCGAATTCTTCGGCCAGGCGCGCGAGGCGATCCCGAGCATCGTCGAGATCAAGGATTACCTGTTCGAAACGTCGAAGCAGGGCGGCGCGATCCTCGCGGGCCTCGAGCACCTCGACGAGCGCTACCTGCGCGCGGTCGGCTACGCGACCAAGAGCAAGCGCAACTCATTCCCCAAGATGGTGCTGATCGGCGACATCGTCGGCGACGATGCCGATGCGGTCGCGCACGCCACGTCCGAAGTGATCCGGATGGCGAACGGCAAGAGCGGCGAAGGTTTCGTCGCGGTCAGCGCGGAGGCCCGCAAGCGCTTCTGGCTCGACCGCAGCCGCACGGCCGCGATCGCGAAGCACACGAACGCGTTCAAGATCAACGAAGACGTCGTGATCCCGCTGAACCGGATGGGCGAGTACACCGACGGCATCGAGCGGATCAACATCGAGCTGTCGCTGAAGAACAAGCTGCAGCTCGTCGACGCGCTGGAAGCGTTTTTCCGCGCCGGCAACCTGCCGCTCGGCAAGACCGACGACGCGAACGAGATCCCGAGCGCCGAACTGCTCGAAGATCGTGTCCAGCAGGCGCTGGAGCTGCTCAACCGCGTGCGTGCGCGCTGGCAATTCGTGCGCGACCGGCTCGACCAGCCGCTGCGCGAGGCGCAGCACTATCTCGTGCAGCTCGGCTACGAGGCGCTTGCCGAGAAGTTCGCCGATCGCGCGGACGAGCAGCCGGGCGCGACCGTGTTCCACGTCACGCAGGACCGCACGGTCCGCATTTCGTGGAAGCAGGAGATCCGTGCGGAGCTGCGCGCGATCTTCAACGGCGGCGCGTTCAAGCAGATCCTCGACGAGGCGCAGGCGATCCACAAGCAGGTGCTGCGCGGCCGCGTGTTCGTCGCGCTGCACATGCACGCGGGCGACGGCAACGTCCACACCAACCTGCCGGTGAACTCCGACAACTACGAGATGCTGCAGGACGCCCACGCGGCGGTCGCACGCATCATGAAGCTCGCACGCTCGCTCGACGGCGTGATCTCCGGCGAGCACGGCATCGGCATCACGAAGCTCGAGTTCCTGACCGACGACGAGATCGCCGAATTCCGCGCGTACAAGCAGCGCGTCGACCCGAACGGCCGCTTCAACAAGGGCAAGCTGCTCGACGGCGCCGATCTTCGCAACGCGTATACGCCGAGCTTCGGGCTGATGGGCTACGAGTCGCTGATCATGAAGCAGTCCGACATCGGCGCGATCGCCGATTCGGTGAAGGACTGCCTGCGCTGCGGCAAGTGCAAGCCGGTGTGTGCGACGCACGTGCCGCGCGCGAACCTGCTGTACAGCCCGCGCAACAAGATTCTCGCGACGTCGCTGCTGGTCGAGGCGTTCCTGTACGAAGAGCAGACGCGCCGCGGCGTGTCGATCAAGCACTGGGACGAGTTCAACGACGTGGCCGACCACTGCACGGTGTGCCACAAGTGCGCGACGCCGTGCCCGGTGAAGATCGACTTCGGCGACGTCACGATGAACATGCGCAACCTGTTGCGCAAGATGGGCAAGAAGAAGTTCAACGCCGGCAATGCGGCGGGCATGTTCTTCCTGAACGCGACCAACCCGCAGACGATCAACGTCGCGCGCAGCGTGATGATGGGCGCCGGCTACAAGGTGCAGCGCTTCGCGAACGACATGCTGAAGAAGGTCGTGACGAAGCAGACGCAGCACCCGCCGGCGACGGTCGGCAAGCCGCCCGTGGTCGAGCAGGTGATCCACTTCGTCAACAAGAAGATGCCGGGCAACCTGCCGAAGAAGACGGCGCGCGCGCTGCTCGACATCGAGGACAACAAGATCGTGCCGATCATCCGCGACCCGAAGTCGACCACCGTCGATTCGGAAGCGGTGTTCTACTTCCCGGGCTGCGGCTCCGAGCGCCTGTTCTCGCAGGTCGGGCTGGCCACGCAGGCGATGCTGTGGGAAGCCGGCGTGCAAACCGTGCTGCCGCCGGGCTACCTGTGCTGCGGCTATCCGCAGCGCGGCTCGGGCCAGTACGACAAGGCCGAGAAGATCGTCACCGACAACCGCGTGCTGTTCCACCGGGTCGCGAACACGCTGAACTACCTCGACATCAAGACGGTGGTCGTGTCGTGCGGCACCTGCTACGACCAGCTCGCGGGCTACGAATTCGACAAGATCTTCCCGGGCTGCCGGATCATCGACATCCACGAGTTCCTGCTCGAGAAGGGGATGAAGCTCGATGGCGTGTCGGGCACGCGCTACATGTATCACGACCCGTGCCACACGCCGATCAAGACGATGGACCCGGTGAAGCTCGTCAACGAGCTGATGGGCGCGGAGAAGGACGGCTACAAGATCGAGAAGAACGAGCGCTGCTGCGGCGAATCGGGCACGCTCGCGGTCACGCGCCCGGACATTTCGACGCAGGTCCGTTTCCGCAAGGAAGAGGAGATCCGCAAGGGTGCCGCTAAGCTGCGCAGCATCCCGGTCGTGGCCGGCAACGCGCCGGCGCCGGCCGCCGCGGCCGCGAACGGCCCGGACGTGAAGATCCTGACGAGCTGCCCGTCGTGCCTGCAGGGCCTGTCGCGCTACAGCGAAGACGCGAACCTCGAAGCCGACTACATCGTGGTCGAAATCGCGCGCCAGGTACTCGGCGAGAACTGGATGGCCGATTATGTCGCACGTGCGAACAATGGCGGGATCGAGCGCGTGCTGGTCTAATGCGGGCATGACGACCGCCCGACCGGGCCAGGAATGAGCGGGCGCCGGCGCAGCAATGCCGGCGCCCGTCCACATGGGAGCGACGATGGAATGCGTGTTTTGCCGTGAAGACGGCGGCGAGGTGCTCTGGCGGGACGATGCGGTGCGTGTCGTCCTCGCGACGGGCGAGCACGAGTATCCGGGCTTCTGCCGGGTGATCTGGGGCGCGCACGTGGCCGAATTCTCCGATCTCGGCGAGCCCGAGCGGGCACACCTGATGCGCGTGGTCTACGCGGTCGAGCGGGCCGTGCGCCGCGTGATGCAGCCGAACAAGGTGAATCTGGCGAGCCTCGGCAACATGGTGCCGCACGTGCACTGGCACGTGATTCCGCGCTTTTCCAACGACGCACACTTCCCTCAGCCCGTATGGGCGCCGCGCCAGCGCAGCGTGTCCGAGGCGCTGCTGCGCTCGCGCGCAGCGCAGGCCTCGCTGCTGCACAATGCGGTGCGCGAGGAAATTCAACGCATGACCGATTCGAGGCAGCCATGAGCGGTTTGACTTCCACGACGCCGATTCCGTCCGGCGTCGTCGTGCACGCGGTGTCGCGCGTGCTCGAATTGCAGTACCCGAACGGCGACAGCTACCGCATTCCGTTCGAGCTGATGCGCGTGTATTCGCCGTCGGCCGAGGTGCGTGGCCACGGGCCCGGCCAGGAGACGCTGCAGACGGGCAAGCGCGAAGTGACGATTACCGCGCTCGAGGGCGTCGGCAACTACGCGCTGCAGCCGACTTTCTCCGACGGCCATTCGACCGGCATCTACTCGTGGGACCTGCTGTACGAGCTGGCCACGCAGCAGGATGCGCTGTGGCGCGACTATTTCGACAAACTGAAGGCGGCGGGCGTCGAGCGCGACGCCCCGATGCCGGCGGCGGGTGCGTCGCACGGCCACTGCCACTGAAATTCGACGGCGCCCGCTCGGCGCCGTCTTGCCATTTACTGAGGATCAACGCGATGAGCAAAACCCACTTCGGCTTCGAAAGCGTCGAGGAAAACGAAAAAGCGAAGAAAGTGGCGGGCGTGTTCCATTCGGTCGCGAGCAACTACGATCTGATGAACGACCTGATGTCGGCGGGCATGCACCGTGCGTGGAAGGCGTTCACGATCGCGCAGGCGAACGTGCGCCCCGGCTTCAAGGTACTCGACATCGCGGCCGGCACCGGCGACCTGACGAAGTCGTTCAAGAAGGCGGCCGGGCCGACGGGCGAGGTCTGGCACACGGACATCAACGAATCGATGCTGCGCGTCGGCCGCGACCGGCTGCTCGACAAGGGCATCGTGACGCCGTCGCTGCTGTGCGATGCGGAAAAAATTCCCTTTCCGGACAACTACTTCGATGTGGTCACGGTCGCGTTCGGGCTGCGCAACATGACGCACAAGGATGCCGCGCTGGCCGAGATGCGCCGCGTGACGAAGCCCGGCGGCCGCGTGATGGTGCTGGAATTCTCGAAAGTCTGGGATCCGCTGAAAAAAGCGTACGATCTGTATTCTTTCAAAGTATTACCGTGGCTTGGCGACAAGTTCGCGAAAGATGCTGAAAGTTATCGGTATCTTGCTGAATCTATCCGGATGCACCCCGATCAGGACACGCTGAAGACGATGATGGAACAAGCGGGCCTCGATGCCGTCAAATATTACAATTTGTCAGGTGGCGTGGTAGCTTTACACATGGGAGCCAAGTACTAAGGGGCTCTTTCCATACATTTGTCTTACATCCGGAGAAACTGATGTTCGAATCGCGTTCGTTGTTCAACCGTAGCAAGCCGTCGAAGCCGTGGGCTCGACGGGTCGGCACGCTGCTGATGGTCGGCCTGCTCACGGCCGGCACGTTCGCATCGCTCGACGCCGAAGCCAAGCGCATGGGCGGCGGGCGCAGCATCGGCCGCCAGAACTCCACCGTCACGCAGCGCCAGGCCACGCCGCCCGCGCAGCAGCCGATGCAGCAGGCCGCGCCGTCGCAGGCGCAGCGTGCGAATCCGGCCGCGCCCGCACCGGCCGCGCAGCCCAACCGCTCGCGCTGGCTCGGGCCGATCGCCGGCCTCGCGGCCGGCCTCGGTATCGCGGCGCTGCTGTCGCACTTCGGTCTGGGCGGCGCGTTCGCGAGCATGATGGCGAACGTCATCGTGATCGCGCTGCTCGCGGCGGTCGGTATCTGGCTGATCCGCAAGTTCATGAACCGTCGTCGTCCGCAGGAGCCGGCCTACTCGGTCGGCGGCTCGGCGTCGTCGTCGGGCGGCTACTCGCAAAGCCCGTCGCTCCAGCAGGGCGGCACCGGCAGCAACTATGCGGGTAGCGGCAGCAGCTACGCGAACGAAGCGCAAGGCGTGTTCGGCGGCGGTGCCGCGGCCACCGGCGCGGCAGCGGCCGCTGCGGCAGCACCGCTCCAGGTGCCGGCCGGCTTCGACACCGAAGCGTTCCTGCGCAGCTCGAAGGTCTATTTCGTGCGCCTGCAGGCCGCGTGGGACCAGGGCAACCTGGCCGACATCCGCGAGTTCACGACGCCCGAAATGTTCGCCGAGATCAAGATCGACCTCGATTCGCGCGGCAACGAGTCGAACCAGACCGACGTCGTGCAGCTCGACGCGGAACTGGTTGCGATCGAGGATCGCGGCATCGAGCAGTCGGCGAGCGTGCGCTTCCACGGCCTGATCCGCGAATCGGCGAATGCGTCGGCCGCACCGTTCGACGAGGTGTGGAACCTGTCGAAGTCGGGCAGTCAGGGCTGGCTGCTCGCGGGCATCCAGCAGATCAACACGCACTGAGCGTGACCGGCGGCCCGCGCCGCCGGACACCCGGGCAACGGCCGCCGCACTGCGACCGCTTGCCGCCGGGGTGTGCGGTCAGGCACGGTCTGCCGACGATCCGACGTTACAATAGAAACCCGCGTGGGCGCCCGGCCTGCGCGGGTTTTTTCTTTCCCAGCCCGATGACCTTTGCCGCCAAGCCTTTTGCTGCTGCTGTCAATCACCTGCTCGCCCGCGAATCGTGGGCGCGCGACCGCCTGATTCCCTATTCGGGCAAGACCGCCCGGATCGACGTGCCCCCCGTGACGCTCACGCTGCTGGTGCAGCCCGACGGCTACCTGTCGGCCGTCGATGCACACGATGCACAACAGGTCGACGTGTCGATCGCGCTTGCCGGCGACACGGTCGCCGCGTTCCTGCAGGGCGGCCAGGCGGCCGTGATGAAGCACGTGAAGATCGAGGGCGACGCAGAGTTCGCGACGCAGATCGCGAAGCTGGCCGAGCACCTGCGCTGGGAACCTGAAGAAGATCTCGCGAAGCTGGTCGGTGACGCGGCCGCATACCGGATCGCGACAGTCGTGCGCGACGCCGGCGCGCGCGCGCGACGCACCGGCCGCAACGTGCTCGATTCCGTCGCCGAATACTGGCTCGACGAGAACCCGCAAGTCGTCCGGCGCGCGTCGCTCGGCGGCTTCGACGCCGAACTGGCGCGCGCGCGCGATGCGCTCGCGCGGGTCGAAAAGCGGGTCGAGCGACTCGAACAAAAAATCGGCGCGCGCACGGGTTCCGGCCCGCGCGGCGCGCACTGAGGGGCCGCAGGGCATGCGCATTTTCCGTTTCATCAAGATTGTCTACACCGTCATCCGCTTTGGTCTCGACGAAGTGATGCTGTCCCGGATCGACGACCGGCGCGTGAAGCTGCTGTTGCGGATCACGACGATCGGCCGCCGCTATTCCGATCCGCCTGCCGTGCGGCTGCGCCGCGCGCTCGAAAGCCTCGGCCCGATCTTCGTGAAGTTCGGCCAGGTGCTGTCGACGCGCCGCGACCTGCTGTCGGTCGATTTCGCGAACGAACTCGCGAAGCTGCAGGACCAGGTGCCGCCGTTCGATTCGGCGGTCGCGATCGGGATCATCGAGAAGTCGCTCGGGGCGCCGGTCGACGAGCTGTTCGACGAATTCGAGCGCGAGCCGATCGCGAGCGCGTCGATCGCGCAGGTGCACTTCGCGAAGCTCAAGCAGGGCCAGCACGCGGGCAAGGCCGTCGCCGTCAAGGTGCTGCGCCCGAACATGCTGTCCGTGATCGATTCCGACCTCGCGCTGATGCGCGACATCGCGATCTGGACCGAGCGCATGTGGGCCGACGGCCGGCGCCTGAAGCCGCGCGAGGTGGTCGCCGAATTCGACAAGTACCTGCACGACGAGCTCGACCTGATGCGCGAGGCGGCCAACGGCAGCCAGCTGCGCCGCAACTTCGCGGGCCTCGACCTGCTGCTCGTGCCCGAGATGTTCTGGGATTTCTCGACGTCGCAGGTGCTCGTGATGGAGCGCATGACCGGCGTGCCGATCAGCCAGGTCGAGACGCTGCGTTCGGCCGGCGTCGACATCAAGAAGCTCGCGCGCGAAGGCGTCGAGATCTTCTTCACGCAGGTGTTTCGCGATGGCTTCTTCCACGCGGACATGCACCCGGGCAACATCCAGGTGAGCCTCGATCCGAACACGTTCGGCCGCTACGTCGCGCTCGATTTCGGGATCGTCGGCGCGCTGTCCGATTTCGACAAGAATTACCTCGCGCAGAACTTCCTCGCGTTCTTCAAGCGCGACTACCACCGCGTCGCGACGCTTCACCTCGAGTCGGGCTGGGTGCCGCCCGAAACGCGCGTCGAGGAACTCGAAAGCGCGATCCGCGCGGTGTGCGAGCCGTATTTCGATCGCGCGCTGAAGGACATCTCGCTCGGCCAGGTGCTGATGCGCCTGTTCTCGACGTCGCGCCGCTTCAATGTCGAGATCCAGCCGCAGCTCGTGCTGCTGCAGAAGACGATGCTGAACGTCGAGGGGCTCGGCCGCTCGCTCGACCCCGAGCTCGACCTGTGGAAGACCGCGAAGCCGTACCTCGAGCGCTGGATGACCGAGCAGATCGGCCTGCGCGGCTGGTACGAGCGCTTCAAGGTCGAGGCGCCGCAGTGGAGCAAGACGCTGCCGCAACTGCCGCGCCTGATCCACCACGCGATGGCGGCGCGCCATGACGCGCCGCGTGCGGCGAGCGAGGACCTGATGCGCCAGATCCTCGTCGAGCAGAAGCGGACGAACCGGCTGCTGCAGGCGCTGCTGATTTTCGGCCTTGCGGTCGGCGTCGGGGCGCTCGTCGCGCGTGTGCTGCTGGCGCTCGCGTACGGCACATGACCGAAAGGAGCAGGGCGATGTCCGATCCGAAGCAACCCGTTACACCGGCAGCCACCGATTTCACGACGCGCGATCCCGGCAGCGCATCGTTCTGGGACGAGCGTTTCGAACGTGGTATGACGCCGTGGGAATTCGGTGGCGTGCCCGACGGTTTCAGCGTGTTCGCGCACCGGCTCGAGCCGTGCGCGGTGCTGATTCCCGGCTGCGGCAGTGCGCAGGAAGCCGGGTGGCTGGCCGAAGCCGGCTGGCCCGTGCGTGCGATCGATTTCGCCGCGCAGGCGGTGGCTGCCGCGAAGGCGCAGCTCGGCGCGCATGCGGGCGTCGTCGAGCAGGCCGATTTCTTTGCGTACCAGCCGCCGTTCGACGTGCAGTGGGTGTACGAGCGCGCGTTCCTGTGCGCGCTGCCGCCGGCCATGCGCGCCGACTACGCGGCACGCATGGCCGAACTGCTGCCCACGGACGGATTGCTGGCCGGCTATTTTTTCCTGATGGCGAAACCGAAGGGCCCGCCGTTCGGAATCGAGCGTGCCGAACTCGATGCGCTGCTCGCGCCGCACTTCGAACTGATCGAGGATTTGCCCGTGACCGATTCGCTCGAGGTGTTCGAAGGGCACGAGCGCTGGCTCACGTGGCGCCGCCGTTGATGTGCCGGTGTCGCGGCCATTGCCGGAGCGCGGTAGGGTTTCGGCTATAATTCAAGGTTTTGCAAGCCGTTTCCAGTTTCCGCGGGAAAAATATCATGCCGATCTACGCCTATCGATGCGAAGCGTGTGGTTTCGCGAAGGACGTGCTCCAGAAGATGAGCGACGCGCCACTGTCGCAGTGCCCGGAATGCGGGAAGGATGCATTTCGCAAGCAGGTCACTGCCGCAGGCTTCCAGCTGAAGGGTTCGGGGTGGTATGTCACCGATTTCCGAGGCGGTTCGGGCGGCACCAGCGCGCCGGCGACGGCGTCGGGCGACGCAGCCCCGGCTGCAGCGGCGGACGCCGCGCCCGCTGCGGCCGCGCCGGCTGCAGCGAGCAGTTCCGAAAGCACGACGACGAGCGCCGCGCCCGCCCCGGCTGCAGCGCCCGCCGCCAGCAGTTGACTGTCGCGGCCCGGCCGGGCCGCGACCAACCCGCGCCGCCGGCGCGGTTCATTGACGGCAGATGATGAAAAAGACGACCCTGAAATCGGTGTTTCTGACCGGCCTGCTGGTTCTCGTCCCGCTCGCGATCACGCTGTGGGTGCTCGGTCTCATCATCGGCACGATGGACCAGACACTGCTCCTGCTGCCCGAATCGTGGCAGCCCGAGCGGATGCTCGGCTTCCATCTGCCGGGGATCGGCGCGGTGCTGACGCTCGCGTTCATCTTCGTCGTCGGGCTGGCCACGCGGAACTTCATCGGCCAGAAGCTCGTCACGTGGTGGAACGCCGTGGTGCGTCACATCCCGGTCGTCGGGCCGATCTACACGAGCGTCAAGCAGGTGTCGGACACGCTGCTGTCGAGCAGCGGCAACGCGTTCCGCAAGGCGCTGCTGATCGAATACCCGCGTCGCGGCTCGTATACGATCGCGTTTCTGACCGGCACGCCGGGCGGCGACGTGCTCAATCATCTGACGGAAGAATACGTGAGCGTCTATATCCCGACGACGCCGAACCCGACGTCGGGCTTCTTCCTGATGCTGCCGAAGAGCGAAGTCATCGAACTCGACATGTCGGTCGATGCCGCGCTCAAGTACATCGTCTCGATGGGCGTGGTGGCGCCCCCGGCGCCGGCTCCGGCGCCTGCACGCCGCCCCGTCGAGCCGCCGCTGTAAGTAAAGAATCATCGCCCGGGCCGCGCGTTGCGGCGCCCGTTGATCAAACCGAACGAAAGCAAACATCATGTCGATGCGTACTGAATACTCCGGTCTCGTGACCGAACACCTGCTGGGCCAAACCGTGTCGCTGTGCGGCTGGGTGCAGCGCCGCCGCGATCACGGCGGTGTGATCTTCATCGACCTGCGCGATCGTGAAGGCCTCGTGCAGGTGGTGTGCGATCCGGATCGCGCGGAAATGTTCGCGACCGCCGAAGGCGTGCGCAACGAGTTCTGCGTGCAGATCAAGGGCCTCGTGCGCAACCGTCCGGAAGGCACGGTCAACGCCGGCCTGAAGAGCGGCAAGATCGAAGTGCTGTGCCACGAACTGAACGTGCTGAACGCATCGGTCACGCCGCCGTTCCAGCTCGACGACGACAACCTGTCGGAAACGACGCGCCTCACGCACCGCGTGCTCGACCTGCGCCGTCCGCAGATGCAGCACAACCTGCGCCTGCGCTACCGCGTCGCGATCGAAGCGCGCAAGTACCTCGACGAGCAGGGCTTCATCGACATCGAAACGCCGATGCTGACGAAGAGCACGCCGGAAGGCGCGCGCGACTACCTCGTGCCGTCGCGCACGAACGCGGGCCAGTTCTTCGCGCTGCCGCAGTCGCCGCAGCTGTTCAAGCAGCTGCTGATGGTCGCGAACTTCGACCGCTACTACCAGATCACCAAGTGCTTCCGCGACGAAGACCTCCGTGCCGACCGTCAGCCGGAATTCACGCAGATCGACTGCGAAACGTCGTTCCTCGGCGAGCAGGAAATCCGTGACCTGTTCGAAGACATGATCCGTCACATCTTCAAGACGACGATCGACGTCGAACTCGACGCGACCTTCCCGGTGATGCCGTACTCGGAAGCGATGGCGCGTTTCGGTTCGGACAAGCCGGACCTGCGCGTGCAGCTCGAATTCACCGAGCTGACCGACGCGATGAAGGACGTCGACTTCAAGGTGTTCAGCACGCCGGCCAACGCGAAGGACGGCCGTGTCGCGGCACTGCGCGTGCCGAAGGGCAGCGAGCTGTCGCGTGGCGACATCGACGGCTACACCGAATTCGTGCGCATCTACGGCGCGAAGGGCCTCGCCTGGATCAAGGTCAACGAGAAGGCGAAGGGCCGTGACGGCCTGCAGAGCCCGATCGTCAAGAATCTGCACGACGCATCGATCGCGGCGATCCTCGAGCGCACCGGCGCGGAAGACGGCGACATCATCTTCTTCGCGGCCGACCGCGCGAAGGTCGTCAACGACAGCCTCGGCGCACTGCGCCTGAAGATCGGCCATTCGGAATTCGGCAAGGCGAACGGCCTCGTCCATGCCGGCTGGAAGCCGCTGTGGGTCGTCGACTTCCCGATGTTCGAATACGACGACGAAGATGCACGCTACGTCGCGGCTCACCACCCGTTCACGAGCCCGAAGGACGAGCACCTCGAGTACCTCGAGACGGATCCGGGTCGTTGCCTCGCGAAGGCCTACGACATGGTGCTGAACGGCTGGGAAATCGGCGGCGGCTCGGTGCGTATCCACCGCGAGGAAGTGCAGAGCAAGGTGTTCCGTGCGCTGAAGATCGGTGCGGAAGAAGCGCAACTGAAGTTCGGCTTCCTGCTGGACGCACTGCAGTACGGCGCGCCGCCGCACGGCGGTATCGCCTTCGGTCTCGACCGCATCGTCACGATGATGGCCGGTGCCGACTCGATCCGCGACGTGATCGCGTTCCCGAAGACGCAGCGTGCGCAGGATCTGCTCACGCAAGCACCGAGCCCGGTCGACGAGCGTCAGCTGCGCGAGCTGCACATCCGTCTGCGTCAGCCGGAACAGCCGAAGGCGTAACGCACTTCGTACCCGGTCGTGTGTGCGTTCACGCGCACACGACACACATGAAAAAGGCGCAGCGATGCGCCTTTTTCGTTTTTTGCGGTACAGTCGCAGCACTTGCCGCCCGTTCGGAGCACTTGCCCGGCGCGCGGCCCCGTGCTGCATGAAACAAAGATGACGAAGCCGCCGAAAATCCCCGAATCCGTTCTCGTCGTGATCTACACGCCCGACCTCGATGTGCTCGTGATCAAGCGTGCCGACCAGCCCGATTTCTGGCAATCGGTGACCGGCTCGAAGGACGCGCTCGACGAGCCGCTCGCGGTCACCGCCGCGCGCGAAGTGGCCGAGGAAACCGGCATCGCGATCGGCACGCCGGACGTGCCGGCCAGCGCGCTCGTCGACTGGCGCCACCGGATCGAATACACGATCTATCCGCAATACCTGCACCGCTATGCACCGGGCGTCACGCGTAACGTCGAGCACTGGTTCGGCCTGTGCGTGCCGCATCGGGTCGACGTGACGCTGTCGCCGCGCGAGCATGTCGACCATGCATGGCTGCCGTTCCGCGAGGCGGCCGCGCGCTGCTTCTCGCCGTCGAACGCCGAGGCGATCCTGCAACTGCCCGCGCGCGTGGCACTGTCGCGCACGCCGCACGGCTCGTCCGCATGACGGCGGAAGCCCGCAAGCGCTTCGCGCAATTGCGGCAGATGTTCCTGCAGGAACGCGGTTCCGCGTCGCGGCTCGCCTTCACGTCGGGCAACACCGTGCGGCTGTGCGAGGGCGGCGGCGCATTCTTCCGGGCGCTGATCGAGCGGATCGATGCCGCCCGCGAGCAGGTGATGCTCGAAACCTACATCTTCTGCGACGACGCGGCCGGGCGGCCGGTGTCGGACGCGCTGATCCGCGCGGCGCAGCGCGGTGTGCGCGTACGCGTGATCACCGACGGCATCGGCACCGCACGCCTGCCGCTGTTCGACACGTGGGTGGTGGCCGGCGTCGAGCACTGCATCTACAACCGCTTCCTGTTCGGCCGCTTCGGCTTCTCGCGCACGCATCGCAAGCTCGCGGTGATCGATCACGCGGTCGCGTTCTGCGGCGGCATCAACATCATCGACGACTACGCGCAGGGCGGCACGACGCTGCCGTTTCCGCGCTGGGATTTCGCGGTCGAGATGGCGGGGCCCGCGGTGTCCGACGTGCGTGCCGCGTTCGAACTGCAGTGGCACCGGATCATGTTCGGCCACAAGCCGTATGCGCAATACGCGGCCGGGCTGCATGGCGGTGAAGCGTTTCCCGAGATGTTCCGGCGCTGGATGCGCAGCCACCGATGGATCAAGGCCGGCGCGCTGCGGGTCGTGACGGAGCCGAGCGTCGCGTTCGTCGCGCGCGACAACGTCGTGAACCGTCGCGCGATCGAGAAGGCGTATCTCGCGGCGATCGGCCAGGCGCGCCAGCGGATCCTGCTCGCCAATCCGTACTTCATGCCGGGGCGCAAGCTGCGCCGTGCGCTCACGGGCGCCGCACGACGCGGCGTCGACGTGCGGATCCTGATCGGTCGCAAGGAATTCGCCGCACTCGATACGGCCGTGCCGTTCCTCTATCACGCGCTGCTGCGTGCGGGCGTGCGCGTGGCCGAATACGACAAGACGATGCTGCATGGCAAGGTAGCCGTGATCGACGACAACTGGGCGACGGTCGGCTCGTCGAACCTCGACGCGCTGAGCCTGATGTTGAACAATGAGGCGAATGTCGTGCTGGTGCGCTACGATGCTGTCACGAACGAACTGCGCGACGCGATCGCGGCCGCGTTCGCCGATGGTCGGGAAATCGACCCCGCACGATTCGCCGCGCGCCCGCGCATCGAGCGCATGCTGAACTGGTTCGCGTATACGGCGTATCGCCTCGTGATGAAGGCGCTGACGGTCGGTGGTTACGACTGACGAAGACTAAGCGTTCGCTTCAAAAAATCTGTCCGCACGTTCGTGCGGAAAAGCCGCTCCGGTCCCGCCGGAATCGCGCAAAATAGCGGCTCGGTTAGACACCGGTTTCTAATAATTTCCTTGTTTCGCGAGCGGCCGCACTCAATAATAGTACGGCCGTTCGATTTTATTCGAACCCCCGAACGGTTACAGAAATAGCTATGCGAAAAGGCGAACAGACGCGTGCCGCGATACTTGAAGCTGCTTTGGACCTCGCCAGCCGTGACGGGCTGGAGGGGCTGACGATCGGCCTGCTGGCCGAGCGCATGCAGATGAGCAAGAGCGGTGTGTTCGCGCACTTCGGATCGCGTGAGGACCTGCAGGTCGAGGTCGTCCGCGAGTATCACCATCGTTTCGAAAACGAGGTGTTCTTTCCGAGCCTGCGCGAGCCGCGAGGCTTGCCGCGCCTTCGGGCGATGCTGGCCCGCTGGACGGAGAAGCGCATCCAGGAGGTGACGACCGGATGCATCTACATCAGCGGTGCCGTCGAGTACGACGACCGGCCTGACAGCCCCGTGCGCGAGCAGTTGATCGCAAGCGTGACGGCCTGGCGTGCCGCGATGCTGCGTGCCATTTCGCAGGCGAAGGAAGAAGGCCATCTGCGTGCGGATACGGATCCGGACCTGATGCTCTTCGAGTTGTACAGCTTCACGCTCGGCCTGCATCACGACGCACGCTTCCTGCATTCGCCGGACGCCGTGCGCCTCACGTGGGCCGCGCTGGAAAAGACGATTGTTTCGTATCAGAGCGAGAGCCGTTAGCGGCGCGTGATCCGCCCGCCAGGAGCTCGAGCCGTTTTGCCCACCTTTGGAGAGAGTCATGGGACAGTACGCCGCGCCGCTGCGCGACATGCAATTCGTGTTGCACGAGCTTCTGAACGTCGAAGCCGAAGTCAAGCAAATGCCCAAGCATGCGGACCTCGACGCCGACACGATCAACCAGGTCCTCGAGGAAGCGGGCAAGTTCTGCTCCGAGGTACTGTTCCCGCTGAACCAGGTCGGCGATCGCGAAGGCTGCACGTATGAAGGCGACGGCGTCGTGAAGACCCCGACCGGCTTCAAGGAAGCCTACCAGCAGTACGTCGAGGCCGGCTGGCCGGCACTCGGCTGCGATCCGGACTACGGCGGCCAGGGCCTGCCGGCGTTCGTGAACAACGCGCTCTACGAAATGCTGAACTCGGCGAACCAGGCATGGACGATGTATCCGGGCCTGTCGCACGGCGCCTACGAGTGCCTGCACGCACACGGCGCGCCGGAACTGCAGCAGCGCTACCTGCCGAAGCTCGTGACGGGCGAATGGACGGGCACGATGTGTCTGACCGAACCGCACTGCGGCACCGACCTCGGCATCCTGCGCACCAAGGCAGAACCCAACGGCGACGGCTCGTACTCGATCAGCGGCACGAAGATCTTCATCTCGAGCGGCGAGCACGACATGTCGAAGAACATCGTCCACCTCGTGCTCGCGCGCCTGCCGGAAGCGCCGCAGGGCACCAAGGGGATCTCGCTGTTCATCGTGCCGAAGTTCATTCCCGACGCAGCGGGCGAGCCGGGCGAGCGCAACGGCATCAAGTGCGGCTCGATCGAGCACAAGATGGGCATCCACGGCAACTCGACGTGCGTGATGAACCTCGACGGCGCGAAGGGCTGGATGGTCGGCGAGCCGAACAAGGGCTTGAACGCGATGTTCGTGATGATGAATGCCGCGCGTCTCGGCGTCGGCATGCAGGGCCTCGGCCTCACGGAAGTCGCATACCAGAACTCGCTCACGTATGCGAAGGAGCGCCTGCAGATGCGCTCGCTGACGGGCCCGAAGGCACCGGACAAGCCGGCCGACCCGATCATCGTGCACCCGGACGTGCGCCGCATGCTGCTCACGCAGAAGGCCTACGCCGAAGGCGCGCGCGCCTTCACGTACTGGTCCGCGCTGCAGATCGACAAGGAACTGTCGCACGGTGACGAAGCGGTGCGCAAGGAAGCGGCCGACCTCGTCGCGCTGCTCACGCCGATCATCAAGGCGTTCCTGACCGACAACGCGTTCGAGTCGACCAATCACGCGATGCAGATCTACGGCGGCCACGGCTTCATCTCCGAGTGGGGCATGGAGCAGTACGTGCGCGACGCGCGGATCAACATGATCTACGAAGGCACGAACTCGATCCAGTCGCTCGACCTGCTGGGCCGCAAGGTGCTCGGCGACATGGGCGCGAAGCTGAAGAAGTTCGGCAAGCTCGTCACGGAATTCGCGGAAGCCGAAGGCGTGAAGCCGGAAATGGCCGAGTTCATCAACCCGCTCGCCGACATCGGCGACAAGGTGCAGAAGCTGACGATGGAAATCGGCATGAAGGCGATGCAGAACCCGGACGAAGTCGGCGCTGCCGCCGTGCCGTACCTGCGTACCGTCGGCCACCTGGTGTTCTCGTACTTCTGGGCGCGCATGGCGCGCCTCGCACTCGACAAGGAAGCGTCGGGCGATCCGTTCTACAAGTCGAAGCTCGCGACGGCTCGCTTCTACTTCGCGCGCCTGCTGCCCGAGACGGCGTCGACGATCCGCGCCGCACGTGCCGGTTCGAAGACGATGATGGAAGTCGACGAATCGCTGTTCTGACGCGAGTCCGGGCGGTGCGCGCCGCGCGCCGCCCGAACGCAACGGTTCCTGGTACTCACTTCGCCGTGCAGCCCCTACCTCCCGCGCTGCACGACACTATCCGGAGACATCCCGTGAGCAATTTCCTGATTCGCAAGGTCGCCGTGCTGGGCGCCGGCGTGATGGGCGCGCAGATCGCCGCGCACCTCATCAACGCGCGCGTGCCGGTGCTGCTGTTCGACCTGCCGGCCAAGGAAGGCCCGAAAAACGCGATCGCGCTGAAGGCGATCGAGAACCTGAAGAAGCTGTCGCCCGCGCCGTTCGGCGTGAAGGACGACGCAAAGTACCTCGAAGCAGCGAACTACGAAGACGACATCGCGAAGCTCGCCGAGTGCGACGTCGTGATCGAAGCGATCGCCGAGCGGATGGACTGGAAGCACGACCTGTACAAGAAGGTCGCACCGCACATCGCGCCGAACGCGATCTTCGCGACCAACACGTCGGGCCTGTCGATCACGAAGCTGTCCGAAGGTTTCTCGGACGAGCTGAAGTCGCGCTTCTGCGGCGTGCACTTCTTCAACCCGCCGCGTTACATGCACCTCGTCGAACTGATCCCGACCGCGCATACGCGCCCGGAGATCCTCGACCAGCTCGAAACGTTCCTGACGAGCATCGTCGGCAAGGGCGTCGTGCGTGCGAAGGACACGCCGAACTTCATCGCGAACCGCGTCGGCATCTTCTCGATCCTCGCGGTGATCACCGAGGCCGCGAAGTTCGGCCTGCGCTTCGACGAAGTCGACGACCTGACGGGCAGCCGCCTCGGCCGCGCGAAGTCGGCGACGTTCCGCACCGCGGACGTGGTCGGCCTCGACACGATGGCGCACGTGATCAAGACGATGCAGGACAACCTCGCCGACGATCCGTTCTTCCCGGTCTACCAGACGCCCGCCGTGCTCGCCGAACTGGTGAAGCAGGGCGCGCTCGGCCAGAAGACGGGCGGCGGTTTCTACAAGAAGGAAGGCAAGGCGATCAAGGTGCTCGACGCGAAGACGGGCACCTACGTGGATTCGGGCGCGAAGGCGGACGAAACCGTCGGCCGCATCCTGAAGCGCCCGCCGGCGGAGCGCCTGAAGCTGCTGCGTGAAACGGACCATCCGCACGCGCAGTTCCTGTGGTCGATCTTCCGCGACGTGTTCCACTACATCGGCGTGCATCTCGAATCGATCGCCGACAACGCGCGCGACGTCGACCTCGCGATCCGCTGGGGCTTCGGCTGGAACGAAGGCCCGTTCGAAGGCTGGCAGGCCGCCGGCTGGAAGCAGGTCGCCGAGTGGGTGCAGGAAGACATCGCGGCAGGCAAGGCGCTCGCGAACGTGCCGCTGCCGTCGTGGGTGCTCGAAGGCGCGGTTGCGGAGAAGGGCGGCGTGCACACGGCCGAAGGCTCGTGGGCGCCGGCCGCGCAACGCTTCGTGCCGCGTTCGGACCTCGCGGTCTACGACAAGCAGGTGTTCCGCGCACCGCTGCTCGGCGAAGCCGGTGCCGATCCGAAGACGTACGGCAAGACGCTGTTCGAGACCGACGCGGTGCGTGCATGGGTCGACGACCGTGCGGGTGAAGACGACGTCGTGATCGTGTCGTTCAAGTCGAAGATGAACACGATCGGACCGAGCGTGATCGACGGCCTCGTGCAGGCGATCGAACTCGCGGAGAAGGACTACAAGGGCGTCGTGATCTGGCAACCGACGTCGCTGAAGCTCGGCACGCCGGGCGGCCCGTTCTCGGCTGGCGCGAACCTCGAAGAGGCGATGCCCGCGTTCATGATGGGCGGTGCGAAGGGTATCGAGCCGTTCGTGAAGAAGTTCCAGGAAGGCATGCTGCGCGTGAAGTACGCGAACGTGCCGGTCGTTGCAGCCGTGTCGGGCATCGCGCTCGGCGGCGGATGCGAGCTGATGCTGCACAGCGCGAAGCGCGTCGTGCACGTCGAGAGCTACATCGGTCTCGTCGAAGTGGGCGTCGGCCTCGTGCCGGCAGGCGGCGGCCTGAAGGAAGCCGCGCTGCGCGCAGCGGACGCCGCAACGGCCGCGAACGCGACCACCGACATCCTGAAGTTCGTCACGAAGTCGTTCGAGAACGCGGCGATGGCGAAGGTCTCGGCGTCCGCGCACGATGCACGTGCGATGGGCTACGTGAAGCCGTCCGATACGATCATCTTCAACGTGTTCGAACTGCTCGACACCGCGAAGAAGGAAGCGCGCGCGCTGGCCGCAACCGGCTACCGCGCACCGCTGCGTGCGAAGGACGTGCCGGTCGCGGGCCGTTCGGCGATCGCGACGATCAAGGCATCGCTCGTCAACATGCGTGACGGCCGCTTCATCAGCGACCACGACTACCTGATCGCGAGCCGCATCGCCGAAGCCGTGTGCGGCGGCGACGTCGAAGCCGGCAGCCTGGTCGACGAGCAGTGGCTGCTCGCGCTGGAGCGCCGTGCGTTCGTCGAGCTGCTCGGCACGCAGAAGACGCAGGAACGGATCATGGGCATGTTGCAGACCGGCAAGCCGGTGCGTAACTGAGCGAGCGGATAAGGCAAGGAGTCTCAAGTGAGCAAACAATTGCAAGACGCATACATCGTCGCCGCCAGCCGCACGCCGATCGGCAAGGCCCCGCGCGGTGTCTTCAAGAACACGCGCCCGGACGAGCTGCTGGTCCATGCGATCAAGTCGGCGGTTGCGCAGGTGCCCGGCTTCGACACGAAGCTGATCGAAGACGCGATCATCGGCTGCGCGATTCCGGAAGCCGAACAGGGCCTGAACGTTGCGCGGATGGGCGCGCTGCTCGCGGGCCTGCCGCAGACGGTCGGCGGCGTGACGGTCAACCGCTTCTGCGCGTCGGGCATCACGGCGCTGGCCATGGCGGCCGACCGCATCCGTGTCGGCGAATCGGACGCGATCTTCGCGGGCGGCTGCGAATCGATGAGCATGGTGCCGATGATGGGCAACAAGCCGTCGATGTCGCCGCACATCTTCGATCGCAACGAAGACTTCGGCATTGCGTACGGGATGGGCCTGACGGCCGAGCGCGTCGCCGAGCAGTGGAAGGTGAGCCGCGAAGACCAGGACGCGTTCTCGGTCGAATCGCACCGCAAGGCGCTCGCCGCACAGCAGGCAGGCGAGTTCAACGACGAGATCGCCGCGTACACGATCACCGAGCGTTTCCCGAACCTCGCGACCGGTGAAGTCGACGTGAAGACGCGCGAGATCGCGCTCGACGAAGGTCCGCGTGCGGATACGTCGATCGAAGGCCTCGCGAAGCTGCGTACGGTGTTCGCGAACAAGGGCTCGGTCACGGCCGGCAACAGCTCGCAGACGTCGGACGGCGCGGGCGCGCTGCTCGTCGTGTCGGAGAAGGTGCTGAAGGAATTCAACCTGACGCCGCTCGCGCGCTTCGTGAGCTTCGCGGTGCGTGGCGTGCCGCCGGAAATCATGGGTATCGGCCCGAAGGAAGCGATTCCGGCCGCGCTGAAGGCCGCCGGCCTGAAGCAGGACGATCTCGACTGGATCGAGCTGAACGAAGCGTTCGCCGCGCAATCGCTGGCGGTGATGCGCGACCTCGGCCTCGACCCGTCGAAGGTCAACCCGATGGGCGGCGCGATCGCACTGGGCCACCCGCTCGGCGCGACCGGCGCGATCCGCGCGGCGACCGTCGTGCACGGCCTGCGCCGCCGCAACCTGAAGTACGGGATGGTCACGATGTGCGTCGGCACCGGCATGGGCGCCGCGGGCATCATCGAACGCCTGTAAGCGGAGCGGGACGACAAGCGACGACGGTGCGCGGGCCACGAGCTCGCGCACCGTTTTTCATTCCGATAGAGGAAAGTCAAAGGAGACGGTTGTGGCCGAAATTCAAGTGGAACGCGCCGATGGCGTGATGACGATCACGATCGCACGCCCGGCGAAGAAGAACGCGCTGACGGCGGCGATGTACCAGACGATGGCCGACGCACTCGCCGAAGCGCAGGAAGACAAGGCCGTTCGCGTGATCGTGCTGCGCGGTGGCGACGGCAACTTCACCGCGGGGAACGATCTCGAGGATTTCCTGAAGTCGCCGCCGAAGGACGACACCGCGCCGGTGTTCCAGTTTCTTGCGCGGATCAGCAGCGCGAGCAAGCCGATCGTGGCCGCGGTGCCTGGCCTGGCGATCGGCGTCGGCGTGACGATGCTGCTGCATTGCGATCTCGTGTACGCGGCCGACACCGCGACGTTCTCGCTGCCGTTCACGCAGCTCGGGCTGTGCCCGGAAGCCGCGTCGAGCGTGCTGCTGCCGCGTCTGGCCGGCCATCAGGTTGCGGCCGAGAAGCTGCTGCTCGGCGAGGCGTTCGATGCGCTGGAGGCGCACCGGATCGGCATCGTCAACCGCGTGCTGCCGGCGGCCGAGCTCGACGCGTTCGCGGCGAAGCAGGCGGCGAAGCTCGCGGCGCTGCCGGCGGCATCGCTGCGTGTGACGAAGGCGCTGCTGAAGGATACGGGCGGGGTGGCGACGCACGCGCGGATGGCCGAGGAAGCGGGCCATTTCGCCGCGATGCTGCGCGCGCCGGAAGCGCGCGAGGCGATGACGGCGTTCTTCGAGAAGCGCAAGCCGGACTTCCGTCAGTTCGACTGACGGAGCAGGGCGCGCCGGCGCGGGACGGCCGGCGTGCGCCCGTGATCGCGATCAGGCCGTGCCGTAGTCGACGTGGCCGGTTTCGCGGCAGAAGCTGACGAGCCGCAAGCCGGCCGCTTTCGCGATCTCGATCGCGAGCGACGACGGCGCGGAGATGGTCGCCACCAGCGGGATGCCGACCCGGGCGGCCTTGCGCACGAGCTCGTAGCTCGCGCGGCTCGACAGGAACACGAAGCCGTCGGTCGCGTCGGCGCGCGACAGCACGAGCGAACCGATCAGTTTGTCGAGTGCGTTGTGGCGGCCGACATCCTCGAACGCCATCCGGATCGCACCTGTTGCATCGCACCACGCGGCCGCATGCAGGCCGCCCGTGAGCCGCGTGAGCGCCTGGTGAGCCGGCAGCGCCTGCGCCGCGCGCGTCAGCGCGTCGGGGGCGAGGCGCGCGAGAAAGCCCGTATCGGGCACGCGTTCGGGCGCGAGGTCGAGCAGGTCGATGCTTTCGATTCCGCAGACGCCGCAGCCGGTGCGCCCGGCGAGTGCGCGGCGCCGGTCCTTCAGCGCGGCGAACGCCTGCTGGACGACCTCCAGGTGGACTTCCGCATGCGGCAGCGGCGCGTCGGTGTGCAGGATCACCTCGATGTCCTTGATGTCGCTGCCGCGCGCGACGATCCCTTCCGAGATCGCGAAACCGACCGCGAACGCTTCGAGGTCGCACGGCGTACACATCATCACCGCGTGCGAGATGCCGTTGAAGACGAGTGCGACGGGCCATTCCTGGCCCACGTAGTCGTGCGCGGTTTCGACGGCGCCGCCGCGCGTGCGGCGCACGGACAGTTCGATCGCGCCGCGCGGTTCGTCGCGCATTTCACCGGATTCGGTCGGATTCACGAGCACTCCCGTTGATTCAGCACGCGGGCGGCGGCAATCGTATCCACCGCCCGCGCGCAGAGGTTCTAAAATACCTCAGGCAAGCCGGCCGCGCCGGTATCCGCCACGTCAGGTAACGATCATGGGACTCAGCGACGCTCCACTGCTATTCGCCTTCGAACACGATTCGTCGGAAAACTTCACGTACATCCCGATGATCGTGCGTTTCAATCTCGACCGTTTCGGTCTGCGGATTTCACTGGAGCAGTGGCAGTTGCTGCCGCTCGAGGACCGCAAGCTGCTCGCGCGCTTTCCGGCCGACGAAGACACCGCGATCGAGCCCAACTTCGATCACGCGCTGTTCGAAATGCTGCGTACGCACGCGGATCTGGAACCATCGTGGTTCCAGCCGGACGAGCAGCCGACCTGGCGCGCGACCGACATCGTGCCGGAGTCGCTCGTGCAGCAGAGCGCGCTGGCCGGGCTGATGGCGCCCGAACTCGCGCAGTGGCAGCGGCTCCCGCCGTTCCAGCGCTACGTGCTGGTGAAGCTGTCGCGCAAGCCGAAGCTGAACCACGATTTCCTGCCCGCGATGCGGGAGTTCGGGCTGACGGCCACGCACTGAGGCGGCCGCGGGCAGGTGGAAGCGCCGCCGTGCGGCGCTCGCCCGTCAGAGCGGCGGCAGTTGCCGCGGCTTGCGGTCGGTGCCGGTCGCGACGTAGGTGAGCGTCGCTTCGGTAACCTTCACGATTTCGCCCATCAGGCGCATGCGCTGCGCGTACACCTCGACGTCGACCGTGATCGACGTGTTGCCGGTGCGCGTGATGGTCGCGTAGAAGCTCAGCAGATCGCCGACGAACACCGGCTGCTTGAACACGAACGAGTTGACCGCGACCGTGGCGACGCGGCCGTTCGCGCGCTGGCTCGCGGGGATCGAGCCGGCGATGTCGACCTGCGACATGATCCAGCCGCCGAACACGTCGCCGTGGACGTTCGCGTCGTGCGGTTGCGGGACGACGCGCAGCGCGGGCTGCTTTTGCGGGAGTTCGAGGGTCGAATCGGTCATGGCGGGGGCTTTCGTCCTGTAATAAATGCACCGCCGCGCGCAGGCTGGCCGGCGAGGGCGCCGGCAGCGGCGCGAGGCGGCTTCTGCGACAATACAACGTTCGCAAATTGTACGAGAAAGTGAGCGAGCCGGCCGCCGATGCACGCGTCCGGCACCGCCGCCGATCCTTCCCCCATGCGCCGATTTCCTGCTTCCGGCGAGCCCGCGCCGGCTTCGACCGGGCCCCGCAACGACTGGCAGACCATTCGGTCGTTGCTGCCGTACCTGACCACCTACAAATGGCGCGTCGCGCTCGCGCTCGGCTGCCTGATCGGCGCGAAGGTCGCGAACCTCGGCGTGCCGGTCGTGATGAAGCGCATCGTCGACCACCTGTCCTACGTCCAGCAGATCACCGCGATCGGCCGTGCCGAACAGTCGGCCGGCATCGTGCTCGCGGGCGGCGTGGGGCTGCTGGTCGTCGCGTATGCGTTCGTGCGGTTGTCCACTTCGCTGTTTACCGAGCTGCGCGAGATCCTGTTCTCGAAGGTCACCGAAAGCGCGGTGCGCCAGCTCGCGCTGCAGGTGTTCCGGCACCTGCACGGGCTGTCGCTGCGGTTTCACCTCGAGCGCCAGACGGGCGGCATGTCGCGCGACATCGAGCGCGGCACGCGCGGCATCCAGCAGCTGATTTCGTATTCGCTGTACAGCATCCTGCCGACGCTCGTCGAGGTCGGGCTCGTGCTCGGCTTCTTCGTGGTCAAGTACGAGGCGTATTACGCGTACGTGACGTTCGCGGCGCTGGTCACGTACATCGTGTTCACGGTGAAGGTCACCAACTGGCGCACGCATTTCCGCCGCACGATGAACGAGCTCGATTCGCGCGCGAACTCGCGGGCGATCGATTCGCTGATCAACTACGAGACGGTCAAGTATTTCGGCAACGAGGAGTGGGAAGCGCAGCGCTACGACGAGAACCTGAAGCGCTACCGCAAGGCCGCGATCCGCTCGCAGAATTCGCTGTCGGTGCTGAACTTCGGCCAGCAGGCGATCATCGGCACGGGGCTCGTGTTCATCCTGTGGCGCGCGACGCAGGGCGTGCTCGCGGGCAAGCTGACGCTCGGCGATCTGGTGCTGATCAACACGTTCATGCTGCAGCTGTACATTCCGCTCAACTTTCTCGGCGTCGTCTACCGCGAGCTGAAGCAGAGCCTCACCGACATGGACCGGATGTTCGGGCTGCTGTCGGCCGCGAAGGAAGTGGCCGACCTGCCCGATGCGCAGCCGCTCGCGGTGGCCGGCGCGCAGGTGCGCTTCGAGCACGTGAATTTCGCATACGAGCCGGCGCGGCAGATCCTGCACGACGTGTCGTTCACGATCGACGCGGGCACGACGACCGCGGTGGTCGGCCATAGCGGCTCCGGGAAGTCGACGCTGTCGCGGCTGCTGTTCCGCTTCTACGATCTCGACCGGCAGGCGGGCGGCGCGATCCGGATCGACGGCCAGGACATCCGCGACGTCACGCAGGACTCGCTGCGCGCGTCGATCGGGATCGTGCCGCAGGACACCGTGCTGTTCAACGACTCGATCTACTACAACATCGCGTATGGCCGGCCGACCGCGACCCGCGACGAGGTGATCGCGGCCGCGCGCGCCGCGCACATTCACGATTTCATCGAAAGCTTGCCGAAGGGCTATGACACGCCGGTCGGCGAGCGCGGGCTGAAGCTGTCGGGCGGCGAGAAGCAGCGCGTCGCGATCGCGCGCACGCTGCTGAAGAATCCGCCGGTGCTGCTGTTCGACGAAGCGACGTCGGCGCTCGATTCGCGCTCGGAGCGTGCGATCCAGCACGAGCTCGACCAGATCGCGCGGCATCGCACGACGCTCGTGATCGCGCACCGGCTGTCGACGGTCGTGCACGCGCAGCAGATCCTCGTGATGGACCACGGGCGGATCGTCGAGCGCGGCACGCACGACGAACTCGTGCGCGCCGACGGGTTGTATGCGCAGATGTGGGCGCTGCAGCAGCAGCGCGCGGCGGCGGGCGGGGAAGAGGCGGAAGCCGCGTGAGCGGCGGTGCTGCACGCGGGGCGCGCAGCGGAAAGTGGACGTGCCTGATGGGCGGGCGTCGGGCCGGCAGGAGAGTCCGGCAGGGGCTGGACCTGTTGATCGGCCAGGCCGACCCGGCCAGTTCGCCGGTCAGCCAACCCGTTGACTGACCGGCCGGCCAACTAGCGAGGCGATCGATCAGCCCGACGACATGTCAGCCGGTCACTCCGCGGCGCGTAGCCGCGCATCCAGCTCGCCCAACTGCGCGGGCGTGCCGACGTTCTCCCAGATACCTTCATACAGTTCACCGCTCGCGCGGCCGGCTTCGATCGCCGCGCGATAGTACGGCGTCAACGCACGCCGTGTACCGGGCGCGAGATCGCGGAACATCCGCGTGTCGTACAGGCCGATGTTGCCGAACGTGAAGCGTGCGGCGCCGTCGAGCGCGAGGCGGCCGTCGTCGCCGAGCGCGAAGTCGCCGGCCGGGTGGAACGGCGGGTTCGGCACCATCACGAGGTGCATCGCCGGTGCGTCGAGCGCGGCCATCCGGGCGGCGCGCGGCGCGAGCGTCCGGTAGTCGAACGCGCAGTACACGTCGCCGCTGACCGCCGCGAACACGACCGGTTGCCCGTCGCGCTCGAGCAGCGGCAACGCCTGCGCGATGCCGCCGGCCGTTTCCAGCGCGTCGCCCTCGGCCGAATACATGAGGCGTACGCCCCAGCGCGAACCGTCGCCCAGCGCGGCCTCGATCTGCTCGCCGAGCCACGCGTGGTTGATCGCGATCGTCTCGATGCCCGCGCGCGCGAGCGCCTCGATCTGCCACACGATCAGCGGCTTGCCGCCCGCTTCGAGCAGCGGCTTCGGGAGGGTGTCGGTGAGCGGGCGCATCCGTTCGCCGCGCCCGGCGGCGAAGATCATCGCCGTGGTCAGGGTGTTGCTCATGTTCGGCCGGGTAACAGGTGAGTCGGAACGATCAGAACGTATAGCCCACGTCGGCCGGCGCGTTGCCCTCGAGCTCGTCGAGCAGCTTCGCGAACGGCACGAGCGGGCGATAGCGCAGCGCGACCTTGCGTGCGTATGCGATGAAGCGCGGCAGGTCGTTCAGGTAGTGCGGCTTGCCGTCTCGGTAGTTGATGCGCGCGAACAGGCCGAGCACCTTGATGTGGCGCTGCAGCCCCATCCACTCGAGCTGGCGGTAGAACTCGCCGAAATCGGGGTCGACCGGCAGGCCGGCCTTTTTCGCCTTTTCCCAGTAGTACGCGAAGCAGTCGAGCTCGAACTCCTCGTCCCAGCTGATGAACGCGTCGCGCAGCAGCGACACGACGTCGTACGTCAGCGGCCCGTAGACGGCGTCCTGGAAATCGAGGATGCCCGGGTTCGGCTCGCACACCATCAGGTTGCGCGGCATGAAGTCGCGCAGCATGAAACCCTGCGGCTGCGCGTGCGCGCTGGCGACCAGCAGCGCGAAGGTGCGGTCGAGCGTGCCGCGCATCGCGTCGGTGACGGGCTTGCCGAGGTGGCGGCCGACGAACCATTCGGGCATCAGCTCCATCTCGCGGCGCAGGAATGCCTCGTCGAACGGCGGCAGCACGTCGGGCTTCGACGTCAGCTGGAAGCGGATCAGCGCGTCGAGCGCGGCGCGCATCAGCGGCTTTGCGGCGGCCGGGTCAGCCGGATCGAGCACCGAGATGTACGACGTGCGGCCGAGATCGGTCACGAGCATGAAGCCCGCGTCGAAATCGTGGGCCAGAACTTCCGGCACGTGGTCGCCGGCCGCGGCGAGCAACTGCGCAACCTGGACGAACTCACGGCACTTCTCGGGCGGCGGCGCATCGACGGCGATCAGCGTGCCGCCGGCGCTCGTGGCCGATGCGACACGGAAATAGCGGCGGAAACTGGCGTCCGACGACGCGGGCGCGAGGGTCGACAGATCGAGCGCGAAGCGTTCGGCGAGCGGGTGCAGCCACGCGGTGAGTGCTTCGAGGCGGGCGTCGGGCTGGGATGCGGCGGATGGGGGCGTCATGAAACTCGGAGGAGGGGGGAACGTCTTGCCATATAATACCCCACGACTTTTTTGACGCGCCCCGCGTCAGCTTTCCGCCGTGCAGGCCCGCCGCCTGTCGCGCCGTCGCCCGATCGCCTCCCCGGTTTGCGCTCAGCCGCAGTCGCGGTGCGACGGCGCGGCCCGCCGCGCGCGAATGTGCCGCGACGGCGCGGTTGACAAGGGGCGATTCGCCAAACGATAGATGCCGCCCAAACCGCTATTCCCGAATGTTTTCCCCGGTGACGGGGCGCCGCGCAAACGGCGGCTCGCGCTCGCGCTCCTGGCCGTGCCCGGCCTCGTGCCGGCCGTGTCGTACGCGCAGCTGTCGGGCGCGGCCGCGCAGCCGCAGCCGCTCGACTCGCCGTGGGATCTGCGTCTCGCGCCCCAGCTCGAGGATCGTCCGCTGAAGGACGGCGCGAAGCCGGCCGCCTTCGTGATCGCCGACCACACGAGCGGCACGGCCGAGCAGGATCTCGCCGCGAAGGGTTCGGCCGAGCTGCGGCGCGGTGACACCATCGTGAAGGCCGACGCGCTCCACTACGATCAGGATACCGACATGGCCGATGCGTACGGCCAGGTCAGGGTGATCAATTCCGGCACGTCGTTCGCAGGCCCCGAGGCGCACCTGAAGATCGAGGCGAACCAGGGCTTCATGACGGCGCCGAAGTATCGCTTCAACATGACGGGCGGGTCGGGCAGCGCGGAACGTGTCGACATGGTCGACAACGAGCGCTCGGTGTTCGTCAACGGCACCTACACCGCGTGCCAGTGCTCGACGAACCCCGCGTGGTACATCAAGGGCAGCCGCTTCGACTTCGATACGGGCGCCGACGAAGGCACCGCGCGCAACGGCGTGCTGTTCTTCCAGGGCGTGCCGATCTTCGCGAGCCCGTGGATGACGTTCCCGCTGTCGGGCGAGCGGCGCAGCGGCTTGCTGCCGCCGACGTTCGCGATGAACTCGAGCAACGGGTTCGAACTGTCGCTGCCGTACTACTTCAACATCGCGCCGAACCGCGACCTGACGCTCACGCCGCGCATCATCTCGCGGCGCGGCGTGATGACCGAGGCGACGTTCCGCTACCTGTCGCCGTCGTATTCGGGCACGTTTACGGCCAATTACCTGCCGGATGACCGGCTCGAGCACCGCAATCGCTACGCGATCTACTGGCAGCACCAGCAGAACTTCGGCGGCGGTTTCGGCGGCTATGTCTATTACAACAAGGTCTCGGACAATACGTATCCCGAAGACCTTGGGTCGGCGAACCAGTTCATCAACGGGACGCAGACGTTGTACCAGCAGGAGGCCGGTCTCACGTACAACAACGGCCCGTGGTCGGTGCTCGCGCGCTACCAGCACTGGCAGACGCTGCCGCCGTCGATCGCGCCGTACAGCCGCGAGCCGCAGTTGAACGTGAAGTACGCGAAGTACAACGTCGGCGGCTTCGACTTCGGCGCGGAAGCCGACTATTCGCGGTTCCGCATCACGACGGCCGATGCGACCCAGGGTGACCGGATCGTCTTCAACCCGTATGTCGCGTATGGCGTGTACGGCCCCGGCTACTTCGTCGTGCCGAAGGTCCAGTATCACTTCGCGTCGTACGACCTGAACTACCTGTCGTCGAGTTCGGCGAACGGCCCGAAGCGCTTCACCGAGTCGATCCCGACCGTGAGCTTCGATTCGGGCCTGATCTTCGACCGCTCGGTGCGCCTGTTCGGCCAGGACTTCATCCAGACCCTCGAGCCGCGCCTGTACTACGTGTACACGCCGTATCGCGACCAGTCGAACGCGCCGCTGTTCGACACCGCGGAATCGGACTTCGGCCTCGCGGAGATCTACCAGCCGAACACGTTCGTCGGCAACGACCGGATCGCCGATGCGAACCGGATCACGGCCGGCCTCACGTCGCGCTTCATCGATCCGCGCACCGGCGACGAGCGTGCGCGCTTCGTGATCGCGCAGCAGTACTACTTCGCCGATCAGCGCGTCACGCTGAATTCCGGGCAGAGTGCCGTACTGGCGCGCCACTCGGACCTGATCGTCGGCGCCGCGCTGAAGCTCGGCTCGGGCTTCATGTCGGAGACGGCCTTTCAGTACAACCAGAACAACAACCAGCTCGCGAAGGCGAGCGTCGGTTTCGGCTACAGCCCGGGCGAGCGCCGCGTGATCAACGTCGGCTACCGCTACACGCGCTCGAACACGACGCTCGACAACCAGCCGATCAACCAGTTCCTGGTGTCCGCGCAATGGCCGCTCACGCGCCGCCTGTACGCGATCGGCCGCTTCAACTACGACCTCGCGGGCGATCGCGTGGTCGACGGTCTGGTCGGCTTACAATACGACGCGGATTGCTGGGCGCTCGGGGTCGGGGTGCAACGGGCTGCGAACGGCATCAATTCGTCGGGACAGCAGAACTCGTCGACGCGAGTCATGATGCAGCTGACGCTCAAGGGCCTGTCGACCGTCGATAACGGCCTCGTGGCCGCGTTCCGCGCCGGGGTGCCGGGCTATACGCCGCTGCCGCCGCCGCCGCCGCCGATGTCCCGCTTCAGCAACTACGAGTAACGCCGGCTTGTCTGCACCGGTCAGCACGATTTCAATGGAGTTCCAGTGGCAATGAAGAAAACCCTTCGTTTCGCGGCAGTCGTGTCCAGTCTCGCTGCCGCCGCCGCGCTGCTCGCCGCCGCGCCGGCCGCGGCGCAGGCGCTCGGTTCGCAAGGTGCGCAGCTCGCCGACGAAGTCGTCGCGGTCGTCAACAACGACGTGATCACGGGCCGCGAACTCGACCAGCGTGCGGGCCTGATCGCGCGCCGGCTGCAGCAGCAGAATGCACCCGTGCCGCCGACCGACCAGTTGCGCTCGCAGGTGCTGAACCAGATGGTGCTCGAGCGCATCCAGGTGCAGAAGGCCAAGGACGACGGGATCCGCATCGACGACGCAACCGTGCAGTCCACGCTGCAGCGTCTCGCGCAGGCGAACGGCATGACGCTCGACCAGTACCGCGCGCGTCTCGAGGCGCAAGGCGTGCCCTGGAGCATCTTCACGAGCGACGCACGCACCGAGCTGATGCTGTCGAAGCTGCGCGAGCGCGAGGTCGACGGCAAGATCACCGTGTCGGACGCCGAGGTCGCGAACTACATCGCGAGCCAGCGCGGGCCGAGCGCGTCGCAGCAGCAGGACCTGCGCTTCCAGCACATCTTCATCAAGGCGCCGACCAACGCGCCGCAGGCCGACATCGAAGCCGCGCAGAAGAAGGCCGACGCGTTGCTGCAGCAGGCGAAGTCGGGCGCCGATTTCGAGAAGCTCGCGAAGAACAATTCGGAAGCGAACGACGCGAAGAAGGGCGGTGACCTCGGCTTCAAGGCGCCGAGCGCGCTGCCGGCCGACGTCGTCGACGCCGCATCGAAGCTGCGCCCGGGCCAGGTCAACCCGACGCTGATCCGCGTGCCGGACGGCTTCGAGATCGTGCGTCTCGTCGACCGCCGCCAGAGCCAGGGGGCGACTGCCGCCGCACCGAAGATCGTCCAGACGCACGTGCGCCACATCCTGTTGCGCGTGGGCGAAGGCAAGTCGGAAGGCCAGGCGCGCCAGCAACTGGTCGACATCCGCAACCAGGTCGAGGCCGGCGGCGATTTCGCGAAGTTCGCACGCACGTACTCGCAGGACGGTTCGGCGTCGCAAGGCGGCGATCTCGGCTGGATCAGCCCGGGCGAGACCGTGCCGGAATTCGAGCGCGCGATGAACAACCTGCAGGACGGCCAGATCAGCCAGCCGATTCGTACCGAGTACGGCTACCACCTGATCCAGGTGCTGAACCGCCGCGACGCGGAAGGCTCGGTGCAGCAGCAGATGGATATCGCGCGTCAGGCGATCGGCCAGCGCAAGGCCGAGCAGGCGTATGCCGACTGGCTGCGCGAGCTGCGCGATTCGTCGTACGTGCAGTACAAGATCGGCGGCGTCGGCCCGGCGAACTGAGCGAGCTTCAGATGACCACGCCCGCGCTGCAGATCGCGATCACGACAGGCGAACCCGCGGGGGTCGGCCCGGAGCTGACCGTGCAGGCGCTGCGTGACGCCGCGCAGCGCTGGCCCGACGCGCATTTCACCGTTCTCGGCGATGCGGCGCTGCTCGACGCGCGTGCGGCAGCCGTCGGCGCCGACCGGGCTACCCTGGACGGGAGCGGGCCGGTGTCGGTCGCGCATCATGCGCTCGCCGTGCCCGCTCAGGCGGGCAAGCTGGACGCGGCGAACGGCCCGTACGTGCTCGGGCTGCTCGACGCGGCGATCGACGGCGCGCTGGCAGGCCGGTACGACGCGATCGTCACCGCGCCGCTGCAGAAGAGCACGATCAACGATGCGGGCGTGCCGTTCACCGGCCATACCGAATACCTGGCGGAGCGCACGCATACGCCGCGTGTCGTGATGATGCTGGCCGGTACCGGCCACCAGCCGCTGCGCGTCGCGCTCGCGACCACGCACCTGCCGCTGAAGGACGTGTCGGCCGCACTCACGATCGACGGGCTCGTCGAGACGCTCGCGATCATCGATCGCGACCTGCGGCGCGACTTCGGTCTTGCCGCGCCGCGCATCCTCGTGACGGGCCTGAACCCGCACGCGGGCGAGAACGGTTATCTCGGCCGCGAGGAGATCGACGTGATCTCGCCGGCGCTGGCCCGCGCGAACGCGCAGGGCATCGACGCGCGCGGCCCGTATCCGGCCGACACGCTGTTCCAGCCGCGCTATCTCGCCGACGCCGATTGCGTGCTCGCGATGTTCCATGATCAAGGGCTGCCCGTGCTGAAGTATGCGACGTTCGGCGAGGGCATCAACGTGACGCTCGGGCTGCCGATCATCCGGACGTCGGTCGATCACGGCACGGCGCTCGATCTGGCCGGCACGGGCCGTGCGGACCCGGGCAGCATGATCGCCGCGCTCGACACGGCCGTCACGATGGCGCGTCATCGCCGCACGGCCTGACGCGGCCCGGCTTCACCTCATTCGTCGTATTTTTCGTTTTATTCAGTCGATGTCGAACAGCAGACAGCACCAAGGCCACTTCGCGCGCAAGCGCTTCGGGCAGAACTTCCTCGTCGATCACGGCGTGATCGACTCGATCGTCTCGACGATCGGCCCCGCGCGCGGCCAGCGCATGGTCGAGATCGGCCCCGGGCTCGGCGCGCTGACCGAGCCACTGATCGAGCGCCTCGCGACGCCCGAGTCGCCGCTGCATGCGGTCGAACTCGACCGCGACCTGATCGGGCGCCTGCAGCAACGCTTCGGCGCGCTGCTCGAACTGCACGCGGGCGATGCGCTCGCGTTCGACTTCCGTTCGCTCGCGGCGCCCGGCGACAAGCCGTCGCTGCGGATCGTCGGCAACCTGCCGTACAACATTTCCAGCCCGCTGCTGTTTCACCTGATGACGTTCGCCGATGCGGTCATCGACCAGCACTTCATGCTGCAGAACGAAGTGGTCGAACGGATGGTCGCGGAGCCGGGCACGAAGGCGTTTTCGCGGTTGTCGGTGATGCTGCAGTACCGCTACGTGATGGAGAAGATGCTCGACGTGCCGCCGGAATCGTTCCAGCCGCCGCCGAAGGTCGATTCGGCGATCGTCCGGATGATTCCGTACGAGCCGCACGAACTGCCGGACGTCGATCCCGTGCTACTCGGCGAGATCGTCACCGCCGCGTTCTCGCAGCGCCGCAAGATGCTGCGCAATACGCTCGGCGACTATCGCGAGACGATCGATTTCGACGCGCTCGGCTTCGATCTCGCGCGCCGCGCGGAGGATGTGAGCGTGGCCGAATACGTCGGCGTCGCGCAGGCGCTCGCGGCGGTGCGCAAGGCCGGCTAACGCGGGTCACGCATGCCGGACAGGATGTGCGGAAGAGGCTGCCCTGCGGGGCAGCCTTTTTTATTGCGTGTACGTGGATGGGCGCGTGTTGCGCCTGGTCGTCATGCGCGCCGGCGTGGCGGCGCGTTGACGAGTGCGATGCCGGTCAGCACCAGCGCGGCCGCGGACATGAAGCGCCAGCCAACCGATTCGCCGAGCAGCAGCACGCCGAACGCGACGCCGAACAGCGGCGACAGGAACGTGAAGACGGACAGCCGCGACGCGCTGTAGCGCGTCAGCAGCCAGAACCACGACAGGTAGCTGACGAACGCGACGATCACCGACTGGTACGCGAGGCTCGCTACCGCGACCGGTGTGACGTGCGCGAACGACACCTGGCCGAACAGTGCGGCAAGCGCGACCAGCACGACCGCCGATACCGCGAGCTGGTAGAACAGCGTCTTGCTCGCGCTTGCCCGAGCGAGTGCCGTCGAGCGCACGACGACCGTCGTCGCGGCCCACATCGCGCCGCCGAGGATCCCGAGCGCGTCGCCGGCGAGCCCGGCCAGTACCGACGCGCCGGGCGCGCGCGGCTTCAGGAAGCCGTCGGCGAACGCGAGTGCGATGCCGGCGAATGCCAGGCCGACGCCGGCCCACTGCGTGCGCTGCAGCCGTTCGCCCGGTGCGAACAGGTGCAGGCCGAGCGCGGTGAAGCACGGCGCCGTATACAGGAAGATCGCCATGTGCGATGCGCTCGTCAGCGTCAGCCCGAAAAACACGCAGATGAATTCGCCGGCGAACAGCGCACCGGCCGCAACGCCTGCGCCGAACGTGCCGTCCGCCCGGAACAGCGGCGTACCGCGCGAACGGGCCCAGCCCCACAGCAGCACTGCAGCGATCACCGAGCGCAGCCCGGCCTGGAACATCGGCGCGATCGCGGCGTTCGTGCTCTTGATCGCGACTTGCTGGAAGCCCCAGATCGCGCATAGCAGCAGCATCAGGCCGACGGCGCGCGTGTCGAGCGCGCGGCGCACGGGGGCGGCGGCGAGCGTGGTCATCGGCGAACCTCGCCGGTTCGGTACGGCGGCTGCAAGATCGGGAGGGGCGCGCATCCGGCGCGCTCGAATCGGCGGTTTCGCACGGCAGTGTGGCTGTCTAGGGGGAGAGGTGATCGCGTTCGGCGGCGGGCTGCATGCCCGATTTTGGTGCGAGGTGGAAGGATGTTACCCGATCGGCGCGTTGGCCGGGCGAGCCGGATCGTGCTGTTTTCCGCCGTTGCGTTCGCATCGGTTGGTGCCGAAGGGCTGTATCGGCCGCGCGACGAGTGGCCGCTCCCGGCTTGGCGCCCCCCGCCAGGCGTCCCCGGCGAAGTTCACCCGACTCTGGTAGAGTTCCCCGTTCTGGAAAGTCCCCACAGGAGTACAACACATGCGATTGCTGCATACGATGCTGCGAGTCGGCGATCTCGACCGCTCGATCAAGTTCTACACCGAGTTGCTCGGCATGAAGGTGCTGCGCCGCGACGACTATCCGGAAGGCAAGTTCACGCTCGCATTCGTCGGCTACGGCGATGAAAGCAACAACACGGTGATCGAACTGACCCACAACTGGGACACGCCGTCCTACGATCTCGGCACGGGTTTCGGCCATCTGGCGCTGGAAGTCGACGACGCGTACGCGGCCTGCGACAAGATCAAGGCCCAAGGCGGCAAGGTCACGCGCGAAGCGGGCCCGATGAAGCACGGTACGACCGTGATTGCGTTCGTCGAGGATCCGGACGGCTACAAGATCGAGTTCATCCAGAAGAAGGCGCACTGAGCGCCGGATGAACCGGGCAGCGGCGTGCGATGTGCGCCGCTGCCGCAAAAAAGGGCGATGCGGGGGTGACCCGCATCGCCCTTTTTCGTTGGCGGCGACGCCGTGCGCATCAAAGCGACGGCAGCAACTCGGGCGGGTGATGCTTGAGCGTGTGCCGCGCTTCGCGGAACTCGGGGAAGATCGACTCGACGGTCTGCCAGAAGGCCGGGCTGTGGTTCATCTCGCGCAGGTGCGACAGCTCGTGCGCGACGACGTAGTCGATGATCGACATCGGGAAATGGATCAGCCGCCAGTTCAGGCGGATCTTGCCGTCGCTCGAGCAACTGCCCCAGCGCGTCGCGGCCGACGACAGCGCATACATCGAATACGTGACGCCGAGCATCTCCGCATAGACCGCGAGGCGTTCCCCGAAGATGCGCTTCGCTTCGCCCTGCAGCCAGCCCTGCACGCGATCCTTGATCTGCTGCATGTCGGCCTGCACGGGTAGCGGCAACGAGAGCCGCAGCGCATCGGCATCGAATGCGACGGCGCCCGCGCCGAGCGCGATCGTCACCGTCTTGCCGAGGTACGGGAGCTGCGCGCCGTCGCGCCAGTCGATCTGCGGCAGCGCGCGTTGCTCGGTGCGCGTCTTCCACTCCGCGAGCTTCGCGAAGATCCAGCGCTGTTTCTCGGCGATCGCGGCTTCGATGTCGGCGAGCGTGACCCAGCGCGGCGCGGTGATCGACAGCCCGCTGCCGTCGATCGTAAAACCGATCGTGCGGCGCGCCGAGCGCTTCAGGCGGTATTCGAGCACGCGGCTGTCGAGTGCGAACGTGCGCACGCGCGAGCGGTCGGGCGCCGGGCCCGGGTCGAGGGGGGCGGCGGGTGCCGCTTCGGGTGGTGCCGGCGGCGTGGCGGGCGCGGACGGTGCGGCGGCCGGCCCGTCGAAGAGCGGCAGGTCCATCTGGCGATGATCGAGGGCCACGACGGCAGGCCGTGGCCGCGGACGCTGTTTCATCAGTTCGCTTCTTTTTGTCGTACGCAACGGCTGCAACCTGGGGGCGTCAGACACGCGCGGCATCGCGCGTGCCGGCATTGCCCGCCTGGCGATACGAATCCGGATCGATCCGGCGCATTTCCGCTTCGATCCATGCTTCGACCTGCGAGTTCAATGCATCGGGCGTCAGCCCGTCGCTCGGGATCGGCTTGCCGATCGACACGGTGACGACACCGGGGAATTTCGTGAACGAGTTGCGCGGCCACACCCGACCTGCATTGTGCGCGATCGGCACGACCGGTGCGCCGGTTTCGATCGCGAAGCGCGCGCCGCCCGTCTTGTACTTGCCCTGCTTGCCGACCGGCGTGCGCGTGCCTTCCGGGAACATGATCATCCATGCACCTTCCGACAGGCGCTTCTTGCCCTGGCGGATCACCGACACGAATGCATTCTTGCCTTCCTTGCGGTTGATGTTGACCATGTGCAGCATCCCGAGCGCCCAGCCGAAGAACGGCACGTACAGCAGCTCGCGCTTGAACACGTAGCAGAGCGGCTTCGGCATCAGCGCCGGGAACGCGAGCGTCTCCCATGCGGACTGGTGCTTCGACAGCAGCACCGCCGGGCCGTCAGGCAGGTTCTCGAACCCTTCGATCCGGTAGCGGATGCCGTTCAGCCAGCGCACGACCCACAGCGTCGACTTGCACCAGCCGGCCGCCATCCAGTAGCGCGCGTCGGAGCGCATGAACGGAAAGGCGATGAAGCACGCGGTGGCGTATGGCACCGTGTACACGATGAAGTAGATCAGCAGCAGCAGGGAGCGGACGAAGCGCATCGGCGTAAGTCTGGCGTTAGGGAGGATGCGCGCGGTGGCTGCATCACTCGTGTTCGTGTGAAAGGAAATCGAGCGCGAACGCGCGCAGGTCGTCGTGGACCTTCGTGCCGGGCGGCAGGTTGCCGGCGGCGAGCGTCTTCTTGCCCTTGCCGGTGAGCACGAGGTGCGGCTGGAAGCCGACCGCGACGCCGGCCTGCAGGTCGCGCAGCGAATCGCCGACGACCGGCGTGTGATCGGGATCGATCTCGAAGCGCTCGGCGATCATCTGCATCATGCCGGGTTTCGGCTTGCGGCAGTCGCAGTGATCCTCGGCCGTGTGCGGGCAGAAGAACACCGCGTCGATACGTGCGCCGACCGCGGCCGCCGCGCGATGCATCTTCAGATGCATCTCGTTGAGCGTGGCCATGTCGAACAGCCCGCGACCGATGCCGGACTGGTTGGTCGCGACGACCACGCGATAACCCGCGTGGTTGAGCCGGGCGATCGCCTCGAGGGCGCCGGGCAGCGCGATCCATTCGTCGGGCGTCTTGATGAACGCATCCGAATCGACGTTGATCACGCCGTCCCGGTCGAGGACGACGAGCTTTCGGTTGGGGCTGGTCGGCATCGTGCGGCCCTTATGCAGCGAGCTTCGAGATGTCGGCGACGCAGTTCATCTGCTGGTGCAGCGCGGACAGCAGCGCGAGGCGGTTCGCGCGCAGCGCCGGATCTTCCGCGTTGACCATCACGTCGTTGAAGAACGTGTCGACCGGTGCGCGCAGTGCGGCGAGCGCCGACAGCGCGCCCGTGTACGCACGCGCCTCGAGCTGCGACTGCACGTGCGGCGTCACGGCCGCGAGCTGTTCGTGCAGCGCCTTCTCGGCGGCCTCGACGAGCAGCGCCGGCTGTACCGCACCGTTTGCGCCGCCTTCCGACTTCTTCAGGATGTTCGAGATCCGCTTGTTCGCGGCCGCGAGCGCTTCGGCTTCCGCGAGGCGCGTGAATTCGCGCACCGCGTCGAGGCGTGCGACGAGATCGTCGACGCGCGTCGGGTTCAGGCTCAGCACCGCGTCGATTTCGCCGGCCGAGTAGCCGCGCTCGCGCAGCAGGCCGCGCAGGCGATCCATGAAGAACGCGAGGATCGCATCGGTCGATTCGGCCACGCCCGGCACGCCTTCGAAGCGTGCATGGGCCGTGCGCAGCAGCGCCACGAGATCGAGCGGCAGCTGCTTCTCGAGCAGCAGGCGCAGCACGCCGAGCGCGTGGCGGCGCAGCGCGAACGGATCCTTCTCGCCGGTCGGCGCGAGGCCGATGCCCCAGATGCCGACGATCGTCTCGAGCTTGTCGGCGAGCGCGACGGCGGTCGACACCGGCGAGGTCGGCAGGGCGTCGCCGGAGAAGCGCGGCTGGTAGTGCTCGGCGCACGCGAGCGCGACGTCGTCGGCTTCGCCGTCGTGGCGCGCGTAGTACGTGCCCATCGTGCCCTGCAGTTCCGGGAACTCGCCGACCATGTCGGTCAGCAGGTCGGCCTTCGCGAGACGCGCGGCGCGCTTCGCGAGCGTGGCGTCGGCGCCGATCGCGGGCGCGATCTCGCCGGCCAGCGCTTCAAGGCGCTCGACGCGTGCGAGCGCCGAACCGAGCTTGTTGTGATACACGACGTTCGCGAGCTGCGGCACGCGGTCGGCGAGCGGCTTCTTCTTGTCCTGCTCGAAGAAGAACTTCGCATCGGCGAGGCGCGGGCGCACGACGCGCTCGTTGCCTTCGATTATCTCGCCCGGCGTCTTCGTCTCGATGTTCGACACGATCAGGAAGCGCGAGCGCAGCTTGCCGGCGACGTCGGTCAGCGCGAAATACTTCTGGTTCGTCTGCATCGTGAGGATCAGGCATTCCTGCGGGACCTGCAGGAATTCGTCCTCGAAGCGGCACGGGTAGACGACCGGCCATTCGACCAGCGACGTCACTTCGTCGAGCAGCGACTCGGGCATCACGACGGTATCGCCGTTCGCGTGTTCGTTCAGCTGCGTGCGGATCGTTTCGCGGCGATCGGCGAAGTGCGCGATCACGCGGCCCTTGTCGCGCAGCGTGTCGGCGTACGCGCGTGCATGCTGGATCGCGACGAGGCCGTCGGACAGGAAGCGGTGGCCGAGCGTGGTATCGCCGGCGTCGATGCCGAATGCGGTGACGGGCACGATGCGATCGTCGTGCAGCACCGTCAGGCGATGCACCGGGCGCACGAACTTCACGTCGGAGCCGTCCGGGCGCTGGTAGGTCATGAACTTCGGGATCGGCAGCTTCGCGAGCGTTTCGTCGAGCGCGGCCTGCAGGCCGTCGGCGAGCGTCGCGCCGGCTGCCGAGTAGTTGATGAAGAACGCTTCGGCCTTGCCGTCCTGCGCGCGTTCGAGATCCGCGATCGACAGGTTCGGGTGGCCGAGCGCCGCGAGCTTCTTCGCGAGCGGCGCGGTCGGCTTGCCTTCGGCGTCGAGTGCGACCGACACGGGCAGGACCTTTTCGCGGACCTGCTTTTCAGGTGCGACGGCGCGCACGTTCTGCACGACGACGGCGAGGCGGCGCGGCGTGGCGTAGCGTTCGAACACGAGTTCGCCGTCAACGAGGTCGCGTGCCGCGAGGCGTTGCGCGAGACCTTCGGCGAATGCGTCGCCGAGGCGCGCGAGGGCCTTCGGCGGCAGCTCTTCGGTCAGCAGTTCGACGAGCAGGGGGGCGGGATGATTGTGCGTCATGATTGGAATGAATCTCGTCTCGTCAGTCCTGATCGATCTTGCGTTCGACCTTGAGCGGCGGCACCCACGCCGGCTGGGCGGCGTCCTGGGCGTCGGTGGTGAGGCCCGGCACGCCCGGCGGGTTGCCGAGCATCGGGAAGCCGAGCTTCTCGCGCGAGTCGTAGTAAGCCTGTGCGACGAGACGCGACAGCGCGCGGATGCGGCCGATGTACGCCGCGCGCTCGGTGACCGAGATCGCGCCGCGTGCGTCGAGCAGGTTGAACGTGTGGCCGGCCTTCAGCACGAGCTCGTACGCGGGCAGCGCGAGCTGTGCGTCGATCATCTTCTTCGCTTCCGCTTCGTAGCTGTTGAAGAACGTGAACAGCAGGTCGACGTTCGCGTGCTCGAAGTTGTAGGTCGACTGCTCGACCTCGTTCTGGTGATAGACGTCGCCATACGACAGGCGGCGCAGCTCGGGGCCGTTCGGGCCTTGCTCTTCCCACTCGGTCCACACGAGGTCGTACACGTTCTCGACCTTCTGCAGGTACATCGCGAGGCGCTCGAGGCCGTACGTGATCTCGCCGAGCACCGGCTTGCATTCGAGGCCGCCGACTTCCTGGAAATACGTGAACTGCGTGACTTCCATCCCGTTCAGCCACACTTCCCAGCCGAGGCCCCACGCGCCGAGCGTCGGGTTTTCCCAGTCGTCCTCGACGAAGCGCACGTCGTTCTGCTTCAGGTCGAAGCCGAGCGCTTCGAGCGAGCCGAGGTACAGGTCGAGGATGTTTTCCGGCGCCGGCTTGAGCACGACCTGGTACTGGTAGTAGTGCTGCAGGCGGTTCGGGTTCTCGCCGTAACGGCCGTCCTTCGGGCGGCGCGACGGCTGCACGTAAGCGGCGCGCCACGGCTCGGGGCCGACCGCGCGCAGGAACGTGTGGACGTGCGACGTGCCCGCGCCGACTTCCATGTCGATGGGCTGGAGCAGGGCGCAACCCTGCTTGTCCCAGTAGGACTGCAGCGTCAGGATGATTTGCTGAAACGTAAGCATGAAGAGCCTTCGTGGCGCTGGCGCTCCGTTGCGGGCGGCGCTCCGGGCGGGGCCCGGAGGGTCGGCTCGCGCGGCGGCGCGGCTTGTTAGTGTGCTGAAACGCGTAATTTTACCGGATCGGCGAGCGGATGCGGCCGGAACGCGGGCGGCCGCACCGTCGACCCCGTTCGAGCGGCCTGCGCAGGCGCGCCGGGCGGCCGCGCGCAGCATGTCGCGACGCGGGTGCCGCGCGGCTTCGCACGGGCGTTAAGATGCGCGTATTGCGGTGCGCGCGACGTGTGCCGCGCGACCGCTAGCCGATCCCGACTGCATGGACGAACCGACCGACATCCTCATTCCGCTGCTTCCGCCCTTCCTCGCGCTGCTCGGGCAGGCCGGCGATGCGCAGGCGCGCGGCGAGCACGCCGCGCACGACCTGTGGCTCGCCGCCGCCGCGCATCTGCATGCGGTCGACGCCGATGCGCTCGCGCAGCTCACCGGCGCGCTCGTCGCGCGGCAGCGCACGGCCGACGCGGTCGCGCTCGCCGAATGCGCGGCGCGCGTGCAGCCCGGCGCCACCGCGTACTTCAATCACGGCTACGCGCTGCAGATGGCGGGCCGTCACGCGGACGCCGTGGCGCCGTATCGCGCGGCGCTGGCGCTCGATGCCGGGCGGCCATCGCTGCGCAACAACCTCGCGATCGCGCTACGGCTGTCGGGCAGCGACCGCGCGGAGGAGATTGCGCTGCTGGAAGCGGCCGTGCATGCCGATCCGCACGACGTACAGGCGTGGATCAACCTCGTCGTCGCGCGGATCGCGACGCACGACCTGGACGGCGCGCTCGCGTGCGCCGCGCGGCTCGTCGAGCTCGCGCCCGACAACGCGCTCGCGATGAACAACGTCGCGCTGGCGATGAAGGAGGCGCAGCGCTGGGACGACGCCGAGCGCTACGCGGCGCGCGCGTGCGAGCTGGCGCCCGGCGACGCGTCGTACCGTTTCAACCTGGCGATCGTCCAGCTCGTGCGCGGCAACCTCGCGGCCGGCTGGCGCGGCCACGAGGCACGCTGGGACGGCGCGGGCGAGTTGCGCGGCCGCCGGCCGGTGCTGCCGGGCCCGCGCTGGCAGGGCGAGCCGCTCGCCGGCAAGACGCTGCTCGTGTGGGGCGAGCAGGGGCTCGGCGACGTGCTGCAGTTCTGCCGCTTCGTTGCGCCGCTCGCCGAGCGCGTGCATCGCGAGGGCGGCCGGCTCATCTGGAATACGTTCCCGCTGGTCGGCACACTGATGCAGCGCAGCCTCGGCGCGCATGCGGATGCGTTCAGTGCGGGCGGCGGCGTCGACGTGCTGCCCGCCTTCGATTACGAATTACCGCTGATCGGCCTGCCGCTGATGCTCGGCATGGAAGCGTCGACGCTTGCGTCGTCGGTGCCGTACCTGCGGGCCGATCCGTCCGCGCGGGACGCGTGGCGTGCGCGGCTCGCGGGCGACAGCCGGCTGAAGGTCGGGCTCGTGTGGACCGGCAGTGCGGGGCACCAGCGCAATCCGTTCCGGCGTGTCGGGCTCGAGCGCTATGCCGATGCATTCCGCGGGATCGACGGCGTCGCGTTCTATTCGCTGCAGCCGGGCGCGAACGCGGATGTCGTGGCGGCGCGCGCGGCCGGCTTTGCGATCGAGGATGTCACGGCGGAACTGACGAGCTTCGACGACACGGCCGCATTCATCGGCGCGCTGGATCTCGTGATCACCGTGTGCACGTCGGTCGCGCACCTGGCGGGCGCGCTCGGCGCGCGCACCTGGGTGCTGCTCGACGTGAATCCGCACTGGCCGTGGCTGCTCGAACGCAAGGACAGCCCGTGGTACCCGACCGCGACGCTGTACCGGCAACCGGCGTTCGACGCGTGGGAGCCGGTGATGGAGGCGGTGAGCGGCGACCTGCGGCGCCTGGCCGCGCAGCCGGTTCAACCGGCTTAATCGGTTCAACCGGTGGAGTCGGCCCGGCAGGCCTGAGCGGCCGGGCGGCTCGCGGCCATGGGCCGCTGCCGCATGTTGCAGGCGGCGACGGCCGCCGCGCACTGCGCAGCGGCCGCCCGTTGCGTCATTCCGGCTGGTCGTCGCCGTTCTTGTTGCCGTTGCGCCGGCGCAGCCCGGGGCCGAACGTGAAGCCGAACGCGAGCAGCACGAGCGACACCGCAAGCACGATGTTGTTGCCGCTCGTCACGTAAGGCGTGAAGCCGCTCGTGCCTTCGATCCGCACGTCGAGCGAGCCGATCGTGAACGGCTTCAGCTGGCCGAGCACGCGACCGTGCGCATCGATCGCGGCCGTCATCCCCGTGTTGGTCGAGCGCAGCATCGGCCGGCCCGTCTCGAGCGAGCGCATCCGCGCGATCTGCAGGTGCTGGTCGAGCGCGATCGTGTCGCCGAACCATGCGAGGTTCGTCACGTTGACGAGCACGCCCGGCGGCTGCGGATTGTCGCGGATCGTCGCGGCGATTTCCTCGCCGAACAAGTCCTCGTAGCAGATGTCGGCCATCACGGGCTGGTTGTGCACGAGGAACGGCTTCTGCACCGGCGCGCCGCGCGCGAAGTCGCCGAGCGGCATCTTCATCAGGTCGACGAACCACCGGAAGCCCCACGGGATGAATTCGCCGAAGGGCACGAGGTGGTGCTTGTCGTAGTGATAGATGTCGCGCGAATTAGGCGTCACGCCGTACAGGCTGTTCGTATAGTCGACGTAGTGGCCGTCCTCGGTCACCGATGCGCCGACCGCGCCGAACAGCACGGCCGAGCCCGTCGTGTCGCTGAACTTGCGGATTGCGACCGCGAACGGCTCGGGCAGCTCCTGGATCATCACCGCGATCGCGGTTTCCGGCGTGACGATCAGGTCGGCCGGCTTCTCGACGATCATCTGCGTGTACATCTTGATCGCCGCGTCGATGCCCGCTTCCTCGAACTTGATGTCCTGCTTCACGTTGCCCTGCAGCAGCCGCACGGTGAGCGGCGCGTTCGCGGGCACGGTCCAGGTGACCTGCGACAGCCCGAGACCGGCCGCGATCAGCGCGAGCGCGATGCCGGCCGGCGCGGCGATGCGCACGCGCGCATTGCCGGCGCGGGGCTCGGCGAGCGGCGACGGCCGGGCGGCGGCGAGCGCCTGCACGACCAGCGCGGCGAACAGCGCGAGCACCCAAGCGATCCCGTACACGCCGGCGACCGGCGCGAAGCCGGCGAACGGGCCGTCGACCTGCGGATAGCCGCTGGCGAGCCACGGGAAGCCGGTGAGGACGGTGCCGCGCAGCCATTCGCCGAGCGCCCAGGCGCTCGCGAACGCGAATGCGCCATGCCAGGTCGGCAAGAACGGCCGCGGGTCGGGCGTGCGGCGATGCCACGCATGGCCCGCGCAGAACGACCACAGCGCGGCGGAGAACGCCGGGTACAGCGACAGGTACAGCGAGAACAGCACGAGCGCGCCGCCCGCGAGCGGCGCGGCCATCTCGCCGTACACGTGCATGCTGATGTAGAGCCACCAGATGCCGGTGATGAAGTTGCCGAAGCCGAACGCACCGCCGGTGAGCGCGGCGCTGCGCCAGCTTGCGGTGCGCGTGAGCTGCGCGAAAAACCAGACGAATACGACGAGTTGCAGCCAGCCGCCATGCGGCGTCGGTGCGAAGCTGAGCGTATTGGCTGCGCCGGCGAGCAGCGCGGCCGGGTAGTGCCAGCGCGGCAGCGCGCGGCCGGGTGTCGGCGCGAGAAGGCCGCCAGCCGGGCGGGACAGGATCGGATCGTCCATGTGAAGCGGAAGTGGGCGAGCGGTTGTGGAACGCGCGGCTGGCGCGCGACGGTCAGTCCTCGTGCGAGGCTTCGGCGCGACGGCTGGCGAGCGGGTTGCGGCGCACCAGCAGTACGTGGACCTGGCGTGCATCGCCGCGCTGGATCTCGAACACGAGATTGCCGAGCTGCAGCTTCTCGCCGCGATGCGGGACGCGGCCGAAATGATGCGTGATCAGCCCGCCGATCGTGTCGACTTCGTCGTCGGGGAAATCGGTGCCGAACGTCTCGTTGAACTGTTCGATCTCGGTGAGCGCACGCACGCGGTAGCGGCCGTCGGGCCCCGAGATGATGTTGCCGGCTTCCTCGTCGAAGTCGTATTCGTCCTCGATGTCGCCGACGATCTGTTCGAGCACGTCCTCGATCGTGATCAGGCCCGCGACGCCGCCGTATTCGTCGACGACGATCGCGAGGTGGTTGCGGTTCACGCGGAAGTCGTGCAACAGCACGTTCAGGCGCTTCGATTCGGGAATGAACACGGCCGGGCGCAGCATCCCGCGCACGTCGAATTCCTCTTCGGCATAGAAGCGCAGCAGGTCCTTCGCGAGCAGCACGCCGATGACGTTGTCGCGGTTCTCCTCGTACACGGGGTAGCGCGAGTGCGCCTTTTCGAGGACGAACGGGATGAAATCTTCAGGCTTGTCGGCGATGTTGATCGCGTCCATCTGTGCGCGCGGCACCATGATGTCGCGTGCGCACAGGTCGGATACCTGGAACACGCCTTCGATCATCGACAGCGAATCGGCGTCGATCAGGTTGCGCTCGTGGGCGTCCTGCAGGATTTCCAGCAGCTCGCCGCGGGATTCGGGCTCGGGCGAGATGAAGTCGGTCAGGCGCTCGAGCAGCGAGCGCTTTTCTTGCGGTTTGTCGGTTGGCTTACGACTGGGATACGAATCGTTCATGGTGGTGCGCCCGGGTCATGCCGGAGCGCGCTGTCACGGAGTAGGCAAGGATACACCAAGGGCACGACGCAACCGTGTCACACCAGCCGCACGGCCAGGGTGGGCAGCTCGCGCGGGCCCCGCTCGCAGACGGCCGCGCCGCGCGCGACATCGTCCTTGGTTCCATCCTATCTCAGAAAAGGGCGGCGGGGCAGCGGCGGCAAAAAACGGGTGCGGAAGGGACGGGAAGCCCTGACGCGGGAAAACGTCCGGCGGAGGCGGTCGGGGCGGCATTCTGACGCACGCGGGCGTCGCGGCGTCGTCGGGGTTCAGAACCGCATGCCGGCCGAGCAACCGCCGGCGGCTGCGCCGTTGGTCGCGGCGCCGCCGCAGCCCAGTATCCCGCAGCCGGACAGCGCGACGCTCGCGGCGACGATCAGCGCGGCAACCTTGCAACGCGACCAGCGTGACGGTTTCATCGGGCGTGCCCTCGTTCGAATGCGCACGCGGCGCGGCAGCGCGTGGCGGCAAGCCGGGCGCCGTGCCGCGTCACCGGCATCGCGCGAGCAGCCCTTCCAGTGCGCGATCGGGGATGCCGCTTGCACGCAGCGCGTCGACCGTGCGACTCACGTAGTCGAGCGTCGTGCCGTAGCGGCCGGCCGCGCAGCCGAACACTTCCTTGACGACGGGATCGGACAGCTTGCCCGTATAGGTCGGCGCGTCGCGACGCATCACGAACGCGAGTGCGTTCACGCGCTCGCCGTTCTCGAGCGAGCACGGCAGCCACGCGGGCCGGTATGAACCCATCGGCATTTCGCGCTTCCACAGCGTTTCGAGGTGCGGCTGGGCGGTCGGTCCGGCGAGCCGGAATGCGATGCCCGAGCATGAGCCGCCGCGATCGAGCGCGAGTACGAGGCCCGGGCGCTCGGGGGTGCCGCGGTTCACGCGCGACCACAGGTAGAGCCCGCGATGGTAGCCGTGCACCTTGCCGCGCACGGCGGCGATGGTCGGCAATCCCGGGTTCCAGATCAGCGAGCCATAGCCGAACAGCCAGAGATCCTGCCGGCCGTCCCAGTCGCGCATCGTGTGCGCGAGCGATGCCGCGAGCTCGTCCTCCGTCAGCAGGCGCCCGTCGCCGATCGACGGCGGGTAGGCGGGCGGGAGCGTCGCGGCGTTGCGCATCGTGCGGACGGCTTACTGGTACGGGTTCGGGAAGCCCAGCTTGGCGAGGATGTCGACTTCGAGCGCTTCCATTTCGGCCGCGTCCTCGTCGCTCGTCTCGTGGTCGTAGCCCTGCGCGTGCAGCGCACCGTGCACCAGCAGGTGCGCGTAATGGGCCGTGAGCGGCTTGCCCTGGTCGTGCGCTTCCTTCTCGACGACCGGGCAGCACAGCACGAGGTCGCCGATCACGGTGCCGTCGGGCGCCGCGTCGTACGCGAAGGTCAGCACGTTGGTCGGGTAGTCCTTGTGGCGGTAGCCGGCGTTCAGCGTACGGCCTTCTTCTTCGCCGACGAAGCGCACGGTGAGCTGCGCGCTGGCGAACAGCGCCGGCTCGATCCATTCGGCGATCAGCTTGCGCTTCGGCAGCGTCTTGCGCACGTCGCTCGTGATTTCGTCACCGAATTGCACGGACAGGTCGAGCTCCGGTTCGCGCAGCGCGTCTTCGGTGTCGTCTTCGCGCGGTGCGGGCTCGGCACCCACGTGCAGCGTCACGCTGTCGTAGTGCTCGGGCTGCAGCGCGAGCTTCGCGCGCATGGCCGGATCGTTGTGCTGCGCGACGATCGCGACGGCGGCTTCCCCCGAACTGCCCGACAGGTCGAACATCAGGCTGCGGCCATCCGGGAAGTCGATTCGCAGCCCTTGCGCGTTGACGGTCCGGGCCTTGCCCTTCGCATCGAACAGCGAAAGGCGGGGGGAGGCGGGCGCGGCGGACTGGGCGCGCCCGGACTTGCGGGAACGGGAGGATTTCATGACGCGTGCGGCGATTAGGACGCGTTGAGGATACACCAAACGGCCGATCGCACCCGAATTCACGCAGGCGAAAAAAAGCCCGGCACGCCGTCTGGCGGGCCGGGCCGGGCTGTCGAGCCGGGGCGGCGTGCAGGCGCCGCCGGAGGGTCAGCCGTCCTGGTGCTGCGCGTGGAATTCGTCGTATGCCTCGACGATGCGCGCGACGAGCGGATGGCGCACGACGTCCGCGCTGGTGAAGCGCGTGAGCGCGATGCCGCGCACGCCGCCGAGCACCTGCTGCGCCTCGACGAGGCCGCTCTTGTGGCCGCGGGGCAGGTCGACCTGGCTCGTGTCGCCGGTCACGACCGCCTTCGAGCCGAAGCCGATCCGCGTGAGGAACATCTTCATCTGCTCGGGCGTCGTGTTCTGCGCCTCGTCGAGGATGATGAACGCGTGGTTCAGCGTGCGGCCGCGCATGTACGCGAGCGGCGCGATCTCGATCATCTGGCGCTCGAACATCTTCGCCGTCTTGTCGAAGCCGAGCAGGTCGTACAGCGCGTCGTACAGCGGACGCAGGTACGGGTCGACCTTCTGCGCGAGATCGCCCGGCAGGAAACCGAGCCGCTCGCCGGCCTCGACGGCCGGGCGCGTCAGCACGATCCGCTTGACCTGGTCGCGCTCGAGCGCGTCGACCGCGCACGCGACCGCGAGGTAGGTCTTGCCGGTGCCGGCCGGCCCGACGCCGAGCGTCACGTCGTGCGACAGGATCTGCTTCAGGTATTCGCGCTGCGCGGGCGTGCGGCCGCGCAGGTCGGCGCGCCGCGTGTAGAGCTTCGGTGCGGGCTCCTCGTCCGGCTCGCCGGCGTCGAGTTGTACGATGGGGTCGTCGAACGGATGGTCGGGGTCGCCGCGGAAGCGCACGTCGAGCGTGTCCTGGCGGCCGTTGCCGGACGTGTGGCGCACTTCGACCAGCGCGAGCTGGATGTCGTCGACCGACAACGCATCGCGCGCGCGGTTGTAGAAGTTCTCGAGCGCGGCGAGCGCGAGCTTGGCGCCGCGACCGCGGATCGCGATCCGGTGGCCGCGTCGCGACAGCGTGACGTCGAGCGCCTGTTCGATCTGCCGCAGGTTCTCGTCGAGCGGGCCGCAGAGGTTGGCGAGGCGCGCGTTGTCGTCGCGCGGCGCGACGAATTCCAGTGCTTGGGTCGGCTTCAAAGTAGCGTCGGGCTCCTGTTGAGCGTCAGTCAGTGCGTGGCCGCGCTCGCGTCGTCGCTGACGAGCACGAGCTCGCCGCGCAGCGAATGCGGGTAGGCGTGGTTGATCTTCACGTCGATCATCTGGCCGATCAGGCGCGGGTGCGAGGCGAGCGGCGCCGGGAAATTCACGACCCGGTTGTTCTCGGTACGGCCCGCGAGTTCGTTCGGGTCCTTGCGCGACGGGCCCTCGACGAGGATCCGCTCGACCTTCCCGACCATCGACTGGCTGATGCGCGCGACGTTTTCCTCGATGGTCGCCTGCAGATGTTGCAGGCGTTTGAGCTTCACCTCGCGCGGCGTGTCGTCGTGCAGGTTCGCGGCCGGCGTGCCGGGGCGCGGGCTGTAGATGAACGAGAAGCTGGTGTCGTAGCTCATCTCGTGCACGAGCGCCATCATCTTGTCGAAATCGTCCTCGGTCTCGCCGGGGAAGCCGACGATCATGTCGGTCGACAGCGACAGGTCCGGGCGGATCGCGCGCAGCTTGCGGATCACCGACTTGTATTCGAGCACCGTGTAGCCGCGCTTCATCGCCATCAGGATGCGGTCGGAGCCGTGCTGGACGGGCAGGTGCAGGTGGCTCACGAGCTTCGGCACCTTCGCGTAGGTATCGATCAGGCGCTGCGTGAATTCCTTCGGGTGCGACGTCGTGTAGCGGATCCGCTCGATGCCGGGGATGTCGGCGACGTATTCGATCAGCGTCGCGAAATCGGCGATCTCCGACGCCCCGTAGGAAGTCCCCTTGGGGGACGAGCCGGCCGCCAGTGCGCCGCGATACGCGTTCACGTTCTGGCCGAGCAGCGTGACTTCGCGCACGCCCTGGTCGGCGAGGCCGGCCACTTCGGTCAGCACGTCGTCGAGCGGGCGCGACACTTCATCGCCGCGCGTGTACGGCACCACGCAGTAGCTGCAGTACTTCGAGCAGCCTTCCATGATCGACACGAACGCGCTCGGCCCCTCGACCCGCGCGGGCGGCAGGTGGTCGAACTTCTCGATTTCGGGGAACGAGATGTCGACCTGCGCACGGCCGCTCTCGCGGCGCGCGTCGATCATCTGCGGCAGGCGGTGCAGGGTTTGCGGGCCGAACACGAGGTCGACGTACGGCGCGCGCGACACGATCGATGCGCCTTCCTGGCTCGCGACGCAGCCGCCGACGCCGATCAGCAGGCCGGGCTTCGCTTCCTTCAGCTCGCGCACGCGGCCGAGATCGGAGAACACCTTCTCCTGCGCCTTTTCACGCACCGAGCACGTGTTGAACAGGATGATGTCCGCGTCTTCCGGCGTATCGGTCTTTTCGAGGCCTTCGGCCGCATTCAGCACGTCCACCATCTTGTCCGAGTCGTACTCGTTCATCTGGCAGCCGAAGGTCTTTACGTAAACTTTCTTGGTCATGGGGATTCGCCGTTCGCAGTGGTTGACCTGGGGGCGTCGTCAAGAGTGAATCGGGACGGCCGTGCGCTGCACGCGGATCGCGCGCAGCCAGCATGAAAAGCCGTCGGGAAAGCCTTCCATTATAGCTTTTCATGCCGACCGGGACGGGCGGCGGGTTGCGGCCGCGCGACGCCGCCCGCCACGTTCCGACCCCTGAATGGCGGCGCGCCGGCCGTCAGCGGCACGCGTTCAGCAGGTCGTCGTGCGCGGCTTCCTCGCGCGCGAAGCGTTCGGCGAGAAAGTCGAGCAGCACGCGCACGCGCGGCGCCATGTAGCGCTTGCCCGGATAGATCGCGTGCAGCGGCGCGCTCTGGTGCCGCCAGTCGGGCAGCAGGACCTTGAGTCGCCCGGCGCGGATATCGTCGGCGACATCCCAGATCGAGTTCAGCACGATGCCGCGGCCGCGCAGCGCCCACTCGCGGGCGAGGCCGCCGTCGTTGGTCTCGAACGCGGTGGCGAGCGGCACCGTGCAGGTCTGCATATCGTCGCTTCGGTCGCCGCGCGTGAAGCGCCACGTGTTCATCGGCCCGGACGCCACCGTGATCACGTTGCACGGAAAGCGGGCCAGATCGTGAGGATCACGCGGCACGCCGTGGCGTTCGATGAAGGACGGCGCCGCGCACGGCACGCGCCGGTCCGCGGCGAGCCGGCGGGCGATCAGCGCGCCGTCGGGCGGCGCCGCGAAACGAATCGCCAGGTCGATCTCGTCCTGCCACAGGTTCACCGTCGAGTCGGACGCCGTCAGCGAGAACGTCACGTCCGGGTAGCGTGCCGTGAATTCGTCGAGCCAGTCGAGCAGCCGCCGGCGGCCGAAATCGGACGTCGCCGACAGCCGCACCCGGCCGCCGACGACGTTGCGGCCGGCCTGTAGCAGCGCGTTGGCGTCGTCGAGCGCCTGCAATGCCTGCCGGCATCCGTTCAGGTACAGGCGGCCCTCGTCGGTGAGCCGCAACTGCCGGGTCGAACGGTCGAACAGCCGGGTCGCGACCGCCGCCTCGAGCTTCGCGAGGCGCGCGCTCGCGGCGGCCGGCGTGAGGTTCAGCTTGCGCCCGGCGGCGGACAGGCTGCCCAGTTCGGCCGCCTCGACGAACAGCCGGATGTCGCCCAGTCGATCCATGCGATTTTCCAGAAATATTTGAAAATGGTTCAAACGCCACGCCAATTATCAAATATCGGCGTCTTCGGGACAATGCGCACATCCTGCCTTTTGTGCGGTGCGGCACCGACCGGGCGCCGCGTCCGCCGCCTTCCGGAGAACGTCATGCCCATTCCGTTACTGGCGCTTGCGATCAGCGCCTTCGCCATCGGTACCACCGAGTTCATCATCATGGGCCTGTTGCCCGAAGTCGCGCGCGACCTGGCCGTGTCGCTGCCGTCGGCCGGCCTGCTGGTCACGGGCTACGCGCTCGGTGTCGCGGCCGGCGCGCCGCTGCTCGCGGTGCTGACGAGCCGCATGCCGCGCAAGGCGGCGCTGCAGTTGCTGATGGCGATCTTCATCGTCGGCAACGTGCTGTGCGCGACCGCGTCCGGCTATGCAATGCTGATGGTCGCGCGCGTCGTCACGTCGTTCGCGCACGGGTCGTTCTTCGGGATCGGCGCCGTGGTCGCCGCGTCGCTCGTGCCGACCGACAAGCGTGCGAGCGCGATCGCGCTGATGTTCACCGGGCTCACGCTGTCGAACGTGCTCGGCGTGCCGTTCGGCACGTTCGTCGGCCAGTTGCTCGGCTGGCGCGCGTCGTTCTGGATCGTCGCCGCGCTCGGCGTGCTGGCGCTCAGCGGCGTCGCCGCGCTCGTGCCGAACCGCCACGACAGCGGGCCGGTCGGGCTCGGCCACGAAGTGCGCGTGCTGAAGGAGCCGCAGGTGTGGCTCGCGCTGCTGATGACCGTGCTCGGCTTCGGCGGCGTGTTCGTCGTGTTCACGTACATCGCGCCGATTCTCCAGTCCGTGTCGGGCTATTCGCCGCGCGCGGTCGCGCTGATCCTCGTGCTGTTCGGCGCGGGCCTGACGATCGGCAACACGCTCGGCGGCAAGCTCGCCGACCGCGCGCTGATGCCGTCGTTGATCGCGATCCTCGTCGCGCTGATGGCCGTGATGGTCGTGTTCGCGAAGACGAGCCACCATCCGGTCGCGGCGGCCGTCACCGTGTTCGTCTGGGGGATCGCCGCGTTCGCGACGGTGCCGCCGCTCCAGGCGCACGTGGTCGAGAAGGCTGCGAGCGCGCCGCATCTCGCGTCGACGCTGAACATCGGCGCGTTCAACGTCGGCAATGCGCTCGGCGCGTGGCTCGGCGGCCTTGCGCTGGAACGCGGCCTCGCGCTCGATGCGCTGCCTTGGGTGGCCGTCGCGGTGACGTTCGCGGCGTTCGTGGTCACGTGGTTCGCGATGCGGCTCGGCGCGCGCGGGCCGGCACGCGGCGCGGCGCCGGCGGCGCAATGAGCGGTGACGAGCGGCGCCCGCGCGACGCGATAGCGGCAGGAAAAGGTTCGCGAGAAACGCATTCCTCCGCGATGCTGATAACGGTGTGAAGATAACTTCGTTTGCCGCTGCAAGACCGGGTGATAGCGTCTCGATACGCGCCGTTGCTGGCGCAACCCGATTCCGATCCCGGCTTACCCCATACGCAGGGCTGCGCAGCGGCCCGGAGGCAATGCTATGTCTTCATCCCTGGCGCTCGTGCGCGACGTGTCTTCCTTCGAGTCCGGCAACGCCGCCGATGCGCGGGCGTCCGCGTCGCTCGATGTTCTCGAACAGGTCGTCGGTGTGAACCTCGCGCGGTTGCGCGCCGAGCGGCAGCTGTCGCTCGATGCGCTCGCACGGCTGTCCGGCGTGTCGCGCGCGATGCTCGCGCAGATCGAGTCGGCGCGCAGCGTGCCGTCGATCAAGGTGCTCTGCAAGATCGCCGCGGCGCTGAAGGTATCGGTCGCCGCCTTCCTGCGCCGCCATGCGGTGAACGGCTTCGAGCACCTGGCGGCCGAGCGCGCGTCGCGCGTCGTCAGCTCGAACGGCCGCTTCTCGGCGCGCGCGCTGTACCCGGAAGGCGAGCCGGCCGCGGCCGAGTTCCACGAGCTGCGGATCGCGCCGCTGCATACGGAGCCCGGCGCACGCCGTGCGCCCGGCACGACGGTCAACCTCGTCGTCAGCGAAGGCACGCTCGAAGTCAGCGTGCATGACCGCCGCCAGTTGCTCGCGACCGGCGACGCGATCGTGTTCGACGCCGACCAGCCGTACAGCCTGCGCAACCCGGGCGACAGCGAAGCGCGCGCGTTTCGCGTGACGGTGAGCCCCGAGGTGCCGCCGCGCTGGCTCGTGCCCGACGCGGCGCACGCGGCACATGCCGCGCACGCGGCGGGCTGATCGCGCAACGCAGGCCGTACGGAAGCGGGCCGCGTTCGCGTCGTTCGGACGGGATCGCGGGGTGTCCGTCGGCCGTTTGGACGATGCCGTTAGACGGAGTCGTCAGTAAGGTTTTAGGTGGTGTTCGCTGCGCCGCGCGCGCAGCTGCTGTATGCTTGGCCCGCCGCTGATGGGGTTGCCCCATCCGGCAATCAGTGCGTCTTCAGGGCGGGGTGAAATTCCCCACCGGCGGTAGGCTGGCACAAGCCGGCGAGCCCGCGAGCGCCCGCGCCTTCGCGCGGGGTCAGCAGATCTGGTCGAATGCCAGAGCCGACGGTCATAGTCCGGATGAGAGAAGATGTGCAGATAGTCATGTCCGTCAGGGCCGCTTCGCCATCCGAGCGAAGCGGGTTGTCGTTCTGTCTGTTTGCAATGCCCTGAAACGTTTTTCGCCCAAATCGTATTTGCGAGGAGCGTTTCACATGTCCTTGATGTCCGTTTCGTCGGCACCCGCCGACGCCTTTGCCGATCTCCCGTTGCTGGATTCCGAACCGGTGCCGCCGCGCATCGCCGCCGCGCTCGACGCGATGCGCGCGGGCCGTGCCGTCGTGCTGCAGGACGACCACGACCGCGAGAACGAAGCCGACCTGATCGTTGCCGCCGAGCGCATCACGCCCGAGACGATGGCGCTGCTGATCCGCGAATGCAGCGGCATCGTGTGCCTGTGCCTGACCGACGACACGGTACGCGCGCTCGAGCTGCCGCCGATGGTGCAGACCAACGAAAGCCGCAACGGCACGGCGTTCACCGTCTCGATCGAGGCACGCGAAGGCGTGCATACGGGCGTATCGGCGGCCGATCGCGTGACGACGATCCGCGCGGCGATCGCGGAAGGGGCGAAGCCGCACGACATCGTGCGCCCCGGTCACGTGTTTCCGCTGCGTGCGCAGCCGGGCGGCGTGCTGGCACGTCGCGGTCACACCGAAGGCACGGTCGACCTGTCGATCCTCGCGGGCCTGAAGCCGGCCGGCGTGCTGTGCGAGCTGATGAATCCGGATGGCACGATGACGCGCGGCGACGATGTCGAGCGTTTCGCGCAACAGCACGGGCTGCCGATGCTGACGATCGCGGAACTCGTCGAGTTCCGCGAGGCGCTGGCCGCCGCGCGTGAGCGCTGCTGCGAACCGGCCTGAGGGAAGGGGCGGGCGCATGTGAGCGCCCGTTGTACTGCGTGCGCGAGCGGGCACACGCTTGATCGTCCCGATCAGCCCGATCGGGACGGCACGACCATCAGGACTGCACGTCCCCGAATTCGCCGCGCATGCCGGCTTCGACGAACGCCGGCAGCTCGTCCATCTGGCGCATGATCCGCGTGATGCCCATCGCGCGCAGCGCGTCCGCGTAGTTGTCGGGGATGTGGCTCGCGCCGACGAACGCGATCGTCTTCATGCCTGCCGCACGCGCGGCATTCAGCCCCGACACGCTGTCCTCGACGACGATGCAGCGCTCCGGCGCGACGCCGAGCGTGTGTGCCGCATGCAGGTAGACGTCGGGGTAGGGCTTCGGCCGCGCCACCTGCTCGGAGCTGAACACGCGATCGCCGAAGATCTCGGTGAGCGCCGCGCGCTTCAGCGAGCTGCGCACGCGCGCGAGCCGGCTGTTCGACACGACGGCCGCCGGCAGGCTCACCTTCAGCAGCGCGTCGCGCACGCCGGAGATCGGGGCGAGCGATTGCGCCAGCGCACTCTCGATGTTGTGCTCGATGGTCTCGATGAAGTTGGCGGGCATCTCGATCCCGAAGCGGGATTCGATCCCCGCCAGGAAGCGCGACGTCTGCTGGCCGAACGCCGACTTCGCGGCGGCTTCGAAATCGAGATTCGGGAACGTGGCGGACAGCGTATCGAGCAGCACGCGGTCGGCGATGACTTCGCTGTCGACGAGCACGCCGTCGCAGTCGCAGATGAGGTGATCGAGCATGGTGGTGAAAAAGCGGGATGTCGGCGATGCAGATCAATTCGCCATCATACGTGCTTTCACGCCTATGCCGCGCGACGCTTCGGCAAATTTTCCCGATGCGGCTGGGTGCTCGCTACGTGTCATTCGGGTGGGCTGCCGATCGTCCGGTGGCGGCCCGCTCGCGCGGTTCGCCGCCGCTCGCCACCGGTTGCGTTACAGCCCGATTACGCGCCCCGTTTTCCACGACGTCATCGCGGCCTCGGCCAGTTCGAGCGCGGCGAGCCCGTCGTCGATCGTCGTGCGGACCGGCGTGCCGTCGCGCAGCGCGTCGACGAAGTGCGCGATCTCGGCCGCGTACGCATGCCGGTAGCGCTCGAGGAAAAACGGCTCCGGCACGTCCGTCGCGATGCCGCCCGCGAGCCACGCGCTTACCTCGGTCGGCCGCACGTTGCCGGCCTGCAGCATCCCGTTGCTGCCGAGCAGCTCGACACGCTGGTCGTAGCCGTAGGCGGCGCGCCGCGACGTGTTGATCTGGCACAGCAGCCCGCGCCGCGTGCGGATCGTCACCGCGGTCGAATCGATATCGCCTGCGTCTTGCACGGCCGGATCGGTCAGGCAGCTGCCGGTCGCGTGCAGCGTCTGCGCTTCATCGCCGAGGATCCAGCGGAACACGTCGAAGTCGTGGATCAGCATGTCCTTGAAGATGCCGCCCGAACTGCGGATGTAGTCGACGGGCGGCGCACCCGGGTCGCGGCTCGTGACGACCAGCATTTCCGGCGCGCCGATCTCGCCGCGCTCGACGCGCGCCTTCAACGCGGCGAACGTCGGGTCGAAGCGGCGCTGGAAGCCGATCATGCAGGTCACGCCGCTGCGCCGGACGACGTCCGCGCACGCACGCGAGCGTTCGACGCTCAGGTCGACGGGCTTCTCGCAGAACACGGCCTTGCCCGCGTGCGCGGCCGCGACGATCAGGTCCGCATGCGTGTCGGTGCTCGATGCGATCACGACGGCCTGGACAGCCGGATCGCCGAGCGCGCGCTCGACGTCGGCCACCTGCGCGCCGTGCGCGTGGGCCAGCGCTTCGGCTGACGGCGCGTGCCGGTCGACCACGTACTTCAGCTTCGCACCCGGATGGCGCGCGAGATTCGACGCGTGGATCTTGCCGATTCGTCCCGCGCCGAACAACGCGAATTCGATCATTCCGTTCTCCTGTTGATTTCGTGGTTTTACGCCGGCGCGCAGTTCGAGTCGATCGCGCAACGTGGCGGCGGTCATCGATCCGCCAGTTCGCCGCGCACGTAGTCGATGCTCGCGCGCAACCGGTCCTCGATGTCGTCGGCTTCGGCGATTTCGTTCGCGAACGGCTCGAACGAGAACGCGCCGCGGTAGCCGCGCGCGAGCAGTTCGCGCAGTTGCCGGAGATTGCCGAGCCGGTCGGCGCCGCCGACCAGCACGCGATGGCCGTCGCGCATCCGGTCGACCGGCAGGTCGTCTTCCTCGACGCCCGAGATGTGCACGAGGCCCGTCAGGTTCGGGAAGAAGATGTCCTCGCCCGACAGGTGATGGTGGAACGTGTCGTGCACGAGCCGGAACACCTGTTCGCCCGCCGCGTCGTAGATGCCTTTCACCGCATCCGACTTGCGGCGCAGCGCGCATTCGTCGAAGCCGAGCGGCTCGATGAAGCCGAGCAGGCCGCGCGCGTCGAGGATCGGCTTGAGCGCCTTCAGCGCCTTCACGAGATCCGTGTGGCGCGCGTCCGCGCCGCGCGTGTCGCTCCGGCTGTTGGTCGGGCACAGCACCAGCGCACGCGCGCCGCATTGCGCCGCGTAGTCGGCCAGCACGGTCGCCTCGTCCGCGCGCTCGGCGTTCCATTGCTCGAAGCGCTGCAGCGCGTTGATCGTCAGGATCGTCACGCCGCCGGCTTCGGCCGTCGCGCGCACGGCGGCGGCCGGCGTGCCGTCGGCGATCTCGACGCCGTCGAGATCGTTGCGGATCTCGATCGTGTCGATACCGAGGCGCTTGCACAGCGCGACGTAACGGTCGAACGGCAAGCGCGGTGCGCTCATCCGGTTCAGCGAAAAGTGGAAGGCCTGCGTCATCGTTCTGTCCTTGGGTCTCGAGTGGGGGCTGGGTTCGAATCGGGCGGCGGTGCGTGCGATGTCGGCTGCCGGCGGCGCGGCGAGGGCATGCCACGTGTCGCGCAGCCAGTGCGCGCACGCGACGTTGTTGTCGAAGATCGAATAGCGTGCGCCGCCGCCGTAGTCGGGAAACGGGATGAACTCGCAGCTGATCTGTTCGAGTCGCGACGGTCGTGCATGGGCCTGCGATTGCAGCAACTGACGAAGCGCGGCCTTCCACGTATCGAGCGCCTCTGCGTGCCATGCGCCGTGATAGGCGTCCGGCGCCGGGGCGACGAGCGGATACTGGATGCCGCGCCCGGGCCTGCCGTCGGCGCGGCGCATCCATGGGTTGTCCGGATTGTTCGGCGTCACGCTGCGCGCATGTGCATGCCGGACCCAGCCGCGCGCGATCCAGTCGGTGTAGATGGCGTCGGGTGATGCGGGGTCGAGCATCCGGCGGCCGGCGTCGGCCGCGTCGCGCAGGCCCGATGCATCGAGTTCGGCGCGATTGCCGATCTTGAACAGCAGGTGCGAATGATCGAGCGTGATCCGGAACGGCACGCCGGCCCGCTCGACATGCCGTGCGACGCGCGCGATGCACGTGAAATCCTCGCTCCACATGTCGACGTGCACTTCGAGGCTCGGCAGGCAACCGGCCGGCTCGCCGCGCTCGTGAGTGCGCAGGTAGAAATCGGCAACCTCGCGGTCGGACAGCGGATGGCCGTCCGCGTGATGCATGTACAGCTGGCAGTTGAGCACGGTGCTGCCGAAACGCGCGCCCGCGTCGACGATCTCGGCGACGTGTGCTTCGTCACGTCCCGCGCACCAGATGCCGCCGATCACGCGAATCGGCAGCGCATGGCGTTCGACCAGCGCGAAATACGGCGACAGGTCCTCGCCGCGCGCCGGGTTCTTTTCGACGTAGTCGAATACACCGGCGCCGGCCACCATCCGGAAACGTTCGGCGGGCGTGGGCAACGGCAGGCCGTCGTGTTCGAGCACGCCGTCGAGGTTCACGCCGATGAGGATCGGTTCAGCCATCGTCTCCTGTCCGCCGTTGTGATGGGATTGGTTGCCCAATGTACGGAGGCGCGACGCGGGCTGCATGACAAACGTTGGCGAAAAATCGCCAATGCAGCGGTCGATTTTTTCGCAATGCGCATGCGACGCGGCAGGCGATGCGCCGGGCGGCGGGATTCAGGCCGGCAGGTAGGCGCTCGTCCGCACATTGGCCGAACAGAACACGCGGAATTCGACCGGGTCGGCCGGCGGCGGCTGGTCGACGATCCCGCACGCATGGAGCACATGCTGCAGCGCGGAAATCGCCTGGCCGTCCGGATCCTGGTCGATCGCGAGATCCATCGCGCCGGCTTCGATGAAGGTGCGGTGCAGGTCGATCATCTCGTGGCCGATCCACACGACCCGGCCGGTCGCGCCGGCCTTGCGCAGCGCGGCTTCGATGCCGGCCGAGCCGGCGCCGCTGTTGTAGATCGCGACCACGTCGTCGTGTGCCTGCAGCGCCTTCGTCACCGCGCGGTAGCAGCGGTCGTCCTGGTCGAGCGTCTCGACCGGCTCGTCGTCGCAGCGGACGGCGGCGAACGCTTCGGCGAGCTGGTCGCGGCAGCCGGCCATCCGGTCGGCATGCGCGCGGTAGCCCATGCGCCCGCCGAGCAGCAGCACGCGGCCGGGGCGCGCCGCCAGGCGGCCGATGTAGTAGCCGGCCGTGCGCCCGGCCCGGTAGTTGTCGATGCCCGCGAAGTGCACGCGGTCGATGCCGCCGATGTCGGTGACCATCGTGACGACCGTCTCGCCGCGCGCGATCGCGCCGGCCAGCGCGTCGCGCACGCGGGCCGTGTCGCGCGCGGTGACGATCAGCGCCGCGCGCCGGTAGGCGGGCCGTTCGATCAGCGCGGCGGCCCGCTCGTCGTCGGCGGCGGGCAGGATCGTCCGGTGCACGACCACGCGCCGGTCGAGCATCTGCAGCGAGCGCTGCAGCGCCAGCTGCAGCCGGTGGAAGAATGCCGCGTCGGTATCCGGCAGCAGCACGTCGACGTGGATCAGCCCGTGCCGCGTGTCGGGCAGCTGGCGCGGCACGCCGAGCTGCCGCGCGGCCGCGACCACGCGTTCGCGGGCCTGCGCCGAGACGCTGCCGCGCTCGTTCAGCACGCGGTCGACGGTGGTCGTGCTGACCCCGGCGAGCGCCGCGATCTCGTCGAAGCGTGCGGTGCGCTTGCGCCAGCGCGGCCCGGATTCGCCTGCCATGGTTTTGTCTCCATCGGGGTGTCGCCATCGACGCGTGGCGATGCGAGAAACGCTAAAGCGATGGCGAAATTTCGTCAACGTTTCGATTGAGCGGGGGAGGCCGCGGGCCTAATTTTGATTCCATGCCGAAGCGCTTGCCGCGCTTCCTACGTACAAGGAATCAAGGAGACGCACGTGGTTCATACCGACGACCAGGCGCACGACCGCACGGCGGCGCGCCGTCACGAATACCGGATGATCGGCGGCGCCGGCGAGCGCGCGCACGCGGCCGGGCTCGTCAACGCCGCGTGGTACCGATGCGCGGTGCCACGGCCGCTGATGAAGCAGCTGATGCAGCGCGGCGATGCGCGCACGATCCGCGACACGCTGATCTGGTACGCGGCGATCGCGATCAGCGGCGTGCTCGCGTGGCTGGCGTGGCGCGCACATTCGGCGTGGGCGATCCCCGCGTTCTTCGTGTACGGCACGCTCTACTGCAGCCCGGCCGACTCGCGCTGGCACGAATGCGGGCATGGCACCGCGTTCCGCACGCGCTGGATGAACGACGTGCTGTACCAGGTCGCGTCGTTCCAGGTGTTCCGCCGCGCGACGGCGTGGCGCTGGAGCCATGCGCGCCATCACACCGATACGCTGGTCGTCGGGCGCGATCCGGAAATCGCCGCGCCGAAGCCGACCGACTGGCTCTCGCTCGCGCTGAACGTCGTCGCGCTGAAGCATGTGGCCGGCGAGCTGCGCAAGATGATCGCGATTGCGTTCACCGGCCGGCTCGACGACGAGGCGCGCACCTACGTGCCCGAATCGGAACGGCCGAAGGTCGTGCGCGAAGCGCGCATCCATCTCGCTGTCTACGCAATGGTGGTCGGTGCTTCGTTGTACTGGCACACGCTCCTGCCGCTCCTCTACATCGGGCTGCCGAGCCTCTACGGCGCGTGGCTGTACCTGTATTTCGGCCTCACGCAGCACGCGGGCATGCCCGAGAACGTGCTCGATCACCGGCGCAACTGCCGGACCGTGATGATGAATCCGGTATTCCGGTTCCTGTACTGGAACATGAACTACCACGTCGAGCACCACATGTTCCCGATGGTGCCGTTCCACGCGCTGCCGAAGCTGCACGAAGCGGTGAAGGCCGACATGCCGCCGCCGTATCGCAGCACGCTGGCCGCATATGCGGAGATCGTACCGGCGCTGGTCAGGCAGACGCGCGACCCGACCGATTACGTCGTGCGGCCCGTGCCGGATGCCGCGCGTGCGTGACCGATATCGAATCTTCCAACCCAGGAGACACGCAACATGACGCAATGGATCGACACCGGCGCGCTCGACGACATCGACGACGAAGATGTCGCGCGCTTCGATCATGCCGGCCACACGTACGCGATCTACCGCATCGATGGCGAAGTCTATGCGAGTGACGGCCTGTGTACGCACGAGCACGTGCATCTGGCGGACGGCCTCGTGATCGACCACGTGATCGAATGCCCGAAGCACAACGGGCGCTTCGACGTGCGCGACGGCCGGCCACTGTCCGCACCCGCCTGCGAGAAGCTGCGCACGTATCGCGCAAAGATCGAAGACGGCCGCATCCTGATCGAGGTGTGACGCGATGACGAACCACCGGGTGATGGCGATCGTCGGCGCGGGCCACGCGGGCGGCCGCGCGGCGCAGGTGCTGCGCGAATCCGGCTGGGGCGGGCGGATCGTGCTGATCGGCGCGGAGGCGCACCTGCCGTACGAGCGGCCGCCGTTGTCGAAGGGCGTGCTGACCGGCGAACGCAGCGCGGCGCAGTGCCGGTTGCGCGAGCCGGCAGCGTGGGCGGCCGATCGCATCGAGCCGGTCGTCGCGACGGTCGAGCGCATCGATCCGGGCGCACGTGAGGTGCGCGTGTCGAATGGCAGCGTGTTCGGCTACGATGCGCTGCTGCTCGCGACCGGCGGCCGCGCGCGTCGCCTGACGATTCCGGGCGCGACGCTCGACGGCGTGTTTGCGTTGCGCACGCTCGACGACGCAGCGGCACTCGGCGCGCGGCTCGTGCCCGATACGCGGGTCGTGCTGATCGGCGGCGGCTTCATCGGTCTCGAAGTCGCGGCGTCCGCGCGACTGCGCGGCTGCCGCGTGACGGTGCTCGACGCGGCGTCGCGCCTGCTCGGGCGTGCGGTGCCGGAGACGATCGCGGCGCGCGTGCACGCGCTTCACGAACGGCAGGGCGTGGCGATTCGCGTGAACCGGAAGCCGGTGGCGATCGAGCGGATGGCCGGCGGCGCGCTGGCCGTCGTGCTCGACGATGGCGACACGCTGATCGCCGACACGGTCGTGGCCGGCATCGGCATCGACCCGGCCGACGAGCTGGCGCGCGATGCGGGCCTCGCAGTCGAACGCGGCATTGTCGTGAACGAGCGGCTCGAGACTTCGGCGCGCGGCATCTACGCCGCCGGCGACGTCGCGGTGTTTCCGAGCCACCGGTCGGGGCGGCTTGTGCGTCAGGAGACGTGGCACGGCGCCGAGACCCAGGCGCGCGTCGCCGCGCGCAACATGCTCGGCGCCGACGAGCCGTATCGCGAGACGCCGTGGTTCTGGTCGGATCAATACGACGCGCAGTTGCAGGTGGCCGGGGAGCCGGTGCTCGGCGAGCGGGCGGTCGCGCGCGTGCTTGGCGACGACGCGGAAATCCATTTCCATTTCGACGCCGGAGCGCGGCTCGTTGCCGCGAGCGGTTTCGGCCGCGCGTCGGGGTTCGTCAAGGAAATGCGGGTTGCGCGGATGCTGGTCGAGCGTGGGGCGGACGTGACGCCGACCGCAGTGGCGGACGTGAACGTGAAGCTGAAATCGCTGATCGGCGAGGCGGGCGGCAGGTAGCGAAGCGATGCGCGCAATGCGCAACTGGCGCGAGCCACGGGCCGTGGGTACGAGTACGAAGGAGGAGAGAGGCGGCACGGGTGCGATACCCGCGCCGCTATGCCGGCGTGCCGGCGGTCAGGCGAAAGAGCCTGTTCCCGAAGCGCGCGTTGGTCGATTGCCACGCGCTTCTTCACAGGCCCGCGTTCAGGCCATCGCGTGCAGGTGCAGGTACAGGCCGGCCGCCGCGGCGCCGCCGAGCAGCGGGCCGACGACGGGCACCCATGCATAGCGCCAGTCGCTGTCGCGCTTGCCGGGGATCGGCAGCAGCGCGTGCATGATGCGCGGCGACAGGTCGCGTGCGGGGCTCATTGCATAGCCGGTCGGGCCGCCGAGCGAGATGCCGATGCCGAGCACGAGCAGGCCGACGGGCAGTGCGTCGAGCGCGCCGAGACCGACTTGCGGCGACGCGAGGTACAGCACGCCGAGGATCAGCACGAACGTGCAGATCGCTTCGGTCAGCACGTTGTGCGTGACGCTGCGGATCGCGGGCGCCGTGCAGAACACCGCGAGCTTCAGGTCCGCATCGGCTTCCTTCGCGAAGTGCTGGCGATACGCGAGCCACACGAGCAAGGCGCCCGCCATCCCGCCGAGCATCTGCGCGACGATGTAGCCGCCGACTTTCGACCACGCGAACTTGCCCGCGAGCGCGAGGCTGATGGTGACGATCGGGTTCAGGTGTGCGCCGCTGAACGACGCGGTCACGTAGACGGCGACGAATACGGCCATCGCCCAGCCCATCACGATCACGATCAGGTCCGCGCCTTTGCCCTTGGTCTTTGCAAGCAGCACGTTTGCGACCGCGCCGTTGCCGAGCAGCACGAGGATCGCTGTGCCGATGAATTCTGCAATATAAGGTGACATGGTTGTCTCTCTTGAGTCACGGCGGACTCGCGCATCGCGCGGTCCGCCGGTGTTGTTGTATTTCGTCTGGATGCCTGACGGTTACTGGGTGTCGTCGGCCCATGCCTTCGCGGCACGCACCGCACGCTGCCAGCCCGACATGCAGCGCTCGACGTGCTCCTTCGGCATCGACGGCGAGAAGCGGCGGTCGAGCTGCCACTGGTCGCGCACTTCGTCGAGGTTCTTCCAGTAGCCGATCGCGAGACCCGCGAGGTAGGCCGCGCCGAGCGCGGTCGTCTCGGTGATCTGCGGACGCACCGCGTCGACGCCGAGCAGGTCCGCCTGGAACTGCATCAGCAGGTCGTTCGCGCTCGCGCCGCCGTCCACGCGCAGCTCGCCGATGCTGATGCCCGAATCGGCTTCCATCGCGGCCAGCACGTCGAGCGACTGGTACGCGATCGAATCGAGCGCCGCACGGGCGAGGTGCGCGGAGGTCGTGCCGCGCGTGACGCCGAACACCGAACCGCGTGCCCGTGCGTTCCAGTGCGGTGCGCCGAGGCCGGCAAATGCGGGTACCAGGTAGACGCCGTCGGTGTGCGGCACGCTCGCGGCGAGCGCTTCGATCTCGGCGGCCGACTTGATGATGCCGACGCCGTCGCGCAGCCACTGCACCACCGCGCCCGCGATGAAGATGCTGCCTTCCAGCGCGTACTGCACGTTGTCGCCGATCTGCCAGGCGATCGTCGTGACGAGGTTGTTCTTCGATTCGATCGGCTTGTCGCCGGTGTTCATCATCAGGAAGCAGCCGGTGCCGTAGGTGTTCTTCACCATGCCGGACTGCGTGCACATCTGGCCGAACAGCGCTGCCTGCTGGTCGCCCGCGATGCCCGCGAGCGGGATCTTCGACGCGAACACGGTGGTCTTCGTGTGGCCGTAGATTTCCGACGATGCCTTCACTTCCGGCAGCATGCTGCGCGGGATGTCGAGCATGTCGAGCAGTTCGTTGTCCCACTCGCGCGTGTGGATGTTGAACAGCATCGTGCGCGACGCGTTCGTCACGTCGGTCACGTGCAGTTCGTGCTTCGTGAAGTTCCACACGAGCCAGCTGTCGACGGTGCCGAATGCGAGCTTGCCCTGGTTGGCCTTCTCGCGTGCGCCCGGCACGTTGTCGAGAATCCAGCGGATCTTGGTCCCCGAGAAGTACGAATCGATCGGCAGACCGGTCTTCGCGCGCACCTTCGCCTCGAAGCCCTGGGCCTTCAGCGAATCGCAGAAGTCGGCGGTGCGGCGATCCTGCCAGACGATCGCGTTGTAGACGGGCTGGCCCGTCTCGCGATCCCAGACGATCGTGGTTTCACGCTGGTTGGTGATGCCGATCGCGGCGATCGACGTGCCGTTCAGGCCCGTGCGCGTGACGGCTTCGGCGGCGACGCCGGCTTGCGTCGACCAGATTTCCTGCGGGTCGTGCTCGACCCAGCCGGGTTGCGGGTAGATCTGCTCGAATTCCTTCTGGGCGATCGAAACGATATTGCCCTGGCGATCGAACAGCATCGCGCGGGAACTCGTGGTGCCCTGGTCAAGCGCGAGGATGTACTGATCCTGCATGTCTCTCATCTCCATCCGTGGATTTGGCTTAGTTGTGATGCGCGCCGCATGTGGGGCGGCGCGTCGGTGAGTCAACGTCGGTCAAGCAACTGCAACTGCATTCGGATCAGGCGTGCTGCGCGTGCGCGGCGGCAAACCACGCGTCGACCGCGGCAGTCACCGCATCGAGCGTGCCGGGCGCGACGTGCAGGCCGAGCTTCGAGCGGCGCCACAGCACGTCCTGCGCGCAGGTCGCCCATTCGGCGTCGCGCAGGTAGCGCAGTTCGGCGTCGTAGACGCCCGGTGCGATTTCGGTGCCGAGATCGGCGAGCGACTTCGCGCCGTCGATCACGCGCTCCGCGCGCGTGCCGTAGGCACGGGCATAGCGGCGGGCGAGCGCGGCGGGCAGCCACGCATGGCGTTTGGCGAACGTGTCGGCGAATGCGTCGAACTTCGCGTTGGCGATGTCGCCGCCCGGCAGTGCGACGCCGGCCGTCCAGGTCTTCGCGTCGCGGCCGAGCACGCTGCACAGCATGTCGCCGGCTTCTTCCGCGAGCTTGCGGAAGGTCGTGATCTTGCCGCCGAACACCGACAGCAGCGGGGCGCCCGCGCCGTCGTCCAGCTCGAGGCGGTAGTCGCGCGTGACGGCCGATGCGTTCGCGGCGTTCTCGTCTTCCAGCAGCGGGCGCACGCCCGAGTAGGTCCAGTGCACGTCGGCCGGCGAGATCTTGCGCTTGAAGTAGCGGTTGATCGAGTCGCACAGGTACTGCGTCTCGTCGCGATCGATCGCGACCTTCGCGGGATCGTTCGTGTATTCGACGTCGGTCGTGCCGATCAGCGTGAAATCGTGTTCGTACGGAATCGCGAAGATGATCCGCTTGTCCGGGTTCTGGAAGATGTACGCGTGGTCGTGATCGAACAGGCGGCGCGTGATGATGTGGCTGCCCTTCACGAGCCGCACGCTGTGGTGCGCACCGCGGCCGAGCGCGCCTTTCAGCACCTCGCCGACCCACGGGCCGGCCGCGTTCGCGATCGCGCGCGCATGCACGACGCGGATCGAACCGTCGGCGTGCTGCAGTCGCGCTTCCCATTCGTCGCCGCGGCGCTCGGCGGACACCAGCTTCGTGCGCGTCAGGATCTCCGCGCCACGCTCCTTCGCATCCATTGCGTTCAGCACGACGAGGCGCGCGTCGTCGACCCAGCCGTCCGAATAGACGAAGCCGCGCTTGATCGAATCGATCAGCGGCGCGCCGGCCGCGTGGCGGCGCATGTCGATGCCGCGCGAGCCGGGCAGCAGTTCGCGTTTCGCGAGGTGATCGTAAAGGAACAGGCCGATGCGGATCAGCCAGGCCGGACGCAGGTTCGGCATGTGCGGCATCACGAAGCGCAGCGGCCACATGATGTGCGGCGCCGCGCGCAGCAGCGTCTCGCGTTCCTGCAGTGCCTTGCGCACGAGCCCGAACTCGTTGTACTCGAGATAGCGCAGGCCGCCGTGAATCAGCTTCGTGCTGGACGACGACGTGTGCGACGCGAGATCGTCCTGCTCGCAGAGCATGACCGACAGGCCGCGGCCGGCCGCATCGCGCGCGATGCCCGCGCCGTTGATGCCGCCGCCGACGACGAGCAGATCGTAGCGATTCGGTTGGGTCACCTGCTGTCCTTATCGTCTGAGGGAAATGGGTGAACGGAAAATGTTCGAATTCGAAATTTAACGAACGAAATCGAAAAAGTAAAGTTCGAAAAAGCGGGGCCAGTAGCGCGCGGCGCGATCCCGGACGATACTGGCGGAATCGACCGTTTCGCGAGGTGAATCATGCGTATTGGGATGTGGGCCGGCGTGTGCGCCGTCCTTCTGGCGGGGTGCAGTGCCGGGATGCCGCCGCTCGTCGGCAACTGGCGCACGCCGTCGTTCGTCGACCTGCAGACGTCATGCGGCGGCACGGCGCGGGACTGGGGCGCGGACGCGCAGCCGGTCTACTCGACGCTGGTCGACGCGTACGTGGCGAAACGGTATCGCGGGCTGACCGAAGCGAACTATTGTGCGTTCGTAAACGAACTTTCGACGCACTATGCGGCGCCGGATGCCGCGGCGCGTGCCGGCTGGATCGCGTATTTCAACGGCGCACGTGCGCAGGCCATCAGCTGGCGGGCGGCGGTCGATCCGACGCTGCGGGGCGGTTGAAGCAGGCTGCAGAAGGCGGGCAGGGAAGCGAGGATGGCCACGCGGCCCGGAATCCGGGCGGCGCGGTCAGGTCAGGAACGGTGTGGTTTTACGAATAACGGTATTTGATGGATCGCAGCGCGGCGTCGCCGGTTTCGGTCACGCAGTATTTGCGCCCCGAACCGAGTCCTTCCAGACGAACGAGCTGCTGTTCGAGCAGTGCGTCGATTTCGTCCCGATCCATGTTGGTTTGATCGGGAGCGTCCTTCACAAGCAATAGCGTGGCGAATTCATGCGGACTCAGCATCGTTCTCTCCATGGCGACCAGTCAGCCCGCGCGGTCGGCGCAGAAGCCGACGCGCGATACCCATCGGGGTATGGCTTGGGGGGAAAAGCTGCATTCGCCGGCCATGCCATTCGTCCGCGCCCTGGCACAGGCGGAACGGTTGAAACGGGCCGGGGAACTGGAGTCTAGTCGAGCACGCAGGCAACGACAAATCGTGCCCCGTTAATTTTCCGTTTGACAGCCGGGCCGCGCGCAAGCGGTTTGCTCGCGACGCCAACTTCTTGATTTCACTTGAAGTTTCGGGTGCGGTGCAGCATCCGAGCCGTCACTCCGCGACGTACACCTGGGTGCCGGCGGCCGCCACGGTGTCGGCCATCTCGGGCGGCAGCGGCTTGTCGGTGAAAAGTGCGTGCACCTGGCTCAAATGGCCCTGGCGCACCAGCGCGGGGCGGCCGACCTTCGAATGGTCGGTCACGAGATAGACGGTGCGCGCATGCTGCATGATCGCCTCGGCCACGCGCACCTCGCGCGTGTCGAAGTCGCGCAGCGTGCCGTCGGTCTCGATCGCCGACGTGCCGATGATCGCGTAGTCGACCTTGAACTGGCGGATGAAGTCGATCGCGAGCTCGCCGACGATCCCCTTGTCCCACGGCCGCACGATGCCGCCCGTGATCAGCACCTCGCAGTCCGGGTAGCCGCTCATCATCGACGCGACGTTCAGGTTGTTCGTGATCACGTGCAGCCCGTGGTGGCGGTTCAGCGCGCGCGCGACTTCCTCGGTGGTCGTGCCGAGGTTGATGAACAGCGACGCCTGGTCGGGGATGTGCGACGCCGCGAGCGCCGCGATGCGCCGCTTCTCGTCGTGGAACATCCGCTGGCGCGCCGTGTACGACACGTTCTCCGAGCTGGTCGGCAGGCTCGCGCCGCCGTGGTAGCGGCGCAGCAGGTTCAGGTCGGCGAGCCAGTTCACGTCGCGACGGATCGTCTGCGGCGTCACCGCGAAGTGCGCGGCGAGATCGTCGACGGTCACGAAGCCGTCGCGCTGCACCCATTCGAGCAGTTCCTGCTGGCGCGCGTTGAGGGTGAGGCGGGGATCTCGGGTCATGGCTCGATGGTCGTGTCGTGAGACGGAGCGAGTATTGTAAGGGCGGCAACGGCGTTAGGCCGGCATGGCCCGCATGGTCGTCCGTGATTCATGTGGAAACTGCATTGATTCATGTGATAAATGAATTTGTACGATTGCGCCGATCGCGCTGCAATGGCGGATTGCCCGCGCACGCGGGCGCGCGTCCGGCGCGTTCATTCAGCTTTCGACGAGGTGGAATCGATGACTGGCTTCAACTGGCACAACCCGTATCCGACGACCCGCATTCCGGTGTTTGCGCGCAACGTCGTGTCGACGTCGCACCCGCTCGCCGCGCAGGCCGGGTTGCGGATGCTGTGGAAGGGCGGCAATGCAGTCGACGCGGCGCTGGCTGCCGCGGCCGCGCTCACGGTTGTCGAGCCCGTGTCGTGCGGGCTCGGCGGCGACGCATTCGCGCTCGTGTGGGACGGCGAGCGGCTGTCCGGGCTGAACGCGTCGGGTGTCGCGCCGGCCGCATGGAACGTCGACCATTTCCGCAAGCGCCACGGCGAGGCAGCGAACGGCATCGCGAACAAGCCGACGCGCGGCTGGGACACCGTCACCGTGCCGGGCGTGATCGCGGGCTGGGAAGCGCTGCATGCGAAGTTCGGTTCGCTGCCGTTCGCGGACCTGCTCGAACCGGCGATCGAGATCGCGGAGCGCGGCTATGCGGTGCCGCCGATCGTCGCGCACAAGTGGGCGGCCGCGGTGCCGGAGCTCAAGGGGCTGCCGGGTTTCGCGGACACCTTCATGCCGCACGGCCGCGCACCGCAGGTGGGCGAGCGCGTATGCCTGCCGGGCCATGCGCAGACGTTGCGCACGCTGCAGAACGAAGGCGCCCGCGCGTTCTACGAGGGTGCGCTCGCCGAGTGCATCGCCGCGTTCTCCCGCGAAGGCGGCGGCGCGTTGACCGCGGCCGACCTGCATGCGTACCGGCCGGAATGGGTCGAGCCGATCGGCAAGCGCTTCGGCCGTCACACGATCCACGAGATTCCGCCGAACGGGCAGGGCATCGCTGCGCTGATCGCGCTCGGGATCGCCGAGCATGCGGGCGTGACCGAATGGCCAGTCGATTCGGCCGACTCGCAGCATCTGCAGATCGAGGCGATGAAGCTCGCGTTCGCCGATGTCTATCGCTACGTCGCCGATCCGCGCGCGATGGACGTCACGCCCGAACAGATGCTCGACGATGCGTATCTCGCCGAACGCGCGAAGCTGATCGATCCCGCGCGCGCGACGCACTTCGGCGCCGGCCGGCCGCATTCGGGCGGCACGGTCTACCTGTCGGCGGCCGATGAGCGCGGGATGATGGTGAGCTTCATCCAGTCGAACTACATGGGTTTCGGTTCGGGGCTCGTCGTGCCCGGCACCGGCATCGCGCTGCAGAATCGCGGGCACGGCTTCTCGATGGACCCGGCTTCGCCGAACGTCGTCGCGGGCGGCAAGCGGCCGTTCCACACGATCATCCCGGCGTTCGTTACCGAGGAGATCGACGGCCGCACCGAGGCCGTGATGAGCTTCGGCGTGATGGGCGGCGACATGCAGCCGCAGGGTCACCTGCAGACCGTCGTGCGGATGCTCGGCTACGGGCAGCAACCGCAGGCCGCCTGCGATGCGCCGCGCTGGAAGGTCAACCGCGACTTCACGCTCGACGTCGAGGCAACGATGAATCGCGCGACCGTCGATGCGCTGACCGCACGCGGCCATACGATCAAGTCGATCGACGATCCTTACATGGATTTCGGTTCGGGGCAGTTCATCTGGCGTCTCGACCGCGACGATCGCGAGCGTGGCTACGTGGCCGCGAGCGACAGCCGGCGCGACGGTCTGGCGGCCGGTTTCTGATGGTTTGCTGCCGGCTTTCGCCGGCGTTTTGTGTGCTTTGCGGGCGGCCGAACGGCCGCCCGTTTCGTTTGCGCGACCCGTATCGTCGAGCGGCTGCAAGCGGTTTGAAGGACTCGTCTAACGAACGGCAACAGACGCCGTGGAACTGCGCCTGTCGGGTATGGTCAGTGCTTTGGAGCATGAACATCAAAGTCCGGCTAAGATGCCAGCATGGTTCGGCCGGACCAATCCACTATAAACGCAAGTAAAACGCCGCCTGCGGGACGGTTGGCGCCAGTGCCGAAGGCATGGGCCGGCCCTCGCGCGACGACTGGGAGCGCACCACCATGGACACCAAAACGACGCATGTGATGCCGTGGCGAATCGAGGACATCGACCTGAACCGGATCGATCGTCAACGTGCCGCCGCAAACGAGGATCTGTTGTTGCTGCTGTGCGCGTCGTCGTTCATCGAAAGCGGCTCGGATCTCTACACGAGCAATCTGAGCCAGTTCTTCAACGACGATCCGGAAGTCTCCGCATGGCTCAACAATGCATGGGAGCACGAAGAATTGCAGCACGGGCGCGCGCTGAAGGCGTACATCGCGCACGTGTGGCCGGAGTTCGACTGGGATACCGCGTTCGCGAATTTCTTCGCCGAGTATTCGCAGACCTGCAAGGTCGAGGCGTTCGAGAAGACCCGCGCACTCGAGATGGTCGCGCGCTGCGTCGTCGAGACGGGCACGGCCACGCTCTATCGCGCGATCAACGAGTGCTCGGACGAGCCCGTGCTGAAGGAAATCACCGACAACATCCGCACGGACGAAGTGCGCCACTACAAGCACTTCTTCAAGTTCTTCAAGAAGTACAACCAGCTCGAAGGCAATGGCCGGCTCGCGGTGCTCGGCGCGCTGGCGCGCCGCGTGATGGAAATCAAGAACGAGGATTCCGAGATCGCGCTGCGCCACGTGTTCGCGGTCCGCTACCCGGATCGTGTCGGCGACAGCCAGTACAACCGCGAACGCGTCGCGCGCATCAGCAAGCTCGTGCGGCGCAACCTGTCGGCCGACATGTGCGTGAAGATGCTGCTCAAGCCGCTCGACCTGCCCGCGAAGATCCAGCCGGGCGTCCACTATCCGCTCACCAAGATCACGCGGCACGTGTTCCTGCGCTGATCGCCGCGGCGCGGCCCGACGCGCGTATGCTGCGGCTTCTTCATCCGCTTTCCACCGGGGCCACGCCATCATGACCGATACCCATCGCCACGCGCTCGAACAATGGACGTTCGACGCGTGGCCGCCGGCCGTCGTTTCGTTGTTCGACGGCACCGCGCTCGAGCGTCATGCCGACTTCGCCGCCTCGCTGATCGTCGCGACCGACGACGGCCAGTTACGCACGACGCTGCTCGGCGTCGGCGAAATCTATGCGCGCGATGCGCGCACGCTGCTGCTGGCGCTCTGGCCGCAATCGCGTGCGGCGCGCGCGCTCGCGCAGCGGCGTGCGGCCGCGTTGACGCTCGTCGCGGACGGTGCGTTCTTTCAGGCGCAATTGAGGATGGAGCCGCTCGAAGGCGACTTCGGCGGACTGGCCGGATTCGCTGCGACGATCGCGCACGGCGATGCGCAGCGGGTCGGCTATGCGCGTCTCGCGACGGGTGTCACGTTCACGCTGGAAGGGGAGCGCACCGCAGTGCTCGCGCGCTGGCAACGCCAGGTCGAGCACCTGCGGCGCGCGGCCGCACGGCTTCAGTGACCGCGCTGGCCGCTACGCGACGAACGGTTGCGGTTCGGGTGCGCAGCGTTGCCGTTAGCCGGGCGTGCGCTGTTGCCGCCACCTGACGGACGTCCACCCGTACCGGCGCCGCCGCCTTGCCCTTGCGTGCGCGGCTTCGCTGCCTTCTGCTGAGACGCCTTCGGTTGCGCGTTGCCGTCGCGTTTCGCGGCCGGCTGGCCCGAGCCGCCTGCACGCGGCTGGCGATTGCCGCCGCCACCGCCGCCGCCGCGCGGCTGCTGCTGGCCGCGGCGCTGCTGGATCGGCTCCGGCTTCGCGTTCGGATCGGGTTCGAAGCCCGCGATCACTTCCTGCGGAATCTCGCGCTTGATCAGCCGCTCGATGTCGCGCAGCAGCTGCTTCTCGTCGACGCACACGAGCGACACGGCTTCGCCGGTCGCACCCGCGCGGCCCGTGCGGCCGATCCGGTGCACGTAGTCTTCCGGCACGTTCGGCAGGTCGAAGTTGACGACGTGCGGCAGCTGGTCGATGTCGATCCCGCGCGCGGCGATATCGGTCGCGACGAGCACCTGCAGCGTGCTGTTCTTGAACTCCGCCAGCGCGCGCGTGCGGGCCGACTGGCTCTTGTTGCCGTGGATCGCCATCGCGCTGATGCCGTCCTTCGTCAGCTGCTCGGCGAGCCGGTTCGCGCCGTGCTTCGTGCGCGTGAACACGAGCACCTGGAACCAGTTGTGCTCGCGGATCAGGTGCGTGAGCAGTTCGCGCTTGCGGTCGCGGTCGACCGGGTGGATCTTCTGCGCGACGCTTTCGGCGGTCGTGTTGCGGCGTGCGACTTCGATCAGCGCCGGCGAGTCGAGCAGGCTGTCCGCGAGCGCCTTGATCTCATCGGAGAACGTGGCCGAGAACAGCAGGTTCTGGCGCTGCGGCGGCAGCTTTGCGAGCACGCGCTTGATGTCGTGGATGAAGCCCATGTCGAGCATCCGGTCGGCTTCGTCGAGCACGAGGATGTCGAGGTCCGACAGGTCGATGGTCTTCTGCTGCATGTGATCGAGCAGGCGGCCCGGCGTCGCGACGACGATGTCGACACCGCGCTTGAGCGCATCGATCTGCGGATTGATGCTGACGCCGCCGAACATCACGGTCGAGCGCAGCTTCAGGTACTTGCTGTACGCACGGACGCTTTCCTCGACCTGGGCGGCGAGTTCGCGCGTCGGCGTGAGGATCAGCGCGCGCACCGCGCGCTTCGCACCGCGATGCTCGGCGTAGAACGTATGCAGGCGTTGCAGGATCGGCAGCGTGAAGCCGGCGGTCTTGCCGGTGCCCGTCTGCGCGCCGGCGAGCAGGTCGCCACCGCCGAGGACGGCGGGGATCGCCTGCTGCTGGATCGGAGTCGGCGACGTGTAGCCGAGCTCATTGACCGCCTTGACCAGCGGTTCGGCCAAGCCGAGAGATTCGAAAGACATAGATACCACTCTTCAGTTTTATGATCGGCGACGTCTCGCGCGGCCCGCGCGGGAGGTGACATCGCAAAATGCAAAATGCAAAAGGGCGCGGCCGCGGTTTCCCGCAGCCGCGCCCCGTTTGTGTCAGCCGCTTCTTAGTCGAGCGGCGCGGAACGCAGGTCGCTCACCTGTTGCGGCGAGATCGGCGTACCGTTGTTGCCCCACGACATCCGGATATACGTGACGACCGCCGCCACTTCCTGGTTCGACAGCGACTGTGCGAACGGCGGCATCCCGTACGGACGCGGATTCTTGAACGTGCTCGGCGGATAGCCACCGTTCAGCACCATGCGGATCGGGTTGACTGCCGATTCCATCATGATCGAGTGGTTGCCCGCGAGCGGCGGATACGCCGGCGGCTTGCCCGAGCCGGTTTCGGCGTGGCAGGTCGCGCAGTTGTCCGCGTAGATCTTCTTGCCCTGGTCGAACAGCGCGTTGCCGAACTGCTTCGACGGCTCGTACTGCATGTTCTTCGGCGCTTCAGCCTTCTGCGGGATCGACTTCAGGTACGTCGACATTGCGCGCGTATCTTCGTCGGTCATGTACTGCAGGCTGTTGTGCACGACGTCGGCCATCGGGCCGAATACCGCGCCCTTGTTCGACACGCCGGCTTGCAGCAGGTCGGACAGCTCCTGCACGTGCCAGTCGCCGAGGCCGAGTTCCTTGTCGTTCGTCAGCGACGGCGCATACCAGTTCTGCAGCGGGATCAGGCCGCCGGCGAACGCCGACCCCGTCACCGGGCCGCCCATCATGTTGATCGACGTGTGGCACATCGAGCAGTGGCCGAGGCCTTCGACGAGGTAGGCGCCGCGGTTCCATTCGACCGACTTGGTCGGATCCGGCTTGTACTCGCCTTCCTTGAAGAACAGCGTGCGCCAGCCGATCAGCAGGTTGCGGTTGTTGAACGGGAACTTCAGTTCATGCGGACGGCTCGGCACCGACACCGGCGCGACCGAGCGCAGGTATGCGTAGATCGCGTCCGAATCCGAGCGCGTGACCTTCGTGTAGCTCGCGAACGGGAAGCCCGGGTACAGCAGGCTGCCGTCCTTCGAGCGACCCGTGTGCATCGCGCGGTAGAAGTCGTCCGACGTCCACTTGCCGATGCCGTCCTTGTCGTCCGGCGTGATGTTCGGCGTGTACATCGTGCCGAACGGCGTCGCCATCGGCAGGCCGCCCGCGAACGACTTGCCGCCGCGCACGGTGTGGCACGCGATACAGTCGCCGACGCGCGCGAGGTATTCGCCCTTCTTGATCAGCGCGGCCTGGTCGGCCGGCGTGGCCGCGACGGCGGAAGCGCCGTGCAGCGTGTCATTGCCCGGCCACAGGACCGGCACGAGGGCGGCAGCCGCGACGATCGCGACGGCCGAGAGTGCAAACAGGGACTTGCGTTTCATTGTGTCTGTCTCCCTTGCCTTATTGCGGTTCGCTGCCGCAGGCGAGCGGAGTCTTCATCGAACGCGCCGGAGCCGGCACGGGGTTGGCGGGCGCCGGTTGCGCGGCGAGCCATGCGGTCACGGCCGTCACGTCTTCGTCGGAAAGCTTCGAGGCAACTTCATGCATGCAGTCGGGCGCCTTCGCGTGACGGTTGCCCGAACGCCATGCACCGATCTGCGCGCTCAGGTAGTCGGCGTGCAGACCGACCAGGCCCGGGATCGCCGGCTGCATGCCGGTCAGCGTCGCGCCGTGGCAGGCCACGCAGGCCGGCAGCTTGCGGGACGGGTCGCCTTGCGTGACGAGCTGCTTGCCGCGCGCGAGCGTCGCGGCCGGCAGCGTCGGCTTCGCCGGCGCCGGGTACGGCGGGCGTTCGGCCGAGAAGTGCTCGGCCATTTCGCGCAGGTAGTCGTCGTTCAGGTACGTCAGCAGGTAGTTCATCGGCGGGTACTTGCGCCGGCCGTCACGGAAGTTGACGAGCTGGTTGTACAGGTACTCGGCCGGCTTGCCGGCAAGACGCGGGAAGTAGTCGTTGTCCGTGCCCTGGCCATGGACGCCGTGGCATGCGGTACAGCCGCGCACACGCTCGGCCATGGTATCGGGTGCCTTGAGCGGCGCCTGCTGGGCGTGCGCTTGCTCCGTGGGCTTGGTCTGCGCTTGGGCAGCGCTCATAAGGCCCGCGCTGCCGAACATCAGAACGGCGAGCAGCGGACGGAAGAGGCGTCTTGAAGACACACGAGACTCCATGTTTATTCGACGGGGACCTGTTGTCCGGGCTACGATCGGCTCGGCGCATGACGGCAAGGCAGCCGGGCTGCTGCGACGCGGCATTCTATCATCGATGGGTAATGACGGCTATTTGGCAAAAGGACGTCGGTTCCTGTCCGTTTGCGACTTGCGACAATTTGACGCGCATTGCGACGCACCTGTGTGAACCGGCGTGCGTTTTCACCATCGAAGACCGTACACTCGCGGGTCGCGCGGCGCCGCCTCCGCCGCAGGTCCAGTCATTTCTCCCGTTTCCGGATTCATCGATGACGTTTTCTACCGTGCCGTTGCCTTCCTCACGCTGTCCGTCCCGTTGCCGCCGCCCCGTCGGCCTGCCGCTTTCGGGAGGGTGTGCGCGATGAAGTTCGACAGCTTGTGGATCGGTCAGGTCGCGCTCGCGGCGCTGATGGACGCCGCGTTCGCGATGGCGGTCGGCTCGGCGCTGCTCAAGGCATGGCTCGGCAAGGACGGTGCCCGTCCGGTCGTCGCGCCGTCGCATCCCGCGTGGCTGCGCGCGCAACATTCGCTGGTCGCGGCGGCGCTGGCGCTGGTGCTCGCGGATCTCGGCTGGCTCGTCTACGAGGCCGCGACGATGAGCGGGGCGGGGCTCGGCGGCGCGTTCGCCGCCATTCCCGTCATGCTGACGCAGACGCATACGGGCTTCGCATGGAGCGTCGCGTTCGCCGGCGCCGTGGTGCTCGCGATCGTCGCGCTGGCGAAGCCGGAGGGCCCGGTCGCGCATGCGGTGCTGTGGCTCGCGGTGATCGTGGTCGCGGCCGGCAAGGCGTCGCTCGGCCATGCGGCCGATACGGGCGCGCTGTCGGCGGCGGTCGGCGTGCAGACGCTGCACCTGCTCGCGACGGCGGTGTGGGGCGGCCTCGTGCTCGCGGGCGGGCTCGCGGTGCTGCCGGCGCTCGGTTCGTCCGTCGCACGCGGCGCGCTGATCCGCATCGGCCAGCACCTGTCGCGTACATCGATCATTGCGGTCGTCTTCGTGCTCGGCACCGGTGCGCTCAACGCGATCCGCGGGCTCGGCGGTTCGCTCGCGCCGCTCGACGGCAGCACGTGGGGGCGCGTGTTGCTGCTGAAGCTGCTGCTCGTCGCGCTCGCGCTCGTGCTCGGCGGCCTCAACCGCTTCTCGGCACTGCCGCGCCTGCGCCGCACCGCGTCGACCGAGGATGCGCACACGTTCCGCAACATCCTGCATCTCGAAGCGCTGACGATGATCGGCGTGTTCGTCGCGGCCGCGGTGCTGTCGTTCAGCGTGCCGGGGTTCGCGGCCCTCGGCTGACGGCAGGATTCGCGCGGCGCGGCGCAAGGCCGCCGGCGCGCACCCGGCACGTGCCGGGCATCGCACCGCGCATGCATGCAAAAACGGCTGCCTGTCGGGCAGCCGTTTTCGAATCGAAACTTACCGCGGCTTGCCGCGCGCGCCGCGCATCGCGCTCACCACTCGGCGACGCTGCCGTCCTCGTGGCGCCACACCGGGTTGCGCCAGCGGTGCCCCGTCTTCGCCATCTCGCGCACCTTCTCCTCGTTCACGTCGATGCCGAGCCCCGGGCCCTGCGGGATCGCGACGAAGCCGTCCTCGTAACGGAACACCTCGGGGTTGCGCAGGTAGTCGAGCAGGTCGTTGCCCTGGTTGTAGTGGATGCCGAGGCTCTGCTCCTGGATGAACGCGTTGTAGCTGACCGCGTCGAGCTGCAGGCACGCGGCGAGCGCGATCGGGCCGAGCGGGCAGTGCAGCGCGAGCGCGACGTCGTAGCTCTCCGCGAGCGTCGCGATCTTGCGGCACTCGGTGATGCCGCCCGCGTGCGACGCGTCGGGCTGGATGATGTCGACGTAGCCGCCCGCGAGGATGTGCTTGAAATCCCAGCGCGAGTACAGCCGCTCGCCGAGCGCAATCGGCGTGTTGGTCTGGTTGACGATGTCGCGCAGCGCCTCGGCGTTCTCCGACAGCACCGGTTCCTCGATGAACATCAGCTTGTACGGGTCGAGCTCCTTCGCGAGCACCTTCGCCATCGGCTTGTGCACGCGGCCATGGAAATCGACGCCGATCCCGACGTGCGGGCCGACCGCGTCGCGCACCGCCGCGACGTTCGCGATCACCTGCTCGACCTTGTCGTAGGTGTCGACGATCTGCAGCTCCTCGGAGCCGTTCATCTTCACGGCCTTGAAGCCGCGCTCGACCACCGCGCGCGCATTGTTCGCGACGTCGCTCGGCCGGTCGCCGCCGATCCACGAATACACCTTGATGCGATCGCGCACCTGGCCGCCGAGCAGTGCGTGCACGGGCACGCCGTGATGCTTGCCCTTGATGTCCCACAGCGCCTGGTCGACGCCCGCGATCGCGCTCATCGTGATCGGGCCGCCGCGGTAGAAGCCCGCGCGGTACATCACCTGCCAGTGATCCTCGATCAGCAGCGGGTCACGGCCGACGAGATAGTCGGCCAGCTCCTGCACGGCGGCCTCGACCGTGTGCGCGCGGCCTTCGACGATCGGTTCGCCCCAGCCGACGATGCCCTCGTCGGTTTCGATCTTGAGGAACAGCCAGCGCGGCGGGACGACGAAGGTTTCGAGGCGGGTGATTTTCACGATGCGGGTCTCCAGGGTTGACCGGCGCGGGCAGTCGGGCGCGGCGCACGGTCGCGTGCTTTCGCGGTTATCCTAGCGTAGCCGGATAAAAAATAGTATTAATAGCACTATTGTGCAGATAGTGGGCAGCCGGCCCGCCCGGGCACCGGCATAACGGAGAACGATCATTCGACGCGACCTGCATGGACAGACGGCCTTCCGGCTCGCCACGGCGATCCTGCGCGGCGACTACCCGCCCGAGTCGCTGCTGCCGAGGGAACCCGACCTGATGGAGATGTACGGCGTGAGCCGCACGGTGATGCGCGAGGCACTGCGCACGCTCACGTCGAAAGGGCTCGTCGAGTCGCGGCCGAAGATCGGCACGCGCGTGCGGCCGCGCGGCGTATGGAACCTGCTCGACGCCGACCTGCTCGACTGGTACGCGCGCGTCGCGCCGCCGCTTGCGTTCGCGCTGAAGCTGCAGGAAATGCGCGAGATGGTCGAGCCGTATGCGGCCGCGCTCGCCGCGCGCATGCATACGCCGGAAACGTTCGACGCGATCGACGGTGCGGCGCGCGCGATGGCCGCCGCGCGCAACGTCGACGAATGGGTACGCGCCGACCTGCGCTTTCACCTGAGCGTGCTCGAGGCCGGCGGCAACGAGCTGCTGGTGCCGCTCGGCGCGCTGATCGATCGCACGCTCGAGGCGCAACTGCATCTGAATGCGCGCCGCGCAGGCGTGTACAACGCGTCGCTCGCCGAGCACACGGCCGTCAGCGATGCGATCCGCGTGCGCGACGAGGACGGTGCGCGCCGCGCGATGGCGGCGCTGCTCGCGGTGACGCGCGCGCGGATCGAGATGTCGTGACGGGCGCGGGCGGGTGGTGCGGCGCCGTCAGGCGTTCGCGCAGCCGCCCGGCTTGAGGATGCGCTCGGTCGACGCCGGGTACTTCGCGAGCAGGCTCGCCGGCCGCCGCGGGCGCGCGACCAGGTCGCCGCCGCAGTTCGGGCAGCGGCCCTTCAGCACGTCGTCGGCGCAGGTCGCGCAGAACGGCTGGCCGCCCGCGTGCATTCGAACGTGCAGATGCGTGCATCGGCTGAGTCGGGCGGCAGGTCCTTGTCGCAGCATTCGCAGCCGGGGCGCAGTTCGAGCATGACGGTGTTCCTTGGTGTGGGCGGGGTCGGGACGGGCGCCGCACGGACATTGCGTGTGGCGCATGTGCGCGCTACTGTACCCGCTTGGATCGGCCCGGCCAACGGTGTTCCGCCGGAGCGCCGTCGATGCGCACGGGCCGCACCGGGAGACGACCATGCTTTATCGCGGAAGCTGTCACTGCGGCGACGTGACGTTCGAGGCGGAAGGCGACCTGCAGGGCGTGATGGCGTGCAACTGCTCGATCTGCCAGCGCAAGGGCGCACTGATGTGGTTCGTGCCGCGCGACCACATGACACTCCTCACGCCCGAAGAGCATCTCGCCACCTACATGTTCAACAAGCACGTGATCAAGCACCGCTTCTGCAAGCGCTGCGGGATTCACACGTTCGGCGAGGGTGTCCACCCGAACGGCACCGCGATGGCCGCGATCAACGTGCGCTGTCTCGAAGGTGTCGATCTCGACGCGCTGCCGGTCACGCACTACGACGGCCGCTCGCACTGAGCGGCGCGTCGGCGCATGAAGGTACGCGTGGCCGTCAGGACGGCTGCGCGGCAGCGGCACCCGGCGTGGGCGTTTCCGCCTGCGGCGCGGGGCCCGCGGTGCGCGTGCCGGCCGGGCGTTCGATCAATGGCGCGAGCGCCGGCGCCATCGACTTCAGCAACTGCACGGCCATCGCGCTCGTGAAGTCGTAGCGGGCCGCATACGGTTCGTGCGCGGTTGCCGTCAGGACCCCGAAGAACCGGTCGCCGAGCACGAACACGAAGGTGCCGCTGCGGTTCACCTTGCGCGACTCGATCAGTCGCGCGCCGCGCGCATAGACGTTGAAGCGCTGGTCGCCCGTCCCCGTCTTGCCGTACACGTCGAGCGTCTTGCCGTCGGGCAGCGTGAAGCCGCCCGCGAGGCGACGCGCGGTGCCGTTGAGCACGACGTCGCGCAGCAGCGTGTGCGCCACGTTGACGATCTCCGGCGACAGCATCGGCTGCGGCTGCGCGGCCGCGCGCGCGAAGCGCGTTTCATACGGCGTGCCCTTCGCGAAGTCGAGCCGCGTGATCGTCTCGGTCGGTGCTTTCTGGCCGCCGTTCGCGATCAGGCCGATCAGTTTCGCGAGTGCGTCGGGCTGGTCGCCCGATGCGCCGATCGCGGCCGCGTACGACGGCGTGACTTCCGCGAACGGGTAGCCGAGCGCGCGCCACGCCTTCGTGATCTCCGCGTACGCGCGCAACTCGACCATGCGGCGGATGCGGCGGTCCTGGGTCGCGTGGTAGCGTGTCTTGTACAGCCACGAGTACGTGTAGAAACGCGCGTCGTGGCTGTCGCGCTGGACGTCGGCGAGCGATGCGCCCGGATGCGCGCGCAGGTAGTTGAGCGTCCACAACGCGAGCGGATGCACGCTCGCGATATAGCCGCGATCGTTGAGGTTGAAGCGGTCGATCGCGTACTTCGCGTAGAGCTTGGCGAGGTCGTCGTCGGATAGCGTCGCGGCCGGCGTGCCCTTCAGCTGGGCGCGCATCTGCGCGTCGAACCACGCGAGCGATTCGTTCGGCGCGACGCTGCGCAGCACCGTCGCGATCTTCGGCGGCGACTTGCGCACGTCCTTCAGCATCAGCGCGAGCGCGTCGTCGGATGCCTTGCCCGCATAGCGCGTGTAGTAGCGCTTCACGTAGACCTGGCTTTCGCCGTCGACGAACTGCTGCAGGTAATGCTGGCGCTGCTCGGGATCGCCGAGCCACGACGACGACGGGCCGGCCGCCTGCAACGTCTCGTAGTGGACGATGTCGCGCATCAGCCGCACGAACACGAGGTTGACCGAATGCTCGAACGCCGTGTGCAGCGTCAGGATGCGGCCGTTGTCCGACTTTTCGAAGTTCGAGAACACCTGCGCGCCGCCGCCCGTGTAGAACACGTCGGGGCTCGCCGAATACTTGCGTTCGACGGCCGCGTCGAGCATCGCCTGCAGCGAGCGATCGCGCGTATGCGACAGGTAGTCGAGCGCCCAGTGCGACAGTCCGTCGATCGGGTCGGGCTTCACGCGCGCCAGCTCCGCGTTCGACAGGTTCGCGTAGCGCGCATGCAGGTCTGACACGATCTGCAGGTAGGTGATCAGCGTACGCAGTTTCGCGGTCGAGCCGAGGTTGATGCGGCCGCCGCGATTGACGTCGAACGGCTCGTTCACGCTGTCCGTCTGCACGCGCAGCAGGTTCGCGCCGTTGCGGTGTTCGTACAGCGTGAAGCTGTACGTGAGGTGCGACGGGTCGTCCTTCGGCGCGAGCATCTCGAAACCGTACAGGCCGGCTTTCTGCGCACCGTCGCGCGTCGACGCCTGGGCAAGCCGTTCGGCGACGGCCTGCTGCACGCCGTTGTCGAGCGTGCTGGTTGCCTGCAGGTCGAACTGGTCGAGCTGGTACAGGTCGCTGATCCCGAGCGCCGACAGCAGCGACGCGCGCGCGGACGTCACCGCCTTGCGCGACACGAACGACTGCACGTGCGCGGCGGCCGGCGGCGCGCTGCGTTCGATCTGCGCGGCAAGCGCGGCGTCGCGCAGCGCGGGCGAGATCACGCCGCCGTTCGACAGCAGCCGCAGGTAGCTGTCGGTCAGCTTCTGCAGCGCCGGATAGCCGCGGTTGAGGAAGTACGACGGCGCGCGCTGCGCGATGATCAGCGACAGCACCTCGCGGAACGTCTTGCCCTGTTCGTCGACGTTGTCGCCGGTCGTCGGCGCGGACAGGATCCGGTTCACGTCGTTGAAGTCGCGGCCGTACCACGCGGCGAGACCGTCGCCGATGCCGGTGATTTCGCCGACATGCGGCCGCGCGGCGAGCGGCACGGAGTTCAGGTAGCGCACGACGATGGTGCGGCGCGCGAGCATCGTCTGCGGGCCGTTCAGGTACGCGCGCACCGACGCGGACGCGATCTGCCGCAGCTTCTCGGGCGGCGTCGCGGTGCGGCCCTCGGGCGAATGGCGGAACTTCTCGATCTGCGTCGCGAGCGTGCTGCCACCCGGGCGCGCCTGATGGCGGTTGACGACGTGCAGCGCCTGGTCGGCGACCGCGCGGCTGAAGCGCCCCCAGTCGATCGCCGGGTTGCGGTTCGGCTCGTTCGCGTCGAGCAGGTAGCGATCCTCGATGAACAGCAGCGAATCGGTGACCACGCGCGGCACCATGTCGAAGTCGGCGTAGACGCGCTGCGGGAACACGGTCGCGAACAGCGGCGCGCCGGTCGAATCGAACAGCATCAGGCCGGCCTGGTCCTTCTCTTCGAACGGAAGGAACACTCCGCGATCGCCGAGCGACAGCATCCGCTGCGAATCGCGCGCCTGCTTGCTGACGACGAAGCCGCGCGCGAGCAGCCGCTCCTGGAACGCCGGAATCATCGAGTAGCCGAGGCGCTGGTCGTACGGGCCGTTGGCGGGGAAGCGGATGTGATCGCTCGGCCCCGTCTCGACCGTGTAGCCGACATCGCGGGTGAGCTCGGACAGGTAGTGCGCCTGCAGCCGGGACGTTTCGATCTCGCTCTGCACGAGTCGCGCAACGATCGCCACGGCGATCAGCAGCGCGGCCAGCAAAGACCACTTGACCCACGTCCAGACCGATGCGAGACCGGTCACGCGCGGCAGGATACGATTTAGCGGCCGATTCATGGCGGCGTCTCCCTGAAGGTGCGGGCTCCGGCCGCACCCCATTAAGGATTAGTGTAGTCCTCCGCAGCGGGCTGCCAAGGGCGTTCACTACCGAGATGCGCCGACGCAACGGGCGTGCCTGTGCGGTGGGGCAACCGGCGTTGCGGTGCGCCGTGACGGCGTAACGTTTGCGCGTTTCAGGCCGGGGCACCCGCGTGGCAAGGGTGTCGGCGGGCAGGCCCGGACGGCCGGGCCGGCGCGCGATGCACCGGTTTCGTGCGGTGCGGCAGGGCGACAATTCGGGCCGGAACCTGTCCGTAAAATCGTGGCCTTTGTATGAAGATGCTGCGGGTTTCCGCGATAGCCGCGTGCGTCGGCCGAGGGTAGGATCGTCGGATGTGCGGCGCATTTCCGCTTTCGCCGGGAGTCCCATGCCGATCCATCCCGTCGCGCTCGTTTGCACGGCCATCCTCGGGCTGCTGCTGTTCGGGCTCGGGCTCGTCGTGTCCGTCACGCGCTTCCGGTGCACCACCGGTTCCGGGTGTGCGCCCGATCCGGCGAACGGGTTGCACAAGATCGTGCGCGCGCACGGCAACACGGCCGAATACGCGCCGTTTCTCGCGGTGCTGTTTCTCTACTTCGGCGCACACGATCCATCGCGCGCGATCCTCGCACTGATCGTCGCGGCGACCGCGTGCCGCTGCCTGCTCGTGATCGGCTTGCTCGCGTGGCCGACGATGGCCAACCCGAATCCCGTGCGTTTCGTCGGCGCGCTCGGCACGTATCTGTGCGGCGCCGCGTTGTGTATCGCGCTGTTCGTCTGAGTGGCGGCAAGCGGCGGCATACCGCACAAGTCCTGACGGGGCGGCTGCGGCGAGCGGTGATATGCTCGCGGGACGCCCGCGATCGACGGGCGGATTCCGACTGCCTGCGCGCTGCCGCGTTGCATGGCATTTCCGAGGGAAGAGCCGACAACATGAGCCGCAAATTCATTCTGAAGGGCGACACGACCGACCACGGCGGCGTCGTGCTTGAGGGGATCGCCAATTCGTCGTTCGACGGACGCGAACTCGCCTATCTCGGCGCGCCGGTATTCTGCGCGGCCTGCAAGTCGCCGGGCGTGATCGTGTCGGACGGCGGCGAGCGGACGATGACCGTGATGGGCAAGGTCGTCGCGCTCGAGCACGACCTGTGCCAATGCCTGTGCACGCCGCAGCCGAAGCTGATCGCGTCGCAGGCCACGGGGACGATCACCGGATGAAACCCGCCGCGCGGATGCGGTTGCCATCCGCGCGGCGTCAGCGTACGGCCGCAGGCCGTCAGACGCTGCCTTCGGTTTCGATCACGAGGATGCGTGCTTCGCCGAGCGGATGCGCAACGTGTTCGTTGCCGGCCGCCGCATGGAACACGTCACCCGTTTCGAGCACCGTCGCGTGCTCGACGCCTGCTTCGCGATAGCGCATCTCGACGCGACCGTCGAGCACCGCGAATACTTCCTCGCCGTCGTTCACGTGCCATCGATACGGCTGGTCGGTCCAGTGCAGGCGGACCGTGATGCCGTTCAGGTTCGCGATGTCGAGCGTGCCCCATGCGCGATCCGCGGTGAACGCGGCACTGCGGATGATGTTCATCGATGGGTTCTCCGGCGCGAATGCGCGTCGTCTTCCAGTTCTCGAGTTGATTTCCCGGTGTCCGCATTCAGCGCGACATCGCGCGCAGCGCCTGTTCGATCGTCTCCTTGCGCTTCGCGAAGCCGGCTGCCGACCGTTCGGTGACGCGCTTCACGACCGCTACCGGCGCGGTGTCGGGCGATCCGGCGTCGAACGGCGGCGCGGGTGCGTATTCGAGCTGCAGCTGGATCGCCTGCGCTTCTTCTTCGCCGGCCAGCTCCGCGGCGATCGTCAGTGCGAAGTCGATGCCGGCCGTGACGCCGCCGCCCGTGATCAGGTTGCCGTCTCGCACCACGCGCTCGCGCACCGGCACCGCGCCGAGCGGCTCGAGCAGCGTGTGGAACGCCCAGTGCGTCGTCGCGCGCCGCCCGCGCAGCAGGCCGGCCACGCCGAGCAGCAGCGCACCCGTGCAGACCGACGTGACGTAGCGTGCAGCGGCCGCGCGCTGCTGCACGAATGCGATCGTCTCGGCATCGAGCAGCAGCGCGTTGATCCCGATCCCGCCCGGAATGCAGATCACGTCGAGCGGTGGGCAGTCGTCGAACGTGCAGGTCGGCGCGAGCGCGAGCCCACTGCTTGACGCGATGACGTCGCGCGATTTCCAGACCAGATGGACGGTTGCGTCGGGCAGCGACGCGAGCACGTCGTGCGGGCCGGTGAGATCGAGTTGCTGGACGCCCGGAAACACGAGAAAGCCGATATGCAGGGTCATGCGAAGACTCCGTTTGGAAGGGGAACGAACCGTTGCGGGCACGGGATGGACAGATCGATTCTAGGCGCGTAGTGTTTGGCGAAATTGCCATATCACCCACGCTTTCAGCCAATCGCCATGCCTGCCGCTCCACGCTCGATCCTGGTCCTCGCGTTCCCTCGTGCACAGCTGCTCGACGTATCGGGGCCGCTGCAGGTGTTTGCGTCCGTCAACGAGCTCGCGCTGGAGCGCGGCCAGCCGGCGCCGTATGCGCCGCGCGTCATCGCGGCCGATGCGGGGCCGGTCGAGACGTCGTCGGGCCTCGTCGTGATGGCGGAATCGCTGCGCTCGGCGGGGCGCCATCCCGATACGCTGATCGTCGCCGGCGGCAAGGGCGTGCATGCGGCATCGAAGGATGCGCGGCTGGTGCGCTGGGTGCAGCAGCAGGCGGTGCGCACGCGGCGCGTGGCGTCGGTCTGCACCGGCGCATTCCTGCTCGCCGAGGCCGGCCTGCTCGACGGGCGGCGCGCGGTCACGCACTGGGCGCGCTGCGACGAATTCGCGGCGCGCTATCCGAACGTGCGCGTCGAGTCCGATCCGATCTTCATCCGCGAAGGCGCGCTGTGGACCTCGGCCGGCGTGACGGCCGGCATCGATCTCGCGCTCGCGCTGGTCGAGGAGGATCTCGGGCGGGCGACCGCGCTCGACGTCGCGCGCGAACTGGTCGTGTTCCTGAAGCGTCCGGGCGGGCAGGCGCAGTTCAGCGCGATGCTGTCGATGCAGCGCACCGACGACCGGTTCGGCGAACTGCATGCGTGGATGGCCGAGCACCTGACGGCCGACCTGTCGGTGCCCGCGCTGGCCGAGCGCGTGCGCATGAGCGAGCGCAGCTTCGTGCGCCACTACCGAGCCGGAACCGGGCGCACGCCCGCGCGCGCGGTCGAGCAGATCCGCGTCGAGGCCGCACAGCGCCTGCTCGGCGAAACGGCATGGCCCGTCAAGCGGATCGCCGCGCGTTGCGGCTTCGGCTCGGAGGAGACGCTGCGCCGCTGCTTCGTGCGGGTGCTGGGCGTGTCGCCGCAAGGGTATCGCGAGCGATTCGTGCGGTAACGCCCGGCGTGCGGCTGAGATCGGGGCCGGAGCGATCGCCGTGCGGAACTGAACGGAAATCGATCGATTTTCAGTCCGAAATGCAGCAACTATTCAGGATCGGAGAACAATAGGTGGGGGCTTGTGCCGCGCCCGTCGCGCGCTCTATTCTGTTTCGTTGGCGATTCGAAGGGGGAGCAGCATGGACCGAATCCAGGCAATGGAAGTTTTTACCCGAGTGGTCGACGCGAACAGCTTCACGCGTGCGGCCGATACGCTTGCGATGCCGCGCGCGTCGGTGACGACCATCATCCAGAATCTCGAGGCGCTGCTCGGCGTGCGCCTGATGCACCGGACGACGCGCAGGCTGTCGCTGACGCCGGAGGGGGCAGCGTACTACGAGCATTGCATGAAGATCATCTCGGAGATCGCGGAGGCCGACGCGAGTTTCCAGACCGGCAACCGCAAGCCGAGCGGCGTGCTGCGCGTCCACATGCCGAGTTCGCTCGGGCGGCGCATCGTGCTGCCGTCGCTGTCGATTTTCCGGCAGCGCTACCCGGACATCACGCTCGAACTGGGGCTCTCCGATCGCTATGTGGATCCGGTCGAGGAGGGTATCGACTGCATGATCCGGGTCGGGCCGCTCGAGGATTCGTCGATGGTCGCGCGGCGGATCGGGATGCTGAAGCGCGTGACCTGCGCGTCGCCCGATTACCTCGCGCGTCACGGCGAGCCGCACGAGATTGCCGATCTCGCCGAGCACCATGCGGTGAATTTTCGGTCGAGCCACGGCGCGCGTGCGATTCCGTGGGTGTTCATGATCGACGGCAAGCCGTTCGAGGTGCGGATGAACGGGAGCGTCACGGTCAACGATTCGGATGCGTACGTGACGTGTGGGCTCGAAGGGTTCGGGATGATCCAGCCGACGCTGTTCATGGTGTTGCCACACCTGCTCGACGGCTCGCTGGTCGAGGTGCTGCCGGACTGCAATCCGAAGCCGAAGCCGATTTCCATCGTGTATCCGCACAACCGGCATCTGTCGCAGAAGGTGCGCGTGTTCGCCGACTGGATCGCGGAGGTGTTCGAGTCGACGCCGTCGCTGGAGGGTGGGGAGAACTGGCGCGGGCGGGTCGACGGAAAGGCGGCGGAGGCGAGACGCGGGGTAGTGGCGGCGTAGCGCGCGGTCGGCCGACCGTGGCGTCGGCCGCTTCTGCCGCAGAGTATCGAGGGGGATGTTCGACGTCGCAACATGGCGCTTGCACGTCGCGGGTCCATTGCAATGGTTCTGCCGGTTTGCAGCACCTGTCGGTATGCGATTCATTTGATTACTCGCGATGGTATGTCTGTATTAAAAAGCGCGCGAGGAATCGACTGAAAATCTCCTGTCGGTAATGTTTTGTCCGGATTCCGCAGTTCGAATGACCGGGAATATCCCGGCTCTCGACGTATTGCGGAAGTGTCGAATACCGGGTCGCGACAGGTATTCGATCTGCAGTCGTCGGCTATGACTCGGAAATCGGGAATATGATTAGACAAAATCAGCCGAACGAGGAACCTGAGAAAGCATGGCCGACGCGGAACGGATTCATCATATTCTCGATTACTGGCACAAGATCGAATTCTTCATTCCTTTCGATTTGAAGCAGGTATCCGATCGTGCCGACGACGATTCGCTCAAATGGATCGAGCCGGCCGATCTCGAGCCGGGGGCGGCGCCGTTGTGGGCGGTCGGGACAATCCCGGAAGAGCGCGAATTGACGGGATTCCGGCTGTATCTCGGCGTATTCGACATGCAAGCCATCGTCGACTTCGCCAATACGCTTTCGCCGGAAGGGGCGTGCATTTCGCCGGAAGAAGAGGAGCGGACTGCGCTCGACGGTCGTTCATGCATGGCACGGATAACGTTGAACGCTGCCGGCGAACCTGCTTTCGATCCATTGTCCGTATCGACTGCGCCGTGGGCGATCGGCGCGGCCCGGCGCGACGGCCTCGAGATGCTCGGTTCGGCCTCCTTCGACCTTGCTCGGCGGAGTTTGTCGGACCAATTGTTCAATTTCGAGACCGAACGGCGCCGCCGGAGACGATCCGGCCTGAACCCGGACGCGCCGTCTATTCCGCTCACGGGAGACGAAATCCTGCAATTGCGCGATCTCCTGGCGGCGTGGAGCAACTGGGAATCGCAAGCCGGCTCCACGGTGGCGCTTCTGGAAATCGTGACGCGCGAGAAGAGGCCGCCGCGCGCCAAGCCATCGAACGAACGAGCGGACGTTGCAACGGACGATGCCACGGCGTCGGATCAGGCGGTACCGGAGGAGGATGACGAGGCAGACAGTGACGCGCAGGACGATGCGCCGACGGTCGACATCCTCAACAGTTTCTATATCGAGGATATCGAGCGCTGCATGGCGTCGGTCGATGCAGGCGACCTGCCGGCGGCGCTCCGCGCGTATCTGACGCCGGGCGACGCAGGGCGGCGAATCGATCTTTATACCGATGCCGGTCGTGCGGCGATCATCGATACGATACGCCCGGAAAAAACGAACGCCGGGCGCTGGCCTGCCGATGCGTCGCAAAAAATGAGTCTGATGCAGCAGTTTGCGATCAACACGGCTTTCGACCACTTGAAGGAAGAAGGATTGTTTTCCGTCAACGGGCCACCGGGCACCGGGAAAACGACACTGCTTCGCGACATGATTTGCGAGAACGTCGTGCGACGCGCGAGTCGACTGTCAAAGTTGGCGCGCGCGGCGGACGCATTGGCGGACGTGAGTACGGGAGTCCGCTTCGTGGATGGCGATACCGCGCGAATTCGCATGCTGCGCGCCGATCTCACGGGGTTCGAGATGGTGGTGGCCTCGTCGAACAATGCGGCGGCCGAGAATATCTCGAACGATCTGCCCAAGCAGAAGCAACTCGGTGCGGAGTGGAGCGGGGTGCGCTACTTGCAGCCGGTCGCGCACAAGATTGCGGCGCAGGTGGGCGACCGCAAAATGACGCGGCTCGACGCCGACGATGTGCCCTGGGGGCTCGTGTCATGTGCGTTGGGCAACGGCGACAATCGATGGCGTTTCAAGGAACGTTTCTTTATCGATTCCCGGCCGTTGGGCGAACGCGGCGGGCCGGGCGACCCCCAGGCGTTCTGGGGGTGGCGGGACCGCTACTCGGGCCCGACCTTCCAGTCGGCGAAGGCGTCCTTTCTCGAAGCGGAATCCGCCTACCAGGCCGCGCTCTCCGACCGGGTGGCCTTTAGGGCGCTGCATTCGGCGTGGGGCAACGTAACCGAGGCGCAGTTTGCGCAGCCGGCAACGGATGCGTTGCGACAGGCGGAGCAGCGTGGTCGCGACGCGAGCGCCGAGCTCGCGGCATGCGACGGCCGGACGGCGACAGCCGATGCCGTGCTTGCGCAATTGCAGGAAGAAGAGCGATTGCTCGATCGTGCCCGCCCGGGATTCTTTTCCCGGTTTTTCCGGACGGAGGTGGCGCGACGGCACATGGAACAGGTGGCGACGAATGCACGCGAGCAGATCGACGCGCACCGTGCCGCCGCGCAATGTCGTTTGGATACCGCATCCGCGCGCAACGCGTTGGACAACGCGCAGTCGCAAGCGAAGCGGGCCGATGCGGAATTGATCGCGGCCCGTCGAGTGTGGGCGGAAAAGCGCGCATTGCTTGCCGACGGGTGCAGCCGATTCGGTAAGGCCAGCTTGCCGGTGGGCTCCGAGCAACTCGAATCGGACGACGTGCAGCGGAACGGCTTCGGGCACGACGACGAGTTTGCGCGCCTGCGGTCCGGTCTGTTCGTCGCGGCGCTTGCGTTGCACGAGGCCTGGCTCGCGGAAGTGTCGAGGAAAGGGGGAGGCTTCGGCGGCAATCTGGTGGCGATTCAGAAACTGCTTGCCGGGACGCGCCTGGAGGATGCTTCGGAAGCCGAATTCATATGGCAGAGCCTGTTCATGGTGGTGCCGGTCGTGTCGTCGACGTTCGCGTCGTTCGCTCGACAGTTTCGCGGCATGGGGCCGCGTTCGATCGGCTGGCTGTTCATCGACGAGGCAGGGCAGGCCGTGCCGCAAGCTGCTGTAGGGGCGCTGTGGCGGGCGCGACGCGCCGTGGTCGTCGGCGATCCGCTGCAGATCGAACCGGTGTTCACGGTGCCGACCCGATTGATCAATGCGTTGGCGGACCTGTCGCCGCACACGTCCGACGGACGGTGCTCGCCCGCCCGAGTGTCGGTACAGCGGCTGGCCGACGAGGCGAATCCTTTCGGTACGTATGTGCCGGTAGAAGGGGAAGAACCGTTGTGGATCGGGAGCCCGCTTCGTGTGCATCGTCGCTGCTGCGACAAGATGTTCACGATCGCGAACCGGATCGCGTATCGCGACAAGATGGTCTACGGGCTCCAGTCCCGCGACCCTTCGGGAGATCCGCTCGAAAGACTGGGGAAGAGCGCGTGGATCGACGTACGTGGCCGCACGTCGGTACGGCAGGTCGTGCCGGCGCAAATCGAAGCGGTTGCGGCGCTGGTGATCCGGTTGTATGCGGACTCCGGCGCTTTGCCGCCGTTGTACGTGATCGCCCCTTTCAAGGCGATCAGGAAGGCGCTGTCTGACCGCTTGCAGGCAATCAAATGGGTGGCCGACACCGGTCGGCGAGGGCCGGCGAACAAGGTGTGGAAACAATGGTGCTCGCAACGTATCGGCACCGTACATACGTTTCAGGGAAAGGAGGAAAGCGTCGTGGTGTTCGTTCTCGGGGCGGACCTTGAGAGTGCGGCGTCCGCGAACTGGGCGGCATCCAAGCCGAACCTGTTGAACGTGGCGGTGACCCGTGCAAGGCATCGTCTGTTCGTTGTCGGCGACGCGTCGCTCTGGGGCGGCCTGAAGTACTTCAGCGAGGCGCGATTCCAGCTTGGGGAAGCGAGTTCTGCAGACGCGTGGCTGGCGAGACTGGACGAGGCGCCGCACGGTCATCCGGCGTGACGGCGGTTGCGGGCAAAGGCCGGGCTGTGCCCGGTCCGGGACCACGTGCCGGCAGGACGTGATGTACGGAAGACGCAAATGAAAAAGCCGCTGTTCCTTTCAGAACAGCGGCTCTCGCATTTGGTGGCGAATCAGGGATTCGAACCCCGGACCTGCGGATTATGATTCCGTCGCTCTAACCGACTGAGCTAATTCGCCGAAGAAATGAATTATGGAGAATGCCGGTCAGGCTGTCAACACCTTTTTTCATCATCGTTGAAAAAGGGTGCCGGCGGCCCGTGCCGGCCTCGTTGCGGACGGTCGCCGTGCGCCACCGGCAACCGCCCGCCCATCCACGTCAATCCTGCGCGTAGATGTTCGAGTCCTTCGTCTCCTTGACGAACAGCAGGCCGATCACGAACGTGGCCAGCGCGATCACGATCGGATACCAGAGGCCCGAGTAGATGTCGCCCTTCGCCGCGACGATCGCGAACGCGGTTGCCGGCAGGAAGCCGCCGAACCAGCCGTTGCCGATGTGATAGGGCAACGACATCGACGTGTAGCGGATCCGCGTCGGGAACATCTCGACCAGCATCGCCGCGATCGGGCCGTAGACCATCGTCACGTAGATCACGAGGATCGTCAGGATCACGATCGTCATCGGCCAGTTGAGCTGCGCCGGGTCCGCCTTCGCCGGGTAGCCGGCTGCCTTCAGCGTCGACGCGAGCGTCTTGTCGAACGCCGCGCCCTGCGCCTTCGCGTCGGCCGCCTTGCCCTCATAGGCCGGGATCACCGTGTCGCCGACCTTGATCTGGGCCGCCGCACCGGCCGGCGCCGCGACGTTCTCGTAGTTCAGGCCGGCCTTCGCGAGCGCGCTCTTCGCGATGTCGCACGAGTTCGTGAACTTCGACGTGCCCACCGGGTTGAACTGGAACGAGCAGGCGGCCGGATCGGCGATGACCGTGATCGGCGCCTTCTGCGTCGCGAGTTCGAGCTGCGGGTTCGCGTAGTGCGTGAGCGCCTTGAACAGCGGGAAGTAGGTCAGTGCCGCGATCAGGCAGCCCGCGAGGATGATCGGCTTGCGGCCGATCTTGTCCGACAGCGAACCGAAGAACAGGAAGAACGGCGTGCCGATCAACAGCGCGATCGCGATCAGGATGTTCGCGCTCGCACCGTCCACCTTCAGCGTCTGCGTGAGGAAGAACAGCGCATAGAACTGGCCCGTGTACCACACGACAGCCTGGCCGGCCGTCAGGCCGACGAGCGCGAGGATCACGATCTTCAGGTTCTTCCACTGGCCGAACGCTTCTGTCAGCGGCGCCTTCGACGTCTTGCCTTCCGCCTTGATGCGCAGGAACACCGGCGATTCGTTCAGCTGCATCCGGATCCACACCGACACCGCGAGCAGCAGGATCGACGCGACGAACGGCACGCGCCAGCCCCAGTTGCCGAATGCTTCCTCGCCGATGAGCGTGCGGATGCCGAGGATCACGAGCAGCGACAGGAACAGGCCGAGCGTGGCGGTCGTCTGGATCCACGCGGTGTAGAAGCCGCGACGGTTGGCCGGCGCATGCTCGGCGACGTAGGTCGCCGCGCCGCCGTACTCGCCGCCGAGCGCGAGGCCCTGCAACAGCCGCATCGCGATGAAGATCACGGGCGCGGCGATGCCGATCGACGCGTAGCCGGGCAGGAAGCCGACCACGAACGTCGAGAGGCCCATGATCACGATCGTCACGAGGAACGTGTGCTTGCGGCCGACGAGGTCGCCGAGGCGGCCGAACACGATCGCGCCGAACGGCCGGACCGCGAAGCCGGCGGCGAAGCCGAGCAGCGTGAAGATGAAGGCGGCGGTCGGATTGACGCCGGAGAAGAAGCTCTTGCTGATGTAGGCCGCGAGCGAGCCGGCCAGGTAAAAGTCGTACCACTCGAACACGGTGCCGAGCGACGACGCGAAGATCACCTTCTTCTCTTCGCCCGTCATCGGCGCGTGCGAAATTTGCCCGCCTAACGTCGCCATGAGTCGTCTCCAAGTCCCTTGATATAGATATGCGGCCGCCTTGGGTGGGCGGGCCTGTCGAGGATTATTGGTACGGAAACTTACGGCCGACTGACGCGCGTGTGCAAAATGGCTGCGCGTTAACCCGCGCCGAACCGGTTGCTTTGCGGGCCTATCGTGCGGCGAACGTCCGGTAAATCGCCGGTTTTGATGCAATCCTGGCGTGCTGCGGCGGTACGCGTCAGGGTTAATCCGGGGCGGTTTCGGTCAGCGGCAGGCTGATGCGTACCAGCGTGCCGGCGAGGCGCGGTGCGTGCTGGTAGACGTGATCGTCGAGCGTCAGCGTGCCGCCGTGCTGCGTGGCGATCTCGCGCACGATCGCGAGCCCGAGGCCGCTGCCGTCGCCTTCGCGGCCGAGGATCCGGTAGAAGCGCTCGACGACGCGTTCGCGTTCGGCGGCCGGGATGCCCGGCCCCGTGTCCTCGACTTCGAGATGCACGCGCCGCGCCGCGGGCTCGGCGCGCACGCGCACCGTGATGCGGCCGCCGTCCGGCGTGTAGCGGATCGCGTTGTCGATCAGGTTGCCGAGCATCTCCCGCAGCATCACCGGATTGCCGTCGACGTCGAGCGGCGTGTCGTCCGGCGGGTCCGGCGGGCTTTCGTAGCCGAGATCCATCCGTTTCGCGAGCGCGGCCTGCACCCAGTCGCGCACCGCGCGCCGCGCGAGCGTGGCGATCTCGACCGGCTCGAACGTCAGCCCGCTTGCGCGGTTCTCGGCGCGCGCAAGCGCAAGCAACTGCGTGACGAGCCGGGCGGCCTGCTCGGAGCTCGTCGCGATCTGCTCGAGCGAGCGCTGCACGTCGGGCGGGACGGGGTGGCGCAGCGCGAACTCGGCCTGCGTGCGCAGGCCCGCGAGCGGCGTCTTCATCTGGTGCGCGGCGTCGGCGATGAAGCGCTTTTGCAGCGCCATGTTCTGTTCGAGGCGGGCGAGCAGGTCGTTGAACGACGTGACGAGCGGCTCGATCTCGGGCGGCGCACGCTGCGCCTCGACGGGCGACAGGTCGTCGGGCCGCCGTGCGCGGATGTGCGCCTGCAGCGCATTGAGCGGCGCGAGCCCGCGCGACAGCCCGAACCAGACCAGCAGGATCGCGAGCGGCAGGATCACGAACTGCGGCAGGATCACGCCCTTGATGATGTCGTTCGCGAGCGCGTTGCGCTTGTCCAGCGTTTCGCCGACCTGCACGAGCACCGGCTGCGTGGTGCCCGATTGCGGCAGCGCGACCGTCGTATACGCGACGCGCACGTCGTTGCCGCGCAGCAGGTCGTCGCGAAACATGACGACGCCCGGCGGCGGGCGGTCCTCGTCGCGCGGCAGCGGCATGTCGGCTTCGCCCGCGACCAGCTCACCGCGCGTGCCGAGCACCTGGAAGTAAACGCTGTCGACGTTGTCCGCGCGCAGGAAGTCGCGCGTCTGCTCCGGCAGCGTCAGCTCGGCGACGCCGTTTACCGGATGGATCTGCCGCGCGAGCACGTACGCGTTGGTCTCGAGCGCGCGGTCGAACGGGCCGTTCGCGATCGTCTTCGCAACCAGATAGGTGACGGCGATACTCATCGGCCATAGCAGCAGCAGCGGCGCGAGCATCCAGTCGAGGATCTCGCCGAACAGCGAGCGCGGGCGCGGCGCCTCGGGCGCATCGGTTTCGTCGGGCGGCGCGAACGGGTTCTCGTAGCGCGCGTCGCGCGCCTCGTCGGCGGCCGACGACGGCGCGCCGGTCGGATGGCGGGTAGGGGCCGGCGTGGCCATCGCGGCGACGCCCGGGTTCAGCGCAGCGGCGTGCCGGCCACCGCGGGCTGGGGCGCTGCCGTGTCGGCCGGCGCGGCGGGCGCGACCTTCTCGAGGCAATAGCCGAGGCCGCGCACGGTCGAGATCCGTACGCCGCTGGGTTCGATCTTCTTGCGCAGCCGGTGCACGTAGACTTCGATCGCGTTGTTGCTGACTTCCTCGCCCCATTCGCACAGATGGTCGACGAGCTGTTCCTTCGATACGAGCCGGCCGATCCGCTGCAGCAGCACCTCGAGCAGGCCGAGCTCGCGCGCGGAGAGGTCGAGCACGTGATCGTTCGCATACGCGATGCGGCCGACCTGGTCGAACGCGAGCGAGCCGTGGCGCACGACGGTCGGGCCGCCGCCCGCGCCGCGCCGGGTCAGCGCGCGCACGCGCGCCTCGAGCTCGTTGAGCGCGAACGGCTTGGCCATGTAGTCGTCGGCGCCGAGGTCGAGCCCCTTCACGCGCTCGTCGACGCTGTCGGCGGCCGTCAGGATCAGCACGGGGAGGTTCGAATTGCGGGCGCGCAGGCGCTTGAGTACGTCGAGCCCGGACATTTTCGGGAGCCCGAGATCGAGGATCAGCAGGTCGAATGTCTGCATCGACAACGCGGTATCGGCGTCGACGCCGCTCTTCACGTGGTCGACCGCATAGCCCGATTGGCGGAGTGACCGGGTGAGGCCGTCCGCGAGTATGCTGTCGTCTTCCGCGATGAGAATTCGCATGGTGCTGACCGATGGCCGGCAGGGCGTTCGCGCCGGCCAGCTGTCTCCGAAGTTATTCGTGTACAACGCAGCCTGCATTGCGGGCTTGCACAAAACACTGTTTTTTTATACAGTGTCTGCATTCGTGGGCGGCGCTTGAAAGTGGGCGCGCCTTTAACAGACGCTGCTCATCATAGCAAAGGACGATTCATGGAAGATAGCAAGAAGGGCTCCGGGATGACCGCCGAGAAGAGCAAGGCGCTGGCCGCCGCGCTTGCCCAGATCGAAAAGCAGTTCGGCAAGGGCTCGATCATGCGCATGGGCGACGGCGAGGCGACCGAGAACATCCAGGTCGTGTCCACGGGCTCGCTCGGTCTCGATATCGCGCTCGGCGTCGGCGGCCTGCCGCGCGGCCGGGTGGTCGAAATCTACGGTCCGGAATCGTCCGGTAAAACCACGCTCACGCTGCAGGTCATTGCCGAGTTGCAGAAGATCGGCGGTACGGCAGCGTTCATCGACGCCGAGCACGCGCTCGACGTTCAATATGCAGCGAAGCTCGGCGTGAACGTGCCGGAACTGCTGATCTCGCAGCCGGACACCGGCGAGCAGGCGCTTGAAATCACCGACGCGCTGGTGCGCTCGGGCTCGATCGACATGATCGTCATCGACTCGGTCGCGGCGCTCGTGCCGAAGGCCGAAATCGAAGGCGAGATGGGCGATTCGCTGCCGGGTCTGCAGGCCCGCCTGATGTCGCAGGCGCTGCGCAAGCTGACCGGCACGATCAAGCGCACGAACTGCCTCGTGATCTTCATCAACCAGATCCGGATGAAGATCGGCGTGATGTTCGGCAACCCGGAAACCACGACGGGCGGTAACGCGCTGAAGTTCTACTCGTCGGTGCGTCTCGACATCCGCCGGATCGGCTCGATCAAGAAGAACGACGAGGTGATCGGCAACGAAACCCGCGTGAAGGTCGTCAAGAACAAGGTGTCGCCGCCGTTCCGCGAAGCGATCTTCGACATCCTGTATGGCGAAGGCATTTCGCGTCAGGGCGAGATCATCGATCTCGGCGTGCAGGCGAAGATCGTCGACAAGGCGGGCGCCTGGTACAGCTACAACGGCGAGAAGATCGGCCAGGGCAAGGACAACGCGCGTGAATTCCTGCGCGAGAATCCGGAAATCGCACGCGAGATCGAGAACCGCATTCGCGAATCGCTCGGCGTGGTCGCGATGCCCGATGGTGCAGGCCAGGACGAAGCCGAGGCGATGGACGAAGAAGAGTGATGGTCGGGCGCCGAGGTCAGGCTGGCGAGCCGGAGGAGAGTGACGCGCCCGAAGCGGCGGGTCGCTCCGGCCGGCGAACCGGATCCTCGAGCGCCGATCGGCGGGGCGCGGGCAGCGATGCCGCGAACCGCACCGCGACGAGGGCATCCGACGATGCCCTCGTTTCGTTTGAGATTGCCGCACCGGACGATCCGTTCGACGACGATGAATCGTTCGACGCGCACGACCGCTCCCGCCGTCGTGTTTCCGGTGTCAGTTTCCCGGGCGATCGCGCAGCCGATACATCGGCGCCGGCCAGGGAAGATGTCTATACGCGCAGCAGCCAGCATCCGCGCCGCACACGTCGCGCGTCGGCTGCCTCTTCCAGTGCTTCGTCAGGTGACGCTCCGGGCACGACCGAGCGCAAGTCGTCGAAGCCTCAGCGATCGTTGAAGGGCCGCGCGCTCGGCTATCTGTCCAGGCGCGAATACAGTCGCACCGAACTCGCGCGCAAGCTTGCGCCTTACGTCGGCGAAGACGAATCCGTCGACCCCGTGCTTGATGCGCTGGAACAGGAAGGCTGGCTGTCCGATGCACGCTTTGCCGAGAGCCTCGTGCATCGTCGCGCGTCGCGCGTCGGTGTCGCACGCATCGTCAGTGAGCTGAAGCGTCATGCGGTGGGCGACACGCTCGTCGAGGAAGTGAATGCGCAGCTCCGCGAGACCGAATGGGCGCGTGCACAGGCGGTCTGGCGCAAGAAATTCGGTGCACTGCCGCAAACGCCGGCCGAGCGTGCGAAGCAGGCGCGCTTTCTCGCTGCGCGCGGCTTCTCGAGCGCGACCATCGTGAAGTTGCTGAAGGTCGGCGACGATTTCCCGATCGACGACTGACCGCGCCGATCGCGCGCGTGGCGCGCGATTTTGCTGCAATGCAACCGCTTCCGGACAGGCGGGAATACCCGCCGTCGCGTCAAACTGTCTCAAATACCCAATATGCTAAAATCCACGGGTTTTCCTCTTCGGCCTCAACCTCCAGCATGCCGCTATCCGAGCCCGTGCCCCGTCAGTTGCGACATCAACGCGCAATCCGAGCGGAAGCTTACGAGCGCGGCGACGGCTTGTGGGACATCGAAGCCTGCCTGACCGACCACAAGCCGCGCGATGTCGCGCTTGCGTCGGGCATCCGGCCCCAGGGCCTGCCAATCCACGAACTCTGGCTGCGCGTGACTATCGATCGTGACCTCAATGTCGTCGACGCCGAAGCGTCTTCGGAATGGGTTCCCTATCCCGGTCACTGTCAATCCGCTCCTCCCGCCTATCGGGCCCTCATCGGGCTCAATCTCTTCCGCAATTTCCGCCGCAACGCGAACCGGCTGCTCGCCGGCGTCGCAGGCTGCTCCCATCTCACCGAACTGTGCGCCGTACTGCCGACGGCAGCGATCCAGGCGTTCGCCGGTGATGTGTGGAATGTGCGCGAAGAGGGGGGCGAAGGGCCGGACCATGGCGGCGTGCATGACGAAGCGCCTTTCCAGCTCGGCCGCTGCCGGGCGTTGCGCTTCGACGGCGAGGTCGTGCGGCAGTACTACCCGCGCTGGTATGGCGCGAGCCGGCCGGACGTGCCCGGTGAAGGCAGCACGAAGGAATGAACGGAAATCATTCGAAGAAGCGTCTAAAGCGACTTTTCATCCAACTCTCAGACTGAAGGGAATCACGCATGAAGATTCACGAGTACCAGGGTAAGGAAATCCTGCGGAAATTCGGAGTCGCGGTACCGCGCGGCAAGCCGGCGTTCTCGGTTGACGAGGCCGTCAAGGTGGCAGAAGAGCTCGGCGGCCCGGTTTGGGTCGTGAAGGCTCAGATTCACGCAGGTGGCCGTGGCAAGGGCGGCGGCGTGAAGGTGGCGAAGTCGATCGAGCAGGTTCGCGAATACGCGAACCAGATCCTCGGCATGCAGCTCGTCACGCACCAGACCGGTCCGGAAGGCCAGAAGGTCAACCGTCTGATGGTCGAAGAAGGCGCCGACATCAAGCAGGAACTGTATGTCAGCCTCGTCGTCGATCGCGTGACGCAAAAGATCGTTCTGATGGGTTCGAGCGAAGGCGGCATGGACATCGAAGAAGTTGCCGAAAAGCACCCGGAACTGATCCACAAGGTCATCGTCGAGCCGTCGACGGGCCTGCTCGATGCACAGGCCGACGACCTCGCCGCGAAGATCGGCGTGCCGGCTGCTTCGATTCCGCAAGCGCGCGCGATCCTGCAAGGCCTGTACAAGGCATTCTGGGAAACCGACGCATCGCTGGCTGAAATCAACCCGCTGAACGTCTCCAGCGACGGCAAGGTCATCGCACTCGACGCGAAGTTCAACTTCGACTCGAACGCGCTGTTCCGCCACCCGGAAATCGTCGCGTACCGCGATCTGGACGAAGAAGATCCGGCTGAAATCGAAGCGTCGAAGTTCGACCTCGCGTACATCTCGCTCGACGGCAACATCGGCTGTCTCGTGAACGGCGCAGGCCTGGCAATGGCGACGATGGACACCATCAAGCTGTTCGGCGGCGAGCCGGCGAACTTCCTGGACGTCGGCGGTGGCGCGACGACCGAGAAGGTCACGGAAGCGTTCAAGCTGATGCTGAAGAACCCGGATCTGAAGGCGATCCTCGTGAACATCTTCGGCGGCATCATGCGCTGCGACGTGATCGCGGAAGGCGTGATCGCCGGTTCGAAGGCCGTGAACCTGAACGTGCCGCTCGTCGTGCGCATGAAGGGCACGAACGAGGACCTCGGCAAGAAGATGCTGGCCGATTCGGGCCTGCCGATCATCTCGGCGGACAGCATGGAAGAGGCTGCGCAGAAGGTCGTCGCGGCTGCCGCAGGCAAGTAAAGAAGCGCCCCCAGACCTGGCGCTACACGCCAGGCCCCCCGGGGGGGTCAAGAAAACTTGGGGCGGCCCGGCGTTTTCTTGGCGCGCTCAATGAATAGGTATGGCGGCGCGGTTTGCACGCGACGCCAATCGAACAGAGGTCAAAATACATGTCGATTCTGATCAACAAGGACACGAAGGTCATCACGCAGGGCATTACCGGCAAAACCGGTCAGTTCCATACGCGCGCCTGCCGTGAATACGCAAACGGCCGCGAAGCATTCGTCGCGGGCGTGAACCCGAAGAAGGCCGGCGAAGATTTCGAAGGCATTCCGATCTACGCAAGCGTCAAGGAAGCGAAGGCAGAAACCGGCGCGACCGTGTCGGTCATCTACGTTCCGCCGGCAGGCGCAGCTGCTGCGATCTGGGAAGCGGTCGAAGCCGATCTGGATCTCGCGATCTGCATCACGGAAGGCATCCCCGTCCGCGACATGATCGAAGTGAAGGACCGCATGCGTCGCGAAGGCCGCAAGACGCTGCTGCTCGGGCCGAACTGCCCGGGCACGATCACGCCGGACGAACTGAAGATCGGCATCATGCCGGGTCACATCCACCGCAAGGGCCGCATCGGCGTCGTGTCGCGTTCGGGCACGCTGACGTACGAAGCGGTTGCTCAGCTGACGGCACTCGGCCTCGGCCAGTCGTCGGCAGTCGGTATCGGCGGCGACCCGATCAACGGTCTGAAGCACATCGACGTGATGAAGATGTTCAACGACGATCCGGACACGGACGCAGTCGTGATGATCGGCGAAATCGGTGGTCCGGACGAAGCCAATGCGGCAGAGTGGATCAAGGACAACATGAAGAAGCCGGTCGTCGGCTTCATCGCTGGCGTCACGGCGCCTCCGGGCAAGCGCATGGGCCACGCCGGCGCGCTGATCTCGGGCGGTGCGGATACGGCCGAAGCGAAGCTGGAAATCATGGAAGCGTGCGGCATCACCGTCACGCGCAACCCGTCGGAAATGGGCCGTCTGCTGAAGAAGGCGCTGTAATATTTCCACCTGGGTTCGTCCTGCAGAAAACGCCGGCTTTGCCGGCGTTTTTTGTTATGCTCGCGCAATGAATTCGTAAGCACCGGGCATGCATCGCGCATGTGCCGGCGATGAACCGGGCCGCCCGCGGGCGGCCGCCGTCCTGCCCGTCACGCCATGCTCGAATTCCTGACGTCGCTCCATTGGGGCGCCGTTCTCCAGATCGTCATCATCGATATCCTGCTCGGCGGCGACAACGCGGTCGTGATCGCGCTCGCATGCCGCAACCTGCCCGCGAACCAGCGGCTGCGCGGTGTCATCTGGGGCACTGCGGGTGCAATCCTGTTGCGCGTCGCACTGATCACGTTCGCGGTCGCGCTGCTCGACGTGCCGTTCCTGAAGCTCGGTGGCGGGTTGCTGCTGCTGTGGATCGGCATCAAGCTGATGGCGCCGGCCGGCGACGCACACGACGACATCAAGCCGGCCAGCCGGCTGTGGGACGCCGTGAAGACCATCGTGATCGCCGATGCGGTGATGAGCCTCGACAACGTGATCGCGATCGCGGGCGCGGCCGAGCAGGCCGACCCGATACACCGGATTCCGCTCGTGATCTTCGGGCTCATCGTCAGCGTGCCGATCATCGTGTGGGGCAGCACGCTGGTGCTGAAGCTGCTCGACCGTTTCCCCGTCGTCGTTGCGCTCGGCGCCGGGCTGCTCGGCTGGATCGCGGGCGGGCTGATCGTGAACGACCCGGTCGGCGACCGCTGGCCGGTGCTCGATACGCCGGAAGTCCTCTACGGCGCGAGCATCGCGGGCGCGCTGTTCGTGGTGGCGATCGGATACGCGCTCAGGCGGCGCAGCGGCGCACCGCGCGCGCATTGACGCTGGCCATCCGGCCGACTGCCGGATTCACGGCCCGCTGGCTACGATCGAGACGCCTGCCTTTATCGGCAGGCGTTTTTCGTTTCCGGAGCCTGCCATGTTCGAAGCCTTTTCCGTTTCCCTGTTCCGTCGCGTAGCCGCCGATCTGCGGCGCGCGAACCGGCCGTCCCCGCGCTGGAGGCCGGCCGGCTTCACGCTGATCGAACTGATGATCGTGCTGGCGATCGTCGGCGTGATCGCAGCCTATGCGATTCCCGCGTACCAGGATTACCTTGCGCGCTCGCGCGTCGGCGAGGGGCTCGCGCTCGCGTCGTCCGCACGGCTGGCCGTCGCCGACAACGCCGCGAGCGGCGCGAGCCTCGACGGCGGCTACAGCCCGCCGGCCGCGACCCGCAACGTCGAATCCGTTGCGATCGACGGCGAGACCGGCCAGATCACGGTCGCATTCACCACGCGCGTCACCACGGCCGGCGCCAATACGCTGGTGCTCGTGCCGTCAGCGCCCGACAAGGCCGATGCGCCCACCGCACGCGTGCCGCTCAAAAAGGGCGCGATGCAGGCCGGCGCGATCGCGTGGGAGTGCTTCGCCGCCGGCAAGGATGCGTCGTCGCTGCCGGCGCCCGGGGCCGGGCCGTTGCCGGGCGATGCCGCGACGCTGCCCGCGAAATACGCGCCGGCGGAGTGTCGCGCGTAGCGCCGGTGGCGGAGCCGGGCGGCGCGGGTAGCCTGCCGCCCGCCGCTTCAGCCGGCCGGGGCGGCCGCTCCGCGTCGGGGCGCGGCGCGAAGGCCCCGCACAGAGGGGGGAAAGTTTTGTATAGTGCGCCGGTTGCTGACATCCGGTTCGCTCATGCCTTCTACTTTTTCCCGTTCGTTGCCGCTCGTTGCGCTGGCTGTCGCCCTGATCGTGCCGTACGCGATCACGAATCACACGTATCCGATCCCGACCTTCTATTCCGAATTTTCCGCACTGGTGCTGTATCTGCTGGTGGGGGTGTCCGTCGTGCTGCTCGCGCGCACGGGTCGCCCGGCCGAACCGTTTGCGGCGCCGACTGCGTTCGTCGCGCCGCTCGGGTTCGCCGCGGTGCTCATCGCGCAGGTCGCGCTGATCCCGCTCAAGGTACCGTCGATGAACTGGCTCGCGGTCGGCTATCTCGCCGCTGCGCTGGTCGCGATGCAGGCCGGCTATGCGCTCGCACGCGACGGGCTGGCCGAGGCCGTGTCGCGGATGATGGCCGGCGCGCTGCTCGTCGGCGGCGTGTTTGCGGTCGGCACGCAGATCGTGCAGTTGTTCCACCTCGAGTCGACGCTGTCGCCGTTCGTCGTGATGTACAACGTCGCGGTCGATCGCCGCCCGTACGGCAACATGGCGCAGGCGAACCACCTGGCCAGCTACATCGCGTTCGCGCTCGTGGGTGCGTTGTATCTCGTGCAGACGCGCCGGCTCGCGGTATGGGCGTGGCTCGCGCTGTCGATCGTGCTGTCGGTCGGTCTTGCGCTGACGGTGTCGCGCGGGCCGTGGCTGCAGGTCGCGGTGATGGTTGTCGCGGGCTTCTGGATGGCGTGGCTCGAATCGCGTCGCGCGCCGGGCAATGCACGTGCGTGGGTGATACCGGTCGTGCTCGCCGTGGCGTTCATCGCGGTGAACGTCGCGGTGCGCTGGGCGAACGTCCACTACCACCTGGGTCTCGCGGAATCCGCGGCTGACCGGATGCGTGACGCGGGGCAGATCGCGCCGCGCCTCGCGCTGTGGAAGTACGGGCTCGCGATGTTCCGCGAGCATCCGCTGCTCGGCGTCGGCTGGGGCGAGTTCCCGTCGCACCAGTTCGCGCTGGTGCGCGCGCTCGGCGGCGTCGAGATCGCGAACAACTCGCATGACATCTTCATCGACCTGCTCGCGAAGTCCGGCCTCGTCGGCCTGGGCGTGCTCGTCGTCGCGCTCGTGACGTGGTTCGTGCGTGCGGTGCGCGCGCCGCAGTCGAGCATGCGCGTGTTCGGCTTCGCGCTGATCGGCATCCTGCTGATGCACGCGCTGGTCGAGTATCCGCAGCAGTACATGTTCTTCCTGCTGCCCGCGATGTTCGTGATCGGGCTGCTCGAAGTGAAGCCGCTGCGCATCCTGCCGGGGCGGGCAGCCTTCGGGCTGTTCGCGGTGCTGTCGGTCGGCGGCGTGCTGGCGGCGGTGCCGGTGCTGCGCGATTACCAGCGCGCGGAAGTGCTGTATTACGGCAGCGATCCGGCCGCGCAGTACCGCGATGCGCCGTCGCTGCTGTTCGGCGCCTGGGGTGAGTATGGCGCGGCCACGCTGCTCCCGATTTCCCCGGACGACCTGCCGGCCAAGCTCGCCGCGCATGAAAAGGCGATCGCGCTGCTGCCTGGCGAGACGGTACTGCGCCGCTATGCGGCGCTGCAGGCGCTGGCCGGCCACGAAGCCGACGCGCTCGACACCGTCGCGCGCCTGCACGTGTTTGCAAAGGAGCTGAAGGACTGGCCGCAGCAACTGGCGGCGCTGTACAAGCTGTGCGACCAGCAGCCGGCGCTGAAGCCATTCAAGGCGGCGGTCGTTGCGAAATACGGCGAAGTGCCGGCCGATGCGGCCGACGACGAGGACGACGACGATTCGGATTGATGCGCACAGTGCCTGCTGGAACGGGGAATTCCGGCAGGCGCCGCGCCGTGATGAAGTCGCGGCGCGCATCGGGCGTTACAGCCCGGCGCGAGCCCGGCGAATCCGGCCGCGTATCGATTACCTCGCGGATTGCGCGGATTCCGGCAGAAGGCGCGGCGATTCGCGTCAACCATTGTCAAATCGCCGCCGCTTGTAGGGCGGCGCGTGCACAATGCGCGAAAGCGCTCGCGTGCCGGCCCGTGAGAGGCAAAGGCCGGCGAGAGCGCAGGCAACACCCCGGCCACCGGGGAAGTCCACCAAGCAGGATCGCGGCCGAGCATCGATCGGCCGTGCGGCCGTAACGGGGCGCCGGTCCGATGGCCGCGGCGCAGTGGGACGCATGCGATGCGGCCGGGCGATGTTCCCCGGTGCGCGGCACATGCGTCCGGAACAGTGCTGAAGAACGATATTCGACCATGGCTATTCGCTCGACCTACCTGATCCTGCCCGCCGTCGCGATGCTGTTTTCCGGCTGCGCGATGCTGTCGTCGTCGCAGGAAAGCAAGCTGACGTGCCACATTCCGCGCGCCGTCTATCCGGATACCGCGAAGCCGCTCACGCGCCCGGCGACCGTGCTCGTGCGCGCGCTGATGACGACATCCGGCGAAGCGCAGAACGTGACCGTGACGACGAGCAGCCGCAACGCGGCGGCCGACCGCGCGGCCGTCGACGCGATGACGCACGCGACCTGCGTGCAGACGGGCGCGACCGCGAACCCGTTCCTGCTGACCCAACCGTTCGTGTTCGAGCCGCAGCGCGGCCAGTGATACGCGGGCGGCGCTGCCTGCGTGCGGGTTGCCGCCCGGTTGCGTTTCCTGCCAGCCGCTTCGTTGTGCATGGCCACGGACAGTCGATGCGCGCGGCCGTTGCGGCGCGCGCGCCCGACGTTCAGTGCTGCGGCATCAGGTTCGCGCCGCGACAAGCCGGCTCGGCCGCCGTGCTCAGCCCGAGCAGCGTGAACCCGTTGCGCTCCTGGCGAATCTGCGCATAGTGCCGCGCGACCGTTTCCCCGGTGGTGCCCGTCAGATCGAGTTCGACCTGGAAGCGGTCCTTGCTGTCCGAGCAGCTGCGCACCGGGCCGTACGCGAACCCCCTTCCTGCCGCCTTGCCGGCCTTGTCGAACGCCTGCCGGCCTTTCAGCGCGGCCGCGGCGGCGGCGGGCTCGCTCCATTCGCGCGCCAGCGCGTCGTCCGCCTTCAGCCATTCGTCGACGAAATCCCGGCCGTTGAGCGCGACGGGTTGTACGCGCTGAACGGAGCCGCCGTCGACGCGATAGCGGAAGACACCGGGCCGCGTCATCACTTCGCTGTCCATCGAGCCGACCGTCGCGCGTACCTCGAAGCCGTCGGGGCGCACCTTGAACCGGATCGGGTTCTCATCGATCACGTAGCTGTTTTCGGAATGGAACACCGTGCGTTGCGCGGCCGAGCCGTTGGCCGGTGCGACCACGTCCGCGGCGAACTGGCTCCATCGCGACGCGCACGACGGTGTACCGTGGACAACCGCGACCTGCCCGCCTGGCAGCGCCGAGAACCAGAAGCCGCTGCCGTACGCGCCGCCGATGTCCTGGTAGCCGTCGGCCTGCCAGCGCAGCACGCGCCGCCAGGCGCCGTTTTCCCATGCGTAAGCGGTCAGCAGGTTGTCGTCGCCGCATGCGATGTCGAGGCCGGCGCGCACGAACAGCAACGGACGGGACGTGCCGCCGCGTTCGACGTCGACGTCCGGATTGCGGCCGAAGGCCGATTCGCCGTCTTTCGGCTGGACGGGGCGGGCCGGCACGCCGAGCGCGGCCGCGAGCGTGCGCTTCAGTGCGGCCGGGTCGACCTGCTCGTCGCTGCACGCGAGCCGCGCATCGATCGTGCCGACGAGCGCCTGCTTGTACGCACGCAGCGCGTCGCGCAGCGGCGGCGGAATGTCGACACCGCTGCCGTCGCTTGTCGGAATACGGATCTGCTGGACGCGGTGCTGCGCGTCGATGGCCGCCCGCGCGGCGGTGTCGGCGGCGGGGCAGGCGCTGGCGGCCGATGCGACGGCCGGCAGCAGCGAGAGCGCGCACAGCAGCGGCGCGCCGTATTTCAGCGTGAGGTTCTTCATGGGTGATGTGTTTTTCTGGTTGTTATCGTTCGAACGGGGTATCGCTACGGCCGACGACGCCCCGTGAATGGCTGCTGTTGCCGTTGGCGCTTAACCGGCCGTGTCTTCCGCCTTCCAGTCCCCCGACTTCCCGCCGCGCTTCTCGCGCACGCTCACATCGGTGATCACCATCCCGCGATCGACGGCCTTGCACATGTCGTAGACGGTCAACAGCCCGACCTGCACGGCGGTCAGCGCTTCCATCTCGACGCCGGTCCGGCCGAACGTTTCGACCTGCACGGCGCAGTGGACGCCCGGCAGCGCGTCGTCGAGTTCGAAGTCAACGGCCACGCGCGTCAGCGCGAGCGGGTGGCACAGCGGGATGAGGTCGGCCGTGCGCTTGGCGCCCTGGATGGCCGCGATGCGCGCGACGCCGAGCACGTCGCCTTTCTTGGCCTTGCCGTCGCGGATCAGCGCGAACGTGGCCGGCAGCATCCGGATCGTGCCGCGCGCGATCGCGATGCGTTGGGTTTCCTGCTTGCCGCCGACGTCGACCATGTGTGCATGGCCGGCGGCGTCGAAATGGGTAAGTCCTGACATGTCGTGCTCCGGTGGAACGGCGTGCTCGCGCGAGCACGTCCGTCGGTCCTGCTTCGCGATCGGGCAGGGCGCCGTATTGAATCCTCGCACCCCGATCCGATCCCACGTTTCAACGGGCGCCTATCATAGCAGTGGCATTCGCGGCGCCGGGTACGCAGATGGCGCCCATGCCGCACGGGACAGTCGCGATGTCGCCGGTACAATGACCCGAATATTCAGACCAAACGCCGCGATGCGCGCCCGGCGCGCGGGACGGCGTCGCTTTCATCCTGCCATGCGTGTCAAACAGTTGCTTGCCGTGTCGCTGTCGGTGGCGCTCGCATTGCCGCCGAGCGGCCATGCGCAGAGTGCGTCCGCGCCGCCGCTCGAATCGGCGGCCAGCGGCGCGCGGTCGATTTCCACCGTGCCGTCCGGCATCGCGGCCGGCGTGTTCGGCACGTACGGCGGCGCGGAGAGCCGGTTTTCGGACACCGGCGGCGCGTCGGCGCCGGCCGCGAGCCTGCGCGCGCCGCTTCGCTCGTTCGAGCTGCCCGATCTGGGCGACGGTTCCGGCGGTTCGCTGACGCCGCAGGCCGAGCGCCGGCTCGGTGAGCGCGTGATGCGCGAAGTGCGGCGCGATCCCGACTATCTCGACGACTGGCTCGTGCGCGACTACCTGAACGCGATGGCGGCGCGGCTCGCGGCCGCGGCGGCCGCGCGCTTCATCGGCGGCTACACGCCGGACTTCGAGCTGTTCCCGGTGCGCGACCCGCAGATCAACGCGTTCTCGATGCCGGGCGGCTTCATCGGGATCAACAGCGGGCTCGTCGTCACGACGCAGACGGAATCGGAGCTCGCATCGGTGGTCGGCCACGAGATGGGGCACGTGCTGCAGCGGCATATCGCGCGGATGATCGGCGCGAGCGAGAAGACCGGCTATACGGCGCTCGCGACGATGCTGCTCGGCGTGCTGGCCGGCGTGCTTGCGAGAAGCGGCGACCTCGGCAGCGCGATCGCGGTGGGCGGGCAGGCGTATGCGGTGGACAACCAGCTGCGCTTTTCGCGTTCGGCCGAGCGCGAGGCCGATCGCGTCGGTTTCCAGCTGCTCGCGGGTGCGGGCTATGACCCGTACGGGATGCCGGGATTCTTCGAGCGGCTCGACCGCGCGTCGATGGGCGATGCGGGCGTGCCGGCCTATGCGCGCACCCACCCGCTGACCGGCGAGCGGATCGCCGACATGGAGGATCGCGCGCGCCGCGCGCCGTACCGGCAGCCGCGCCAGTCGCCCGAATACGGGTTCGTGCGTGCGCGGCTGCGCATCCTGCAGAACCGCGCGCCGACCGACATCGCGGCCGAGGCGCGGCGGATGCAGTTCGAGATCGACGATCGCACCGCGCCGAACGTCGCGGCGAACTGGTATGGGATCGCGCTCGCGAATGCGCTGCTCGGCGAGTACGACGCAGCCGGCAAGGCGCTCGCGTCGGCGCGCAATGCGTTCGATGCGCGCGAGCGGCGCGAGGACGATCCGGCGACGAGCTCGCCGAGCCTCGACGTGCTGGCCGCCGACATCGCGCGCCGCGCGGGGCGGACCGACGACGCGGTGCGGCTCGCGGCGCTCGCGCAGCGGCGCTGGCCGGCGTCGCACGCCGCGATCGTTGCGCATCTTCAGGCCCTGATCGCCGCGCGTCGTTTCACCGAAGCGCAGGCGCAGGCACGTGCACAAGCGAAGGCCGACCCCGAGCAGCCGGACTGGTGGGACTATCTCGCGAAGGCGAGCGACGGCAAGGGCGACCTGCTGGCGCGGCGCCGCGCGCTGGCGGAGAAGCTCGCGCTCGACGGCGCGTGGCCGTCGGCGATTCGCCAGCTGAAGGAAGCGCGCGACGCGAAGGACGTGTCGTTCTACGAGCAGTCGATGATCGGTGCGCGGCTGCTGGAATTCGAGGCGCGCTACAAGGAAGAGCGCGAAGACGAGAAGAACGGCCGCGGGTAGCGGCCGGTACGCGGCAAGCGCGGACAGGGCCGCCGCGGGTCAGGCGCTGCCGTCGGCCGCGTCGCGAGCCTGTTGCGCCGGGCTTGCAACGTAGCCGAATCGCGTGGGCACATCGGCGCAGACGATGCTGTCGAGCGGCAGCGTGCGGCCGTCGCGCCAGCGCAGCACGGGCGGCGCGGCATCGAAATCCGCGTGATCGGCGAACAGCCCGAGATCGTGATCGTGCAGCGCCGCGATGCGTGGCCGCGTGCCGGCCGCGCGAAACAGCACGCCACCCGCATCGTCGAGCCAGGCTTCGTCCGGTTCGAACGGCGTGCCGGTCTGGTCGGTGAGCGTGAGCTGCCCGTCGCGCTCGGCGAGCCGGACGACCCACGGCGTATAAGCCAGCTCGACGTACACGCGTTGCGGCCCGTTCTGGAAGAACCACTGGCCCTGCGCATCGCATTCGTAATTGCGGGCGATGAACGCGTTCAGCGCCGCATGCCGGACCGGCGAGCCGAGCTCGCCGGCCGCCTGGGCCGCGTCGTCACGCAGCCGCCATTCGCCGCGCCGGTCGAGCAACAGCCAGCCGGTACAGTGCGGCACGTTCGGCCACTTGGCGAGGGCCTGCCTGACGATGTCATCCATGGTCGACGAATTTGGAGCAGTAGCCGAACACCCGCGCCGACAACCAGTCGAGGCGCCCGGGGAACGGCCCGGTCATGAAACCCGCATGGCCGCCTGCCGCGGGCTGGTCGAGCTCGACGGCCGGCGAGACGTCGGCCGGGCCCGGCAGCGCGGACTCGGGCAGGAACGGGTCGTTGCGGGCGTTGAGGATCAGCGTCGGCACGTCGATCGCGGGCAGCAGCGGCCGTGTCGTCGCCTTGGTCCAGTAGTCGTCCGCGTTCGCGAAACCGTGCAGCGGCGCGGTGACGACCTCGTCGAAGTCGCGCATCGTCACGGCCTGCAGCATTGCTTCGCGGTCGAACAGCCCCGGGTACTGGTCGAGCTTCGCGATTGCCTTGCGCTTGAGCGTCTTCAGGAAGCTGCGTGTGTAGACCATCGCAAAGCCTTGCGACAGCGCCCGCCCGCCGGCGTGTACGTCGAGCGGCGTCGAGATCGCGGCGGCCGCCCGCAGGATCGACGTGTCGCTGCGATGCTCGCCGAGCCAGCGCAGCAGCACGTTGCCGCCGAGCGACACGCCGGCCGCGACCAGCGGCCCGCGATGCTGCGCGGCGAGCCGGCGCAGGATCCAGTCGACTTCGGCGCTGTCGGCGAGATGGTAGAAGCGCGGCTGGCGGTTGATCTCGCCGCTGCAACTGCGAAAGTGCGGCACGACGGCGTGCCAGCCTTTCGCGCGCGCGGCGGCCATCATCGCGAGTGCGTAGTGCGAGCCGGAGCTGCCTTCGAGGCCGTGGAACAGCACGAACAGCGGCGCATCGGGCGCCGGCGCCGCGCTGTCGAGATGCGCGACCCAGTCGAGATCGATGAAGTCGTGGTCGGGGGTTTCCCATCGCTCTCGTCGGTAAGCGACGACGGGACGCCGCGCGAACAGCGCAGGCACGATGGTTTGCGCATGGCTGTTGGGCAGCCAGCGTGGTGCGCGATAGCGCAGAAGGTCGTCGTCGGGGGCCGGAGCCCCGGTCAGCGGCGAGGTGGGCGGAGAAGCCGTACTCATGATCGCCCCGCGTATGCGTTGCTTCGTCTTTTCGTCAGTGCAGCGGACCCTGCCCGTGACGGATCTTCGCGGCGAATTGTCCGGCCGCTTGTTCGGGAATCGGGCTCGCGTGGATATGCGCGATGCGCCACTCGCCGCGTTCGTGAATCATCACGTACGTGGCGAAAACCATATCGGGTTCGGCCGTCAGGTCGGCCTGCTGATGCGCTTCGGCGATCGTATAGACGACCGTGCCGAGGCTGTCGTACACGCGGATGTCGAGCGGCTCGATCGTCACGGGGCGCGTGGCGAGCCGGTTGGCGAGCCCGCTGCGGATCTGGTCGAGGCCGTGCAGATGCTCGCCGTCCGCCCATACGCAGCTGGCGAAATCCTCGTCGATCCACAATCCCAGCAGCGCGTCGAGATTGGCATCGGCGACGGCCTGGTAGTAGGCATTCAACGTATCGGCGGCGGCTTCGAAGAGGCGGGCAAAACGTGGCATCGGGGTTATCTCTCGCGCGCGTCGCGCGCCGTATTCAGCACGGCGGCCCGGATGGAGCCGCCGTACACCGGTGAATCGGATTGCCCGGCGCGCCGTGCGACGCTGCCGGCCAGGGTCAGCGCTGCCCGACGAGCATGCCGCGCAAATCGCCGAATACCTGCTCGGGACCGAGTTCGCGCAGGCACTTCAGGTGGCCGAGCGGGCACTCGCGTTCGAAGCAGGGACTGCATTCGAGATGAAGCCATTGTACCTTCGCCAGGTCCGACAGCGGAGGGGTGTGGCGCGGATCGGTCGATCCGTACAGCGCGACGAGTGGCCGGCGTAGCGCGGCGGCAACGTGCATCAGCCCCGAGTCGTTGGTGACCACCGCGTTCGCGCGTGCGATCAACGCGCACGCCTCGGACAGCGACGTCTGCCCGCACAGGTTGCGCACGTTCGGCGCGTGGTCGGCGATCGCCTGTGCCGCGGCGGCATCCTTCTGCGAGCCGAGCGCGACGATCTGCGTGTACGGGAACGACTGGTGGACGATGGTGGCGAGCGATGCGAAGTGCTCGGGCGGCCAGCGCTTGGCCGGGCCGTATTCGGCGCCGGGGCAGAACACGACGAGCGGCTTGCGTGTATCGAGATTGAAACGTGCGGACACGCGCGCCGTCTCGTTCAGGTCGGCGTCGAGGCGCGGCGCGGGCAGCGTCTTCATCGACTCGGGCAGCTTCGCGCCCGGCGCGTACGCGAGCGCCGCGTAGTGCGTCGTCATCGGCGGCCGCTCGCCCGACTTGTCGGGGTTCGCGTGCCGCACGTTCAGCAGCCCGTAGCGGTGCTCGCCCGTATAGCCGACCCGCAGCGGGATGTTCGCGAGCCACGGGATCACCGCGGATTTCAGCGAATTCGGCAGCACGTACGCCGCGTCGTAGCCGACGTCGCGCAGGTCGCTCGCGAGCTGCCAGCGGCGCAGCAGCTGCAGCTTGCCGTGCGCGAGATCGGTCGCGTAGACATCGTGGATCTCGGGCATCCGCTCGAGCACGGGCGCGACCCACGAGGGCGCGACGGCATCGATCGCGATGCGGGGATGGTTTTTCTTCAGCAGCGCAAAAAGCGGCTGCGCCATCAATGCGTCACCGATCCAGTTCGGTGCGATAACCAGCGCTCGACGCATCAGGTCGACTTCCGATGTCGTAATGAAGCACGGCGCTCAGGCGCCGCGTTCGGGTTGCCAGAATGGAGAAGGGCGGCGCGCCGGCAATCCGGCTGCGCCGCCTTGGGGGCCGGCGGGCCTGCATGAGCCTGCCGGCCCGGCCGCCGGGGCTCAGTGGCCCTTGACGACCTCGCCGTCGCGCAGCTTGTAGCGCGTGCCGCAGTACGGGCAGCGCGCTTCGCCGTGCGAGACGTCGATGAAGACGCGCGGGTGGGCGCTCCAGCGCGCCATGGCCGGGTTCGGGCAGTACGCGGGAAGATCCTTGGCCGTCAGCTCGACCAGCGGCATTTCCTTGATTTCACTCATGAGACTTTCTCTTATCACTCTTTTGTGGGGCGGTATGTGGCGCAGCGCGCTCAGACCTTCGTCAGCCAGTGCGCGTACTTCGCGTTCTTGCCCGACACGATATCGAAAAACGCCGACTGGAGCTTTTCCGTGACGGGGCCGCGCGCGCCGCTGCCGATCGTGCGGTTGTCGAGCTCGCGGATCGGCGTGACTTCAGCGGCCGTGCCGGTGAAGAACGCTTCGTCGGCCGTGTAGACCTCGTCGCGCGTGATGCGTTTCTCGATCACTTCGATGCCGGCGTCCTTCGCGAGCGTGATGACGGTATCGCGCGTGATGCCGTCGAGGCACGACGACAGGTCGGGCGTGTACAGCTTGCCGTTGTTCACCAGGAAGAAGTTCTCGCCGGAGCCTTCCGACACGTAGCCGTCGACGTCGAGCAGCAGCGCTTCGTCGTAGCCGTCGGCCGTCGCTTCCTGGTTCGCCAGGATCGAGTTCACGTACCAGCCCGACGCCTTCGCGCGCACCATCGACACGTTCACGTGGTGGCGCGTGAACGACGACGTCTTCACGCGGATGCCCTTCGCGAGGCCTTCCTCGCCGAGGTACGCGCCCCACGGCCATGCGGCGATCGCGACGTGGATCGTGTTGCCCTTCGCGGCCACGCCGAGCTTTTCCGAGCCGACCCAGATGATCGGGCGCAGGTAGCACGACTCGAGCTTGTTCTCGCGCACGACTTCGAGCTGCGCGGCTTCGAGCGTTTCCCGGTCGAACGGCACGTCCATCTGGAAGATCTTCGCCGAATTCAGCAGACGTTTCGTGTGCTCGTACAGGCGGAAGATCGCGGTGCTGCCGTCGGCCGACTTGTACGCGCGCACGCCCTCGAAGACGCCCATGCCGTAGTGCAGCGTGTGGGTCAGGACGTGGATCTTGGCATCGCGCCAGTCGATCAGCTTGCCGTCCATCCAGATCTTGCCGTCGCGGTCGGCCATTGACATAGATTTCTCCTGGGATGCGGTTGTATGCAGCGTTGAGCCGGAAAGACGCTTATTTTAGCGTCATTTGAAGGCGATCCGGTCGGTCGGTGCGGGGCCGGCGCTATAATCGCCCGGTACCGATTCCAATAACGACGGGTCGTACCGGCAGGAGGCGCCGGCGCCCCGACGAACCGCCCGCTGCGGCCCGCTTCCCATGCTCGCTCGATTGTCCGCCACCGACCGCTTCGCGCTGATCCAGGGCGCGCGCGACTATTCCCCGACGCTGATGGCGATTTTCTCGTGGGGGCTCGTCACCGGCATCGCGATGAGCAAGTCGGTGATGACACTCGGGCAGGCGAGCGCGATGTCGCTGCTGGTCTATGCGGGCTCGTCGCAGCTCGCGGTGCTGCCGCTCCTCGCGGCGAAGCTGCCGATCTGGACCATCCTGCTCACGGCCGCGATGGTCAACACGCGCTTCGTGATCTTCAGCGCCGGGCTTGCTCCCCATTTTTCCTACCTGCCGCTGTGGCGGCGCCTCGCGATCGGCTATTTCAACGGCGACGTGATCTACCTGCTGTTCCAGAAACAGGGCTTCGCGTACGGCCACGTGCCGGGCAAGGAGGCGTATTTCTGGGGGATGGCGCTCGCGAGCTGGCTGTCGTGGCAGGTGTCGTCGCTCGCCGGCATCCTGCTCGCGAGCTTCTTTCCCGCGAGCTGGGGGCTGGAACTGGCCGGCACGCTCGCGCTGATCCCGATCATGGTGTCGGCGGTCGCGAACCGCTCGACGCTCGCGGCCGTCGCGGTCGCCGGCGTCGTGTCGCTCATCGCGTTCGACCTGCCGTACCGGCTCGCGCTGCCGCTCGCGGTGCTCGCCGCGCTCGCGGCCGGCTGCACGGCCGATTTCTTCGTCGAGCGGGCCGACTGGCGGCGCATCCGCACCGAAACCGTGCACGAAAAGGAAATCGAATGAGCGCGACGGACATCTGGATCGTCATCATCGGGATGACGATCGTCACGGCGGTCACGCGCGCGCTGTTCCTGATCGGCGGCGAACGCACCGTGCTGCCCGAACGCGCACAGCGCGCGATGCGCTACGCGCCGGCGGCGGCACTGGTCGCCGTCGTGCTGCCCGACGTGCTCGAAACGCCGGCCGGCCTGTCGTTCGCGCTGTCCAACCATCCGTTCTACGCGGCGCTCGCCGGCCTCGGCTGGTTCTTGTGGCGGCGCAGCATGCTCGGCACGATCGTCGTCGGGATGCTCGTGTTCACCGTACTGCGCCTGATCTTCTGATGGGCTGCCGTTCAGGCCTGCCGGGCACCGGCCGCTCGTGCGGGCGCATTGCTGCATTGCAGCAATGCGTCTGTTCCCGCCGACGATCTCAAATAGGCGGAATTCGCCGCCGCACGGGTCAGTCTGCCGGGTGGATCGGCTAGAATGCCCGTTCGAGATTTTTTACCCGTGCGCGTCATGCGAACCGCCAGCCACGGCCGCATCCGGCGCCCTTTCGCGGCAGCCCGCGCACGTCCAGCGTGAACCCCCTTTCCCCATCCACCACTTCAATTTGTTCAACATGAGCCAAGTCAAGCGTCTTACCGACCTGATCGCCGCCGGCCAGCTCGCCGGCAAGCGGGTATTCATCCGCGCCGACCTGAACGTCCCGCAGGACGACCAGGGCAACATCACCGAAGACACGCGCGTGCGTGCGTCCGTGCCGGCCATCCAGGCCGCGCTCGACGCCGGCGCGGCCGTGATGGTCACGTCGCACCTCGGTCGCCCGACCGAAGGCGAATTCAAGCCGGAAGATTCGCTCGCGCCGGTCGCGAAGCGCCTCGCCGAGCTGCTCGGCCGTGACGTGCCGCTCGTCTCGAACTGGGTCGAGAACGGTGTGAACGTCGCACCGGGCCAGGTCGTGCTGCTCGAGAACTGCCGCGTGAACAAGGGCGAGAAGAAGAATTCGGACGAGCTCGCGCAAAAGATGGCGAAGCTCTGCGACGTGTACGTGAACGACGCGTTCGGCACCGCGCACCGCGCGGAAGCGACCACCCACGGGATCGCGAAGTACGCGCCGGTCGCGTGCGCGGGCCCGCTGCTGGCCGCCGAACTCGACGCGCTGGGCAAGGCGCTCGGCGCCCCGGCCCGCCCGCTGGTGGCGATCGTCGCCGGTTCGAAGGTGTCGACCAAGCTCACGATCCTGAAATCGCTGGCCGGGAAGGTCGACCAGCTGATCGTCGGCGGCGGCATCGCGAACACGTTCATGCTCGCGGCCGGCCTGTCGATCGGCAAGTCGCTCGCGGAAGCCGACCTCGTCAACGAGGCGAAGGCGATCATCGACGAAGCGCGCGAGCGCGGCGCGTCGGTGCCGATCCCGACCGACGTCGTGACGGCCAAGGAATTCTCGCCGACGGCCGTGGCCACGGTGAAGCAGGTCGCCGACATCGAAGCGGACGACATGATCCTCGACATCGGCCCCGATACGGCCAAGGCGCTCGCAAGCCAGCTCGAGAAGGCCGGCACGATCGTGTGGAACGGTCCGGTCGGCGTGTTCGAGTTCGACCAGTTCGGCAACGGCACCAAGACGCTCGCGGAAGCGATCGCCAAATCGTCCGCGTTCTCGATCGCGGGCGGCGGCGACACGCTCGCGGCCATCGCGAAGTACGGCATCCATGACCAGGTCAGCTACATCTCGACGGGCGGCGGCGCCTTCCTCGAGTTCCTCGAGGGGAAGAAGCTGCCGGCAGTGGAAGTGCTGGAAACGCGGGCGGCCTGAGCGTGGCGGCGCGCGCAGGGGTGACGAAGGCCGCGCGCTCCGCGAAAGCGGAGCCGACGGCCGGCGCGGGCAAGCGCAAACGCGCGCCCGCGCGGGCGAACACCGCCCCGCGCGCACCGGCGGCCGCCGGCGACGCGGCCGAGCAGCACCACGAGATTCAGAACAAAGCGATGCCGGGCGCAAGCACCGGCACGCCCCCCGGAACGGCCGCCGCTGGGCCTGCCGCTTCCGGCTCTCGCAGCGTTTCACCCAGCGCATCCACCTTGATCCAGATGAGGAGTTTCATGCAGCGCGCCACCAAGATAGTCGCCACGATCGGCCCGGCTTCCAGTTCGCCGGAGATTCTGCTGCAGATGATGCAGGCGGGCCTCGACGTCGTGCGGCTCAATTTTTCGCACGGCACGGCCGACGATCACCGCCAGCGCGCCGAGATGGTGCGCGAGGCCGCCCGCAAGGTCGGCCGCGAGATCGCGATCATGGCCGATCTCCAGGGCCCGAAGATCCGCGTCGGCAAGTTCGAGAACGGCAAGACGACGCTCGAGCCGGGCCAGTCCTTCATCCTCGACGCGAGCTGCGAGATGGGCAACGACGAGCGCGTCGGGCTCGATTACAAGGAACTGCCGCGCGACCTGCGCACGGGCGACCTGCTGCTGCTGAACGACGGCCTGATCGTGCTGACCGTCGAGCGCGTGCTCGGCGACGAGATCCACACGATCGTCAAGGTGGGCGGCGAGCTGTCGAACAACAAGGGCATCAACCGCCAGGGCGGCGGCCTGTCGGCGCCTGCGCTGACCGCGAAGGACATGGAAGACATCCGCACCGCGATGTCGCTCGGCGCGGACCTGGTGGCGGTATCGTTCCCGAAGAACGCGACCGACATGGAAATGGCGCGCCAGCTCGCGAACATCGCGGGCGCGCCCTACGGCATCAAGCCGAAGATGATCGCGAAGATCGAGCGCGCGGAAGCGATTCCGGCGCTGCAAAGCATTCTCGACGCGTCCGACGGCATCATGGTCGCGCGTGGCGACCTCGCGGTGGAAGTGGGCAACGCGGCCGTGCCGGCGCTGCAGAAGCGGATGATCCGGATGGCGCGCGAGTCGAACAAGCTCGTGATTACCGCGACGCAGATGATGGAATCGATGATCCACGCGCCGGTGCCGACGCGTGCGGAAGTGTCGGACGTCGCGAACGCGGTGCTCGACGGCACCGACGCGGTGATGCTGTCGGCCGAGACGGCCGCCGGCAAGTACCCGGTCGTCACGATCGAGACGATGGCGGCCGTGTGCGTCGAGGCGGAAAAGTCGGAGCACGTCGAGCTGGACAAGGATTTCCTCGACCGCACGTTCACGCGGATCGACCAGTCGATCGCGATGGGCGCGCTGTTCACCGCGTACCACCTGGGTGCGAAGGCGATCATCGCGCTGACCGAATCGGGCGCGACCGCGCTGTGGATGTCGCGTCACTACACGCACGTGCCGATCTTCGCGCTGACGCCGCGCGTCGGCAGCGAGCGCACGATGGCGCTGTACCGCAACGTGACGCCGCTGCACGTCGACTTCAACAGCGACCGCGATTCGGCACTGCAGGCGGCGCTCGAGATCGTCGTCAAGCAGGGCTACGTGCAGCACGGCGACATGGTCGTGCTGACCGTCGGCGAGCCGATGGGGCAGGCGGGCGGCACCAACACGCTGAAGATCGTGCGGGTCGGCGAGCACTATTGAGTACCGGCCGGGCAGTTGCCCGGCCCGAAACCGGCGGCCCGGCGCGATCGGGCACCGATTTTCGACGAAAGCCGCGCGGGGTCGCATGCCCCGCGCGGCTTTTTTTCTCTTTTTTGCCCGCATTGTGCCGTGCGAACGTAACAAATTGCGAGTCGGCGCCACCGGGCGGTCGGAATCGGAGGCGCTTCGCGATAAAATGCGGCTATTCGACGCTCAGCCGCGCCGCGCCACCCCGGGTTCGACCGGGAGCGAGCGCCGCGCCGGCGTCAGGGCGCACCGGTTTTCATTCCAAGGAGTTCCACAATGCCTCTCGTATCAATGCGTCAATTGCTGGACCACGCGGCAGAGCACGGTTACGGCCTGCCGGCCTTCAACGTGAACAACCTGGAGCAGGTCCAGGCAATCATGGCGGCGGCGGACCAGGTCGGCGCACCCGTGATCATGCAGGCATCGGCCGGCGCGCGTAAGTATGCGGGCGAGCCGTTCCTGCGCCACCTGATCGAAGCAGCGGTCGAGTCGTACCCGCACATCCCGGTCGTGATGCACCAGGATCACGGCCAGTCGCCGGCAGTCTGCATGGCCGCGATCCGCAGCGGCTTCACCAGCGTGATGATGGACGGTTCGCTCGAAGCCGACGGCAAGACGGTCGCGTCGTACGAGTACAACGTCGACGTGTCGCGCAAGGTCGTCGAGATGGCGCACTCGATCGGCGTGACGGTCGAAGCCGAACTCGGCGTGCTCGGCTCGCTCGAGACGATGAAGGGCGACAAGGAAGACGGCCACGGCGCGGAAGGCACGATGACCCGCGAGCAGCTGCTGACCGATCCGGAGCAGGCTGCCGACTTCGTGAAGCTCACGCAGTGCGATGCACTCGCGATCGCGATCGGCACGTCGCACGGCGCGTACAAGTTCTCGAAGAAGCCGACGGGCGACATCCTGTCGATCCAGCGCATCAAGGAAATCCACGCGCGCATCCCGAACACCCACCTCGTGATGCACGGTTCGTCGTCGGTGCCGCAGGAACTGCTGGCCGAGATCCGCGAATTCGGCGGCGACATGAAGGAAACCTACGGCGTGCCGGTCGAGGAAATACAGGAAGGCATCAAGCACGGCGTGCGCAAGATCAACATCGACACCGACCTGCGTCTGGCGATCACCGGTGCGATCCGCCGCTACCTGTTCGAGAACCCGGGCAAGTTCGATCCGCGCGACTACCTGAAGCCCGCGCGCGAAGCGGCGAAGCAGGTCTGCGTCGACCGCTACCTCGCGTTCGGCTGCGAAGGCCAGGCCGGCAAGATCAAGCCGGTGTCGCTCGACAAGATCGCCGAGCAGTACAAGTCCGGCGCGCTCGCACAGGTCGTGCGCTAAGACTGTAGTACGATTGCCGCGCCGAAAGGCAAAGGCAAGGCTGTCCAGCCGGATCTGATCCGGCCCCGCAGCCGTTCCGTCCGGCCGAACGAGGGCCGGCCGGCAACCGCCCGGGCGCTGTCGCCCGGCCGGTTCGCCGACGTATTGCAAGACCGCCGTTCCCGCCTGCCGCGGGGAACGGCGTTTCCCTTTTTGTTTGGCTCCTTATCTGCGAAAAGACGATGTCTACCCTCTACGAATCCACGCTCCGCTCGCTGCCGCTCCTCGGTCGCGGCAAGGTCCGCGATAACTACGCGGTCGGCAACGACAAGCTCCTGATCGTCACGACCGATCGCCTGTCGGCATTCGACGTGGTGATGGGCGAGCCGATTCCGAACAAGGGCCGCGTGCTCAACCAGATGGCGAACTTCTGGTTCGACAAGCTCGCGCACATCGTGCCGAACCACCTGACGGGCGACGCGCCGGAAGCCGTCGTCGCGGCCGACGAAGTCGAGCAGGTGAAGGGCCGCGGCGTGGTCGTCAAGCGCCTCGAGCCGATCATGATCGAAGCGGTCGTGCGCGGCTACCTGGCCGGCAGCGGCTGGAAGGAATACCAGGCGTCGGGCGCCGTGTGCGGCGTGCAGCTGCCGGAAGGCCTGCAGAACGCGCAGAAGCTGCCCGAGCCGATCTTCACGCCGGCCGCGAAGGCCGAGATGGGCGAGCACGACGAGAACATCACGTTCGAGGAAACCGAGCGCCGCATCGGCACCGAGCTGGCTGCGACGATCCGCGACATCTCGATCAAGCTGTACAAGGAAGCGGCCGACTACGCGGCGACGCGCGGCATCATCATCGCCGACACGAAGTTCGAATTCGGCCTCGACAACCACGGCAAGCTGTACCTGATGGACGAAGCGCTGACGGCCGATTCGTCGCGCTTCTGGCCGGCCGACCAGTACGAAGTCGGCACGAACCCGCCGTCGTTCGACAAGCAGTTCGTGCGCGACTGGCTCGAGGCGCAGCCGTGGGGCAAGACGGCACCGGCACCGGCGCTGCCGGCCGACGTCGTCGAGAAGACGGCCGCGAAATACCAGGAAGCGCTCGAGCGCATCACGGGCCAGTCGCTGGCCTGATCGGGGAGCGGAACACATGAGCGAAGTTCAGACTGCCCACATGCACAGCGCGCCGCTCGTCGGCGTGCTGATGGGTTCGAGTTCCGACTGGGACGTGATGAAGCACGCGGTCGCCATCCTGCAGGAATTCGGCGTGCCGTACGAAGCGAAGGTCGTATCCGCACACCGGATGCCCGACGAGATGTTCGACTATGCGGAGAAGGCGCGCGAGCGCGGGCTGCGCGCGATCATCGCGGGCGCCGGCGGCGCCGCGCACCTGCCCGGCATGCTGGCCGCGAAGACCACGGTGCCGGTGCTCGGCGTGCCGGTCGCGAGCAAGTACCTGAAGGGTGTCGATTCGCTGCACTCGATCGTGCAGATGCCGAAGGGCGTGCCCGTCGCGACGTTCGCGATCGGCGAGGCCGGCGCGGCGAACGCCGCACTGTTCGCGGTGTCGATCCTGTCCGGCAACTCGGTCGACTATGCGAACCGGCTCGCCGCGTTCCGCGTGCGCCAGAACGAAGCCGCGCACGCGATGGTGCTGCCGCCGCTGGAATGACGGCGCACCGGCGGCCGCGTGTCGCGGCTGCCTGACCCTCCCCACTGCGGCGGGCAGCGCCCGCCGCGACCGACCACTGACATGACCGCAACTCCTGATTCCGTTTCCCCGATCCTGCCCGGCGCGTGGCTTGGCATGGTCGGCGGTGGCCAGCTCGGCCGCATGTTCTGCTTTGCCGCCCAGTCGATGGGCTATCGCGTCGCCGTGCTCGATCCCGATCCGACGAGCCCTGCCGGCGCGGTCGCCGACCGCCACCTGCGCGCGGCCTACGACGACGAAGCCGCACTCGCCGAACTGGCCGACCTGTGCGAGGCTGTTTCGACGGAGTTCGAGAACGTGCCGGCCGCGAGCCTCGATTTCCTCGCGCGCACGACGTTCGTCGCGCCGGCCGGCCGCTGCGTCGCGGTCGCGCAGGACCGGATCGCGGAGAAGCGCTTCATCGAAGCGTCGGGCGTGCCCGTCGCGCCGCACGTCGTGATCGAATCGTCGGCGGCACTCGCCGCGCTCGACGATGCCGCGCTCGACGCGGTGCTGCCGGGCATCCTGAAGACGGCGCGCCTCGGCTACGACGGCAAGGGCCAGGTGCGGGTGAGCACCGCGCAGGAAGCGCGCGACGCGCATGCGGCGCTGAACGGCGTGCCGTGCGTGCTCGAAAAGCGCCTGCCGCTGAAATACGAAGTGTCGGCGCTGATCGCGCGCGGGGCGGACGGCCGCTCGGCCGCGTTCCCGCTCGCGCAGAACGCGCACCACAACGGCATCCTCGCGCTGACGGTCGTGCCCGCGCCGGCCGCCGATGCCGCGCGCGTCGAAGAGGCGCAGCAGGCCGCCGTGCGGATCGCCGATACGCTCGGTTACGTCGGCGTGCTGTGCGTCGAATTCTTCGTGCTGGAAGACGGTTCGTTCGTCGCGAACGAGATGGCGCCGCGTCCGCACAACTCCGGCCACTACACGGTCGATGCGTGCGCAACGAGCCAGTTCGAGCAGCAGGTACGCGCGATGACGCGCATGCCGCTCGGCAACCCGCGCCAGCATTCGCCGGCCGCGATGCTGAACATCCTCGGCGACGTGTGGTTCCCGAACGGTGCGACCGGCGTAGGTGCAGCGGCGGAAGCCGTCACGCCGCCGTGGGACACGGTCGCCGCGATGCCGACCGCGCACCTGCACCTGTACGGCAAGGAAGACGCGCGGGTCGGCCGCAAGATGGGCCACGTGAACTTCACGGCCGAGACGCGCGACGAAGCCGTTGCCGCGGCCACCGCGTGCGCGCAGCTGCTGCGCGTGCCGCTCGACTGAGGCGCCAGCCGATGTCCATCGATCTCCCGAACTCCGTGACGGCCGCTCAGATCGACGCGGCCGCCGCGCTGCTCGACGCGGGCCAGCTCGTCGCCTTTCCGACCGAAACCGTCTACGGGCTCGGCGGCGACGCGGCGAATCCCGAGGCCGTCGCGCGCATCTACGCGGCGAAGGGGCGGCCCGCGAATCATCCGGTGATCGTGCACCTGCCGCCGGGCGGCGATCCCGGCTACTGGGCCGACGATCTGCCGGCCGACGCACAGGCGTTGATCGATGCGTTCTGGCCGGGCCCGCTGACGCTGATCCTGAAGCGCCACGCGCGCATTCCGGACGCCGTGAGCGGCGGCCAGGATTCGGTCGGGCTGCGCTGCCCGTCGCATCCGGTCGCGCAGGCGCTGCTGGCCGCGTTCAGCGCGCGGCGCGGCGGGCATGGCGGCGTGGCTGCGCCGTCCGCGAACCGGTTCGGCCATGTGAGCCCGACCACCGCGCAGCACGTGCGCGACGAATTCGGCGACACCGTGCACGTGCTCGACGGCGGCGCATCGGAAGTCGGTATCGAGTCGACGATTCTCGACCTGTCGCGTGGCTTCCCGGCGCTGCTGCGTCCGGGCCACGTGACGCCGCAGCAGATCGCCGACGTGCTCGGTCGCGCGCCGCGGCTGCCGGACGGCAGCGACGCGACCGCGCCGCGTGCGTCGGGCACGCTGAAAGCGCATTACGCGCCGCGCACGCCGCTCGCGCTGCTGCCGTTCGACGCGCTCGAGCCGCTGCTTGCGGCCGCGCAGACCGATGGCGAGCGCGTCGCGCTCGTCGCACGCGCATCGCGCGCGGGACGCTGGGCGCAGGCCGACGGCGTGCATTTCGTCGCGGCACCGGAAGATCCGCAGGCGTATGCGCGCGACCTGTACGGGATGCTGCGTGCGCTCGACCGCGCGCAGGTCGCGCGGATTCTCGTCGAGAAGCTGCCCGAGACCGTCGAATGGATCGCGGTCAACGATCGCCTCGGCCGCGCGGCCGCGGCTTTTGAAGCGACCGAATGACGAAGGTGCGCGGCTGACGCGACCGTCGCCGCGCCGGTTGCCCCGCGCATGAAAAAACGCCCGACCGGCGAACCGGTCGGGCGTTTTCGTTTGGGCGCGTGGCCGGCGGCTTACTTGCCGACGCCGGACGCCGCGATCTTCGACTGCACGAACTGCGCGAACAGCGCGTACAGGTGCGTCGTCGGGTGGACCGTGTCGGCGAACATGTAGGTCTGGTCCGCGTTCGCGGCCGTGTAGGTCTGCGGCGAGCAGAACAGCGACGAGCCGAATGCGGTTGCGTTCGCGACGCCGTATTGCGTTGCGGCCGCGACCATCGCCTTCAGGTTGCACCCGGTATCGGTGTTCGATACGGTGAAGCCGTTCGCCTGGTAGTTCGCGAGGATGCCGTCCTGCCACGTGAACGTGTCCATCAGCACGTACTTGGTCGTATCGACCTTGAGCGCCTGCAGCGTCGCGGCGAGCGTGCCGTTGAACAGCATCGACAGTTGCGTGAGGGTCGTCTGCGTGCCGGCTTGCAGCGCGAGCGGCGTGCCGCCGATGTCCGGCACGTTCGACACGAACACGTGGGTCGCGCCGGCGGCGACGATCTGCTGGACGATGCCGGCAAGCTGCTGCGCGGCCGCCCCGATGTTCTGCTGCAGTTGCGTCGGCGTGATCGCGCCCGCCTGCAGCGCCGTGACCTGATAGAAGATGTCGTTCGCACCGCCGTTGAGCAGCACGATCTGGCCAGCGTTGAAGCTGCCGTGCTGCGACACGTATTGCTTGACCTGGTCGGCGATCGGCATCGTGGTCGCCTGTGCGTAGTCCGCGTTCGGCACGCTCGCGTCCGCGTGGCCGATGCCCGGCTGCTGCGTCACGCGCGCGCCGCCCTGTGCGTAGCCGAGGCCGCCGGTGGCCTGCAGCGGAACGCCGAAGCCGCCCTGGTTGGCCGGCTGCAGCGTGTCGCCGTAGTACTGCGCGACGTCCTGCGTCCACACCTGGCCGGGGTTCGTCGTGAAGCGGCCGCCCCCGAAGCCGAGCTTGATCTGCGAGTAGGTGCCCGCGTCGGACAGGCTGTCGCCGAACGACACGATCTGCATCTTCACGCCCGACGGCGGCGTGTTCGACGCGCTGTTGTTGTTGTCGTCACCGCCACCGCCGCACGCGGCGAGCAGCGCGAGTGCGGCGCCGGCGATTGCAACTTGCGCGGTGCGCAGCATGCGTTGCCGGGTGCGGGTAGGTGCGTGTTGTCGTGTCTGCATCGTTCGATCTCCTCGTAGATATGGCCTGATGTGTTTCTCATCTGCCGCGTGCCTGCTCGGTTCCGGGCTGCGCGGCGGCCGTTGGCTGAAACGGTTTATTGGTCTCGCGCAGCCGCAAGCGGCACGGTGCGCGGATCGGGGTTCGCGGCCTCGGCAATCTGCGCATGATAAGCGCTCGCCCATTCGGGCGGGCCGAAAATCGCGCGCAGCTTGTTGCGCCAGCCGTCGACGCGCAACGCGTCGCCGGCCATCGACACCCACTCGTGGAACGTCGCGACGAGCGGATTGTTCGAGCCGAGCCGCTCGACGATCCCGTATTGCGGCGGATCGTCGGGCGTTTCCTCGACATAGCTGCCGAACAGGCGATCCCAGATCACAAGGACGCCTGCGTAATTGCGGTCGATGTAGCGCGGATTGCGTGCATGGTGCGCGCGGTGGATCGACGGCGTGTTCAGCACGTATTCGAGCCAGCCGAGCTTGCCGATCGCCTGCGTGTGCACGAAGAACTGGAACGCGAGGTTGATCAGCACGATGCCGACGACCTGTTGCGGCGGAAAGCCGGCGAACGCGAGCGGCAGCCAGAACACCCACATCCCCGCGACGGGGTACATCAGGCTCTGGCGGAACGCGGTCGAGAAATTCATCCGCTCGGACGAGTGGTGCACGACGTGCGCGGCCCACAGCCAGCGCACGCGATGGCTCGCGCGATGGAACACGTAGTAGAGGAAATCCTGCGCGACGAACAGCACCGCGAACGACAGCCAGCCGTCGTGCCACGTGTACAGCCGATAGTGCCGGTAGCAGTACGCATAGACGGGGATCACGAACAGCCACGCGATCTTGTCCGCGCCCTGGTGCATCAGCGCGAGCGCCGCGTTGCACAGCGTGTCGCGCCACGCATAGACAGGGTCCTGCGCGCGAGTGCGGGCGAGGTGCCAGGCCTCCCACGCGATGCAGAGCAGGAAGACGGGCGCCAGCGCGAGCAGAAGCAATTCGACGTCGAATCGCATGGGCGTGTCTCCTTCTTTCCCCTGCAAGCCGTGAGGCCGGGCGTGTGGCCCGTTGTAGATATCAGTCAGGCCAACAGCCTACGCAATCGCCACGCGCTAGGCGAGGGGGGAGCGTAGAGGGTTCCCTCTGAGGACAGGGTTTCTACGGAAGCCGCGCGGCACGGGGCCGGGCGGTGTGGCCCCGTTTTGTGGGCACGGTTGGCGCGCGGTATGCCACGGGCCGGTGGCGGCTGCCGTTTCAAACCGGGGAGGGCGGAATTCGATGGGCGGGGGCGCCGCGAGGCCGCCCCGGCGGCCGGTCAGAGCGACCCGCTGCGCGGTGTCGCCCGTGGCCGGCGCAAGTCGACGAGAGCCGGCAGCCGGCGCCGCCGCATCGTGTCGTGGCGCGCGAATCGTCAGTGCGCGCCCGCGTAGATCCACTCGAGCAGCGTGTCGTGTGCGGCGCGTGCAGCTTCCGCGTGATCGTTGTTGATGAAACTCACGACGATGTAGCTCTGGCCGTCGGTGCCGGCGACGTAGCCGGCGATCGCGCGCACGTCGCGCAGCGTGCCGGTCTTGATGTGCGCGTTGCCGAGCACGCCGGCGTTGGTGAGGCGGTTCTTCATCGTGCCGTCGATGCCCGCGATCGGCAGCGAATCGACGAACGCCTGCGCAACGGGGCTCGCGTTCGCGGCCTGCAGCAACGCGGCGAGCGACAGCGCGCTCACGTGCTCTTCGCGCGACAGGCCCGAGCCGTTCTCGAGCACGAGATCGGGCATCGCGATGCCGTTCTTCTGCAGGAACGCCTGGATCACGCGGCTCGACTGCTCGGGCGTCGCGGGCGGCTTGCCGCTGACCGCGCCGATCGTCAGGAACAGGTTGCGCGCCATCACGTTGTTGCTGAACTTGTTGATGTCGTAGACGATGCTGCCGAGCACCGGGCTGTGATGCACGGCGAGGGGCCGCGCGGTGGTCGGCACCTTGCCTTCGCTCACCGGCCCCGTGATCGTGCCGCCGTCCTGCTGCCACAGCGCGAGGAAGCCGCGCGCGAAGAACGTCGTGTGATCGAGGATCGCGAGGTTGGTCGTGTGCGCGCCGCAGCGCAGCGGGTAGTCACCGGCGAACGACGCGGTCATGATCCCGCTGCCGGCGGTCAGCGTCGGGCGCGCAGCCGCCGCGGCCGCGCTGCACGAGCCCGAGCCTTCGACCAGCTGGTTGTCGATCGACAGGTCCGCGAGCGGCGGCAATACGTCGACGGCCACCTTGCCGTCGTCGCCCGGCGTGACGGTGAACGACACGGCCTTGAATGCGTACAGCAGCGGATCGGGGCCGACGTTGTACGGCGCGCTCGCGTCGTCGTCGAACGAAGGGAGATCGCGCGTCGATGTCGCGAAGTAGCTCTTGTCGAGCACGAGGCCGCCGGCCACGCGCTTGACGCCGGCCTTGCGGAGCTTGTCGACGAGGTCGATCAGCTCTTCGGGCACGAGCTTCGGATCGCCGGTGCCCTTGATATACAGGTTGCCCTGCAGCGTGCCGTCGGGGTCGATCGTGCCGTCCGTGTACGCGGTCGTGCGCCAGCGGTAGTCGGGGCCGAGGATCGACAGGCCCGAGAAGGTCGTCACGAGCTTCATCGTCGAGGCCGGCATCATCGGCCGGCTCGCATTCCACGCGATCAGCGGTTCCGGATCGCCGACGCGCTCGACGACAACGCTCATCGCCGACGCCGGCACCTTCGCGCGCTGCAGCGCGACGAGCACGGACGCGGGCAGGCCGGCCGCGCGCGCGGCGGGCGACACGACCGTGGTTTTGCGCGCTTCCTTGTGGGATTTCTTGCGGGCCTGCGCGGACGGCGCGAAGGCGAGGGCGGTGCAGGTGGCGACGATGGCGGCCGCCTTCAGGCAGACGCGGGCGCGGGGGGCGAACCGGGTGGAAAGATCGGAAATCGGCATGAGCGAATACGGGAGAAGCACGACGTTCGGGCAGGGCGCGCGCGGCGCCAAAGCGCACATTGTAGAGACAAGTCCGGACAGGTCCCTTGCAATCCGCCTTTCTGTTGCATTGCACGGTGCCGCGCGCACGGTTCGCGGCGCTACAATGGTCGGCGTGTTTGACTCGCCCCATGGATGCCTGTCCCGATGCGGATTCTGCTTGTCGAAGATGATCGAATGATTGCCGAAGGCGTGCGCAAGGCGCTGCGCTCGGATGGCTTTGCGGTCGACTGGGTGCAGGACGGCGACGCCGCACTGACGGCGCTCGGCGGCGAGACGTACGACCTGCTGCTGCTCGATCTCGGCCTGCCGAAGCGCGACGGCATCGACGTGCTGCGCACGCTGCGCGCGCGCGGGCTGGCGCTGCCGGTGCTGATCGTCACGGCGCGCGATGCCGTGGCCGATCGCGTGAAAGGGCTCGACGCGGGCGCCGACGACTACCTCGTCAAGCCGTTCGACCTCGATGAACTGGGCGCGCGGATGCGTGCGCTGATCCGCCGCCAGGCCGGGCGCAGCGAATCGCTGATCCGCCACGGCGCATTGACGCTCGATCCCGCTTCGCACCAGGTGACGCTCGACGGCGTGCCCGTCGCGCTGTCCGCGCGCGAGTTCGCGTTGCTCGAGGCGTTGCTCGCTCGACCCGGCGCGGTGCTGTCGAAGAGCCAGCTCGAGGAGAAGATGTACGGCTGGGGCGAGGAGATCGGCAGCAACACGGTCGAGGTCTACATCCACGCGCTGCGCAAGAAGCTCGGCTCGGACCTGATCCGCAACGTGCGCGGGCTCGGCTACATGGTCGTCAAGGAAAGCTGACGCGTGAGGTCGATTCGTCATCAATTGCTGATCTGGCTGCTCGCGATCGTCGTCGCGGGCGTGGGCATCGCGGGCTGGCTCATCTACCGGCAGGCGCTCGCCGAAGCGAACGAACTGTTCGACTACCAGTTGCAGGAAATCGCCGCGGCGCTGCCGTCGGAACCGTTCTCGCAGGTGTTCGGCTCGCGCACCAACGGCGACGAAGGCATCGTGATCCAGATCTGGAACCGCAACGGCGTGCTGATGTACTTCTCGCATCCGCGTGCGCCGATCGCGCCGCGCGCGGAGCTCGGTTTCTCGACCGAACGCACCGACCGCGGCGAATGGCGCGTGTACGGCGCGATCGTCGGCGACAACGTCGTGCAGCTCGCGCAGCCGCTGTCGGTGCGCAACCGGCTCGCGGCGAACGTCGCGTTGCGCACGCTGTGGCCGCTGATCGTGCTGCTGCCGTTCCTCGGCGCGGCCGTGTGGGTGATCGTCGGGCGCGGGCTCGCGCCGCTCGGCCGCGTGACGCGCGCGGTCGAGGCGCGCCGGCCGGAAGCGCTCGATCCGTTGCCCGATGCGCGCCTGCCGCTCGAGGTGCAGCCGCTCGTAAGGGCGCTGAACGGGCTGCTCGCGCGGCTGGCGGCCGCGCTCGACACGCAGAAGGCGTTCGTGGCCGATGCCGCGCACGAACTGCGCACGCCGCTTGCGGCCGTGCAGATCCAGGCGCAGCTCGTCGCCCGCGCGAAGGACGACGCATCGCGCCGCGAGGCGGTCGCGGATCTCCAGGATGGCGTGTCGCGTGCGACGCGTCTCACGGAGCAGCTGCTCGCGCTCGCACGCGCCGAACCGGATGGCGCGACGATGCGCGAGCCGGTCGACCTGCAGGCGCTGCTCGCCGAATGCGTGGCCGCGCTTGCGCCGCTCGCGCAGCGGCACGACATCGATCTCGGCTTCGAGGAGACACGGGCGGCGAGCGTGGTCGCGGACGTCGGCGCGCTGCGCGTGATGTTCGGCAACCTGCTCGACAACGCGGTCAAGTACACGCCTGACGGCGGCCGCATCGACGTGTCGCTGACGCGCGACGCGGCCGGCCGCGCGTGCGTGCAGATCGGCGACAGCGGGCCCGGCATTCCGGCCGACGAGCGCGAGCGCGTGTTCGACCGCTTCTACCGCGACAGCTCCGCGCGGGCGCGCACCGACGTGTCGGGCAGCGGGCTCGGGCTGGCGATCGTCAAGCGCGTGGCCGCGCAGCAGGGCGCGACGGTGTCGCTCGGCGATGCGGCCGCGGGCGGCCTGCTCGTCAGCGTCGTGTTCCGCGACGCCGAGATGCCGGCCAAGGCGCCGCAGCCGTCCGAATCCGTGTGAAGATCGCTGCCGGACGGGCGCCGGCAGCCGCTTAAGCCCCGCTTAAGGCTGATTAAGCCTCCTTTAAGTCAGGGTCGTTACGCTGCGTCCTAACAAAGAGGAGGTCCTACGATGAACACCCGATTCCTTGCGCGCGGCGCCGTCGCGGTCGCCGTGGCGGCCGCCCTGTCCGCCGGCTACGTCGCCGGCACCCGCCGCGCCGATCCGCAGATCATCACGCCCGCGCAGGCGGCCGCGCTGATGCCGGCCGAAGCGGCCGCGAAGACCGGCATCCCCGATTTCTCCGGGCTCGTCGAAACCTACGGCCCGGCGGTCGTGAACATCAGCGCGAAGCACGTCGTGAAGCAGGTGTCGCGGCGCGTGCCGCAGCCGCAACTGCCGATCGATCCGAGCGACCCGTTCTACCAGTTCTTCAAGCACTTCTACGGCCAGGTGCCGGGCATGGGCGGCGACGCGCAGCCGGACGACCAGCCGAGCGCGAGCCTCGGTTCCGGGTTCGTCATCAGCTCCGACGGGTACATCCTCACCAATGCGCACGTGATCGACGGCGCGAACGTCGTCACGGTCAAGCTGACCGACAAGCGCGAATACAAGGCGAAGGTCGTCGGCTCCGACAAGCAGTCCGACGTCGCGGTGCTGAAGATCGACGCGAGCGGCCTGCCCACCGTGAAGATCGGCGACCCGGCGCAGAGCAAGGTCGGCCAGTGGGTCGTCGCGATCGGTTCGCCGTACGGCTTCGACAACACGGTCACGTCGGGCATCATCAGCGCGAAGTCGCGTGCGTTGCCGGACGAGAACTACACGCCGTTCATCCAGACCGACGTGCCGGTGAACCCCGGCAACTCGGGCGGCCCGCTGTTCAACCTGCAGGGCGAGGTGATCGGCATCAACTCGATGATCTATTCGCAGACGGGCGGCTTCCAGGGCCTGTCGTTCGCGATCCCGATCAACGAGGCGATCAAGGTGAAGGACGAGCTCGTGAAGACGGGCCACGTGAGCCGTGGCCGCCTCGGCGTCGCCGTGCAGGGGCTGAACCAGACGCTCGCGAGCTCGTTCGGATTGCAGAAGCCGGATGGCGCACTCGTCAGCTCGGTCGATCCGAACGGCCCGGCCGCGAAGGCCGGCCTGCAGCCGGGTGACGTGATCCTGTCGGTCAACGGCTCGCCGGTTGCCGATTCGACGTCGCTGCCCGCGCAGATCGCGAACCTGAAGCCGGGTTCGAAGGCCGACCTGCAGATCTGGCGCGACAAGTCGAAGAAGTCGATCAGCGTGACGCTCGGCGCGATGGCCGACGCGAAGCTCGCGTCGAATGACGGCGGGCCGGTCGAGCAGGGGCGCCTGGGTGTCGCGGTGCGTCCGCTGTCGCCGCAGGAGCGCAGCGCCGACAACCTGTCGCACGGCCTGATCGTGCAGCAGGCCGGCGGGCCGGCCGCCAACGCGGGCATCCAGCCCGGCGACGTGATCCTCGCGGTCAATGGCCGCCCGGTCACGAGCCCCGAGCAGTTGCGCGACGCGGTCAAGGGCGCGGGCAACAGTCTTGCTCTATTGATCCAGCGCGATAATGCACAGATCTTCGTGCCGGTCGACCTGAGCTGACCGGCGACGGCCGACGGCCGGCCGGGCCGGCCGCGGCGGGCGCTGCCGCCGTTCGAATGTGTGACGCAGTGCCCTGTATGTGTTCCGACCCCAAGGAGAGAGCCATGCAATATCTACGCAACGTGTCCCGATTTGCCGTCGCCGCGGCGCTGGCCGCCGGCCTCGCAGCCGGAGCGACCGGCGCGTACGCGCAGTCGGACGGCCTGCCCGCCGCGCGCCAGCAGGGCGACGTCACCTTCGTGTCCGGCGGCGTCGGGCAGGACGAATCGACGGCGTTCCAGCGCAACGAACCGAAGTGGCCGCTGGCGCTGCGCTTCACCGGCAAGGGCGGCGAGTTCCTGGCCGACGTCCATGTGCGGATCGTCGACGGCAAGGGTACCGAAGTGCTGAAGACCGACGCGCGCGGGCCGTACATGCTCGTGAAGGTGCCGCCGGGCCGCTATACGGTGTACGCGTCGTACCAGGGCAACGAGGAATCCCGCGCCGTCACGGTCGGCACGAAGGGCGGCGCGAAATCCGCATTCCAGTGGAGTGCGCAGTAGCCCGCCGCGCGCGGCTCCGGCCGGGGCCGCGCATTCGGCTGCGGTTTCGCCCATAATGAAAGCCACGGCACCCGTGCCGTGGCTTTTTCGTTTCCTGAGCCCGGCTTGGCCGGGCCGCCCGAAGGAGAAACGATGTCCGATGCAGCCGACCCTCGTCTCGAAATCGTGCCGAACCGCCATCGCGTGCGCGTGATCCATCGCGGCATCACGTACGCCGATTCGCACGGCGCGCTGACCGTGCGCGAAACGGGCCTGCCGGACACCCACTACCTGCCGCGCGGCGACGTCAACATGCGCCGGCTCGTGAAATCGGGCGTCACATCGGCGTGCCCGTTCAGGGGCCGTGCCGTGCATTTCGACTTGCAGACGGAAGACGGCGTGATCGAGAACGCCGCATGGAGTTACGAGGAACCGGAGGCAGCCGCGTCGGCGCTCGCGCACTACGTTGCCTTCGACGCTGCACGGATCGACAGTCTCGTCGAGACGTCCTGATGCGGCGCGCGTTCATCGGGGAGGCGTCATGGAACTGAACGACACATTACGCATACCGCTCCCGCCGCCTGTCGTGCGGGAGGCGTTCGAGGATCTCGCGTTGCTGCGCGCGAGCTTCGACCATTGCGAATCCTTCGTGAAGCTTGCGCACGGCGAGTTTGCGCTGACGATCACGGTGCCGCTCGGCCCGCTGCGCGCCCGCTACGACGTGCGTGCGCATGCGGCCGCCGAGCAGGGCGACGCGGAAGGGCAGCCGCGCCGCGTGCTCAACTTCAAGGCGCGGGCCGACGGGCTCGGCGCGCTGCGCGGCCAGGTCGAACTCGTGCTGATGCCGGAAGACGACGACGCGAACGCCACGCGCATCGAGTACGTGGTCTGGGCGACGGCGAGCGGCCCGCTCACCGAGCTGCCGGGGCGGCAGATCGAAAATACGCTGCACGAATGGACCGACGATTTTTTCCGTGAATTCTGCGCGGTCGTACAGGCGAAGCACGGTCTTGCGCCGAATCGCGCGCGCTCGGCCGCGCCGCGGCGCCAGCATGTGTTCCTGCGGCCGGCGGCGCTGGTGGCCGCGACGAAGCGTGCGTTGCCGCCGCACCTCGGCGGCGCGCTGACGGGGCGTGCCGCGAGCGCGCTCCCGCATCGCGGCTCCGGCACGGTGCCCGTGTGGGCGTGGGCCGCGATGATCGTCCTCGTCGCGCTGCTGCTTTACGCGGCGCGCTGGTTCAACGGCGGCTGAGCGGCCGGCCGGTTCCGCTGCAAGACCCGCCCGCCGCGCGCGTTACCGCGCGGCATCGGTGCCGGCGCCGGCACCGCGAAACTCCCTTCGATACGCCGACGGCGACGTGCCGAGCGCGCCCGCGAAATGCTGGCGCAGCGACACGCTCGACCCGTAGCCGGCCGCCTGCGCGATCGCGTCGATCGATTGCCCGGTGGTCTCCAGCAGATGCTGCGCGCGCGCGAGCCGTTCGGCCTGCAGCCACGCGGTGACGGTCGTGCCGGTAGCCTGGCGGAAGTGGCGCGTGAACGTGCGCCGGCTCATCAGCACGCGTTCGGCGAGCGAGTCCACGCTGTGCGCTGCATCGAGGTGGGCGCGCACCCAGTCCAGCAGGCCCGCGAGCCGCGCATCGCGCGGGTGCGCGGCGACCGGCTGCGGCACGTATTGCGCCTGCCCGCCCTGGCGGTGCGGCGGGATCACGAGGCGGCGCGCGATCTGGTTCGCGGCGTCCGAGCCGAAGCGCAGCCGCACGACGTGCAGGCAGCAGTCGAGCCCGGCGGCCGTGCCGGCCGACGTCATCAGGTTGCCGTCGTCCACGTACAGCACGTCCGGATCGAGTTTCACGCGCGGAAAGCGTTGCGCGAAGTCGTCGGCCCATGCCCAGTGCGTGGTGGCCGGGCGGCCGTCGAGCAGGCCGGCCGCGGCGAGCACGTAGGCGCCGAGGCACAGCCCGACGAGCTGCGCGCCGCGCGCGGCGACCGCGCGGACGGCGTCGAGCAGCACGTCGGGCGGCGCTTCGTCCGGATCGCGCCATGCCGGCACGATGACGATGTCCGCGTCGTCGAGCCCGTCGAGCCCGTATGGCGCGGTGATCGTGAAGCCGCCGGTGGTCGACAGCGGGCCGCGCTCGGCCGAGCAGACACGGAACTCGAACGCGGGCGACGTGGCCGCGTCGCGTTCCTTGCCGAACACGACGGACGGCACCGACAGGTGGAACGGGCTGATGCCGTCGTACGCGATCACGGCGACGACGGTCGGAACGGGCGGGGCGGGCCGGGCGGACGAGGCTGCGGCGGTCATGGCGGGCTCCGGAATGGCGATGGCCCGATTCTATCGAAGAATGGCTATCGGGCCACTGTCCGCGCGTACGATGCGCGCCGACAATGCATCGCATCGCGCCGCTGGCCGTCCCGTTCCGGGGCGGGGCCGCGCCCCCGGAGCCCGCCATGTCGAACACCGTCCCGCCTTCCGCTTCCCAAGTCGCTTCCTCTCCGGCTGCCCGCCGCGCGCTGATCGTGATCGACGTCCAGAACGAATACGTGACGGGCAACCTGCCGATCGAATATCCGCCGCTCGACGTGTCGCTCCCGAACATCGGCCGTGCGATCGATGCCGCGCATGCGGCCGGCGTGCCGGTGATCGTCGTCCAGCACGTCGCCCCGGCCGGCGCGCCGATCTTCGCGCCCGGCACCGATGGCGTCGCGCTGCACACGGTGGTTGCCAGCCGGCCGTACGCGCACCTGATCGAGAAGGCGCAGGCAAGCTCGTTTGCCGGGACCGACCTCGCCGCGTGGCTCGAGGCGCACGGAATCGACACGCTCGCGGTGGCCGGCTACATGACGCACAACTGCAATGCGGCGACGGTCTATCACGCCGCGCATGCGGGGCTGAATGTCGAGTACCTGGACGACGCGACGGGCGCGCTGCCGTACGAGAACGAAGCAGGCGCGGCGAGCGCCGAGGAGATTCACCGCGCGTACGCGGTGGTGTTCCAGTCGAATTTCGCGGCCGTGATGTCGACCGACGCGTGGATCGCGGGACTGGCCGGCGCACCGATGCCGAAGCGCGATTCGGTCGCCGCGTCGAACCGGCGGGCCCGCGCGCAGCGCGCGAAGGCGGCCTGACACGGGCAGGACGAGGGGGAGGGCGCAGGCAGCGCGTTGGCGAGAGGCCCGGCGCGCGGCCCGATGAAACGAACACCGCGGGCGGACGCTCGTCGCGCGGTCAGTCGCCGTCCTTCAGCATGGCCGGGCTGTAGCGCAGCATGTCGAAACAGCCGTCGACGAGCTTTTCCGCATGCTGCTCGGCGTCGATCTCGTCGGGCAGCATCAGCATGTCGCGCACGAAACCGCTGACGAGCGTGTGCAGCATCAGCGTCGCGCGCCACGTATCGAGCCGCTCGGGCAGCAGCTTGAGCCGCACCGCCGCCGCGAGATCGGCATCGATCGCGTGCAGCGCCTCGCTCATCCCCGCGCGGTTGCGCTGGAGCAGCGGCTCCAGATCCGCGACGTACTCGCACTTCATGAACAGGATGCTGAACACGCGGCGCAACTGCGCGTCGCGCTGCACGCCGAGCAGGCACCAGATCAGGATCTGACGGATCTTCTCGAGCGGATTGCCGCCCGGCGCGTCGAGCGGCATCCGCTTCAACTCGTCGATCGGCAGAAACACGCGGTCGAACATCGCGTCGAACAGTTCGCTCTTGTTCGCGAAATGCCAGTAGATTGCGCCGCGCGTCACGCCGGCGTGCTGGGCGATGTCCGCGAGCGACGTGTGCGACACGCCCTTCTCGAAGAACACGTGTTCGGCGGCGTCGAGAATGCGATTGCGCGTCTCGAGCGCCTCCTCCTTGGTACGTCTGACCATGTGCAGGCCTGATTGGATCGATCGTAGGTGAATTTAGGGTCTGCAACCCTCGGCGCAGTCATATAGACTGGCTATGCTTGCGGCTTGTAACAATCCGTAAGACTGGACAGCAGGCGGGGCATAAACGGGCTTTTTACATACATTCATGAATGTATATACAATACCACCCTACGATCGAATGACCCAAGTGGCAATCAGTTAATATCCCACTCTGCTGATTCCCGCCAAAGTACCAGTCCGCAGTTGCGGGGCAACCTGTCGGCACGGAGGTTTCGTGCCGCTTGCTGTATCTAGCAGTCCAGTATTTCAGGTGTTCGATCTGCGCCGTGAGGCGCATCCGTGTTGCGCTCGCTCCGGTCGGGTGCGGCACTTATTCCATTGGTTATACACAGAGGTCGCTCCATGCGCGTCGAACGGGTTCCATACCGCTTAATCACTGTCGCGACGGCCGCCGTTTTCCTGGCCGCGTGCGGGAAAAAAGAATCGGCACCGCCGCCGCAAACGCCGGAAGTCGGCGTCGTCACCGTCCAGCCGCAATCCGTACCGGTCTTCACCGACCTGCCGGGCCGCACCAGTGCATTCCTCGTCGCGCAGGTCCGCGCGCGGGTCGACGGCATCGTGCTGCGTCGTGAATTCACCGAAGGCTCCGACGTCAAGGCCGGTCAGCGCCTCTACAAGATCGATCCGGCGCCGTACATCGCCGCGCTGAACAGTGCGAAGGCGACGCTCGCGAAGGCGCAGGCGAACCTCGTCACGCAGAACGCGCTGGTCGCACGCTACAAGGTGCTGGTGGCCGCGAACGCGGTCAGCAAGCAGGACTACGACAACGCGGTGGCCACGCAAGGCCAGGCTGCGGCAGACGTCGCGGCCGGCAAGGCAGCGGTCGATACCGCGCAGATCAACCTCGGCTATACCGATGTCGTGTCGCCGATCACCGGCCGCGTCGGCATTTCGCAGGTCACGCCGGGCGCCTACGTGCAGGCGAGCCAGGCGACGCTGATGTCGACGGTGCAGCAACTCGATCCGGTGTACGTGGACCTCACGCAATCGAGCCTCGACGGGCTGAAGCTGCGCCAGGACGTGCAGAGCGGCCGCCTGAAGACGACTGGCCCGGGCGCGGCGAAGGTGTCGCTGATCCTGGAAGACGGCAAGACCTATTCGGAGCCGGGCAAGCTGCAGTTCTCGGACGTGACGGTCGACCAGACCACCGGCTCGGTGACGATCCGCGCGGTGTTCCCGAACCCGGGCCGCGTGCTGCTGCCGGGCATGTTCGTGCGCGCACGGATCGAGGAAGGCGTGAACGAAAACGCATTCCTGGTGCCGCAGATCGGCGTTACGCATGACCAGAAGGGCCAGGCGATCGCGATGGTGGTGAACGCCGGCAACAAGGTCGAGCCGCGTCCGCTGAAGACGACGGGCATGCAAGGCGCGAACTGGATCGTCGAAGGCGGTCTGGAAGCGGGCGATCACGTGATCGTGCAGGGCGTCGACAAGGTGCGCCCGGGTGCGACCGTGAAGACGGTCGCCGCGCAGCTCGCACCGGCGGCCGATGCCGCACCGGGTGCTGCTGCTGCCACCGCCGCGCCGGCTGCCGCCGGTTCCGGCGCCGCTGCCGCTTCCGGTGCTGCCGCATCGGGCGCCGCGCCGGCGAGTGCTGCCGCTGCTTCGAGCGCGCAATAACAGGGAGCCTGTTTCATGGCAAAGTTTTTTATCGATCGCCCGATCTTTGCGTGGGTGATCGCCATCATCCTGATGCTGGCCGGGGTTGCGGCGATCTTCACGCTGCCGATCTCGCAGTATCCGACGATCGCGCCGCCATCGATCCAGATCACCGCGAACTACCCGGGCGCTTCCGCGAAGACGGTGGAAGACACGGTGACGCAGGTGATCGAGCAGCAGATGAGCGGTCTCGACAACTTCCTGTACATGTCGTCGACCAGTGACGACTCGGGTAACGCGACGATCACGCTGACCTTCGCGCCGGGTACCAACGCCGACATCGCACAGGTTCAGGTGCAGAACAAGCTGTCGCTCGCGACGCCGATTCTGCCGCAGGTCGTGCAGCAGCTCGGCCTTTCGGTGACGAAGTCGAGCAGCAGCTTCTTGCTGGTGCTCGCCTTCAACTCCGAAGACGGCAGCATGAACAAGTACGACCTCGCGAACTTCGTGGCGTCGCACGTGAAGGATCCGATCAGCCGGTTGAACGGCGTCGGTACCGTCACGCTGTTCGGCTCGCAGTACGCAATGCGGATCTGGCTCGATGCGAACCGCCTGACGAACTACGGCCTCACGCCGGTCGACGTGTCGACCGCGATCGCCGCACAGAACGTGCAGATCGCAGGCGGCCAGATCGGCGGCACGCCGGCCACGCCGGGCACGATGCTGCAGGCGACGATCACCGAATCGACGCTGCTGCAGACGCCCGCGCAGTTCGGCAACATCCTGCTGAAGGTCAACCAGGACGGCTCGCAGGTTCGCCTGAAGGATGTCTCGAAGATCGAACTCGGCGGCGAAAACTACAACTTCGACACGAAGTACAACGGTCAGCCGACCGCGGCACTCGGTATTCAGCTCGCGACCAACGCGAACGCCCTCGCGACCGCGAAGGCCGTGCGCGCGAAGATCGACGAACTGGCACCGTTCTTCCCGCACGGCCTCGTCGTGAAGTACCCGTACGACACGACGCCGTTCGTGAAGCTGTCGATCGAGGAAGTGGTCAAGACGCTGCTCGAAGGTATCGTGCTCGTGTTCCTCGTGATGTATCTGTTCCTGCAGAACCTGCGGGCGACGATCATCCCGACGATCGCGGTGCCGGTCGTGTTGCTCGGCACGTTCGCGATCATGTCGATGGTGGGCTTCTCGATCAACACGCTGTCGATGTTCGGCCTCGTGCTCGCGATCGGCCTGCTGGTGGACGATGCGATCGTGGTCGTGGAGAACGTCGAGCGGGTGATGGCGGAAGAGGGCTTGTCGCCGAAGGAAGCGACCCGCAAGGCAATGGGCCAGATCACCGGCGCACTCGTCGGCGTGGCGCTCGTGCTGTCGGCGGTGTTCGTGCCGGTGGCGTTCTCCGGCGGGTCGGTCGGCGCGATCTATCGTCAGTTCTCGCTGACGATCGTGTCGGCGATGGTGCTGTCGGTGCTCGTCGCGTTGATTCTGACGCCGGCACTGTGCGCGACGATCCTCAAGCCGATCCCGCAAGGGCATCACGAAGAGAAGAAGGGCTTCTTCGGCTGGTTCAACCGCACATTCAACAACAGCCGCGACAAGTACCACGTCGGCGTGCACCACGTGATCAAGCGGTCGGGCCGCTGGCTCATCATCTACCTGGTCGTGATCGTCGCGGTCGGCCTGCTGTTCGTGCGCCTGCCGAAGTCGTTCCTGCCGGATGAAGACCAGGGCCTGATGTTCGTGATCGTGCAGACGCCGTCGGGCTCGACGCAGGAAACGACCGCGAAGACGCTCGCGAACATTTCCGATTACCTGCTGAAGGACGAGAAGGAAATCGTCGAATCGGCGTTCACGGTCAACGGCTTCAGCTTCGCCGGCCGCGGCCAGAACTCCGGTCTCGTGTTCGTGCGCCTGAAGGACTACTCGCAGCGTCAGCATGCGAACCAGAAGGTGCAGGCGCTGATCGGCCGGATGTTCGGGCGCTACGCGGGCTACAAGGACGCGATCGTGATCCCGTTCAACCCGCCGTCGATTCCTGAACTCGGTACGGCTGCCGGCTTCGACTTCGAGCTGACGGACAACGCGGGTCTCGGCCACGACGCGCTGATGGCCGCGCGTAACCAGCTGCTCGGGATGGCCTCGAAGGATCCGACGCTGCAGGGCGTGCGCCCGAACGGCCTGAACGATACGCCGCAGTACAAGGTCGACATCGACCGCGAGAAGGCGAATGCGCTCGGCGTGACGGCGGATGCGATCGACCAGACGTTCTCGATCGCATGGGCGTCGAAGTACGTGAACAACTTCCTCGATACGGACGGCCGGATCAAGAAGGTGTACGTGCAGGCAGACGCACCGTTCCGGATGACGCCGGACGACCTGAACATCTGGTACGTGCGCAACGGGTCGGGCGGGATGGTGCCGTTCAGCTCGTTCGCGACCGGTCACTGGACGTACGGTTCGCCGAAGCTCGAGCGCTACAACGGTGTGTCGGCGATGGAAATCCAGGGTCAGGCCGCACCGGGCAAGTCGACCGGTCAGGCGATGACCGCGATGGAAGGGCTCGCGAAGAAGCTGCCGGTGGGTATCGGCTATTCGTGGACCGGCCTGTCGTTCCAGGAAATCCAGTCCGGCTCGCAGGCGCCGATCCTGTACGCGATCTCGATCCTCGTCGTGTTCCTGTGTCTCGCGGCGCTGTATGAAAGCTGGTCGATCCCGTTCTCGGTGATCATGGTGGTGCCGCTCGGCGTGATCGGGGCACTGCTTGCGGCAACGATGCGCGGCCTCGAGAACGACGTGTTCTTCCAGGTCGGCCTGCTGACCACCGTGGGCTTGTCCGCGAAGAACGCGATTCTGATCGTGGAGTTCGCACGCGAACTGCAGATGACGGAGAAGATGGGGCCGATCGAGGCGGCGCTGGAAGCGGCGCGCCTGCGGCTGCGTCCGATCCTGATGACGTCGCTCGCGTTCATTCTCGGCGTGATGCCGCTCGCGATCAGCAACGGCGCGGGTTCGGCCAGCCAGCACGCAATCGGTACGGGCGTGATCGGCGGGATGATCACGGCGACGTTCCTCGCGATCTTCATGATCCCGATGTTCTTCGTGAAGATCCGCGCGATCTTCAGCGGCGAGAAGGAAGACGTCGACGAGGCGCTGCGCCTGGCTCAGGAGCACTCGCACCACGAAGAGAAGCCGGGCAACGGCGACGAAGGCAACAAGGGACAGTGATGATGCAAAAACACGCTTTGACTGCAATCGCGGTCGCGCTCTTTGCCACGGGCTGCACGATGGCGCCGCACTACAAGCGGCCCGACGCGCCCGTCGCGCAGGCGTACCCGGCCGGCGGCGTCTACGCGACGCAGCCGGGTGCGGCCGGCGCGCGCAGCGCGAACGGGCAAGCTGCGACCGCCATCGGCTGGCGCGAGTTCTTCGTCGATCCGCGCCTGCAGCGGCTGATCGAGATCGCGCTGAAAAACAACCGCGACCTGCGCGTGTCGGTGCTGAACATCGAGGCGGCGCGCGCGCAGTACCAGATCGCGCGCGCGGGCCTGTTCCCGACGCTCGACGGCACGGGCACGGGCAACATCCAGCGTATCCCGCAGGGCCTGTCGACGTCGGGCGCGTCGATGATCTCGCGCAGTTACAACGTCGGGCTCGCGGCGTCGTGGGAACTCGACCTGTTCGGCCGCGTACAGAGTTTGAAGGACCAGGCGCTCGCGCAGTACCTGTCGACGTCGTACGCACGGCAGGCGCAGGAGATCTCGCTGGTGTCGCAGGTGGCTGATCAGTACCTGACGCTGCTGTCGACCGACGATCTGCTGAAGGTCACCGAGAACACGCTGAAGACGGCGCAGGACTCGTACAACCTGACGAAGCTGCAGTTCGACAACGGCACGGGCACCGAGCTCGACCTGCGCCAGGCGCAGACGGTCGTCGAGACGGCGCTCGCGAACCAGCAGGAGCAGGCGCGTGCGCGTGCGCAGGCGCTGAACTACCTGGTGCTGCTGATCGGCGAGCCGCTGCCGGACGACCTGCCGGCGGGCATGCCGCTCGACGCGCAGAACCTGCTGACGGATGTGCCGGCAGGCCTTCCGTCGGACCTGCTGACGCGTCGTCCGGACGTGATGCAGGCCGAGCAGACGCTGCTGGCTGCAAACGCGAACATCGGTGCGGCCCGCGCGGCGTTCTTCCCGAAGATCTCGCTGACGAGCGCGTTCGGCACCGGAAGCCCGACGCTGGGCGGTCTGTTCAAGGCCGGCACGGCGGCGTGGTCGTTTGCGCCGCAGATCACGATGCCGATCTTCGAGGGCGGTCAGAACATCGCGAACCTGAACCTTGCTCACGTGCAGAAGCGCATCGAGATCGCGAACTACGAGAAGGCGATCCAGTCGGCATTCCGCGAAGTGTCGGATGGTCTCGCCGCACGCGGTACGTACGACCAGCAGATCGCGGCGCTCGAGCGCAACGAGCACGCGCAGCAGCGTCGCTTCGACCTGTCGGACCTGCGTTACAAGAACGGCGTCGACAGCTACCTGTCGGTGCTGACCGCGCAGACGGACCTGTACTCGGCCCAGCAGTCGCTGATCAGCGCACGTCTGGCACGCTGGACGAACCTGGTCGACCTGTATCGCGCCCTGGGCGGCGGGTGGGTCCAGCGGGCCGGCGAGACGCCGCGCGCGCCGGATGCACCGGTCGACTACGACAAGGCGGCCGCTCCGGCGCCTGCGTCGGCAGCGGCGGCGAACGGGTAAGCGCAAGGAAGGGCCGGTGCGGTTTCGATCGCGCTTGTCCTTCGAACCGGCTGGTTGCGGAATCGAAAACGCCACGGACGAAAGCCCGTGGCGTTTTCTTTTGCGTGCTCGAATCGTGCGCCGCGAAGACGGTTGGGGTGACGATGCGTGCACCGGACTCCGGTGATGCTCATTGCGCCGGGCCTGTCGCGTTGCGCGGATACCCGACATTCCGTGCCGCGTCGCGCCGCGGCCACCGGCCAGCGTTCAAGCGCCGCGACCACCCGCACGATTGCCGCGCGTCGTCCGCTCCCGTCAAAGCAAAACGCCACGGCATGCCGTGGCGTTTTTCGTTACCGCTTCTTCGCGCCATCATCCGGCGCGTGGCGATCAGTGGTGCACGTCGGCGGGACGGCCGTCGAAGTCGTGTCCTGCGCGGCGGATGTCGCAGCGCGCGTCCTTCTCGCCTTTCACGCCGTTGAACACGATGTTCAGGATCACGGCCGTCGCCGATGCCAGCAGGATGCCGCTGTGCAGGATCGGGGCGAGCGCGGGCGGCAGCTTCGAGAAGAAGTGCGGCGACACGACCGGCACGAGGCCCATGCCGACGCTCACGGCGACGATGAACAGGTTGTGCGTGTTGTTCACGAAGTCGACCTTCGACAGCACCTTGATGCCGTTCGCAGCCACCATCCCGAACATCACGATGCCCGCGCCGCCGAGCACGAACGGCGGCACCGATGCGACGACCTGCGCCATCTTCGGGAACAGGCCGAGCAGCACGAGGATCACGCCGCCGGTGGCGCACACGAAACGGCTCTTCACGCCCGTCACGCCGATCAGGCCGACGTTCTGCGAGAACGACGTATGCGGGAACGAGTTGAAGATGCCGCCGATCAGCGTGCCGAGGCCGTCGACGCGCAGGCCGCGCACGAGGCGCTCCTGGTTGACCGGACGATCGACCATGTCGCCGACCGCGAGGAACATGCCGGTCGACTCGATGAACGTGACGAACATCACCGTGACCATCGTCACGATCGACAGCGGGTCGAAGTGCGGCAGGCCGAAGTGGAACGGCATCACGAAGCCGACCCACGGGGCGTGCGCGACGCCGTCGGTATTCACGCGGCCGATCGCGAAGGCGATCGCGAAGCCGGCGACGATGCCGAGCAGCACCGAGATGTTCGCGATGAAGCCGCGGCCGTACTTGTTGATCAGCAGGATCAGCGTGAGCACGAGCAGCGACAGGCCGAGATAGACGGGGCTGCCGTACTCGGGATTGCCGACGCCGCCGGCCGCCCAGTTGATGCCCACTTCCATCAGCGACAGGCCGATCACGGCGATCACCGTGCCGACCACCACGGGCGGGAAGAACCGCAACAGCTTGCCGATCATCGGCGCCAGCACGATGCCGATGATGCCGGCCGCGATGGTTGAACCGAAGATGTCGAGAATGCCGAGGCCGGGGTTGGTGCCGATCGCGATCATCGGGCCGACTGCCGCGAACGTGCAGCCCATGATGACGGGCAGGCGGATCCCGAAGATCCACAGGCCGAGCGTCTGGATCAGCGTGGCGATGCCGCACGAAAACAGATCGGCGCTGATCAGAAACGCGATCTGGTCTTTCGGCAGCTTGAGCGCGGCGCCGACGATAAGCGGCACGGCGACAGCGCCGGCGTACATGACGAGGACGTGTTGCAGGCCAAGCGTTACCAGCTTGCCGGTCGGCAGCACTTCATCGCACGGATGGACCGTGTTCGATTGCATCTGTCTCACTCCATGATCTTGTTTTCGGGGTGATACGAAATTATTCGGAATGAATCCACGCAACAAGAGTGCTGGGTTCTATTCCGTTCTTTGCTGGTTCGATATGCCATTTCGGCATGGAACAGGGTGTCGATCATCGGGAAACAGCCGCAGGAGTGAGGTTTCCCGGTTTTATAGCCCTTCAAAATAGCGCCGGCCCCCGTGTCAAATATAGGCCGCTTTATGGTGTGTATCGGGTGGGCTGCATAGTGGCAAAAAGTGCCTGGGAAAAATCGTGCCGGGTTAACCCGCGAACGGCCGCTTTTGCCTGCAAGGTGCAGCCGGGTGGAACCCGGCCGGCGACCGCGTTTTCGGCCTGCCGCCGCGGCGGCAAAAAACGGGGCGCGCATCGCGATCCCGTTATCATCGACATCCGTTCATTCGAATTCGCCCTCACGTCATGCGCCTGCTCGGAATCGACCTCGGCACCGGCTCCGTCAAACTCGTCACGCTCGATGCCGACGGCGTCGAGCGTGCGGTCGCGAGCGAACCTTATGCGCTGTCGTCGCCGCAGCCCGGCTGGGCGGAGATCGCGCCCGATACGTGGTGGCAGGCGCTCGTGCGCGCAGCCGCGCGGCTGCCGGCCGACGAGCGCGCGCAGGTGGCCGCGATCGGGTTTTCGGGGCAGATGCACGGCGTCGTGCTGATCGACGCGGCGGGCCAGCCGGTGCGGCCCGCGCTGCTGTGGCCCGATACGCGCGCGGTGCGTGAAGCGGACACGGCCGATTGGTCCGCCGCCGGTTTGCCCGTCGCACCGAACCCCGTCGCGCCGGGCATGGCCGGCCCGCTGTTGCGCTGGCTGGCCACGCACGAACCCGACGTGCTGCACGCCGCGCGCTGGGCCGTGCAGCCGAAGGACTGGTTGCGCATCGCGCTGGGCGGCGACGTCGCGGCCGATCCGAGCGATGCGTGCGCGACCGCGCTCGCGTCGCCAGACGGCGCATGGGATCCCGCATTGATCGACGCGCTCGGCTTGCCGGCCGACCGCTTTGCACCGGTCCGTCCGTCGACTGCGCGCTGCGGCACGCTCGGCGCGCAGGCTGCGGCCGCGCTTGGCCTGCCGGCCGGCGTGCCGCTGGCGACCGGCGCGGCCGACACC
>NZ_CABVPW010000016.1:0-179888 GCF_902499025.1 Burkholderia lata | reverse complement strand
GGCGGCCAATCGCATACCAAATCCATTTAATCAGTGCCCCGGCCATCAAACCGCGGCGCTTTTCAACAGCCTGCTAAATCCGCCCGCGTCGGAGACGGTGCAGGGTGTCATCGAGATTGCGACACAGGAGGAGGTCAACGAGGGCAAGGACGGCTTGCGCGCGCTCACGCCTAAGACTGCCGCTGCGCGCTACGCGCCGCTGGTCCGCCCGCAACTCACCGGGCCGGTGAGCGTCACGTCGACGCCGACGGATCAGGATGCACAGCTTGTTGTCGCGGCAGCGTCGGGCGCACTGAATCGCGCCGCGAAGATGCGCTTTCATGCGACGTTCGCGGGTGGCACCGCTGACACCAATGCACGGCTCATCGCGTCGCTGCGTGCGGGCTTCGATGCTGGAACATGGGGCCGCGAATGCCTGGACTTCTACATCAACCGAACGCCGAACGATTCGAACAGCGACGCGAATCAGATTCGCGCGATGCGGATCACGCACGGCGGCAGGCTCATCGTCGGCAATATGGACGACAACGGCGCGACCGCACTTCAGGTCGGCGGTACGGGTCTGTACTCGGGCGGTGTTGCCTCGGCGGGGCTCGATAGCGGTGGCGCAAACTTCCGGCTGATGAACGGCCGCGATGTGATTCTGCGCAACGACGGGACAAACTTCTATTTGCTCATGTCGGACGGCAGCGGCATAGGTGCATCGTGGAATGCCCTGCGACCGCTCACGATCGAACACAAGACCGGCGCAATAACGCTGGACGGCACGGGCTCGGGAACTACCTACGTCGGCGGTCAGTTGAACGTCAAGGGCATGCTCAACGTGAGCAACGGCACTGCGGAGGGGCGCGCAATCTTCGGCGCAAGTGGCGGCTACTTCTTCGGTAACGCATCGGAAGCGGGGTTTTACCTCCCGTCGAGCGGCACAATGTTTGCTCTGAATTTCGCGAAGAAAAACCTTCTCGTCAATGGCAAGGACGTGTGGCACACGGGCAATCTGCCGAACCCGGCACAGACGACCGGCATCACGATGTCTGGTCCGATTCTGGCCGCCGAAGGCACCGTGACCCAGCCGGGCATCTCGTTCGTGAATGACGGCGCGCCGGACACGGGATTCTTCCACATTGCCGATGGCGTGTTCGCGGTCACGAACAACGGGGCGGAAACCGTGCGGTTTGTGGCCGTAGACGGCACCTACCAGAATAATCGCGTCCTCATTGGCCAGCCGCCCGACGACGGCAGTTGGTTGCAGGTCGGGGGTAACGCGACCACACGCGGTCTGCATCGGTTTGGCAACGGTAAGACAACCGCATGGGCCAATTCCAACACCGATTGGGGATTCTTTCGCTCGAATGGCCATCTGTCGGTCGGCAGCGAGGGGGCCGCTGGTGTGCTGCAACTGATCGCGGGTAATTCGGAAGGCGCGAAGCTCGTGCCCGGCGGTCGCATGACCATCGGCGGAACAACTGACGACGGCGTGAACACCGCGCAGGTTGCCGGAAGCATGCGCGCCGGGAACTACTTCATCAACGATCAGGGCGCGGGTGCGTCGGGCCTGATCGGCATGTACAAGGGTGCCAACGGCCCGAATATCGGGTTCTACGGCACGTCGACGATTGGCAAAGGCGCAATTACGTTCAGCGCCGGTGGGACCGAGCGCGCGCGCGTAACCGAGAACGGTAAGTTCGTGGTCGGTCTGACCGGTGACGACGGCAGCGACGCATTGGTTCAAGTGAATGGCCCAATCAAAGCGAACGGGCCGGTCAAAGGAGCGAGCGGAGTCGGCGCTCTCGTCGCGACCAACGGTAGCGGCACGGGGCAGACGTCAATCATTCTGAGGCGTGAGGGCGCTCCCGTTGATCAGAAGCAATGGGAAGTGCTTCACGGTGGGGATGGCGCGTTCACCGTTCGCACCGTGAACGATGGCTACAGCCAGTCGCGCGATGTGTTTTACGTTACTCGTGGGAGCGGCATTGCGGCGGGCAATATGGGCCTGATGCCGAATGGTGGTCGCGTGCTGATCGGCATGACGAGCGATGACGGCACGAGTGCGTTGCAAGTGAACGGCGGATTCGCAGCGCTCGGCGAGGTGAAGATTTCGCCTAGCGGTGAGGGTGTGATTAGGGCGGGTAAGAATGATGGCTACTTCTTCGGAAATCTGGATCGCTCTGGCTGGTATTCACCGACAAAAGGATCGTTCCAGTATCACCACACTGAGCGCGCCCTAAAAGTCAACGATAAGGTTGTCTGGCACGAAGGCAACCTCACCCCACTCGATAAGAACGTCGGCGGCACGATGCAGTCCGCGCTGTACTTCCAATCCTACGGTGGATCGAGGAACGGCTTCGAGAACGGAAACGGTGACGCGGCCGCATACGACAAGTACAACTTCGCGTTGTTCGGCTGGAATGGCATGGGGATGAGAACCTATGACGGCTCAGTGAACGGCTATTACGACTTCCGCAGCGGTAAGTGGGATGTAAAGGGTGGTTTCTATGTGAACGGTGGGCGGGTGTGGGATCAAACCAACTTTGATCCGAACACGCGGGTCAGCCGTTACGGCGACACCATGACCGGCGATCTGCGAGTCATGCAGCCGAACGCTAAGGACGCCCGTGGCCTCGTACTCGTTCGTGCCGATGGCACCGCGCAGGCGTGGATTCACGGGACGATGAACGGCAACTATTCGGCATGGGCGACCATGAATCCGGATGGCACATGGAAATCAAACCCGATCACTGTCTACAACGCCGACAACCGCGTCCAGTTCAACAGCGATATCCATGTCACGGCGCAATCGCGCTTCTACAACCGCCCAACCCTGAACCGTGACGGATGGCAGGCCGACATCGGCCTGCGCAATAACCGGCCGGGTTACGACTCGTGGACGTACCTGCGCGCACGTGACGGTGGTGGCCTCGAACTCATCAACAGTGCTTACAACGGCGTGCCATGGAGCGCCAGCAACGAGGGCGAGACGTGGCAGAACGGCAGCCTGCATGTCGGCGGATCGACGCTACAGACTGACGGGAACCTGTGGCTAGGCTGGCGCGGCCGCTGGCTCGGCGCGGAAATTGACGACATTTGGGGAAACATCAACGCTCGAGCCGGTGCCGGTGCGCGCGTGCAATGGGACTCCGGTGTGAACAACTTCGGCACCGTCGATCGGCTCGGCGGCGCACTGCCTGCACCGTGGGTTGTGTGTGGGCTGAGTGGCCCCGGAAACGGGACAGCCAACGCAATCGTAGTCTACGGCGTAGTACTGAGAAACCAATGACGAACAAATTCATGCTCCACGTCGAGCAAGCGGCTTTCATCCTGTCGAAGAAATTCCCGCAGCTAGTGCGCTGCAAGGATTACTGGGTTGCACATCCGGTCAATGAGAAGTCGCTCGAACAAACGAAATCGGCGTGGGTGCCGATTTGGGAGCCGCGCGACATTCCGCAACCGACACCCGCAGATCTGTTGAATTGGTGGCCGGAATTCCAGGCGGAATTCGAGTTGGTCGACGCGGCCGCACGCGTGCGCAGTGAGCGCGATGCGCTGCTGTTGCAGGTCGACCCGTTGGTGGAGCGGGCGGCAGATTCCGGTCGCTCTGATCTGGAATCCGCCCTTCGAAAATACCGCGCCGAGTTGCGCGACGTACCGCAGCAGGCCGGGTTTCCGCTGAATGTTGAATGGCCGACTGCGCCCATCTGAGCCGAGCAATCGGCGTCGTATTTACTGAAACTTGATTGGAGATTCGAGCAATGACCCTGAAAAAGACCATCACCGTTGAACAAACCGGCGCACCCGCAAGCACGCACCGCATCGACTCGGTGACGATCAGCTACACGACCAACACCACGTCGGTGCAGATGTCCAGCTTCTACGACGACGCATCGAAGAAAGCGAATCTGGCGCCGCTCGCGAATTCGATGCTGAGTGTTGAAGGCATACCGAAAAGCGGCAAAGACCCGAAAGCGTATGTCGAATCCGTGCTGGTTGCTCCGGTACCGGAAGGTGAGAACGGCGACGCGATGTTGCGCCAGTACGGAACGAACCGGTACGCATTCGCGGGTGCCGATATCGTCGCCGACTGACGCGCGAGAACCTGAAACGCGGTCCTGATCCGGGCCGCACCAAACCAATAACACAGGAGTGAATCAACCATGCCGCAGGACTATCACCACGGCGTAACCGTAGTGGAGGACCGCTCCGGGGTCCGTCCCATCACGACGATTTCGACGGCGATTATCGGTATCGTCTGCACGGCGTCCGATGCTGACGCCGTAGCGTTCCCCATGAACAAGCCCGTGCTCGTCACGAACGTGGTTGAAGCGCTCGGCAAGGCGGGGCGCAAGGGGACGCTTTACAAGACGCTCGATGCGATTTCGAAGCAGGCGCGCCCGTTCGTCGTCGTGGTGCGCGTCCCGGAAGGGAAGGACGCAGACGAAACGACGTCGAACGTCATCGGCTCGGTGAATGCGGACGGCACGAAAACCGGTATCAAGGCGCTCGAATCCGCACCGGGCGTCGTGCAGGTCAAACCGCGCATTCTCGCCGCGCCGGGGCTCGATACGCAGCCTGTCGCGAACGCGCTGGCGACGACGGCGCAAATGCTGCGCGGGTTCGCGTACATCGCCGCGCGTGGCGTGGACGGTCAACTGGTCGCGACGAAGGAGGACGCCGTGGCCTACCGCAAGATGTTCGGTCAACGCGAAGTCATGGTGATCTGGCCGGACTTCATCGCATGGGACGACGTTTCGTCGCAAGCGGCAGTGGTGCCCGCGGTCGCGTATGCGGTCGGCATGCGCGCCAAAATCGATCAGCTCGTCGGCTGGCACAAGACGCTGTCGAACGTTGCGGTGAACGGTGTGCAGGGCATCAGCAAGCCTGTTTCATGGGACTTGCAAAACCCGGCGACGGATGCGGGTTTCCTCAACGAGAATCAGGTGACGACGCTCATCAGTCGCGATGGTTTTCGCTTTTGGGGTTCGCGCACCGCTTCGGCCGATACCGATTTCGAGTTCGAGAACTACACCCGCACCGGGCAGGTGCTCGCGGACACGATCGCAGAGGCGCAGTTTCCGTCGATCGACGGCGCGATGGTGCCGAAGCTGCCCCGCGACATTATCGAAAGCATCAGCGCGAAGCTGCGTTCGATGACGACGAACGGCTATCTGATCGGCGCGTCGGCGAGCTATGACATGGACCGCAACGGCGTCGCCGAACTGCGGGACGGAAAGCTGGTGGTCGATTACGACTACACGCCGGTTCCGCCGCTCGAAAACCTCACGCTGCGCCAGACGATCACCGATTCGTATCTGGTCGACTTCGCGTCGCAGGTCAACAGCTAACACGTCGCGCGGCGACGGTCGCGCACGATTGAAGGGAGGAAAAGAACATGGGGATGCCCAGCAAACTGAAACACTTCAATGTGTTTGTCAACGGTACGTCGTACCTGCACAAGACGCCTGAACTGACGCTGCCGAAGCTGTCGCGCAAGATGGAGGAATATCGCGGCGGCGGCATGCCGGGGCCGGTTCAGATCGATCTCGGTCAGGAGGCGATGGAGATTGAATGGACGCTCGGTGGCATCGAGCGCGACATGCTGCGCCTGTACGGAAAAAGCACGGCCGACGGTGTGATGCTGCGCTTTGCTGGTGCGTATCAGGATGAAACGTCTGAGCAGTGGATGGCCGTCGAAATCGTCGTGCGTGGCCGCTTCAAAGAACTGGACTTCGGCACGGCGAAGCCCGGCGACGACACGACGGTGAAGGCGACGATGCCGCTGGCGTATTACAAGCTGTCGATCAACGGGAGCACCGAAATCGAAATCGACGTTCTCAACTCGATCCTGAACATCGGCGGTATCGACTCGCTCGCCGACGTGCGCAAGATCATCGGCGTTTAATTGCACTCGGCCCGACTGATCCGGGCTGCACAACCATTCTCGAAGGAACGAACAGATGAAAACGAAGGCAACCGACAACACGATCACCCTCGATCAACCGATTCAGCGCGGCGACACCGAAATCACGACCATTACGCTGCGTAAGCCGATGGCTGGGGAACTGCGCGGCGTGTCGCTCACCGAACTGGTGAACCTCGACGTGACCGCGCTCCAGAAGGTGATTCCCCGAATCACGACCCCGACGTTGAACGAAATCGACGTGGCACAGCTCGACCCGGCCGACTTGCTGCAAATCGGGGGCGTCATGAGCGGTTTTTTTCTGACGAAGGCTATGCGGGAAAGCATGGATTCCCGCCTGTAATCGAGGACGCAATGGCGGACGTGGCGCTGGTGTTTCACTGGCCGCCGTCCGTCATGGACAGCATGTCCGTTTCTGAACTGATGGATTGGCGCGAGCGCGCGCGCGAACGATACGAGAAGCAATGAGCAACGAACTGAAACTGCGTGTCGTGTTCGGCATGGTGGAGAAAATCACCGCGCCGCTGAAGAAGATCATCGGCGGTAGCCGGGCCGCGTCGAAGGAGTTGGGGAGTCTCCAACAGAAGCTGTCGCAACTCCAGAATCAGAAACGGACTGTCGATGCGGTGAAGTCACTGCGTGCGGAGATGGGCCGCACCGCAACCAAGCTGAAAGAGGCACGCGCGGGCGTGGCCGAACTGAGCGCCAAGATTCAGGCGACCAATGCGCCGACGGTCCGCATGCAAAATTCACTGCGTCGCGCTTCGGCTGCTGTCGTATCCCTAACTGCGCAACAGGCACGCCAGCGCGACCGCCTGGGCGAACTGAATAGCCGGATGCAGCAGGCGGGGCGAGGGACACAGACACTCGCCGAATACGAGCGCGCACTACATTCGAGCATCACGCGCACGAACGACGCACTGTCCGATCAAGGGCGCAAGTTGAAAGCGGTACAGGCGCGCAAGGCCGCGCTCGCCCCGGCGCGTGAACAGTTGCAGAAAACGCAGACGTTCGCGGCCGGGATGGCTGTCGCCGGATACGCGACGCGTACCGTCGGCGGGCGCGTGCTCGGTGGTTTGGGACACACGCTGAACGAGGCGAAGGAATACGAACAGCAGGTATCGCAATTCCGCGCGCTCGGCGTCGGTGAGACGAAGCTCGGCGAAGCAACGAAGTTCGCCGACGGCATCGACGTGAAAGGTTTAAGCAAGCTCGACAAGCTCAAGCTGCTGAAAGAGACATACACCATCACGCGGGACATGCACCACGCGGAGGAAATGGCCCCGTTGCTTGCCAAGATGAAAGTCGGCATCGAATCGGTGATGGCTCGGCGCGGGTATGGCGAGGGGCACGGCGAGATGGCCGAAAACATGCTGATGGACCTCGTCAAGACGACGGAATTGCGTGGGTCGCTCAAGAGCCCGGAGGCGTTCAAGCAGGCCGTAGACAACGCGACGAAAGCCTATGTTGCGTCGGGCGGCACGGTGAAGCCCGAAGATTTCTTGAACGCGATCAAGACGGGCGGTATCGCCGCCAAACAGTTGGGCGACAACGCGTTCTATTTCGGCCTGCTGCACACGATGCAGGAAATGGGCGGGTTCCGTGCCGGTACGGGCCTGATGAGCGCCTATACGAACTGGGCGCAGGGGCGCACGACTCAGCAATCGGGCGAAGAACTGGTGAAAGCCGGACTGATCAACAAGAAATCGGTCCAGTACGGTAAAACCGGGCACGTCACAAAGATCCTGCCCGAAGCGCTCAACCAGATCGAGCTATACAAAACCGACCCGTTCGAATACTTGATGAAGGAAATCATCCCGAAGATCAACCCGAAAGGAAATCTGACGGATATGCAGGTTGTGTCGAAGATCGGCCATCTGTTTTCGTCGCGCAAGGGTGGCGACTTTTTCGCATCGCTGTTTCTCGAGCGCGCGAACATCATGAAGCACCGCGAGAACGCGCCGAAGGCGTTCGGCGTCGACGCGCTCTACAACGAAGGCACGAACATCGCCTACGGCAAGGAAATGGACGCGCTCGCGAAGCGCGCAACGCTCGAAGCTGAGTTGGGCGAAAAAATCCTGCCGCTGTATAACCGGGGGCTCGAACTGACTTCCAAACTGCTGTCGCGGGTGACGGAATTCACGCGCCAGCACGGCGAAGCGACCCGCATCGCGCTCATCTCACTGGCCGCGCTCGGCGTCATCCTTGGCGTAGGTGGAACGCTCATGATCGGGCTTGCGGCGATCATTGGCCCCCTCGCAATGGTGCGATTCGGCCTGCGCATGCTCGGCGTCGAAGGCAAGGCGGCGGTGGGCGGGATCAACGGCGGTTCGGGCGCGCTCGGGCGGTTCTCGAAGGTCACGAAGGTGTTCAGTTCGGCAGGCGGTGGCGCGACTAAGGCGGCGTCACGTTTGCGGTCGGCGCTGTCGGCCGCGTGGGACGCGTCATCGCCGCGCAACTTCGCGCGTACTGTGTCGACCCGGATTCCCGCCGCTTTCCGCGCCGCACGCGACGCGTCGAAGAAGTGGGGCGCAGATGCGGTCGCGAGCGCGAAGCGTGGCACGGGTGCGGCGCGTGAGTACATCGTCGAGTTGGGGCGTGTCGCCGCCGCAAAGCGAGCCGCAATCGCCGGACGCGTTGTGCGCGCGGGACGGTACGTCGCGAGCCGCGGAGTGGGTGGCGTCGGCCGTGATGTTGTTCGTGGTGGCATCAGCATTGTGAAGGGCGGGGCGCGCGGGGCGATCACTGGCGTAGCCGGTGCGCTCGCAGGGCTCGGCCAAACACTGCTGTTCGTTGGTCGGCTAGCGCTTACGAATCCGATCGGGATCGCGATCACGGCTATTGCGCTCGCGGCGCTGCTGGTCATTCGCTACTGGGAGCCGATCAAGGCGTTTTTCTCGGGATTCTGGGAAGGTCTGAAAGAGGGGTTAGCCCCGTTGAGCGGAATTTTCTCCGGCCTGTTTGCGTCGCTCGGGGAACTGTTCGCACCGTTGAAACCCGTGTGGGATTGGCTACTGGAAAAGGTGCAGGCTGCGTGGGACTGGTTCACAAAGCTGTTTGGTCCCGTCGATACGACCAAGGAAAGCCTTGATAGCGCGGCAGCGAGCGGCAAGCGGTTCGGCCTGTGGCTCGGCGGGCTCATTGTGACGGTTGCGGACGTAAGCAAGCAGTTCGTGGAGTTCGGGGGCAACCTGATGCAAGGGTTGGTCAACGGCATAACGAACGGGCTGAAATCGGTCAAGGACGCGATCACGAACGTTGCAAGCTCGACCGTCGACTGGTTCAAGGAAAAGCTCGGCATTCACAGCCCTAGCCGCGTATTCGGTGAGCTAGGCGGGTTCATCGGGCAGGGGGCCGCGAACGGGATCGACGGCGAGCGGGTGCGTGTTGCGTCGTCGGCTGCGCGACTCGCGGGTGTTGCCGCTGTCACGTTCGGCGCGGCGACTGGCACGGGGGCCGCACTGGGTGCGCCTATGGACCCTATGCAAAGCCCGGTTCGGGCCGAGCAGTATCGACCCCTGATCGACCAGCGCGGGCCGCTCGCAGCGTCGGCAACGTCTGCCGGGAGCGGTCGCCAAGGTGGCGGGAGCGAGCCGAGCGTGCATCACTACACGTTCAACATCACCGCACCGTCAGGTAACGCCGACGATATCAAGGCGGCGGTGCGTCAAGCGCTGCAGGACGCCGAGCGTGAACGCCGTCGACGCGGTGGGTCGAGTCTTTCGGATATCGGGTGAGGGTGAGCAATGTTGGTTTCTTACGGGCAGTTCGTTTTCAGTACGGAAATCGCACCGTTCCATCAGTTTCAACGTCAGCGGACGTGGAAGCACGCGAGCAATTCGCGCGTCGGTGCGCGCGACAGCACTCAATACGTCGGGCAGGGTGAGGACACGATCAGGATTGAGGGAATGATTGCGACCGGTGAAATCGGCACGCCGCTTTCTCTCGATATTCTCGAATCGATGGCAGACGTGGGCGACGCGCACGTGTTGGTCGACGGCACGGGGCGCATCTACGGCGCGTTCACCTTGGAGGAATTGAACGAAACACACTCGTACTTCAACGTCCTTGGCGTCGCGTTGAAAATCGAATTCGAGTTGACGTTGAAGGTCGCCGACAACAACGCATTGCGCGCGACCGTCGACGATGGATCGCCGAACGAGAAAGCGGCGCCAGCGAACGGGAAGGTCGACAACGCGCCAATGTCGGAAGCGCCGCCGTACATCAAGACGGGCAAGGCGAAGCGTGCGAAGAAGGGGAAATAATGTCGACTAGGCCGACACGCGAGAAATCGGCGGATGCGGGCCGCATCGTGCCTCAATGCGATTACTGGATCACGCTGGACGGGCGCGACATTTCCCGGAGCATCGCCCCGTATCTGATCTATCTGACGCTGAGTGAATCCCGCGCGGACGAGGCCGATAGACTCGATCTCGTGCTGGACGACACGCGCGGCGATCTGGCGATACCAAAGCGCGGCGTCACGATAAAACTGATGCTTGGGTGGGTCGGTCAACCATTGGTCGACAAGGGCAGTTTTACGGTCGATGAAGTCGAATTCCACGGCGCGCCGGATCAGATCACGATTAGCGCGCGATCGGCATCCATGACGGGAGCCATGCACGAACGCCGGGATAAAAGTTGGCACGCGCAGACCATCAGCGCGATTGTGAAGGCGGTCGCGGTGCGCCACAAAATGACGCCAGTTGTCGGCGAAGCGCTCGGCAAAATCAAGATCGATCACATCGACCAAACGGGCGAAAGTGACCTGTCATTTTTGACGCGGCTCGCGAAGCGGTACGACGCCGTTATGACCGTGAAGGATGGGCGGCTGTTGTTCCTGCCGATCGGCGCGGGTGCGACCGCGAGCGGTAAGCCGTTGCCGACGATTCAGATTCGGCGGTCGAGCGGCGACTCGTACCGTTATCACGTTTCGCAGCGCGAAAGCTATTCGTCTGTTCGCGCGCGCTGGCACTCATCGAAGAAAGGGCGCACGCAATCTGTCACGGTCGGCGGCGACAACGGCAGCAGTGTGAAGCTGTTACCGGAAACCTACGCGACGCAGGCGGAAGCAACGGCCGCAGCGAAAGCGGAGTACACGCGCACGCAGCGCGGGCAGGCGACGTTCGACATTTCGCTGGCGCTCGGCCGTGCCGATGTGTACCCGGAGATGCCCGCAATCGCGAAGGGGTTCAAGCCCGACATAGACGAAACGCCGTGGCTCGTGAAGCGCGTAACGTCCCGCCTGGACGGAAATGGCGGGTTCACTACGTCGCTTGAGATGGAGATGCGCGACGATCCGACGACGAGTCGGCACCGTACACATTTCCGAAAGGGAGGGAAATCGCAGTAGGTATGCCCGTCAGGGTTAACCGCAGCACCGCTGGATTCGGGTAGCACGGTTGCGCGCGAGGCGCAACAGCAATTATCAATCCCGACGCACTGAAAGTTGCGAAATTTCCGCATGTAGTGCATTGACCGCTAACGGAACCCCACATACAGTATTAACACCTCTGCACGAGAGGGATAATCGATCCGCAGCAGCCCCCACAAAAGGAGACACTGCGCGGCGCTAAATTCAGATCGCTGGTAGCGGAGACATGACTTGATGGAGCACGGCTCTTGGGAGCGGTGCCCCCCGATTTCGTGTCGCCGTTAGATAACAAGACCTAGCATCTGCACCGGGGTTCCACATGTCTATCGTCAAGAGCTTTTCCGTTGGAAACGGCGACATGTTCTACATCAAGCACAACAGCGATAACTTTACAATTATCGACTGCAATCTCACTGATGAGAACAAGGACGCAATTATCGCCGAGCTGAAAAAAGAGTCGGCCGGCAAGGGCATAACTCGCTTCATTTGCACCCATCCAGATCAGGATCACTTTGGGGGTATAGAAATACTCGATGATGAAATGCCCATCCTAAATTTCTATGTCGTTAAGAATCAGGCCATAAAAGATTCGAATACGGACTCGTTCAAACGCTATTGCAAGCTTCGAGACGATACCGATAAGGCGTTCTACATCCATAAAGGCTGCAAGCGAAAATGGATGAACGAGAAGGACGATACGCGCGGCGCGTCTGGCATCAACGTCCTGTGGCCGGATACCAACAACGCTGATTTTAAAGAGGCTCTGGAATTCTGCGAAGCAGGTGAGTCGTATAACAATACGTCGGCTGTAATCCGATACTCGCTTGAAAACGGAGCAACAGTGATGTGGCTGGGTGATCTCGAAACGGAATTCATGGAGAAAATCGAGGCACACATCAAGCTGGAAAAAACTACGATCGTTTTCGCCTCACATCATGGTCGTGAATCAGGGAAAATTCCTGACTCGTGGCTTGAGAAGCTGGACCCGCAAATCATCGTGATCGGTGAAGCTCCGTCACGGCACTTGAACTACTACACGGGCTACCAAAAAATCACCCAAAACCGTGCAGGCGACATCACTATGGAATGCGTGGAAGGCAAGGTTCATTTTTACGTTTCCAATTCTACATACAATGGGCCGAGCAATCTCAATGACGAGTCGATGGCCAATTTCCCCAACTACATCGGTAGTCTCGACGTAGAAACGGAATACACGCTCTGACTCTTAAGTCGACATGTAATGCTCGTCGGGATAGCGTATGAACAGCAGTAGTGTCGCGCCGGATCAACTTGAAATCGCGCTGGCACTGTCAGGTGGGGGCGCTCGCGCTATGGCGTTCCATCTCGGCGTGCTGCGGTACTTGGCTGAGCAGGGTGTGTTGGAGCGCGTTTCGCGAGTTTCGACTGTCTCCGGCGGCAGCTTGCTTGTAGGCCTCATCTTTAGCCAGTGCAATATGAATTGGCCGTCGTCCGCAAGCTTTAATGAACAGGTGTACGAGCCGCTTCGTATGCAGATGAGTCGACGTAGCCTCGTCTTCGACGCGATATGCAAACTGGCGTTTCCGCAAAACTGGCGCTATATATTGTCTCGTGCGAATCTGATCGCGAAATCGCTAAGCGGCTGGGGTGTTACACATTGCCTCAAAGATTTGCCCGTGCGTCCGGAGTGGTCGATAAATGGGACAACTGCGGAGACCGGGAGACGGTTTCGGTTTAAGCGTGACTCCATCGGAGATTGGAAATCTGGGTACGCTTACGGGGGAGAGTTCGCGCTAGCGAGTGCGATGGCAGTGTCGGCGGCATTTCCCGGATTGATCGGTCCGCTCTCGATCAAGACTAGACCATTCTCATGGATGCGCCGTAAGGAATGGGGCGCCAGCAAGCCAGCGGAACCTGTCACGTTGCCCTTTAGGAACCTGCATCTTTATGATGGAGGCGTCTACGACAACCTAGGGCTAGAGCCGTATTTCGATGTCGGCAAACAGCAATCCAAAATTGACGGGACCGTCATTTACGTTTCGGATGCAGGGGCCCCACTTACCGATTGGCAAGCATCCTTCTTCAGCTTGTTTCGGGCGAAGCGCCTCGCCGACATCATGTCGGAACAGTCGCGGACATTGCGGGTGCGTTCGTTTGTTAACTACCTCGAACGATCAAGCAACGCGGGCGCTTACACCTACATTGCGAGGAAGATTCAAGGTGGAGGCCAAGAAAATGCAAAGCTCGCACGCAGTTTCCCGACAAATCTCTCACGAATGAAGGTTGAGGATTTTGATGCGATTGCAGGCCACGGATACGCTCTTGCGCAGGACATCGAACGCCAATATGGCTTACTCACAAGTTTGAAGAGGTGCTGATTGCGCGACGCCAACTGCGTTGGCAAGCGATAGGACAGGTACAGGCGACAGAATGCGCGCCGCATGCGCGGCGTCCCCGGAATGGTCACGTTATTTCCCTATTTTTCAGTTGCTTGAGCGGCGGCGGATCGCAAAGCGCCGTGCTTGTGCGATCCGAATCACTTCCGCCTGTACGCTGGTGGTCCGATTCCGGCCCACATCGGGCCAGATCGCCACATGCGCGGTAGTTCGACGGCGAGCAAACGCCAGCGAGCCAGCACGGCGGCAAACGTACCTTCGGACTTCGCGCGCCGAATCTTGTCGATGACGTTCCAGCCGCGCACGTAATGCGCGAGGCTTCGTTTGCTGGACAGGTGATGTGGCGAATGAACGCCGACCCATGCAAGCATGTCGTCGGGCGTTACGTCCGGTGCGGACGGATCGGGATCGAGTGTGGCAGCGACGGGAGTTTCATCGGCGGCTGACGCACGGCCGATATCCCCAAGCGCCTCAAGCGCAAGCAGGCGTAGCATTTCAATGCGGTGCCAAGGGATCGGGGCGCGCCCGGCAAGGTAATTGCGGACAGTGCGTGTGCAGCAGCGCAATCGGCGGGCGATTTCGGCGGTTGCTAGACCGTCGATCAGGTCGAGAAACTCCCGCAGCGTGCCGTGGCGTGTTTGGTCAGACACGGGGTATTTTGTAGGGCTACGGAAAGGCGGCGGTAAACTATCGTAAACCCGCGATCTTTGCTCAGACGAAACCCGTTTCGCGGCCGATGGTAGGTATCGGGAAAGTTAGCGACCAAACTTTACATAACGTGAATTATCAACAGTTTATGTTGTAGCAGCCATATCCTAATGTCGTGTTCTGGCTATTTACAGATGTCGTGTTTTTGACTGCTGCCATGCTGAACGGCTCATTGAGCAAGCACGGGAGCCGACCATGCAGCCAGCTGGATTGGTGACACTGACGATGCGGGAGCTGGATCGTCTGAAGGTCGTGGAAGCTGTGATCGAGCGGCGTCTGATGCCTTGGCGAGCCGCGGAGCGGCTCGGGATCAGTCGACGGCAGATCGAACGGCTGGCCGCCCGGTATCGGGCTGCTGGCCCGGCCGGGCTGCTTTCGCAGCGGCGTGGCCACGCGAGCAACCATCAACTACCCGAGGATTTGGCACATCGTGCCTTGAGCCTGATTCGGGAGCGCTACGCCGATTTTGGCCCGACGCTGGCGCGCGAGAAGTTGTCCGAGTGCCATGGCATCCAGTTGGCCAAGGAAACGGTACGGCGGCTGATGACGGATGCCGGTTTGTGGATGCCACGCCGGCAGCGGCCGCCCAAGGTCTACCAGCCGCGGGCGCGGCGCGCATGCTTGGGCAAACTGATCCAGATCGCCATTCGCGACCTCCTCGGCGTCCTCGATCACGCACGATCCACCGTCATCGAATCGGGTTCGTCCGGATGACCGATGCGATATCGCGACTCACCGCCCCCAGCGCGCGGTCGTGCGCCGTGACCAGCGCGTCGTAACCCTGCCCGTGCACCGGTTCATGCACGACGGAGCGCCCCATTACCACGCCCGGCTTCCCCGGCGGACGGATCGTCCACTGCGCGTCGACCGTGACCGAATCGCCTGGCGTGGAATCGAAGCGCATCACGTCCACGCGCACGCGCCACGCCGGCGCAGCACCCGCGCCGGCATCGAACACGTTCACCTGCGCCGAACCAAGCAGCGTCCCGAGATCGGCCGCGATTACGCGCGCGATGTCCGTCTTCAGCGGCTCGGCCCAGCGCGCAAATTCGTCGATGTTCACGCGGCTACCGGCACCGCGCGTGACGATCTGCGGACGGTCGACCAGATCAGGAACCGTGACCGGGCCGACCACGACACGGACCGCCGCGATGTTTTCGGTGCTCGCGAGCATCGCATCGGGGGCCAGCGTGTAGAAGCTCGCCTTCGGCGAACTGCCGCAGCCGCCCAGCGATCCGACGATCATTACGGCAGCGAAGATCATGTCAATGCGTCTCACTGCGCACCCTCCGTCTTGCCGCGCACCATCGCTTCCGGATGCCGTTCCAGGTAATCGGCGAGCGTCCGGAACGCCGCGGCCGTACGCGCGATCTCGCGCATCGCATCGCCCGTGTTCTGCTGCAGCTCCGAGCCCGGCTGTAGCGCACTGTTCGCCGAATCGAGCGCGGAATGAGCTGATGCCAGCGTATCGCGCGCCTGCGGCACCACGTCGGAATCCAGTTGCTTGAGCAGCAGATTGGCACTGGCAAGCGTCTGCTGCGCGTTCTTGCCGATCGCGTCGAGCGGAACACCATTGAGCTTCGCCATCACGCGCGTCACCGAATCCTGCAACGATTGCAACGTCCCGGGAATCGCCGGTATCTCGGGCGGATTGGCCGCCCAGTCGATGGTCGCCTTCTGCGCGTCGGGAAAGAAATCGAGCGCGACATAGAGTTGTCCTGTCAGCAGGTTGCCGGTCCGCAACTGCGCGCGCAATCCGTGCTCCACGAGCGTGTTCGCCAGCTGTTCGGGGTGCTGGGACAGGCGCCCGCCCTTCGCGCCGGTCCGGTATCGCGATGTGAAGCGTTCCGGATACAGGTTGATTTCGACGGGAATGCTGAATTTGCGGGTTCCGCGATCGAAGCGTGTATAGATGCCGGTCACTTCACCGACCGTCACGCCGTGGAAATCGACCGGCGCACCAACGGCCAGCCCGCGCACCGAATCGGTAAAGTCCACGAGGTACTTCTCGACGATGCTGTCGTGGCGCTTCATCGCCTCTGCACGATCGTGATACAGCATGAACGTCGTGTCGGTCGGCGCCGCTGCCTGTTGGAGCGGCTCGCCGGGCGTCTCGAACGCGATGCCGCCGATCATGATCGACACCAGCGACTGCGTCTCGACGCGCACGCCGGTTGGATCGAGCGCGACATCGATGCCGCTCGCATGCCAGAACCGCGAATCCGCATTCACGAACCGATCGTAGGGCGCATTGACGAACGCCCTCACCGTCACGCCCTTGCCGTCCGAATCGAGCGTGTAGGAAACGATCTGCCCGACCTGGAGCCGCCGGAAAAAGACCGGCGTGCCGACGTCGATCGATCCCATGTCCGCGCCTTTCAGCACGAACGCCCGGCCCGGCTCGTCGCTCGTGAACACCGGCGGTGTCTCGAGGCCGGTGAAGTCGCGGCGCACCGCCTTCGCGTCGCCGACGTCCGTCCCGATGAACGAGCCTGACAACAGCGTGTTGAGGCCTGACACCGTCCCGCCGGAAATGCGCGGGCGCACGACCCAGAAGCGGGTGTTGTCGACCAGCAGCGACGTGGCGTCCTTGGTAATGTCCGCAGTCGCCAGCACACGCTTGTGATCGGCGGACAGCACCACCGACTTCACCACGCCGATGTCGACGTTCTTGAACTTGATCTTCGTCTTGCCCGCTTCGAGCCCCTCACCGGTCTTGAAACTGATCGTGATGGTCGGGCCCTGCTCGATGACGGCCTTCACGGCCAGCCACCCGCCGATCAGCACGGCGACGATCGGCACGAGCCACACGAGCTGCAGGCGCCAGCGCGAACGCGCGGTGGCAACGGCATCCGGTATGTCGGGGACGTCAGGCTTCTGTTCGGGGCCGCCCATGATCATGCTCCGCTGTGTCCCAGATCAGGCGCGGGTCGAACGTCATCGCCGCAAACATTGTCAGGACCACCACTGCGCCGAAGGCAATCGCCGCCGGGCCGGCCTTGATCGTCGCGAGTGCCTGGAACTGCACCAGCGCGACAAGCATCGTGATCACGTAGATGTCGAGCATCGACCAGCGCCCGACGAATTCGACCATGCGATAGATGCGCGTACGCTGCTCCGGCAGCCATCGCGAATGTCGCTGCGCGGTGAACGCGAGGTACGCGAGCGCCAGGATCTTGAGCATCGGCACCGCGACGCTCGCGACAAACACCACGATCGCGAGCGGCCATGATCCGGAGACCCACAGATAGACGACTCCACTCATGATCGTGTCCGTCTGTGCACCAAACAGCGAACTCGTGTACATCACCGGCAACACGTTCGCGGGCACGTACAGCACGATCGCGGCAATCAGCAGCGCCCATGTGCGCGACACGCTCGCGGGCTTGCGCACATGCAGCACGGCACCGCAACGCGGGCACGCGAGATTGTGTGCATGGCCGGGTACCTTCGCGAGCAGTCCGCAATCGTGGCAAAGCACGAGGCCGCATTCGGCCGCGGTGACGATACGGGACGGGTCAGGCGCGCACGTCCCGCCCTCACCCTCACCTTCACATTCGCCCACGCCCTCACCCGCCACGCCGCGCACCGCGCCGATGCGCGCCCAAAAGTCGCGCGCGTCGAACGCCGCGCGGGCGGCCGCGAGCACCAGCATCAGCGCGCCGAACGAATACAGCGCGACGCCAATCACGACACTCGCGATATGCGCGAGCTTGACCAGCGCCACCAGCAGGCCGACGATCAGCACTTCCGTCATCCCCCACGGTTCGGCAAGATGGCACATGCGAAACACGAGCGCCGCGCGCGCGGGCACGCGTGTCGCCCGCAGCGGCAACAGCAGCCAGAGCATGCCCGCGATCTGCACGACCGGCATCAGGATCGTCGTCGCGAACACGAGGCCGGCAAGTGGCCACATGCCGTCGTCGTACAGCACGCGCACGGCGCCCGCCAGCGTCGTCTCGACGAGTGTCCCGCTGACCGACAGGCCAACGATCGGATAGAGGTTGGAAATCACCAACAGCACGATCGACGCCACCGTGAACGCGAGCGCGCGTTCGAGGGTGTCGGTGCGGTTGCGGTATAGCTGCGCGCGGCAACGACGGCAGCGCAGCGTGCCGCCGGGCGGCACCGGCACGTCGCGCTGGAGCAAGTCGCATTCGTGGCAGGCGACGAGACGAGCGTGGCTCATTGCGTCACTCCCGCGCCCGGCGCCGCAGCGACAGGCTCGCCGGCGGCAGGCTCGCCGGCGGCAGGCGGCGGCGCCGTCATTCGTTCGGCCATGACGACCCAGCCGCCGCCCATCGCCACGTAGAGGTTGACGAGCGACGTGAGTGTCGTGCCACGCGTCTGCGTATACGACAGCTCCGCATTGAACAGCGTGCGCTCAGCGTCGAGCACTTCGATATAGCTTGTGTAGCCTTCCTCGTAGCGCATCCGGGCGAGGCGCTCGTAGGTGTGCAGTGCTTCGATCTGCCGGCCCTGCGTATCCAGCTGCTCGCGCGATTTCTGCAGCGTGATCAGCGCGTCCTCGACTTGCTGGAACGCCACCTCGATCGCCTTCTGGTAGCTGTAGAGCGCTTGCTGCTGCCGTGCGTTCGCCTGCCGCACCTGCCCCGCGATGTTGCCGCCCGTGAAGATCGGCACCGTCACCGAGCCTGCAAACGACCATACGCGCGCGGGCCCCGTGAAGAGATTCGAGAACCGCGAGCTGACCGAGCCGAACAGCCCGGTGAGCGAAATCGACGGGAAATACAGCGCACGCGCCGCGCCGATCAGCGCATTCTGCGCAACCAGGTTCTGCTCGGCCTGAAGCAGGTCCGGCCGGCGTTCGAGCAAGTCCGACGGCAGGCCTGAGGGCACCGCCGGCGTCGCGAGGTCGGCCAGCTCGCGGCCGCGCACGATCGGCCCCGGATTTCGGCCGAGCAACACGGACAGCGCGTCCTCCTGCTGTGCGATCTGCGTTTCGAGTTGCGGGATGGCGGCCTGCGTCGCCTCGTATTCGGACTGGCTTTGCGCCAGTTCCATCTGTGATACCTCGCCGCCCTTGAAGCGCGCGGTGAACACACGGACGGATTCCGCGCGGCTCGCGGTCGTCGCTTTCGCGATCTCGAGCTGGCGATCGAGGCTGCGCAGCGTGATGTAGGACGACGCGACCGACGCCACCAGCGTGAGGATCGTCGCGCGGCGCGCGTCCTCGCTCGCATGCAGGTTCGCGCGTGCGGCCTCGGTCTCGCGCCGGACCTTGCCGAACAAGTCGATGTCCCACGACGCAGACACGCTCGCCTGGAACTGGTTGGAAACCGGTGAAACGGTCGCCGGTAGCGGCACCGGACCACTTTGCGACGAGCGCTGGCGCGACACGTCGACACCCGCGCCGATCTGCGGCAGCAACGCGGAACGCGTCGACACGAACTGGCCGAGGAATTCGTCGACGCGCGCCGATGCGATCTTGACATCGCGATTTTCCGCGAGCGCGGCCGCAATCAGGTCGTTCAACGCCGGATCCTGAAACTGCTGCCACCACGCGGTATTGGCAACGTCCTCCGCCTCGGCCGACTGGAAGCGGAAGGTGGCCGGCACATCCACCTTCGGCCGCACGTAGTCCGGGCCGAGCATGCAGCCGCCCAACCCGGCCAGCAGGAACGGCGCACCGAGGCGCCAGAGTGCAGCGCGGCGCATGTCAGTCGTCCTTGCGCCGCGCCGAGGGCGCAGCATGCGGCGAGCCCGGTCCCGATTCGGACGGCGGCGGTGCGGCCTTGTCGCGCGAACGCGACGACATCGATTCGAGCAGGTAATAGAACATCGGGATGAAGAACACGGCGATGGCCGTCGCGCCGAGCATCCCGCCGATCACGCCCGTGCCGATCGAGTGACGGCTGTTCGCCGACGCGCCGAGCGCGATCGCGAGCGGCACGACGCCGAGGATGAACGCGAGCGAGGTCATGATGATCGGCCGCAGGCGCTCCTCCGCTGCCGTGAGTGCCGCGTCGAACGGCGAAGCGCCGGCCTCGCGGTTGATCACCGCGAACTCGAAGATCAGGATCGCGTTCTTGGCAGCGAGCGCGACCAGCATCGTCATCCCGATCTGGAAGTACACGTCGTTGTTGAGCCCGCGCAGCATGATCGCGACCAGCGCCCCGAACAACGCGAACGGCACGGCCATCAGCACGCCGAACGGCAGCGACCACTTCTCGTATTGCGCCGCGAGGATCAGGAACACCATGATCAGGCCGAAAACGAACACGAGGCCCGACGTGCCGCCCGACTGGCGCGCTTCGTACGCCTCGCCGCTCCACGCGACGTCGTAGCCGGCCGGCATCTGCGCGGCAAGCTCCTCCAGCGTGGCGATCACCTGGCCCGAACTGTAGCCGGGCGCCGCGTTCGCGGTGATCTTGACGGCGGGGAAATTGTTGAAGCGCGTGATCAGGTCGGGACCCGTGACGTACTTGTAGGTCACCACCGACTTGAGCGGCACCATGTTGCCGCTGTTGCTGCGCACGAAGATCTGGTCGAGATCCTGCGGCTTGAGCCGGTACGACGGTTCGGCCTGCAGGATGACCTGCCAGAGCCGGCTCGCACGGTTGAACTGCGATACGTAGAGCGAGCCGAACATCGTCTGCATCGCACTGTAAACGTCCTGCACCGGCACGCCGAGCGTCTCGGACTTGTCGCGATCCACGTCGACCAGCAACTGTTGCGACGATGCGTTGAAGGTCGACGTCACGCCCACCAGCTCGGGCCGCGCCTTCGCCTTGCGCACGAAGTCGTCCACGACGTCGGCCAGCTGCGCGATCGATGCGTCGCCCTTGCTCTGCACCCACACCTCGGTGCCGCCCGTCGTGCCGAGCCCCGGAATCGACGGCGGGTTGACCGGAATGACGATCCCCTCGCGGATCCCGGACAGCGTCTTGTATGCGTCGATCAGCACCGCGCGCGCGTTCTGCGTCCTGATGTTCGCGAACTTGTAGCGTTCGTCGAAGCCTTTGAGACCGACGAAGAAAGTACCCGCGTTGTTCTTGTTCTGGCTGTCGAGCAGGCTGAACCCGTCCACCGTCGTAATGCTGTCGACCGCCGGCTGCTTCATGAAGTAGTCGCCGACGCGCGCCGACACATCGCCCGTGCGGTCGAGGCTCGCCGCATCGGGCATGATGATCGCGCCGAGCAGGTAGCCCTGGTCCTCCGGCGGCAGGAACGCGCCGGGCACCGTCCGGAACATCACCACCGTCAGCGCGATCATGCCGCCGAACAGGATGAGCGCCATCACGAAGCGCTTGATGACGAACCTGACCGCGTGCGTGTAACCGGCCGTCATCCTCGCGAACACGCGCTCGAACCACCGGAAGAAGCCCTTCTTCTCATGGTGCCCGCTCTTGAGCAGCAGCGCGGCGAGCGCGGGCGACAGCGTCAGCGCGACGATGCCCGAGATCACGACCGAAATCGCGATCGTGATCGCGAACTGCTTGTAGAGCTGCCCCGTGATGCCGCCGAGAAACGCCACCGGCACGAACACCGCGCACAGCACCAGCACGATCGCCACCACCGGCCCGGCCACCTCGTCCATCGCGCGCTTCGCGGCCGCCTTGGGGTCGAGCTTGTGCACCGTCATGTTGCGCTCGACGTTCTCGATCACCACGATCGCGTCGTCGACCACGATGCCGATCGCGAGCACCATGCCGAACAGCGTCAGCATGTTGATCGAAAAGCCGAGCACGGCCATGCCCATGGCCGTGCCGAGGATCGACACCGGCACCGCCAGCACCGGGATGATGGTTGCGCGCAAGCTTTGAAGGAACACGAATACGACGATCACCACCAGGATCAGCGCCTCGAAGAACGTGTGGACGACGTCCGTGATCGACGCGCGCGTGAAATCCGTCGTGTCCATCGCGATCTTGTAGTCGAGCCCTTCCGGAAACGACTTCTTCATTTCCGCGAGCGCCGCGCGCACGTCGCGCGACACGTTGAGCGCATTCGCGCCCGGCTGCTGGTACACCGCGATGATCGTGGCCGGCTTGCCCTGGAAGCGGCTGCGGATCGAATAATCCTTCTGCCCGAGTTCGGCGCGCCCGACGTCCTTCAGGCGAACGATTGCCGCGCCCTGGCTCGCGGCGCGGATGATGATGTTGTCGAAGTCGGCCGGCTCCGCCAGGCGCCCCGGTGTCGTCACCGCGAACGATTGTTCGACCGGGTTGCCCGTCGGCGCCTGCCCGAGCCGCCCGACGGCGAACTGCTGGTTCTGGTTCGCCACCGCTCGCTGCACGTCCGCCGCCGTGATGCCCAGTTGCGCCATGCGGTCCGGCTTCAGCCAGATGCGCATCGCGTAATCCGGCGTGCCGAAGATCGACGACTGGTTCGCCCCGCCGATGCGCTTGATCGCATCGAGCACGTAGATGTTCGCGTAGTTCGCGATGTAGGTCGCGTCGTAGCGCTGCTCGGGCGAATAGATCGCGATCACCATCATGAACGCGGACGATTTCTTCTGGATCTGCACGCCCTGCGACTGGACCGACTGCGGCAGTTGCGGCAGCGCCAGGTTCACGCGGTTCTGCACGTCGACCTGCGCGAGTTCCGGGTTGGTGCCGATCTCGAAGTACGCGTTGATCGTCAGGCTGCCGGTCGACGAGCTCGACGAGTTCATGTAGATCATGTTGTCCGCGCCGTTGACCTGCTGCTCGATCGGCGCGGCCACGTTGTTGGCCACGACGTCGGCGCTGGCGCCCGGGTACGACGCGGCGATCGTGATCTGCGGCGGCGTGACATCCGGGTACTGCGCGACCGGCAGCGCGAGCATCGTCAGCGCGCCGCCGAGCGTGATCACGATCGAGATGACGGACGCGAAGATCGGCCGGTCGATGCAGTAGTGGGAGATGCTCATGTGGCCGCTCCGTCATGGCGTCGCCGTGCCGCCCGACCCGTTCGACGAAGTCGCCTGCGCGGCCGGCGCCGGCGCCGACACGATCTTCAGCGGCGTGTCGGGTGCGACACGGATCGCTCCGTCGACGACGACGCGCTCGCCGGCCTTGAGCCCGTCGGTGATGAACCAGTCGTCGCCATGCCATTCGCCGACTTCGACGACGCGCTGGTGCGCCTTCGATTCGTTGTCGACGACCCAGACAAAATGGCTCCGCGCCCCCTGCAGCACCGCGCGTTGCGGCACGAGCACCGCCGCCGGTCGCATCGCGCCTGACACGCGCGCGCGTACGAACTGTCCGGGCCGCAACGTGCCTTTCGGGTTGTCGAATACCGCGCGCACGAGGAACGTGCCTGTCTCGGTGCTGAACGCGGGGTTAGCGAAATTGATCCGCCCGCGCTCCGGAAACTCGGAACCGTCCGCGAGCACGAGCGTCACGACGAACTCGTCGTTCGGCGGAAAACGCAGCCGTCCGCGCGTGATTTCGTCGCGGTACTTCAGCAATTCGTTTTCCGAGATGCTGAAGTTCACCCACATCGGGTCGAGCTGATACACATAGGTCAGCAGCCCGCTGCCCGTGGCCGTCACGTAGCTGCCGTCCTGCTGCCGCGCGAAGCTCGACAGCCCGGTGATCGGCGACTTGATCGTCGTGTAGCCGAGATTGAGCTGCGCGCTCTGCACCTGCCCCTGCGCGGCGATCACCGCGGCTTCCGCCTGCTGTGCGTTGCCCACCGCGTCGTCGAGATCCTTCTTGCTCAATGCGTTCTGTGCAGCGAGCGGCCTGACCCTGGCCAGATTTTCCTTCGCGACGTTGAGCCGCGCCTGCTGCTGCGCCAACTGGCCCTTCGCCGTCTGGAGCGCGGCCTCGAACGGCTTGTGGTCCATCAGGAACAGCGTCTCGCCAGTCTTCACCATCTGGCCTTCCACATAGGTACGCTTGTCCAGAAAGCCGTCCACGCGTGCGCGAATCTCGACTTCGTGCGAGCTCTGCGTCTGCGCAGTGAATTCGAAATCGACCGGCGTGTCGCGCGGCGCGACCGCGACGACCGTCACCTGAGGCGCGCCGAGCGCCGGGACGCCCGCCGGCTTCTTGCATCCCGCGCACAACGCGAGAGCCACGATCAGCGGCATCGAACTGAGAACGGATACGGGCTTCATGAGTTGATCCCCGAGCGCCACTTCGCCATGCAGCTACCGAATACCACGACGGCATCGTCGCGATTCACGAGCGTCGCGGCACCCGCTGCGGCACCGCCCGCGGCCCCTCGGAGCATGCCGCCCTGCGGCGGCGGAGCGGGCGCATACGCGCTGCGCTGCGCGAGGGCCACCGGGTCGATGCCCGTGGTCTGCTTCGCCCACCCCTGGCATTCCGCCGTATCGGTCTGCTGCTTCCGGGCGCTCCGGTCCTTCGCGGGGTAGTCGATCGGCTGCTGCCGGGCGAATGACGCACCGACGATCGTCAAGGCGACGACGCCGGCCACGACGCGCGTGAACCGCCGGATGCGCACGACGCTCGCATGCGTGCCTTGCCACGTCCCTTTCCCTCGCTGTCGTCCGGATGCCATGTCCGGCCTCGCTTCCGTCCGATCTTCCGTCGACCTGCCAGTCGTCGTGCGCGCGTGGATCGCGGCCTCACGACCCATGACATGCCGTCATCGCCGATTGAGGCGGGTAATCTTCGATCCCCTGAGGCCGATCCCGGCCATCAGCCCTTTCTGATCGAAGATGAACGCGTAAATGTCGGATTGAAGCGTCGCCGTCGTCAGGTTCTTCGCGGCGCCCGCATCCCCGATCACCACTGTCGGTGCCATGCCGACCTCGAATCCAGCGCTCGTCTTCAGGTTGTCGAGCGCCTTGTCCGACATGAACATCATCACGTAGCCGTAGGTCTGCACGCCGGCCTGTAGACCGTAGGTCACCGAGGTGGTTGCGTAGTAACCGGTGACCTTGCCTCCCTCGATCAACTCGCCGGTGCCGTGCGACGCTCCGGCAATGAACCCTGCCCGGACCACGGTCGGAAATACCAGGATGCCCTTCGCCTTTTGCGCGACGTCCTTGGCCTGCGGCGTGCCGGCATAGAGGTTCGCCAGTGCGGCCTGCACGTCCTGGTCGAGCACGGCATCCTCCGACGACGAACCGGATGGCGATTGCCCGGTCGAGCAGGCGGCCGTCACGGCGAACAGGGAGACTATTGCCAGCTTGCGAACACAATCGAACATGATGCGTACTCCCGTTGATTTCCAGCCGTCGAGCGAGCGTGTGCGACGCATGCGCCGACAATTCGCGCGTTGTCGCATTTCAGTGTGGTTGGCGTACCTGCCGAAGACAATCGGACTTTGGTCCCATGTCGCGTCACCGCGCGGGCGGGAATTCAGAGCGACGACGGGATGCCCAGCGCCGTCTGTACGGTCTTGATCAGCAGTGCGTCGTTGAACGGCTTGCGCAGATATCCGGCTGCGCCGGATGCGAGCCCATGCTCGCGCACGGCGACGTCGTCGTAGGCGGTGATCAGGATGACGGGCATGCCGCTCCCGACCAGGCGCCGCTGTACTTCAAGGCCGTTGAGGCCAGGCATCTGGATGTCGAGGATCACGCAGGCCGGGCGGTAGGCGGGCATGGCCGCCAGTGCGTCGAGAAAATCGTCGCCGCTCGAGAAGGTGTCCGAGCCGATGCCGACGGAACGCAGCAGGCGCTTGATCGCCCGACCCACCGATTCATCGTCGTCGACCACCGCAACGAATGGCTTGACGTTACCCATTGTGATCTTTCCGGATTCGACAAATGACTGGGTCGCAGCGATCCCGCAGATTGAGGCTATCAGCCGCGGGGCGAAACCGGTATAGGACTTTGGTCCACCGACCGTGCGCCGCACGTTCCCTCAGCGAAGCGCGCGGGCGTTCTGCATTGCGCCGATGCCGACCTTGTCGGCGAGTCGCACGAGGTCGGCGAGCGACGCCGCCTCCATTTTTTCCATCACGCGTGCGCGGTGGATCTTGATCGTCTTCTCGGCGATACCGAGATCGTCCGCGACCTGCTTGTTCAGCCGTCCGCTTACCACCAGCGCCATGACTTCCCGCTCGCGTGGCGTCAGGCGGCCCACCCGCGCCTGAATGGTCTCGATCTCCCTGCGGTACGCCCCCATCTGCATCGACCGTCCGAGCGCACGCGCAATCGCGTCGAGAAGCACCGCCTCGTCGACCGGCTTCGGCAGGAAGTCGGTGGCACCGGCCCTCATCGCGTCCACCGTCTTGCCGATGTCGCCGTGCCCCGTGACGAAGACGATCGGCAGCACCGCGCTCAGTACACGCTGCAGTTCGAGCCCGCTCACGTCAGGCAGTTCAAGGTCCAGCAACAGGCACTCGGGGCAACTGGTCAGATCCGCGCCGGTCAGGAGCGCGCGCGCCGACTGGAATGACTCGGCACGATAACCGACCGAACGCGCAAGCCGTGTCAGCGCGCGGCAAACCGACGGGTCGTCATCCACGACGAATACGATTCCGGAAGCGTTCATGGTTCGCGACACGCGCCCTCCGACGGCAATGCAACGTAGAACGACGCACCGCGGTCCGCATTGTTTTCCGCCCAGAGACGGCCGCCGTGCGCGGTGACGATCGTGCGGCTGATCGACAGGCCAAGCCCCAGCCCGTGCGGCTTCGATGTATAGAACGGCTTGAAGATCCGGTCGATCTGATCGATCGTCAGACCGTGCCCCCGATCCCGCACCCCCATGCGCACCGTCGCGTCCGGCTCGGCCCACACGCGCACCGCGACGACCCGATCCGACGCGAATCCGCCCTGCACTGCATCGAACGCATTGAGCAGGAGATTGAGCACGACCTGCTGCAACTGCACCTTGTCGCCGCGCACGGCCGGCAGGTCGCCGTCGACGTCGAACGTCGTCCGCACACCGCGCAGCACTGCATCGCTGTGCACGAGCAGCACGACATCGCTGACGATGCCGCCGAGGTCGAGTGGTTGCAGGTCCACATCGCCCTTGCTGACGAGCGCACGCATCTTGCGGATGATTTCCCCGGCGCGACAGTTGTCCGCCACGATGTCCTCCAGGGTTTCGCGAATCTCCGACAGGTTGATCGGGTCTGCGTCCATGAAGCGCTGCGCGGCCTGAGCGTTGCTCAGGATCGCGGTGAGCGGCTGGTTCAGTTCGTGCGCGAGCGATCCCGCCAGTTCGCCCAGTGCCGAGATGCGCGTGAGGTGCGCAAGCTCGCGTCGGTTGCGGTTAAGCTCGACCCGCTCGCTGCAATCCACGATCACCGCGAGCCGCGTCGGCATGCCGTCGACACGGCTCGTGCTCGTCGTGACCTCCGCCGGAAATACGCCGCCGTCGCGGCGCTTCGCGACGACCGTTTGCGTGGTCTGCCCCACCGACTGCGCATGCGACATGACAGGCGCTCGCGCTTCGGGCGCCGTATCCGAAAACAATCCGGGAAACAGGTCGTGCTCCGACCTGCCGATCAACTCGTCGGCGCGGTAGCCAAACATCGCCCTCGCCTGAGCATTCGCAAAACCGATCCCTGCCTGCACGTCGAAGCCGACAATGGCGACCGGCACGAGTTCCAGCGCATCGCGCACGGAAGCCGCCGCGTCCCGGCTGCCGCCCCCAGGTCTGAGGCGTTTGCCGAACCACGGAATGTATCCCGCCGCGCGGGTCGCGCGAAACAGCGTCGGTGCGATGCGCCGACCGGACGCCGACAGCATCTTGCCGCTGCCCCATTTCCGGTGTGGCACGGCACGCGGCGGCGTGTCGATCGTGTCGCGCTCACTGGATACAGGCGACACCTGGATCGCCGAATCGGCTACCGCGCCGTTTGCCGAGGGGTCTGGACGGCGCCAGTTAAGTAATCGCCAAAAGAATGGCGGCAACCTATGCGCCGGAACGAGGTCGGTACGCAGCGAGGACAGAGACATGGCCATTTTTCTCCGTGACGACGCGCGGAAAATCCGGCACCTGTCGAGCGTTCCACGGTGCGCAACGGCGATGGCTGAGCGCGTGATCGATGCGACAAACGGGCAGCCTTGATGGCCCCGGCGTGCCCGAATCCCGATCGACGTATTGATTGTTTGGTCTCGCGCGACAGACCGCCTGGACATCGGCGTCGGGGGCCGCGATTCACGGCTCACCCGGAATCAATTCTAGGTATACGCGTGCATTGCATGCCAGGACAACGGGAATAATTTGCCGTTGGCACGCGCAGGATGCGCGGATTTTGTCTATGTAATCGCTTCGACAGGATTCCTGCTAATGCATCAGTCGCGATACCGCCATCACGTAAAGCGCAGATGCCGTGAGTTGACAAAGCGTGACGGGCAACCCGAAGCGCAGGAACCGCGCGAACGTCACCGGCGTGCCGTTGCGAGCGCACGCACCGGCCGCGACGATGTTTGCGGACGCACCGATCAGCGTCGCGTTGCCGCCGAGCGTCGCGCCAAACATCATCGCGATGAACACCGGAATCGTCGCGGACGGCCATTGCGTGAAGTGCGCGGACAGCGCACTCTCGGGCACGATCTCGGCCGCCACCAGATAGCCCTTGATCATCACGACGGACGCCGCTGCCACCGGCACATTGGCGAGCAGGCTGGACAGGAAGCCGATCCCCGCGATCACCGTCAGTGCGACGAGCGTCAACTGCGTGCCGAACAGGTCATACAGCCGCAACGCCAGCATCTGAAGCATGCCCGTCTTGACCGTCGCCTGAACGAGACAGAAGATGCTCGCCAGAAAGACCAGCGTCCTCCAGTCGACATCGCGTAACACGTTGTCGGTGGGCTCGACGCGCGCCGCGAACCCGACGAGCAGCGCCAGCGCGCTGGCGATCAGCGCAGCGGCCGGCGGAACGATCGGCGCCGGCAGATGCTCGCCGAAGATGAACAGCACCACCATCGCGGCCAGCACGGCGAGCGTGATGCCCGCATAGATCGGCCGTGCAACGCGCGTTGCCGCTTCGCGCGGCGGCAACGCACGTTGCATGCGCCACACGCCCGGCATCAGCCGGGGCAACAGCGGCACGATGATCGCCAGCGCCATCACGCCGCCGAGGCTCACGTGACGCAGATACGACGCAAACGTCATGCCGATCGAGCTGCCGACGAGGTAGGTCGCCGGATCACCGACGAGCGTCAGCAGGCCGGCGGAATTGCTGACGATCGCGGTCAGGATCATCGGCTCGGCGATGTCCACGTCGAGCGCCTTCGCGACACGAATGATGACAGGCGCGAGCAGTACGACCGTGGTCGCATTCGGCAGGACGGCGCACAGGGGCGCGACGATCGCGATCAGGAGCAGCAGGAAGCGCCGCCCGCTCCCGCCCGTCGCGTGCAGGTAGTAGTCGCCGAGCAGATCGAACACGCCCGTTGTGCCGAGGATGCGAGCGACGACCATGCCGCCGAACAACAGGCTCAGCGGTCCGTTCGAACTGCCGAACGCGACGGCGATGTCCTGCGCGGTCAGGATGCCGAGCGCGACGAGCAGGCACGTTCCCACCAGCGCGGCGACCGCCATGTCGATCAGATTGAACGCGATGGCGAGAATGACCGCTGCAAAGACGGCCAGCGCGATGACGATCTGTGCTTCACTCATGCGTCGGCTCCCTTCACCTATCGCACCGGTGGCGCGGCCATCAGGCCGCCACCGGACTCGAGCGCGTTGAGCCCGCGCTCGAGTCCGAGCGGGCTGTGCTGCCCCAGATTGCGGTCGAACATTTCGCCGTAGTTGCCGACGGCCTGCACGGCGCGCAGCATCCACCCCGACGTGACGCCGAGGTTGCGGTTGACTTCGTCGTCGGCGAGCAGCGCGGCCTGCACGTCGGCTTCATGCGAGCGCTGCGCCACGTTTGCCCGCGTGACGCCAAGCTGCTCGGCGCGCACCAGTGCGATCAGCACCCAGCGCACGAGCACGAACCACTTCGGGTCGTCGTCGCGTACGACGGGCCCGAGCGGCTCCTGCGAAATGCGTTCCGGCATGATCAGCCAGGATTGCGGGCCGCCGGGCGCGGTCAGGCGCGCGGCGCCGAGCTGCGACGCATCGCTCGTCCACGCGCGGCACCGTCCGGAGAACAAGGCCGTGCTCGCTTCGCCTGTCGATGCGACGACGACCGGCCGCAGGTTCAGGCCATGCGCCGCGGAATACGCCGCCAGATGATCCTGGCTCGTCGTCTCTTTCTTCACGCACACGAGCGCATCCTTGAGGTCGGCTGTCGTCCGCGGCGCGCCGTGCGCCCTCACCATCAACGCCTGGCCGTCATAGAAGAGCACGCCCGCGAATTGCACACCGAGCGCGCCCTCGCGCAGCAGCGTCCAGGTCGTGTTGCGGGCCAGCAGATCGATCGCGCCTTCGCGCAGTGCCGGGAAGCGCTCCGACGCGCGCAGCGGCACGAAGGCGACCTTGTCCGGACTGCCCAGTGCCGCGGCCGCGACTGCACGGCAGAAATCGACATCGATCCCGGACCACCTGCCGGCGGCGTCGCGCACGGAAAACCCCGCGATACCTTCGCTGACGCCACAGCGCAGCACGCCGCGCGCGCTTGCTTGCGCAAGCGTGGCACCCTCCGCCGCATGCGCGCCGGGAAGCACGGCGATCACGAGTGCGCAGGTCGCGACGATCCGTCCGAGCAATCGATCCACGCGCGTCATGGTTCTCCTCGTTCTTCAAGTCGGCTGTCGGGCAACCTGGCCGGGCCCCTGTCAAAGCGTCCACGGCGCCGACGACGCCACGCAGGTCGGAGCGATGGCGGCCGGAGCGGCGCGACGACCAGGCCGCCGACAACCGGTGCCGGGATGGTGTAGGTCTGACGCACCGGCCATGATCCGGCGACCGGCAGACAGGACAAGGGATGCGTCGGCCAGGGTTTCCGGTGAGTTCAGGTGGACGATGTTCGTGTCACGGGATGACGTCGGCCGGTGGTCCGGCGCGATGGCGCATGGGTCCGGCACCGGGTCTACCACGCGCGGCCGGCCGGGGATCGACGGTTGGATTCCCTCGCAAAGATAGTATCGAATCCCCCGTCGCCAATTGACAATAGGCCCTTGGTCCCATCCGGTGACACGTATCCAGCTTGCCGGCCGTACGATCACGGCATATTCGCGATCGCTACGCTGATTTCGGGCCGGCCATCGACTTTTTGCCGGCGGACACCGTCGCCGCGGCCTCGGTCGGCTAAAATCCCCGCGCTTGCGAAGTGCAAGCCCATGCAGGGCCGATGACGGGTGCATCGCGCTATCCAGCGCGGCATGGCCGCCGATCGGAGCAAGCACAAGGAAGGGCTCCACAGATGCACAAGGTGCTGTTGCTCGACGACGAGGTCGAGTTGCGCGAGGAAATCGCCGCATTCCTGGAAAAACGCGGCTGGACGGTCGATCAGGCCGGCACGGTCGCGGAGTTCCAGGAACGGGCGTCGGGGCTCGCATTCGCGATCATCGACGTGATGCTGCCGGACGGAAGCGGCTTCGATGCGGCCGCGTGGCTCAGGGCTCGCCATCGCGACTGCGGCATCGTCATGCTGACCGCGCGCGGGGACACGCAGGACAAGATCGACGGCCTGATTGGCGGCGCCGATCACTATCTCGTCAAGCCGGTGAAACTGCTCGAACTCGACGCGATTCTGCAGGCGCTCGGCCGCCGGGTGGCAAACGACTGGCGGCTCGACTGCCAGGCACGCGTGCTGACCGCGCCGGCCGGTGGCCGGCTCGATCTGTCGGCAAGCGAGATCGCCCTGCTCGCCCTCCTCGCACGGCATCCATCCAAGGCAGTCAGCCGGCGGCAGATCGCCGAGGATTTCGGCTTCAACTGGGTCGACTACGACGAGCGCAGGCTGGAGACGATGGTCAGCCGTCTGCGGCAGCGCTGGCGAAGCGAGGCGGGTTCGGAACTACCGTTGAAGACCGTCCATCGCACCGGCTACTCGTTCGCCGCGCCGCTGATGCTCGCCTGACCGGCAACGGCCGCCCTGTCCGCGTTAGGGTCAGCGGGCAAAAAGACCGTCGCCCGGCAGCCGTGCCCCGCCTCACTGACCAGGTTCAACGTACCGCCCTGCATCTCGACCATTCGACGCGCCAGCGGGAGACCGAGGCCCGTTCCCGGCTTGCGGCCCACGTTGCGGCCGCGATAGAAACGGTCGAACACGTACGGCAGGTCGGCCGGCGCAATGCCGGCGCCGTCGTCCTCTACTTCCAGCGCCACGCCGCCCGGTACACGCCGGCCGCGCAATACGATCCGGGTGCCGCCGGGCGTGTATTTGACGGCGTTGTCGGCGAGCGTGCGCAGCACGAGGCGCGTCAGGCTCGCGTCACACGCGAAGGTGTCCGGCAGGTCTTTCGCGTCGATCTCGAGGCGGTGGCCGTCGGACAGCGCTCCGGCGGCAGCGGCCGCATCGTCGAGCAGCGCCGCCAGCCGGGTGTCGCCGATGCGGGTTCCGCGTCGCAGCAGCTCGAACCCGTCCTCGTGCAGCGAGTCATTGATCAGCACCGTCAAACGCTGCGTCGCGCGCAGGATCTTCTGGTAGCGCGACGAGGTCAGCGGATCGGCGCGGGAGTCGTCGAGGTCGAGGTTTTGCGCGGTGGCGTCGATGACTGCCAGCGGCGTCCGCAGCTCGTGCGACACGGTTGCCAGAAGCTGGCGCTGCTCGTCCTGTGCCCGCTTTTCCATCGCCAGCGACGCTTCCACTTGTTCCATCGCCTCCCGAAGCGCCTGAGTGCGCAGCGCGACCTTTGCTTCCAGGTCGCGCTCGGCCTGGCGGGCGACGCGCAACGCGTCGGCCTGTGCCGCTTCCATCGCATTGCGCATCGCGTTGTAGCGCGAGCTGATCGCCGAATTCATGATCAGCATGAACGCGAGCATCCCCAGATATCCGGCGTTGTCGGCGAGCAGGCCCGGCGGGATCCAGCCGACGTTGCGTGCGACACGTAACGCACTGCCGCCGAGCAACAGCAGCAGCACGAGCACGACCACGCGTGCATGCCGGTGTCCGCGCGCAGTCAGCCAGAGCGCCACGCCCATCGTGACGAGGATGACCGCGATCTGCCAGAACAGATAGAGCGGGCGCACCCACCAGACATTGACCACCAGCATCAGGGGCGCGGCAGCCAGCGCGACGACGATCGTCAGTGCGGAGAAAGCGATCGTCGGACGCCGCCAGCGCCCGTTGAACAGGCCGAGGTAGTGCGCCGTGAACAGCGTGCCGGCGGGCGTGCCGAGCAGCCAGCTGAGCAGGTAGACCGCGTTGCTCGCGACCGGAAAGTCCGGCAGCAGGTATTGATAGATGTAGCCTTCGGCGCCGAGCGCGGTGAGCAGGTTCACGACGACGCTCAGCCCGTAAAGCCCGAACGACGCATCGCGCGTCACCCGGAAAAGCCACAGGCTCGACACGAGCAGCACGAGATGCGCGGCGTCCAGCAGGCCGAACAGCAAGGATTCCTTGCTCGTGGCGGAGATGAACGCGTCGGGCGACCAAAGCACCATCGAGAAACTCATGGTGCTGGTGCTGCGGATGCGGAGATAGAGCGTGACCGGTTGGCCCGCCGGAAGATCCAGGCGAAATACGGGGTTGCGGTACGCGATGTCGCGCTGCTCCACCGGCTTGCGATCACCTGCGACGTGGCGCCGGTACCCGCCGCCCGGCTGCGGTACGTACAGCGTGACGTCATTCAGCAGCGACGACCGTAATTCCAGCAGCCACATCGGCGGTGCGCTCGCCGGGCGGGTCACGGTCAGGCGCAGCCACGCCGTGCCGTCGACATAGCCGAGCGCGGGTTCCGACGTCTGGCCGACGAACGCGCGTGCGATCTCGGGCTGCGACATGCGCTCGACGGTGAGCGTGTTGCCCGGATCGCGTAACAGATCCCAGCCGTTCCGGATGCTGACCTGCCCTCCGTCCGGCAGCGCAATCGGCGTTGACGCGAAGGCCCCCGAGGCCCAGGTAATCAAGATGAGGAAGATGAGCCGGAACATCACGCGATTCGTACGAGTGTCTGCGATCGGGCGACACTATAACCGAACACGCGACGCCCGCCGGTGCCCCGATGCCGCCCGCGTCCGGGATGTCAGAACTTGTCAGCTTTCGCTGCGTACGCTCATTTAAGATGCACGCCAATCAAGGACGCGCGGGCGCAGTTCACCGACAGCGGATGCCCGACGCCCTTGACCAGCGGCGCCACCCTTGCCTGCACCCCGCACGACGACGGCGCATCGACGCCGACAACAACGATACGGCCGGGCTGGCGGCGGCATTCTGACGAGCATTTATAAAAAACCAGGCACGAGGCGCTCGTTGGACAGCAATGCCGTCGCCGTCGACGGAGGTCGGCAGGGTTTGGCGGGCTTCGGCGGTGTCGCGCGTGAAGACGGCGGGCAATGGTTCGTCCTTCTCCAGCCTCGCCTGGCCCAATGGGGCCGGGCGGGGCCGGAAGCGCCGCGATGCCCGACTTGCGCTGCGCTTCGTCGCCGCTCTTCGGCGAACCCGGCTCTCGCGCGAACCGACCGCCGGAGATTCTTCAGCGAAGGCCGGCGGACCTCGGCTCGACAATCAGATCAAACAACGACACGTGCCAACCGACTGCGAATGATCTCCGTCGCCTCGCTCACGATGCGATCGACGAGTTCCTTCACGGTCGGGATATCGCGGATCAACCCGACGACCAGGCCGCACGACCATGCGCCCGCGTCGAGCGCCCCCTCCTTCATGATGCGCGGATACACGCCGGCGACCTCTTCGACGATATCGTCGAACCGGATGCTCGCGCCGAGCCTGCTTTCCTTTTCGAGGATGCGGTCGACCGCGGCATTGCGCAGCACGCGCTCGGTATTGCGCAACGGGCGCATCACCAGACGCGTGTCCAGTTCGGTGGCCGCGACCAGCGCCTGCTTCACGTTCTCGTGCACCGGCGCCTCGCGGGTGGCAATGAAGCGCGTGCCCATGTTGATGCCATCCGCGCCCAGCGAAAGTGCCGCAACCAGCGACCGGCCATCCGCCATGCCGCCGGAGGCCACGAACGGGATCTTGAGCTCGTCGGCCGCCCGCGGCAGCAGGATGAAGTTCGGAATGTCGTCCTCGCCCGGATGGCCGCCGCATTCGAATCCATCGACGCTGACCGCATCGCAGCCAATGGACTCGGCCTTCAGCGCATGACGAACCGACGTGCACTTGTGGATCACCTTGACCTGCGCGTCCTTGAGCGCGGCCAGGTATGGCTGCGGGTTGTTGCCGGCCGTTTCGACGATCCTGACCCCGCCTTCGACGATGGCCCGGATATAGCCGGGGTAGTCGGGGGACGTGACGGTCGGCAGGAAGGTGAGGTTCACGCCGAACGGCTTGTCGGTCATCTCGCGGCACCGCCGGATTTCGGCAGCCAGATCCGCCGGCGATCGCTGCGTCAGGCCGGTAATGATGCCGAGGCCGCCGGCGTTGGAGACGGCAGCCGCCAGCTCCGCGTACCCGACGTGGTGCATGCCGCCCTGGATGATCGGATAGTCGATGCCGAAGAGTTCGGTGATCCTGGTTTTCATGATGTTTTCGGTTCAGGTTGAGACGAAAGCGCGTTCGCATGCCGGAAACGCGACTGGCTCCCGGTGGACATGGACAGTGTCCTCTCAGTTCGAATTGCCGTACATTGGCTAAACTGACACATTGAATGCGATATCCGACACACCATGCCCCGCGCCGCCATCCTTGCGTATGACGATTGCTACGCTTCCAGCCTGGGCGGGTTCGCCGACATCCTCCAGATTGCGAACGCGCATTTGCGGCGACAAAGGGGCGATGGCAATGCGCAGTTCGAATGGCGGTTCGTGTCGCCGACCGGGCAGCCCGTGATGGCCAGCAACGGTCTTCAACTGAACACGGAGCCGATCCGGCCGCGCGAGCAGTTCGACCTGGTTTTCGTTCCCAGCGCGCACTACGCGAGCGGCAAGGCGTTCGACCAGTTGCTGGCACGACAGTCTGCCGCATGCGACTGGCTGGTTTCGCAATGGCACGCGGGGGCCTACCTCGCGGCAAACTGCACCGGCACGTTCGTACTGGCCAACACCGGCCTCCTGGACGGACGGCCCGCGACGACCACATGGTGGCTGGCCGACCAGTTTCGCAGCCGGTTTCCCCGTGTCGACCTTCAGCTGGAGCCCGTCGTCACCGAAGCGGATCGGCTGATCTGTGCCGGCGCGTCAGCGTCCTACCTGCTGCAGACCATCCATGTCATCGAGCGGTTCTCCGGGGCGGCCATTGCAGCGCAGTGCGCCAAGACGATGCTGATCGACGTCAGCCAGACCAAGCAATTGCCCTATCTCCCGTTGCTGACGGACAAGACGCACGCCGACTCGCTGGTTCACCGCGCGCAGCATTGGCTGCAGAAGAACATGACGAAGGACGTGAAGATGTCGGCGATGGCGCATGACCTCGGCGTGAGCGAGCGCACGATCATCCGCCGCTTCCACGCCGCGCTGAATCTGTCGCCGTTGCGGTATCTGCAGAGCCTGCGCGTCGAAGCCGCGCGCAGTTTGCTGGAGGCCGGCGATCTCAGCCTCGAGCGGATTACGGCCCAGGTGGGATACAGCGATACGAGTTCGTTCTGCCGGCTGTTCAAGGAGAAGGTCGGACTCAGCCCGGGTGCTTACCGAGATCGCTTTCGCCCCGCAGCGGAATCGCAACAATGACCGACCGGTGGATCGCGGGCGACAGCCCACCGGTCAGCATCCGCTCTCCCTCACCGCCCTTCCCCGGGCCACGCGATTCGTTTGTAGAATCGGCGTGTTCGCCGTTCACGACACGGTAAAAGACATGACCCCGGCGGCGTCCACACCATCAACCGGAGGGCACCATGGCGATTCACGAAGTCTTTCCCTATTTGCGGGCCAAGCGCGCGGAAGATGCCATCGCGTTCTATGCAAAGGCGTTCGGCGCGCAAGAGAAATTCCGCCTCGTCGAGCCGTCGGGACGCATCGGCCATGCGGAATTGCAGCTCGGGCCGTGCACGCTGATGATCTCGGACGAGTTCCCCGAATACGATATCCTTGCCCTCGACCCGGATGGCAAGGCGCCGATGTCGCTTCACCTGCATGTCGACGACGCCGACGCGACGATCGCCGCCGCGATCGCGGCCGGCGCGCAGCTGACACGCGCGATCCAGGACCAGTTCTACGGCGAGCGTTCCGGCAAGATTCGCGACCCGTTCGGATACGAATGGCTGATCGGGCATACGATCGAAGCGATCGAACCCGACGAAATGCAGCGCCGTTATACGGCGCTGCTGTCCGGCGATCAGCAGAAAACCTGAACGGCGCACCGCGCGCGCCGGTCGATCACTCCGACATTCGCGATGCACTATCACCCCGACGACATCCACCGGCTCTACCGAAGCGTACCGACGCTGCTGCTGAACCGTCCTGCCCCGGCCGAACAATTCCTGGCCGCTGCCGTCGAGACCGGCGCCGAACTCGGGCATGTGCTGCGCGACTATCCGCAGGTCCGCTACCAGCCGCTCGACTTCCACTACCTGTGCCAGCAAAGCCTGTCCGTGCTGGACGACACGCTGCTGGCCGACCTCACGCGAGACATGAACCTTGGATGGCGCGGCGCGCACTGGGCCGCGCTGTTGATCGCGTTGTCGAGCGACGCGCAGCATCTGTCGCATCTCGACGAGGTCAGGCACCATCGCGGTGTCGCGTGGGCGGCCGAGCTTGCGGATGCTGCGACCGGCGCCGATGCGCGCACGTCGGCATTCCGTGGCTGCCGGTCGATCGTGCACCTGCGCGATCAGCTCGCCACGTTGCCGCGCGTCGCGGTCCGCTTGCGGCGCGGGTTCTCGCCTGAAGCGCTCGAAGCCAGGGCGATCGCCGTCCGTGCCGCGTATCGAAGTGGTGGCGTCGAAACGGCGCTGCCGGTTGCCCGCCGTTAACCTGCGCGCCGTCCGTCGCTTGACAGCGAATCACGCGACGGCGGCCTGAATCACCCGACGTCGCCCGCGCACGGCGACGCGCTTTCCTCCGCACTGCCCACCCCGTCTCCTCCCCGCCGCGATTCCACACGATTTCGCAGAGGACCTTTCCTGTGCAACGCCTTAATCGACCGGCGCAGGATCTCCAATAATGGCCGCTCGATCCGCCGGCCACCGGGCCGGAAAAACGATAAAAACTCCTATGCATTCCTACAAGATGAACAAGCACGCCACCACTCGACTCGCGGGGACCGCCATTGCCACCTGCCTGACCGCCCTCGCGTCGGGCGGTGCGCACGCACAGAGCAGCGTGACGCTGTACGGCCTGATCGACACGTCGATCACCTACGCGACCAACCAGCGCACGCACGGCGCCGGCTCGCCGGGCAGCGGCACCGTCGCGATGACGAGTGGCGCACTGAACGCATCGCGCTGGGGGCTGCGCGGCCGGGAAGATCTGGGCGGCGGGATGGCCGCGGTCTTCGCGCTCGAGAACGGCTTCTCGGGCACCACGGGCGCGCTGTCGCAGAAAGGCGTCGACATGTTCGGCCGCCAGGCATGGATCGGCGTGAGCTCGAAGACGGCCGGCACGCTCACGTTCGGCCGCCAGTACGACCTGATCCTCGATTTCGTGACGCCGCTCGGCGCGTCCGGCCCCGGCTGGGGCGGCAACCTCGCGGTTCATCCGTACGACAACGACGATTCGAACCGCAACCTCCGCATCAACCACGCGGTGAAATACACGAGCCCGACGTACCGCGGGCTGACGTTCGGCGCGATGTACGGGTTCTCGAACACGGCCGGCCAGTTCTCCAACAACGCGGCGTGGAGCGCGGGCGTGTCGTACGCGAACGGGCCGCTGAAGCTCGGCGCCGGCTACCTGAAAATCAGCCGCGATCGCAATGCACCGAACCCGAATGGCGCGCTCAGCACGGTCGACGGCTCGGCGACGATCACGGGCGGCAACCAGCAGATCTGGGCCGCAGCCGGCCGTTATGCGTTCGGGCTGCACTCGGTCGGCGCCGCGTGGTCGCACTCGACCACCGACGGCGTGACGGGCGTGCTCCAGGGCGGCAGCATCGCGCCGCTGAAGGGTGAATCGATGGTGTTCGACAACTTCACGGTCGACGGGCGCTTCTTCGTCACGCGTGCGTTGAGCCTCTCGGCCGCGTACACGTACACGATGGGCCGCTTCGACACGCGCACCGGCCAGACACGCCCGAAATGGAACCAGGTCGTCGCGCAAGCCGACTATGCGCTGTCGAAACGCACCGATGCGTATCTCGAAGGCGTCTACCAGAGCGTGAGCGGCGGCAACGGCAATCCGGCGTTCAACGCGACCGTCTGGACGCTGACGCCGTCGGCGAACAGCAACCAGGTCGTCGTCGCACTGGGGCTGCGGCACAAGTTCTGACGACGCGGTGCGGTGCGGTGCGGCGCAACGCCGTTGCACATGCCGCGTAACGCATGCGTTCCGGCACCGCCCGATGATCGTCACGCCCCTGAGCCGGAAAGGCCGCGCCCGTGCGCGGCCTTTTCGCTGTGGCATCGCCCCGCCCGGAGGCAGGAATGCCGCCCGGTCTGTCGCGTCGGCGCAAAAAAATGCGGAGAAACTGGTCACGCTGTGACATTTTTCCTAATCTGTTTGCAGCGACGCCGTAATTTGGCGTTCCGGTCGCGACACTCTTTCATATGGCGCACCACCGGCTTACGAACATGATTCACGTCGTGCGTGCCGGACCTTTCGCGCCGTTGCGGCCGGCTACGGGCGTGCCGATCGCACGCCCCACGCGTTCAACGCAGTCAACCGCTGGAGACGAACGATGAGCAAAACGAACCGATTTGCGGTCCTGGCAACTGTCGTACTGCTGGCCGGTTGCCACCACGCGGCGAAGACCCCCGAGAATGCCGGTATGGCGCCGACGCCCTCGAGCGAAGCCGTCGCAACGGTGACGGCCGACGAACTCAATAATCCGAACAGCCCGCTCGCGAAGCGCAGCATCTACTTCGATTTCGACCAGTACTCCGTCAAGCCAGAATACCAGTCGCTGCTGCAGGCGCACGCCGACTACCTGCGCAGCCACCCGGCGCGGCACGTGCTGATCCAGGGCAACACCGACGAACGCGGTACGTCCGAATACAACCTCGCGCTCGGCGAACGCCGGTCGCAGGCCGTGATGAGCGCGCTCGAAACGCTCGGCGTGCAGGCCACGCAACTCGAGGCGGTCAGCCTCGGCAAGGAGAAGCCGGTCGCGCTCGGCCACGACGAGGATTCCTGGGCACAGAACCGCCGCGCCGATCTCGTCTATCGTTGATCGCGGGCCGCCGCGACGGCGGCATCCGCTTCGGGAACAGCATGGCAGGCCGCGGAAGCGGCCGCGCGGTGCATGCACGCCGCCGACGACGCCGTCCCGCTTCTCGTTCAACGCCGACGTTCGAGCCGGCGATGCAGCCAGTGCGACATCACGGCCGACGCCACGATTGCATTGAGCGTGGCGCCCGCCGTGAGGGTGCCGAACTTGTCGGTCTTCGCCAGGCCATTCACGATTTCGACGAAGCCGAGCGCTGCGCCGGCACCGACGACCATCCCCAGCAGCACGAACCAGCGCCGCCGGATTCGCGTGCCGATCGCGCCCATGATGCCGCCTGCCACGGCCGCCGGCAGGAAAAAACCAAGCAGGAACGACCCGAAGAAGATTATCGGCACCATGCCGGCGCTGACATTCAGTCGCTCCCACGATGGGCCGTCGAATAACGACCCCATGATCAGCGTCACGGCCGGCCAGGCGAGCGATGTGACCAGCGGGCCGCCGATGGCAAACGACACGCAGCCGAACACGACGGGATGGGACAGACGCGACGGCGAACGTTCTGCGGTGGCACTCATGTTTTTTGTAGTCGGAATCGGAATGGCGGCTTGCCGGAGTGTACCAAGGCGCCGCGCCCGGCTCCCCCGGATCGGGCCCCGTCACGCATGCTCACGATACGCAAAAAGCATGGAATAAACCGCCCGCCAGAGACGTCTAATCTGCGCGCAGACGTGAGGTTCGCGCGAACCGGTCTGTCCCGCGGCCTGCGCGACAAGGAGCGTGACATGAAATCGGTAACGTTGGCTGCGGCGCTGATCGCCGCGCTGGTGCTCGTGCTGTCGGCGGGATGTACGTCGTCGACCAGCAGCCCTGCGCAGGGACCGGGCATGAGCCGGTATGGCGGTGGCGGCTCGGGAGGCAGCGGAGGCGGAGGCGGTGGTGGCAGCGGCTACTGAAGAACCGCTGCAAAAAAACGGGCGACGCGTCGCGCGCGAGCACCGGAAACCGGCTGAATCGCGCGCGACGCCCCGCCCTTCGGCACGACTTAACGCATGGCCTTCACGTCGGCCGGCGTGACGCTCGCGGGCTGGCCGCCCCACGTCGCACGCAGGTAGTTCGCGAGCTGCGCGAGTTCGTCGTCGCTCAGCGTATGTGCGAAACCGGGCATCGGCTGCAGGTTCTCGAACCCGGCAAACTTCTGTTCGCCGATGCCGTCGAGCATCGCGACCAGCAGGTTGCGCGAATCACCCTGGCGCACCGTCGAATTGCCGTTCATCGGCACTGCCACGTGCGGCTTGCCTTCGCCGTTGAAGCCGTGGCAGCCCGCGCAGACCGCGAGGTACACCGAGCGGCCGGCCGCGAGTTGCGCGGCGTCCGCCGACACCGGCTTCACCGGTTGCGGCGCGGGCGGCGTATCGCCCAGCAGGTACACGGACAGCGCACGCAGGTCGTCCTTCGTCATGTACTGCGTGCTCAGGTGCACGACCGGGTACATTTCGCCGAATGCCGAACCTTGCGGCGCGATGCCGACACCGAAGAACGTCTGCAGGTCGGCGCCCGTCCACCCGCGCGCAGCCAGGCCGGCCGGCGTGATGTCGGGCGCGGCCACGCGGCCGAGCGCCGCGCCCGCGAACGGCTTCGCGCTGTCGAGCTGGCCCGTGAACGCACGCGGCGTATGGCATTCCGCACAGTGGCCGAGCGCACCCGCCAGATAGCGGCCGCGCTGCCAGTCGGCGGACTGGCCGGCCGATGCATCGGGCAGGCTGTCCTTCAGGAACACCATGTCCCAGAAGACCATCCCGAAACGCAGGTTGTACGGAAACTTCAGCTCGTGCTCGCGGTTTTCCAGCGCGACCGGCTTGACGGTCTTCAGGTACGCGTACATCGCATCCGAATCGGCCCGCGTGAGCTGCCGGTACGACGTGTACGGCATCGACGGATACAGGCGCTTGCCCGGCGCCTTGCCGTCGTGCAGCGCGGCGTAGAAATCGTCCGCGCTCCAGCTGCCGATCCCGTGATCCTTGTCGGACGTGATGTTCGAGCCGTAGAACGTGCCGAACGGCGATTCGAGGGGCGCGCCGCCGGCGAACGGCGCGCCGTCCTTCGCGGTGTGGCACGCCGCGCAGTCGGCAGCCTTGACGAGATAGCGGCCGCGCGCGACCTGGTCGGCACCGGGTGCGCCGGACGCCGCGTTCGAGGCCGGTGCGTCATGGCCGCCGCACGCAGCGAGCAGCAGCGCGCAGGCGGCCGCGAGTGCGGGGAAGCCCGCAGCCCGCGCGACACGATGAGCGAATGTGCGTTTCATGCGGCGTCCTTCACGAGTCCCGGCGTCGTCAGCACCACGTCCTTGACGGCTTCGTAGTAGCGGACATAGCCCGTGCAGCGGCAGAGGTGCGCATCGAGCGCCTCGGTGATCGTGCGCTCGACGTCGGACTTCGCAATCGGCTCGCGCTTCAGGCGTTCGATCAGCACGGTCGCCGCGTTGACGAAGCCCGGCGTGCAGTAGCCGCACTGGAAGCTGAAGTGCTCGAGGAACTTCTGCTGGATCGGCGACAGCTCGACCACTTCGCCCGCTTCGTTGCGCTTCGCGTGGCCTTCGATCGTGCGGATCGAGCGGCCGTGGAAGAAGTGCGCGCCGGTGATGCAGGTGCGCATTTCCTCGCTCGTACCGTCCGGCTTGTCGACGATCACGACGCACGCGTGGCAGATGCCCTGCCCGCAGCCGAGCCGCGAGCCGGTGAGGCCCGCGTATTCGTGCAGGAACTCGATCATCATCAGCCCTTCCGGCACCTGCATCGGGCCGACGGACTTGCCGTTGATATTGATCGACAGCGGTTTCGACTGGAACCGGACGAGCGGACGCTCGACAGCGGCCGGTGCCGAGGCCGGTACAGCCGGTGCGGACGCCGGGGCGGCCGAAGCCGCCGCCGGTGCGGAAGCGCCGGTCGCAGCGGCGCTGGCGCTCGCGGCCGAAGCCGCGGTTTGGGCGGTCGTCATGCGAGCACCTCCTGAATCTTTTGCGGGGTCACCGGCAGGTCGGTGAAACGATGGCCGATCGCGTGCGCGATGCCGTTCACGATCGCGCCGACGACGGGAATCATCACCACTTCGGCGACGCCCTTCGGCGGATCGGTCTCGGACAGCGGCGGCAGCACGTCGCCCGTCTGCGTCCACACGGCAACGTCGGACGCGCGCGGCAGCTGGTAACGGTTGAAGTTCCACGTGCCGTTGCCCGGGCCGTCTTCATACAGCGGCAGGTACTCGTGCAGCGCATGGCCGATCCCCATCGCGAGACCGCCCTGCAACTGACCCGACACGAGCTGCGGCGAAATCTGGTTGCCGCATTCCATGATCGAGTGGTGCGTGAGCAGCTCGACCTTGCCGGTCGCTTCGTGCACGGCCAGCTCGACCAGCGTGCCGACTGCGGTGTAGTACGTGACGGCCGCGTTGTTGCGGCTCGTCGGCGGGATGAACACGCGCTTGCGGTCCAGCACGCGGTAGCCGTTCGCGGTCGGCGCCAGCGTGCCGCGCATCGCGGTCGCGCCGGCCGGCGCGGCGGTGCCGGGCACCGGGCCGTTGTCGCCCGTCTTCGGCGCGCCGACGCGCAGCGACAGCCCGTCGATCGGCAAGCGCTCGACCGTGCCGCCCACTTCGAACTCGGCGTCGGTCCACTGCCAGCGGTTGAACACGTGCACGACCGCGCCGGTCGGCAGGCCGAGCGCATACGCCTGCTTCGCGAGCTGTTCGAACGACAGCGGCTCGAGGCCGTCGGCCGTCAGCTTGCCGTCGACCCAGCGCGCGTCCTCGATGCGGATCGAGTACGGCGCCGCCTGGCCGCCGCCGAGGCCGCGCGTCCAGATCGATATCGCCGCCGGCCACAGGCCGTAGCGGAACACGGCGCGCGCGGCTTCGCGCGTGCTGTGCGTGAAGTAGTACGCGGAGTTCGTCGCGCTCGACGGCGACGCATAGCTCGGCGACCAGCGCGGGTTCGCGCTCAGGCGATCCTGGTCGGCCTGCGACATGATGTACGGATCGCCGCTGGTCTCGACCGGCAGGTCCGGCCATTCGGTCACGGCCACGCGCACTTCCGTCGCCGGGCGGCCGAGCCATTTCGCGACCGCGACGGCCTGCGACGTCGACATCCCGGTGCCGATCTCGGCTGCCGTGTGCTGCAGCGACACCTTGCCGTTCTCGTCGAATTCGACCTTCGCGAACGACGCTTCCGCGCCCGTGCCGAAATCCTTCTGCACGCATGCGAAGCCGACGCCGTAGCGCTTGCCCGGGTTCGCCGCTTCGAATTCGGCCTTGCGCGCGACGCGACGCGTCCACAGCGGATGCTGCTTCGAGCGCTCGAGCACCTCGTCGACGCGCAGCGCGCCGGCGGGAATTGCACCCTGCGTGTTCTTCATCCCCGAACGCAGCGCGTTGCGCAGGCGGAAATCGATCGGATCGATGTTCAGCTGCGCGGCGATCTCGTCGACCGCCATTTCGGTCGCGGCCATGCTCTGCAGCGTGCCGTAGCCGCGCGCGGAACCGGCATCGATCGCGCGCGACGCGATCGCCACCGCGGCCAGGTCGCTCTTCGGGAAGTAATAGATCGATTGCGCGGCCGTTGCGCCGACCATCGCGACCGACGGCGAGAAGTTCGAGCGCCCGCCGCCGTTCGCCTCGAAGTCGCCCTTGAACGACTGCAGCAGGCCCGTGTTGCGGTCCACCGCGATCCGGTAGTGCATCTTGAACGCGTGGCGCTTCAGCGACGTCTGGAACTGCTCGTAGCGGTCGTTCGCGAAACGCACCGGGCGGCCGTCCGCGTACAGCGCGCAGACGAGGCCGTAGAACGGCACGTTGAAGTGATCCTTCGAGCCGTAGCCGACCGTGTAGCACGGATGCACGAACAGCTTCTTCACCGGGAAGCGGCACTTCGAAACCATCGCGGCCGCGTTCTCCGCCACTTCGAGCGGCGACTGGGTCGGCACGACGAGGTGCAGCGACTGCGTCGCGGTGTCGTACCAGCAGTTCGCGTTGTCCGGTTCGAGCGCGGACGTGTCGACCGACTGCGTGTTGTACTCGCGGTCGAACACGAGCCAGTCGGCCGACGGATGGTCGAGCTCGCCGGCGATCTGCCCGGCCAGGAACATGCCCTGCTCGTCGAGCTTGCCGTGCTCCTTGCCGTCCGGCCACACCGGCAGGTGCTTGCGCATCATGCTCGGGAAGATCGGCGCATCCTTCAGGCTCGAATAGACGTCGTCGTCGTAGGCCGTCTTGCCGCCCACGCGCACGTAGCGGAAGGTGCCCCACGGATCGCGCTCGAGCGGGCCCGTGACCGCGCCGTAGCGGATCACGTCGTCGCGGAACTTGAGCGCGTTCTTCGCGAAGCGGAAGCGCGCGAAGTCGTGGTAGATGAGGATCGCGACCGCATGGCCGAGATACGCGGGCGTCTTGCCGGCCGGCAGCAACATGTCGTCGCCGTAGAACGTCGGGAACGCGACGCCGTCGCGCACGAGATCGTCGGCCGTGACCACGCGGTCCGGCTTCAGGTCGTCGCCGAGCAGCGACAGGTCGAAGCCTTCGTACGTGCGGTCGGCCTGCGTGACACGCAGGATCAGCGCATGCGACTGCTGCTGCGGCCAGTGAGGCATGTCGGCGGCGCGCACGTCACGGGCGAACACTTTCGAGCCCGTGACCTTCGCGATGCCGTCGATGCGGAATTGGGGGATGCCGGTGACGCTATCCCATTTGACGGGGGTGAGGAGTTTTTCTTCGAAGAGCGCCGCGAATGCGCGGCTGCCCAGGGGCGCGACATACACTGCGACGCCCGCCAGCACGCTGGCTTTCAGAAAACCCCGCCGTGACAGGCCGTGGTTTTTCATTGGGGGGAACCTCCTGATGCGGCTCGGACGGCGATCGGGTGTCGCGACGTTCGGAGCGGCGCGCATTCTGGCATTGTTTTAGATATATCGCCTATAGTATTTCTCGCATGAAATACTTATTGAATTTCTTATAATGGCATTCAGCCGGGCTGCGGCAGCCGGTCGCGGGTGTCGATTCGACCGCGTCGCGTGCCCGTTCGCAGCGGGTTCGATCGTATCGGCCGCGCCCGGCGGGCACACGCCCTGTCCATGGCGACCGGTCTCCCGCCAGTCGCCGACCCACGCTCCGTTCGCAACGATGCTGCCCCGGCGTCGGTGAATGCGCAAGACTTTCGCGGGCGTGGTTTACGACTAGTGGCCGGCGCGGCGCGGTGTCGCCGGCCTCCCCGGGCAACCACCCGGGCAACCCGCGCCGCCCGTGTTTCATGGTAATGTCGTGCGCATCCGGCCTGGCCGGGCTTCCGCCATGTGCCGTGCGGGTGCCGCCAGCCATCGCGACATCGTGTCGAGGTTAAAAAACCATGGCAGTCAGGGCATCTCTCCTGCACTCCGTTCTCGCCACTCCCCCCTCCGGCAACCACCGTGTGACGGCCGCGCTGCGCCCGTCGATGCTCGTCACCCTGTTTGAAGATGTTCGCCCGATGGCGCTCTCCGGGCTCGCGAGCGGCTTCGTCGCGGCCGTCGCGCTGATCCGGCTGCAGCAGCTCTGGTGTCTCGCATGGCTGATCGTCGACGTCGGCCTGCTCGTCGCGCGGCTCTCGATCGCGCGGGCGTACACGGTTCAGCGCAACGCCGGCAACGACCGCGCCGAATACTGGGCGATGCGCTATGCGCCCGTGTCGCTCGTCGCATGCTTCGTGCTCGGCCTCGGCGTGATGGGGTGCGTGCAGGCCGTCGACGTCGAGCTCGGCACGCTGTCGGTGATGGTCGCGGGCGGCGTGTTCGGCGGGATCGCGTCGCGCAATTCGGCGCTGCCGCGGCTCGCGATGATGCAGGTCACGCTCGGCGTGCTGCCGATCGGCGTCGGTGCGCTGCTGGCCCACCGGTCGGGCGCGTGGCTGCTGCTGCCGCCGCTCGCGATCTATCTCGCCGCGATGCGCACGGTCGTCCAGCGTCACTATCGCGTGCTCGTCGCGCTGATCGCCGCGCGCCAGCGCAACGCCGAACTCGTCGCGCGCTTCGATGCCGCGCTCACCTATATGCCGCACGGCCTGTGCATGATCGACGGCGAGCGCCGCGTGATCGTCGCGAACCGGCGCACCGCGCAACTGTTCGGCTCGCCGCGCGAGATCATGCTCGATACGCCGCTGCCCGCCGTCGTCGCGGCGCTTGGCGCGAACGACGCGACCGATCCCGGCGGCGCCCGTCTCGCCGCGCAGTGCGAGATCTGGCTGACCTGCGACGAACCCGCGCCGCTCGACGTCGTGCTCGCCGACGACCGCCAGCTCGAACTGACGCGCCACCGCGTGCCGGACGGCAACGCGGTGATCATCGTCGAGGACGTCACCGCACGCCGCCGGACCGAACAGCACATCCGGCATCTCGCGCGCCACGATGCGCTGACGGGTCTGCCGAACCGCCACGAACTGCATGCCGAGCTCAAGCGGATGCTGGCACGCCGGCCGCGCACGCCGGGCCCCGCGCTCGCCGTCATGTATCTCGACCTCGACGGCTTCAAGGCGATCAACGACCGGTTCGGCCACCAGGCCGGCGACGACGTGCTGATGCAGGTCGCCGTGCGGCTCGGCACGACGCTGCCGCCCGGCGATCTGGCGGCACGCATCGGCGGCGACGAGTTCGTCGTCGCGATCGACGACACGACGATGCATGCGTGCTCGCTCCTCGCCGCGCGCATCATCCGGCAGATCTCGGCGCCGTACACGCTGTCGATCGGCGAGACCGTGAGCCTCGGGATCAGCATCGGGATCGCGCTCGATGACGGGCACGGCTCTCCCGACGAACTCATCCGGCAGGCCGACAGCGCGCTGTACGAAGCGAAGTCGGCCGGCAAGGGCATCTACCGCTTCTATTCGAGCGGCAGCAGCCGGGTCACGCCGATCACCGCGAACTGATCCGGCTGCGCAAGCCCGCTCGCTCCCGCCTCCGCATCCTCCCGACGATTCAATTCCGAAACGCTTTGCGTGGCCGCACGTGGCGTCGCGCGTTCGCGTGTCACGTGACGTGTTCCGTAACATCGCCGGTCGCCACCCGCCACGTTGGCCGCAGAAGCCGGCACGATCGACACAGCGCAAGGCGTTTCAAGCCTGGCACTCTTATTGCTCCCTGTCAGGGAAACAGGTTGTCAGGGAGACCCAACATGAATACCGTCGAAGTCCTCAGCCGCAGCGATACCATCGACGAACTGGATGTGATCGACGGCGAATCGCTGATCCGCCGGCTCGTGTCCGAGCGCCGCATGCCGGTCGCACGCGAGGCCCGATGCGTCGACAATCCGCCGCTGACGCTGTACGGCGCATTTCGCCAGGGCATCGCCGATCACGGCGCACGCCGCGGGAATCCGTATCGCGCCGGCAGCCGTTTCTGGGCTCTGTGGGAAGAAGGACGTCTCGAAGCTGAAACATCGGGCCGCTAAGCCGGCTGCGTGCGCCGGCCCTGTCGCGACAAGGGACCGGCGCGAAACATCGGGCGCGAATGCAGCCGGTCGCCCCACCGGCATGCGTTCATCGCTGCAACATCGCACGGGGTTTCGCGTATCGGCCGTGCAACTCGCCCGCATGCGCGATCCATGCGCCTGGCGGTTGATGGCCTCCGGCATGGCGCGCGTCGGGCGCGCCGCGTGATGGTCGTTTCCCGATAAGATGGCGAATTCCGTTCATCGAACGATGCCGCCATGACCGCCTCTTCCTCGCACCGCAATCCCATCCACTGCGAAATCGATCTCGACGCACCCGGCAAGCACGCGGGCTACCTGCGGCTGCCGCATTCCGTCCACCGCTCGGCGTACGGCTGGCTGCCGATCCCGATCGCGTCGATCCGCAACGGCGACGGCCCGGTCGCACTCGTGATGGCCGGCAATCACGGCGACGAGTACGAAGGCCAGATCATCGTGTCGCAACTGATGCGCGAGATCGAACCCGAGATGGTCAGCGGGCAGCTGATCCTGCTGCCGATGGCGAATTTCCCGGCGGCGGATGCCGGCCTGCGCGTGTCGCCGCTCGACGAAGGCAACCTGAACCGCAGCTTTCCCGGCGACCCGACCGGCACGCCGACGCAAATGATCGCCCACTACATCGAGCATGCGCTGCTGTCGCGCGCGGAGTATCTGGTCGACCTCCACTCGGGCGGCAGCTCGCTGCTGTACCAGGGCGGCAACATGCTCGCGATCGATCCGCTCGACGCCGACGAAGCCACGAAGCTCAACGGGCTGCTGGTCGCGTTCGGGCTGCACAATGCGCTGCTGCACGCACCGAACCCCGTGCATTCGGCATCGGCCGCGCGCCGCCAGGGCGCGATCTCGATCGTGACCGAACTCGGCGGTGCGGGCATGGCCGACCCGTCGCTGATCCGGATGGGCCGCCATGGGCTGCTGCACTACCTCGGCTATATCAGCCTGCTGCGCGGCGCGCTCGTGCCCGACGCGCCGCCGACCGTCACGCGCTTCATGCGGGTCGACGGCGAGCGCCATTTCGTCTACGCGTACGAGCGCGGGCTGTACGAGCCGCTCGTCGAACTCGGCGACCAGGTGAAGGCCGGACAGCCGGCCGCGTGGGTGCATTTCCCCGATACGCCGCTGCGCGAACCGGTGCTGCACCGGTTCAAGGGCGACGGCGAAGTGGTGTGCAAGCGCGTGCCCGCGCAGGTGCAGCGCGGCGATTGCCTGTTTCAGCTGGCGGAGTTGTCGGCGCCGCCGAGCATCGGCCAGACGGCCTAAATCCGGACCCATCTCCTTTCCACGCTGTCTGCCAGTCATGGCGGACGGCATGCGCTCGCCATTAACCAACTTGACAAATTAACTTACTTGGTTATGATCGCAAATGGAAAAGAGAACACCTCATTGCAAGCTGCTTCGCATCAAAGCGCTCATCGAAACCGGCAAGGTCCGGTTGACCACGAGTGCGGTAGTCGGCGCTCGACAACTGGGTTTCACGGAAAGGGAAGCGCTCGATGTCGTGATGTCGCTGACCGATCTCGACTTCCACAAGAGCATGACGACGTACGCCGACCACACGATCTGGCAGGACGTCTACCGGCCTTTTACGGTGCATGGCGACGTGTACCTGAAACTGACGGTAATCGACGGTGTGCTGATCGTGTCTTTCAAGGAGCGATGAACATGAAGTGCCCTGCATGCGGTGCGGCCAAGCTGGTCCGCGACACGCGAGACATCCCTTATACCTATAAAGGCCGGTCGACTGTCGTCCGCGATATCACCGGCGATTTCTGCCCGGCCTGCGGGGAATCGGTACTGGATCTCGACGAGGCGACCCGTCTCGGCGAAGCGATCACCGAGTTCAACAAGCAGGTGAACGCAACCATCGTCGACCCGAAGTACATCGCGAAGGTGCGCAAGAAGCTGAGGCTGGATCAGCGCGAGGCGGCCGAGCTCTTCGGCGGCGGAGTCAACGCGTTCTCCCGTTACGAGACAGGCAAGACGAATCCGCCGCTGGCGCTCGTGAAATTGCTGAAACTACTGGATCGCCATCCGGATCTCCTCGCCGAAGTACGAGCCGCATAGGCGCTCGTGCGTCGGGCTCGCGCATGCGTCTGGCACACGCGTCGGCGCATGCGCTCTCCCCCTTCATCCCCACCCCACTCCCGCTGCAAGCCTTCTGACGTCCGCCGCGAAATCCTTATCGAAATTGCTTCGTTCGCCTTTGCCGGCCGCGCCGCTAACGTGTTCCAAACGGCGGCGGCCCGCCATCTGCATCGCAGCAGGACGTGCACCGGCCGCCGCCATCACGACAACCGCGTCGCGATAACGGAACAGACCGGACGGGCCGCGTGCCCGCACCCCGCCAGGAACGTCCGCATCGCGCGCCCTTCGCGATGCCCATGGCCACGACCGACCGCATCATCGACACGACGACGCTCGACGTCCGCGCGCAACCGCTGATCGACGCGCTGATCGACGAATATTCGACCCGTTACCACGCCTATCGCCCCGACAGCCGCGCGTCCGCACGCGAAGAACTCGCACGCTACCCGGCCGAACTGTTCGCGCCGCCCGAAGGCGCCTTCGTACTGCTGCTGCGCGACGGCGAGACGATCGGCGGCGGCGCGTTCAAGCGCTACGACGCGCAGACCGCCGAGCTCAAACGTATCTGGACCCGCTCGGACCTGCGCCGCCAGGGCCTGGCACGCCTCATCGTCGAAGCGCTCGAACTGCGCGCCGCGCAGCAAGGCTATCGCCGCATCTACCTGACCACCGGTTTTCGCCAGCCCGAGGCGTGGGCGCTGTACGACCGCACCGGCTATACGCGGCTGTTCGATTCGTCGATCGCCCCCGAAGCGTATTTCCACCTGCGGTTCGGCAAGGATCTCGCCGATCCGTCACGCACGTCGACGCTGGCCGACCTGTGGGCGCCCGTGCCCGAACCGGTGCTGTCGCGCTGACCGCACCGCGCCCCCTTCATCCCACCGATTTCCGCTTGCCACCACAGGACGCTTTCATGCAACGAGCCGTACCGCTTTCTTCCCGTGCCGTGCGCACGCTGGCCACCGCGCTGATCGGCCTGACCGCGTTCGCCGCAGCCGCGGCTGCCGCCACGTTCGACCTGAGCCCCGAGCAACGCGGCCGCCCGCGCGGCGTGGCCGATGCCGCGGTCGAGCGCGCGGTGCCCGCATCGTTCAAGTTCGCCGAACCCGGCACACTGACGATCGGCATCGCGCCGAGCCTGCCGCCGATCAGCTCGTATGCGACCGACGCGCGCACGGTGATCGGCTTCGACGCCGACGTCGGCCAGCTCGTGTCCGACAGCCTCGGCCGCAAGCTGAAGATCGTCGCGCTCGCGTGGGCCGACTGGCCGCTCGCGCTCGAATCCGGGAAAGTCGACGCGGTGATCTCGAACGTCACCGTCACCGAGGAGCGCAAGCAGAAGTTCGATTTCTCGACCTATCGCAAGGATCAGGTCGGCTTCTACGTGCGCAACGACAGCAAGATCCAGGCGATCCGCGAGCCGAAGGACGTCGCGGGGCTGCGCGTCGTGACCGACGCAGGCACCAACCAGGAAAAGATCCTGCTCGCGTGGGATCGCGAGAACGTCGCGCACGGGCTGAAACCCGTGCAGATCCAGTACTACGACGACCAGGCAATGCGCATCGTCGCCGTGCAGTCGGGCCGCGCCGATACCGTGTTCAGCGTGAACTCGGTGCTCGCGTACCAGAGCGCGCAGCAAGGCAAGACGCGGCTCGTCGGTGCAATCAGCGGCGGCTGGCCGCGCACGGCCGACATCGCGATCGCGACGCGCCGCGGCAGCGGGCTCGCCGATCCGCTGACCGTCGCGCTGAACGGGCTGATCCGGAACGGCCGCTACCAGCAGGTGCTCGACCGCTGGAACCTCGCGTCCGAGGCGATCGACCAGTCGCGCACGAATCCGCCGGGGCTGCCGAAGAGCTGAGTACCGCCCCCACCCTCCCTTCACGCTCACGCAGGAACGCCGCTCACCATGTCTTATTCGCTTTCGTTGCTGGACAAGAGTCCGATCGCCGACGGCGCGAACGCCGCCGACGCACTGCGCTTCACCACGACGCTCGCGCAGCGCGCCGAACAGCTCGGCTACGAACGCTTCTGGGTCGCCGAGCATCACGGCACGCCGGCTTTCGCGAGCTCGGCGCCGGAGATCGTCGTCGCGCACCTGCTCGCGCACACGTCGCGCATCCGCATCGGCTCGGGCGGCGTGATGCTGCAGCACTACAGCCCGTTCAAGGTCGCCGAGACGTTCAAGGTGCTGGCCGCGCTCGCGCCGGGCCGCGTCGATCTCGGCATCGGCAAGGCACCCGGCGGACTGCCGCTGACCACGCGCGCGCTGCAGTGGTTCCACGACAAGGCGCGCAAGCCGGACTTCGCCGGCCTGTTGGCGGAACTCGACGCGTTTCTCGGCTGGGGCGTCGCCGAGGATCACCCGCTCGCCGGTGCGGTCGCGCTGCCGGTGCCGCCGCAGCCGCCCGAACGCATCCTGCTGGGCGGCTCGCCGGACAGCGGCGCGCTCGCCTCACGCAACGGCTGGCGCTTCTGCTACGCGGGACATTTCAACGGCGACGACGCGAATATCGAACGCTCGCTGGACGCGTACCGCAGCGCGGGCGGCACCCGGCCGCTGGTCGCGCTGTACGCGGTGGCCGCGCCGACGCGCGACGAGGCCGAGCGGCTGATCGGGCCGCTGAAGATCTTCAAGCTGCAGCTCGCGGGCGGCCAGAGCTTCAATCTCGCCAGCGCGCAGGCGGCCGCCGAATTCGCGCGGCAGAGCGGCGCGTCCGACTACCGGATCGACGAGTTGCGCCCGACGGTGCTGGCCGATACGCCCGAGCGCGTGCATCGCGCGCTCGACGCGCTGAGCCGGCGGCTCGACGTCGATGCGTTCGTGATCGATTCGCCGGTGACCGACTACGCGGCACGGCTCGCGTCGGCCGAATGGCTCGGCGGCGCGCTGTCGGCCACGCCGTTGCAGGCGGCCCTCGCGGCCGACCGCTCCCTTTCCCCTGACCAGAACGCGTGACGCTCCCATGACGACCCGACGATCGATCCCCTTCGGCCTGATGCTGCAAGGCGCAGGCAGCCACATGAACGCATGGCGGCACCCGAGCAACCCGCCGGACGCGAGCATCAACCTCGACTTCGCGATCGGCATCGCGCGCAAGGCGGAAGCCGCCGGCATCGCGTTCGCGTTCGTCGCCGACGGCCTCTACATCAACGAGAAGTCGATCCCGCACTTCCTGAACCGCTTCGAGCCGCTGACCGTGCTGTCGGCGCTCGCGGTCGCGACGAAGAAGATCGGGCTCGCGGGCACGATCTCGACGTCGTACAGCGAGCCGTTCACGGTCGCGCGCCAGCTCGCGTCGCTCGATGCGATCAGCGGCGGGCGCGCGGGCTGGAACGTCGTGACGACGCCGCTCGAAGGCACCGCGAAGAATTTCGGCAAGGCGCATCCCGATCACGAACTGCGCTACGAGATCGCCGACGAATACCTCGACGTCGTGCAGGGCCTGTGGGACAGCTGGGACGACGACGCATTCGTGCGCGACCGCGCGACCGGCCGCTTCTTCGACCGCGACAAGCTCCACACGCTCGACCACCACGGCCGCTTCTTCCAGGTCGCGGGCCCGCTCAACATCCAGCGCTCGCCGCAGGGGCAACCGGTGATCTTCCAGGCCGGTTCGTCCGACACCGGCATCGGGCTCGCGGGCAAGTATGCGGATGCCGTGTTCACGCATTCGCCGTCGCTCGACGAAACGGCCGCGTTCACGCGTCGCGTGAAGCAGAGCGCGATCGAGCACGGCCGGCAAGGCAGCGACGTGAAGATCTTCCCCGGCATCGGGCCGATCGTCGGCCGCACGGCGGCCGAAGCCGAAGAAAAATACCAGGCGATCCGCAACCTGCTGACGATCGACGAAGCGCTCGCATATCTGGGCCGCTATTTCGATCACCACGATTTCACGCAGTACGCGCTCGATGCGCCGTTCCCGGAACTCGGCGAGCTCGGCCGCAACAGCTTCCGCTCGACCACCGACCGGATCAAGGCCGACGCGAAACAGAAAGGCCTGTCGCTGCGCGAGACGGCGCTCGCGGTCGCCACGCCGCGCCCGAACTTCATCGGCACGGCCGAGCATGTCGCCGACGAGCTGATCCGCTGGCACGACGCGGGCGCGGGCGACGGCTTCATCCTCGGCTTTGCGGTGCAGGCACAGGGCGTCGAGGATTTCGTCGAACTCGTGATCCCGGCGCTCGAGGCGCGCGGCCGCTACAGCCGCGACCTGCCCGGCGCGACGCTGCGCGACCATCTCGACCTGCCGCGCAAGGCCAGCCGCCACGCGGCGCCCGGCGCCGCGCAGGAAACGGCAGCCGAAGCGCACGCCTGACGCCCGCCGCCGCGCCGCCCGCGCGCGGCGCGCCCGCCCGACCGATTCGAGGATTTCCACCGACATGAGCGACACGACCCATCTCGGCGGCGCGCTGCCGCCGCTCTCTTCTCCCGGCGCACGCGACGCCGGCACGCGTTTCCGGATCGTGCCCGCACGCCACCGGTCGCGCACGGTCGGCACCGTGCTCGCCGTCGCGCTGATCGCGATCGTCCTGCATTCGATTCTCGCCAATCCGCAATGGGGCTGGCCGGTATTCGCCGAATGGTTCCTGTCGCCGCCGGTGTTGTCGGGGCTCGTGCGCACGCTGGTGCTGACGCTGCTCGGCGCGGTGTTCGGCCTCGTGCTCGGCGCGTTCGTCGCGCTGGCCCGGCTGTCGCGTTCGCGGTTGCTGTCGGCAAGCGCGTGGGCGTTCGTGTGGCTGTTCCGCTCGATTCCGCTGATCGTGCTGCTGCTGATCCTGAACAACCTCGGCTACCTGTACGAGCATGTGCGGCTCGGCGTGCCGTTCACCGATATCGTGTGGTTCGACACGCCGACGACCGACCTGATCAGCCCGTTCCTCGCGGCCGTGCTCGGCCTCACGCTGCATCACGCGGCGTTTTCCGCGGAGGTGATCCGCGGCGGCATTCTCGCGGTCGATCAGGGCCAGCTCGAAGCAGCCGCCGCGCTCGGGCTGCCGCGCGGCCGCCAGACCACGCGGATCGTGCTGCCGCAGGCGATGCGCGCGATCCTGCCGACCGCGTTCAACGACCTGATCATGCTCGCGAAAGGCACGTCGATGGTCTACGTGCTCGCGATGCCGGAGCTGTTCTATACGGTGCAGGTGATCTATCGCCGCAATCTCGAAGTGATTCCGCTGCTGATGGTTGCCACCGTCTGGTACCTGATCATCCTGACCGTGCTGTCGGCCATCCAGGTGCAGGTCGAGCGCCACTATGCACGCGGGGCGCTGCGCAACCCGCCGCCGTCCGTCATCACGTTCGCGCTTGCGCGCCTCGGCGTGCTGTGGCGGCGCGTGACCTCCCGTCACGCGGCATCGGTCGCACCGGCGCCGGGCGATAGCGACGCCGCGACCGCCGTCGCACCGCGCGCCGGCGGCGAAGTGGCCGTGCATGGCGTATCGAAGCAGTTCGGCATGCAGCGCGTGCTCGACAACGTGTCGTTCGTCGCGCCGCGCGGCAGCGTGACCGTGATCGTCGGGCCGTCGGGCTCGGGCAAGTCGACGCTGCTGCGCACGATCAACCATCTCGAGCGCGTCGACGACGGCTTCATCGACATCGACGGCGAACTGATCGGCTATCGCCGCGACGGTGACGTGCTCTACGAGTTGAAGGAACGCGACGTGCTGACGCGGCGCACGGCCGTCGGGATGGTGTTCCAGAACTTCAACCTGTTCCCGCACCTGACCGTACTCGAAAATCTGATCGAAGCGCCGGTCGTCGTCGGCGGCATCACGCGCGACGCGGCCGAACGCATCGCCCGCACGCTGCTCGCGCGCGTCGGTCTCGCGGATAAAGCCGATGCGTACCCGCGCCAGTTGTCCGGCGGCCAGCAACAGCGTGTCGCGATCGCGCGCGCGCTCGCATTGCGCCCGAAGGTGCTGTTGTTCGACGAACCGACGTCGGCGCTCGATCCCGAGCTCGTGAACGAGGTGCTCGACGTGATCAAGGAACTCGCGCGCTCGGGCACCACGCTCGTGATCGTCACGCACGAGATCGGCTTCGCGCGCGAAGTCGCGGACAACGTGCTGTTCATGGAGCGCGGACGCATCGTCGAAGCCGGGCCGCCGGCCGCCGTGCTCGACGCGCCATCGCATCCGCGCACGCGCGCGTTCCTGTCGCGGGTGCTGTGATGCGCGCCGCTCCCGACCTGCGAGAGGCCGCACGATGATCGACCGACGCCAGTTCATGACCGCCGCGCTGGCCGCGGCAGCGGGTAGCCTTCCTTGGCACACGGTACATGCCGCCGCCGCGACCGCGGATCTCGATCCGCGCCAGGCCGGCCGCATTCGCGCAACACGCGACGACGCAGCCGTTCATCAGGCAGCCGGCTACCGCTGGGTACGCGACGGCGCGTTCACGGTCGCGATCTCACCGCACGCGCCGCCGGTGTCCACCTACGCGACCGACGCGCGCACCGTGGTAGGCGCCGATCCCGACTATGCGCAGCTCGTCGCCGACGCGCTCGGCCGCACGCTCGTGCTGCTGCCGATCGCGTGGGCCGACTGGCCGCTCGGGCTGACGTCCGGCAAATACGACGCGGTGATCTCGAACGTCGGCGTGACCGAGAAGCGCAAGGAGAAATACGATTTCACGACCTACCGGCTCGGGCTGCACGGCTTCTACGTGCGCACCGGCAGCCCGATCGCGAAGATCGCCGAGCCGAAGGACATCGCCGGCCTGCGCATCATCACCGGCGCGGGGACGAGCCAGGAGCGCATCCTGCTCGAGTGGAACAAGCGCAACGCCGCGCAGGGGCTGAAGCCGGCCGACCTGCTCTATTTCGACGACGATGCGGCGTCGCGCGTCGCGCTGCTGTCGGGCCGTGCCGATGCGGAGCTGAACCCGAATGCGTCGCTCGCGTACGAGGCCGCGCGCACCGGCAAGATCCGCCGCGTCGGCGTCGTCAATGCGGGCTGGCCGGCCAATGCCGATGTGGCGATCGCGACGCGGCGCGGCAGCGGGCTTGCGTCCGCGCTGACGCTGGCGACGAACGGGCTGATCGGCAGCGGCCGCTACGGGCAGGCACTCGCGCGCTGGGGTTTGCAGAGCGAGGCGATCGCGCGTGCGGAGACCAATCCGCCGGGGTTGCCGTCGTTCTGAAGGCATCGATGGGGCGATGCCCGGCATGACATCGCCCCGGCATTCCACGATGGCAATGCCGGGGCGCGTCGATGCAGCACCATTGGTCGTAGCGCCGAACCTACGCCGTCACCGCCGCGTGATACCGGTCGAGTTCCGCGACCTGCGCATGAATCGCCGGAATCAGGTCGCGCCCGTAATCGAGCGCATCGTCGAGCGGATCGAACCCGCGAATCAGGAACGTCGACACGCCGAGCCGGTAATACGCGCCGAGCGCCCGCGCGACCTGCTCCGGCGTGCCGACCAGCGCAGTCGAATTCCAGCGCGCGCCGGTCAGGTTCGCGACGCCCATCCACAGCCGCTCGTCGAGCACGTCTCCTTGCGCGGCGGCCGCCATCAGCCGTTGCGAACCGGCATTCTGCGGCGCGTGGCCGGCGATCGGCTGGCCGTTCGCGAGCCGCGCCGCACGCACGCGCTCGCGGATCGCCTCGGCCTTCTCCCAGGCAGCCGCCTCGGTGTCGGCAACGATCGGCCGGAACGACACGCTGATGCGAGGCGCACGTCCGAACGGTGCAGCGGCAGCGTGCACGCGCGCGATCTGTTCGCGCACCGACGCGAGCGGCTCGCCCCACGTCATGTAGACATCGGCGTGCTCGCCCGCGACCGCCAGCGCGGCCGGCGACGACCCGCCGAAATAGATCGGCACGTGCGGCCGTTGCGCGCCCTTCACGAGCGGCGACGCGCCGCGCAGCCGGTAGAACGCGCCATCGTGGTCGACCGGTGCGTCAGCCCGCCAGATCCGTTTCAGCACATCGAGATACTCGCCGGTGCGGCGGTAGCGCGCATCGTGCGGCACGAAATCGCCGTCGCGCTGCAGGTCCGCATCGTCGCCGCCCGACACGACGTTAAGCGCGAGCCGGCCACCGCTGAACACGTCGAGCGTCGCGATCTGCCGCGCGGCGGCCGACGGCACGATCACGCCCGGCCGGTGTGCAAGCAGGATGCGGATGCGTTCGGTCGCGGCGGCCGCGAACGACGCGACGATGAAGCCGTCCGCCGCGTTGCTGAAATGACCGACCAGGATCTGGTCGAAGCCCGCGGCCTCGTGCGCCTGCGCGAAGCGGCGCACGTAGTCGGGCTGGACGGCCGCGCCGCCCGGTACGTCGACCTCCGCGCCGGGTGTCGCGGTGATCATGCCGATGATGTCGACTGGCATGTCGGGGTGTCCTTGTGGTTCTCGTTTCGGAATCGTGGCGGTGACGGTCCGCTTACTGCGCGGCGGCCGTCTTCTGCGCGGGCGCCGCGAATGCGCCCGCATACGAGCGGTCGAGCAGCTTCGACGTGTCGTACGCCGCCGGAATCACGCCGGCCTTGTGCAGGAAGTCGGCCGTGTTCTGCGCGTCCTTCGCGGCTGTCTCGTCGACCGGGCCGACGCGCTGCTTCGCGTTGTTGAGCCAGCGGTACGCCACGTCGGGTTCGAGCTTCGCGCGCTTCGCCCACAGGTCCGCGTACTCGCGCGGATGGTTGTCGACCCACTGGCGCGCGGCAACCACGCGCCGCAGGAAATCGGTGATCTCGGCGCGCTTGCCGGAGGCGGCCTGCTCGTTCGCGGCGACGAAGCTCAGCGCCGGCATCAATCCTTGCGCGGTCGTCACCGGCCGTGCGCCCTGCCGCAATGCGAGCGTGCTGACGAACGGCTCCCACAGCGACACGGCGTCGACCGAGCCGTTCGCGAGCGCGTTGGTCGCATCGATCGGCATCAGGTACGCGTACTTGACCGAATCGGCGCGCAGGCCCGCGTGTTCGAGCGCGCGCAGCACGAGCTGCTGGCTCCATGCGCCGCGCCATACCGCGATGGTCTTGCCCTGCAGGTCGGCCACCGTGCGGACCGGCGAATTCTTCGGCACGAGGATCGCGACGCCGTCGAGGCTTTGCCGCGACACGGCGACGACCTTCACCGGCGCGCCGCGCGCGGCCAGCGTGAGCAGCGCGGAATCGCCGAGAAAACCGACGTCGATCGCATTGCCGTTCAGCGATTCGGCAACGGGTGCGGCGGCCTGGAAGTGCTTCCACTCGATCGTATAAGGCAGGTCCTTCAGCACGCCGGACGCCTCCATCGACGCCTGGATGTTGAAGTAGTTCTGTTCACCGACACGCAACGTGACGGTGTCTTTGGCCATGCCCGGCTGCGCGGCGAGCGCCAGCAAGAGTGCCGTAACGATTCGGCTCGACAACGTGATCTCCCGGAGGGTTGGCGGGCGGCCGCGCGACGGCGGCGCCCTGTTGTTCCGCCGTGCGCGGCGGCCGGCGGAACGGATGGAACCGGTGAAGATACGTCGATCCGCTTCATGAAACAAACGCAATATTCTTCTATGTAAAGATGCAAATATTTTATAAAGTGGCTGACGTTGCCGGATGCCGCCCGCGGCCTTCCCGGGAACCCGGTCGAATGAATCCTCGACAGATATTTCGCGCACGAAATAAATTACGGACTATATTTCGCATACGAAATAACTACCCGGAACGAGGACGGCCATGACCTCACAACCCATCGAGTTTTCCGCCATCGACGGCTACGCGCTGCACGGCACGCTGTGGTCGCCGGACACGACGCCGCGCGCGCTGGTGCTGATCCATCCGGCGACGGCCGTGCCGGAGCGGCTGTATGCGGGCTTCGCGCGCTTCCTGACCGAACGCGGCTTCGCGGCGCTCACCTACAACTACCGCGGCATCGGCGCGTCTCGCCCCGCGCGCCTGGGCGCGCTGCAGGCCCGCATGCGCGACTGGATGGAACTCGACGTGGGCGCCGCAACCGCGTGGGCACGGCAGGCGTATGAAGGGTTGCCGCTGCTGGCGGTCGGGCATAGCGTCGGCGGGCATGCGATCGGCCTGTCCGCCTCGACGCCGCACCTGCGTGCGGCCGTGCTCGTCGCCGCGCATGCGGGCAGCACACGCTTGATCACGCAGGCGGCCGAGCGCCTGAAGGTGCGGCTGATCCTGCGTGTGCTCGGCCCGTTGATGTCGGCGCTGCTCGGCTACGTGCCCGGCAAGCGGCTCGGGCTCGGCGAGGACATGCCGGCCGGCGTGTTCCGCGAATGGAGCCGCTGGACGACACTGCCGCGCTATTTCTTCGACGATCCGACACTCGGCGCGGCCGAGCGTTACGCGAAACAGCAGTTGCCGATCCTTGCGCTCGGCTTCGACGACGACCCGTGGGCGAACCCGACTGCGATCGGGCTGCTGGTAAGCTATCTGACCCGCGCGGCGGTCGAACGCCGCCAGATCGATCCGCACACGGCGGGCAGCGGCCCGGTCGGGCACATGGGCTTCTTCCGCAGCCGCCCCGGCACCGTGCTGTGGCCCGCCGTGGCCGACTGGCTTGCGCAGGCCCTGGACACGCCGCGAACCGCGGGTCGTCCCTCCCTTTCCATTGCAGCCGGGAACCCAGCTTGAGCGAAGACCGACGACTGTTTTTCATGTTGAACATCGGCCAGCGGCGCGTGCAGCGCTGGATCGACCGCAAGGCGGAGACCGAGACGCGCGCGAGCGCCGCGCAGGCAGGCGCCTTGTTCTGTCTCGCGAAACAGGATGGCGCGCTGATCGGCGAAGTCGGCGCCGCGCTGCAGCTTGCGCCGTCCGCGATGACAGGGCTCGCCGACCGGATGGCGAAAGCCGGCCTCGTTACGCGTCATGCCGATTCGGACGACGGCCGCGCGACGCGCCTGTACCTGACCGACGAAGGCCACGCGGCACTCAAGCGTGCGCGCGTGCTGCTGCGCGAACTCAACGGCAAGCTGTGCGACGGCTTCTCGGACGACGAACTCGATGTCGTCGCCCGCTGGCTGCATGCGCTACAGGAACGGTTTCCGACGGAGCGCTGAGCGGCGGCAATAACGCCGTGTCGTCACCGCCTTCTCAGGCTCGCCGTACCAGCGATCGCACGTGCCGCCGCGCAAACGAAGCAGCGGCACGTACCCGGCCAGGCGTCAGGCAGCCTGCGCCAGCGCTGCGGCAACGGCTCCCGTCTTCAGCGCCGCGACCTTGCCGATCGTATCAACGCACGCGTGCGCGAGTTCCGCGCCCTTCACGAGGAAGTGCTCGTGGAAGTAGGCGACATGCTCCGCACCGTGGAAATGATGCGGCGTCAGCACCGCCGACAGCACCACCACGCCGGTTTCGAGCTGCACCTGCATGAGACCGGAAATCACCGCTTGCGCGACGAAGTCATGGCGATAGATGCCGCCGTCGACCACCAGGCCGGCGCACGCGATCGCCGCGTATCGGCCGGTTTGCGCGAGCAGTTTGGCATGCAGCGGAATTTCGAACGCGCCTGCCACTTCGAAGAAATCGCAATCCGCCTGGCTCAGGTTCGCGTTGACGAGCCCGTCGACGAACGCGTTTCGGCATTGGTCGACGATCTCCTTGTGCCAGCACGACTGGACAAAGGCGATACGCGGAGCGGCAGTGTGGGAGGGGGAAGCAGGTTGGGTCATCGATAGGTCCTGTGTGAGTTGAATGGGCGCACAGGGACAAGCCGCGTACCTTGCGTACGCAACGAACCCCGCTCTCTCTCATCCGGACTTTAACCGTCGGCCCCGGAATCGAACCGGGTCTGCTGACCTTGCCGGGCACAGGCGTGCCGGCAAGCGCTCGCGGGCTACGCGCAATCGCGCGATTACCGCCGGTGGGGAATTTCACCCCGCCCTGAGAACGTTCGCGGCACATTGGCCGCGCCGGAAATCTATCACACTCCCGTCGTGCAGGTGCTCGACGTCACCGCACGTGCCGTGCACCGCACGAACCCACGGCCCGCCTCTCCTGCGCTCGACTCGCCGCTCCAGCCGCCTTTTCGCCGATCCGACGGAAACCTTGCGGCGACCTGCCATCCGGCTTGGAATTTGAAATGATATAACATATCATTCCGCGTGCTCGTCCGCCTGACGCCGTTCCACTGTGGGCGGTCGAGCCTCGCCGAGCCATGTTCCAACGGGTCACTGCGCGTCGCAGACGCAACAATATATCGTATCCAGCCGTGGCCCGCATCGCTCGTTATCCGATCCGATTCCAACCGATTCACCGACCATGCGCGACCTCCCTCGTCTACCGCTTCGCCCGCTCTCGTCCCTCTCGCTGATGCTGTTCGCCGCCGTCGCACACGCGCAGACCGAATCACCCGCCGCATCCGGCACGCCGCCGACCACCCCGCTCGCACCGATCTTCGTGACCGCGAACCCGCTCGGCGACAACGAGCTGATCGCGCCGACCGTCCAGCTTTCCGGCGATGCGCTGACGCGCCGCCAGGCCGATTCGCTCGGCGAAACGCTCAACGGGCTGCCCGGCGTGTCGACCACCACCTACGGACCGATGGTCGGCCGCCCGATCATCCGCGGGATGGACGGCGACCGGATCCGGTTGCTGCAGAACGGCGTCGCGGCTTACGACGCGTCGTCGCTGTCGTACGACCATGCGGTGCCTCAGGATCCGCTGTCGATCGAACGCGTCGAGATCGTGCGTGGCCCGGCCGCACTGCTGTACGGCGGCAACGCGGTGGGCGGCGTCGTCAACACGATCGACAACCGGATTCCGCGCGAAGCGATCCAGGGCGTGACGGGGGCGCTCGACGCGCGCTACGGCGGCGCGAACTCGGTGCGCGCCGGCGCCGCGCAGGTCGAAGGCGGCAACGGCCGCTTCGCGTTCCACGTCGATGCGTTCGACCGCGAAACGAGCAAGCTGCGCATTCCCGGCTACGCGCGCAGCAGCGCACAACGCGCGATCGACGGCCCCGACACGCCGCAGCCTTACGGCAACGTGCCGAACAGCGACGGCCGCGTGCACGGCGGCGCGGTCGGCGCGTCGTACACGTGGGCGGACGGCTTCGCGGGCCTGTCCTACAGCGGCTACGAATCGAACTACGGCTCCGTCGCGGAAAGCGACGTGCGGCTGCGGATGCGCCAGGAACGCCTGGCACTCGCGTCCGAGGTGCGCAACCTGAGCGGGCCGTTCACGAAGCTGAAATTCGACTTCGCGTACACCGACTACCGCCACAAGGAAGTCGACAACGGCGAAACCGCGACCACGTTCCGCAATCGCGGCTACGAGGCGCGCATCGAGGCAACGCATCGCAAGATCGGCCCGTTCGAAGGCGCGATCGGCGTGCAGTTCGGCCAGAACACGTTTTCCGCACTGGGCGACGAGATGCTCGTGCCGTCCACGCGCACGAACAGCGTCGCGCTGTTCGGCCTCGAGGAATGGCAGGTGATCCCGGCGCTCAAGCTGAGCCTCGGCGGCCGCTTCGAGCACGTGAAGGTCGATCCCGATCCGGCCGGCGTCGAGAAATTCGCGGGTGCGCAGCCGCGTGAATTCAACGCGGGCAGCCTGTCGGCCGGCGCGCTGTTCTCGCTGACGCCCGTGTGGTCGGTGGCGGCCAACGTCGCGTACACCGAACGGGCTCCGACCTTCTACGAGCTGTATTCGAACGGCCCGCACGATGCGACCGGCCAGTTCCTGATCGGCAACCCGAATGCGTCGAAGGAAAAAGCCGTGTCGACCGACCTGTCGCTGCGCTACGCGAGCGGCCCGAACCGCGGCAGCGTCGGCGTGTTCTACAACCGCTTCTCGAACTACCTGACCGAGTACAACACGGGCCGCGTGGTGAACGACGACGGCGAACCGGTCGCGCCCGGCGCCGACGGATCGCTCAACGAGGCGATCTATCGTGGCGTGCGCGCCGAGTTCTACGGCATCGAGCTGGACGGCAAATGGCGCGCCTTTGCGCGGCGCGGCCATACGGTCGACCTGGAACTGACGGCCGACTACACGCATGCGCGCAACGTCGACACGGGCCAGCCGCTGCCGCGCATCGCGCCGCTGCGCGCGACGCTCGCGGCCGACTACGGCTACGGCCCGTTCGGCGCACGCGCGCAGGTCACGCATGCGTGGTCGCAACACCGTGTGCCCGACAACGACTTCTCGACCGACGGCTACACGTCGCTCGGCCTGATGCTGACCTACAAGTTCCGCGTCGGTGCGACGCGCTGGCTCGCGTACCTGCGCGGCGACAACCTGACGAACCAGGAAATCCGCTACTCGACGTCGGTCGTGCGCGGCTTCGCACCGGAAGGCGGCCGCAGCGTGATGGCCGGATTGCGCACCACGTTCTGACCCCCTCATGGTCCGCGGCGCCCGCCGCGGGCCTTTTTCCGGCGAGCCCATTTCGCCGCGAATTTCCGTTTATCGTCCATTACCGCCAATTGCGCAGCGCACCCAAACGATACGCATCGGCTCCCTCCCCCATTAGTCCGCAACGAAATTCATTTATTTACCCATAAATCGAAATATATTCATCTGACAAATATTAACAAAGAGACTGTTTTTGTTTCACCCAATAAAACCGGTTTCAAATTTCACATATAAACCTTTGAGTTACGGGCGCTCCGGCCGTTTTTGATCGAAATCAAGAACGCCCGCCCGGTAAGGTTTCCAGTGCTAAAAAAACTAATATCAGGGTTTTCAACGGGTAAAGAATCATCCGGGATACCCGTTAAAGCCGGCACGAGCCCGTATCTGGTCGAACAATAATTTCAATTCGCCAACCACAAGCACAGAGGCACACTGTGAAAATCGCCAGAATAAGCATCAAAACAAAACTCCTTGGCGGCTTCGGCCTGCTCTCCGCGGTCGTCGTGATCGTGTCGGGCATGGCACTCAAGGCGCTATCCGATACGAACGCCGAATTCTCCCGCTACGTCAACGGCATCAATGCACGGGCGACCCTGTCCGCGCAAATCCGCACCGCAGTCGACCGGCGCGCGATCGCCGCGCGCAACCTCGTGCTCGTGACCAAACCGTCCGATGTCGAGCTCGAACTGGCCGAGGTGAACCAGGCGCACAAGGACGTGCAGGATCACCTCGCGAAGCTCAAGGACATGATGGCGAACGCGACCGACACCTCCGATCGCGCGCGCGAACTGGTGGCCGACATCGTGCGCATCGAAACCAGCTACGGGCCCGTCGCGCTGCGCATCGTCGGGCTCGCGCAGGCCGGCAAGAAAGACGAGGCGACCGCCGACATCGACGACAACTGCCGGCCACTGCTCGCGCAGCTGGTGCGCGCGACCGACGCGTACGCGACCTATACGCATGAGCGCGAACTCGCGATCGCGCAGCAATTCGCGGATCGCTATGCGATGGAGCGCAACCTGCTGGCCGCCATTTGCCTGATCGCGGTCGTGGTCGCGATCGGCGGCGGCTTGTGGCTGACACGCAAGATCACGGCGCCGATCGGCTCGGCCGTGGACGTTGCGCGCACGGTCGCGAACGGCGATCTCGGCAGCCGCATCCAGGTAAGCGGTAACGACGAGACGCGCGATCTGCTCGAAGCGTTGCGAACGATGAACGAGCGATTGATCGGCATCGTCGGCCGCGTGCGCGATTCGTCGAACAGCATCGCGCATGCGGTCGGCGAGATCGCGTCCGGCAACCTCGACCTGAGCCAGCGCACCGAGGAACAGGCCGCATCGCTGCAGGAAACCGCCGCGACGATGGAGGAATTCACGTCGACGGTGCGCTTGAACGCGGAGAACGCGCAACAGGCCAGCTCGCTCGCCGCGAACGCATCGGACGTCGCGCAACGCGGCAGCTCGGTGGTCGGCCGCGTGGTCGACACGATGACGGTGATCGGTCACAGCTCGTCGAAGATCGCGGACATCACCGGCATCATCGAAGGCATCGCGTTCCAGACCAACATCCTCGCGCTGAACGCGGCCGTCGAAGCCGCGCGTGCGGGCGAACAGGGCCGCGGCTTCGCGGTGGTCGCGAGCGAGGTGCGCAGCCTCGCGCAACGTTCGTCGACGGCGGCGAAGGAGATCAAGGAACTGATCTCCGCATCGGTGCAGACGATCCGCGACGGTTCCGAACTCGCGGGCGAAGCCGGCAAGACGATGTCGGACGTCACGCAGGCGGTTGCGCGCGTGACGGACATCATGGGCGAGATTGCGGCCGCGTCGGCCGAGCAGAGCCGCGGCATCGACCAGGTGAACCTGACGATCACGCAGATGGACGAGACGACGCAGCAGAACGCGGCGCTCGTCGAGCAGGCCGCGGCCGCGTCGAAATCGCTCGAGGCGCAAGGTCGCGAGCTGTCCGAAACGGTTGCCGCGTTCCGGGTGCCGTCCGGCACGCACGTGACATCGCCGGGCGCGTATGCACAAGAGCCCGCCACGCATCACTGGCAACTGGCCACCGCGTAACCGCGTAACCGATACCGCAAGGAGACGACGATGCGCATGCTGTCCCGCCGGTCCGCCTGCGTCACGCTTGCGCGCACCGCGCGAAGCGCGGCCGCACGCGGCACGCGGTGCGGCCGTGCATCGTCGCCGTCCGGCACAGCCGGTTCGCACGCACGACGTCGCGCTTCGCCGATTCGCGTCGCGCGTTCGCGGCACGCGTGCGTGTAGCTCGCACGTTGGCGTGACCGCCTCATCGACGGTCGTTTCTACCGGCCGGCGCGGCATCGTGCGCGTGTCCGGCAATGCGCGTCGTCACGAACGATCGCGCGCGCTGTGCGCGCCTCCGCATCGCATGGCGCACGCTACGGTTGCAGCATTGCGCAAGTTTCGATCCCGCCCCGTGTATCGCGCGTTGCCATGCCGACGACATGGAGATCGCGCTGCATTCGCACGCGCGTTGCTCGCCGACGCAGACTTTTAAAACGCACGAATGACGAGTATGCTTAAAAAAGCACTCCCCGTTCGGACGGCGAATCGCATGCCCTGACTCCCGTCCGATCGCATTGCGGCCCCATCGCAGCGCGCACCGCGCGTCGATGGCGGCGTCCGCTTCTCGCGCCACGGCCGCACGAACCTTTCCCCCAACAATCGTCAGGAGAGCTGGTGAGCCGACTCGTCGTCGTATCCAATCGCATTGCAGATCCCCGTAAAGCCGCGGCCGGCGGGCTCGCCGTCGCCGTGAAGGACAGCCTGCAGGAATCCGGCGGCGTCTGGTTCGGCTGGAGCGGAAGGCTACGCGGCGGCGACGATCAGCCCACGCATGGCGACGAGGTGCAGATCCAGAACGTCGGCGGCATCCAGCTCGCGACGATCGATCTCGACCCGCAGGATTACGACGCGTACTACCTCGGTTATTCGAACAACGTGCTGTGGCCGGTGTTTCACTACCGGCTCGATCTCGCGCAGTTCGACCGCCGCTTCGCCGACGGCTATCGCCGCGTGAACCAGCTGTTCGCGCGCAAGCTGCGCACGCTGCTGCGGCCCGACGACACCATCTGGGTCCACGACTACCAGCTGATTCCGCTCGCCGCCGAGTTGCGTGCGATGGGCTGTACGAATCCGATCGGCTTCTTCCTGCACATTCCGATGCCGCCGCCGCCGATCATGGCCGCGATCCCGGAACACGAATGGCTGATGCGCTCGCTGTTCGCGTACGATCTCGTCGGCTTCCAGACCGAGTCGGACCTGCTTCACTTCGAGCATTACGTCGAAGCGGAAGCCGGAGCCGCGCGGCTGCCCGACGGTCGCCTGCAGGCGTTCGGCCGCACGCTGTCGGCCGGCGCATTCCCGATCGGCATCAACGTCGACGAGTTCGAATCGCTCGCGCGCGATCGCGATGGCCTCGACATGTTCGAGCGGATGCGCGACGAGTATTCGCGCCGCCAGTTGCTGGTCGGCGTCGACCGGCTCGACTACACGAAGGGGCTGCCGCAGCGCGTGCAGGCGTTCCGCCAGTTGCTCGAGCAATATCCGGAGAACCGCAATCGCGCGACGCTGATCCAGATCGCCGCGCCGAGCCGCGAGGATCTCGGCGCGTACGACGACCTGCGGCGCGAAATGGACAGCCTGTGCGGCGCAATCAACGGCGACTACGGCGAGCTCGAATGGATGCCGATGCGCTACATTCACCGCACCGTCGCGCGCAAGCGCTTGCCGGGCCTCTATCGCGCGAGCCGCGTCGCGCTCGTCACGCCGCTGCGCGACGGGATGAACCTCGTTGCGAAGGAATTTCTCGCCGCGCAGGATGCAGCCGATCCCGGCGTGCTCGTGCTGTCGCGTTTCGCCGGCGCGGCCGAGCAGTTGAAGTCGGCGCTGCTCGTCAATCCGTACGACACGCAAGGCACCGCGCAGGCGATCCAGCGCGCGCTCGCGATGCCGCTCGAGGAACGCCGCCAGCGTCACACGGCACTGATGGCGATCGTGCGCAAGACCGACGTGCACTGGTGGCGCACGCGCTTTCTGGACGCACTCGCCGAGGCGGCCGAAGTCGCGGCCGCGACCGAATCCTGACCCACCTGACACACGTTCACGCGTCCGTCGCCGCGTATTCGAGCGCCGCGCCGTTCATGTCGCACAGGTCGACCGAAACCGGAATGCCTTCGCGCAGGCTCTCGGTCAGTACGCAATACGCATCGAACTGATCGAGCACGCGCGTCGCCGCCGCGAGATCGGCCCACGTCTTGCCGATCGACAGCCGGACGGCCATCGCGCCCACCCGCACCCTGCCCGCTTCGTTCTGCACCATGTCGACGTCGATATGCGCGGCAATCGGCTGCGGATCGACATGCTGTTTTTCCAGCGCGAACTGCAGGCTCGCCGCGAGACAGGTCGCGACGGCCGCGGCCAGCAACCGGATCGGGTTCGGCCCGCGTCCGTCGCCGAGCGGCGGCGGTTCGTCGGTGAGCACCGGCGCGAGCGTCGTGCCGGCGAATGCCACTTCGAAACAGAAACGCGCCTGCTGCGCGATATCGACCGATACGTGCGCCTCGCTCATGGCGACTCCGTGGAGATCAACGGGGAAAGGAATACCGGCACGCAGTCGGGTCGACGCGCGCCGCTCGCCGGTTCGCGGCACCTTCAGCGATCGGGTTCGCGTGGCGGCCCATACGCGACGAAATCGCGCTCGACCGCGGAAGCCTGCTCCGTTTCGATCGCGCCGCCGCGTGCGCCGGCTTCGTCGTCCGGCGCCGGCACCGACGCCGTTGCGGACGACGGTTCGGTGCGCCCGTCGATCAGCGCCTGCAGCGCATCACGTTCGAGCACCTCGCATTGCAGCAGCCGGCGGGCGATACGTTCGAGCGCCTCGCGGCGTTCGCCGAGCGTCGTCGCAACGCGCGCATGCGCGTCGGCGAGCAGCGTGTGCACTTCGTCGTCGATCATCCGCGCGGTGTGCTCGCTGCAGCGCACGTCGCCCGCATGCCACGCGCCCGGTATGCCCTGGCGCGTATCGCCGTCGTCGAACGTCGCGAGCCCGATCTTCTCGCTCATCCCGTACTGCATGACCATGTGGCGCGCCATCGCGGTCGCGCGTTCGAGATCGTTCTGCGCGCCCGTCGACACGTCGCCGAACACGAGCTCTTCGGCAACGCGCCCGCCGAGCAGCGCATCGATCCGGTCGAGCAGCTCGCTCCTGCGCAACACGTAGCGATCCTCGGTCGGCACCTGCTGCGTATAGCCGAGCGCCGCGACGCCGCGCGGAATGATCGACACCTTCTTCACCGGATCGCAATGCGCGCGGCTTTCCGCGACGAGCGCGTGGCCGGCCTCGTGATACGCGATGGTCAGCTTCTCCTGTGCGTTCATCACGCGGCTCTTGCGTTCGAGGCCCGTCAACGCGCGGTCGATCGCCTCGTCGAAGTCGGCCATGCCGATCGCCGGCTTGCCGAGTTCGGCCGCATGCAGCGCGGCCTCGTTGACGACGTTCGCGAGATCGGCGCCGACGAAGCCCGGCGTGCGCGACGCGAGTTCGCCGAGATCGACGTCGGCCGCGAGCTTCACGCGCTTCACGTGCACGCCGAGGATCTGCCGGCGGCCGTTGACGTCGGGCCGGTCGATCGCGATGTGGCGATCGAAGCGGCCGGGCCGCAGCAACGCGGGATCGAGGATCTCGGGCCGGTTGGTCGCGGCCATGATGATCACGCCGGAGCCGGCCTGGAAACCGTCCATCTCGACGAGCAACTGGTTGAGCGTCTGCTCGCGTTCGTCGTTGCCCGACATCGGGCCGACACCGCGCACCTTGCCGAGCGCATCGAGCTCGTCGACGAACACGATGCACGGCGCCTTCTGCTGCGCCTGCTCGAACAGGTCGCGCACGCGCGCCGCGCCGACGCCGACAAACATCTCGACGAACGCCGAGCCGCTGATCGAGAAGAACGGCACGGCCGCCTCGCCGGCCACCGCGCGCGCGAGCAGCGTCTTGCCGGTGCCCGGCGCGCCGACCACGAGCACGCCCTTCGGGATCTTGCCGCCGAGCCGCTGGTAACGATCGGGGTTGCGCAGGAACGCGACGAGCTGCTGCAGCTCGGCCTTCGCTTCGTCGATGCCCGCGATATCATCGAACGTGATGCCGGTTTCCTGCTGCACGTACACGCGCGCGCGGCTCTTGCCCATCCCGGTGAAATCCTGCAGCCCGCCGCGCCTGCGCAGCATCATGTTCCAGATGAACACGAACAGCACGAGCGGCAGCAGCCACGACGCAAGCGATGCGATCCAGCTCGTGTCGGGCGCGCCGTGATAACGGATGCCGGCGGCGGTCAGCGTGTCGGTCAGGTGCTCGTCGGTCACGCGGTTGGTCGTGAAGTGCCACGGCGCACCGGCCTGCTGCACGGCTGCCGCTTCGGACGCCGGCAGCATCGTGCCGGCCTGCGGCATCTTCAGCGTGCCCGAGATCGCCGCGGGGCCGACCTCGAGATCGTCGACGAGCCGTGCGGCGACGAGCCGGTGGAAATCGCTGTACGCGATCGACGCCGACGTCGGATGCAGCATCAGCAACTGCGCGGCGAACAGCACGAAGAAGCCCGCCGCGATCATCAATCCCGGGTAGTCGAATTTCCTGTCCATGGCATCGGGCCGGACGTGCGCGCTACGCTACGTTGCGCGGCACGGCGGACGTGTGCGGGCACGCGCGCAACCGGCGCGCGGCATCGGCGGCCATGCGGAAGCGGCATTCATCCACGCCATCGTCGCCTCGCTTCATCGCCTCGTTCGTCGCATCGACGGCACCACGACGACGCCGTGAGCCGGCGCCGCCGGGCAATCCTCGCCCGGGCGGCACGCTTGCGGCGCGCCGCCCCTGAATCCAGTCTAGCTCGCGCGCGGGCGTCGCGCATGGCCCGAGGCACGCCTCGAATCGTCCGACAAACACCTTTCATCTGCCCCCGTTGCCGCGTTATAGTCGCGTTCATGACATTTTTGTGACAGTCATCCCGACGCGGCCGGCTTGCAACACCGGCCGTTGCTTTCCATCCTGCGGCGCGGCAGCCTGTGCGACGCCGCAGCGCATAACGCCCCCTCCACCCGCCCATTCGAGGAACCCACAGCGTGAACGACACCTCCGATCGCCCCGACGACCTTCCCGCCGATCCCGACCGCCGCCGTGTGCTCGGCGGCCTCGCCGCGCTCGGTGCGGGTGTCGCGCTCAGCGGCTGTGAAACCACGGCAGGGAGCGCACCGCGTTCCGCCGCCGACCAGCGCATCGACGAAGCATTGCGCCAGCGCGTGCGCCACATCGTCGTGATCTATGCGGAAAATCGCAGCTTCGCGAACCTGTACGGCGATTTCCCGGGCGTGCGCCATCCGCTGAGCGAGGTGCGGCCCGAGCACGCGCAGCAGCTCGATCGCGACGGCAAGACGCCGCTGCCCGTGCTGCCGAAGATCTGGGGCGGGCTCGTGCCGCAGGCGCAGGAAGTGGACGGCAAGCGCTACGCGATCGCCGAGCGCGACATCGACAAGCTGCCGAACGCGCCGTTCCTGATTACGGACGCCCAGGGCAAGGCGCTGCCGAACGGCGTGATCACGCGCGACCTGTGGCACCGCTTCTACCAGAACCAGATGCAGATCGCGGCCGGCCGCAACAACCAGTTCGCCGCGTGGGCCGATTCGGGCGGCCTCGTGATGGGCCATTACCGCAATTCGGCCGACACGCTGCGGCTGTGGAATCTCGCGCGGCAATACACGCTGTGCGACAACTTCTTCATGGCGGCGTTCGGCGGGTCATGGATGAACCACATGTTCCTGATCTCCGCGCAGCCGCCGCTGTATCCGGACGCGCACAAGCATCCGCATGCGGCGAAACTGCTGTCGAAGGTCGAAGGCGACGATCCGGCCGGCACGCAACTGAAGCTCGCCCACGATTCGCCGGCGTCCGCGCTCGACGGCCCGCCGAAGTTCGCGGCCGACGGCCCGCTGACGCCCGACGGCTACGGTGTGAACACGATGGCGCCGCCGTACCAGCCGAGCTACGTGCCGCCGCCCGACCCGGGCAATGCCGCGTATGCGGATCCGGCCGACCATCGCGTGATGCCGCCGCAGGGCTATGCGACGATCGGCGACCGCCTGTCGGAAAAGAACGTCGACTGGGCGTGGTACAGCGGCGCGTGGCAGTACGCGCTCGAGCATCGCGACACGGGCACCGTGCCCGATTTCCAGTACCACCATCAGCCGTTCAACTATTTCGTGAACTACGCGCCGGGCACCGATGCGCGCGGCAAGCACCTGCGCGACGCAGGGCTCGGCGACGAGCCGTCGACCAACCGCTTCATCGCCGACATCGACGCGGGCCGCCTGCCGGCCGTCACGTTCTACAAGCCGCAGGGCAACCTGAACATGCACGCGGGCTACGCGGACATCGAATCGGGCGACCGTCACATCGCGACCGTGATCGACCATATCCGGCGCGGGCCGCAATGGGACAACACCGTGATCGTGATGACGCACGACGAGAACGGCGGCTGGTGGGATCACGTCGCGCCGCCGGAAGGCGACCGCTGGGGCCCGGGTTCGCGGATTCCCGCGCTCGTGATCTCGCCGTTCGCGAAGAAGGGTTTCGTCGATCACACGCTGTACGACACGAACTCGATCCTGCGCTTCATCAGCCGCGTGCACGGGCTCGCGCCGCTCGACGGCGTGGTCGCGCGCAACAAGGCGTTCGCCGCGCGCGGCGCGACGCCGCCGGGTGATCTGACGAATGCGCTCGATCTCGGCTAAGGGCTGACTGGTCTGACTGGTTGGCTGCTTGATACGACAACGCCCCGGGCAATGCGATTGCCCGGGGCGTCGTGCATGTCCGGCCTGAAAAACCTACGCGGCGCTACGCAGAGCATCGCACTCCATTTGCGCAGCATGACGCCCGGCCTGCCGGCCGAAGAACGTCGCGTCGGCCAGCGACAGCCCCGAGCTGTACCCGGCGCCCCAGCGCGGCAGCCCGCAGGTCGTGCGGCCGGCCGCATAGAGCCCCGGCACCGGCGCGCGCGCCGCGTCGACCACCTGCCCGGTCGGCAGCGTGTCGAGGCCGCCGAGCGTGAAGTGCGGATAGAACGCGTAGTCGATCCGGCAATCGAGCGCGACGAACGGCGGCTCGATCAGCGGCTGCAGCCACTTCTTCGCCTTGTGGAACAGCGGATCGGTGCCTTCCGCCGCATGGCGGTTGTAGACGTCGACGGTCGCCGTCAGCGTACCGGCCGGCATCTGCAGGTCGCGCTCGACTTCGTCCCACGTTTCGCCGGCCGCCGCGATGCCGATCCGCGCGATCGCGGGCGGCTCCTGGTAGGTGGCCTGGTCGACGAGCAGGTAGATCCGGTCGTCGGCCTGGTGGAACGCATGGTGGCCCGTGCGGCCGTGATAGCCGTCCTCGTTGATGAAGCGCTGCCCGCGCGCGTTCACGAAGATCCCCTTGATCAGCGATTCGGGCGCGTAGAACGGCAGGCTCACGAAACCCTGATCCATGTGAATCGCGGCGCCGCCCGCGCTCTGGCCGAGCAGGATGCCCGAGCCGTCGTCGCCGGGGCTGCCGATCGGCTCGTCCGAACGCAGGAACTGCGGCGCATGCCGGCGCACCATGTCGCGGTTCATCGCGAAGCCGCCCGCGCACAGGATCACCGCGCGACGCGCCCGCACGAATGCCGTCTCGCCATAGGCGCGCAGCACGACACCGCATACGGTGCCGCCGTCGTCCACGATCAACGCAAGCGCGCGCGTGTCGTAGCGCGTCGCGACGCCGAGCGCCGCCACGCGTTCGGCCAGCACGCGCATCAGCATCTGTCCGCCGCCCCAGCCCGGCCATTGCGGCGTGTGCCCGCGCGGGCACGGCTTCGCCGTCTCGCTGAACGGCCAGGCTTCCTCGCTGCCCGACCAGATCAGGCAGTCGTCGGTTTCCGGTTCGACGATCCGCTCGGCGATGAACGTGTTCTTGTAGGTCAGGCCCTGTGCGACGAGCCAGTCGTGGTGCGCCAGGCTTTCGTTCGCGTAGAGGCGAACTTTCGCATCGTCGGCATCGCGACCGCCGGCCAGCATCAGGTAGCGGTACAGATCCTCGGTGTCGTCGGCGAAGCCGGCCTGCCGCTGCGCGGGCGTGCCGCCGCTGCCACCGAGGTAGATCTCGCCGCCCGACAGCGCGCTCGTGCCGCCGTAGCTCGACGCGCGCTCGACGATCAGCGTGTCGGCGCCCGCACTCGCGGCCTCGATCGCGGCACAGGCACCGGCCGCGCCGAAGCCGACGATCACGACATCGTGTTCGGCATCCCAGCGATGCACGTCGCGGGTATTCAGGGGGTGAGTCAGGGAATAGTCGGATGACATGAGGAATGGGTCAGCGTTTGGGAAATCTGCGGAAAGCGGTGGAGGTGGCGACGACCTGACGCGGACGTCGCCGCGGGCACCACTGCCGAGACGGGCGTGCGACGGTGCGCGAGCAAGACGCACGCCGTCCCATGTCCGCTTGAAGTCGAACCGCTTGAAGCGGGATCGGCGCGTGGTGATGCAGCCGTGGTCGTAGCGAAAGGCATCGCGCCGCCACGGCTTTCGCCCTGCGCGGCGCGCGGCCGCGCCGGCGTCACATGCCGCGCATCGCGGCGAAACCGAAGTGCGACGGATCGATCGGCACGCAGCCGGTCGGCAGGCCGCTCGCGTCGACCGAGCGGCATTGCAGGATGCCGGCCGCATACGGCGGCGACGGGACCTGATCGGCGCCGTATCGCGCCATCGCCATGGCCGCGAACGTGCCCATCGCCAATACGCACAGCTTGCGAGTCGTCAGTCTCATGATCGTCGTCCCCTCCGGTTGTCCGCTGGTGCGGTTCGTGTCCGGCGTGCATCGCATGCGGCACCGGATGACTGCACGGTAGCCAGCGCCCGGCCGCCGGCCATCGTCCGTTTCGACTAGGGGCAAACGCTGAGCGGACGATGCGCAACCTGCCGCATCGCAACATCGCGCACCACGGCTTCGCATCCGTGAAGGAAACGCGGCACGTCGCGCACCTGTCGCAGCCGGCCGCACGAATCGTCAGACGCATGTCGCGCACCGGTCGCTGCGCCGCACCATCCATGCGCCCTCACGTGACGCGCGGCGGCCGGCCCCGGTGTTTTCCCCGACCCTCGCCCTGCTCCGTATGGATGATGAATCCCGGCCGGCCCGGTGCGAACCTGCGCGTCGACGTCGCAATGCCGCCGCGTCGGCCCGCCTCGTGCGGTCGACGCGTTCCGTTCTTCCACGGGAGCCCACGCATGACCGATTCCAATCCCCGCCACGCGCTGTACGACCTTGCGTGCCGCTACGCGCAAGCCGTCGACCGGCGCGACTGGCCACGACTCACCGCCCTCTTCACCGCCGATGCCACGCTGGCCGGCCCCGGCTTCCGCTTCGACGACCGCGACGCGATCGTCGCGGGCATGCGCGTGATCGAGCGCTACGAAGCGACCCAGCATCACGTGCACAACCAGCTCGTCACGCTCGACGGCGGCGAGGCCGACGTCGAGACCTATGGCGTCGCCTGCCACGTCTATGTGCGCGACGGCGTGAAGCGCAAGCTCGACTGGGGGCTGCGCTATCGCGATCGCTGCGTGTTCGACGGCGGCACGTGGCGCTTCACCGCGCGCACGCTGCACGTCGACTGGGCGCAAGACCTGCCGCTGGAGGGCTGAACGATGCGCACCTCCGCTCCCCTCGACGGCCGCACCGCGCTCGTGACGGGCGGCGCCGGCGGCATCGGCGCGGCCTGCGCGCACGCGCTCGTCGCCGACGGCGCGGCCGTCGTGCTGATGGGCCGCCGCCGCGATGCGCTCGAACGCACGCAGCGGCAACTGACCGACGCCGTGCCCGGCAGCCGCGTCGCGATCCATGCCGGCGACGCCTGCGACGAAGCCGACCTGCAGGCCGCGCTCGACCGCGCGTGGGCGCTCGACCATCGCCTCGACATCGTCGTGCCGACGGTCGGCGGCGCGGGCTTCCGGCCGCTGCTGCTGCACGACGCCGACACCTTCCGCGCGGAAATCGACCTGAACCTGCACAGCGCGTTCACCGCGATCCGTCATGCCGCGCCACGGCTTGCCGACAGTGGCGGCGGCGCGATCGTCTGCATCTCGTCGACGGCCGCGCAGATCAATTTCCGCTGGCTGTCCGCGTACTGCACCGCGAAGGCCGCGCTCGAAGCGCTCGTGCGCGGCGCGGCCGAGGAACTGGCCGGCGCGAAGATCCGCGTGAACGCGGTGCGCCCGGGCCTCACACGCTCCGAAGCCACCGCGCCGATGTTCGACAACCGCGCGCTCGTCGACAGCTTTCTCGAACAGATCCCGCTCGGCACGCTCGGCGAACCGGAAGCGATCGCGCATGCGGTGCGTTATCTCGCCGGCCCCGAGTCGGGCTGGGTGACCGGCCAGAGCTTCGCGGTCGACGGCGGCCACGAACTGCGCACCAACCCGCGTGTGGACGACACGATCGCGCAGATCTACGGCACGGCCGCGCTCGACGCGATCAAGGCCGGCCGCTTACCGGGCGCCGCATGAGCACCCGCCTTCTTTCAACGTCAAAGGAATTCGACCGACCATGAATCGAGTCGCAAACAAGGTCGCGCTGATCACCGGCGCGGCAAGCGGTGTCGGCCGCGCGGATGCGCTGTTGCTCGCCGCCGAAGGCGCGCGTGTCGTGCTCACCGACATCGACGAGGACGCAGGCCGCGCGCTCGCGCGCGAGATCGGCGACGCGGCGCTGTTCGTGCGCCACGACATCGCCGACGAGGACGGCTGGCGGCATGCGATCGCGTCGACGCTCGACCGCTTCGGGCGACTCGACGTGCTCGTCAACAACGCCGCGATCTGCCCGGTCGGCTCGATCGAGGACACGAGCCTCGACACGTGGCGGCGCGTGATGCGCACCAATGCGGACGGCTATTTCCTCGGCTGCCAATACGCGATCGGTGCGATGAAGGGCAACGACACGCCGGGCTCGATCGTAATGATGTCGTCGGTCGCCGCGCTCGGCGGGCTGCCGATGATGTGCGCGTACACCGGGTCGAAAGGCGCGGTGACGGCGCTCGCGCGCAGCGTCGCCGTGCACTGCAAGCGCAGCGGCTACCGGATCCGCTGTAACTCGATCCATCCGGACGGAATCTGGACGCCGATGACGCAGGCGCTGATGCCCGATCTCGACCCGGCTGCGCTCGGCATCGGCAGCGATCCGATGGCGCGCATGTGCGACCCGCAGGACGTCGCGAATCTCGTGCTGTTCCTCGCGTCCGACGAATCGCGTTTCGTGAACGGCGCGGAGCTGCGGATCGACAACGCGCAACTGGTGTCGTCGCTGTGACGCGACGCCCCGCCTTCCCGTTCATAGGAGTCCATCGATGATTTCATTCACCGGCAAGACCGTGCTGGTCACCGGCGGCGGCGCGGGTATCGGCCGTGCGTGCGCGGAAGCGTTCGGCGCGGCCGGCGCGCGCGTCGCCGTGGCCGAGATCGACCCGGTCCGCGCGCAGGACGTGCGCCAGGCACTCGAAGCGGCGGGCGTCGATGCGCTCGTCGGCACCGTCGACGTCACGCGCCGCGACGAGGTCAATGCGTTCGCGCGCACCGTCGACGCACGCTTCGGCGGCCTCGACGTGCTCGTCAACAATGTCGGCGATTTCCTGCAGATCGCGAAACCGTTCGACGACTGCACCGACGACGACATCGCACGGCTGTTCGACGTGAACCTGCGCCAGGTCTTCATCGTCACACGCGCGATGCTGCCGTTGCTGCGCAAGCGCGGTGCGGGCAGCAGCATCGTCGGCGTGTCGTCGATCGAAGGCTTCCGCGCGATTCCGAACTGCACCGTGTACGCGTCGTTCAAGGCCGCGCTGACCGGATTCACGAAGAGCCTGTCCCTCGAACTCGGGCCGGCCGGCATTCGCGTGAACCAGATCGCGCCCGAAACCACCGAGACGCCGCAGGTGCCCGTTAGCGCGATGGTCGCGGCCGAGCATCACAGCCATATCCCGCGCTGGATCCCGCTCGGGCGCTTCGGTGCGGCCAGCGATATCGCGGGGGCCGCACTGTTCCTCGCGAGCCCGCTCGCTGCGTGGGTCACCGGCACGACGCTGCATGTCGACGGCGGTGCGCTCGCGGCCGCCGGCTGGTATCGCGACCCGAATGGCTTCTGGACCAACCTGCCCGTCGTCACGGGTAACGGCTTCAATTTCTGAGCGGCACCGCTCGCCTGTTCATTTCACGCGGCGCGGTTGCGCCGCTACCGGAGACTCCATGAATATCCTGATCGTCGGCGGCACCGGCCTCATCGGCGGCCATGCCGCGCTGCACCTGCACGCGCAGGGCAACCACGTCACGCTCGCCGCACGCAAGCCGCCCGCGGCCGGCAGCGCGCTCGCGCAGTTCGACGTGCTGCTGCGCGACTACGTGGCCGGCAACTTCACGCGCGACGATCTCGCGCCGTTCGACGCGGTGGTGTTCGCCGCCGGCAACGACATCCGCCACCTGCCGCCCGGCACCGACGAAGCCGCGCACTGGGAACGCGCGAACGTCGACGCGGTGCCGCGCTTCTTCGCGCTCGCGCGCGACGCGGGCGTGAAGCGCGCGGTGCTGGTCGGCAGCTTCTATCCGCAGGTTGCGCCGGCGCTCGTCGACACGGTGCCGTACGTGCGCTCGCGCCATCTCGCCGACGAACGCGTGCGTGCGCTCGCGACGCCATCGTTCGCGGTGTGCAGCGTCAATGCGCCGTTCGTCGTCGGGTCGGTGCCGGGGCTGCGCAACGAGATGTTCGCGGCGTACACGGGCTATGCGCAAGGCCAGTTCGCGGGGCTGCCCGTGTTCGGGCCGGCCGGCGGCAGCAACTTCATCTCGACGCAATCGCTGTCGGAAGCGATCTGGGGGGCACTGCAGCGCGGCGAAGCGGGCAAGGCCTACCTCGTCGGCGACGAGAACCTCAGCTTCGCCGACTACTTCGCGGCCTTCTTCCGCGCGGCCGGCAATCCGCAGGACGTGCCATCGCTCGACCAGGAGCATCCGCTGCTGCCCGACATGGCGATCTACACGGGACGCGGCAACGTCGTGTCGTACGAGCCCGATCCGGCCGACAGCGCGCTGCTGCGCTACCGGCGCGGCGATGTGCAGCGCGCGGTGGACGAAGTCGTCGCGCATTGTCGCGCGCAGTGAGCGAACGGCGCGTGCGCGGCGTGGATGCAAAAACGTCCCGCCGCCGGCGATGCATGCCGGCGGCGGGACGTCAGGACAACGCTGTCGATGCGGACCGTCAGGCGCCGACGCGCTGTTCGATCTTCTTCATCGTGTCGGTCATTTCGGCCGGCAGGCGCAGCTTCAGCGTATCGAACAACGCCGCATGCAGTTTCAGCTCCTCGCGCCATTCGTCGGCATTCATCGACGTCACCGCGTCGAACTGCTCGCGCGTGAAATCGAGGCCGTCCCAGTGCAGGTCCTCATAAGCCGGCGACACGCCGAACGCATGCTCGCCGCCACCGCCGGTGCCTTCGAGACGATCGAGCATCCACTTCAGCACGCGCATGTTCTCGCCGAAGCCCGGCCACACGAACTTGCCGTTCGCATCCTTGCGGAACCAGTTCACGCAGTAGATCTTCGGCAGTTTGGCGCCCGCGCCTTCGAGCTGCTTGCCGAGCTTCAGCCAGTGCGCGAAATAATCGCTGACGTTATAGCCACAGAACGGCAGCATTGCGAACGGATCGCGGCGCACGATGCCTTGCTGGCCGACCGCCGCGGCGGTCGTCTCCGAGCCCATCGTCGCGGCCATGTACACGCCTTCGACCCAGTCGCGCGCCTCGGTCACGAGCGGCACGGTCGTCGAACGGCGGCCGCCGAAGATGAATGCGTCGATCGGCACGCCGGCCGGATTTTCCCAGTCGCCGTCGATCGACGGACACTGCGCGGCCGGCGCCGTGAAGCGCGAATTCGGATGCGCGGCCTTGCGGCCGGTTTCCTTGCCGATCTCCGGCGTCCACGGGTTGCCCTGCCAGTCGGTCAGCTTCGCGGGCGGCGTGTCGGTCAGCCCTTCCCACCACACGTCGCCGTCTTCCGTCAGCGCGACGTTCGTGAAGATCACGTTTTCGGTGAGCGTCGAGATCGCGTTCGGGTTGGTCTTCACACCGGTGCCCGGGGCGACGCCGAAGAAGCCGGCTTCCGGGTTGATGGCGTACAGTCGGCCGTCGCGGCCCGGCTTCAGCCACGCGATGTCGTCGCCGATCGTCGTGACCTTCCAGCCATTGAAGCCCTGCGGCGGAATCAGCATCGCGAAGTTCGTCTTGCCGCACGCGGACGGGAACGCAGCCGCGACGTGATACTTCTTGCCGGCCGGCGACGTCACGCCGAGGATCAGCATGTGTTCGGCGAGCCAGCCCTGGTCGCGCCCCATCGTCGACGCGATACGCAGCGCGAAACATTTCTTGCCGAGCAGCGCGTTGCCGCCGTAGCCCGAGCCGAAGCTCCAGATCTCGCGCGTTTCGGGGAAATGCACGATGTACTTGACCGGGTTGCACGGCCACGGCACGTCCTGCTGGCCGGCTTCGAGCGGATGCCCGACGCTGTGCACGCAGGGCACGAAATCGCCGTCCTCGCCGAGCACGTCGTACACCTCGCGGCCCATGCGGGTCATGATCCGCATGTTCACGGCGACGTACGGGCTGTCGGACAGTTCGACGCCGACGTGCGCGATCGGCGAGCCGAGCGGGCCCATCGAGAACGGCACCACGTACAGCGTGCGGCCGCGCATCGAGCCGCGGAACAGGCCGTTGAGCGTCTCGCGCATCTCGGCAGGCTCGATCCAGTTGTTGGTCGGGCCGACGTCGTCGCGCGAAGCCGCGCAGATGAACGTGCGATCCTCGACGCGCGCGACGTCGGACGGATCGGATTGCGCGAGATACGAGTTCGGGCGCTTCGCCGGGTTCAGGCGCGTGAGCGTGCCCTGGTCGACCATCGCCTGGCACAGCGCGTCGTTTTCTTCCTGCGAACCGTCACACCACACGACACGCTCGGGCTCCGTGAGCGCCGCGATACGCGACACCCAGTCGATCAGCTTGCGATGTTTGACGAAAGACGGCGGAGCGATCAGCGGGCCGTGTGTTGCTTCGGCCATGGTGTTTTGCGACATGAGGATGTCTCCAGATTATTGGGCGGGGATGGGGATTGCGGGGCGAGCCCGCGAGATGGGGTATGCGATTGGAGCGCAGGGTGCGGCGGCGCGCAGGACGGGACGCGCGAGCGGAGCGCGCGTCGATGCCGCGATGCGTGCGAGAGAAGGTGATGTCTCTTTAGTAGGTGCGAACGCGAGTTTCGCCATACAAGCAACCTGCCGTACAACTCCATGACGGCCAGCATACCATCGCCGTTATTCGGCAAACGTTGCGTTGCAACAAGAAACAACTATGTCGGCGAACCGGCACGCCGGTTGCGTGTGAGTCCTTTTTACAGCGCCATTGCGCGCGCTTTGCGGACGAAATGGCCGGAACGACCGTCCGGCAAGGGTTTTGCGGAAGCGGCAAAATCGGCCTGCCGCTCCCGCGCCTGGCAAACGCGAACGCAAGCCGTGCGAATTCGCGTTTTCGCTACTGCGGGAAACCCCGAATTAGGTTGCGTACACAAACATCTGATCTGAGCGCATGACAAGCGCCCCTGCTCAAAACGGTGCGCCCGGCAATCCGGGGTAATACGCGCCCGCCGCCATCCCGCCGTCGACAGCCAGTTCGGCGCCGTTGCAGTACGACGCCTCGTCGCTCGCGAGGAACAGCGTCGCACGCGCGATCTCGTCGGGCAAGCCGACGCGTTGCAGCGGCACGTTCGCATAGTGCTTGTTGATTTCCTCGAGCGGCGCGCCGGTCGGGTTCGACATCGCGGTATTCACGCCGCCCGGATGGATCGAATTCACGCGCACGCCCTGATGGCCGAGTTCAAGCGCCGCGACCTTCGTCAGCCCGCGCACGCCCCACTTGCTCGACACGTACGCGGCCAGCGCATTCACGCCGCGCAGCCCGTCCACCGACGAGATGTTGACGATCGACCCGCGCTTCTGCGCGATCATGCGCGGCGCGATCGTCCTGATTCCGACGAACGTGCCGACGAGATTGATCGACACCGCGCGCTCGAAGTCGCGTTTCGACAGCTCGGTGATGCCACCGAACGTCAGCACGGCCGCATTGTTGACCAGCACGTCGATACGGCCGAACTGCTCGACCGTCGCTTCGGTCACGCGCACCCAGCTCGCTTCGTCGGCAACGTCGAGCCGCATGAAGCGCGCCGCGTCGCCGAGCTCGCGCGCGAGCGCTTCGCCTTCCGCGTCGAGCACATCGCCGATCACGACGCGCGCGCCCTCCTCGACGAACAGCCTGCACGTCGCCGCGCCCATGCCACGCGCACCGCCCGTGACGATCGCTACCTTTCCTTCCAGTCGACCCATGTCGTCCTCTCTTCGATTCCGGATTGCCGGCCGCTGCCTACGCGCATGCGTGAGCGTGCTGGCCGGATCATGATTGGCACGCGGCCAGCGCCGCGCGCCGGCGGCCCCCGCCGTCAGCCCCAGTAAGCCTGCCCGCCGTCGAGCGGCAGCGTCGCGCCCGTCAGGTATGCCGCGTCACGGCTCGCCAGAAACACGATCGCGCGCCCGATGTCCTGCTCGCAGTCGCCTACACGGCCGAGCGGGATCGTGCGGAAGAACGCGGCGGCTTCATGCGGATTCGCGTCGACCCAGCCTTTCAGGCCCGGCGACAACGCGTGCGGTGCGACCGCATTCACGCGGATGCCGTCCACGCCCCATTCGCAGGCGGCCGCGCGCGTCAGCGCACGTATCGCCTCCTTGGTCGCCGCGTACGCGCCGTAGCCGGACGCGTCCCAGCGCACCGCGGCCGACGACGCGAAATTGACTATCACGCCGTCGCCCTTCAGATGCGGATGGCACGCGCGCATCATCCGCAGCGTCGCGATCGGCCCCGATTCGAGCCCCGCCAGGAAATCCGCGTCGGTCACGTCGAGCAGGCGGCCGAGCGGCACGACCTGCGCGTTGTTGATCAGGATCTGCACGCCACCGAACCGCGCGACGACGCGGTCGACGCACTGCTCGATCTGCTCCGCGTCCATCACGTCGCACACGAACGGCTCGGCCACGCCGCCGCGCGCACGGATCGCTTCGCAGGTCGCGAGCAGCTTGTCGCGGGTACGACCGACCACCGCGACGGGCGCCCCTTCCGCCGCGAGCGCCTGCGCGACGCCCTGGCCGACGCCCTGCCCCGCGCCCGTCACGAGCGCGACCTTGCCTGTCAGGATGCCCATGCGCGCTCCTCAGGCGACGATCGCCGGATGCGCCTGCACGGGCCCGCCGAGCAGTTCGCGGTACGACGGCGGCTGCTTGCCGTCGAGATCGGCGATGCCATACTGCAGCGCGGCTTCCGCACCGACGAGCACCTGCCCCGACAGCGTCATGCGCTGCGGATCGCCGTGGATCGCATGAATCACGCGGCCCGTGAATTCGGGGCTTTCCGCGACGAGCGAGAATTCCTTGTACAGATCCGGGTGTTCTTCCCACACGCGCGTCGTGCGCTCGGTGCGCAGCGGGCCCATCCAGATCGACACGGCCGCGACGTCGAACGGCTTCAGGTCGACGGCCATGTCCTTCGCGAACTTGTCGACGCCGGATTTCTGCGCGCCGTAGGCCGCGCCGTGCATGTAGCAGCTCGCGCCGAACGACGACGTGAACGCGATCAGCCCGCTGCGGCGCTTCGCCATCAGCGGCGCCGCGTGCCAGCTCGCGACATAGGCCGAGCGCAGCCCGACATCGAGGATGTTGACGAGGTCGAGCGACTTCTCCCAGAACGGGCCCGGCAGGATCAGTTGATCGTGCAGGTAGGTCGCGTTGTTGACGAGAATGTCGAGCCGCCCGCTTTCGCGCTCGATCCGCTCGAACAGCGTCTTCACCTGCGCGTCGTCCGCGTGGTCGCAGGCCACCGCGATCCCGCGGCCGCCGAGCGCATCGATCTCGCGTGCGGTCTCGTGGATCGTGCCGGGCAGCGGCGCATCGCCTTCGTTCTGCGAGCGGCCCGTTACATAGACGGTCATGCCGGCCGCGCCGAGCGCGCGCGCAATGCCCTTGCCCGCGCCGCGCGATGCGCCCGTCACGACGGCGACCGGCGCATCGTGGTTCTGTGTCATGTTCGATGTCTCCTGTGGAATATGCGCCTCATGCGTGGCGCTGGCGTGCGTCAGGCGGCCGGCGGCTGCGCACCGGCGAACAGCACGCCCGGCGCATCGCCTTCGTAACGGGCCGACAGCGTCGACGTGACGACGCAGCGCGTGCCCGCGATCTTCCATTCGCCGTCGACCTTCCGGTATTCGTCGTCGTAGTACGCGCCGAGCTGCGTGAGCGTGCGCGCGTTCGTGTCGATCATCTGGTAGTGCAGGCCCCATGTGCCGCGTGCATGCGTGTCGTCGACCACGTCGATCTCGGGATTCACGCCGTGGTGCATCTCGACGATGTGCGGATGGCAGCCGAGTTGCGCGAAGATGTCGACGAGCGCGTCGCGCGTGTCGAACGTGCCGATCCGGCCGTAGTCGATATGCACGTGGCCCGGCGCGAAGCAGTCGCGCATCCCTTGCGGGTCCTTGCGGTCGCAGCACGTGAAGTAGCGCGCCTTCAGCCGGCGGATCGCGTCGGCGTCCTCGAGCCGGCGCACGCGCGCTTCCAGCGATTCGATGAGGGTCATCCTGTCTCCTTGTTCGGTGCCGGCGCGGTTCGAAGGCCGCGTCGACGCCACGTTACCGCCGCGCGATGCGCCGGCCATCACCCGTTCGGATGAAACCGGCGATTCATTTCGGCAGCGCCGACCGCATGTGTGCGCCGCATTCGTCCGAACAGACGATGTGATGCAGGTGGCTTCGTTCCTACCATCGAACGACACCACCACGAGACCCGGCGATGGACGACACGACCCGCACGCTCCATGAGTACGAGCAGATCCGACAGCTGAAGTACCGGTATTTCCGCGCGGTCGACACGCACGACTGGGCGCTGCTCGCCGATTGCCTGACCGAAGACTGCGAGGCGCGACTGTACGGCGGCCGCTATGCGTACGACGGCCGCGACGCGTTCGTGTCGAGCCTGCGCGAGCTGATCGGCAAACCTACCTTCCTGACAATGCATCACGGCCATCACCCGGAGCTCACGCTGGTCTCGGCCGATCACGCGTGCGGCGTGTGGTTTCTCGAGGATCATGCGATCAATCTTGAGGATAGCTACCTGCTGCACGGCACCGCGTTCTACGACGACCAGTACGTGAAACGCGATGGCGTGTGGCGCATTCACGCGACGCGCCACGAGCGGCTGTTCGAAACCGTCACGTCGCCGATCCCGCCGTCGTTCACGCTGACCGCGAACCGGTTCGCGCCGGGCGCACACCAGCCGGCCGGATCGCCTGAAACCGCTTCCTGAACCCCGGCGGCACCGCCGCCGAACCCGTCATTCCCCCTGGAGCCGGAACAATGGAGAAAGTCATTTACGTGTTGTGGCGCGATGCGCAGGCCGCTCCCGATCAGTGGAGCCGCACGGTGCGCGCGCAACTCGCCGACAAGCTGCTGTCGCTCGGTGCGCACGGCGTGCAGGTGAACGTCGCCGATGCGGATGTCGCGCCGGCCGTCGGCCTGAAGCAGACCAACACGCACCCGGGCATCGACGGAATCGTCGCGGTGTGGATCGATAGCGCGAACGCGATGTTCCGTCAGCCGTTCGACGATGCGGTGCGGGCCGTGGTCCCGCACATGGCGGCGTATCTCGTCACCGAGTCGCAGCCGATTCCGAATACGCGCTTTCCGGCGCGGCCCGGTGAGCGCACGACGGGCTTTTCGCAGCTCGCGTTCCTGAAGCGGCCGCCGCGGCTTACGCACGAAGCGTGGCTCGACGTATGGCACGGGCATCACACGCGCGTCGCGATCGATACGCAGGACAATTTCCTGTACGTGCAGAACGTCGTCGTGCGCGCGCTCACGCATGCGGCGCCGGGGTACGACGCGATCGTCGAGGAGTGCTTCCCCGCTGCGGCGATGACCGATCCGCATGCCTTCTTCGACGCGGTCGGCGATGATGAGAAATTCCAGCGGAATGTGGCGGAGATGATGGACAGCTGTGGACGCTTCATCGATTTCGACAAGATCGATGTGGTGCCGACGAGTCAGTATGTGGTGAAGGCTGTGCGGGGGTAAGTTCAGGTGATCGCGTGGTGCGGTCGCCTTTCTGTGGATTTACTGCTGTGTTCGATTGAGGGCCGGTGGAGCGCTTGTGCGCGTCGCCGGCTTATTCCTTGCCGCTTCGCGGATTTCCGTGATTGGCGTTGATCAATCTCGAGCCGTCCCTGCGGGCTACCGGGAGCCGTCGTTCGCCGTGGTTGCGCAAGCTTTCCCGGCCCTCTTCAACTCACTCGAACTGGCTGAAATCCACGACTTCCTTGACGAACCTCCCCGTCGACAGGAGTGCGCTTTCGATGTCCGCGACGATGCGCGAATTGTCGAGCGTCGCTGTGACGAACAGTGCCCAGATATCGTCGTCTATTTCGTAGTTGCCCCGGGCATATGTCCAATAGCTGAAGAAACGGTCCTGAGACAGTGCGACCACGGGTTCGTCAAGGCCGTCCGGATGCGGGACCTGGACAGAATGCAGCGCGTTTTTCAGGATCACGGCGACGTTTGGAAAGTCCGCTGCGCGATGGTCGTCAAGTACCTCGACCAGAAGATCGCTGCCGTGAAATACCGGCCGAACGCGGAATCGAATCAGGTTTGTCATGGTTCGTTTTTTTGCTCCCGTGCATCGGTGTCGAACGACTGCCTTTAGCCGTTTGCCGGCACCCGCAAGCGGCAGCCTCCCACCTCAACGGCCTTCCATGTTCGTCGAAAGGGGACACGCCCGGGTTACATGGGTCGCGTCAATGGCAACACACTTTCCTGCGCCCAACAGCGCTTCATGGCCACAAGAGATGGTCAGCCCCTTGCGACCATGATCTTGTTCTCGTGCCGGATCCCGTCCAGCTCAAAGTAAGCGATCCCTTCCTGCGTCATGCCACGAGAATGGTAGAAAGCGATTGCCTTCTCGTTTTGCGAGTTGACGCTGAGCCAGAACGAGCGCTTTCCGGTTCTTTCCTCTGCCATGGCGCTCGCATGAGTCAGCAATGACGATCCGATTCCGCGACCGGCAAAAGACGGCTGGACGTAGAGCGTTTCAATCTCGACGGGAACGTCCGCGTGGTGCGAACCCAGGCGGATGACGATATATCCGGCAAGATTTCCGTCTGCCTCGGCAACCAGCAGAACGATCTCGGGATCGTTCACCAGAGCCAGGATCCGTTCGCGCGTAAAGGTCCTCAGCACATACTGGGCAATGACCTCCGATACGCCCGCCGCTGCATAGGTATGCACCCACACATGCGCGCCAAGCACGGCAATACGCGCGGCGTCTTCCTGCCTCGCTGTTCTGATCGATAACATCGCGTTCATCTCGTTCTTTGTGCGGAAAAAGGCCGACCCCGGGCTGTACATCGATTTTCCGGTTACTCGAGCGCCTGCGCGATCGCCGACGCGAGCCCCGCCGGCTTCTCCCAGGCCATCGAATGTCCGGCATTTTTCACGATCGCAACGCTCACCCCTTCCGCGGGAAGACGTTCGGTATCGACGTCGGGCAGCGAGCGCTCGCCAAACACAACGGTTCTCGGCATCTGCATCGCATAGAGCTGCTCACGCCAGCTGGGATGGCTGCCCTCGATGAGCGATACCGCACTTCGGTGAACGGCATACGGCGCACTGGCCGACAGTGAAGCGGCCCAGATATCGCTGCCCTCGGCGGCGGATTCGGCTATCAGCGCTGCATGCCCGGTTTGCACATACACCACTTCCGTCATCGCCGCGATTTTTCTGCTGAAGAAGCCGCCGCCCGGCTCCAGATTGGGCTCGCCCAGCACGAGATGTCGCACCCGCTCACCAAGCAGCGCCGATGCAGCAATGGCAACAGCGCCGCCCATGCTGTGCCCGAACAGGTTAAGTGAGGACAGCCCCAAATGATCGGCCAGTGCCACGATCGTTTTGGCATGGTCTTGCATGCTGTAGGAAAAGTCCGTGGGGCGATCGCTGAACCCGAATCCAAGCAAATCGACCAGCACCCTCCGATGCCGCGACAATGCAGGCGCCGCCACGACGCTCGGATAGTCGCAGGAGGACGCGCACCCTATGCCGTGAACGAAGAGCGTCGGCACGCCTTCCCCGGGGAGATCGTGATACCGGAGACCCCATGGGCCGTTCTTGATCGCAAAAGTCTTCATTTTCGATGGTCAACCTTTGACTGCAGCATCGGCTGCCCGCGCCGGTCGGATAGTCGGATTCGTCGCTGGCCGGTTTCAAGCTGACGAGCGGGAACAATAGCGGCGCGCGCTGTCGTCGCCGTCGTGCCCGACGGATGCTTATATTAAATCGAGCGTACGCATGGATACCCGGGAATCTACACTGACAGCCCCGCTTCCACGATATGGATCATGCATGGAATCGCTTGCCCCCTTCAGTGGTTCGAAGATCGCGCTCTTCAAGGACCGGGAAATCCTCGTCTATCGACGCGACGACAAACCCGACATACCGTTTCCCGGGCTGTGGGATCTGCCCGGCGGAGGCCGGGAAGGTAACGAGACGCCTGAAGCGTGCGCGTTGCGTGAGCTCCATGAGGAATTCGGACTGACGATACCGGGCAGCCGGATCGGTTGGTCCAGGGTCTATCCGTCGAACCGGCCGGACCGCCTGCCGCACTGGTTCTTCGCCAGTTGGCTGAGCGATGCGGAAATCGCCGCGATCCGTTTCGGCAACGAAGGCCAGGAATGGACGCTGATGAATGTCGACGCATATCTGCGGCTCACCGATGCGATCCCGCATTTGCAGGCGCGCGTGACGGATTATCTGCGGCGTTGACGGCGCACGATTTCCGGCGATTGGCGTGTGTCCGTCAAGTGTCGTCTGATGGCCGACGCCTGCTCGATGCATTCGGCCGACGCTAACTGAAGCGCCACGCTCGGTTCCCGACAGCAAACGCTCAGCGTCATCTGACGCTTACCGGCCCCGTTACAGGCCACCCGCCGAATCAACCGGATTCGACCGAGATTAGCGCCGGCTCGCTGCCGATGTGTGCACGAACGCCGAAATAGCCGCCACGACACCCTCCGCCAGCGGCAGATCCGGGTTCGAATAAGCAGCAAGGTTTTCTTGCAGATCCGGCGTGCGGACGGTCTTGAGAACGTGATTGGCGTCGGCGATCAGCACCATTTCGGCCCGCGGATTGGCCTGCTTCAGACGTTCCGCGTCCTGTACGCCAACCTGGATATCCCGCGCTCCCTGCACGATGAGCACGGGCTTCATGCAATCGGCCAGTCGCGCTGCCGGGTCGATGGTCAGCTCGCTCATCAGGAAGCGCTGGACTTGCGGCCTGAACAACGGCATGAGTGCTGGATCGATTCTGGCTGCGTCTACCCGCTCCCCGGTTTCCAGCGACGCGAGGATCGACATTGCATTTTCCAGGAACGGGGCATTTGCAGGATTCGATTGCAGTTGTTGCCTCAATACTTGCCCCAACTGGCGTCCCGCCGTGGATACCAGGATCAGGCCGGCGATGTCGGCCGATTGCCGCGCCGCCAGCAACGCAACCAAACCGCCCTCGCTGTGCCCCAACACCCATACGCCGGAAGTGCCTGTCCGCGCGCGGATGGCGGCTACCCACGAATGGACGTCGGCCGCGTACTCGTCGATCGTGACGTCATTTGCATCGGGTACTGCCGACGCGCTGCCATACATGCCGCGCTTGTCGATTCGTACCGACGCGATCCCTTCTTCGCACAATCCTTCCGCGAGCAATCGATAAGTCGACGCCTGAAGCCAGTTCGGCGCATTGCCATTTCGATCGGTCGGGCCCGAGCCCGGCACGATCAGCACCACCGGAGTGTCGCCGGTGCCCGGGGACAACAGCGTGCCTTTCAGCGGGCCAGATGGGCCCGGCGCTTCGATTTCCGTCTGCATGATTTGTAAAGGGTCTGTCGAACAAAGCACCATAGCCGTTGCGATGCGAAACTTGCCGCCCTCATTGGCTCCCGATGTACTTGGGATCGTCGATGCGGTTCAAGAATGGCAACGGCGTCGTGGCAACGCAGCGATCAATTGTCAACGATGACGTCGGCTGCGTCGAGCGCCCGCAGCTACCGGTTGCGGCAGGCTGAGCCCCCGAACCGGCCACCCCGTCCTCTCCCAAGCAGCCATTCGCAACATGGACTGCCTTGCGATAGGGAATTGTTTTACAGGCGACCTCGATCAACATGAAAGTGGGACCACCAACCTGGCTGGTCCCAATCCGTCGATCGTGCTGCGATGGCTAACGCATCCGATCGTTCCGCATCATCGCGGCCAGGATATATCCTGCGATTCGCGGATTCTCCTTGATTCGCCGAGTGCTGTAGCCATACCAGTCCCGGCCGTACGGCACATAGACGCGCACATTGAAGCCTTGCGCAAGCAGCGCATCACGCTCCGGTTCGCACACGCCCAGCAACATCTGGAATTCGAACCTTGACCTGTCGATCCGCTCGCGTTGCAGCCAGCCGGTCAGCGCATCGATCAACTGTGCATCGTGGGTGGCAATGCCCACGAACGATCCCGCCTGTATTGCACTTGCAACGTGCCGGACGAAGTGCGCATTGATCGCGGCCCGATCCCTTGACGCACCGTCGACGAGATGCTCGTTCGCCTCCGCATAAATTCCCTTGCAGATACGCATGCGGCTTTTGCGTTCAAGCAGAGGAACGATGTCATCGCTCGTGCGCTTCAAATACGCCTGCAATGCAATTCCGATCGCATATCCGTCGGCTTCAAGCTTCGAGAACGCATCGAGCGTTTTCTGCGTGCAATGGATGTCTTCCATGTCGATGCATGCGCTGATCCCGTGCGCGGCTGCCGATCGCAGTATCGCCGAGACGCGCGCCATGCATGCGTCTTCGTCGAGATGCAACCCGAGCGCGGTCAATTTGATCGAAAGCTCGGCGGGCTCATGTGCTGAACCGAGCGCATCGACGAGATCGAGATAATCACGCGTCATCGACTCTGCGTGTTCAGGCGATGACGCCGTCTCGCCCAACACATCGACGGTGGTTCGGAAGCCTGCCGCGTGAAGCGTCCGGATGCGCGTGCGCGCATCGCAAAGCGTTTCGCCGGCGATATAGCGGCGGGAGATCTTGCGGATCAGCGAACGGGGAACGAGCGGGATGGCGTGAGCCGCCATCGTATTGAGAATACGCATGTTGTGGTCTCTTGAAAACGCAGTCGCACGAATAAAGACACGATCAGTCCATTCGAGCGATATCACCGGACTGTTGCTCACAACAGTTCGGGACGAATACCAAGGCCGATGCAATCACTGCATCGCCGCTGGTTTTCAGTGCGTTTTCGAGGGAGGCCAGGCTGCTGCGTACATGGTTCGGGTGGAGGCTGTTGCTGTTCGCGACGGGTTGGTCAATGCCTGCTTTCGGCCCGTCATTCAGACACGGCGAATCGTAGCACGCGCAAACGAACGGCGGTCGTGAACCGAACCGAGGTGCCGACCATCATTTTGTCCGTAGCGGGCCTTCACGCAGCAGCGAAAGTTTCATCCGGCTCGCAGTCGAATGTCAGTGTCAGTCGCCGGCGACGCGCCGCGGCTGATACGTCTTCCCATATATGGGTCGGTCGACCGGATTTTGCAAAACATCGATACCTGACATTGGGGCGTGTCGGTTCCACTGCAGAGGCCGAAAGGCCGAACCTGACGGCGACATTCCACGCAGGATTGGACATCCAGAGAGAGGCGCCGAAATCGATTGGCGAGCGTACACAGGACTTGCTCGATACCCGTCACAAAATGGGTCGAGTGACACATTTTCGTCGATGCGCCCGACCGCCCTCCACCTCCCAGTCTCCCCCTTTTGCCACACCCATGACAAAACGTCTATAATTGGACAATCCATCGACCGGCACGCAGCAGCATTCGAACCCGAGCGCGCCGCGATTCCCCGGCCTCACCTGCCCGGAGCGACATGAGCGACTACCCTGTTTTCGACACGCTTTGCGATCTGCTGAACACATCCGGCGCGCGCTTCCGCGTGCTGGAGCATCCGGCCGAAGGGAAATCCGACGCGATCGCCGCGCTGCGCGGCACACGCCCCGAACAGGGCGCGAAGGCGATGCTGTGCACGTTCAAGGATGGCGGCGACACCACCGCGCTCGCCGTGATTCCCGGCCACCTGAAGATCGATTTCCGCAAGGTCGCCGATGCGGTGGGCCGCCGCAAGGCCACCCTCGCGTCGCCCGACCTCGCGGCCACCGTCACGCGCTGCGTGATGGGCGCCGTGCCGCCGTTCGTGTTCGACCCCAGCGTGACGCTCGTCGTCGATCCCGCGCTGGTCGAACGCAACGCCGAGATCGCCTTCAACGCAGGCCGCCTCGACCGCTCCGTCGTGCTCGACGCGGCTGACTACGTGCGGATCGCGCAGCCGCTGCTCGCCGACATCACGCGGCCGGAAACGGCGGACGGCGAGTAACACGCCGGTCGCCCCTGTTCCCGAAGCCGTCGCATCGATCCGAAACTGAACGCGAAACCATCATGACCACCACCCGGAAACTCGTGCTGTCCGAACAGGCATCGCTGATTGAACAGGTGCAGCGCATTGCCGAAGGGCTCGGCGCGATGTTTGCGCCGTTCACCGAGGTCGTGGTCCACGACCTGCGCACGCCGAAGCACGCGATCCTCGCGATCCACAACAACCTGTCGGGGCGCGCAGTCGGCGATCCCGCGACCGAGCTCGGCCTCGCCCGCATCGCGGACGACGATTTCCCGCCCGTGCTCGCCAATTACCCGAACCGCTTCGCCGACGGCCGCACCGCGAAAAGCACGTCGATCGGCATCAAGGATTCGACCGGCCGCTATGTGGCCGCGCTGTGCCTGAATGCCGACGTCACGCTGTTCCGCGGCTTCCAGGGCATGCTGAACCAGTTCTGCAGCACGGACGGCGAAGCCGTCGCCGAAACGCTCGATCCGGCCGGCGCGGACGCGATCCGGCAGCGTATCGACGCATTCGCGATGCGCCTCGCGACGACGCCGCGCGAACTGAAGACCGACCAGCGCCGCGAACTGTTGCAGACGTTGAAGGCCGACGGCTTCCTCGAAGTGCGCCGCGCGATGGAGATCGTGTCGCAGCATCTCGGCGTCTCGCGCGCGACCGTCTACAACGATGCGAAATGACGCAAGCGCGTGGCACGCGCTGCTTTCCTGCTGAACGATTTCAACGACCACCAGGCAATCCATGAACGCTCCCACTCTCCCCACCTACGACGACGTTGCCGCCGCCGCGGCCCGGCTTGAAGGCCATGCGCACCGCACGCCGGTGATGACGTCGCGGACGATCGACGAAGCGCTCGGCGCGCAAGTGTTCTTCAAGTGCGAGAACCTGCAGCGCATGGGTGCATTCAAGTTCCGCGGCGCGTTCAACGCGCTGTCGCGCTTCGACGCGGAGCAACGCCGCAACGGCGTCGTCGCGTTCTCGTCCGGCAACCATGCGCAGGCGATCGCGCTGTCGGCGCGCATGCTCGGCATTCCCGCGACGATCGTGATGCCGCAGGATGCGCCGGCCGCGAAGATGGCCGCGACGCGCGGCTACGGCGGCAAGGTCGTGACCTACGACCGCTACACCGAGGATCGCGAGCAGATCGGGCGCGATCTCGCGGCGCAGCACGGGCTCACGCTGATCCCGCCCTACGACCACCCGGACGTGATCGCCGGCCAGGGCACGGCGGCCAAGGAACTGTTCGACGAAGTCGGCCCGCTCGACGCGGTATTCGCGCCGCTCGGCGGCGGCGGGCTGCTGTCGGGCACCGCGCTCGCCACGCGCGCGCTGTCGCCGCATGCGACGCTGTACGGCGTCGAGCCGGAAGCCGGCAACGACGGCCAGCAATCGTTCCGTTCCGGCGCGATCGTGCATATCGACACGCCGCGCACGATCGCCGACGGTGCGCAGACGCAGCACCTCGGCAACCTGACGTTCCCGATCATCCGCCGCGACGTCGACGACATCCTGACCGCGACGGACGCGGAACTGGTCGACTGCATGCGTTTCTTCGCCACTCGTATGAAGATTGTGGTCGAGCCGACCGGCTGCCTGTCGTTCGCCGCCGTGCGACGGATGAAGGACGCGCTGCAGGGCAAGCGCGTGGGCGTGGTGATCAGCGGCGGCAACGTCGATCTCGAGAACTTCTGCGCGCTGGTGTCGGCGCCGGCATGACCGTCGCGGCGCGCATGAATATTCCGTCATACGCGCCGCACCACTCCTTCACGCCGCGTTAAGTTTCGCGCCCTAGACTGATTACGTTGTCCCGTAGTCAGTCGTGAAGGAGCCACCATGAAAACGCACGCGATCGTCGCCGCCGCCCTGGCGGCTGCTTCCCTTTCGGCGTTCGCTCAACCGGGCGTGACGTCATCCGGTTTTCCCGCCGCGTCGCCGCACGACGCCATCGCGCAGGCGACGCACCGCTCGCCCGGCGCGTTGCCGCACGCCGGCTTCGTGCTCGCGAAGATCGATCAGAACAATACGCCCCCCGATCGCGGCGGCGACCCGAGCGGCCGCACGCACTCCGGCATGCACATGTGACGGCGCGCGCCGGGCGCGGCTGCCGCGCCCGGCCGTCAGAACGACGGCAGCGACGGATCGCGTGAAGCGAGGATGTCGTCGGTGCGCCGCTGCAGCGCGCCGTCGATCGTCTCCGGTTGCGGAATCAACCAGTAGCGCCCTGCACGAATGCCGTCGAACACGCGCTCGGCGAACGCGTCGGGCGTGAGCCCGTGCGCGTTCAGCATCGAGCGCATCGTGTCGACGAAGCCGCGCACCTCGGGACGATCGTGCGCCGCGCCGAACGGGTCGTTGAAGATGCCCGACTGCACGGGGCCCGGCGCAAGCAACGACACGCCGACCGGCGCGCCGAGCATCTTCAGTTCTCCGTACAGCGATTCGGTCAGCGCGACCACCGCGAATTTCGTCGCCGAATAAGGCGACATCAGCGGGCTCGGCAGGAACCCGCCGACCGACGCGGTATTCACGACGCGCGCCGGCACGTTGCGTTCGAGCATCCGCGGCACGAAGCTGCGGATCCCGTTCAGCACGCCGTGCACGTTGATCGCGAAGCTGCGCTCGAAGCGTTCCGGCGTGATTTCCCAAGTAAAACCGGTCGCCATCACGCCCGCGTTGTTGAACAGCAGGTCGACGCCGCCGAAGCGCTGCCACGCGGCTTCCGCCAACGCGTCGACGGCGTCCGGCCGGCTGACGTCGGTCGGCACGCACAGCACGTCGGTGTCGAGCGTCGCGGCGAATGCATCGAGCTTCGCCGGGTCGAGATCGGCCAGCACGACACGCATGCCGAGCCCGGCCGCGTGGCGCGCGAGCCCGCTGCCGATGCCGCTGGCTGCGCCGGTAATCACGGCGGTGCCGCCGTCGAAGCGAATCGAATTCGTCATATCAATCAGAGTCCTGTCGGGTCGATGTGGGGATGCGCATACGCGGGAATCACCGGCGGCGGCAACACCGTGCGGCCGTCGAGCGAACGCACCGCGAGCTGCTGCGCGAGCGGGAAATGCAGGCTGTGCGTGACGAGGCCCGTGCGTTCGCGCGCCGGCAGGCTGCACAGTGCGAGCGCGGTTTCGGCGAGATACGCGACGTCTTCGGTCGGATAGCCTTCGGGGATGTAGCGCGCGGCGCCCGGCGTGCGGATCGCCGTGCTCGGCGCGACGAGATTCACCGCGATGCCGTCGGCTTCGAGTTCGGCCGCGAGCCCCTGCGTGAAACGCGACAGTGCCGCCTTCACCGCCGCATAGACGGTCGCGCCGCCCGCCCGCGAGAAATCGTCGAACGGCCGCAGCGGCGGCAGCGCCGTCACCGAGCCGACGTTCACGATCCAGCCGGCGCCGCGTGCGCGCATCAGCGGGATCGCGGCCTGCGCCAGCGCAAACGGGATCCGCAGATAGTGTTCGATCGTCGTGTCGAACATCGTCATCGGCATCGCATCGACGCACGCGTAGTCGGCTACGCCCGCGTTGTTGACGAGGATGTCGAGGCCGCCGGCGGCTTGCGCGGCGCGCCCGACGAGCGCGTCGCGCTCGGCTGCGTTCGACAGGTCGGCGGCGAGCGCAATTGCGCGGCCGCCGGCCTGCTCGATCAGTGCGACCGTTTCGGCGAGCGTGCCGGCAGTCGTCGCCGATTGCGTGAGGCTGCGCGCCGTCACGACGACGGTCGCGCCTTCGGATGCGAGGCGCTGCGCGATCGCACGGCCGATGCCGCGGCTTGCGCCTGTCACGAGCGCGCACTTGCCGGCCAGTACGCCGGTTCGGGTATCGGTCATCGTTGTCTCCTGTGATGTGCGTGCGGGCCGCTCAGCCGGCGATATCCGCAACATGAAGCACCAGCTTCGTTTTCGCCTCGCCCGTTTGAACGAGATCGAGTGCGCGGGCCGCCTGTTCGAGCGGGAAACGGTCGAAACGCGGCACGCGCAGCGCGCGCCGTTCGAGTTGCGCCGCGATCCGGCCAAGCGTGCTGCCGCTCGGCATCCGGCTGTAGGTCATCGCGGTGCGCAGGCCGCGCCGTGCGGCTTCGGCGGCCGTCGCGGCCAACCGCTCCGCATCGCCGGCCGCGAGCGTCATGATGGTCACCAGCGTGCCGCCCGGTGCCAGCAGGTCGAGCGCATCGGGCAGCGTGTCGCCGCCGACCGCGTCGAGCACCAGATCGACGCCGCCGGGCGCCCATGCGCGCAGCGCTGCGGCGATGTCCTGCTCGCGATAGTCGATGCTGGCCGCCGCGCCCAGCGATTCGACCGTCTCGCGGTTGCGCGCCGAACACGTCGCCGCGACGCGCGCGCCGGCCTGCACCGCGAGCTGGATCGCAAACGTGCCGACCGCGCCCGCGCCACCGTGCACCAGCACGGTCTGGCCCGCCTTCAGCCCGCCGTCGTCGAACAGGCCGGCCCATGCGGCGAGTGCGGGCGTCGGCACCGTGGCCGCTTCCGCCAGGCTCACCGCGTCGGGCACGCGCACGACCGAGTCGTGGCGCACGGCCACGTATTCCGCATAAGCACCCCAGCGGCCCGCGCCGACGTCGGTCTGTGCGAACACGCGCATGCCGGGCGCGAAACCGTCGACGCCCTCGCCGACCGCTTCCACCACGCCCGACGCGTCGAAGCCGATCACGAACGGAAACGTGTATTGCATGAACGCGCCAAGGTAGCCTTCGCGGCATTTCCAGTCGGCGGGATTGACGCCCGCGCAGGCCACGCGGATCAGCACGTCGCCGGGGCCCGGCGTCGGTGCCGGCACGTCGGCCATTCGCAAGGCGTCGGAATGACCGACGCGGTCGATCAACAGGGCTCGCATCTTCGTGTCTCCAGGGTGGTTGTCAGCTTGATGTGGGGGCTGCACGTCACGGCGCCGTATCGGCCAGCAAGCTCGACGCGAGCGAACAGAACGCATGCGAGATCGCATCGACCGTCCAGTCGGGGCTTTCGGCATCGAACCGGCGGTCGACCCAGCCCCAGTGATACGGATGCATCAGGTATTCGCCGAGCAGATCGCCGACGTGCGCGAATTCCTGCTGCCACACGTGCGTCCACGCGCCGGGCGTCTCGATTCGGCTCAGGCGCCAGTTGCGAATGCCGGGCATGAACGCGGGCATCTGCAGCAGTTCGCGTTCGAGCGCGGCGATTTGCGCAGCGCCAACTTGCGGGCGCACGCGCAGCATCAGCGTGCGCCATACGCCGTCGCGCAGCGCAGGCGCGCGCAAGCCGCCGCCGATCGCGCGGCATTCGGCACCGTCGATGCGCTCGATACCCGGCAGTTGCGCCAATGCAGCGAAATCCGCTGTGTCGCTGGCCACCGACTCGTCGCGCAGCACATCGAGCGTGTAGTCGCCCGCGCCCCAACTACCGTCCAGATTGCGTGCCAGCGCCACGCGTTTCGCGCCAGCCAGCGCGTGCGCCGCTTCGTGCACCGCATGTTCGATCGCGCCGGCGTTGCAACCCGCCGACACGAATACCTGTGCCGTGTCATGCCGCATGGTCGACCTCCGTCAGTCCAGGCAACGGCGCATCGGCATCCGTCATCACATGGCGGCGGCGCACGTCGCACAGCGCGTCGACGGCCATCCAGAAGCCGACCACGTCGGCGTCCGTCAGCGCGCGCATCCGGTAGTAGGCCGGCGCGTCGGCCACGTGCCAGGCCAGCCATAGCGTGCTCGGCTGCCCCGGCACCGCGACGGGCGGCGACACCCAGCGGCCGGCCGCCGTCAGCCCGCGCGCCGCGTGGCCCGGCAGGTAGCGGTCGCGCAGCAGTGCAAGCACGTCGGGAATGCGCTCGGGCGCCAGCGTGATTTCGTCTACGATCTGGATCATTCGCGTGTCGTCCGTGGTCGTTCGTAACAGGAATGCGCGGCCGGTCTACGCCGTTCCGGCGAGGCCGAAGGCGGTCGGCGTGGATAGCATTCTTGCGTGGTGACGGTTAGCTGACCCCTACCGGCCCGCTCACCGGCCCCTGTCGCAACGCTCAGATCGGGAGACTCATGAAACAGCGCGCCATCCCAGCCCGCGGCCGGGTCCTGCCGGGCCTCGGCGCGCGCCTGCTGAGCGAACTCACGCGCAGCGGCGCGCCGCCGGCCGACTGCGATGCGCAGCCGCCGCAACCGGCGGCGACACCGGGCGATTTCGTCGCGCTGTACCGCGACGCGATCGAACGCCTCGAGGCGCAGGTCGCGCGCGGCGACGGCCACCCGCCGATGCGCAAGCGCGAAGTCGACCTGATGTGCCGCTGCCTGCTGAGCTGCGGGACGCTCGCCGACGCGATCCGCTGTGCGCGCGAATTCTGCGAGATGCTGACGCCGCGCGCCGGCGCGCTGTCGCTCGCCGTGCGCGACGGACGCGCGACATTCCGGATGGATTCGCTGCGCCGCACACGCAGCCCGGCCGCATGCCTCGTCGATCTGACGGGGTTGTTCTGCTATCTGCAGCTGTTCGGCTGGCTGATCGGGCAGCCGTTGCGGCCGACCGACGTGTGGCTCGGCCATCCGCGCCGCGACGACGCGATGCCGCTGCTCGGGCTGTTCAATGCGCCGGTCGAAGTCGGCCGCCAAACCTACGGCTTCGCATTCGATGCGGCGCGGCTCGCGTGCCGCGTGATCCGGCAGCCGGCCGAACTCGACGCGTTTCTCGTCGATTTTCCGTTTCGCCTGATCGATGCGGCGCCGGCCGTCGTGTCATGGACGCAGCAGGTACGCGGTTTTCTCGAGGCGGCGCTCGCACACGAGCAGGCGTTGCCGGCGCTCGCCGAGCTGGCCGCGTGGCAGGGTGTCAGCGAGGCGACGTTGCGACGGCGGCTGGTGGCCGAAGGAAACGGCTATCACGTGCTGCGGGAGCAGTGTCTCGCCGAGGCCGCGCAGCGCTGGCTGCGGGAGTCGGACTGGCCGGTCGCACGGATTGCCGCGCATCTCGGGTTCGGCGGCGAGGAGGCCTTCCGCCGCGCGTTCGTCCGGTGGACGGGTGTTGCGCCGAGCCGGTTCCGGCGCGATTGCACGGCGGCGAGCCACTCCGTTTCGTCAGACATGAAACGAAGCGCCGACGCATAACGAAAAGGATTTCGAAAGATTTCGCTTGCCGATGATGTTTTTTCGCATCCCCGCGCGGCCGGACAATTGACGCGCCGGAGCGCACGCCATTACCCTTGCGCGCTGATGGTTCCCAGGGATGGGATCAAAAGGGAACGCAGGAGAGGCCCCGCCTCGAATCTGCGGCTGCCCCCGCAACTGTGAGCGGCGAATCCGTGCCACTGCATGCCACTGGGAAACCGGGAAGGCCGGCACGAATCAGGACCCGCGAGCCAGGAGACCTGCCATCGACCCGAGGTCCAAGCAGCCGCACCGGGCGGGGTGTCCCGATGCGCCAACACCGCCTTTGGCGGTGCCCGTTGCATGGACGGCCCGACCTCAGGATCCGCCCGATGTCCACCGATACCGCATCCGCTTCCGCGCCGGAAGCGTCGCGCCGGCACGCCGCCGGCATGCACGGCCCGCCCGCACACGTGCGCCGTTCCATTTCGATCGCGTCCGCCGGCATGCGCCGCGCCGACGCCCGCGACACCGGCCCGCTCGGCCCGGCCGCGCGATAACCCGATCACCGATAACAAGACTGGCGCTGCCCGCCGCCCGCTTTCGATCGACGCATGCGCAGCCCGACCACAACGACAGCCTCATGAAGATTCGACACCTCCTTGCCACGTCCGCCGCGACCGCGCTCCTCTCGCCCCTCGCGCACGCCGCCGGCGACACCGCGGTTTCGCAACCGGCCCCGGCCGCCGACAGCGCCGACCTGCCGACGATCAACGTGACCGACACGCGTCGGCTGCCCGAGTCGTTCGACCAGCGCTATGCGTCGACCCAGGTGCTGACGCGCACCGATCTCGACCGCCTGTCGCCGAGCGACCCGAGCATCACGGAAGCGCTCGCGACGCTGCCCGGCGTGACCGTGTCGCAGAACGGCGGCCCGGGTTCGTCCGCGTCGGTCAGCATCCGCGGCTCGTCGGCCAGCCAGGTCGCCGTATTCATCGACGGCATCCGGATCGGCTCGTCGACCACCGGCATCGCGCCGTGGTCGGACCTGCCGACCGAAGCGTTCGAGCGCGTGGAGGTGATTTCGGGGCCGGCCGCCGCGTCGTTCGGCGCCAATGCGATGGGCGGCGTCGTGCAGCTCTTCACGCGCCGCGCCGCCAACCAGCCGAACCGGACCACCGTATCGTTCGGCGGCGGGTCGAACAAGACGTTCGACACGCAGCTCCGCACGTCGGGCACGGTGCCGTCGACCGGGCCGCTCGCCGCGCTCGGCGGCCTCACCTACTCGCTCGGCCTGCACTCGTACAACACGGCCGGCATCGACGCGACGCGGCCGGTGTTCCCGTATCACGAGGCCGGCCGCAATCCGTACCACGCGCAGGATCTCGACGCGCGCCTCGGCTATGCGCGCGAGAACTGGTCGATCTCGACGTTCGCGCTGTATCACCGGTCCGATCTGTCCTACGACAACAGCGGCTTTGCGAACCGCCAGCTCGATCATCAGTTGACGACCGGTATCGCGTTCCATCTCGACATCACGCCCGATACGCAGTTCGACCAGTCGTTCGGTTATTCGAACGATCGCGCGTTCATCTACGCGAGCGATCCGACCATCCCGACCGACCAGATCAATTCGCAGCGCATCAGCACGTCGACGTCGCTGACGCATCAGGAGCGCGGATTCCGTCTGTTCGGGCTGCAGCTGTCGGGCGAAACCAAGCTCGCGTACGACTTCACGCGTGAGCAGGCGTTCCTGCCGGTCGATATTCCGAACGGCGTGCCGACGCGCAACGATTCCGCGTTCTCGCTGCATCAGTCGGCGACGCTCGGCAGCGTGACGATGTTCCTCGCGGGGCGGCATGAAATCATCGCCGGGCAATCGGTGAACACGGGCAACGCGGCGCTGTCGTGGGCGATCACGCCGGTCTACACGGCGCGCGTGTCGTACGGCAATGCGTTCCGGTTGCCGACGTTCAACGACCTGTATTACCCCGGCTACGGCAATCCGAATCTCAGCCCGGAACGCAATACGTCGGTCGAGGCGGCGGTCGATGCGAACACGTCGTATGGCACATTCACGGCCGCGATCTACGACACGCGGGTCACCAACCTGATCGCGTACAACCCGGCGACGTTCTCGCCGATGAACATCGGCCGCGCGCACATTCGCGGGATCGACCTGTCGTACAAGGGGACGATCGGCCGCTCGACGCCGGTCAGCCTCGCGGTCGGGATCCTGAATCCGCAGGACGAAACCAACGATTCGTGGCTCAACCGCCGGCCGCGCCAGACGGTCAGCCTCAACATCGATCACACGTGGGATGAGCTGCACCTGCATGCGTTGAGCACGGGTGCGTCGCTGCTTTACGGCGGCACGACGTTCGACGATCCGGCGAATTCGACCTATCTGCCTTCGTATCTGACGGTGGGGCTGCGTGCTTCGTATCGGATCAATTCGCACCTGACCGTGTCGGCTACGGTGTCGAATCTGTTCGATCGGCAGTACATGACCGCGTATGGGTACAACACGCTCGGGCGGACGGCATTCGGGAAGGTGAGTTATACGTTCTGATGGGGGATGGGGAGGCCTTGGCGCAGGGTGTTGTCAGGCCTCCCTTTGGAAAAGGGCGCCGCTGGATTGTTGAAACGGGTAATTCCGACCCTAACCAGGCAAAGTGCGAGTGGCTACCGAAGGGCCGGTCTTTGGTTCCGCCACGGACGTTGATGTCAGTATCGACGCTGTTAGACTGCGGACGCCTTCCCCGCACATCTCGTCAACCATTCAGGACAGTGACATGACCGAATGCGCGCTAACCTTTACCAGTCAGATCGAATGGGAAAGCTGGTTGACGCAAAACGGCACCACTTCGACCGGAGCATGGCTGCGTCTGGCGAAAAAAGGCGCTGAGCAGCGCACCGTCACCTACGAACAGGCGCTGGAAAGCGCCCTCTGCCATGGCTGGATCGATGGTCAAAAGCGGGCTGAGAACGAGCAATACTGGTTACAGCGCTTCACCCCGCGCTCCGCAAAAAGCATCTGGTCCCAACTCAACAAAGACAGGGCTGAAGCACTGATTGCCTCAGGCAGAATGCGCCCGTCCGGCATGGGCGAAGTCGAGAAAGCCAGGAAGGACGGCCGCTGGCAGGCTGCTTATACGTCGGCAAGCAATTCGACCGTGCCGGACGACCTGCAGGCCGCTTTGGACGCCAATCCGGGCGCCACGAAGTTTTTCGCAACGCTGAACAGCCGTAACCGCTATGCCATTCTGTTTCGGGTACAGAATGCCAAAAAGCCGGAAACACGGGCGCGTAAAATCGGGGAATTCATCGACATGCTGAACCGTGGCGAAACCATCCATCCCTAGATTTTTCGCTGACGGAGAGGTTGCCAAACTGGGCATATGACCCGTCATGGCCGCTGCGGGTCAGCAGCCGGTAACGCAACGCGCTCTCTCGAGCGCAGCGACTGGGGTGAACCATGGACCAAGGCGGAGACTTCATCGTACGCACCATGTCGGCCGACGAGGTCGCCATGTCGGTCGAATGGGCGGCTGCGGAAGGCTGGAACCCCGGCCTGCATGATCCTCATAGTTTCAGGGAAGCAGACCCGGCCGGGTTCTTCGTCGGCGTCTGGCGCGGCGAACCGGTCGCGTGCCTCTCCGCTGTCGCCTACGACGAACGCTTCGGCTTCATCGGCCTCTACATCGTCAAACCCGGGTTTCGCGGCCAAGGCTTCGGCATGCGAATCTGGCGACACGGCATGCGTTACCTCGGCGACCGCAACATCGGGCTCGATGGTGTCCTGGCCCAGCAGGCGAACTACAGGAAGTCCGGGTTCGCGCTCGCGTACCGCAACATCCGCTACCAGGGGCGCGTGGACGGCATCGGATGCGCGCACGCGGCGGCAGCGGCCGACGTGCCGTTCGAGCAGTTGCTTGCCTACGATCGCGAGTGCTTTCCGTCGGCACGCGAGCGTTTCGTGTCCACCTGGATCGCGCAGCCGGATGCCGTTGCGCTCGCAACGGTCGACGGCGGCCGTGTCGCCGGATACGGTGTCGTGCGCCGCTGCAAGGCGGGCTGCAAGATCGGCCCGCTGTTCGCCGACGACGCAGGCGTTGCCACCGGGCTGTTGCGCGCGCTCGCGGCACGCATGCCCGGCGAGGTCGTCGTGCTCGACGTGCCGGAAACGAACCCCGCGGCCGTCGCGCTGGCGGAGCGGCACGGCATGACGAGCGTCTTCGAAACCGCACGGATGTACACGAAAGAAGCGCCGGCGATTGCGATCGACCGCGTGTTCGGGGTGACGTCGTTTGAGTTGGGGTGATCGTCACGAGCATGGCGGCGGCCGAGCTCGTGAAATTGACATCGCCACAAAAACTAATAGAATTAGTTTTTTGACTAATCCGAGTAGCATCTGCCATGCCACGTGCCGGCATCACCCTGGACAAACTGGTCGAAGCCGGCGCACAACTCGCCGATGAAACCGGCTTCGAGCACCTGACCGGCGCCGCGCTCGCGCGCCACTTCGACGTCAAACTCGCCAGCCTGTATTCCCACGTCCCGAGTTTCGACGACCTCAAAAGCCGCATCGCCCTGTTCGCACTGAAGGAACTGGCCGATCGCGCGACCGACGCATTGGCCGGCCGCACCGCCAAGGACGCGCTGACCGCACTCGCCAACGTCTATCGCGACTACGCGCGCGAGCACCCCGGCCGTTTTGCGGCCGCGCGCCACCCGTTGAGCGCCGAACGCGCCGCCGAAAGCGCGGGCGGCCGGCTCGTCAGGATGACCTCGGCCGTACTGCGCAGCTACGCGATTCCTGAAGCCGAGCAAGCGCATGCGATCCGCCTGCTCGGCGGCATTTTCATGGGCTACGTCACGCTCGAAAGCGCGGGCGGCTTCGCGCACAGCACACCGGCATCCGACTCGTCGTGGTCGCGCAGTCTCGATGCGCTGGACGTGATGCTGCGCCACTGGCCTTCTGCCGCATGACTCGCCCAACGTCCAACGGAACCGAATCGATGAAAGACAAACCCGACGGCATCGTCCTGCCGAGCCGTGTCGTCCCCTTCCCGGCCTCGATCAGCGACGAAGCGCGAACCGCGTTGCAACGACTGGTCGGCAGCGACGGCGTGCCGCTGAACGCGCTGCACGTGATGCCGTCCCCCGACGATCCCGAGGCATGGAAGCGCGTGAAGGCGGCCGCCGATGCGCACTACGCGGCAGCCATCGAGCAGCTCGGCGGCTATCTGCGTTCGAGCGTGGAGACGATCCGGGCCGGCGCGGCGGACGTGCATGTCGCCACGCCCGAAGCAACGGCGTCCGGCGAATGCGCGTACATCGAGCTGCATGGCGGCGCGCTGGTGCTCGGCGGCGGCGCCGCGTGCCGCGCCGGCGCGCAAATGCAGGCCGACCGGCTCGGCATTCGATGCTACGGCGTCGACTATCGCCTGCCGCCCGAACATCCGTATCCGGCCGCACTCGACGATTGCATCGCCGCGTATGCATATGTGCTGGAGCGCTACGCACCGGAAAACATCGTCATCGGCGGACGCTCGGCAGGCGGCAACCTCGCCGCCGCGATGGTGTTGCGCGCCCGCGACGAAGGCTTGCCGCTGCCGGCCGCGCTGGTGCTGCTGTCGCCGGAAGTCGACCTGACCGAATCCGGAGACAGCTTCGAAACCAACCGTCTCGTCGATGTCGTGTTGCCGGCGTCGCTGATGCCGAACAACCTGCTCTACGCGAACGGCGCCGATCTCGCGCATCCGTATCTGTCGCCGCTGTTCGGCGATTTCTCCGCCGGTTTCCCGCCGACCTTCATCCAGAGCGGCACGCGCGATCTGTTCCTGTCGAACGCGGCCCGCCTGCATCGCGCCTTGCGGCGCGCGCAGGTGCCGACCGAGCTTCACGTCTTCGAAGGGATGCCGCATGGCGGGTTCATGGGCGCGCCCGAGGACCGGGAGCTGAGCCAGGAAATCGCGCGCTTCGTGCGTGCGCATTTGCCGGCATTGAATTGAAGCCGTCGAGCGTCAATCGATGAACGGCGGCGCGATCCGCGCGACGAATAGCCCTAAATGACACCCCGCATGCCCGCGACCACCTGAACCGCGCCGAATACCGCAATCACCGCAGCCGACACGCGCGACAGCCCGTGCATGAACGCGAACGACATCTTCGTGCGCAGCGCGGCGGTCGTCCCGCTCAGGCACAGCCACCACGTCGCGGAGCCGATGAACACACCGGCGACCATCAGCGCCACGGCCGGCCACATCGCCCCTTGCCGCGCGCCCGACAGCGGGCCCAGCGCCGCGACAATCCCGACGAACGACAGGATCGTCATCGGGTTCGACAGCGTCAGACCGAACGTCGTCACGAAATCGCGCAGGACGGTCGTGCGCGGCAGGTCGCGCTGCGCCGTCGATGCGGCCGGCGCCTGACGCGCGATGGTCCACGCCAGCCACACGAGAAACGCACCGCCGCCGATTTTCAACCCGACGGTCAACATCGGGAATGCCGTGACGACACCCGCGATGCCGAGCGCGCCGAGCAGGCCATAGATCGCATCGGCGCACGCGGCGCCGACGCCCGTCGCGAATCCCGCCTGGAAGCCGCGGCTCAGGCTGCGCTGAATGCACAGCATGCCGATCGGGCCGACGGGCACCGCGATCGACAGCCCCATCACGACGGACTTGATGAACAGCATCGCCTGCTCCTTGCAACATGCAACGGGTGGAACAGGCATCGTAGGGAAAGTCCCGTCATCGCTGAATGCGGTTTTTAAGGAAAAATGGCCACTTCACCTTAAAAAATCCCGCCGCGATGGACGATCTGGACTGGAAGGTAGTGGCGCTGTTGCAAGCCAACGGCCGCATCAGCTACACGGAGCTGGCGCGCCAGGTCCACCTGTCGGTGCCGGCGGTGACGGAACGCGTGAAGCGCCTTGAAGCGACCGGTGTCGTCGAGGGCTACACGGCCCGGATCAATCCTGTCGCGGCCGGCTATCCGGTCAGCGCGCTGATCGGCATCACGGTGCCGCAACCGGCAAAAGCCAAATTCCTCCGGTTGCTGGAGACGATTCCCGAAGTCGTCGAATGCCATCACGTGACCGGCGCGGACTCCTATGTCATGCGACTCGTCGCGATCAGCATGACCCATCTCGAACAACTGATCGAACGCATCAACCTGTACGGCGAAACACGCACGTCGATCGTGATGTCGACCCCGCTGCCCGCACGCGGGTTGGCGCGGCCGCCGTCGCAGCGCGACGTCGTTCGCGATTGACGCATCGAGAGGCCCCGTCCGATCCGCTTCCCGCAGGGGATCATCAAGCAATGTTGTTCGGCGGTAACCGGAAGCCGATTGTCGGTTGGCCGGTTACCGCCGTGACGATCTGAATCGATCGACTACTTGCCGGCCAAGCCACCCAAGCCGCCAAGCAGGCCGCCCACCAGCCCCGTAACGGGCGCGAGCGGGTTGGAGAGACCACCCAACGGTGAGCCGCCGCCCGTGCCGGTCGCCGAACCGTTGTGGACGGTCGCCGGAATGCCGCCGACCACGCTCGTCACCAGGCCCGCGACCGGCACCGCGCCGTTCGCACCGCTCGGGTTCACGAGGCCGCCCGCATTGGTCACGGTGTTGCCGACCGCGCGAACGAGTTCGCCGACGCCGCTGACCAGCGGCTGGGGCGACGTGGACGTCACCTTCCATCCCGCCGACGTGATCGCGCCGCCGATCTGCCCGAGCAGGCCCGCGACCGGCTGCCCGAGACCGGTCGCCGTGCCGACCTGCTGCGTGACCTGGCCGACGGTCGTGACGAGCGGCGTGATCGCCGTGCTGATCGCCTGCGTCGTCTGCTGGACCGGGCTCGACGAAAGTGCCGAGCCGAGCATCGTGCCGCCCGTCTTGAGGCCGCCGGCCACGGTATCCAGCAGGCCGCCGACCGGCGTCGTGAGCGGCGCCAGCGGCGACAGCGGACCGGTGCCGAGCGCCTTCACCGTGTCGCTGAGGCCGGTGACCGGGTTGCTGGTCGAGCCGACGATGGAGCCCAGCCCGGCGACCGTCGTGCCGACGGGGTTCGCCGTGAAGCCGGTCTGGCCGATGCCGTTGCTCACGGCGTTGGTCGTGTCGCGGATGATCGTGCCCGCGCCCGTGACCGTGTTGCCGAGGCCGGTGGTCACGCCCTTGCCCACGGGCGGGGTCACGCCGCTGATCGTGATGCCGGCGTCCATGACGACCGCGCCGACGGAGCTGATGATGCCGTTCGTGCCGGGAGTGCCGCTTGTGCCACTCGTACCGCTCGTACCGCTGGTTCCGCTTGTGCCGCTGGTTCCGCTTGTGCCGCTGGTTCCGCTCGTGCCACTGGTCCCACTCGTGCCGCTGGTCCCACTTGTACCGCTGGTTCCACTCGTGCCGCTGGTCCCACTTGTACCGCTGGTCCCACTTGTACCGCTGGTCCCACTTGTACCGCTGGTCCCACTTGTACCGCTGGTTCCACTTGTACCGCTGGTTCCACTCGTGCCACTGGTCCCACTCGTGCCGCTGGTTCCACTCGTACCGCTGGTCCCGCTCGTACCGCTGGTCCCACTCGTGCCACTGGTCCCACTCGTACCGCTGGTCCCACTCGTGCCACTGGTTCCGCTCGTGCCGCTGGTCCCACTCGTACCACTCGTGCTCGTTCCGATGTTGTTACCGCTCGGTGTCGGCGCCGTCACATCGCTACCGCCACAAGCAGCCAGTGCGCACGCCGCGGCAATGGCGGCAAGTGCAACGTTCGCCCTGATGAAATGATTTTGCATGGAAGCCCCCGTTCGCTTTTAAGCTCGATCATCCGGACAAGCATCGATCGTGCCATCGCGATCGGCATCAACGGCGACTTCACACCCACCCCGGACCACCGCATCCCGTCGGCCGTCCGGGGCGCAAAGCCGGGCATCCGGGCCCGACCTCACGGCCGTGATCAAGCCTTGCTTCCCTGGTAACGCGCGCGTAACACCGGGCCCTGCGTTACGTAGCATCGCGCGGCGAAAGGCGCAGTCCCGCCCTATATCGCCATCATTCAAGCGCGCGAAACGACGCTGTCGCCAGCACCCGCCCCATAATTCACACTCGCCGCACGAGTGGCGCCCCGATTCCCGCAAAGGACAGACGATGAACACCTCGCGTGAAGTGCTGAAAGCCGCCGACATCGCAGCGATGGAACCGGAACATTCCGTTCATCCGTTGAACGAGAATGCCGTCCGCCTGAAGCGGTCGCTTGGCGACGCAACCGGGCTGACGCAACTGGGCTTCCATCTGATGACCTTGATGCCCGGACACGAATCCACCGAATACCACCGGCATCTCTACGCGGAGGAATGCGTCTACGTGCTGTCGGGAACGGGCGAAGCAATCATCGATGGCCAGACCCATGCGATCGGCCCGGGCGACTTCATGGGATTTCCGCGCGGCGGCACCGCGCACACGATGCTGAATACCGGCGATCTGCCGCTGGTCTATCTCGTGGCGGGCGACCGGCCGGAACACGACGTGTGCGACTATCCGAAGCTCGGCAAGCGGCTGTACAAGGCAGGTGCCGACAAGGTCTTCGTGGATCTCGGCAACGCGCCTGAGTGATGCACGCGTCGCCCGACGAACCTCACACGACCAGCGACGCGACGATCGCGCACCACAGCGCACTTGCACCGCACAGAAACACGCGCCGCGCGACGAACATCCGCGACTCGTCGTCGGGTGTCTTCATTGGCGATGTGGCGAGAAACGGCACGCTGACGAGGCACGCGAACCCGGCCAACGCCGGCAGGATCACGACGTAGTCGCCGAACCGCCACGGCAGCGGCTCGTGCCAGCCCCAGTAGCCGAGAAACAGCATGCCCATCGAAAACATCGTCGCGGCAGCCGAACTGAGCGCGACGACCGATCCCGTCGGAAATTGCATGGGAGCCTCCCCTCGCGCAACATGCGCGACGCCGGATCATTATCCCGGCACGGAAGGAAAAAGCACAACGACAGCCGATGGCGGCGGATGGAGATCGAGGCCCGTAGCGACGACCGTGCCGCCCCGTGCATCGACGATCGAAAGAACCCCGAACCTGTTGGCCGGTTGCGCCCGCGTCGCGAGGATCCCGGCGCGGCTCTCGCCATTGCGGCGACGCTGCACCGATGATCGTTGTCACGGATTGACAGCGATCAGTTTCGCGGGAGAGAAGCGCCAGCCGTCAACCCGGCTTCTTCGCGGCCTGCATGACGGAAATCCAGCCCACCACCGCCGCGGCGACCCAGCAGCACGCGATCATCAGGTCGAGGTCCATCCAGCCTTCGAAATTCGTGCTGTTTTCGAAACTGCAGCGCTGATGGCCCCTGACCCACACGCAGCCACTGATGAACTGCTGGATGTGCATATAGACGCTGTAGACGGCAAAAGCCGATGCAATGATGGTGAGCCGAAAACGGACGTGCTTTTTCATGTGACGCGGATGCCGGTGGGAAAGCCTGTGCCGATCTTACGGCAACGGCAACCTGCCCGGCAATCCGTCGCATCCTGGGTCGCCCGGATGCCCGCTGCTCACTCGTCGATCCGCCGGATCGTCCTCAGGCAATCCGCTGCCAGTTGCTGATAAATCCGCGTGCCGTTCGCCTTCGCGTCGATCTCCGCGTCGCTGAGCCGTCGCACGACGCGCCCCGGCATACCCGCGAGCAGCACGCCGCGCGGCACGTCGTAGCCGGCCTTCACGAACGCGCACGCGGCGACGATCGTCGTGGCGCCGATCGTCGCACCGTCCATCACGACCGCGTTCATCCCGATCATCGTGTCGGGTTCGAGCGTCGCGCCATGCACGATCGCGCCGTGACCGATGTGGCTGTTGACGCCGAGCCGGCACGTCTCGCCGATCCCGACGTGCAGCACGCAGCCGTCCTGCACGTTGCTGCCGTCCTCGACGACGATCGCGCCGAAGTCGCCGCGCAGGCTCGCATGCGGGCCGATGTAGCAGCGCGCGCCGATGGTCACGTCGCCGATCACGACGGCGCTCGGGTCGACATACGCGGACGGATCGACGCGCGGCCGCATCCCGTTGAATTCGAACAGCGGCATCGGTCAGAGCGCCGCGGCCGCTTCCGGCACGAGCGTGAACAGGTCGCCGACCACACCATAGTCGGCCACGCTGAAGATCGGTGCCTCCGGATCCTTGTTGATCGCGACGATCACCTTCGAATCCTTCATACCGGCCAGATGTTGAATTGCACCCGAGATACCGACCGCGATGTACAGCTGCGGCGCGACGATCTTGCCGGTCTGGCCGACCTGGTAGTCGTTCGGCACGTAGCCGGCGTCGACCGCCGCGCGCGAGGCACCCAGCGCAGCGTTCAGCTTGTCGGCCAGCGGCTCCAGCACCTTCGTATAGTTCTCGCCGCTGCCCAGGCCGCGGCCGCCCGACACGACGATGCTTGCGCTCGTGAGTTCCGGACGGTCCAGCTTCGTCACTTCACGGCTCACGAACTGCGACTTGCCGACGTCGGCTGCCGCTTCGATTTTCTCGACAACTGCATTGCCGCCTTCCGCTGCCACCGGATCGAAACCCGTCGCACGCACCGTGATCACCTTGATCGAATCGCCCGACTGCACCGTCGCGATCGCGTTGCCCGCGTAGATCGGGCGCTCGAACGTATCGGCCGACACCACCGCCGTGATCTCGGAGATCTGTGCGACATCCAGCTTCGCGGCAATGCGCGGCGCGATGTTCTTGCCGTAGGCCGTGGCCGGCACAACGATGTGCGAGTAGCCGTTCGCGACGTTCATCACCGTCGCTTCGACATTCTCGGCAAGACCATCCGCCAGCTGCGGCGCATCGGCCAGCAGCACCTTCGACACACCGGCGATCTTCGCCGCTGCATTGGCCGCCGCCTGCGCGTCGTGTCCTGCGACGAGCACATGAACGTCGCCGCCGCCCGCCGCATTGAGCGCTCGTGCGGCAGCAACCGCATTCAGCGTCACGGCCTTGATCGACGCATTGCCGTGTTCCGCAATCACCAGAATCGTCATTTCCTTGCGTTCCCTGTTACAGCACCTTGGCTTCGGTCTTCAGCTTCGCGACCAGCGTCTGCACATCCGGCACCTTCACGCCGGCTGCGCGCTTCGGTGGCTCGTTTACCTCGAGCACCTTCAGGCGCGGCGTCACATCCACGCCGAGGTCGTCGGGCTTCACGATCTCCAGCGGTTTCTTCTTCGCTTTCATGATGTTCGGCAGCGTCACGTAGCGCGGCTCGTTCAGGCGCAGGTCGGTGGTGATGACGGCGGGCAGTCGAAGCGACAGCGTTTCCGCGCCGCCGTCGACTTCGCGTGCAACCGTCGCGCAACCATCGGCCACCACGACCTTCGATGCAAACGTCGCCTGCGGCAAACCCGCCAGCGCGGCCAGCATCTGGCCCGTCTGGTTCGAATCGTCGTCGATCGCCTGCTTGCCGAGGATCACCAGCTGCGGCTGCTCCTTGTCGACCAATGCCTTCAGCACCTTCGCGACACCGAGCGGCTCGACGCCTTCGTTCGATTCGACGAGGATCGCGCGATCCGCGCCGATCGCGAGCGCCGTGCGCAGCGTTTCCTGCGCCTGCGCGACGCCGACCGACACGGCCACCACTTCGGTCACGACGCCGGCCTCCTTCAACCGCACGGCTTCTTCCACCGCGATTTCGTCGAACGGGTTCATCGACATCTTCACGTTCGCGATGTCGACGCCCGTCCGGTCGGATTTCACGCCGACCTTCACGTTCGCGTCGACCACGCGTTTTACTGCCACGAGCGCTTTCAACTGCCTGTCTCCTGTTCCGTTACGTGTACCGCGCCGCGTCAGCGCGCGGTAAAGCCGCCGTCGATCACGAGCTCCGCGCCCGTCACGTAGCGGCCCGCCGGCGACACGAGATACAGGATGCCCGCCGCGATATCGCGCGGGCTGCCGATCTTCGCCATCGGCACGTTGGTCTGCATGTACTCGAATGCGCGATCGGGGTCCTGCCCCATCTGGCGGAACGCTTCCTCGAGCATCGGCGTGCGGATATAGCCGGGATGCACCGAGTTCGCACGGATGTTCTTCGCCGCATACAGCATCGCGTCGACCTTCGCCATCATCCGTACCGCGGCCTTCGACGCGTGATACGCGGGCACGTCCGGCCCGCCGACGATCCCGTACATCGACGACAGGTTCACGATCGAACCGCCGCCGGCCGCGTCGATATGCGGAATCGCGGCACGCGTGCACAGGAACACGCCGTTCACGTTGACGTCCTGCACGCGCTGCCACTGCGCAAGCGTGAGTTCGTGCGTCGGCACGTTGTGGCCTTCGATGCCCGCGTTGTTCACGAGCACGTCGAGGCGCCCGAAGCGCGCGACGATCTCGCCGAACACGCGCGCCACGTCGGCCTCGTGCGTGACGTCGAGCGACCAGAACGCGGCCTGGCCGCCCTGCGCGCGGATTTCCTCGACCAGCGCTTCGGCCGGTTGCGACAGCACGTCGAGAATCGCGACGCTCGCGCCGGCGGCAGCCAGCGTGCGTGCGGTCTCCGCACCGATGCCGCGCGCGCCGCCGGTGATCGCGGCCACCTTGCCGCGCAGGTCGAACAGGTCTTCGATGAGCTTCATGTCGTCTCCAGGTATTTGTTCAGACAGGCCGCCTGCATCGAGGCCGGCCTTCAAGGGCATCCGGCGTTATCGCGTATTCCGCGTCGCAAGAAAATCGAGGCATTCCCGATTGAAATAGTCGGCGTGTTCCACCATCACCCAGTGGCCGCACCGGTTCATCAGCACGAAGCGGGCGTCGCGGCAGCGTTCGAGGAACTTCAGCGCGCCGCCGACCGGATTGAAGCGGTCGTCCGTGCCCCAGAAACCGAGCACCGGGGTACGCAGGTCGCCGAGCGCGTCGGTCAGGTTCGGCACGCTCATCGTCGACAGCACTTCGGTCGGCTGTTCGACGCACACCTTCATCCGCTCCGCGACGAGCGCGTCGGTGACGATCGCCGGATCGTGCACGAGCAGCGTCAGCAACTCGCGCATCGTGTCGTCATTCATCTGGCGATTGGTGAACAGCTTCACCATCCGCTGGATGCCTTCCATCCGGAAATAGGTGTCGCGATCCTCGACGCCGCCCGGCGCCATCATGATCAACCCGTCGACCTCGTCCGGATAGTCGAGCGCGTACTTCAGCGCGATCGCACCGCCGAGCGAGTTGCCGAGCAGCACGGCCGGACCGATCCCGAGCGCGTTCAGCTGCGCATGCAGCGCGCCGACGAAGAAATCGAGCGTATAGGCGACGTCGGACGGCTTCGACGACTGCCCGTAGCCGGGCAGGTCGACGACGATCGCGCGATAGCCGGCCGCCGCGAACGCGGGCACGTTGTGCTTGAAGTTGCTGAAACCGCTGGCGCCCGGGCCGCTGCCGTGGATGAACACCACGGGACGGCCTTCGCCCGCCTCGTAGTGGTGCAGGCGTAGGCCGCCCGGCACGTCGGTGAAGATGCCGGCCGGCGGCGTCGTGGGGATCGTCATCGCGGGTTGTCTCCTTCGTCGTTCGATGGATGTCTGCCACGATGATTGCGCCGCCGGCGCCGGCCGGCATCATCCTTTCAGACTACGAAGCCGCGCGCGCTTCTTCCTATCATCGGCCCACCGAAACGGAGGCAACGATGAACGGATTCGACTACAGCGGCAAGACGGTGCTCGTGACGGGCGGCACCAAGGGCATCGGGCGGCGCATCGCCGAACGGTTTCTCGCGGCGGGAGCGCGCGTATTCGTCTGCGGACGCAGCGCACCCGACACACCGCCCTCGGCCGGCGGCCGCACGGCGACCTTCGTCGCGGCCGACCTGCGCGACATCGAACAGGTCGACGCGATGCTCGCGACGATCCGCGCTGCGGCGGGCGGCCTCGACGTGCTCGTCAACAATGCGGGCGGCTCGCCATTCGCGCTCGCGGCCGATGCATCGCCGCGCTTCACCGAATCGATCGTGCGGCTGAACCTGATCGCGCCGCTGCAGCTCGCGCAGCGCGTGAACGCGATCATGCAGCCGCAACCCGAAGGCGGCGTGATGCTGTTCATCGCGAGCGTCAGCGCGTCGCGGCCATCGCCCGGCACGGCCGCATACGGCGCCGCGAAAGCGGGCCTCGTCAACGCGGTCACGTCGCTCGCGGTCGAGTGGGCGCCGCGCGTGCGCGTGTGCGCGATCAGTCCGAGCCTCGTGCAGACGGAATCGGCCACCGAAGGCCACTACGGCGACGACGCTGCGCTCGACGCGATCCGCGCGACGATTCCCGCCGGACGGCTCGCGACACCCGACGACGTTGCCGCCGCATGCCTGTTCCTCGCATCGCCCGACGCGTCGTACACGTCGGGTGCAAACCTGCGGCTCGACGGCGGCGGCGAGCGGCCCGCGTTCCTGTCGGCCGCGCAGGCGGCCGCGCGCTGAGCACATACGGCAATCGGTGCGGCACGAATCGTTGCCAGTCCTAGGGAAGTCATCTAGTTCATTTTGACGATTCCCTGCTACCGCGATCTCCCTACTCTGCCTCTCACGACAACACACACAGTCGACCGTCGTCGATACCCCCAAGAGGAGACACCATGCATCAACGGATTTCGCGCCGTACCGACAAGCGGGCAACCGCCACGCTGTCGACGCTGGCCGCCGCGCTGCTGACGTGCGCCGTTCCCAGTGCGCACGCGGGCAGCACGATCGAGCTGGGCGCCGACACGACGCTGGACTACACGTTCACGCTCAGTTACGGCCTCGGCATGCGCACCCGCGCACCGAGCGGCAATCTCCTCACGCCGGCGAACATCAACGGCGACGACGGCGACCGCAACTTCGCGAAGAACAAGCTGATCGAGAACCAGGTCAGCCTGCTCGGCGAAGTGAACCTGAAGCACGACGACTGGGGCGTGTTCGTGCGTGCCGACACGTTCTACGACCAGGCGTATCACCGCCCGAACTACAACGACGCGCCGGGCACCGTGAACCAGTCGGGCCAGTACAACAACTTCACGAGCGACGCGCGCTACTGGTCGGGCGGCCACACGACGCTGCTCGCCGCGTATGCGTACAACACGTTCCACATCGGCTCGACGAGCCTGAACGTGAAGGTCGGCGACCAGGTCGTCGCGTGGGGCGAAAGCCTGTTCTTCCCGAACATCGCGGGCGCACAGGGGCCGTCCGACGCGACCAAGTCGTACATGGCCGGCGCCGAGGTGAAGGACATCCTGTTGCCGGTGCCGCAGATCTCGACGCAGTGGCAGATCACGCCGAACTTCAGCCTGCTCGGCTACTACCAGTTCTCGTACCAGCAGAACCGGCTGACCGCACCCGGCACGTACTGGAGCTATTCCGACGTCACGGGCCCCGGCGCGCAGTTCATCATCGGCCCGGGCGGGATGATCATTCCGCGCGGCCCCGACGACAAGCCGAGCGCCCGCAACCAGTGGGGTATCGGCGCGCGCTTCCGCGTCCTCGGCGATACCGAGCTCGGCCTGTACCACCTGCACTACAACGACATGAACCCGAGCGTCGTCACGACGTACTTCCCGACGCTCCAGTACCAGCAGACCTACTTCAGCAACATCAAGCTGACCGGCGCGAGCTTCTCGACGCAGGTCGGCCCGGTGAACGTCGCGGGCGAAGTGTCGTACCGCCAGGGCGCGGCCGTGCTCGTCAACACGCCGACGGGCCCGCAGTCGACCCGCGCGAACGTGCTGCAGACCAACCTGTCCGGCATCTACTCGATCGGGCCGAGCTTCCTCGCGAATTCGCAGTCGCTGATCGGCGAACTCACGTACGTGCATGCGGGCAGCATCTCGGAGCTCGACGGCTCGACCACGCTCGCGAATTCGCGCAACGCGCTCGCGATGGAGATCGCGTGGACGCTGAGCTACAAGAACGTGTTCAACGGCTGGGATCTCGACGTGCCGCTGACCTACACGCACGACCTGACGGGCACGTCGCCGCTCGCCGGCGCGCTCGGCTCGCTGACGGGCCAGGGCGACCACCGCGTGACGGCCGGCGTGACTTTCACGCGCCTGAGCAACCTGCAGCTGTCGCTCGTCTACGCAAAGTTCCTCGGATCGCCGAACCCGGTCACGCGCCCGCTCGCGGATCGCGACTACGTGCTGGCCACGGCGACCTACCACTTCTGAGCGGCCCGGCCGCTCGTCATTCAGCACTATGAGGATCGACATGAAACGCATTCATCTCCCCCTCCTGCGCGCGTCGGTGATGGCCGCGTGCGCGGTCGTCGCGACGGCATCGTTCCCGAAGGTCACGCCGGACGACCTGAAGGCGCTCGACGGCCCGCTGACGCCGATGGGCGCGGTGCGCGCCGCGAGCAAGGACAGCGGCGTGCCCGAGTGGTCGGGCAAGTGGCTCGGCACGCCGCCGGACGTGCAGTACAAGCGTGGCAGCCGCTACCCCGATCCGTTCGCGAGCGACAAGCCGGTCGCGACGATCACCGCGGAAAACATGGCGCAGTACGCGGAGCACCTGACCGACGGCCAGAAGGCGATGTTCAAGCGCTACCCGACCACCTTCAAGATCAACGTCTACCCGAGCCATCGCGACTTCCGCTATGCGGATTCCGTCTACAAGGACATCCGTGCGTACGCGCCCGATTCGACGATGACGTCCGACGCGAACGGGCTGACCAACGCGCCGCCGCAGGTGCCGTACCCGATCCCGAAGACCGCCGCCGAGCTGCTGTGGAACCAGCGCTTCTCGTCGGCGATCGGCGCCGAGCAGGCGACCTACGACCAGGCAGTCGTGTACTCCGACGGCAACATCGCGTGGGGCAAGGTGCGCTACGACATCTACTCGCCGCGCAACGTCGGCAAGTTCGACGTGAAGAGCGACCTGAACAACCGCACGTATTACCGCAACGCGACGGAGCTGCCGCTGTCCGACCGCGGCTCGCTGATCGTCGGCTTCACGAACTGGGACAAGGCCGGCGCGGACAACTCGTCGCGCACGTGGATGTACAACCCCGGCACGCGGCGCGTGCGCCAGGCGCCCGAGTACGGCTACGACCAGCCGCAGGGCCCGGGCGGCTTCCGCACCGTCGACGACGACCGCCTGTACAACGGCCCCGGCGACCGCTACGACTGGAAGATCCTCGGCAAGCGCGAGATCTACGTGCCGTACGACAACTACAAGGCGATGGACAGCTCGGTGAAGTACGCGGACCTGCTGACCAAGGGCCACGAGAACCCGTCGTACATCCGCTACGAGCTGCATCGCGTGTGGGTGCTGCAGGCGACGCTGAAGAGCAATTACCGTCACCAGTATGCGAAGCGCGTGCTGTACATCGACGAGGATTCGTGGATGACGCTGCTCGCCGACAACTACGACGCGCGCGGCCAGCTGTGGCGCACCAACGTCGCGACGACGCTGTACGCGTATGACGCGAAGATGTTCTACCCGGGCGCCGTGTTCTTCCACGACCTGATCTCCGGCGCGTATATGGCCGACCGCCTGACGAACGAAGGCCCGATGCCGAAACTCGACAACAGCCCGCAGTTCAACGAGGCGTACTTCTCGCCGGATGCCATCCGCAGTTCGGGTAACTAAGCAACTTTTCAACGCGGCACGCCCGCGACCCACGCGCCGGAGCCCCGCTCCGGCGCCCGACGCCGCCCGCGACGGCGGCCTGTTCCATTCGAGATTCGAGGGCCCTTTCATGTCTTCCCGCCTGCATACGACGCTCGGCGACGAGCTGTACGCCGCGTGGCACGCGCGCGCGCCGGTCGCGCCGCTGTCGAGCCGCCCGCGCCGCCTGTCGCTCGACGATGCCTACCGCATCCAGCAGCGCTTCATCGAACGCCGCGTCGAACACGGTGAGGCGGTGGTCGGCAAGAAGATCGGCGTGACGAGCCAGGCCGTGCAGGACATGCTGAACGTGCGCCAGCCCGATTTCGGCATCCTGCTGTCCGGCATGCACTACGCGGCCGGCGAAGCGATCGCCGCCGATTCGCTGATCGCGCCACGTGCCGAGGGCGAGATTGCGTTCATCCTCGCGCGCGACCTGCGCGGCCCCGGCATCGACCGCACCGACGTGATCGCCGCGACGGCCGCCGTCGCGCCCTGCTTCGAGATCGTCGATTCGCGTATCCGCGACTGGGCGATCCGCATCGAGGACACCGTCGCCGACAACGCGTCGTGCGGCGTGTACGTGCTCGGCGATGCGCGCGTCGATCCGCGCACGCTCGATCTCGCCGCGTGCGAGATGACGATCGACAAGAACGGCGAGCCGGTCGCGCAAGGGCGCGGCGACGCGGCGCTCGGCCACCCCGCCGATGCGGTCGCGTGGCTCGCGAACACGCTTGCCGCATACGACGTGCCGCTGCTCGCCGGCGAGATCGTGCTGTCCGGCTCGCTCGCGAAACTGATTCCGGTCACGGCCGGCGACGCACTGTCGATGCATATCTCCGGCATCGGCAGCTGTGACGTCCGCTTTATCTAAAGGAAGAACGCTGATGAAGAAAATCAAATGCGCACTGATCGGGCCCGGCAACATCGGCACCGACCTGCTCTACAAGCTGCGCCGCTCGCCGGTGCTCGAACCCGTGTGGATGGTCGGCGTCGATCCGGCGTCCGACGGCCTTGCCCGAGCGCGCGAGTTCGGCCTGAAGACCACCGACAAGGGGGTCGACGGGCTGCTGCCGCACGTGGCCGCCGACGACATCCGCATCGCGTTCGACGCGACGTCGGCGTACGTACACCGCGACAACTCCGACAAGCTCACCGCGCTCGGCGTGAAGATGATCGACCTGACGCCCGCCGCGATCGGGCCGTACTGCGTGCCGCCGGTGAACCTCGACGCCCATCTCGACAGTGCGCAGGCGAACGTGAACATGGTGACCTGCGGCGGCCAGGCAACGATCCCGATGGTGTACGCGGTGTCACGCGTGCAGCCGGTTGCGTACGGCGAGATCGTCGCGACGGTGTCGTCGCGCTCGGTCGGCCCCGGCACACGCAAGAACATCGACGAATTCACGCGCACGACGTCCGGTGCGATCGAACAGGTCGGCGGCGCACGCAAGGGCAAGGCGATCATCGTGATCAACCCGGCCGAGCCGCCGCTGATCATGCGCGACACGATCCACTGCCTGACCGACGGCCCGCCCGACGTCGACGCAATCACCGCGTCCGTGCATGCGATGGTCAAGGAAGTGCAGCGCTACGTGCCCGGCTACACGCTGAAGAACGGCCCGGTGTTCGACGGCAATCGCGTGTCCGTCTTCATGGAAGTCGAAGGGCTCGGCGATTACCTGCCGAAGTACGCGGGCAACCTCGACATCATGACCGCCGCCGCGGCCGCCACGGCCGAGCGTTTCGCCGAACAGATGCTGGCCGCGACGGCCGCCACCGCTTGAGTTGAGGAGCCACGCGATGTCACTTGCAGGCAAGAAGATCACCGTCCACGACATGTCGCTGCGCGACGGGATGCACCCGAAGCGCCACCAGATCACGCTCGACCAGATGCGCAACATCGCGCGCGGGCTCGATGCGGCCGGCGTGCCGCTGATCGAGGTCACGCACGGCGACGGGCTCGGCGGTGCGTCGGTCAACTACGGGTTCCCCGCGCATACCGACGAGGCGTACCTGAGCGCCGTGATTCCGGAGCTGAAGCAGGCGAAGGTGTCGGCGCTGCTGCTGCCCGGCATCGGCACCGTCGAGCATCTGCGCATGGCGCACGAACTCGGCGTCGGCACGATCCGCGTCGCGACGCACTGCACCGAAGCCGACGTGTCGGAGCAGCACATCGGCCTCGCACGCACGCTCGGGCTCGATACGGTCGGCTTCCTGATGATGGCGCACATGTCGTCGCCGGAGCAGCTCGTCGTGCAGGCGAAGCTGATGGAATCGTACGGCGCGAACTGCATCTACATCACCGATTCGGCTGGCCACATGCTGCCCGACGACGTGACCGCGCGCATCGGCCAGGTACGCGACGCGCTGAAGCCGGAGACGGAACTCGGCTTCCACGGCCATCACAACCTCGCGATGGGTGTCGCGAATTCGGTCGCGGCCGTTGCCGCCGGCGCGAACCGGATCGATGCGGCCGCGGCGGGCCTCGGCGCCGGTGCGGGCAACACGCCGATGGAAGTGTTCGTCGCGGTGTGCGACCGGATGGGGATCGAGACAGGGGTCGACGTATTCGCGATCTCGGACGTCGCCGAGGATCTCGTGGTGCCGATCATGGACGCGCCGATCCGCCTCGACCGCGACGCGCTGACGCTCGGCTATGCGGGCGTCTACTCGTCGTTCCTGCTGTTCGCGAAGCGCGCGGAAGCGAAGTACGGGATTCCCGCGCGCGACATCCTCGTCGAGCTGGGCCGGCAACGGCTCGTTGGCGGGCAGGAGGACATGATCGAGGACGCGGCGCTGACGATGGTGCGGGCGCGGGAGGTGGCGGCCTGAGCTGACGACACCACCGGAGGACGCATGGCAAAACGGGGCGCGAGCCCCGTTTTGCATTCAAGTTGCGCCAGGCACGCTCGAAGGCTATCTCCCGGCACCGTTCTTCAGCCCATGCTTTTCGGTCGACGAGCGAGGCGTCATATCGACCACCCGGCAAAAAGTAGCGCTCGCGCAGCAATACCTTCGTTCGGCCGGCACGCTCGGCGACTGTGGTATCGGCACGGATCTGTGCTCGCAACTGGAACGCTTGTATTCCGTCAGTCAGGTCTGGTCGCAACAGGTTGCGGGCATCGGGATTGCGATCTTTCGTCGTGCATCGGCCCGCCGACTGCTGACACCACGCTGTCAGTTGACGACGCCTAAGCTCGATCGACCGACACCCGAGGAGCACCGCCCGTGGCCCCTACCGGAGAACTCGCCGCACCCGCTGAGCGCACCGTCAAACGACGCGGCATGGCCCTCCTGACCCTCTGCCTCGCCGTGCTCGTCGCGCAGGTCGACACAGCCGTCGTCAATCTCGCGACGCGTGCGATCGGCGACTATTTCCACGCGGGCGTCGGCGCATTGCAATGGGTCGTCGACAGCTACAACCTCACGTACGCGGTGCTGCTGCTGACCGGCGGGCTGCTTGCCGACCTGCACGGCCGGCGCCGCATCTTCATCGCCGGCACGGCCCTCTTCACCGTCGCATCGCTGCTGTGCGCGCTCGCGCCTTCGGTATCGGTGCTGATCGCCGCCCGCGCGCTGGCCGGCGTCGGCGCCGCGCTGCTGCTGCCGGCGTCGCTCGCGATCGTGCGCGTGGTGTGGCGCGACCCGGTCGAGCGTGGCCGCGCACTCGGCATCTGGGCCGCGTGCAACGGCGTGGCGATGGCGATCGGCCCGACGCTCGGCGGCGTGCTGATCCGCCACTTCGGCTGGCGCAGCATCTTCTTCGTCGTCGTGCCGCTGAGCGTCGCCGCGATGCTGCTCGCGATCCCGGCGGTGCCCGAGTCGTCCGATCCGCGCGGCCGGCATGTCGATGTCGGCGCGCAAGTCGCGGGCGCACTCGCACTCGGCGCGCTTGCATATGCGGCGATCGTGTTCCGCGATTCGCCGGCCGCATGCGCGCTCGCGGGCTGCGTCGCGATCGCTTCGCTCGCCGCTTTCATATCGATCGAACGGCGTCACGGCGCGGCCGCGCTCTTGCCGCTCGAACTCTTCCGGATCGGCGCGTTTCGCGGCGCGATGGCGGCCACCTCGGGCATGACGTTCGGGATGTACGGCGTGCTGTTCCTGCTGCCGCTCTACTGGCAAGGCACCGGCCGCCTCGATTCGACCGGCGCGGGCCTCGCGCTGCTGCCGATGGCGCTCGTGTTCGTCGTCGTGTCGCCGTGGTCGGGGCCGCTGTCCGAACGCATCGGCTCGCGCGCGACGACGGCCGGCGGTGTCGGACTCATCGCGAGCGGGCTCGCCATGATCGGCGCGTCGGCCGATTCGTCGAGCCTGCTCGGCGCCGAACTCGGGCTCGGGTTGACGGGGCTCGGCATGGGGATCGCGACGGGGCCGCTGATGACCGTCGCCGTCGGTGCGGTCGACGCCGCGCGCTCAGGCACCGCGAGTGCGCTCGTCAATGTCGCGCGCATGACCGGCGCGACGCTCGGCATCGCGGTGCTCGGCACGCTGTTCGCGGCCGCGCACGGCGGTGCGGCCGGCTTGCGCGCGGCGATGTTCGCCGGCGCGGCCGTTCAGTTGACGGGCGCCGCGGTGTCGGCGGTCAGCATGCAGCGGGCGCGGCACGCGGCGTGACGCATCCGGGTCGATGCGAGACGGATATGCGCCGCCCTTGCCGTCAATGATGCTTCCCGCCATGCCGCTTGCGCCGATGCGCTTCGCGCGCCTGCAGCAGCGACGGCATCAGTTCCTCGATGTATTGCCGCGCCTGCCCGCGCGTCACGATCTCGCTGAAGCGCTGATGGGCCTTGTCATGGCCGACCAGCGCCGCATGCGCTTTCTTCAGGATGTGCAGAAACGCGATCAGGCTCGTGCCGTCAGGCACGGGCAGCGCATCGCGCGGGTCGGGGGCCGGTGTGGTACTCATGATCCGATCCTTTGCGGGCAGTCAGTGCGGCACGTCGGGGTGACGAGCGCCAGCAGGTCGTTCGCGAGGCGGTCGCGATCCGTCAGCGGCGCGAGGCCGAACAGCCGCTCGAGCGTCGCGGCAACCGACGCATGATCGTACGGCGTGTGATCGACCTGCCCGGCCGCGACCCACGGCGAAATCACGATCGCCGGCACCCGCACGCCATACACGTCGAACCCGAAGCCGCTCGCGTTCAGCGTCGCCGCCGCGCCATCGTTCGGCGGCGGCGCGGCACCCGGCCTGACCGAATCGTAAAAGCCGCCGTGCTCGTCGTAGCAGATCACGAGCAGGCTGTTGTTCCACACCGGCGAATTGCGGATCGCGTTGTACACGCGTGCGGCGAGCTGGTCGCCGCCGGCGAGGCCGTCCATCGGGTGTTGCGAGCTGCCGTTCTGGTAGGTGCCGTGCACGATGTCGCCGTAACCGGGCTCGATGAACGTATAGCGCGCCGTATAGCCGGCCGCGAGATCGGCCTCGAAATGCGCGAGGTCGTCGATGTCGAAGAAGCTGATGCCCTTCAGCGACGCGACCTGTGGCACGTGGCCGAGCGGGTCGCCGGTCTGGTCCTGGTAGATGCGCCAGTTGTCGTCGCCGAGCGCGCCGAAGATCGAACCCTTCGGGTACGGAAAGCCGTCGAACGCGTCCCACCCGGCCATTTCTTCCTTGGTCGGCGAATGGTCGAGCCCGGCCGACGACGCGCCGTGCAGGAAGAAGCGGTTCGGCCAGGTCGGCCCCGGCATCGATGCGTGCCACGCGTCGCACAGCACGAACGCGTTCGCGAGCGCGGACAGCGACGGCGCCTGCGTCGCGATATCGACGCCCTGCATGATCTTGCCTGCGTCGGCCGGCTGCGGCGGCGTGCCTTCGGAATGCGAGGTCGCGTAGTTCGACACGAACCCGGTATTGCCGATCGGCGGATACGCCTGCCCTTTCACGAATGGCACACCCGCGCCGCAGAGCTGCTCGAGCACGTCGGTGAATTCGTGGCATGGATCGGTCGGCATCCGGTCGGGCGCGCCGCCGCCGAACGGATAGACCGCGTCGCCGTACGCGTTGCTGTTACCCGGCGATGCGGCAACGATGTCGGGATAGCCCGACAGCGCGAACAGATGATCGAAGGAACGGTTCTCGAGCATCAGCACGAACACGTGCTGGATGCGGTCCTGAACCGACGGGGATGCGGGGGCTGCGTCTGCACTCATGGCGCCTCCTGGCGTCGCGCGACGAAAGTCCTGCTGGCACGGTCGTTGGCCCGTTGAAAGCCGCTGAAGGCATTGAAAGCCGTGGCGCGGGCTGCGGATTGCCGTCGAGTGTACGACCGCGCCGGCCCGCGCGTAAAGCCGCACGCGAACCGTGTTGCGGCGTGTGCGCTCAGCCGTCGGCCGACGCGGTTTCCAGCGTGACGACATCACGCGGCGGCGGCGCACCGACCATCCGCGCGTATTCGCGGCTGAACTGCGACGCGCTCTCGCAGCCGACGCGATACGCGGCCGTTCCCGCGTTCGCCGCGCCCGCGACGCTCAGCCCATCGCGGGGTCGAGCGGGATCGTGCGCCGATCGTTGACTTTCGCCGAGCGGCCCGATACGATCGATGCACTTTCAAGACGCCCTCCCGGTCCGCCGGGAGGGCGTTTCGTTTTGGTTCCTCCAACCAAAAGGAAACCCCTTGAAATGAACCGTATCGACACCCTCACCTCCGGCCCGAACGGCGGCCTAGGCTACCTGCAGCATGGCACGGGCCCCGAATGCGTGATGGTCCTGCACGACTGGCTCGGCGACCACACCAACTACACGGCGCTGCTGCCGTATCTCGACGAAGCCGCGTTCACGTACGTGTTCGTCGACCTGCGCGGCTACGGCGAATCCATCCATCTGACCGGCGCCTGTACCGTCGACGAGATCTCGGCCGACTGCCTGGCGCTCGCGGATCGGCTCGGCTGGCAGCGCTTTCACGTGATCGGCCATTCGATGACCGGGATGGCGACCCAACGGCTCGCCGCCGACGCGCCGTCGCGCATCAAGCGCGCGATCGCCGTGTGCCCGGTGTCGGCCGCCGGCAATCGCCTGAACGACGACGCGCGCGCATTCTTCGCGAGCACGACCGTCGACGACGATGCGTTTCGCCGGCTCGTGCGATTCGTGACGGGAGGATTGTCGGCGCGCTGGGCCGACATGAAGTTGCGGCAGAACCGCGAGCGCGTGGCGCCGGATTGCCGGCTCGCGTATCTCGACATGCTGACCGGTACGGACTTCGTCGACGACATCCGCGGGCTCGACACACGCTTCCTGGTGATTGTCGGCGACAAGGATCCGGGGCTCGACGAAGCGGCGATGCAGGCGACTTTCCTGGCGTGGCACCCGAACGCGCGGCTCGTGACGATGCCGAATTGCGGGCACTACCCGATGCAGGAATGTCCGCCGTATTTCGCGATGATCGTCGAGGATTTCCTGCGGGACGCGGCCGCTTGAGCGTTGCGCACGCGCGGCGACCGGTGAAGGCGGTATTGGCCGCCGCGGCATGACGATGCCGGCGACGACCGGTGGACGGCACGCGATGGTGTCGTCCACCCGGTTCGTCCGGCCTCGTCGGCCGGACGGGATTCGATCGGCGAGGCGGTGCTGCGTGCCCGCGCCGTTCGTTGCCGCTTAACGGCGCGGCTGGCCGGTTCGCGGCGGACGCGGGGAATTCGCGTCCTTGTGACGGAAGTTGATGCGCCCCTTGGTGAGGTCATAAACCGACAGTTCCAGCGTCACGCGATCGCCCGCGAGAATGCGGATGTGGTTCTTGCGCATGCGGCCCGACGCGTATGCGCCGACCACGACGCCGTTTTCCAGCGTGACACGGTATTTGCTGTCCGGCAGCACTTCGTCGACGATTCCGTCCAGTTCCAGCAGTTCTTCTTTTGCCAAACCAATTCCTCCAGACAAGGTAATTGACCGCGGCCGCGGCGATCTGCCCGGCGCCGTGTCCCGTAACGGAACGGCGGCCGGCAGGCTGCCGGGGATCGGTTCGTTCAGACGGGCCAGGGGCCTGTCTTGCGATCGGAGCCCGGCGCGTTGCGGCGTTCAGGCGGTCGGTGGCGGCGGCGCATGAAGCGCCGCGCAAGTCGGGACCGCGCCTGCTACGGCATGGCGGCGGTCTGCTCGGGTTGATGCGTTGAAGCGGTGATGCGCTCGCGAAACGACAGGCGCTTCACGAAGGCGTTGCGTCGCACGCGGGTCACGCATGCGATGAGGGAGGCGTCACGACCGATGCATCGTGAATGTCGCGATGCATCGGTCGTGCGCATCGGAATCGCGCCGGCTGCCGCCAAAGCGGCGCCCTGCGCGCAAATCCATCCGGCAGCGGCCACCGTGTGGCGGCCGTTGCCGATGCGGCTTACTGCGGCGTGATGTTCGACGCTTGCAGACCCTTCGGGCCGCGCTTCACTTCGAAGCTGACCTTCTGGCCTTCGGCCAGGGTCTTGAAGCCCGTGCCGCGAATTTCAGAGAAATGGGCGAACAGATCGTCGCCGCCGTTGTCAGGGGAGATGAAACCAAAGCCCTTGGTTTCGTTGAACCACTTGACGGTACCGGTATCCACAATTACTTCCTTAATACAAATGACGAATGATTGAACATGCGCCCTCGACGGGCACAGAAAGAATCAAAAGAGGGAGAGACCAACGACCGCCGCACGGAGTGCGGCCAATGATGAGCAATCGAACTTCTTGAACACTTCGGTCATGGACACTACGCGCTAGTGGGCGTTTCGTCAAGTCTTTTTGATGCGATGCACAAGCACGCCGCCGCGGGCGCCTTACGCGGCGGGCGTTGCCGGCCGACGGAGCGCATTTCGATGCTCCCCCTTTTTCGGCCGGCCTGCCCGTTTTTACTGCGGCTCGAACACGTGATGCAGCGCAGGCGGCGCGTCGCCTTCGCGAATCCGCATTTCGAATGCCTTACGCGTGACGCTCGTCGGCCGCACGTCCGCCACGTCCAGGTAGAACTGCGAATACCAGTCGCGCATCTGGTACAGCGGGCCGTCGCCTTCGCACAGCAGCGGATTGTCGATCCGCGTCTTGCTGTGCCAGATGTCGACGTCCTCGTAGAACGCGCGCTGCGCTTCCTTCACGTACGCGTTCGCGATCTCCATGTTCTGCGCGTCGGTCAGCCCGGCCACCTTCTTCACGATCACGCCGTAACGCAGCTCGAAGCTGTTCATGTCGATCGGCACGTGGCAGTTCAGCAGCACCGAATGGATCGGCTGCCCGCCGCTCTGCCCCGTCATCTGCGTGATGTGCACGGCCGGCCCGAAATAGGTCGACAGCGCGGTCAGCGCATCGCCGCCGAGCTTCTCGCTGCGGCCGACCATCAGCTGCGTCGCCTTGTGGTCCTCGAACAGATTCGCGAAATAGTCGATCGGCGCGCGGTGCACGGTCGCGAAGTGCGCGACGTCCGAGATGTTGTCGACCAGTTCGCGGCAGTTGGCCTGGATCACCATCTTGTCGACGACCCAGTCCGACCATTCGTCGGAGAAGCACACATCGAGGCGCGGAATCGCGACTTCCGGCGGCGGCGCGTTGCCTTCCGGGTCGTTCCACACGAACAGCAGGTTGTTTTCCTCGCAGGTCGGCCATGCGCCGATGCGCGCCTTCGGCGGGATCCGCTTGCAGTACGGAATCGATGCGCACTGCCCTTCGCCGCTCCACGCCCAGCCGTGGAACGGGCACACGAGATTGTCGCCCTGCACGGTGCCGAGGCTCAGGTCGGCGCCCATGTGCGGGCAGTAGGCGTCGACGACGTTGACCTTGCCGGTCGAATCGGCGAACGCGGCGAGCTTGCGGCCGAACGCGTTCAGCGTGTGCGGCTTGCCGTCCTTGAAATCGCGGGCGAGCCCGAGGCAGTGCCAGCCGCGCGCATAGCGCTGCGCGAGCGGCTGGGCTTCGATCTTGTAAGGGCGTGCGGACATGTGGGTTGACTCCTCTTGTCGAGAGCGCGCGGCGGCCGGCCGCACGCGGGGGAAATGGGGGGCGCCGGTCAGCGCATCGGGTTGCCGGGTTCGAGCGCGGGCGACGGCTTCAGCGGCGCCGGAGCCGCCGGCGACGGCTGCTGCCGGTGCACCACGCGGCGCTCGGCGCGCTCGACGCCGAGCCACGCGGCGAGCGCGGGCAGCAGGAACACCGCGCCGAACAGGTTCACGAGGAACATGAACGCGAGCAGCACGCCCATGTCGACCTGGAACTTCAGCGCGGAGAACGCCCACGTGCCGACGCCGATGAACATCGTGACGGCCGTGAACAGCGCCGCCGTGCCGCGCTGGCGCATGGCATCCGCGAAGGCGTCCGGCAGCGTCGCGCCGTGGCGGATGTCGTGCTGCAGGCGCTCGTACAGGTAGATGCCGTAGTCGACACCCACGCCCACGCCGAGCGTGATCACCGGCAGCGTCGCGACCTTCAGCCCGATGCCGAGCAGCGCCATCACCGCGTTGCACAGGATCGACACGAGCGTGAGCGGCACGATGATGCACAGCACCGCGCGCCACGAGCGGAACGTGACCGCGCACAGCAGCGCGATCGCGCCGAAGATCGACAGCAGCATCGCGATCTCCGCGTCGCCGACGGCCTCGTTGGTCGCGGCCATCACGCCGACGTTGCCGCCCGCGAGCCGGAACGCGACGTTCGGCGTCGGGTTTTCGGCCGCGAAGCGCTTGATCTCGTCGACGATGTGCGCAATGGTCGTGCCTTCGTGGTTCTTCGTGTAGATCAGCACCTGGATCGCCTTGCAGTTCGCGGTGTTCATCCCGTTGTCGGGGTCGAACGCGTTGGAACCCTGCGTGAGCCCGTCGCTGGAGCGCGGCAGCGCGGCCCAGCGCGGGTTGCCCTCGTTGAACGCGGCGATGAACACCTTGCCCTGCGACGACACGCTCGTCACCGACTGCACGCCGGCCACGCCGCGCATGTTCATCTCGAACTTCTCGATCGCGCTCATCACCGGGTAATGCAGGCACGCGTCGTCGAAGCCGGTTGTCTCGACGATCACCGACAGCACGTCCACGCCGATGTTGTACTGGTGCGTGATCGCCGCGTTGTCGATGTTGTAGCGCGAGTTCACGCGCAGCTCCGGCGCGCCGGTGCCGATGTCGCCGATCTCCAGCTTGCGCGATTCGAGCGTGCCGTACGCGAGCAGCGCGAGCGCCACCGCGAACACGCCAAGCGCGGGCACAGGCCGTGCGAACACCGCGAAACGCGACCACTTCCCGCTGCCGCCGGCCGCCGCCGTGCGCTGCGCACGCGCCAGCGTGCCGCGTTCGAGGCGCGTGTACGACAGCAGGATCGGCAGGAACACCTTGTTCGTCACGATCATCAGCAGCACGCCGAGGCACGCGGTGATGCCGAGCTCGCGCACGATGTCGATCCTGATCCGCATGATCACCATGAAGCCGAGCGCGTTGGTCAGCAACGCGACCGTGCCCGGCACGAACAGCTTGCGGAACGCGTCGCGCGCGGCATCGACCGACGACGCGCCGCGCACCAGCGCCTGCTTCCACGCGTTCGTCATCTGCACCGCGTGCGACACGCCGATCGAGAAGATCAGGAACGGCACGAGGATCGACATCGGGTCGATGCCGAGGCCGAGCAGCGGCAGCGCGCCGAGCAGCCACACGACCGGCAGCAGCGCGACGACGAGCGCCAGCACGGTGGTCTTCAACGAACGCGTGTATGCGAACAGCAGCGCGGCCGTCACGAGGAACGCGAGCGCGAAGAACGCCATCACGCCCGCGATGCCGTTCTCGACGTCGCCCACCAGCTTCGCGAAGCCGATGATGTTCACGTCGATGCCCTGCTTCGCGTACTTCGCGCGGATGTCCTCCAGCTGGCGCGCGACCGCGCTGTAGTCGAGCCGCTTGCCGGTGGCCGGGTCGGTCTCGCGCAGCTCCGCACGGATCAGCGCCGACTTCAGGTCGTTGCCGACGAGGCGGCCGATCTGCCCGGAACGCGCGACGTTGCGGCGCACCTTCGCGAGATCGTCCGGGTTCGCGCTCGAGAACTGGCCCGGTACGACCACGTCGCCGCGAAAGCCGGCTTCCGTCACCTCGGTGTAGTGGACGTTCGGCGTGAACAGCGAGAACACGCGCGAGCGGTTCACGCCGGGAATGAAGAACACGTCGTCGGTCGCATGGCGCAGCGCGTCCATGAACGTCTGGTTGTAGATGTCGCCGTCGCCCTTCCAGCGCAGGCTCACGAGGATCGTGTTCGCGCCGGGGAACGCGCCCGCATAGCGCTCGAACACCTGCATGTACGGGTGCTGCATCGGGATCATCTTGTTGAAGCCCGGATCGAGCTTCAGGCGCGTCGCGGACAGCCCGAGCGCGAGCGTCACCGCGACGCACAGCAGCATCAGCAGCTTGCGCTGGCGGATGATCGTGTCGGCGCAGCGCTCGACGAACGCGGCGAGGCGCGACGCGGGAACGGCTTCAGGGGGACGTGACAGGTCGTTCATGGAATTCTCTTGTCGATGCGTAACGAACGGGAGCAGGCAGCAGGACGGCCGCGCGTCAGGACGGTGTCGACGCCACCGCGCCGGCGAGCGGCGCGACGCCGGCCTCGCCGCCGAGCAGCAGCGCGCCGTGGCCCATGTCGAGCACGGCCGCGAGGCTTTGCACGCCGCCGAGCTTGCGCACGTCGAAGGTCAGCCCGCCGTCGCGCGACGCGACGATCGCGCCGCCCTGGCCGACCAGCACGAGCTCGCCGTCGGCGAGCTGGGTCGCGCCGAAGTACGACACCGGCACGTGGCTGTCGACATGCGTCCAGGTCGCGCCGCGATCGGTGCTGCGCACCACGTTGCCGCGCATCCCGTACGCGACCCAGTCACCGTTCGCGAGCATCAGCGCGCCGAACAGCGAGCCGGCATACGGCGACGGCAGCTTGTCCCACGTCGCGCCGTTGTCGGTCGAGCGCAGCAGCGTGCCGCTCTCGCCCGCGATCAGCAGGTTGCCGTGGCCGTCGCCGACGATCGCATTCAGGTGACGGTCGCCCGCCGGCGTCTTCACGGTCTGCCAGTTGACGCCCGCGTCGTCCGAACGCAGCAACTGGCCGAAGCTGCCGGCCGCGAACAGCGGGCCGTCCGCCGTGCCCCACACGGACAGCAGCGGATCGGAATGTTCGTGGTCCATGTGCACTTCGCGCCAGTGCACGCCGGCGTCGTCGCTGCGCACGATCCGGCCGTCGTGGCCGACCGCGATCCCGAGCGTCGGCGTGATGAAGCGCACCTGCGTGAGCGTCGAGCCCTGGTCGGGCGTCACCGATGCCGGCCGCCAGTGAGCGCCCGCGTCATCGCTCAGCAGGATCACGCCGCGTTCGCCGACCGCGACGATGCGCGCGCCGGCCCGGGCGAGCCCGTTGACCTGCAGCCGGTCCGCGTGGATCGCGGTGACCGGAAACGCCGGCAGCGGCCGCGGCGAAAACGCGAACAGCGCGGCGCCGAGCACGAGCGCCGACATCGCGAGTCCGGGCAAAGTTCGTTTCATCGCTTGTCTCCTGTGTCTGCATGCGACGACGGTGCGCGCCATGGCGCCCACCGCCGTCGCCTGCAAGTCTCCGGGCCGTCGGTCGTTGCCGCGGCCTCGAATGGTCCTGAATGGCGGGCCGCCCGTGCGGCGCGGCCCGTCCGCGTGCCGCTACGCGCCGACTTCGAACAGCGCGGCGGCACCCATCCCGCCGCCGATGCACATCGTCACGACCGCGTGCCGCACGCCGCGCCGCGCGCCTTCGAGCAGCGCGTGCATCGTCATCCGCGTGCCCGACATCCCGAACGGATGGCCGAGCGCGATCGCGCCGCCATCGACGTTCAGCCGATCGTCGGGAATGCCGAGCGTGTCGCGGCAGTACAGCGCCTGGCACGCGAACGCCTCGTTCAGCTCCCACAGCCCGATGTCGCCGACCGTCATGCCGAAGCGCGCCAGCAGCTTCGGAATCGCGAACACCGGGCCGATGCCCATCTCGTCCGGCTCGCAGCCGGCCACCGCGAGGCCGCGGAACGCGCCGAGCGGCGTCAGCCCGCGGCGCACCGCCTCGCTGCGCGACATCACGACCACGGCCGCCGCGCCGTCCGACAGTTGCGACGCATTGCCGGCCGTCACGAACTCGCCCTGCTCGACGACCTTGCCGCCGCTCCACGACGGCTTCAGCCCCGCGAGCCGCTCGGCCGTCGTGCCGGCGCGCACGCCTTCGTCACGCGCGGCGTTCACGTCCTCGTGACCGGCCGGGTTGCCTTCCTTGTCGAACAGCGCGCGCCGCACGTCGAGCAGCGCGATTTCCGCGTCGAAGCGGCCGGCCGCCTGGGCGTCGGCCGTGCGCTGGTGGCTCTGCAGCGCGAATTCATCCTGTGCGGCGCGCGAGATCCCGTAGCGGCGCGACACGATCTCGGCCGTTTCCATCATCGCCATGTACGCGGCCGGCTGGTGGTCGAGCACGGCCTGCGAGCGCGCGCGATACGCGTTCTTGTGCTTGTTCTGCGTGAGCGAGATCGACTCGACGCCGCCCGCGACGACGATCCGCGCATCGCCCGCGCCGATGCTGCGCGCGGCGCTCGCGATCGACATCAGGCCCGACGAGCACATGCGGTCGATCGCCATGCCGGGCACCGATGCCGGCAGCCCGGCCGCCGCGGCCGACAGGCGGCCGATGTTGTAGCCCTGCGTGCCCTGCTGCGCGGCGCAGCCGATCAGCACGTCGTCGACATCGGCCGGCGCGACGCCCGCGCGTTCGAGTGCGGTGCGCACGACGTGGCCGCCCAGCGCGGGCGCCTCGGTGTCGTTGAACATGCCGCGAAACGCCTTGCCGATCGGCGTGCGTGCGACGGAAACGATGACTGCGTCTTCCATGTCTCTGCTCTCTAGAAGTAGTAACGGCTGATCGTGTCGGCCACACAACCGGGCTTCGCTTCGCTTTCGATCTCGACGGTCACGCGAATCCATGCCTGCACACCGCCGTCGAGCGGCTCGACGCGCAACAGCTCGCCGACACCGCGCACGCGCGCGCCGACCTTCACCGGTGCGGGGAAGCGGATCTTGTCGCAGCCGTAGTTGACGCCGAGCCGCGCGCCGTCGATCCGCACGATCTGCGGCAGGAAGTAATTCACGAGCGACAAGGTCAGGTACCCATGCGCGATGCACGCACCGAACGGGCCGTCCTTCGCGCGCAGCGGGTCGACGTGCACCCACTGGTGGTCGCCCGTCGCATCGGCGAAGCCGTCGATGCGGATCTGGTCGATCGCGAGCCACGCGCTCGCGCCGAGCGTGTCGCCGACGGCCGCCGCAAGTTCGCCGGGATGCGCGAACACGCGGGGCGTCGCGCGCACGGGGTCGAGGGTCGTGCTCATCATGCGTGCTGGCTGCTGACCGACAGCACTTCGCCGGTCATGTACGACGCGTAATCGCTTGCAAGGAACACCATCACGTTCGCGACCTCCCAGACTTCGGCGGCGCGCCCGAAGGCTTCGCGCGACGCCAGTTGATTCAGCAAGTCGGCCGGGGCCGACTTCTTCAGAAAATCGTGCATCGCGATACTCGGTGCGACCGCGTTGATGCGCACTCCGTACGGCGACGCCTCGAGCGCCGCGCAGCGCGTGAGCGCCATCACGCCGGCCTTCGCTGCCGCGTAGTGCGCCTGTTCCGCCTGCGCGCGCCAGCCGAGCACCGATGCGTTGTTGACGATCGCGCCGCGGCCTCGGGCCTGCATGTGCGGCAGCATCGCGCGCGTCATCCGGAACGTCCCGGTCAGGCTAATGTCGATCACGCGCGACCATTCGGCATCGTCCATATCGACGATGCGGGTCGAGCCGCCGAGCCCGGCGTTGTTGATCAGCACGTCGACGCCGTCGAGCTTGTCCTGTGCGTCCGCGACGAGCGCCTGCACGTCGGCCTCGACCGCGACGTTGCACAGGCGGCCGTAGACCTGCTGCAGCCCCGTTTCGGCGCGCAACGTCTCGACCGCCTGTTCGAGGCGCTTTTCGTGGATGTCGGAGATGAACAGCGCGCGGCAGCCTTCTTCCGCGCAACGGCGCGCGGCCGCGAAGCCGATGCCGGCACCGGCGGCAGCCGTGATCAGCACCGATTTGCCGGCGAGCAGCTGGTGGCCCGGCACGTAGGCCGGCGCTTTCTGGATCTGGGGTTCGGTCATGCTGTTCCTCTTGCTTCCCTGGGCATGCCGAGCCCGCGCTCGGCCATGATGTTGAGCTGGATTTCGTTGGTGCCCGCGTAGATCGTGTCCGCACGGGAGAACAGGAATACGCGCTGCAGATGGGTAAGCTTTTCGTCGGCCGGATCGATCACGTTCGCGCGCGGGCCGAGGGCATCCATCGCGAGCTGGCCGAGGTCGCGGTGCCAGTTCGACCAGAAGTACTTGTAGATCAGCGCCTCGCGGCGCAGCGGCGCGCCGGCCCCGCCATCGGCGTCGTCCGCGCCGGACAGCATCCGCAGCGCGTTGTAGCGCATCACGCGCAGCCCGGCCCACGCGCGGCCGATCCGCTGGCGCAGCACGGGGTCGCGGTCCGCGCCCGATTCGCGCGCGGCGTCGATCACCCATTCCAGTTCCCGGACGAACTGCATCTGCTGACCGAGCGTCGACATCCCGCGCTCGAAGCCGAGCAGCGTCATCGCGATCCGCCAGCCGTCGCCGGGTGCGCCGACGAGGTCGCGGGCTTCCGCGCGCGCGCCGTCGAAGAACACTTCGTTGAATTCCGCGCCGCCGTTGAGCTGCGTGATCGGCCGGATCTCGATGCCCGGCTGGTCGAGCGGCATCAGCAGGAACGACAGCCCCTTGTTGCCCTTCGACGCGGGATCGGTGCGAGCGAGCACGAAGATCCAGTCGGAATCGTGCGCAAGCGACGTCCAGACCTTCTGGCCATAGACGCGCCACGTGCCGTCCGCATCCTGTTCGGCGCGCGTGCGCACGTTGGCCAGGTCGGAACCCGCGCCGGGCTCCGAGTAGCCCTGGCACCAGAACTGCGTGCCGGCCAGGATGCCCGGCAGGAAGCGCGCGCGCTGGTCGTCGGTGCCGCACGCGACGAGCGTCGGCCCCAGCAACCCTTCGCCGATGTGACCCATCCGCCCGGGGCCGCCGGCACGCGCATATTCCTCGTGGAAGATCACCTGCTCGGCGACCGAGAAGCCGCGCCCGGCGACATCCGTCGGCCAGCCGAGCCCGGTCCAGCCGCCCTTCGCCAGCTCCTGCTCCCATGCCTTGCGCAGCTCGGGCCACGCTTCCTCGTCGCCGGGGCCGCCGCGGTATTTCAGGCAAGCGAAGTCGCCAGTCAGGTGCGATTGCACCCAGTCGGCCACTTCGTGCCGCAATTGCTGTTCGCGCGTTTCGCTGTTCATTGAAGGGCTCCTGCGCGTGCGGCCGATGGACGAGATATCACCGCAGCGGGTGATGCGAAAGCGTCGTCGCGATGCGATGCGCCGCCGTCGATCGCATGGGACGCGATCCATTCGAGCAGTTGCGGCGTGCTGCCGAACTGCGCACCCGACGCCTGTGCACGCTTGAAATAGAGATGCGGGTCGTATTCCCACGTAAAGCCGACGCCGCCGTGCAGCTGGATCGCTTCCTGTGCGCAAAACGCATACGCGTCGTTCGCGGCGGATTTCGCGGCAGCGATGTCGGCGCGCAATGCGTCGCTCGGCAGCAAGCCGCCGGCTTCCGCGTCCCACGCATGCGCAGCGCCGAGCACCGCCGAGCGCGCCGATTCGATCAGCACCATCATCTGTGCGCAGCGGTGCTTGACGGCCTGGAACGACGCGATCGCGCGGCCGAACTGCACGCGCTGGCTCGTGTAGTCGAGCGTCAGGTCGAGGCATTGCTGGGCGCCGCCGAGCTGTTCGGCGGCCAGCGCGAGTGCTGCGAACCAGGCGGTGCGTTCCAGCCCCTGTGCAACCGCAGTGCCGCCAGCAAGCAGTGCGTCGCGGCTCACGCGAGCTTCATCGAGCACTACGCGCGCGATCGGCCGTGTAGCGTCGAGCGTGTCGAGCGGCGTGACCGTGAGCCCCGATGCCGTTGTGACGTCGATTGCGAACAGCCCGATCGACTGCCCTTCGTTCGCGATCCGCGCGGGCACCAGCAGCAGGTCGGCACGCGCGCCGTCGATCACCTGTTCGAGCGTGCCGGACAGCGCATAGCCGCCCGCCGTTTCTTCCGCGACGACCGGCAGTTGCCGCGCACCGGCCGGCAGATCGAACGGCAGCGCCAGCGTCGCGCTGCACGCGCCTTCTGCGATCTTCCCGAGCCAGCCGTTTGCCAGCGGCGTGCCGGCGCAGCCCGCCAGCGCGGTCGCCGCGAGACACGCCGTCGAAAAATACGGCACGCACGCGACGCGCCGGCCGAGCTGTTCCATCAGCACGGTCTGCTCGACCGCGCCGAGCCCCAGCCCCCCGGCCGCCTCGGGCAACGCAAGCGCATTCCAGCCAAGCTCGCCCGCCAGCGCGGCCCACAACGCATCGTCACGGCCGCCGGACTGCTCGAGCGCGCGGCGCACGTCGGCCGATGCGCTGCGTTCGGCGAGCACGTCGGCCGCCGCGTCGCGGATCATCGCCTGTTCGTCGGTGAGCGCCAGGTCCATGGCTCAGCTCCCGTACACGCGCTGCGCGGGTCGCGCACCGGCGAGCAGCTGCGCGACCGCCGGGCCGACCTCGGCCGCCGCCCAGCGCGCGCCGCGATCGACGCTCGGGCCCGTGCGCCAGCCTTCCGCGACCGCGATCATCCCGCCCGCGACCTCGAACACCTGGCCCGTCACGTCGGCCGACAGCGCGCTGCCGAGCCACACGACCAGCGGCGCGACGTTGGCCGGATCGAAATAGTCGAAGCCGCCGTCTTCGGGTTTCTTCATCATGTCGGCGAACACGCCTTCGGTCATCGACGTGCGCGCGGCCGGCGCCAGCGCGTTCACGCGCACGCCGTAGCGCTGCAGCTCGGCCGCCTGCATCAGCGTGAGCGCGGCGATCCCGGCCTTAGCCGCGCCGTAGTTCGACTGGCCGATCGAGCCTTGCAGCCCGGCGCCCGAACTCGTGTTGACGATCCGCGCGTCGACTGCGTGGCCGGTCTTCGCCGCGTCGCGCCACACGCGCGCCAGCACGCTCGACAGGCAGAAGTGGCCGCGCAGGTGCACGCGCATCACATCGTCCCAGTCGGCTTCGGTCATGCTCGTGAACATCTTGTCGCGGCAGATGCCCGCATTGTTGACGAGCACATGCACGTCGCCGAATGCTTCGCGCGCCGCGTCGACGATCCGCTGCGCGGTGTCGACCTGCGTGATGTCGTCCGCATTCGCAAGCGCCCGGCCACCGCGTTGCGTGATCTCGTCGCACACAGCCTGTGCCGCTTCGTGCCGGATGTCGTTGACGACGACCGCCGCGCCTTCAGCCGCGAACGCCAGCGCGTATTCGCGCCCGAGCCCGCCGCCCGCGCCGGTGATGATGACGGTGCGTCCGTTACAGATTCCCATGCTCATGCCTCGTGGATCGTGAAAGATGGCGCGCTTACAGGCGCTCGATGATCGTGACGTTCGCGAGGCCGCCGCCTTCGCACATCGTCTGCAGCCCGTAGCGGCCGCCCGTGCGTTCCAGCTCGTGCAGCAGCGTCGTCATCAGCCGTGCACCGGTCGCGCCGAGTGGATGGCCGAGCGCGATTCCGCCGCCGTTCGGGTTGGTCTTTTCGTGCGGGAAACGCGTGTCGGCCAGCCATGCCTGCGCGACCGATGCGAATGCCTCGTTCATCTCGACGACGTCGATCTGCGACCAGTCGAGGCCGGCCTTCTCGAGTGCGGCCTTGGTCGCGGGAATCGGCGCGGTCAGCATCCACAACGGATCGTCGCCCAGCACACTCAGGTGATGGATGCGTGCACGCGGCGTGAGGCCGTAGCGCTTCAACGCCTCCTCCGACACGATCAGCAGCGCGGCGGCCGCATCGCAGGTCTGGCTCGCGACGGCGGCCGTCAGCGAGCCGCCCGGCGTCAGCGGTTCGAGCGTCGCCATCTTTTCCAGCGACGTATCGGGGCGCGGCGTCTCGTCGTGCAGCACGCCTTCGAGCGGCACGATTTCCCGCTTGAAATGGCCGGCCTCTATCGCCGCGACCGCACGGCGATGACTTTCGAGCGCATAACGCTCCATCGCATCGCGGGACAGATTCCAGTGATCGGCGATCCGCTGCGCGGCGACGAACTGCGACACCGGTGCGTCGCCGAAGCGCGCACGCCAGCCGGTGCTGCCCGAGAACGGATCGTTGAAACCGAGCGGCGCCGCGCAGGTCATCGCGGACGAGATCGGGATCTGCGTCATCGTCTGCACGCCGCCGGCCACCACCACGTCCTGCACGCCGCTCATCACGGCCTGTGCGGCAAAGTGGACGGCCTGTTGCGACGAGCCGCACTGGCGGTCGACCGTCACGCCCGGTACCTGCAGCGGCAGCCCGGCCGCGAGCCAGCAGGTGCGCGCGATGTTGCCCGCGAGCGGGCCGATCGTATCGACGCAGCCGAACACCACGTCGTCGTACTCATCGGCCGGAATCGCGTTGCGTTCGACCAGCGTCTTCAGCACGAAGCCGCCGAGATCCGCCGCGTGCATGTGCGCGAGCCCGCCCTTGCGGCGGCCGGTCGGTGTACGCAGCGCGTCGACGATATAGGCTTGTTTCATCAGTTCAATTCCTCGAGGTCGAAGGTCTGCGCGGGGCCGATCGGCAATGCGTCGCCGAGGATCGCATCGGCCACGCGGGCCTTGTGGAACGCGCTGTCGCCCCAGCTGCCGGAAAGCGCCCAGATGCGTTTCATGAAGATCTGCAGGTCGAGCTCCCACGTGTAGCCGATCGCGCCGTGCACCTGCATCGAGTGGCGCGCGGCCAGTTGTGCGGCCGACGTTGCCGCGAGCTTCGCGTGCGACACGAACACCTCGCGCTGCGGGTGATCGTCGGCGATGGCCTGCGCGGCGCGCGCGACCACCGGCCGCGCGAACTCGTAACGGATCGCGACATCCGCGAGCAGATGCTTGAGCGCCTGGTACGAGCCGATCGCCTTGCCGAACTGCTTGCGCTGCGCGCTGTAGTCGATCGCGACGTCGAGCACGCGCTGCGTGAGGCCGAGCAGCTGCGCGGCGACCGCGAATGCGCCGTGGTCGAGCGCGCGGTTCAGCAGCGGCGCGGCCTCGTCGGCGCTCGCGATGCGGGTGGCCGCCGACGGCTCCCAGTCGAGCGTGAACAGCCGCCGCGACGGGTCGACGCTGTCGACCGCGCGCCACGCGCACTGCGCGGGGTCGACGCGGTGCAGCTCGCCGCGGTGCTCGCACAGCAGCGCCTGCGCGACGTGCACGTCGGCCGCATACGGATTCACCGGATGCACGAGCGCGACGCGCGCACGCCCTTCGGCGATGTCGCGCAGCAGCGCGTCGCGCCAGTCGCTCGCCGGCAGCCGCGCGAGCACGCCGGCCGATACGAGCGCCGTGTCGAGCAGCGGCTCGGGGCTGCCGAAATAACCGTAGGTCTGCGCGAGCAGCGCCCATTCCGCTTCGGTCAGGCCGAGGCCGCCGTACGCCTCGGGCACCGACACGGCGGTCAGCCCCTGCGACGCGAACAACGCCCACAGGTCGTCCGACCGCCCGGTCGGCGTGGCCCACAGCTCGCGGATCAGCTCGGGCGTCATCTCGGTCATCAGCAGGCGCTTCACGCTGTCCGCGAGCGCTTCCTGGTCTTCATCGAATACGAAATCCATACGATGTCCGTTCTGTAAGAGTGGCGCCGGCGCCGTTACGCGCGCGGCATGCCGAGCATCCGTTCGGCGACGATGTTGCGCTGGATCTCGTTGGTGCCCGCGTAGATCGTGCCGGCCTGCGCGAACAGGAAACCGTCGAGCCAGTGGCCAAGCGTCGCGTGCTGCGCGGCCGTCTGCGGGACGACCTCGCCGTGCGCGCCGAGGATGTCGAGCGCGGTCTGGTGCATGCGCAGGTCGAGCTCCGACCAGAACACCTTGTTGGTGCTCGACTCCGCGCCGATATGGCCGCCCTTCAGCAGCCGGCTCGCGGTCGCGTAGGTCGACAGCGCATACGCCTGCGCATCCATCCATGCCTGCACCACGCGTTCGCGCAGCGTCGGATCGCGGTCGGCGCTGTCGCGGTGGGCGAGATACAGGTCGCGCAGCGCCTGCGCGGTGCGCTGGAACCGTGCCGGCGAACGCAGCATCAGCCCGCGCTCGAAGCCGGCCGTCGCCATCGCGACCTGCCAGCCCGCGCCTTCCGCCGCGAGCCGGTTCTCGACCGGCACGCGCACGTCGTCGAAGAAGATTTCCGCGAAACCCGTCTGCCCGTTCAACTGGCGGATCGGCCGCACCGTGATGCCCGGCGCGGACAGCGGCACCATCAGGAAGGTGAGCCCGTGGTGGCGCGACGATTCGGGATCGCTGCGGAACAGGCCGAACAGCCAGTCGGCCCACACCGCGCGCGTCGACCAGATCTTCTGGCCGTTCAGCACGTATTCGTCGCCGATGCGGGCGGCCGTCGTGCGGATCGCGGCCATGTCCGAGCCCGCGTTCGGCTCCGACCAGCCCTGCGCCCACACGTGCTCGCCGGCCGCCATCGCGGGCAGGAAGCGCGCCTTCTGCTCCGCCGTGCCGAAATCCATCAGCGTCGGGCCGAGCAGGAAGATGCCGTTCTGGTTCACGCGCATCGGCGCGTCGGCGCGCCAGTATTCCTCTTCGAAGATCAGCCACTCGATCAGGTCGCAACCGCGCCCGCCGAGTTCGCGCGGCCACGTGACCATGCTCCAGCGGCCCGAATGCAGCGTGCGCTCCCATTCGCGGTGCGCGGCGAAGCCTTCCTCGGTGTCGAAGCTCGGCAGCCGCTCGCGCGGCACGTGCGCGGCGAGCCATTCGCGGATCTCCGCGCGGAACGCCTGTTGCTGCGGCGTATAGGTCAGGTTCATGCGCGTGCCTCCTCGGCGGTCGCCTGCGCGTCGAAACGCGCATCGCGCTTCTCGACGAACGCGGCGCGCGCTTCCGTCGAGTCGTTCGTCATGTACGCCTGCAGCGTGAAGCCCTGCTCCCAGCGGTACTTGTCCTCGAGATCGCCGTCCTCGACGCCGTTCAGCGCCTCCTTCGCGAGCCGCACCATCGCCGGGCTCTTCTCCGCGATCTTGCGGGCGATCGCGAGGGCCGCGTCGCGCAGCGTGTCGCGCGTCACGACCTGCTCGACCGCGCCGAGCCGGTACGCTTCGGCCGCGTCGATCATGTCGCCGGTGAAATACATCATGCGCACCTTCTGCACGCCGAACAGCCGCTGCAGATGCGCGCCGCCGCCCATCGCGCCACGGTCGATCTCGGGCACGCCGAAGCGCGCGCAATCGGCCGCGACGACGATGTCCGCCGCGCCGCAGATGCCGATCCCGCCGCCGAGCACAAAGCCGTGCACGGCCGCGATTACCGGCTTCGGGTTGCGGTGCACCGCGCGAAACGTCTCGTAGTTGCCTGCGTTGACCGCCACGATCCGCTCCGGATGCGCGGCCAGTTCCTTGATGTCGACGCCCGCGCAGAAGCCGCGCCCTTCACCGCGCACGACGATCACACGCACGTCGTCGTCCTCGCCGAGCGCGTCGAGCGCACGCGAGAGTGCATGCCAGCCCTGCGCGTCGAGCGCGTTCACGGGCGGATGGGCGATCACCAGTTCGGCGATGCCGTCGGCGCGGTCGATCCGGAACGGCGTCGCGCCGGCCGGTTGGTTGGATGCTGTCATCTCCAAAGCCTCCCTGTTATGTTTTCACGCGGCCTGCGTCGCCGGCACGCCGCGCAGCGCGGCCAGTGCGTCGAGTCGCTCGCCGGCTTCCGCGACGATCCGCGCGATCAATGCGTCGCATGATTCGATCGCGCCGATCATCGCGGCCGCCTGGCCGCTCGGCAGCACACCTTCATCCGGGCGGCCCTCGACGATCGCGCGCTGGATCAGGAACGGTGCGTTCGCGGCCATCAGCGTCTGGCTCGCGGTGTAGTCGTGCGAGCGAAGCGCCTTGATCGCAAGGCCGAGCATGTCGCCCGTGCTCAGGCCGTTCTGGCGCCGCCACGCTTCGGCCGTCTTCAACGCAAACCACGTGCGGCGCAGCGGGCCGAAGCGTTCGAGCTTCAGCAGATACGGGTTGTCGATCATCCGTTGCGGCAGCCCGTCGAGTGCGTCCGATACGCGGATGCGTGCCGGGTCGCCAACCGCGACGTAGCGCTCGAGCGTCTCGCGCGGCACCGGCGATTCGGCGCTCATCAGGAAACGCGTGCCCATCGCGATGCCGGCCGCGCCGTAGGCCAGCGCGGCAGCCAGCCCGCGCCCGTCGAAGAAGCCGCCGGCCGCGACCACCGGCACCCGCACCGCGTCGAGCACCTTCGGCAGCAGCAGCGTGGTCGGCACCGAGCCGGTGTGGCCGCCGCCTTCCGCGCCCTGCACGGTGACGATGTCTGCGCCGAGTTCGACGGCCTTCGCCGCGTGCTTCGGCGCGCCGACGGTCGGCATGCAGACGATGCCGGCGTCCTTGAAGCGGCGAATCGTCTTCGCATCCGGCCCGCGGCCGTAGCTCACCGCGCGCAGCCGGTGCTTGATCGCCAGCTCGACGACCTGCTGCGCATTCTTCTGGAACATGTGGAAATTGATGCCGAACGGCTGGTCCGTCAGCGACTTCACTTTCAGGATCTCGGCCTCGACGTGCTCCGGTTCGAGCGTCGCGCCGGCCAGGAAGCCGAAGCCACCGGCGTTCGCGGTCGCCGCGACGAGCCGCGCATCGGCCACCCAGCCCATCGCGGTCTGCACGATCGGATAGCGGCAGCCCAGCAGGTCGCACAAGGGCGTATGCAGCGTCGTGCTCATGCGGCGGCTCCGTTGACGGCGACCGGCGCCTGCGCCGGTGCGTCGCTGCGGTCCGCGCCGTTCGGCTGGCGCTGCGAGCTGGCCATGCTGCGCGCGTCGTAGCCGCCGAGGCGATCACCGCTCACCAGTTCGTTGTGCGCATGTGCGAAGTGATGCCACGCGAACGCCGCGTCCATCGCCGCGCGCTTGCCCTGCAGCTCCTCGACATGGTTCAGCGCCTGCTTGGTCAACGTGAGCCCGAGGCGCGGCATCGTCGCGATCTTCGCGGCAATTGCGTAGGTCGCGTCGCGCAGCCGCTCGCGCGGCACCACGCGGTTGACCATCCCCATCTGGTACGCGCGCTCGGCCGGCATCCGCTCGCCGAGGAACAGGAATTCCTTCGCGATGCGCGGATTCAGCTCGTACGCATGCGCGAAATACTCGACGCCCGGAATCCCCATCCGCACGACCGGATCGGCGAAGAACGCATCCTCCGACGCGACGATCAGGTCGCACACCCACGCGAGCATCAGCCCGCCCGCGATGCACGCGCCCTGCACCATCGCGATCGTCGGCTTCGGCAGGTCGCGCCAGCGCCGGCACATCCCGAGGTACACCTCCTGCTCGCGCGCATAGAGGAACTCGCCGCCTTCCTTGTCGACGTGGTCGTACCACAGCGATGCGCGGTCGAACGACTCGTGGATGTCGCGGCCCGGCGTGCCGATGTCGTGGCCCGCCGAGAAATGCTTGCCGGCGCCCGCGAGCACGATCGCCTTCACCGCGTCGTCGTGCGCGGCGCGCCGGAACGCCGCGTCGAGCGCATACGTCATCTTCGAGTTCTGCGCGTTGTGATACTCGGGACGGTTCATCGTGATCGTCGCGATGCCATCCTCGACCGAGTAGTCGACGACACCGTCGCCGAAGGTCACCTGGGTCGCTTCCATGTCGTGCCTCATCCCCGGCGCGGCGCCGGATTGTTGCGCACGATCGTCGCGCGCAGGTTGTGCGGATCGAGCGAGCGGACGATGCGCAGGTCTTCCGCAGTCGGCGCGGCCGTCGTGCCGAGATCCGGTGCGGCGATCAGCGGGAAGCCCGTCGCGTCCTGCACCTCGTCGAAGCTCACGCCCGGATGCAGCGAACGCACGCGGATCGCGTGGTCCGGGCCGCCGAAATCCATCACGCACAGGTCGGTGACGATGCTGCGCAGGTCGACGAAGGTCTTCATCCCGGGCAGCCGGCGCGCCAGGTTGTAGCCGACCGTGCACACCATGTCGACTTCGCGTTCGACGAACGTGCGCTTGCCGTGGCCGCTGACGAAGAACGAGTTCGCGTGGTTCGTCGTGTTGCCGGGGAAGCCGCGCGCGCCGAGCAGCTGGGTTTTCGGGCGCGCGTAGTCGTCGCCGAGCCACGAGATGTTGGCCTGGCCGAAACGGTCGATCTGCGTCGGCATCACGAGCGCATGGCGGCGGCCGTGCCACAGGCAGTCGAACACGCGTTCGTAGGTCATCCAGCCGCTCGCCTTCACGCGATAACCGTCGGGGCGCGGGCCGAGCGGCACCGGCTCCTCGACGAGATACGCTTCGCCGTCGGTCAGCATCAGCCCGTTGTTGTACGCGAGCCGCGCGAGGCCGGCCGCGAGCCGCGGGCCCGTGCCGATGCCGGTCGCCAGCACTTCGCCGTCATCGCGCCAGAGTCGCGCGGACGCGACGATCATCAGTTCCGCGAGGGAATGGTCGAGAGATTCGCTCACAGGCGCTCCTTTACAGAATCGGCAACGGCAGCGTCGTCACGTGCGACAGCCCGCCGACGCCTTCGAGGTACTGGCGTTCGTCCTGGCCGACCACGTCGCGCAGGTACGCCGTCGTTTTCGCGTCGTCTTCCGCGCTGGCGCAGTACGCGCGCAGGTGCGGCAGGTCCCAGCCGTAGGCCGGCCCGCACGACGTCGGGTGCGCGCCGCCCGGCGCCTGCACGACGCCGGTGACGAGCGAGCGCTCGAACGGGTTGCGTTTGGCGGCCTCGAGGTCCTCGCTCGCGAGCGACGCGTCGACCGTTTCCGCGGACACATAGCAACGCTGCGCGGCACGCGCCATCCACGCGTCGAAGAACGGATCGGGGCCATCGATGCGCGTATTGCCCATCCGGTCGGCCGCGTTCACGTGCAGCAGCGCGACGTCGAGTTCGATCGCGGGCATCGCGAGCAGCGTCTCGCCGTCGTCGTACGGCGATTGCACGGTGCGCAGTTGCGGCGCGTGATCGAGCAGCGCGGTGCCGAGCCCGGCACGGGTCGGCAGGAACGGCAGGCGGGCGGCGGCCGCGCGCAGGCCGAGCTGCAGCATGCCTTCGTCGAGTTCGAGCACGTCGACGCGGCCCTGCTCGCGGGCCCGGCGGAAATGCGGTTCGAGCGGAATCACGTCGAGCGACACGAAGCCGAACACCACCTTGCGCACTTTTCCGGCCGCGCAAAGCAGGCCGACATCGGCGCCGCCGTACGCGACGATCGTCAGGTCCTTCAGGTTCGAGCGCGCGATTTCGCGCACCAGCGCCATCGGCTTGCGCCGCGGGCCCCATCCGCCGATGCCGATCGTCATGCCGTCGGCGAGTTGCGCGACCACGTCGCGCGCGGACATCGTCTTGTCGAGAGGTTTCATCGTCATCGTGCTGGCTTACCGGTATCCGATGCTGAAATCGTGGCCCCACTGGCTCACCTTCGTGGCCTCGAACACCGCGTGCTGCGACCAGTCGACCGTGAGGCCGCCGAAGCCGTATTCGAGATCGAAGCCGCCGGGGGTCTTCATGTAGAAAGAGATCATCTGGTCGTTGCAGTGCCGGCCGAGCGTCGCGGACATCTTCACGTCGTGTGCGGCAACGCGATCCAGCGCGCGGCCCACTTCGTCCATCGAATCGACTTCGGCCATCACGTGCACGCAGCCCGACGGCACGGCCATCTCGAACAGCGCGAGGCTGTGATGGCGCGCGTTGCGGCAGTGCATGAAGTGGATGCGTTTCTCGGGTTCCGCCGGGTCGGGCGTGAACTTCACGCGATAGATATCGGACAGCTCGAAGCCGAGCACGCCGCGCACGAATGCGTCGGTCGCGTCGAACTGCGGCGCGGGCAGCACCGCGTGGCCGAGCCCCATGTCGCCGGTGACGAAGTGCGAGACGCCCAGCGGCGACACGAAGCGGCGGAAGTCGCAGCGCGCGCCCCAGTACAGCTCGTGGCGGTTGCCGGACGGGTCGGTGCACCACGCCATCGCCTGCACGCGGCGCAGCGCGGCTTCGTCGCGGGTCGCGCGCACCGGCTCGACGCCCGCACGCTGCAGTGCCGCAAGCGCGGCATCGAACGCGGCGCCGTCGGGCAGTTCCCAGCCCGACGCGAAATAGCGGTCGGTCGAGCCGGGGACGATCACGTAGCGGAAATCGCGTTCGTCCATCTTCAGGTACAGCGCGCCGTCGGGCGCGTCGAGCGCCTGCATGCCCAGCACGTCTTCCGCGTAGCGGCGCCACGCATCGACGCGCGTCGCCTCGACGACGACATAGCCAAGCGCACGGACATCGATCATGTCGGCCTCCTCCTGGTTCAGAATCCGTTGTTCGTGAAAGGATTCTGGCCGGTCGGGGGTGGTGTTACATCGTCTGTTGGGACGAGAGGCGGCGGGGAATTCGAGCGGCGCGGGCGCACGCGGAAGCCCGGCGGAACGGGCTAGGCGTGCGGGAGGAGACGGGGAACAGGTGCGGGTTGCCGCAGCGCGGCAATCCGGGTCAGTCGAACGGGTTCAGCAGCCTGACGCCGGTGCGGGCGAAATCCGCGACGTTGCGCGTGACCACGGTGAGATCGTTGATCAGCGCGGTGGCTGCGATCAGCTTGTCGAGTTCGTGCGTCGGATCGGGCACGCGCAAATGCCCCCACATCTGGCTGATCTCGATGTCGACCGGCAGGATGTTCGGCGCATAGCCGGACAGGATGGTCGCCATCCACGCCTCGAGCGCCGACGCCTGAGGATGGTCGCCGCGATGACGAATCAGATCGACGCCGCGGCGAAGTTCAGCAACCGTCACGACGGACAGGTAAAGCGGGCTCGCATCCGCCGCGGCCTGCGTGAAGAACGCCCGCACGCCGCGGTTGGTTCGCTTGCCCTTCCTGATTTCGCTGATGATATTCGTATCAATCAAATACACGCCTGGCCTCGCCGGAATCCTGAACACGTTGAAAATCCGCGTCGTCGCCAACATCGGGCATGCTCATCAGCACCTGCGCGAATGTCTTTCGCTTCGGCCGGCCGAGCGCATCGGCCAGAATGGCCCGATGTTCGGCCTCGGCACTCCTGCCATTTGCCGCAGCCTGCTCGCGCAGGCTCTGAACGATACTTTCATCCACGTTGCGCACCAGTAGATTTGCCATGATTCCCTCCATCCAGGCTTGATATCAATGATAGCGTGACGGCTGCGAATTGCAATCATTGCTATCACCGCCATTGACGGAAGGATGACGGGGATTGGCGTCGGCGAACGGCGACGGGCCGCATGACTCCTCTCGGCACGCGCCGCTCGCCCGACGGGTCGAATTGCCGCCTGCAAGGTAAGCCGGATCGGATCGACGGAAAAGATGGCCGATTGGCTATGCGGCGGTGCGCAGACGCGGGCAAATCGCAGCGAGGCACTCGCCTGTATCGCTGCCGGGCGACGCTCATGCGGATCGAGCGCGCGGCGGGCCCCCGGGTAAACGCCGATGGCCGCGCGTGCTGCCCGGCCAGCCGGTCAAACGTGCTCGTGCGCGCGGACCAGCGCTCTTTCCGCGTCGAGATCGAGCTTGCGGGACAACCCGTAGTACACGCCGCCCGACACGATCAACCCGACAAGCCACGCAATGTCGATCTCGTGCAGCCGCTGCGCGATGAACCCGACGAACACCGCCTTGCCGGTGGACGGATCGAAGATGCTGAAGAACGGAATCATCGCGGCGAATCCGACCAGGTAGGCGGCGATCCCGGTCGCCTGCCAGGACCCGTAGATGCCGTCGGGACGGAAGAAATGCGGGATCACATAGTGGCCCTTGCGGACGAAGAAGTAGTCGACCAGATTCACCGCCGTCCAGGGCACGAGGAAGTACAGCAGCGTCGTCAGGAACAGGTTCAGCAGGTTCAGGCCGCCCCCCTTCAACAACAGGATGCAAGCGGCAAGCAGCACGCTGATGGCGATGATCGTGGTCACGCGCGCACGGCGGCCCGGCGTCATCGGCTGCAGGCAGTCGACGCCCGTCAGCACGGTCAGCGTCGCGCTGTACGTATTCAGCGCGATGATCGGCACGAACCCGACGACGGCCACGGTCACGAGCAGCGCGCCGAACCCGGGCGCGGCCGCGTTGCCGAGCCCGTATATCGCGGACAACACGTTCGTCGCGGACAGCGACTGCGCGAGCGACGCACCGAGCGCGATCATCCACGCGCCGGACAGCGATGCGCCCACGAACACCGCCGCGATCAACGGCTTGCGGCGCGTATCGGCCGGCAGGTAACGCGTGTAGTCCGACACGTACGGCGCGTAGCCGATGTTGTAGCTGGCCGATACCGCGAACTGCGTGAGGAACGCGACCCAGTTGAAGCCGAGGTTCGGCATCGGTGCGCCCGCCGCGCCGCCGCCGGCGTGCGTCATCGCGAGCACGGTCACGATCACGTAGACGGGCAGCGTCGCGTACAGCGACCACTTGAACGCGCGGTGCATCGCGTCGTGCCCGTAGATCGCGAGCAGCGCGCCGATCGCGATCGCGGCGAGGCCGACCGGTTTCGAGTCGTAGCCGAGAATGTTGTGCACGCCTTCGACGATCAGCGCGACGTTCACGACGTTGATGCCGAAGAACACGAACAATGCGGCCACGAGCGCAAGCACGACGCCGCGATAGCCGAACTGCGCGCGACTGGATCATCTGCGGCAGTCCCATCTCGGGCCCCTGCGAGCCGTGGAACGCCATGAACACCGTGCCGAACATGATGCCGAGCGCGCCGGCGAGCGTCGTCCAGCCGGCCGACAGCCCCATGGCGGGGCCGACGAAACCGATCGAAACGGTCAGGAAGTGAAAATTGCCGACGAACCAGAACGGTCCCTGGTGACGGAGTTTCGCACTCCGCTCGTGTTTCGGCACATAGTCGATCGAGCGGCCTTCGATGGCCGACGGATGCGATGCCTGCGCGACATGTTCCATGTCTTGTCTCCTGCGACGGCCGCGTTGCCCGCGGCCGATCGGGTCGTTGGAATCGTTCGAATGAATGCGTTGACGGATCGGGGCGCGCGTTATTCGTCGTCGCGGTACGGGATGGTCCATTCCTCGCCGCGCACGGTCGTCACGTACTCGGGCCAGCGATACTGGTGCGGCACGCGGAAATCGGCATCGAGCATCGGCGCCTCCCACGCCCGCCCGCCCACCCCGCCCTCCGTGCGCTGCGCGAATTCGTCCTGCGCAGCACGCAGCAGGTCGCGGTCCTCGAGCAGATCGACGAGCGTCGCACCGATCGTCTTCGACGCGCTGACGATCATCGGGTCGATCGTCTCGCGAATGCCGCCGAGCGCATTGGCGACCCAGTCCGGATAGACAAAGCCCTGCGGCGCCTTCAGCATCGGCCGGGCCACGTAGAGCCGCACCGTCGGGCAATGCCACGTGTACTCGGTGTAGTCGTCGGAGGTCATGTACTTCTGCCAGGACGGCATCTGCTTGCGCAGTGCGACTTCGCAATCCTCCGGATCGATCAGTTGCTCGGTCACCGGCAGGAACGGCTCTGCCATCGCGTCGATGCCGAGGTTGCGCTGGATCTCTTGCGCGATGCGGATCGCATCGCCGTTCCAGCGCGGTGCGCCGGCGCGTTCCAGGTTCGCGTAGGTCGCTCGCGCGAGCGCATGGTTCGGCAAGCCGCCGCGCGACTTGCTGACCCACGTCTTCTTCCACTGGCAATGCGTGGCCTTCGCGGCGGCTTCGGCGTTCTGGTCCATGACCTGGCTGATCGTCTCGGCCTGCTCGACCGAATCGGTGCGCACCATGAAGTCGATCTGCGCGATATGCGGCGGCAGGTTGTCGGCAGTCGCCTGCCCGGCGACGAGGATCGCCTCGTTGAAGCTCCACAGCCCGGTGGCCGGCAGCATCGAGCGGCGCAGCCCTTCATTGAGCTGGTAGAAATGGATCAGCGCGTCGTTCGCGCCCGGCGCGCGCGCGGCGAGGTGATTCTGCGGAATCGGGCTCAGCTTGTCCGACGCGATCCAGTTCTGCGGATCGTCGCACGTGAAGGTGTAGATGTAGTTGTAACCCACCCCGCAATGCGTATCCCACACCGTCGTGTTGCACAGCGGCAGCAGATAGGTCGGATGGAAACTGACCGCCGCGTCGAGGCCGTCGTAGTAGCCCTTTGCCGCATGGATCGGCTTCGACGCGCGCAGTTTCTCGGCGGGCTCGCCGAAGAACTTCAGCGTGCCTTGCAGCCCGTGGCGCACCATCGCGTCCTTCGCGGCCAGCAGGCCGCCAAGTGCGCTGATGCCAAGTGCCGAATGTGGATCCGTGTGGCCCGGTGCAAAGCGCGACAGGTGGCCGCGCGGTTCACGCCGCGTCGATGCAGCCTGGCAGTTGCCGGGCACCGCGTCGTATTCGGCATAGGTCGCGACCGTCGGGCCTTCGCCCTGCCGGAACGTCGCGACGAACGCGGTAGGCATGCCGCCGCTGCCCGCCTCGACGTCGAAGCCGGCCGCCCGGAGTTGTTCCACATACCAGGCGCTGGACTTGTACTCGCGGAACGCCGGTTCCGCGAAATGCCAGATCACCTGGTGCCAGTCGGACAGCTCGGTCGTATGGCTGTCGATCCAGTCGAATACCGAACGCTGGGTTGCGCGCATCTCGTCTCCTTGGTTGTCGAATCGGTCGAATCCCTTTTCGCGACGCCATCCTACGGCCGGCCTATCGAATGGCATAATTGACCGTAATCGAATTTATCGATAACCAACATGACGCTCGATCATCTCGCGATCTTCATCGCAATCGCCAAGCACGGCGGGCTGTCGGCCGCCGCGCGGCGGCTCGGCAAAGCGCAATCGACGGTGAGCACGGCGCTCGCCAATCTCGAAGCCGATCTCGGCGTCCGCCTGTTCGATCGGGATCTTCATCAAGTGTCACTGACAGCCGAGGGCGAGGTGCTGCTCGGCTTCGCGCAGGCGACGCTGAACGCGGCCGCGACGCTCGAACGCAAGGCGTACAGCCTGGCAGGCGGGCGCGGGCATCGTCTTCGGCTCGGCATCGACCCGATCCTGCCGCAAACGGCTGTCCATCTGCTGTGCCTGGAACTCGAGCAACGTTTTCCGGAACTTCAGCTCGAACTGCTGCAGCCGAACAGTGCCGACGCAGCCGCGCTGCTGAAGCACGGCGCGCTCGATATCTGCATCGCGGCAACGGTCGAAGCGACGCCGGTCGAATTCGGCGCCACGACGCTCGGCCACGTGCAGTTCGTGCCGGTCGCGGCGCGCAGCCATCCGCTCGCGGCGCTGAAGGCCGTCAGCAATCGCGATCTCGCACAGGTGCGTCAGCTGCGCGCGGCCGATCGCGATGCGGAGAGCGGCTCGGTGTTCGGGCGATACACCGAGATCATGTGGCACATCGAAAACCAGGCGCAGCTCGTCGATCTCGTGAAGAAAGGTCTCGGCTGGGCGTTCATCCCTGAGCACCTGCTCGCGGACGAAGGAAATGGCGAGCTGTGCGTGCTGCCGCATGAATATCAGCGCTCGGCGTTCCTGAAGGCGGTCGATTTGCTGTGGAGCCTGCGCAGCCGGCAGACGGACGTCATCGCCTGGCTCAATGGCGACCTGCCGAAGCTCGCGGCGTTGTTCGCGTTGAAGTGAGCGGTGGATCGGCTGTCGCGCGGCGTGTCACGAACGTCCCACCGCACGACCCCGGTACTTTCGTCGCGATTTGTGCCCCCTACCCGGGCCACACAACAACGGCCCCCCGCTCAGAACCGGTACGAAATCCCGATCTGCAACACCGGGTACCACCGATAGCGCGACATCACCTGCCGCAGCGAATCCAGCCCGCTCGCGGCAAGGATCTGGCTCTTCGCCGGCCCGGCCGCGGCCGCCAGTTCGGGCGACAGCGTGTACGAACATTTCGGTATCCCGTATGCAACACCGAGATCGGCGACGAACCCCAGCCCCTTCGACGCCGGCCGGTGCCCGTAGCCGATCCCGAAATACGGCATCACGGTCGGATAGCGCGCTTCCGCCACCGCGTACATCCCCGGCATCGCCGGATAGCGCTTGCCGCCGAACACATAGGTGCCGTTGGTCGGCACCGATACGCCGCGGAGATCGTCGTCGTTGAAGCGCAGACCGAGCGTCGCGCGGAAGCCGCTGCCTCGCCACGGAAAGATGTCCGCGTACAGGCCGCCCTGGCGCAGCTTCAGGTCGTCCTGATAGCGATTGCCGGCCACCGTGAAGTCATGCGAAAGATCGATCGCATTGAAATCCGCATGCGCACCCAGCATCGAATTGAAGCTCACGGCCGCGCCGATGCCGACGCCTTGCGTGCCACCCTGCAGGTAGATCTCCTGCGCGTGCGCGCTCGCGGTGCACATCACCGCGACTGCGGCCCATTGGTTCACCGTCATTTTCACGGGCGCCTCCCCCGACATGTGCCGGGTGCGCCTCGCCAACGCATGCGGCCTGCGCCGCCCTGCGTGATGCGAACCCCGGCACGACACCTTGCAAGCAAGCTTGCTGTTCTACGGATCGGGAACGCGTTGCCTCGTGCGCATGACCGATACGACATGCGCGGCGCCGCGGCCCGATCCGATTCCCCGTTTGTTTCGATGTCGTTACATGCCGCCGATGCACTGATCGTTCTGGCGAGATTCGTCTGCACTGGCGGCACCGGGTCCACCGCAAGGCACGTGCCATGCCACGCAAATCCCCGCGCAGCAAGCGTCGTAGCCAAACGCTCGCGGTCGTGCAGGGTGAAACAAGAAGAAATGTTTCAGGAACGCATCGATATTCGGCGCGCGACGCCGCAGCGCGCGATTGTGTGCGCACGCATCGATATCGCGATGCACGCCGGGCAAGGCCGGACGGGCGTCAGCGCGCGTATGTCGCCGTTGCCGTCGATCGGACGTGACGGCATGCATCGAAGAAGCGTTGCAAAGGTGTGACCTCGCACGGAGCGCGTGCGATGCCGATACGCAAGCGTGCCCGGCAAGTCAGGGGGAATACGGATGCCGGTTCACGCATGCCGTGCGAAAGGATTGGCGTGTGATCCGAAACTGCTCTGTACACCGCACCGATACCCGCCTCACCCGACGTTTCGTTGTCCGATGACAGCCTGCCAGCGGATGATAGAATCGTCCGGCCATACCCTCTGGACGGACACAATGCAAAAACTGCAGTGGTCTAGCGGAATCGATAACGAAATCGAATTCTGGTCAAAGTGGTTGGATACGAAGGGCGGTTCGTGGCCGGAAGATTTTCAGTTCCGCATCAACCCCGACACCGAAGTACATCCGTGGATGGCCGAGCTGCTGAGCGGCGTCCCGAATCCGAAGATCCTCGACGTGGGCGCCGGCCCGATGACGGTGCTGGGCAAGAAGATGAACGGCATGCCGCTGGACATCACCGCCGTCGATGCGCTGGGCGATCGGTACAGTCGCCTGGATTTCCCCTCAGGGCTTCCCCTTATCAAAACCCGGCAGTGCGAAAGCGAATGCCTGACCACGATGTTTCCGGCAAACACGTTTGACCTGACCTATGCGAAGAACACGCTCGACCACAGCTACAATCCGGTCGAAGCGTTTCGGCAGATGGTCGCCGTGACGAAACCCGGTGGCTTCATTGCGACCGAGCATGCAGCGAACGAGGCGCTGAACGAGAACTGGGAAGGCTTCCACCAATGGAACTTCCACGTCGACGGGCGCGATTTCCTGATCTCGAATCGAAGCGAGACGTTCAGTATCTGCCGCGAAATAGAGGGCCTGGCGACGATCGAAACGCTCTCCCCCGATCGCGCTGACTATATCGGTTGCGTGATGCGCAAACTCTGATCGGCGGCGCGGGTGCGGCCGTTCCATTCAGTCGCACGCATCGGAGCGATTCACCACTCGCGAATTCACGCCCCTGAGTTTGATAGTCCGAACCGATCGGCCGGAATCGCGGCATGGCGACCGCAATCGGACATTGCTGCCGCCTGCCGCGCAGATCCGGCAACGTTTTCCGAATGCGGCGATGCGTTCGATCCGGAAGCGAACCCGCATCGCCACCCGTCGCAGCTCCCTCGGGGAACAAGCATCTCTGCCCGCCAGGTTGATTTACACTTCGGCGTCCAACCCACCCACGTTATCGATGACGAAGTCTGCTCCGCCCCCCAATAGTCAGCGCGTATTCGGACTGGATATACTGCGCGCGCTCGCGGTTCTCCTCGTTCTCGCCAGCCATACCGTGGCGCACGGGGCGCCGCCTGCGTGGCTGAGATGGTACTTCTCGGCACAGGGGACGATCGGCGTAGAGATCTTTTACGTTCTGAGCGGGTTCCTGATCGGCAGCGTGCTGATCCGGTCCCGGAAAGCGGGCAAGCTCGAGGCCCCTGGCGATGTCCTCGATTTCTGGAAGCGCCGCTGGGCACGTACCCTTCCGCTCTACGCTTTCTTCCTGCTCGTCTATCTACGCTTCGACTACCACGGCCCGGCATCCCTCGACGTCGCCTGGCCGTTCTTCCTCTTTCTCCAGAATCTGGCGTGGCCGATACGACCATTCTTCGAGCACTCGTGGAGCCTGGCCGTCGAAGAATGGTTCTACCTGTTGCTCCCGTGCGTATTTCTCGCCGCCGCAGGCATGCTGAAGTCGAATGGCCGTGCGATGCTCGCAACGTGCATCGTGTTCATCGTTGGCCCGCTTGCCGCAAGGATCGTTTTTGGTTGGCACGCCCAGTCGCTATCGGACGTCGATAGTCATGTCCGATCCATCGTATTGTGCCGACTGGATTCCCTGTTCATTGGGGTAATCGTGGCGTATATCCGAATCGAACGACCGAAACAGTTTGCGCGTCTTGCACCGCTCTGGAAATTTGCGTTGCCGATATTCGTCGCCCTGACGCTTTACTTCGCGTGCGGTGCGCCTTATCTCGTCACCAATCCCATCGTCCGCACCATGGCTTACCCGATGCTGTCCGTCGTCATCGCCGCGTTGCTTCCCGCAGCGATGACCGTTCGGACGTCGGGCAGTCGTCTGCTCGATCGCTTCATCGACTGGACCAGCCGAATTTCGTATTCCCTCTACCTGGGACACATCTGCATGCTGACACTCGTGCTCGGCATGTTTGCAAAATACGGGTGGTCAATCGAAAGTCATCGCACGACACTCATCCTGTATGTCACTCTTGCCGGCTTCTATTTCGCATTCGCGCATCTGACATACAAGTTCGTCGAGCAGCCGTACATTCGGCTCCGCGACAAGGTCATGGGGAACAGCGATGAGCGAAGCGGGTGCAATGCCGTGAGTGCCCCCTCTGTCCGGCCGGAAACCCGGGCGAAGCGTTCCCCGGAAGTGCTTGCAAACGTGCAACACATCGAGCATCGGTAGCGGGGCCGTCAGGCGAATCGGAAATGCAAAGGCCGCTCGCAACGAGCGGCCCACACAGCGCGTTCGGTCGGCCGTGCTACAACCCGTACCCGGCCGACATCGTGCGCCTTCCCCCAGCGCTTGAGCGCGAGCATCTTCTGCGTCTCGTCGATCCACGCCTGGTCGAACTGCCCCTGTTCGAGCAACACCGGAAACATCCCGGCCTCGATCACGCAACCACACCGCGCTGATTTATTAGTTTTCTAGATCACCATCCGAACGAAGCTGCTTGGTACAATCCGTCGACCAAGACCAATCCAGCTTATAAATAAAACTGGCCATCGGAAAATGGCAGACGAGGGTTCTCAACTCGAATATCCGCGCCAACTATCGGCAATTCATAAGACCAATCGATTAGCGGGGGGAACTGTGAAACACATCGCAATTCTTTTGTTGGTTGCAGCCACTGTTGCCGGTTGCGATTCGAAACGATCCGACAACAGCACTCAGTCGTCAGCGACGAGTCCCAGCACATCAAGCGATACTTCCACGCCACAGCAACCGTCCCCAGTGGCAGCCCCTGCGCCTCCTCCCCCTTCACACAACTATGCGATGAGCCAAGATGGTACTTATGGTTACGAGCCAGCACTTAGTGAAGATGATGTGAGAGCAGGAAAGGCCACAAAGGCGCTTGTCATGATGCGCTACGTTGGACTTAGGGATGGCAACTATATTCTGCTCTTGGTCGATGAGGACAATCCGAATATTTCGAATCGTATTACTTGTTCGGCCCCATGCAATTTCGCCAAGTCGCAAACCATGGCCGGCGATTCGATTCTAAAAACTGAAACCGTACGGGTTGTACCTAATTCCCTGATCGGCGCGATGATCGAAGACGCGATGTCAGGACAACTGACACCCTATGGCCAAAGCACGGCAACGTTGCCCCAACCTCAACAATCATCTACTACGGCAACCTCGACGCAATCGAACTTGCCGGCTGCTCAGCCGGCGGCAAATCAACCCGCAAGTGATGCCGCAGCTTCACCGCTGCAACAAACAAGCTTCGACTGTGCCAAAGCCAAGTCCATTCCAGAATTTCTGATCTGTCACGATCCCGATCTTGCAGCTTCAGATCGGGATCTTGCCGCGACATATCAACAAGCGAAAGATGCTGTCATCGACAAGACTGCCTTTGTTGAACGGACACGAAAACAGTGGAATTTTCGCGAGAAGAATTGTCGCGACAAGGACTGTCTGACATCGTGGTATGCGTACCAGAAGCGCGTTCTGACGAAGATCGCTCAAACTGGTGATGTCAACGTTCAAGACAACTGAGGCGACTCAAGCGACGCGGAAGCCTGCTTGTCCGAGCAGGCTTTACTGCATCCGCTACAACCCATACCCCCCGGACACATTCAACTGCTGCCCCGTAATGTAATCGGCCCGGTCCGACGCCAGGAACACCGCCGCCCGCCCGACATCGTGCGCCTTCCCCCAGCGCTTGAGCGCGAGCATCTTCTGCGTCTCGTCGATCCACGCCTGGTCGAACTGCCCCTGTTCGAGCAACACCGGAAACATCCCGGCCTCGATCACGCCGACCAGGATCGAATTCGCGCGAATGTTGTAACGCCCCTCCTCGCGCGCCAGCCCCTTGACCAGCGCCTCGTTCGCCGCCTTCGGTGCGACCGACAGCCCGTCGCGGTCGGGCCAGCGCAGATGCCCGGCCGAACCGAGCGTCACGAACGATCCGCCGCCCGACGCGCGGAAATGCGGCAGCGCGGCCTTCGCCGCCACGAAGAAGCCGACCGTCTCGACGTCGATCGCGCGGCGCCAGTCGTCGTGCGTCATGTCGCCGATATGACGCTGGTTCACGAACGGCCCGGCCGCCCAGACGACCGTGTGCACACGGCCATGCGCGCCGATTGCAGCTGTGAGCGCGGCGTCGACCTGTGCGGGGTCGGTCACGTCCACGCAGTGCGTGGTGGCGGCGACACCTTCGTCGCGAATGTCGCGCGCCACGCGCTCGGCCACGTCGGCCTTGCTGCGGTAGCCCACCGCGACCGGCACGCCGGCACGCGCAAACTCGAGCGCGACGCCCTGCCCGATCCCGCCGCTGCCGCCGAACACCAGCACCGCGCCCTGCGGAAACCCGTTGTCGTTCATGCGTTGATCCCGTTCGTGTGTCGCGGCGGCGCTCAGGCCGCCGCTTCGGCCCCCGCCCGCAGGCGGTACTTCAGCACCTTCCCGGCCGCGCTCGTCGGCAGTTGCTCGACGAACGTGAAATGCCGCGGCACCTTGTAGTTCGCCATGTTGCGGCGCGCCCAGTCGTTCAGTTCGTCGGCGTCGGCATGCGCGCCCGGCCGCAGCACGACGTACGCGTGCCCGACTTCACCGAGCCGCGTATCGGGCACGCCGACCAGCGCCACCTGCGCAATCGCCGGATGCGCGGCGAGCAGCCGCTCGATCTCCGCCGGATAGCAGTTGAAGCCGCCGACGATGAACATGTCCTTGATACGATCGGTGATCTTCAGGTTGCCGTTCGCATCGACGCAGCCAAGGTCGCCCGTATGCAGCCAGCCATTGGCATCGACGGTCTCGCGTGTCGCGTCCGGCTGGTTGAAGTAGCCGCGCATCACGTTGTAGCCGCGCACCCAGATCTCGCCGGTCTCGTCCGGCCCGAGCGGCACGCCGCCCGGCCCCGCGATGCGCAGCTCGACATCCGGCATCGGCCGGCCGGACGTATAGGCGACCGTCTCCGCATCGTCGCCTTGGCGGCACAGGGTCGCGAAGCCGCACGATTCGGTCAGCCCGTAGCCGGTCAGCACCGTCTCGAAGCCAAGCTCCGCGCGCATTCGCTCGATCAGGCTCGGCGCGATCGCCGCCGCGCCCGTCACCGCGATCCGCAGCGACGACAGGTCGCGCGTCGCGCGATCGGGTGCGTCGAGCAGCGCGTAGTACAGCGTCGGCGGGCCGGGCAGCACCGATATGCGGTCGTCGGCGACACGGCGCAGCACGTCGGCCGGCTGGAACACGAGATGCGGCAGCACGGTCGCGCCGCTCGACAGCGCAGCGAGCCAGCCGGCCTTGTAGCCGAACGTGTGGAAGAACGGATTGACGATCAGGTAGCGGTCGTCGGCGCGCACGCCGGCGATCGCCGCCCACGCCTGCGCCGCGCGCAGGTTCTGGCCGTGCGCGGTCATCACGCCCTTCGGGCGGCCGGTCGTGCCGGACGTGAACATCAGGTCCATCACGGTGTCGGGCGTGACCTGTGCCTCGCGTTCGCGCACCGCGGCCAGCGGCACCGCGGCGCCGCGCGCGAGGAACGCGTTCCAGGTCTCGTCGCGCGCACCGGGCGGCGGATCGCCGTCGAACACGACGACGCGCTCGAGCGTCGCGGGCCGGTGCGGCGCGAGCATCGCCGGATAGGATTCGCCGAGGAAGGTGCCGCAGCAGAACAGCAGCCGTGCGCCGCCGTCGTGCAGGATGCCGCCCACCTCCATCCCCTTCATCCGCGTATTGACCGGCACGAGGATCGCGCCGACCGTGTGGATCGCCAGTGCGGCGACGATCCATTCCGGCAGGTTCGGCGCCCACACCGCGATACGGTCGCCGGCCTCGATGCCGCTCGCGAGCAGCGCGCGGGCCGCGTCGACGCGTGCCGCATCGAGTTCCGCGTAGGTCAGCCGGCCATGCTCCGACTCGATCGCCGGATGCGCGCCGTAGCGCGCGGCTGCCCGTGCGATCAGCGCGGGCGTGGTCAGGATTTCGTTGTCCATCGTCATAGATCAGGATGGCCGTGGGCGCCGCCGGCGCACCACGGCTCAGTCGGGAAACACCACGCGCAGCGCATCGCTCGCGGGCCGCGCGCAACAGGCGAGCGTCCAGCCGGCCGCGATCTCGTCGTCGTCGAGCACGTGGTTGCTGTCGAGCGCGACCTCGCCCCGCTCGATCCGGCACATGCACGCGCCGCATTGCCCCATCCGGCAGGAATTCGGCGCCGGCACGCCCGCGCGCAACATCGCATCGAGCAGCGTTTCGCCGGGCACGCTGTCGAACGCGAACGCGTCGCCGTCGAGCACCGTCTCGATCACCGCGCCATCGCCGGATGCCGAGGCCGCCGCTGCGTCCTGCGCCGCCGTATCGGGCGCCTGCGCCGGCGCATCGGGCAGCGACGCGAAACGCTCGACGTGCACGCGCGAACGCGGCAGCCCGAGGCCAAGCATCGCGGCCAGCGCGTTCTCCATGAACAGCGCGGGCCCGCAGATGAACGTCTCCTGCTGGCTGAACGGCCGCGCGAGTTCCTCGAGATGGCGCTGCTGCGGGATGCCCTGCACGCTGTCGAGCCAGTGGATCACACGCACGCGGCCCGGATGACGCTGCGCGAGCTGCCGCAGTTCGTCGCGGAAAATCACCGAGCGTTCGTCGCGGTTCGCATAGATCAGCGTCAGCATCCCGCGTCCGTGCACGAGCGCCGATTTCAGGATCGACAGCACCGGCGTGATGCCGCTGCCGCCCGCGAACAGCAGCAGGTCGCCGTCGAGCGTGCGCGGCGTGAACACGCCGGCCGGCGGCAGCACGTCGAGCGTGTCGCCGGCCTTCACGCGGTCGCACAGCCAGTTCGACGCGCGGCCGTCGCGCACGCGCTTGACGGTGATCTTCGGCGCGGCGTCGATGCCGGGCGCGCTCGACAGCGAATAGCAGCGCGTGAGGGTCGCGTCCGCACACGGCACGTTCAGCGTCAGGAACTGACCGGGCCGGTACGTGAAGGCATCGCGCAACGCGGCCGGCACGTCGAACACGAACGAGCACGCGTCGTCGCTTTCGGCAATCACGTCGGCAACGGTCAGCCGATGGAAGCGCGAATCGCTCATGGCCGGCTCCTCACGTCACGCGGCCGCACGGGCCACCGGCGCGCCGGGCGTCGTGTAGGCGCCGTCGAGATAGACGAGCGGATCGACGTCGCCGCTCATCAGCACCTCGCGGATGCGCCCGATGAACACCGTATGCGTGCCGTATTCGAAGCGGCCGTCCTGCTCGCACACGAGGCTCGCCTGTGCGTCGCGCAGATACGGGACGCCGAGCGCCGACGTGTGCCAGTCGCCGGTCGTGAAGCGCGCCTCGCCCTTCAGGCGGCCGCTGCAGTCGATCGCGATGCCTTCGTGGGCCGCCGACAACACGTTCACGCAGAACCCGGCGCCCGCGTCGAGCGGCGGATACAGTGACGCACTGCGGTTGATGCAGATCAGCAGCGACGGCGGATCGGTCGACAGCGAATCGACCGCCGTCGCGGACATCGAGTAGCGCCGGCCGTCGTGCGCGCTGCTGATGACCGTGACGGAGCGCGCGAGGCGGCGCATCGCGAGCAGCATGTCGGTGCGCAGCGGATGGGTGGTGAGATCGCTCATGATCGGACTCCGTCAAGTTCAGTCGTGGATGGCCGGGCGGGTTGGCCGCCGGCGTCGGCTGCGCGAGCAGCCAGGTGGTCGGCGGCGAGATACCCGAAGGTCATCGCCGGACCAAGCGTCGAGCCCGCGCCGGGGTAGCTCGCGCCCATCATCGATGCGCTGGTGTTGCCGATCGCGTACAGGCCGTCGATCGGCTCGCCGTCGGCGCGCAGCACGCGGGCGTGCACGTCGGTGACGAGCCCGCCCTTCGTGCCGATGTCGCCCGCGTCGATCCGCACCGCGTAGAACGGCGCCTGGTCGACCGGCCCGAGGCACGGGTTCGGCTTGTTCTGCGGATCGCCGTAGTACGTGTCGAACAGGTTGTCGCCCTTGCCGAACGCTTCGTCGATCCCGGTTGCCGCATAGCGCGCCATGTCGCGCAGCGTGTCGTGCAGGCCGGCCGCATCGACGCCGATGCGCGCGGCCAGCGCGTCGATCGTGTCGGCCTTCACGATCACGTCGCGAAACGCGGCCGGAATCCGCGCATCGGGCATCATCAACGCCGGCATGATCGGCCCGCACGGATACTTGCGGCGAAACCGCGCGTCGAACACCATCCACGCCGGTACGCTCGCGCCGGTACGCGCATGGTCGCGATACATCGCCGGCACGAATTCGGAATACGGCGCGGCTTCGTTGACGAAGCGCTTGCCGAGGCTGTTCACGATCACGCAGCCCGGCAGATTGCGTTCGACGAACAGCGCGCGCTGCTTCTCCTCGCCCGCGACGCCGACCGTCGGCGCACCCCACACGTGCGCCATCAGCGCGAGCGCGCCGCCGAGCCGATGGCCTTCGGCGATCGCATCGCCGGTGTTGGCGGGCGGCGTCGCGCTCCACTGTGCCTGCGTCGGCTGCGGCAGGTAGCGCTCGCGCATCGGCTGGTTGCGCTCGAAGCCGCCCGCGCCGAGGATCACGCCGCGCCGCGCGGCAATCGTCACGGGCTGCCCGAAGCGCTGCGCACGCACACCCGTCACGCGGCCGTCCACGTCGAGCAGGTCGCGCATCGGCGTATCGAGCCACACGGGCACGTTGCGATCGAGCAGCGCGCGGCGCAGCCCGCCGATCAGCGCGTTGCCGAGCGTCAGGCGCCGGTCGCGCCGCGTGCGGCGGCGCATCCCGATATCGAGCCAGTAACGGCCGAACTGCGCGATCGCGAGCGTCATGAAGCCCGGCCCGCGCGAGAACAGCGTGTGCGCTTCCTTCGACGTCACGGCCACGCGCCCGCCGATCAGCGTGCCGGGCGACGCCGGCCGCAGCCGGTCGAATTCGTCGCCGAGCAGCCCGCCGTCGAACGGCATCGGATCGAGCGCGCGGTAGCCCGGCATCGCGCCCGGCACCTTCTGGAAATAGTCCGCGTACTTCGGCAGCGACTGGTAACGCACCGGCGTCTTCGATTCCAGGTAGCGCAGCATCTCCGGCGCGCGGTCGAGATACGTATCGATCTTCTCGGGCGTCGATTCGCCGGCCACGCACGCTTCGATGTAGCCGCGCGCGACCTCGCGCGAATCGGTCGCGCCCAGCTCGGCGATGTGGTGGTTGCATGGCACCCAGATGCCGCCGCCCGACACGGCCGACGTGCCGCCGTACAGCGCCGTCTTCTCGATCACGACGACGGACAGGCCGCGGTCGGCCGCGCGGCACGCGGCGAGCAGCGCGCCCGCGCCCGAACCGACGACCACCACGTCGAACACGTATTGCTGTGCTTGCGGGTCGTTCATCGCGGCCTCGTCAGATGAAGAAGTCGGTGTTCTCGCGGCCGAGCATCACGGCGCCGAGGTTCTGGCCGAAACGGTCCACGTTGTTCGCGTAGTGCGCGCGGGCCGCATGCAGGTCGAGGAAGCGGCGCACCAGCGGATTGCGGTGATAGATGCCGTTGCCGCCCGCGTAGCGCAGCAGTGCGTTCGCGGCCTGCGCGCAGCGCTCGGCGACCTGCGCCGACTGATAGCGGAAATGCACGCGACGTTCGATCGACACGGCCGGGCCGCCGGTGACCGACGCCATCAGTTCCGCGAAATTGCGCTTGAGCAGCACCTGCATCTCGTCGATCGCGACGGCCGCGTTCGCGCATGCGTTCTGCGCGCCCGGATCGTCGGTCGTCTTCGCGCCGCTGTTGGCCGACACGCGCGTCGCCGCATAGCCGGTGAAATCGTCGAGCGCGCCCTGCAGCGCGCCGATGCACGACGTGCACACCGCGCGCACGAAGATCTGCGCGAACGGCAGCTTGAACAGCGGCGCATCGTTGACGGCCAGGCCCGGGCTCGTACCCATCATCCCGTCGATCGCCTTGTGCGTGCGGTACGCGGGCACGAACACGTCGTCGACGACGATGTCGTGGCTGCCCGTCGCGCGCAGGCCGAGCACGTCCCAGTCCTGCTGGATCCGGTAATCGGATTTCGGCAGCAGGAAGGTGCGGTATTCGGGCGGCTGGCCGGCTTCGGCCGGCGGCACCAGTGCGCCGAGGAACACCCATTCGCACAGTTCGCTGCCGCTCGAGAACTTCCAGTGGCCCGACAGGCGGAAGCCGCCGTCGACCGGCGTCACGCGGCCCACCGGCATGTAGGTCGACGCGATCAGCGTCGCCGGATCCTTGCCCCACACATCCTGCTGCGCGCGCTCGTCGAACAGCGCGAGCTGCCAGTTGTGCACGCCGACGACGCCGTACACCCACGCGGTCGACATGCAGCCGCGCGCGAGCGCCATCTGGATGTCGAAGAAGGCCTGCGGATCGAGCTCGTAGCCGCCGTAGCGCTTCGGCTGCAGCACCTTGAAGAAGCCGGCGGCCTGCATGTCGGCGATCGTCTCGGCCGGGATGCGGCCCTGCGCTTCCGCCTGCGCGGCGCGGCCGGCCAGCGTCGGCGCCAGCGCCTCGGCGCGGGCGATCAGCGTGGCGGCCAGTGCGTTCGAATCGTTGTCGCGATGCACGAATGTCTCCTGTGAAGCGGGTGATGCGCCGCGGCGCGTGCCCCGCTCTCGTTCAAAGTTGTTCGGCGCGGCCTGGCCGCGGGCGATGCTCGCCACCACCGATGGTCGGCTTCGCGCGACCGCGCCGCATCGTCCGACCGGACGGGACGACGGGCGCGGCCCGGTGCATCACGCGCAGGCGCGCTCCTTCTCCTTGTTGAAGAACGGGATCACGTGCTCGCCGATGTTGCGGATCGTCTCCATCTGCGCGTCGTGCGGCACCGTGCCCATCTGGCACAGGAACAGCACTTCGTCGACGCCGGCTTCCTGCAGGCGGCCGACATAGCCGATGCAGTCGTCCACCGTGCCGTACGCATGGTTCGGGTTCATCATCGCGAGCGCCGGGTCGGCGAAGTTCACGACGACTTCCTCCGACGCGAAGCGCGAGCGGATCACCATCTCGCCGGTATCGGCCTGCACGAGGTCGTCGCCCCACTTCGCCGGGTCCGGACGCTCGCCGCCCGTGTACCAGTACGCGAGCGATTCCATGAAATAGCGCTGGCCGCGGATGCCGATCTTGCGGGCGGCCTGGCCGTCGGCCATCACGACCGTCGGGCACAGCGCCGCGAGGTGCTGCGTCGGGCGGAAGCCGACCTGGTCTTCCGGCTTGCGGTTCGCCCACGCTTCGCGGTACACGGCGTTCTTCTTCGCGACTTCGTCGGGGCCGCCGAAACCGAGCACCAGCGCGCCCATCCCGCGCTGGCCGGCGCGCAGCAGCGCGTCGGTGTTCGTGCACGCGAGGTACATCGGCGGGTGCGGATCCTGGAACGGCTTCGGGTGGATCGGGCGCTTCGGAATCTTGATGTACTTGCCGTCGTGCTCGATCTCGTCCTGCACGAACATCTTCGGCACGAGGTACATCGATTCGTCGATCATCGGCTGCAGTTCGTTGAGGTCGTAGCCGAACGCGCCGGCTTCCTGCTGGCTGCCGCCCTTGCCGACGCCGAAGTGCACGCGGCCGCCGGACAGGATGTCGAGCAGCGCGACGCGCTCCGCGACCTTGATCGGGTGGTTCATCGCGGGCGGCAGGCACACGACGCCGTGGCCGAGCCCGATGCGCGTCGTGCGGCCGGCCAGGTACGCAAGGAAGGTTTCCGGCGCGCTCATGTGCGCATAGTTGGTCAGCGACGTGTGCTCCACGCACCAGATCGTGTCGAAGCCGACCTGCTCGGCAAGCAGCGCCTGCTCGACCGTTTCCTTGAACACCCGGTGGTCGCCCTCGCGCGATGCGTCGGTGGTCTGGGCTTCGTAGATGAGGGAAAACTTCATTGCGTGCGTCTCCATGGTTGTTGGACGAGTCGGGGTCGTGCAGCCCGCCCGCACGATACGGACGAAGCGCGACGGTCCACGAATGGAAGTGTCGGCGCGCCGGCTGGCGCGGGCATCATCTGTTCGGAGTAGCTACACGCCTGCGGGGACAGAGGGGTTTCACCGTCATCCAATCAGACTGCGTGGCGGCCGGAACGGCGCGCTAGCATCGAACGGCGGGCGCGTTGCGCGCGCCGACCAACGACAACGGAGAGAGGGAATGAAGGTATCGATGCTGCTGTATCCGGTCGCCGACATCGACACGGCGCTGCCGCTGTTCGTCGACGGGCTGGGCCTGAACGTGAAGTTCCGCGACGGCGACCGCTATTGCGCGCTCGACGGCGGCCCGCTGACGATCGCGCTGGTCGCGGGCGACGAGCAGATCGTCGAGCGCGCGGCGCTCACGCTGCGCGTGGACGAGGACGACGACCTGTATGCGGCGATGGCGCGGGTCGTGAAGGCCGGCGCGTCGGTGCGCGTGCCCGTGCAGGCCGGGCCGCACGAATACCGCGCGGTGCTGGAGGACAAGAACGGCGCGCTGCTCGTGATTTCGCAGAAACGGGCCGCATGACGGCACGCCGCGCGGGCGCCGGATACGGGCGCCTCGCGCAGGGTGAGTCCGCTAGGCGCCGGTGCCCGGTGCGCTCAGGTCGCTCGCTTCCAGCAATTCGAGCAGTGTGCGCGCCGGCTGGCTGAGCCGCTTCGCCGCCAGTGCGATGAATTCGATGTCGGGCAGCACGGGCAGCGCGTCGGCGTTGACCAGCGGCGCGAGCCCGCGCGTCGACAGATAGTGCGACGTCGCGGTCAGGCCGAGCCCGGCGCGCGCGGCCGCGATGCAGCCCGGCTGGCTGCTGCTCGAACACACGACTTCCCAGCCGATCCCCTTCTCAGCGAGCGCGTTCAGGACGATCGCGCGCGTCACGCTCGGCTCGGCGACCAGCACGAGCGGCAGCGGCCGCTCCGGATCGACGACGGTGCCCGGCCGCGCGACCCATTCGAGCCGCGTGCGCAACAGCGGCGTGCCGCGCCGCTCGCCGAGCCGCCGCTTGCCGATCATCAGGTCGAGCGCGCCCGCGTCCAGCCCTTCGTAGAGCCGGCTCGTCATGCCGGTGGTGATCTCGAGTGCGACGTCCGGGTGGGCCGCACGAAAGCCGGCGAGCACGTCCGGCAACGCGACGAGCGCGAGGTCGTCCGGCGCGCCGAGCCGCACCAGCCCTTTCAGCCGCGGCTTGCGGAACTGCGATTCCGCGCGGTTCAGCGCCTGCAGGATCACGTTCGCATGCACGAGCAGCGCCTCGCCGTCGGCCGTCATCGCGATCGAATGCGTGTCGCGCACGAACAGCCGCCGGCCGACGCTCTCTTCGAGACGACGGATGTGTTCGCTGACGCTCGACTGGTTGAGCCCGAGCTGCCGGCCCGCTTCGGTGAAGCTGCGGCAGTTCGTGACGGTCGCGAACGTGTTGAGCCAGACGGGATTGAGCATGGCGCATTGTCATCGGTATTAACGATGACAGTCAACGTCTTAAGGCGGCTTCCCGATGACCATCGGAATCGGTACCATCGTGCGCTTGAAGACCGGCAGGCGCCGCGCGACCGCGCACCGGCGCCACCCGCGCCGGGCTTTCGCACCACCGATTTCGCCATGTCCCGGGAACCCACACACTCCGCGCTGCTCTGGATCGTCGCCGCTGCATTCTTCATGCAGTCGCTCGACACGACGATCGTCAACACCGCGCTGCCTTCGATCGCACAAAGCCTGCACGCGTCGCCGCTCGCGATGCAGCCCGTCGTAGTCGTCTATACGCTGACGATGGCAATGCTCACGCCGGCGTCCGGCTGGCTGGCCGACCGGTTCGGCACGCGCCGCGTGTTCTCGCTCGCGATTCTCGTGTTCGTGCTCGCATCGATCGGCTGCGCGGCGTCGCATACGCTCGGCCAGCTCGTCGCCGCGCGCGCGCTGCAGGGCATCGGCGGCTCGATGCTGCTGCCGATCGGGCGGCTCGCCGTGCTGCGCCGCGTGCCGGGCGAACAGTACGTCGCGGCGATCGCGTTCGTGTCGATCGCCGGCCAGCTCGGGCCGATCGTCGGGCCGACGCTCGGCGGCTGGCTGACGCAGGCGATTTCGTGGCACTGGGTGTTCATCGTCAACGTGCCGGTCGGCGTGGTCGGCTTCCTCGCCGTGCAGCGCTACCTGCCGCACGACCAGGCGCAACAGCCGCCGCCGTTCGACTTCGTCGGCTGTGCGCTGCTGTCGGTCGCGATGATCGCGCTGTCGCTCGCGATCGACCCGCCGATGCCCGCGCATCGCGGCGCGTGGGCGGCCGGGCTTGCGGTGCTCGGGCTGGCGAGCGCGCTTGCGTATCTGCCGCACGCGCGGCGGCGCACGCAGCCGCTGTTCCGGCTCGGGCTGTTCCGCGAGCCGAACTTCGGTTCGGGGCTGCTCGGCAACCTGCTGTGCCGGATCGGCACGAGCTCGGTGCCGTTCATGCTGCCGCTGCTGATGCAGGTGCAGCTCGGCTATACGCCGCTGCAGTCGGGGATGATGATGCTGCCGGCCGCGATCGCGGGCGTCATCGCGAAACGCTGGATCGCGCCGCTCGTGAAGCGCTTCGGCTATGCGGCGTTCCTAGTCGTGAATACGGGGATCGTCGGGTGCGCGATCGCGGGGTTCGCGCTGGTGTCGGCGCGACCCGCGCCGGTGCTGGAAGGCGCGCTGCTGATCGTGTTCGGCGCCGCGAACTCGATGCAGTTCGCGGCAATGAACGGCGTGACGCTGAAGGGGCTGTCGCATGCCGACGCCGGCAGCGGCAACAGCCTGTTCACGATGATGCAGATGCTGGCGATGGGGCTCGGCGTGTCGATCGGCGGCGGCCTCGTCAACCTGTTTGCCGCCTATTGGGGCTCGATGGCGCACGGATTCATGCTGTCGTTCACGTGCATGGGCGTGGTCACGCTGTTGTCGTCCGTCGTGTTCCGGCGGATCGATACGGCCGCGCCGCCGGCCAGTGCGGCAGCGCGCCCGTCCGCGTGAGCGCGGTCGTCAGTTCGCCGGGCGGCGCTCGACGACGCGCTTGAGCACCCAGCGGATCGACGAGCCGTCGGCCGGCGGCTGCGCGACGCGGTATTCGTCGATTTCGAGCGTGTACAGGTAGCCGGGCTGGTACGCGAAGCCTTCGATGCCGGCGTACCACAGGCTCCACGGCTCGTTCGGGCTGTTGCGCACCTGCAGGCACTCCATCGGCGCGACGCCCGTGCAGCGCGCGGATTGCGGCGCGACATAGACGGTCCTGGTCACCGGCTTGCTGTCGGCCGGGCGCACCGTGTTCGGCGACGTGGCGACTGCGTCGGTCTGGCATCCGGCGAGGAGCGTGCTGCCGGCAATGACGGCCGCGCCGAGCAGCGTTCTGGATTGGCGAATCATCTGATGTTCCTCAGGAAGCGTTGGAGGGCCGATTAGAGGCCCCCGCGGCGGGAAAGTTCACAAACAGCTTACAGAAATCGTTCCGCCACGTTCATTCGTGGGATGTCGCGCGCGCGCCGATGCGTTACCGTGATCCGGTTCAGCCGCGCGCATCGTCGCCGGCGGCTCGCCCGTGCACACCGGGCGACGGGGCCTGTTCACACCCTGTCGACCCGGTGGCCGAAACAGGAGACAACCCGAATGACCACGGCGCCCGCGGCCCTGCCGCCGCATCTTGCCCAATCGAAACTGACGCTCGAGCAGTTCGACGCATTGCTCACGACGATCTACGAAGGCCCGCTCGAAGACGTGCCGTGGGGCGGCGCGCTGGAACAGATCCGCCTCCACCTGCACGCGAACTACGTGACGATGATCCTGCGCTGGCCCGCCAGCGGCCATGCGGGGCTGATGATCAACGCGTCCGAGCACAACGCGCCGCTGCCGGGCGTCGCGTCGTACAACACCTACTACTACGCGCTCGATCCGTTCGTGAACCTGCCGAGCGATCGCGTCGTCACCGTCGACGAGCTGCTCGGCGTCGGCGTCTGGCGCTCGAGCGCGATGTATCGCGAGTTTCTCGAGCCGTTCGACGTCGGGTACCTGATGGGTGCGGACCTGCGCACGTCCGACGGCATCGAGTGCCGTTTCCGCGTGTGCCGCTCGCATCGCGGCCGCGCATTTTCGGCGACCGACAAGGCCGTCTGCAACGCACTGCTGCCGCACCTGAAACGCGCGGTGCGGCTGCACGCGAAGTTCGGGATGGTCGAATCCGAGCGCACGCTGTACGCGAGCACGATCGACCGCATGCTCGTCGCCACCGCGATCCTCGACGAGCGCGGCGCGATCATGAAGACCAATTGCGTCGCGGACGAGATCTTCGCCGAATGCGACGGCCTGCGCGTGCGCGGCGACACGCTCGAAGCGTCGTATCCGCTGGAGGATCGCAAGCTGCAGAAGCTGATCCGGCAGGTGCTCGCGGAGCGCGCGGGCGGCGCGCCGTCGGTCGCGCAGGCGATCGCCGTGCCGCGCCCGTCCGGCAAGCCGCCGCTCGGCGTGCTGATCCGCGCGGTGCCGCTCAGCGAATGGTCGGAGGACAATCCGCGCCGGCCGGCGTGCGCGATCTTCATCCGCGATGCCGAGCGCAAGTCGCAGGCGTCGCACGACATCGTGCGCAAGCTGTTCGACCTCACGCCGGCCGAAACCGCGCTGGCGCTCGCGCTCGTCAACGGGCAGACGCTCGAGGAAGCGGCCGACGAACTCGCGATCAGCAAGAACACCGCACGCTCGCATTTGCGCGCGATTTTTTCGAAGACCGGCGTCACGCGGCAGGCGACGCTCGTCAGGACGTTGCTGAACAGCGTGCTGTCGCTGGGGTGATGCTTTCGTGACGACGGCCCCGCCATCGAATCCGCCTAGTCCGTTTCAACGTCGAAGCCCCGGCGCTTGCCGCCTAACCTGTCTCTTCACCCAGCGCCCCAGGAGACAGGCATGGAAAGCTTCGCAGGAAAAGTCGCCGTCGTGACCGGCGCGGCGACCGGCATCGGACGACAGGCCGCACTGTGCTTCGCCGAAGCCGGTGCGCGGGTCGCGCTGCTGGACACCGTCGTGTCCGCTGCCGAAGACGTCGCGCACGCGATCGAGTGCACCGGCGCGAAGGCGATCGTGCTGCGCACCGACGTATCGCGCGCCGACGACGTGCGCGATGCGATCGACACGACGGTCGCCACGTTCGGCCGCCTCGACATCGCGTTCAACAACGCAGGCATCGCGCCTCGCGGCGCGCCCGTCGCCGAATTCGACGAGGACGAATGGGATCGCACGATCGCCGTGAACCTGAAAGGCGTGTGGCTGTGCATGAAACATGAATGCCGGCACATGCTGTCATTCGGCGGCGGTGCGATCGTCAACACGTCGTCGATCATGGGGCTCGTCAGCGGGCCCGGGCTCTCCGCATATTCGGCATCGAAGAGCGGTGTCATCGGCCTCACGAAATCGGTGGCAATCGACTATGCGAGCCGCGGCATCCGCGTGAATGCGGTATGCCCCGGCGGCATCGCCCATACCGCGATCACCGACCGCCCGGAAAACCGCGACGACATGGCACGACTGACGCAGGCGACGCCGATGGCGCGGCTCGGCGAGCCGCGCGACATCGCGGAAACGGTGATGTGGCTGTGCTCGCCCGCCGCGCGCTTCGTCACCGGTCAGGCGATCGCCGTCGACGGCGGATTCACCGTGTGGTGATCGTGTACCATCGGCGCTTCCCGATACGCTTGATCGCGCTGCGTTCGTCTGCCCGATCACGCGCGCACGATCCGCACACCGCACCCCGCTTCGCATGACCTCACCCGTTCCGTCCGACACCGCGCTGCGCCCGCTGCCGATCGATGCACTCACCGTGCCGGCCGCGCTCGACGGACGCACGGGCACCAACCGCTCGAACAGCGCGCATCCGCAGATTGCCGCGACCAACGACCTCGACGCGGTGCGCGCCTGGCTCGCCCGTTTCGTCGATACGCCGACCACGTTCCAGAACTATCGCAAGGAAGCCGAACGCCTGCTGCTGTGGGCCGTGATCGCGTGCGGCAAGCCGCTGTCGTCGCTCACGCACGAGGATCTCGTCGTCTATCGGCAGTTCCTGCTCGCGCCCTCGCCGGCCGAGCTGTGGTGCGCGAACGGCGGGCGCAAGCATCCGCGCGACGATCCGCGCTGGCGGCCGTTCTATGGGCCGCTGTCGGCAGCCAGCCAGCGGCAGGCATTGGTGATCCTGAACGTGATGTTCTCTTGGCTCGTGCAGGCCGGCTATCTCGCCGGCAATCCGCTCGCGTTGTCGCGCCAGCGGCAGCGCCGGCCCGCGCCGCGCGTCACGCGCCATCTCGGGCAACCGCTGTGGCAGTCGGTCAAGGACGCGATCGCCGCGATGCCGCGCGACGACGCGCGAGCAGGCTTCCATGCGGATCGTGCGCGCTGGCTGTTCACGCTGCTGTATCTCGGCGGGCTGCGCATCACCGAAGCGGCCGACACGACGATGGGCCAGTTCTTCTGTCGGCGCGACGCGGACGGGCGCGACCGCTGGTGGCTCGACGTGACGGGCAAAGGCGGCCGGCAGCGGCTCGTGCCGGCCACCGACGAGATGATGGCCGAGCTGTCGCGCTACCGGCGCGCACACGGCCTGCCCGCGTTGCCGTCCGATGGCGAGCCCACGCCGCTCGTGCTGCCGGTCGGCCACGCACGCAAGCCGCTCACGCGCGCAGCGCTGCACCGGATCGTGAAGCAGGTGTTCCGGCACGCGGCCGACCGGCTGCGCGCGAACGGCGAAGCCGGCGAGCAGCCGGCACGCGTGCTCGAACAGGCGTCCGCGCACTGGCTGCGCCACAGCGCGGGCTCGCACATGGCCGACGGCCGCGTCGACCTGCGGCTCGTGCGCGACAACCTCGGCCACGTGTCGCTCACGACGACGAGCCAGTACCTGCACGCGGACGACGACTGGCGGCATCGCGAGACGGAGGAGAAGCACCGGATCGGGTGGTAGCCGCGCACCGGTCTGATCGATCCCGGCTCGCGCCATGCGCGCACTCAGTGAGCGAGTTCGAGTCCGCCCAGCCCGCCGTTGCCGCGGCATTTCGCGCGGTCGCTTTCGACCGGCACGTCGATCTGCCCGCACAGCACGTCGATGCGCTTGCGGTAGCTGTCGATCAGGCACTGCGTCGTCGTGCAGCGGTTGCGCGCTTTCAGCCACGCCTTCTGGCTGGCGACGAACTGGTGATATTCGGGCGGATCCTCGACCGGGTAGTTGGCGAAGTCATCCACGACGTGCTGGTAGTCCGCGTTGAGCGCATCGTCGAGACGCGACAACGCCGGATTGGTGCAGATTTCGCGCTCCACGAACGTGGATGCTTTCGCGCAGTTGAACGACGCGGCGTGCGCGCCGGTCATGCCGGCCGCGACGGCCAGCGCAACGAGCCATGCTTTCATGTGGGTGCCGTAACGAAGAAAGCGGCGGCCGCGGATCGGCTCGCCGTGACGGGCGAACGGAAATGCCCGTCGCCGGGATCCGGCAGCTTAGGTCAACGCGCGTCGCAATTCAATACGCGGCTCGGCCCCCGCACCGCACGCCACCTCACGTCCCGTGCGCTCAGTACACGCCCACCCAGTGCCCGGGCACCCACGCCCAGTGATTGCCGGCCCACCGGTAATGCCCCTTCGCCCAGCGATAGCCCGGCGCAGGCATCGGCGGCGGCACCTCGACGACCGGCGCCGGCTGAGGCGGCCGCACGGGTTCGACCACGCATGCGGACATCAGCGCCGCACTGGCCGTCACCAGCATGGCGAGCGAAACGGATCGGATCTTCATCATCCTGCATTCTCCCTTTTGTGTAGTGAATGAATGCGTTGCCGACGCGGCAACGCCGCGCGTCACGCGGTTCCGCGAATCAGCCCGCTCATCGGCCGCGTCGCGCCGCTTTCCGCGAACAGCGCGGACGCGGTGCGATGCGGATCGAGCCGCAGGCTATCGGCGGCGGCGCCCGAGATCAGCGCGTCGAGCGACGCGGTCGGTTTCAGGTCGCGTCCTTCGTACAGGTCGCCCGGCCGCAAACCCGGCCAATCGGCGATCACGCGGCCGCCGGCGACCGCGCCGCCCGCCAGCATCGCGACGGATGCCTGCCCGTGATCGGTGCCGCCCGTGCCGTTCGCAGCGGCCGTGCGGCCGAACTCGGTCGCGACCAGCACCGTGGTCTGCTGCCACGCGGGCCCGAGGCCGTCGCGCAGCGCGGCGAGCATCGTATCGAGTGCTTTCAGCTGATTCGCGAGCCGTGCGTTCTGCGCGCTGTGCGTGTCCCAGCCGCCGGTCTCGATCATCGCGATGCGCGGGCCGTCGTCGCGCGCGAGGAAGGTCGCGGCGAGCTTGCCGACACCGGCCGGATCCTGCCGCGCATGCGCATCGCCGGCGAGGCCGCGCGCATCCATCGCCGACTGCCACAACGGGCCGAGCTGCGCGTCGGCCTCGTAGAGTGCCGACACGCGCGCGAGCAGGTCGTCCGGCGCGGCGGGCAACCCGGACGGCGCGTACGACGCGGCCTGCACGGTGCCGCGCAACGCGAGCGGCACGGTCGGCGCGAATGCGATCGCGTTTTCACGCGTGGCCGGCAGCAGCGCGGCCAGCCGGTTCAGCCAGCCGTCCTTCACCTGATACGGCGAGCGCCCGCCCGTCTCGAGCACGTTCTGGCCGTCGAAATGCGAGCGGTCGCGATACGGCGATGCAATCGCATGAACGAACAGCGCCTGCCCGTCGCGGTACAACTGCGCGGTCTGCACGAGCGACGGATGCAGCGCGAACGTGCTGTCGAGCCGCGTCGCGGCCGCCGTGTCGATCGCAAGCGGGCCGCGCAGCGACGCATACGCGGGTTCGGCATACGGGACGACGATGTTCAGGCCATCGGCCGCGCCACGCTGGATCACGAACACGAAGCGCCGATCGGTTTCGACGTTCGCGAACACGATCCGCGGCGCGACGAGCATCGCGCCTGCGCCGGCCGCGGCCACGCTCAGGAATTGTCGGCGGGTCAGTGCCATGGTCATCTCCGTTGGAAGTCAGGCGATACGAGCAGCAGCGCGAGCGACGTGGTCGCGCTTTCGGCGCGCGACAGCGCGGTCGCCGTCGGCGTGCTCAACGAACCGGCGAGCAGCGTGTTGCCGAGCGCGCGCGGATCGAGCCGGTCGCCCGTGCGCGCGGCCAGCCGTTGCGCAAGCTCGACGCGGCGCACGAGCGCGTCGGGCGCGGCCCAGCTCGCGGCAACGTCGTCGTAACCGGCCGGCGAGCCGGGCCGCCACACCGGCTGGCCGAGCTGCGTGAGCAGCGGCGCGGCCTTCAGGTCGCCCGTGTCGTGCCAGCCGAGCCCGCGCAGCGACGACACGGCCCACTCCCACGGCGTCTTGAACTTGCGGTTGACCGGCGACCACGCATCGGGCGCCTCGACGAGCGCGCGATAAACGGTCGGCAGATCGCCGCCGCTTGCGTCGAACGCGCGGGCCAGCCGGTCGGTCAGCGCGGGCGGCGGATTGTCGGCGACGAAATGACGGGCCAGCTGGAACGCGATATGCCGGCCGGTCGCCTCCGAATGCGCGAGGTCATGCAGGATCGCGCGCGCCTGCGCTTCGCCGGGCTGGTCGTAGTTGCGACCCATCACGGTACGCACGCCGGGCTCGTGCAGTTGCGGGCGAAACACGAACGCGCCGGGCGCCGCATCGCCGGGCTGTGGGCCACGCCCGCCGGCGATGCTCCAGCCGGTCAGCGCGCGTGCGAATTCCGTCACGTCGGCCTGCGTGTAACCCGTCCGTACGCCAAGCGTGTGCAGTTCCATGATTTCGCGCGCGAGATTCTCGTTGAGCCCGCGTTTCGCCGACGGATTGCGTGCTTCGGTACGCAGCGCGGCCGGGCTGTCGGGGCCGACCGAGCGCGCCTGGTCGAGAAAGAGCTGCATCGCGGGATGCTGCTCGACGGCAACCAGCATGTCCTCGAAACGGCCCAGCACATGCGGGCGGATCGCGTCGCGTTCGAACGCGCCCGCGTAGGCCGCCACCGGCCCCTTGTCGACCGATACCGCGAAATGGTTCGCCCAGAAATGCACGAGCCGCTCGACGAACGGTGCCGGGGTGATCAGTGCACTATTCAGCCGCGCGACGACGGCGCTGCGATACGTGTCGTTGCCGTCGCGCCGGATCGATTGCTCGGTCGCGCGCTTCGTTGCCGGATCGTTACCGGTCATCGCGTTGCGCGCGTTCGCGAAGCGCGTCGCGAGCGCGACCGCGTCGGGCTCGCCGGCCCACGCGGCCGGCCGCGCGTCGTAGCGGTCGAATTGCGCGACGAGCGCCGCCTTCGGGTCGGCAGGCGGCGCTTCGTCGGCCCGCGCGCCGAGACCGAAACGGTTCAGCGCGATGGCGGCCGGTGTGATGTCGTTCGGGTGGTCCATGACGGGGCTCTCGCAATGCGTACCCGTGTTTAACGTCGGTCGGCGGAAAATCCGTCGCCGGGACGACGAATATTTCTGATGCGTCGCGCGGCTTCGAATGCGTGCGTGCTGCCGCTTGAATTCCCGTCGCGGATTCGGCTGAAGAATGCAGCAAATCGGCGGATCGCTCAGCCGCGGTAGCGGGGTCCCGTGTCGCTGCGAAGGACCGGCAAATTTCGAAATTCGGCCAAAGGGCTTTCATTGGCCTGACCGGCATGAATCCCGTCGGAAGGCACAGCGGCCGCAGCCGCCCAGGCGCTTGCCGTTCCCGGAAAGCCACCTAGACTCAATGGAATGTCTCGCCCCAAAGCAAGAATTCGGTAAAACCGGAGACTGACCATGACCAAGCTGCTCGCCATCCTCCTGCTGACTCCCGCTATCGCTTTTGCCGATCAATCGGCATTTCCCGAAGGTGCCACCACGCCTGCCGCATCGGACCTCCAGCAACGTCTCGCGGGCAAGGCATTCGACATCAAACTGGCGGACGGTACCCAGTGGCATGTCCAGTACGGCAATAGTGGCGACTACGATTTCAAGTCGAGCCAGGGGTTTGCCGATCACGGCGACTGGAACGCCGAGGACGGCAAGATCTGCAGCAAGGGCCGCAAGATCCCGTACTCGTGCAACGACGTTCGCGTGAAGGGCGACGACCTCTATCTCAAGCGCGACAACGGCGAAATCATCCAGTTTGTCGAATCGCATTGAGCGCCGTGCGTCGCGACGATGACGACGGTTCGAGCCGCCGCGGCTCGGCACGCATCGCTTCGACGTGGCGCCACTACATTGACCAGGAGAAGCCGCCGCACTCCGGCCAGCCACGGCCGAATGCGCCGGCCATAGCTACGATGCCCCCTCTTCCCGTCAGCTTGCGCGCGCGATTTCGATGCTTCGGTCCGATGCGCCCGCGTTCGCGCTGGACCACCGCGTGGCTGCTTGCCGTCGCATTGATGCTGCACGGCTATCCCGCTCACGCGCAGAACCAGCCCAGGGTCGTCGACATCCCGACCCGTCCCGGCGTCACGCAGCGGTTTCTCTTCATCGCACCGGACGCGCCGAAGGCCGCGGCCATTCTTTATGCCGGCGGACACGGCGGGTTGCAACTGGATCCGTCCGGTCGGTTCGGATGGGGTGCAGGCAACTTTCTCGTCCGTACCCGGCAGCTGTTCGTGAACGACGGCATCGCCGTCGCGGTCATCGACGCACCGAGCGACCGGCAATCCGCGCCCTACCTCAACGGCTTTCGACTCTCGAAGGAACACGCCGACGACTCGCGCGCGGTAATCGCCTGGTTGCGGGAACAACTGCATGTACCGGTCTGGCTGGTCGGGACGAGCCGCGGCACGCAATCCGCTGCGGCCATTGCGATCGCGCTGGCCGGCGGCGGCGGGCCCGACGGTCTCGTGCTGACGTCGACCATCCTTCGCGAAGATCGGGGAGGTACCGCCGTCACGGACATGAATCTGGCCAGCCTCAGGATTCCGGTGCTCGTCGTGCACCACGAGAAAGACGGCTGCAGGAATTGTCCGGTATCCGAAACGGATACGCTGATGAAGAAACTGGACCAGTCTCCGAAGGCCGACCTGATGATCGTGTCGGGCGGCACGTCCCGGGGCGATCCGTGCGAAGCGTTTGCCTATCACGGCTTCAACGGTCTGGAAAGCGGCGTGGTCGACGCAATCTCCGCGTGGATGCTTGCTCGTTGAACGCGCCCGCCGCGTGACGGGGTGCGCTTGCGTTGCGATCCTTCGCTGAAGCGTGCCTGCAAGCAAGCATTGCCGACCGGCCTTCCGCGTGCGCGTTGCGCATCACCGAAAGAGCACGCCGCCGCGCGTCACCCGCGCGGCGTTTCCTGAATGACTGACTGACTTACTTGCTCGCCGCGTCGCCCTGCTTCTTCTGCAACTTCGGCGGCAACCGCCAGTTACCGCTACGTCGCAACCCGTCGACGAACTTCGCGCGTTCGTCCGGCGTCAGCGTCGCCGCGAAATCGACGACGCTGCGCTCGACCTGCGTACGCAGCGCGGTATCGGCCGCACGCGTGCGGTCGAGCGCGGCGTCGATCGCCGTGCGATCGAGTTGCGGCGCGGCGAGCAGATCCAGCACGGTGATCCGGTCGTCCCGCCCTTCCCGCGCGAAATCGCGGCCGTCCTTGCGCGCCGCCTTCAGTGCCGCGGCGAATTCCTGCTGGCGCGTGTCCGGCAATTCGTCCGCGGCGAAACGCAATGCGGTGCGCGACGCAGGGGCGCCCGCGGCCCGCAGGTCACGATGCGTCGAAAACCACTGATACGCACCGCCGCCGATCGCACCGAGCATGAACACGTTCAGCACGACCGAACCGACGAGGATGAATTTCCAGCCACGCTCACTCATTCATCGCTCCAGTCCACGCTCGGCCCGCCGAACGTCGTTGTCAGATAGCCCGGCTCATGCGAAGGCGGCACGCTGCCGAGCATCAGCATCGACACGGCCACCGCGCCCGCGAGCGCGCCGGCCAGGCCCACGCCCGCGAAGGCCGCGCCCGACCACCACACGGCACCGCGCCGCCGCGCGCGCC